>CAVVXZ010000001.1:0-397656 GCA_963752175.1 uncultured Acidobacteriaceae bacterium
GCGCGGGCGCTGTTGCGAACGGAAAGCCAGGGCGCGATGGTGGTAGGGATGGCGGGAGAGGTCATAGCAGGGTTCTCCGGACATCTAGATTACTCTCACGATGAATCTCGCTTCAAATCGGCGAGGTCGATCTCGTTCATTTGCAGCATGGCTTGCGTGGCCGCGGAAACGGGCGTTCTCCGAAAACAGTAGCAGCTGGGAGCGAACTTGTCGTGGTAGAATCCTCGAACTTGCAGCTGGACGTTGCCTTCCGAAGGCTTGCCCGGCGCTGAACCTCTACCCGGAGGCACCCCTTATGAAGTCCAATTCCGTTCCCTTTCCTCGTTTGGCTTTCTTCGCGGCGCTAGGTCTAATGGCGGTGGTTTTTGCGCCGGGCGCGAGCGCGCAGCCAACGCTGCCAAACCACCTCACGAAACGAGTAGTCGGCGACTACGGATATTGGAGCAAGTATCAGACGCCAGCATACGGTGCTCCGCAGATTCCGTATCGCATGCTGACGCACATCAACCACGCCGGGGTGTCGTTCGATGCGACAGGGACGCTGTCGGTACCTTCGGGGGCACAGAACGAATTCCTTGAGCCGGAGCTGAACAACATCGCGCACGCCAAGGGAGTGAAGGTTCTGCTTCTGCTGGGCGGCGACTTCTCAGGGCTCGAGGCCAGCGGCGAAGTGCAGACCTTGGTCGACAATCTCGCGGCGTTCGAAAAGCAGCATCACTATGACGGTGTCGATATCGACTGGGAATATCCCGAAACCGGGGGTGACCGCAAGTTCCTGGTGGAACTGGTGAAGAAGCTGCGCGAGTCAAATCGGGATTATGTGCTCTCCATCGACGCGGCGCCGTGGGGCGGATACGGATACGACCTGAAGGACCTGCGGGATCCCCTCGACTACGTCAACATTATGATGTATGACTGCGCCGGTCCCTGGACGGCCCACGGACAACTCAACTCGCCCATTTTCTGGGACAACCACGACCCGGCGCCGTATGAATGCCAGCCGGGAGGGAGCGTGGATGACGCGGCCACGATTTTTCTGAAGGCACTGCCCGGCACCAAGCTCAACATGGGAACGCCGTTTTACGGCTATCACTACCACAACATCAACCAGCTATTTGGATTGTGTCCAAATTCGTTGTCCACCGCCGATGGCGAATGCGATAACACCGTCACCAGTGGCAACTACGGCCCAGACTTCAAGCCCCTGATCAATGCGCACGGCTGGGAGACTTTCTACGATCCTATCGCCTTCGTTCCGTACATGCTGAAGGTCGATGGCGACGATGGCTATATCACGTACGACGATGCGTTCTCGACCTATTATCGCGTGTGGTATTCCGATTGGCAGCGTGGACTGGGCGGGACCTTCATGTGGTCGCTGGACGCCGACTACGACGGCCACTCGCAGGACTTGATGGTTGCCATGTATAACGCGTCGCTGAAAACAACCCGCTAAACCGCGGGACGGAGCTGGCAGCCAATGAATCTTCCCCGGTACACGCGAAGGGATTTTCCAGTGCGCCTAGCGGCCATCCTGCCGCTTTTCGGAATCGCGGAAAGCGCGTTCAGCCTGGGTCCGCAGGCGGACCGGAATGGCATTTCGAACGCGTGTGAATGCATACATCAAGAGGTTGCTTTCAAGGCACCGCGGAAGAGGGTCTATGATGCGCTGACTAAGGAGAAGCAGTTCCGCCAGGTGACCGATTTTGTGATGAAGGGCGCTTCGGCGGAGATTAGCCCGGAAGTGGGCGGGGCGTTCTCCATTTTTGGAGGGGTGATCTTGGGGCGGAATCTTGAACTGGTTCCCGATGAGAGGATCGTGCAGGCGTGGCGCGAGAAGGATTGGGACCCTGGTCTTTACTCGATTGTGAGATTCCAACTCAATGAGCAAGGAGCGGAGACGAAGCTGGTTTTTGATCACACAGGATTCCCAAAGGGTGCGGCGGCGCACCTCGCGCCGGGGTGGTGGACGCATTATTGGGAACCTCTGCAGAAATACCTGGGGTGATCAGGTACCTCAGGGGCCTCCCGTATGGGATTAGGCAGCGGAGTCGCGTTTCGAGTGCGCAGCATCCGCTTCCCGTAAACGCTTGGCATGTTCTTGGAGCGCTTCGCGAAGTTCCTGAATCACTTGTTCCAGTTGGTCGTCATCACGAGTACCCAGCGCCTTCGTGACAAGGATTTCAATTCGGTCGGCCAGGCGGCGGTTCGCGGGGGTCATACATATACCTCCTATCGAACCTCCAGGGTATCTCCCGCAGGGGCAGCTCGGAAAAAGAACGTGGTTTTGTTCCAGAAACCGGAATTGACATGGCGTCAGCGACAGTCGTTTGGGTTCGCTCTTTGTCAATTGCTGTAATCAATTGCTAATCACGCCATCGCATTCAAAACCTGACTCGCAATATCCTCAGTCATTGGCTCTGCTCTCTATCTTTCTTCTGGGATCGGGGTAACTGGTGGTTTAGTACACGTTCGTAATTTGAAAGTGATTGGCAATGTGGTCAGAATCGATTTGCCCACCACTTCGAAGTCCATCACCGGTATCTTCCTGCCTGGAAGGAGCCGCGCGGACGGCAATTCACTCTGGCCGGAGCCGAACGTCAAGCACAGGTTTCTCGCAAAAGCGAAGTTGGGGACGAAATGGAAGCAATATCAGCAGTAGCACGTCACGTCCAAAACACGCGACGATGGCCGCGTCATCAGGTCGATCTGCCGGTTCGCATTATCGCGCTAAACGGGATTCTAACCACCCCGGTCACGGCCCGTGGCAGCGAAATAAGCAGGGCAGGTATGGCACTTTACGCCCCGGTTGCTCTCAATCCGGGCGATTTGATGCACCTTCAATTTCCAACGCCCACACCCTCGCCGCGCGTCAAGGCAGTGGTTCGTAATCGTACCGGCGACTGTTTGGGTCTGGAATTCCTCACCCAACTTCCTCCAGACAATCAAGCGATTGATCGATCAAAGGTCCTCTCCAGTTCAGTTCTGGGCGGCTCGCTACAATCACGGAAATCTGTGCACGATTCATGCAACCCACAAACTCTCTACGCTGGACTGCGTCGAAAGCAGGAAGAGCTGAGGCAGGTGCAAAGGGAGATCGAAGCTCTTAACATGGCGATCCTGCTGCTCGCCGATGATGACAAAGAATTCTCCAGGGCCATTTCAGTCATCGACGTGATTCCCCACGCTTCGCGGGAATGAACCGCTCCCCGTACTCGGGGCGTTCGCCGGATCTGAAAATCGACGCGGCGAGTCCTGTCCCGGGGGCAATCGAGCAGCCGGACTCGTGCACCGAGTGTTGAGTGACGCGATTATCTTTTCGACCTTGATTTTCTGCTTCCGAGCCGCACGGGAGATTGTCCATCTAGAATCCTAGCCCCACGCTTTGTGGAACGGAAGTCCTAAACGTCGACTCATCGACTCCGTTACGACCTGGGCCGGCGGATAGGCTCACGGGCCAGGAGAGTTCTTATGCGGACCGTGCAGCAGCGCAGGATATAAAAAAAGGGGCTAGAAAATCGATTCTTTAACCAATATGGGAAGGCGGGGGAGCATCCCGGCTGAATAGGTTTGACCGGGGGTATGCAACGTGCTATAAATGCCCGTTTTGCTCTGGTATGCCGGGGCTGGAGACTTGTGTCTCTGTCCGAGATTTAGCGGCGTAGCTTTCTTAACTAAAATCCAGCGCGAACTCCGACGCGGCCAAGCTCCAACACTCTTCAGGTTTTGCGGTGGAAGCGTGTTCGGAATTCCGGAACAGATATCCAAGCCTCGAATGGGCGTGCTCACGGTGGAGTGATGGAACCGTGGATCGCGAGGCGGGAGACTGCTTCCCGGGCGGAGTTTTTAGGTTATTCATCCTTAAAACCGTACTCTTCCGGAGGACTTATTTATGTGCACATGGCTCGCCACTGCTGCGTGTTTTACACGCCGCATGGGCACGAAACTCACGGTTGTTGCAGCGCTGCTGACCGTCGGCGCGGCTTCCGCTTTCGCTCAACCTGCTAGCGAAGGGGGCGAGGCCTCCTTGAAACTGCCCGACCTTTCGCAGGTCAGCTTCTTCAATGGCGCGATCGACGGCCACAAGTTGCTACTGATCGGGATCCTGTTCTGCCTGTTCGGGCTGGGCTTTGGCATGACGATCTTTATGCGGTTGAAAAACCTGCCGGTGCACCGGTCGATGCGCGAGATCTCAGAACTGATCTACGAGACTTGCAAGACGTACCTGGTGACGCAGGGCAAGTTCATCCTGCTGCTGTGGGCGTTCATTGCGGTGATTATTGCGGCGTACTTTGGCTGGCTGTCGCCGGTGCCGGGAAAGTCGGTGGGGCTGACGTTGCCGATCATTCTTGGATTCAGCCTGGTGGGAATCGCGGGCAGCTATGGCGTGGCATGGTTTGGGATTCGCGTGAACACGTTTGCGAATTCGCGGACGGCGTTCGCTTCCCTGCCGGGCAAGCCCTATCCGGTGTACCAGATTCCGCTGGAGGCGGGCATGAGCATTGGGATGATGCTGATCAGCGTGGAACTGCTGATCATGCTGTTGATTCTGCTCTTTATTCCGGGCGACTATGCGGGACCGTGCTTCATCGGGTTCGCTATTGGCGAGTCGTTGGGCGCGGCGGCGCTGCGCATTGCGGGCGGCATCTTCACAAAGATCGCCGACATCGGGTCGGACTTGATGAAGATTGTGTTCAAGATCAAGGAAGATGACGCGCGCAATCCGGGCGTGATTGCCGATTGCACGGGCGACAACGCGGGCGACTCGGTTGGGCCTTCGGCCGACGGCTTTGAAACGTACGGTGTGACGGGCGTGGCGTTGATCACGTTCATTCTGCTGGGCGTGAAAGAACCAAACGTGCAGGTGCAGTTGCTGGTGTGGATTTTTGTGATGCGCGTGATGATGTTGGTATCGAGCGCACTGTCGTACTTCATTAATGGCGCGATTGCCAAAGCGAAGTATGGCTCGGCGAATGAGATGAACTTCGAGGCGCCGCTGACTTCGCTGGTGTGGCTGACTTCGATTATTTCAATCGGCATCACGTATCTGATTTCGTACTTCGTCATTCCGGAGCTCGGCGCGGACGGGACGCAGTGGTGGAAGCTGGCAACGATTATTTCGTGCGGCACGCTGGCGGGAGCGTTGATCCCGGAACTGGTGAAGGTGTTCACCTCGACTGAGTCGCGGCACGTGAAAGAGGTTGTGGTCTCGGCGCAGGAAGGTGGAGCGTCGCTCGGCATTCTGTCGGGATTCGTGGCGGGAAACTTCTCTGGCTACTATCTCGGGCTGGCAATGATGATGTTGATGGCGGTCGCCTATTACATGAGCACGATGGGCTTGGCGGCGGCAGCGGGAATGCTGGCTCCGGCGGTGTTCGCGTTTGGGCTGGTGGCGTTTGGTTTCTTGGGCATGGGGCCGGTGACCATTGCCGTCGACTCCTATGGTCCGGTTACGGACAATGCGCAGTCAGTGTACGAACTTTCTTTGATTGAGGCGGTGCCGAATGTGCAGGCGGAGATCAAGAAAGATTTCAATCTGAGCGTGGATTTCGAGCGCGCGAAGCACTTGCTCGAGGCCAACGACGGGGCGGGAAATACGTTCAAGGCCACGGCGAAGCCGGTGCTGATCGGCACGGCCGTGGTGGGAGCGACGACGATGATTTTCTCCATCATCATGGCGTTGACCAACGGACTGGCCTCGAACCTCGACAAGCTGTCTCTGCTGAACGCGCCGTTTTTCCTGGGATTGATTACCGGCGGAGCGATGATTTACTGGTTCACCGGTGCTTCGACGCAGGCGGTAACGACGGGAGCTTACCGCGCAGTCGAGTTCATTAAAGCGAACATCAAACTCGAAGGCGTGGAGAAGGCTTCGGTTGCCGACAGTAAGAAGGTAGTAGCGATCTGCACGAAGTATGCGCAGAAGGGCATGCTGAACATCTTTATAGCGGTGTTCTTCGGGACACTGGCATTCGCGTTTGTCGATCCGTTCTTCTTCGTGGGCTACCTGATCTCGATTGCGATCTTTGGTCTCTACCAGGCGATCTTTATGGCCAATGCGGGCGCGGCCTGGGACAATGCCAAGAAGATTGTCGAAGTCGAGATGAAGCAGAAGGGGACGCCGCTACATGACGCGACTGTGATTGGCGATACGGTGGGCGATCCGTTCAAGGACACGTCGTCAGTGGCCCTGAATCCGGTCATCAAGTTCACGACCCTGTTCGGGTTGCTAGCAGTGGAGCTAGCGGTGAAGTTGGCGAGCGATTCGGGCACGACGCTGACGCGAGTGCTGGCCGCAGCATTCTTCGTGGTGTCGTTTACCTTCGTGTACCGGTCGTTTTACGGGATGCGGATCAAGCAGGGCGCAGAGTAAGAAACAGAAAGAATACGAACGCCATCCAGAGTAAATCTGGGTGGCGTTTTGTTTGGGCTTTTAAAACCTTGGGAACAGCCGAAGGATGGAGGTTCCTACACGGTTCGTTAGAGCGGCTGCTTCATTTTTGATTTCATACCGTGGGCGAGTTTTTCGATCTGCTCAGCTTTCTTAATGGCGTCCATGGACATGACGCCTTGGCCCGACCTCTCGAAATAGTCTTTCAGTTCGGACGTGAGCCGAAACAATTTTTCGGTGTCGCGCCGGATCTCGGCCTGGCGTTGCAGGTTGGCGGCTTGCGCTTGGGATTTCTGAACCTCGTCGCCGGGTCTGAGGGGCACATTTCCGCCGGGGCCCTGCGAGACGGAGGATGGATAGCGGGGCATTTGTGCGGAAGCGATACGAGGAGCACCCAGCAGCGCGAGGAATAGCAGGGTTAATGCGATTGACTGCAGCATGACGAGCCTCCATCGGCCAAGAAACCCAGAGGCGCGATTCGAGGCGGCATTATGGCGCGGCGGGGGCGAAGAGACAATCCAATTTTCTCGCGGGTAATTGCTAACAGTCCGGCGGATCACAGTAGATGCCATAAAATACGGCAGCGCGACTGCCCTTATTCGACTTCAAGGGCGAGTCGCGCTCGCAGGTTTGAGCTCCGCTAGCAGTCTGGACCTGCAATCTTAGCGGCGGTCCCAGTCCAGTTCGCGGCGATCGCGATTGATGTCGCGATACTCACGACGCAGTTCGCGGCGCTCATGGCGCGCGGCGGCATAGTTTCCGTAATACAGATCGCGTCGTAACTCGCGGCGATCATGGTCGATTTTCGCCTGGTCGTGGCGGATGTCGCGGTGCAGGCCGCGGTCACCGTCCCAAGCCAGCGCAGGGGCTACACCGATTCCGACTAACAAGAGAATCCCAGCAATCGCGCGTTTCATAAGTTGTCCTCCGACCGCAATTCGCGGCTAGTGGATAAAACACGTGGCGCCAGGAGGAGTTTCGGTGGGAGAAGACGCGAACGTTCGACAAAAGGGCAACCCTTTTCAGGGAGTGGACATCGATGCCGAGATTTTCCGGGCCTGTTGCCGACCGTTGAGATCGCCACTTACAGAGCTGGAAATATCGGCGCTTGCCCCGGCGCGGACGAAGCCGTCGGGCGACTGGTGAGCCTTCCGGCGCCAGGTTTGACGTCGCAGGCGATTCGCATTTTTCGTAAGCACGAAACCCAGATAGATTTCGGCGCGATCGGACGTGGAGAGTCGCTTAGGATTCCATCGTTTGGCATATTCCGCCAGAACCGGCTGCTCTGACAAAGTTGCCAGCACTTCCAGAAGAAGGCAATTCAGGTTGTGATAAGCAGGCGGGCTGAGATACGAGCGGTGATACCAACTCCACTTGCTGCGGTAGTCCCAGCGTGGAAGCGCATACTGGAGCCCGGCTATTCCCGCGCGAAACAGGCGACCCACGACGGGATCGTTGGTCTCGAGATGCAGTCATAAAGACCGATCAGCGAAGTGAGGAAGCCGTCGAGAATGCCCGGGGGCGGCCCACCGGGAGTGTCTCCGTGTAGAGAGTATGGCCGTCGAGCAAAATCCGCACTCCGCGATCTTTCACGTCGAGTTCAAATACTTTGGCTGAACCCTGGAGAAGCTCGATCAGTTGCGGTCTCCTCGTCAGGCGCCAAGCGCGGACCGAGGCGACGATCACCAGGCCCTGAGTGTATGCCGAAATCCAGGGCGCCTTGAGCAGCACAGCGCCGTTGGGGTAATCGAAGTTCATCGGCCAAATGACTGCTCCGTCGTCGCGCCGGACGGCATTTTGCTCGAGCCAGGAAACCTGCTTCAGGAAAGAGTGCAGATTCGCTTCATTTCCGCGCCTGAGATAGTGCCCGAGCTGAACCAGTCCGTACCATGCAATGTAGGCCGGCCAGCAGACGGCGCCAGTCACGCGATACCATGCCTTGGGAATCCCGTTTGGTTCGAGCCTCAGGGCCTCCCATGCCAAGGCATCGCCGTAGAGGTAATAGTGCAGGGAATCTTTCGTCAGGCTATCCGGGACAGTTTGGAGAGGATAGTCGAAACTGAATTGGCACATCTCTTTCTTAAGGGCGCGAACCGCGCATTTCAGAGCGTCGGAGGTTGTCGATTGCCGGTTCATTTTCGATCCAGCCACTGCTAGCGTCCGCACGATGATCAGGACGCTAAGCGAGGCGGGCAGTTGTGATTGTGAGGGGGAGGATTTGTCAACTACGATGATCGCGCCGCACAGAGGTAAGTAAGCTGCGGAAAGACAGGATGGCTGCGGGACTGGGCCGTTTAGTTCGGACCCTTCATTTTCTCTTTGACGCTGTGAGCCAGTTTCTCGATCTCCTCGGCCTTTTTGACCACATCGAGGGAGAGCACGTTTTCGTCGGACTTGTCCACGAAATCTTTCAGTTCGACGGATAACTTCAGCAACTTGTCGGTGTCGTGCTTGAGTGAGGCGACGCGATCTTTGGCGGCCTTCTTGGCCATGTCGCTTTCGATGCGGGCGCGGGCGTCGTCTCCATCCGCCATGGGCGGGTTGCCGTCATGGGTGGAGGGCGGGCTCGACTGGCGGGTCTGGGCAGTGCCGGGCAGCGAGAGGAGGAAGAGGAAGGCTATCCCTAAGTAGAGTCTGGATCGCACGAGAACCTCGCTAGAGAGTGTGTGGATGCGCGCTCTACAAAATTATACGTCGGGCAAAAAGGAATTCACCACAGAGGACACAGGGGGAAAAGCCAAACCGAGAACTAACCACAAAAGGCACGAAGTAACACGAAGGAAAACAAAAGGCCAGAGCCGGGGCTCTAGCCTTTGTAGTCGTGATGGCGATCAGAGGGCGCTCATGTTGGCCAGGAATTCGCTGTTGCCTCTGGTCTTGCTGAGCTTGTCGATCAGCAATTCCATGGCTTCTACTGGAGACAACGGATTCAGGACCTTGCGAAGAACCCAGATGCGCGAGAGATCTTCTTTCGGGATCAGGAGTTCTTCTTTACGAGTGCCGGAGCGTTGAATGTCGATGGCCGGGAAGACGCGCTTGTCGACGAGCTTGCGCTCGAGGATGATTTCGCTGTTGCCCGTGCCTTTGAATTCTTCGAAGATCACGTCGTCCATGCGGGATCCGGTGTCGATCAGGGCCGTAGCGATGATCGTCAACGAGCCACCTTCTTCGATGTTGCGGGCCGATCCGAAGAAGCGCTTCGGGCGCTGCAACGCGTTGGAGTCGACGCCGCCGGAGAGCACTTTGCCCGAGGGCGGAACGATTGTGTTGTAGGCGCGGGCGAGACGGGTGATTGAGTCGAGCAGGATCACAACGTCGCGCTTGTGCTCGACCAGACGCTTGGCTTTTTCGATCACCATTTCGGCGACCTGGACGTGGCGGGCGGCGGGCTCATCGAAGGTCGAGGAGATGACTTCGCCTTTGACTGAGCGCTGCATGTCGGTGACTTCTTCCGGACGCTCGTCGATCAGCAGAACCATCAGCACAACTTCGGGATGATTTGTGGTGATCGAGTTGGCGACGTTCTGCAGCAGCATGGTTTTGCCGGCGCGGGGCGGGGAGACGATGAGGCCGCGCTGTCCTTTGCCGAGGGGCGTGAGCAAATCCATGACGCGGGCGCTGGCGTTTTCGCGGGTGGTCTCGAGTTTGAGGCGTTCCTGCGGATACAGCGGCGTCAGGTTGTCGAACAGGATCTTGTTGCGGGCTTCGTCCGGCGACTCGAAGTTGACGGCTTCAATCTTGACGAGCGCAAAATATTTTTCGCCCTCGTGCGGAGGACGCACCTGGCCGCTGATGGTGTCACCGGTCTTGAGATCGAATTTGCGGATCTGGGAGGGCGAGACATAGATGTCGTCGGGGCCCGGGAGGTAGTTGTAATCGGGAGAGCGGAGGAAACCGTAGCCATCGGGCAGGATTTCGAGTACGCCTTCAGCGAAAATGTGGCCTTCTTTTTCGCTTTGCGCCTGAAGGATTTTAAAGATCAAGTCCTGTTTGCGCATACCGCTGGCACCGGGCAGGTCCAAGGTCCTTGCGATCTTGGTCAGCTCAGTGATGTTCTTTTCTTTCAGTTCAGCAATGGTCATGATTCACCTAAACCCGTGCACTAGAACGTAATCGTTAGTGTCAGCGGGAGATTTTTCAAAAGGAGGGGACGCAGGGAAGACGCAAATACCACCAGGCAGGAAGGCGGGGCTGGGTTAAGCAGCCCGCCGTTGTGCCTCAGCAAAATTCTCTGGTTCCGACAAAACTTCTTGCCGATCCGAGCCAGCGATACGGTCCAACACACCGTTCATTGTTTCCTGGATTCTGGTGCTGGGCCGGTGGAACTTCCGCGTGGCCTTGGAGGCAAGCTGACAAAGCATATACCGGTTCCGCAGAGTCTGTAAAGCATCAAACACACGATCAGAGCGCATGTGCGTTCATTCTCCTTACTTTATGATTGTGGCCTTCCGCATTCGTCCTTTGCCAGGGAGGGTGACCGGAACCCCAGAGTGCGCCCTAAGTCACTGATTCCTAGTAAGTTGTAAAGGAGTTAGCGTAAAAACTCACTTGTTGAATAGATGCGTGACAGGACTCCGAAGATGCTCGATTTTCTGGGCTGGCTTCGCAGGCGCTGAGTGATTGAAAAAGGGCCTGAAAGCTTCCGGATGTCCTAGAACTCGTTAATGTAGCCGCAAGAGGAGGAGAGGTCAAGTAATTATTTGAGGGCGATGTGTAAAAGCTGGTAAAGATGCCCCGAAGCGGACACAATGGCGCAGATCGGATGGTGAGTTGGGATTGGATCGCGATACAAAATTCTCAGTAAGACATTCTATTAAAACGAGTTAATAGGGACGATTCGACCTGTGCAGAGGGATCACGGTTTGGTCATTTTTTCGACCTCCGCGGCAGGCGTGTGTGGGCCAAGAATCTGGCGCAGGGCTTCCTCCAGCACTTCGTCTCTTCCGGCGCGGACTCCGGCGATGGTCGGTGTGACTTTCACATTGGGGACGATGCCGATTTGCTGAGTGGGAGACTTGTTGGGATAAAAGACGCCGATGCCGCTGATTCCGGTGTGGAGGCCGCCAGGTAAGGCAAAGGGGGAGACGTTGCCGTCGGCTCCGGAGGTCGCGCTACCCACCACGATCGCGCCGGGAGCGACGCGAAAAGCCATGGCCGTGTACTCGGCTTGGCTCATCGAGGTCTCGTCTACCAAGATCACTACTTTTCCGTTGTAATGGGGCTTCTCTGGCTGCAGCGATTCAGTGGCTCCCCAGTGGAAGGCGCCAGGGTTCGCGAGGTCGGCCTCGGTAAATCTGGCGAACGGCGTTTCATGGTCGACGAGCAAAGTTCCCAGCGCAAATACCATAAAGGAGGAAGGGTAATTGCGGATGTCGATGACGAGTCCTTTGGTACCGGCGGCTTGCTGGACGTAGCTGGCTGCTTCGGCGTCTTTCACGGAGGAGAGCTTCAGATAGGCGACGTCTTTCGAGAGCAGGCGGAAAGCAGGGCCGGATAAGTCGTGGGTGCCGGGACTGAAATCGTTGATCGCGAGAGACACGCGCTTCGTCGTTATCGTGAGACTGTCGGAGCCACGGTGAATACCCATTTTGGTATCGCCGCAATCTCCGCGAGTCAGGTAGCGGCCGAGATCGCGCAGGCGTGCCGCTTCGTTGGAAGCTGAGTAATAGGGCGACCACTGGGCAATCCGTTTGGCGATCGGAACGCCATCGAGTTCAGTGATGACATCGCCGAGTTGCAAGCCGCCAACGCTGCTCGCATCGGATGCTCGAAAGCCGCCGATCACGGGTTGGTTTTCAACGAAACGCACGTTGACTGGAACCTGACACTTGCCGACCGGAGGGCGCGCCTGCAACGAACTCCAGATGTTGGCGTGGCCGTCTTTAGCCTTGGCAAGCAGCGCCATCACCTCGCGCTGGTAGTCTTCAGAACTCTTTGCCAAAGCGAATGGCGGTATGAGTTCGGCGAGAACGGCGTCCCAGTCCTCGCCGACGATGTCGCGGTTGGGGGACCAGTATTCGATGATGTTCCAGAAGCGATACAGGCTGAGGAGTTGAAAGCCGGGATCGGGGAACTTCAGGATTGGGTAGCCCAACTCGTGGTCGAACTTAGGATTGCCAACCTCTGGGACCTTCGAGACATAGAACTGTTTGTCTGGCGGGTGGTTGTCGCGGATCGACTGCAGGGCCAGGCTCAGGGAGCTGAGTGCTACTTTGTTTGAGATCCAATTCAGGTCTGGCTTGAAGTAAAGATCCTTCTCATCCAGCTTGGCGCAGGGTTTGCAAGGGGAGACAGGGCCCAGACTGTCGATCCACTGTTGGAGGGCGGCGTTTGCGGCGGCACGATCTGGCGCGGCCAGAATTTTGGGTAGCACGCGGAAGAGATCGTAGTCCCAGTGGCGCTCACCCGACGTCACTTTGGGGTGATAGTACTTGAGAAATCCCCAGACTTTGCCGAGCGTGACCAGGTTGTCGATTTGAATTTTGGTGAGCGCGCTGATGCTGATTCCGGAGCCGGCGTCGAACTCGTGATCACGATCGAGGACGGTCGTTGGGCGATCGACTCGGGGTGCATCCCAAATGGGTTTGCCGTCAACGAGGAGTTGGAGGTCGTCCGCCCAGGCTTTTCCCGTGCCGGCCACCAGGACGCCGAAGAAGAGTTGCCTGGCTTCGGGATGCACAGGCAGCGTGATGGAATACTCTTTCCAGTCGGTCGTTCCCTTGAGCTGGCGGGACTGCATATTATCGAAGGCCAAGGCGGGTGATTCTCCGTCCTCGCGCATCCACAGGCCTACGAAATCGCTCACGTCTTCGGTGCGCAGGAAACCGCGAAACTCGACGTTCTGCCCCGCGAAGTCCATAGGAATGGATTTGGTGATGCTGGAGAAGGTGCTGGGACTATCGGGATGGCGCTCGATTCGCGCAGACCATCGGCCGCCGTGGACAACTTTGTCGTCGGCGAAGATGGTGCCGGGGGGACCGCCGCTCCAGTCTCCCGGCACGCCGCCGACGGGCTCGGCTTCGAAGGCCAGTGCGGCTGCCAGAGCGGTATGGTCGCTGGCATTGGCTGAGTTTGTTTCTTGCGCGTGACCGAGCAGCGTCAGAGTCGCGAGCAGTGCAAGCAAGTACCGTGGCATCGGGAAATCATAATCCTGGATCGAGGAAGACTCGGAGAGAAAATTCTGTATGTTCTGGAGCAGGTCGCCGATCAACCCGAGTCACATACCTCGGGCGCTTAAAGCCCTTTGCCAGCAGGCTTGATCGCAGCGCTGAAAGCGCTGCGCCACCCGAAGGCCATCTTCCGCCGTCTATTCTTTCTTGGTATCCCCCACCGTTGAATGTGATCTTCTGCCATCTCTAGTTCAGTCGCCACAGTGGGGTGTGATTGAAATCACAGCACGGTGAAAGGGAGGCCGCTAGCGTTGAGGTGGACTTTTTTGCAGACTGTGAGGGCTTTTTCCGATGGGCATTTCTTCCCCGACTACTTCCCGTGTGTTGAACTCCCAACTTGAGAGCAAGATCATGAGCGCCGAAGAGGCGGCGGCTTTGATCCGGTCAGGCGACCAGATTGGCATGAGCGGATTTACGGGGTCGGGTTATCCGAAGACAGTGCCGATTGAACTGGCGCACCGCATTGCGGACGCGCATTTTCACGGACAGAAGTTTCAGGTGAGTGTGTTTACGGGGGCTTCGACGGGGCCGGAGTTGGATGGGGCGCTCGCGATGGCGGGCGGGATTCATTTGCGGCTTCCCTACCAGTCGGATCCGGAGACGCGGAAGCGGATCAACGCAGGTGAAATGGATTACATGGACATCCACCTGAGCCATGTGGCCCAGTTTGTGGAGTACGGATTCTTAGGCAAGATGGACGTGGCGCTGATCGAGGTCACGGCGATCCTTGAAGATGGGCGGGTGGTGCCGAGTTCGTCGATCGGCAACAACAAGACTTGGATCGATTGCGCGGAGCGGATCATTCTGGAGGTGAACTCGTGGCAGCCGATGGCGCTCGAGGGCATGCACGACATTTACTACGGTCTGGAGCCGCCTCCGAATCGCAGGCCGATTCCGCTGGTGCGGCCGGGCGATCGGATCGGGACTCCGTATCTCAAGACTCCCGCCGAGAAGATTGCCGGGATCGTGCTGACCGATTCACCGGACCGCAACAGCGCGTTCAAGGCTCCGGATGATGCTTCGAAGAGGATTGCGGGGCACATTCTGGAGTTCCTCAGTTGGGAAGTGAAGAAGGGCCGGATGCCGGCAAACCTGCTGCCCCTGCAATCAGGCGTGGGGAACATTGCAAACGCAGTTTTGTTTGGGCTGGAGGAAGGGCCGTTTGAGGGGCTGACGTCGTACACGGAAGTGATTCAGGACGGGATGATTCGCCTCCTGAAGTCGGGCAAGGTGACTTCGGCCTCGGCGACGGCGTTCTCGCTTAGTCCGGAGATGCTCGACGAAGTGAATGCCGATATGGCCTCGTACCGGGAGCGGATTGTGTTGCGGCCGCAGGAGATTTCGAACAACCCGGGAATCATTCGGCGGCTGGGCGTGATCGCAATGAATGGGATGATCGAAGCCGACATTTACGGCAACGTCAACTCGACGCATGTGATGGGATCGCGGATTCAGAACGGGATTGGCGGGTCGGGAGATTTTGCGCGCAACGGGTACTTGTCGATCTTCATGGCGCCGTCGTCGGCGAAGAAGGGGACGATTTCGACGATCGTTCCGATGGTTTCGCATGTGGATCACACGGAACACGATGTGCAGGTACTGGTCACGGAGAATGGGCTGGCTGATTTGCGCGGGCTTTCGCCGAAGGAACGGGCGAAGCTGGTGATTGAGAAGTGCGCGAGCGCGGAGTACAAGCCTCTGCTGAAGGATTATTTATCGCGATCGGAGCAGCTGTCGTACGGGAAACATACGCCGCATCTGCTGACCGAGTCGCTGAGCTGGCATAACCGCTATCTGCGGAGCGGGAATATGCTGCCGAGAGAAGAGTAGGGGAAGGTTTCAAGGTTTCAAGGTTTCAAGGTTTCAAGGTTTCAAGGTTTCAAGGTTTCAAGGTTTCAAGGTTTCAAGGTTTCAAGGTTTCAAGGTTTCAAGGTTGAGCGGGCGTGGCGGCGGAATTGCACTTCGCGCGCGCCCGCTCGCTTCGCTTCGCGGGGACGGACGAATCCGTCCGTCCCTACGCGTTTTTAATGCGGCCTGTGTTAACGCGGCCAGAGCCAGCCGAAGGTTCCTGCTGTCAGAAGGGCATAGACGAGTCCATCGATCATCTCTTTGATGGTCATGCTCCAGGTCTGCCCTTTCCAGATACTGTTGCTGATGTTGCCCAGGCCATAGGCGAGGAAGGCGGCCGTCCCCACGATGCGAAAGACCGCGAGATAATACGTGCCAGGCGCGACGGTGTGCGCGGTGAGGTAGGCGACAAAGAATCCGATGATGAGGCAGTAGGCGAACCACTGGCCGAGGAATTTTGGCATGACGGGCGGGCCGCTGGGAAATACGGTGAGCATGCCGACCGGACCCTGATTGTATTTTTCGATCACAGCCGGGGACTTCATGTCTTTGTGGGTGGTGAAGGGGAAGATGTAGAGTCCGCGCTTGAGGCCTGCGGCGCGGAGAGTGGGGAGGATTTTATCTTCGTCCGGGAGTGCCTTGTAGTCGCTGCGATGGTAGGGCAGCAGCATGTGCATGATGGAGCTGGCGACGAAGACGATGACCGCCGATAGGACGATCGGGAGCCAGAGAGCGGAGAGCGGAGTCATACGGAGCCTCCTCGTAAGGTTGACGGCACTGTGTCTTCGGGAGGGTATTCTTGCGACGGGCCGCGGTCAAGCGGCTTGGTGGAGACGAACCGGGAGGCATGCAAGATCCAAGCCTCGGGCCGTTCTGTGTGGGAGTCTCACATGAGTGAGTGCGCAGATCACCCTTGTTGCATCTAAGGGAGGACGATGACAGCCGAAGGAAATCCCGCACGCGTTCGGGTCATTCACTCAGCGCACGAGTCTGTGCCGCTCCATTCGTGGCTGGAAGAACTGGTCTCGCGAAATGGAAGCGACCTCCTGTTGGTTCCGCTCGGCCCGGCATCGATCCGCGTGGAGGGAACGCTGGTCGTGATCGGGGACAGTCCTCTGACGGGGGATGCCATCGAAGCCGCGGTGCTGCCGGCCATGGCGGCGCACGCGCGCGAAGAGTACGAGCGAACGCATATCGCAGATTCATCGTATCGGGTGGAAGGATTGGGGCGGTTCCGCATCAATCTGCATCGGGAGCGGGGACGGGCGGCGGCGACGGTGCGCGCGCTGCCGTCGAAAATACCGGCGCTCGACGAACTTCACTTACCGGCTGGGATTGCTGCTCTGGCCAAGTTGCGGCGCGGACTGGTGATCATCGGTGGTGCGACGGGATCGGGGAAGACCACGACCCTGGCTGCGCTGGTCAATGAAATCAACCAGCGGGAAGCGCGGCATATTGTGACGATTGAAGATCCGATCGAGTACGAACACAGGCACAACTTGAGTGTCATCGAACAGGTGGAGATTGGAATCGATGCGCCGGACTTCCCTACCGCGCTGCGGGCGGCACTGCGGCAGGCGCCGGATGTGATTGTGGTGGGCGAGATGCGGGATCCGGAGACGGCTCGGATTGCGCTTTCGGCGGCTGAGACAGGGCATCTCGTGTTTACGACGCTGCATACGACCGACGCGGCTTCGACGGTGTCGCGCATCGCGGATTCGTTTCCGCAGGAGCGGCAGCACTCAGTGCGCGCCGAGATGGCGATGGCGTTGGCCGCCATGCTGACGCAGACTTTGATTCCACGGCGGAACGGCGGACGCGTTCCGGCGGCAGAGCTGCTGATGGTGGGATACGGGGCGCGGCAGCATATTCGCAAGAATGCGCTGCAGCATCTGCACCAGGAAATTACGATTACGCGCAAGCAGGGGTCGTTCACGCTGGAGGAGTCGCTGGCGCAATTGGTGTTTCAGAATGATCTGACGCGTGAAGATGCCATGGTCCGGGCGATTCATGCGGAGGATCTCGACGTGATGCTGAAAGCGAAGGGATTCTAGTATCGGTTATGCGAGGCCGCTCTGCCTGGCAAGAGCCAATGCTTCCAACGCAGCACCGCGCGCCCCTGCGGTATCTCCATTGGGCATGACGTGGATGGGAATGTCTGCCTGCTCGACGCGTTGGGTCGGCATGCCCAGGCGGATCTCCGCGAGAAACCACTTCTGAAATTCCTGACTGGTTTCGAGAACGCCGCCACCTACGATCAAGGCATCAGGGTCAAAGGTATTCACCATCTCATCGAAGAAAAGTCCCAGGGCGTGGGCCTGAACCCGGAAAATCTCTTTGCACATCGCATCGCCTTGATCGGCGAGGCCGCGCACGTTTTTAGCCGCCTGATGTGGTTCCTGCTTCGCTAAAGGATGGTCCGGATAGCGCTGCAGATGATACGGCAGCAGAGTCCTCTCGATCGCGGTGAGGGAACACAAGGACTCCAGGTCACCAATTCTCCCGCAATTGCAGTGGGGCTCAATGCCTGGGATTCCGGCGATGCTCTGATAGGGAATTAACACGTGCCCAAGCTCTCCGCCGAACCCGTTCTTGCCCTTCACGACATTGCCGTCAAGGATGATGCCTCCGCCATTTCCTGTGCCGACGACATCGGAAATCGAGGTTTCGCGGCTATTGGCTCCGAAGATCGCGTAGTGACCCCAGAGCGCAGCGGCGTTCGCATCGTTCAGGTAGGACACGGGCTTGCCGAGTTTGTGTGCCAGGCCCTCGCGGATGTCAAACCCAGCCCACATGGGATGTACAAAGTTCGTGGAGCCGCGCGCGCTGAGACGGCCAGCGGCACTGGACGGCCCCGGAGTATCGAGGCCGATGGCCACGATCTCGTCAAGGGCAACGCCTGCAAGATCGGCGGCGATCTTCAAACCATCTGCAATCTGCTGGAGGCAGACCTCCGGCCCCTGCTTGGAGAGTGCCGGATGCTCGCACAGTTCCTCGATAAGAAACTGCTCTTTCGCGTTCACTAACGTGTAGTTGATTGCCGTTCCGCCCAGGTCTATTCCTGCTACTACTTCCACGGTTTTAGTCCTCTATTTTCCATGACTACGGCAAGAAGCTTAGCAGAATTGGGGGGATCGGCACATAAGGCGCAGACGCTGACTGGGAGGCTAAGCAGGATTCGCGAGATCGATGCCAAACTTTTGTTTGAGTCTGGTCCGAATCCAGCTTTCGGCGTCAGCAACAGAGCGAAACGTCATAGTCTCCCATCCCACGCGTTCGACGAGCGCTCCCCACATGCGGGACAGGGCGTAGCCGTGATCTCTGGGCGAAGCCACGGCGAGGAGCACACCAGGAACGGCGTTGGCGGCGATGGTTGCATTCTGCGTTACCACACGCGAAACGTCGTTGTAATTGATGTCCATGGTTTCGACGGCGGTCAGGTCGATCAGCGTGTATCTCCACTTGCGGATTTCGTCGGGGGTGGCGAGGAATGACTGATTGGCGGTAAAAAAATCGTCGATCACCATCGCGCCGCAGCAATGGTAAATGACACCCATGGCCTCATGCCGGACTTCCACTTCAATTGGCATAGACCGACATTATAGTGAGCCTTCGGTGTGGCGAGCACCGTTGATCGGGGACTGTATGGTTGCGGGGCATCCCTGAGACGGCTGGTTATCGCATCAAGGCTTCAATCTCCTCGGCGGAGTAAGGCACTCTTGGCGTCAGCAGTTCCGCACCGTCCTGCGTGATCAGGAACATATCCTCGAGAAAGAACCCCTGGCCATCCACCGATGCGATGGGCTCGAAGTTGATTGTCATTCCGGCGGGCAGAGTGGCGGGAGGCCGAGCCGCAACCAGATTCGTGGCATGAATTTGCCAAAAGGGCACATTCTCGCGCTTGGACCACGAATCGATCGCATGCTGCGCGAGCGTGCTCTTGGCCGCAGCCCGATGCTTCAGCAGTTCCGAGCGCCAAACTTCGAAGACCTGGTCGACGGTTACGCCCGCTCGCAGGGCGGCAACGCCGGCATGATAGGCGGCCACAAAGACATTCCAAGTTTCGCGCTGATCGTCGGTGTAGTGCCCTGAAACAGGTACAGTGCGGCCCAGATCGCCCTGGTAATGCTGCCACTCGCAGCCGACGTCAAGACGAACCAAGTCTCCGGCTCGCATCTGTGTGTTGAGATGGTCGTAAACGGCTGCGGAAAAAAATGGCCGTGGAAATACGGTATTCTCGCCCGAAAACGCCCACGGCCAGAAGTCAGTTCCGTGGGCGCCCGTATTCCAGCATGAGTTCTCAACACTTGATTCGACGATCCTCTGCGAGACACCGGGGTGAATTGTGCGCAGGCCAGCCAGTAGTGCCGTCACGGTGGATTTTGCTGCAGCACGAAGCGCAGCCATTTCTGCGGCGTCCTGCACGAACATCAGCGCATTGAGATCGTCGCTCGCTTCTTTGACCTCAAACGCGGGGTATTTCTGAAGAATCGCCTGTATCCAGAGCGGAGCCTGGGCAGCTTTAGCGCTCAGCAGGTTGACGGGTAGTTCGGGATAGGCGGAATTGTCATCGGCGTAAAAAATGCGAGGGGACGATGCAGCTTGCCGCGACAGGAATCCGTCGAACTCGGACCAGTCCACAACGTGATCGATACCCAGACGCCTGGCGGCTTCCGGACCGGGCAGCGCTTCGGGTTGGAGTCCCCTCTTTTGATACGGAGGATGGTCGGGCAAGAAGAGCCATGACTCCGCCGTTTTGCCGTCCACTGCGAATATAGCCCCCACCGTATTCTCGAGGCCGGTGAAGTAATAGAAGTAGGGATCTTGCCGGTAGCCATCGGCCCCCAGATCCAACCGCGACAGGGCGTGAACCATCAGGATGCCGTCATGAAATGCGTTGGCTGCGCGCTTTCGACGCGCACTCATCGTAGCGCTGTCGACCGCGCTCGTGAATAACGCGAACAGGAGAATCACGATGATCAGCCGAGTGGCTCGCATGGGGGCATACGTTAGCATGCTGAGTTCGATCAGGCAATCAAAGTGCGGCGGAGTTGCGTTAGATCAGCCTGCTCGAACGGAAGAACAAAACCAACAACGACGGACGGCGTTAGCATTTTGCTGAAAAACTTCCCTAGCACCTCGGGGGCCGGGGCTTTGGGCGTAGTTCTTGGTATCTGGTGGCCTCTCCTCGGTGTGGCAGCGGGTATCGGCCTCGTCATCTACTTTGCGGGCGCATCGGTGTCGCATCTGCGTGTAGGCGATGTCAAAGGCGTTGGGCCCGCCGCATTCACTTTGGTGCTCGCGGCGGCAGCACTTGCCCTGCGGATTCTGACGTACAGGCTGCATTCTGCTGGATAGTTGTCGAAATATCCCCATTACGCATTGATCCGGTCAAGACGTGAATAGCTTGTTTTCGATAGTTAGAAACCTTGCACTGTCCTGCCATC
Organism: uncultured Acidobacteriaceae bacterium; assembly: GCA_963752175.1. Lineage (GTDB taxonomy): Bacteria > Acidobacteriota > Terriglobia > Terriglobales > Acidobacteriaceae > Sulfotelmatobacter. Next base: position 20,856 of record CAVVXZ010000001.1, read on the forward strand.
ATGCTAGGGCTGGGCCCACGTTGACTGGCGCACGTGAGAAGCGTAGTGTCCATCTCAAGCAGGAGGCACACGATGCCGCACTTTGTGACGCTTGTCCGTTACACTCCCCAAGGAATATCACACATCGAGGAAAGTCCATCGCGACTCGATGCAGCCAAGAAAGCTGCTGAAGCAGTCGGTGGAAAGATTCACGCTTGGTACTTGACCATGGGGCACTACGACGCCGTTTTGATTTCCGAGTTTCCTAACGATGAAGCGTGTGCCAAGTTCGCCTTGTCGGCGGGAGCACTCGGAAACATTTCCACCGAGACCTTGAAGGCGTTTCCTGAAGCAGAATATCGAAAGATCTGCAGTTCACTCCCTTGAAATCGGTCTGTCTACCGAAGACCGGGGCCGTTCGATCTTCGGGCGGCTCTTTCTTCTCGTGGTCGAAACGGCATCGGCCTTATCAGTCATTATCCCGTTTCTGAAAAACACCCATGACGACGGCGTTGAAGACGATTATTGAATTCGTGGTGTTGGCGTTAATCGTAATGGCAGTCGTTCGATTCTTCACGAAGCGGTGATCCCGCGTGCGGGAGTAACGTAGCAAAGTCGCCATAGCATTCACTGACAGGTTGCGAGCGCCAGGGGAAGGCATCTGGTCGCGGGGTGAGAAACGTGGCCCGGCCTGCCAACCGTTCGCCTTCGGTCGAACCCAGGACAGTGGAAACGGTAAAAACATGTGCCGTCCCTCACCCCGAGACTAACCAGCGGCAAGGTTGAAAAATAACAAACTCGCTGCGGTAGAATACCCCTCTTCGAAGAAGAGGTGACCAAAAATGGATAGAACAACGGTACAGATCAAGTTGGTTGCAGTGGCAGACATTCACTTGAAACAGGGCGAAGAGATTGACGTTGAGATAGTAATACCAATGGAACCAAAAGAAATCAGAAAAAACTTGGTGCTCATGGTTGGTCAATATCATGCAGGGGGCGCGACAGGATATGCAGCCATGTTGGCTGAGCATGAACTGAATCGCAACAAGGTTAAGAAATAGCATCGCTGTAAGTGAGATACTAACTGTAACATCGTTAGTTAGTTATACTTTAATAACACTTACGCAACTTATATATTACTCTTTGGGTAACATGCAACCTGGTAACTGACGAGACTTGCGGGGTTTTTCTGTGATGGGGGAAACTGGCTTCGTTTGCGGAAGTCAAATCAGCTTACAGGAGCAATCACAATGAAGAGACAGACGAAAACATTTATGATACGCGGTTCGCACAGCCCGAAATTCTTCAGAGCGTCGGCCGAGTATTACCAGAAACATGAGGCAGAGATGCAAGAGAAGATGTTTGCCGCGTTTCAGGCCGAGCAGAAGGCGGCAACGGCCTAAGCGCGGCAAGTCCCTCCCCCATCACTTTACCTGGAGAAAAACATTGACGCCTGAACGACGCAAAGAGATTCAAGCCGCGAAACGCGAACGCATGAAAGAGCTGGTCGAAAAGCTTCGCGCCTCGCAGCCGAAGCCCGTGCTGCCGGAAGATCAATTGACGATGAGGGCCGTAGGACTATCCCATAGCGGCACTCTCACCTCAAGCTGCTGTAAATCCCAAGGGGCAGGTCGTTGATTGGTAGCTTGGGTAGCGCGTATAAGGACCTGTTTGTGGGCATAACATCTCTCATGCACCACTTCACCACGTTCATTGGTTTTGGCGGTCCTGAGATCGACAGGCTTGTTGCAGATCACACAGTTGAACTCGGGTTGAGCGGCTTGTGCCATAACGACACCTCTCTGTTTCCCTAACTGCCCGATGGTAGACGAACCCCATTTGAGAAGATGGTCAATTTTGGACAGTTCGGCAGACTGGTCTTGACAGAGGATTTAACATGAGGCTTGAGGCTGCTATGGCTGAACAATATTCAGGAAGCATGATGGTTGATTTAGACAACACCGTGGCGAAGGTGGTAAAGCCTTACGACTTCCCACAACACGGTGTTTTCACATTAGACATCGTGCCATACTTCGACGCTGCCTGTTGGTTGCCGTTCGTCATCCTGGCAGAAGCCGCCAAGGGCGGAATCAATGGGTCAAAAGCGACCGGCATCACCGTATTGAATTCTCGTTGAGCGTCCACCCAAGAAGAATGTGGCGCAGCCGCTCTTGAGTTCTTGTGAGGATGTAAGCTGCGCCACTGCCCAGCTATGCCTACATATCACCATCACGGTTCATCTTTTGAAACTGTCAAAATTAATGGTCTAGATTAAGCAACAATCTGGCACTCATCGCCCGCGTTGTGCTGTCTGAGGCCCACAATTAACCCCGGCTGCGCGGGCCGGGGCGACAGGGGAAGGCTTGCTTTGCGCGGTGGCAGCTTACCACGACTACCAGCCGCGCTAGTTGACCAGGCCAAATCTTGATACGAATTCCGAACACGCTGTACGGTGCCGTACAAGGCGGAAGATCGCCAGGCGGGCAGTCCAATTGTTTGGTGTCCTACGCTTCTACTCATCACAACTCGCGGATATGCTCTTCTGAGGCCGTGTTGCGTGCGTTATTCCTGTCAAAAGGCTGTAGGCACTTCGCTGTATTGATTCTTTGCTAACAGGACCTAGCGTTCTGACTGTGCCTCTTAAAGACCCCAAGAACTGCTGGATATGTGGCAAGCCTGTTGCCCAGAGGGATTCGAGGCTAGATGAATTTGGGTTTACTGTCCATGATGAATGCAAGTACCCACGTGACAGAGGAGAGCCACCTGCAAAGCCACCCAAATCGACCCGCGAAGCGAATAGCTTAACCGATCAACCCTGTGGTCCTACCTGGCTTCTTTTTCCTGTACCGAGGATTCGTGGGCGTCCTCGATTCCCTTCAGCAAAATTCTTGTACCTGAATGCGTTTAGATCAAATTCCAAGCTAACGTCTTCGCCGGATCGAGATACCGCGGGCGCTGGAGCATTCGGCTCAGCATTCCAGCCGACATTGATTTGACGAAAGCGCGTATCCACGCGGAGATTCTATCGAATCGTCGCTGATAGGAAGTCAATTGTTGCAAAATCCTCATTACGCTTTGACCTTGTGACGGTGTTTTTCTTACGTTTGCGACCCGGTATCTGTTGAGTCGTTCTAGTCCCGCGCTTGGAGAGGCCATCCCTGAGAGCCGTTCCAAAAAACCAGATGCAATCGAGACGGCGACCTGCTGATTCTCCGAGGCCGAATCCATGCGCCTGAAGCGTTCCGCAAAGAACTGTTTTAGGAACCCCAGGCTAGAGGACGAAGGCCATTTCGCTCATGGAGGGGTTTGGAGCGTAATAGGATTTATCGCCAATTAGCCCTTGTCCGCCGTCGTCGCGTTGCGCTGCGGTGGAAGGCGACAGGAACTCGCCGGTGGGCCCGACATCGTTAGGAATCAATTGGATTCAGCCCTGTTCGCAGGCCCATTGAGTGTCGAGGCGCTATGTACACGCAGTGGGTCTCAGTGTTCTTTACCCAGCCGCGCGCATCGAATCGCTCCGCAAACTGAGAGGCACGCGCGCGTGGATCGTGGCGCCACCATGGGGTCGCGATTCTATCGAAAATGTTCCCCTTACCAGTTTTAGCCGCTGTTCCATTCTGACGAACCCGAGTCCGGTACCTGTCCTGGCTGCTATGGCGTCAAAGCCAACGCCGGAGTCCCTAACCGCGAGATGAACCTCATTCTGTGTTTCCCACAATTGCACTTCGAACTGCTGCGCCCCGCTGTGTTTCACTCCGTTGTACAACGCTTCTTGCAGCACCCGGAAGAGGCAGATAGCAACGTCGGGCGGCACGAGGCCGGGCTGACCGTAGTTCCGGAAGTTAATCTGCACTCCTTTTCGCTCACCGAACTCGTTACAAAAGCATCGGATGACGGTTGCGATGTCAAGATATTCCAGCCTAGGAGAGTGCAATTCGTGGGCCGAAGCTTTGACGTCGGCCAACACGTTCACGATATGCCTCCATACCTCGTCCATGCGGTTGAGAAGGCCCGCAGGCTGATCGGCCAGATCAGTCAGAAGTTGTTCGATCTGAATCGCCACCAAAGAAAGGCGCTGCCCAATACCCTCGTGAAGATCCACGGAGATTCGGTATCGTTCCCGCTCCTCCGCCTCAATCACTCTGCGGCTGACGTTGGAGAGAGCCTCCTCGATTTGCTTGCTTTCGGTGATGTCTTGGGCGGTGCCCCGTAGTCGGATATTGCGGCCGACGCTGTCGCGGTGCACCTCACCCCGGGCCTTGATCCACCTTCTCGTCCCGTCAGCGCGAACCATCTCCAGCTCAAGCTCGTAAGGGGCACCGCTGTGTAGAGCTTCCTCAACAGCCTCCCGCAGCCTCTCCCAACTCTCAGCGCTGTAGAGATGGGGGTGTTCTTTGAAACTAACTGCCGGCAAGGCGGAATCGCGCCCAGCGATCCGATAAAGCTCTTCGGACCAAGTTACGGTGTCAGTGGCCGGATCCCAGTGCCAACTCCCCACTTGTGCCAGACGCTGGGCTTCTGTGAGTTCCGTCTCGCGCAGCCGCAGTACCTCTTCCACCTGCTTGCGTTCAGTAATGTCCACCGCCATGCCCAGCATGCGTTCCGGGGTCCCATCTCGTGAGTAATAAAATGTGCCCCTAGCTGCCACCCAGTGTGCGCTCCCGTCCGGCTGCGTGATGCGGAACTCCGCTTCATAAGGTTTGCGGCTTTGCATGGCAGCGTTCACAGCGCTCGACACTTGTGCCCGATCGTCCGGGTGTACCCGACGATGGAAATCTTCGACGCGCCCAACATAGGTATCGGATGGGATTCCAAACATGGTTTTCAGGTCGCCGAACCAGGCATCGCGTCCGCTCTTGATGTCCCAATCCCAGCCCACTGATTTGCCCGATTCCATTGCCAAGCGAAGCCGATCGTTGGCCAAGCCGACTCTTAAGGCCAGCTCGTGTTTGGCCAGATACTCTCTTACGTAGGCAGCACTGGCCAGAAGCACAATCGCCGCGATTGCCACGAGCAAGCGGACGGTACGCAGACTGTTTGTTTTATCGCGAGTGAATAACTCCCAGACAATCGGGATCGAGATCATGACAACCACGAGCATCGCCCAGATCGACGCCTGGGAGCCGTAGCCGATTTCGGATTGGGTTGACTCTGTTTCGGCCCTCGGGATCCTTCGTGCGCTCAGCGGTATCCACACAAACCAGCAAACAGCACCGGTTAGTCCCAGACCATACAGCTTGCCGTTGACGTAGCCGCCGGAGTCAATCGCAAGGTTGGCCATAGCCGAACTTAAGGCGTATAGGGTAGATGCGCCCAACAGATGAAGATAGATCGACTTCCAGGGATGGTGCGCGCGAAAGGTTAAAAGAGCAGCGGCCAAGACCAGGACCAAGTTTTCTGCTAGGTAGAGAATGTCAAAGCGCAGAGCATAGCTGGTGGCTGGGGCATTCGAGGACAAGTACTGGTAGGGAAAGACATAGTAACCATAAAGAAAGCCCCAGAAAAACAGCACGAGAAGTGAGTTTAAGACAATTCGGTATAGCTTGCTGTCGGTATTCCGATGCGGAAGAGTTGCCAACGCTGCTATGAACGGCACGACATGCAGAAACAGCACCGGATCGGCCATCGAATTGGCAGGCACCTCAACATGCAGAACAAGCTCGTAGTAAACAAAGAACCATTGGTCTAGCGTCCAGAAGCCATAAGCGATCGCAAGTAAGACCCAGAAAGACCTCCTTCCCAGCGTGTTCTGCAATCCATTGCGGATAGCGAAGCCGGTCGCCAAAAGCAACAGAAGGAGGTAGCTTACTCCGCTGTAGGAAACGAGGGCAGAACCAGGCTTCACCGCGAGCGACAGGACGGCTTTGATGACTACAATTGCGATAAGGACCGGCGGCCAGGAAGGTAATCTTGATGCTATTTCGAGATTCGACGAAGATTGTGGCTTCATAATTCCAGAGGAGAACCTGTCATAAAATCCTCACCCGAACGCAGAAACACAAACCAGTGGGCATTCTCGCTACGCCGCAAAACCAGCGAGTTCTAGCCACAACACGCGCGAATGCATCACAGGTGTTATACGCGCCTTTGACTGGCTAGGCCAACCTGAAATGCAGGGGAGCCGCGCGGCTCCCCCGTTTTCTTCGAATGACAAGAGAAAGCCGTATCAAGTGGTGAGATATCGCGATGCCGGCCTGATCGGTGGCGGCGTGATCCCGCGTCCCGGCGAAGTCTCGCTCGCCCACAACGGCCTGCTCTTCCTCGACGAGCTGCCCGAGTTCCGACCAAGACGCGCAATCGAAGGTGTCCGTCGGCTTCACGCTATACAACGGCATAAGTCAACGTAGAACTGTTGGGATTCGCGCAGGAGCGAGTCGCCGTCGGCCTTGACGGGGAGGCTGCCGTTGCCTGAGTTCACAAAGTGGATCACGTCGAGGAGCGAGCGCACGGGGTAGACGTCGACGCCGGCGACCATGGCGGCTTCTTTTGCGTTGGCTTCGGGGACGACCATGCGGGAAATTTTTCGGCCGCGGGCCTCGATGGCAATCGGCAGGGCTCCGCGAACGCTGCGCACACCGCCGTCGAGGGAGAGTTCGCCGACGAAAAGGCAGTCAGACATTTCCTTCTTGGTGAGGCCGCCGTAGGCTCCGACGATGCCAAGGGCTATGGGGAGGTCAAATCCCGAGCCTTCTTTTTTGATGTCAGCAGGAGCGAGGTTGATGGTGATGTGCGTCGGCGGGATGTCGTAGCCGCAGTTTTTCAGCGCGGCGCGGACGCGGTCGCGGCTCTCGCGGACGGCGGCATCGGGCAGGCCGACCGTGTGGAAGTGGTCCTGATCACACTTGATGCCGGAGCAGTCGACCTCGACCTGGATGATGTTGGCATCGATGCCGTAAACCGCGGCGCTGAGAGTTTTGTAGAGCATGTGTGGTAGAAATCCCCCGCTTCTCGCACAGAACGCGAGAAACGGGGCACCCGGGGACACGGAGTCCAGATACCTACCTTATGGATTCGAGGGTGGCGTTGGCTGTGACGGATGTCACCAGGGGGCTGTGGAAAAACTTCCAACTGGGCATCGAATACCACTGTCCGTTCTCGGGCACCCAGGTCCATGTTTGGACAGGTTGCGCTTTATAAAGATGCTGCGGCACCAAGTTTCCTCCTTTGTTGCCAACGCACTACGGCTGCAGAGTCTGGTGTAAGACTTGCTGTGACGGGTGCGAGTATTTGCGGAGTGAACGGACTATGGAAACGATGGTTCAAGACTTGAGATATGCCCTGCGGCAGTTGCGGAAGAACCCTGGATTCACCAGCATCGCCGTGCTTACGCTGGGGCTCGGTATCGCGATAAACGCGACCATGTTTAGCATGGTGAGCGCATTCCTGTTGCGGCGGCCACCAGGTCGTGAACCGGAACGCGTAGCGGTGGTTTCGACCATCGATCCGGCGCAGGGATTCCAAGCCGATGCAAGTCCCGTCTCGGTGCCCAACTATCTCGCGTGGCGCGAAGCCAACCACGTATTCGCAGATATGGCGGCAGCGAATGAATATCGCACCGTCAGTCTGACGCTACAGCAACAATCCGAGGCGGTGCACTCGTCGGCTGTGACTCCGAATTACTTCAGCGTATTGGGCGTGACCCCGCAACTGGGGCGGACATTCGCAGCCGGCGAAGATCAAACCGGCCAGGATCACGTCGTCATTCTGAGCCACGAACTCTGGGAGCGGCAATTCGGTTTCGACCCTTCGGTCGTCGGGCGCACGATCCGCCTTGACCGGGAGAACTTCACAGTAATTGGTGTCATGCCCGCGAACTTCCGCCTGCTCGGGAACACGCCGCAACTGTGGACGCCACTGGTGCTGTCGCCTGCGGATCAGACTGTGGCAGCCCGTCATGACCGGTGGCTCCGATTGTTCGCGCGATTGAAACCGGGTGTCACCGTCGAACAGGCCCGGGCCGAATTCCGCGCCTTGGCGCGCCGCTCCGAGGAGAGCTTCCCCGAGAGCGAAAAAGGCTGGGGCGCGACCGTGCGCACGCTGCCCGATTTCCTCGTCTACAGTTTCGGCATTCGAAGCGCATTGGCGGTCATGATGACGACGGTCGGGTTTGTCCTTATGATTGCGTGCGCCAATGTGGCCGGCCTGCTATTGGCGCGGGCGACGAGACGCCGGAAGGAACTAGCCATTCGCCGCGCGCTTGGAGCCGGCCGCCTGCGCGTCATCCGGCAATTGCTGACGGAAGGCTTGGTGATCGCCATTTTCGGCGGCGGCCTGGGTCTTCTGCTGGCGTTTTGGGGCATCAACCTGGTTCGAGCGCGGATGACCTTTAACGAAGAGATCAGCGCTGTCCCGTTGGGTCTGGACTGGAACGTTCTGCTTTTCTCTGCGGGTCTGTCGCTGGTTTGCGCCGTACTCTGCGCTCTCGCGCCGGCGCTGAATGCGTCGCGAACCGATATCACCACGAATCTGAAAGACGAAGGCCGCGCGGCGTCACCGAGCCGTTCGCACAGTCGCCTACGTACGGTGATGGTCACCGGCGAGATTGCGCTGGCTTTGGTTCTTCTGGTTGGGACCGGATTACTGATCCGGGCGCTTTTCGTGATCGAGCACCAGAATCTGGGATTCCAGGCAGACCACCTTCTCACTGCAAACGTGACGCTGGATAAGGCGCGATACAATGACGTCTCAGGGCGAACGCACTTCGTCCGGGATCTGATTCCCCGATTGCAACACATTCCGGGCAGCGAGAGCGCCGCTGTGGCATCGGATTTGCCAGCGACCTTCACAGGCACGGTGAGTCTGAGGATGCAGGGGCAACCAGATCTGCGGACCGGACAGGCGCTCAATGCACTCGATTCCGTGGTCACACCGGATTACTTCCGGACAGCGGGGATCACTCTACTGCGTGGCCGAACCTTCACGGAAATGGACACCCCCGCGGCTCCGCGGGTCGTGTTGGTCAACCAGAAGTTTGTGGATCAGTATCTGCCCACCCAGGACCCGCTCGGTAAACGCATTCGACTTGAGGTAACGGGCGTGACGCCCGACTGGTGCGAGATCGTGGGAGTGGTCGGCAACGTGAAGACGTATTCGGAATCCACTCGCGACGATCCGGCGGTCTACGAGCCGTTTCTGCAGCGGCCCATATCTTCTTTCTCGATTATGGTACGTTCAACTTCCGATCCAAACATCCTCGCGTCCGCTTTGCGCGAGACTGTGGCGCAGATGGACGTGGAGCTTCCCCTGGCGCACATGATGAGCATGCCAGCTTTGATCGATTCGCAGAAGGGAGGAAACACACTCTTCGTGCGCTTGCTAGGTGCTTTCGCGCTTCTAGCTCTCACGCTGGCGGCGATCGGGATCTACGGGCTCATCGCATATTCGGTCGGGCAGAGAACGCACGAGATTGGGATACGCATGGCCATGGGAGCAAGAAGCCGAGACGTCCTGCTGATGGTACTGGGCGAAGGCATGAAGATGACTGCGATAGGAGGGATCGTTGGATTGGCACTGGCGCTGCCTCTACCAAGACTCTTTGACGCTCTATTCTTTGACCTGCACGTGAGCGAGCCGGCCGTTTACTTCATCGTGGTGGTCGCCATTCTCCTGGTTGCCTTCTTTGCGACGTACGTTCCGGCCCGCAGGGCAGCGCGAGTGGAACCTATGAGTGCCCTACGACAGGAGTAGTACGCGTGCTAAACTTTCGCGTCAAACTACATCCGGGGGACGCATGGTTCGAGTCACGATTGTGTGTTTTTTGTCGTTAGCCTGGTTCGCCGTAAACGCGAGTGCGCAGAATCCCGACGTCCCTGAGCCCGGATCGGTTGAGGCGATTGCTGCCGCTACCACCGATCCGCATTTTGTGTCGCCCTGGGTTTCGTATGTTCCTTTGTCCGGTACGGTGCCGTCTCCTGAAAAGTTTCTGGGACGGATCATGGGAGCTCCGGGCGAGCTGCTCGGGACCGAGAAAACCTATGCTTATGCACGGGCGCTCGCGGGGGCGAGTCCGCGAGTTCGTGTGTTCACGATTGGGCGGAGTGAAGAAGGACGCGACATCATTACGCTGGCGATCGCCGATGAGGCCGGCATCCGCGATTTGGACCGGCTGAAGGCGGCGACTGCGGCTCTGGCCGACCCGCGGCGCACCGATCAGGCTGCCGCCGATAAGCTCATCGCAAGCTCGCGGCCAATCTACTACTTCAACGCCGCGCTGCATTCGGATGAGACGGGCTCGACGGAAGCGATGCTCGAACTGGCTTACCGACTCGCGGTATCGGAGCAGTCGATGATCCAGCGGATCCGGGAACGCGTAGTGGTGCTGATTAATCCGATTTCCAATCCCGACGGGCGCGACAAGATGGTCGACTGGTTTTACCGTTATCTCAAGGGCAAGACGGACCGCAACACGCTTCCGCGGCAGTCGCCGCCGTACTGGTCAAAGTACACCTTCGTCGACATCAATCGCGACACGCACCAGCAGACACATGAGACTACGAAGGCGGTGCACCGGATGTTTCATGAGTGGCATCCCACGGTGGTACACGATCTGCACGAGGGCTCGCCGTTGATGATGACGTGGAACGGAACGGGACCTTACAACCCGAACATCGATCCGATTACTTATAGCGAGTTTCTAGCCCTCAGCTTTCACGAAGTTGAAGCGATGACGGCGATGGGAATGCCGGGAGTTTCAACGTGGAATTTCGGGGAGGCATTTGCGCATCTGTATCTCGACTCCGTGGCGATGAATCACAACAGCATTGGGCGCGGCTACGAGACGTTTGGGAATGGCAGCGCGGAGACGGAGAAGCGATCGGTTTCGGCGTCGGCGGCGCGCATGGAATGGTACCGGCCGCTTCCGGCCGCGCGAGAAATCACATGGTCGGCCCGCGACAATCTCAACTACCAGGAAACTGGGGCGCTCGCGGCGCTCGACCAGACGGCAAGCGAATCGAAGGAGATGTTGCACAACTTCTATCAGAAATCGTGGGACTCCTGGCAGAAGGGGCTGACAGAGCCGCCGTATGCATTTCTGATTCCGGAGGATCAGGGAGATCCCGCTCGGGTAGCGGCCATGGTCGCGCGGCTCATGGGGCAGCACATTGAGGTTGCGCGGGCGCAGAGCGCCATCCAGGTGAAGGAAGGAAGCTTCCCTGCTGGCACTTACGTAGTGCGTCTCGATCAGCCCTACCGCAACTACGCGGTGGATCTGCTCACGCCGCAGCATTATCCCAAGGATGGGGAAGCACCTTACGATGATGTGTCGTGGGAGCTTCCCGCGCACTACCATTTGCAGGCGATCCCGACTGCAGATGCGTCGATCCGGGGCGCTGCGCTCACTATGGTGACCGACGTGCCGCATGCAATGGGACGCGTCACGGGCAATGGCTCGGTTTACCTGCTGAAGGACACGGGGCAGGAATCGTTTCTAGCGGCGCGCTACCGGCTGGCGAATTTCCAGATTCAGATTGCCGAAAAGGAATTCGAAGCGGGCGGCACGAAGTTTCCAGCTGGGTCGTGGATCGTTGCCGCGCAAAATGGATTGCACGACGCCATTGCCTCGACAGCGGCGGAGTTAGGGCTCGACTTCATGCAAGTTTCGACGACGCTGGAGGTGCCGCGCCACCAAGCACCCGCGCCGCGTCTTGGATTGTGGGTGCCATGGGCAGATACCGATTCGATCGGGTGGATCCGGTACTCGCTGGATCAGCGGAAGGTTCCTTATATCTATCTGCGCGATGAAGATATTCGCGCTGGGAACTTGAGCTCCCGCATCGACGTCTTGCTATACGGTCATGTGGATCTGGAACTGGCGGAGCAGATTGAAGGACTGCCCAAGAATTGGTCGCCGATGCCGTTTAAAAAGACGGCGCAGACACCGAGCTTTGGAACACCGGCCGAATCGGATGACATTACCGGGGGCATCGGCTACGAGGGGCTCGCGCAGATCCAACGCTTCGTCGACGGCGGTGGTTTGATGGTGACGCTGGGCAGCGGAAGCATGCTGGCGCTGGAAGGCGGGCTCGTGCGGTTTGTGCGGAGATCGTCGGGTGGAGTACCGCGCAGCACGGCGGGCGGCGGCGGAGCATCGTCGGCTGCGTCACAGCAAGCGGCCACCAGGACACCGGGCGCTCATGTCCGGGTGACGTTCGATCGCCCGGATCATCCCATTGCGTATGGGTATCCTGCGCATACTCACGTCTTCCGGCAAAATTTCCCCTTGTACAACATCCCGCACCGTTGGTTGCGGATGGCTTACTGTACGACCTGCCTGGATGGCCCGGAGGACCGCAGCGGTGTTGTGATGGAATGGGGAGATACTTCAGGCGCACCGTTCGTGGAGAGCGGACAGGCATGGGGCGAGGAGAATCTGATTGGACGGCCGGCTATCCTGGACATGCCGGTGGGCAAGGGGCACGTGGTGAGCTTCAACTTCAATCCCATGCACCGCGATTTGAACCGGGGCGATCAGCGGATGCTGTGGAACACAATTCTCAACTGGCAGGCGATCGTCGCGGTTCAGGCAAAGCCTGAGGACTCGTCCGGGGCGGCGCCGGAGCCGGATGAGTAGAGTTTCGGTTTCCAGAACATCCAAGAAAAGCGCGGTTCGGGCGACCCGTATAGAATTAAGATGGTTTTCAGCAGGATTGGCAGTCTTCCCTCATGAACCTGGACCCGGTTAACACCTCGCGTACCCCTCGACCTCCCGACAATCTGGCACGAGAAGAATCTCAGCTATGGCGCTGGGTGCTGGGATTCATGCTGCTTCTTGCGGTCGCGCTGACTGCGTTGCTGTGGGAGAGACTGGAAACGATCCCATATCAACTGCGCGCCATTCCCCTGGGGGTGCTGGTACTGTCTGTGCTCTTAGCGGTGTACGCGGCAGGGCGACGGCGCGAAGTTGGAGAGCTGAAGCAGTTGCTCCACGGATTGCAGGAGCACGTAGGGGCAGCGCCTTCGGAGGAGCAGCTCGACCAGCTCAGCCAGGTCATCATGCGCTCGCAGCGTAACTTCAAGGAGTTGATCGATTCCTTTGACGATCCGGCGTGCGCGGTGTCGCTCGACGGCACCCTGCGGACGGTCAACAAGCGGATTACTGAGTTGACGGGACTAACTTACACGGAAGTTGTAGGGTCCAAGATCTACGACTTGCTTGAGGAGCCGACGCAGGAAGAAGTGGAGCGTGGCCTGGGACGATTTCTGGACAAGAAGAGGTGGGCGGGGACGGTGCGGCTGCGCCTGAAGAACGGCTCGCGGCCACTTTATTTTGAATGCGTGTTAAATGGCATCGTGAAAGGTGATGAGGTGGTGGGCGCGAGCATGCTGGGGCGCGACGTCACCGAACAGCGCGAGAAGGAAATGCGCTTCACCGAATTGTTCGAGACCCTGCAGGAAGGCGTGTACTTCAGCACGCCCGAGGGGCATCTGCTGGACGCGAATCCCGCGTTGGTGAATATGCTGGGATACACGGAGAAGCGGGAGCTCCTGGCGGTGGAACCGGAGTCCTTGAATTGCGAAGCCGGACAACCGGTACTGGGGCGGGCGCTGGACGATCGCGGAGGAGTGCGCACACGCGAGGTCAAGTTGCGGCGGAAGGACGGAACCGCGGCGGTGTTTCTCGATTCCTCACGCGCAGTTTGGGATACTTCAGGAAACATTGTGCGCTACCAGGGGACGCTGGTCGACATTACCGAACGGCGAAAGATGGAGCGGCAACTGGCGCAGCAGGAGGAGTTCCGGGCGCGGCTGCTGGAAAGCTTCCCCGATCTGATCCTGGTGGTGGATCTCGAGGAGCGGTATACGTTCGTGAGTTCGCGGGCGCGCGACCTGCTGGGCTACGAGCCGCAAAATATGCTGGGGAAGAAGATCTCGGGACTAGACCATCATTCGCCGGAACTCGCCGCTCTTTACCACGATGTCGTCTCCGGCAAAGAGGTTTTCGCGTCGGCGGAATACGGGGCGCGGCACCGCGATGGAAACTGGCGGACGATGCGAGCTGCGGGCAGTCAACTTGTCGATGCCGATGCGAAGATCAGCGGGGTCATTATTTCGGTGCGCGACATTACCTTGGAACGAAAGCTCGAGCAGCAGGTGGTGCAGAGCGAGCGCTTAGCGGCGATGGGAGCGATGATTGGTGGTGTAGCTCACGAACTCAACAATCCGTTGACGACCATCATGGGCGTGAGCGAACTGCTGCAGGACACGGAGACGAACGAAGGGTCGCGCAAGCAGCTTGGAATGCTGCAGCAGCAGGCGCGCAAAGCAGCAGAGATCGTGCAGAACCTGACGTATTTCTCGCGGCCTCCGGCTCCGGGCAAGAGCAGGATCAACCTGGTGGAGGTGGTGGAGCGCACATTGAACCTGCATGCTTATTCGCTGCGCAAGAACAGCATTACCGTGGACTTTCTGAAAGAGTCCGGAGTGCCCTATGCGCTGGGTGATCCGCACCAGTTGATGCAGGTGTTTCTAAACCTGATTGTGAACGCGGAGCAGGCAATCCGCGAAGCGCGGGATAAAGGGACGCTGCGCATCCGGTTGGGCCGAGGCGACAATTCGGTGTGGGTGAGTTTTCACGACGACGGGCCTGGCATCCCGAAGGAAAACCTGGCGAGCATCTTCGATCCGTTTTATACGACGAAGCGGCCGGGGCGCGGGACAGGCCTGGGACTAAGCATCTGCAAGTCGGTGATGAAGGAACACAACGGCAGCGTAGAAGCGGCGAACTCTCCCGAGGGGGGAGCGGTGTTTACGGTGACGCTGCCGGTGTCGTCGGCAGCGATGTAAAGAGCTAGGGGCGCCGCTCGGCCGTGTAGGTCATCGTGCTACCGCGCTGTTTATCTGAGGACTCAACTCTCATTGCCGCGCCATCTTTTGAAACAGTCATTCGGGCAACCGTAATCACCTTTCCGTCCCGCTTATCAATTTCCTCAAGGGTGTACTCATCGATGAGTTTGAGCGAGACGGTGGAGTGGGAGTCTCCACCTGCGGGATAGTCCTTGCCGTCAAACTTCACCTCGTAGCTCTCACTGCCGTCGGAGATCTTCATCCCGCCTGCAATGCTCTGATACGTGGTCAGAGTACCGGCGGTGGTCGAGTTCTTGACGGTTTGCATGCTCCATTTTCCGGATAGCGCATGCGAACCAGCCGGGCCCCTGTCGACCCTGGTGAAACCCGCTTTCCCGGTGACGGTTTCAGATTCCGCCGTATTGGTAAACTCTTCCGTCATCGAGCGATCGTCCGGCGAAACCGTTTCGACACATTCGAATGTGGTCTTGCCCTCTTTCTTCATCGTGAACTTGATCGAACGGCTGTCCAAGATTCGCACGGCGAGTGTGTCGTAGGGATGTCCGGTCACCTTGTGATCGGTCCCATCGGTTTCCACGTCAACTTTGGGGATGCAGGTCTCGCAGTGGTAAGTGCCTTTGTCGAGCAGATATTCTTCTGGCGGCCCGGAGAACTGGAGTGTGCCCATCTTCATCTCCCAAGTGCCGTCGAAGCGACTTTGGGCTTGCAGAGTAGAACTCGTCAGCAAGAACAGCAATGCGAGTGCAAGAGGATTCCGCATTGAAAGCTCCATAGGTCTGATCACAGACGATTGGATGCGGTCACGGGGCTCAGCAAAAACCTGGCGGCCGAGGCGGCCGTCACCACATAAGCTTGTCTCCACCTGAGCTTGTGTCCACCTGGATCTTCCTAGCGCTCGACGGCCATGGCTACCGCATTGCCTCCGCCGAGGCAGAGGGCGGCGATGCCGCGTTTCACGTCACGGCGGATCATTTCATAGATGAGAGTGACCAGCACGCGTGCGCCGCTGGCGCCTATGGGGTGGCCGATCGCGACGGCGCCGCCATTCACGTTGACCTGGTCGGGATTCAGGCCCAACTCTCGCATTACACCCAAAGCCTGGACAGAGAAAGCCTCGTTGAGTTCGTAGAGATCGACGTCTTCGTTCTTCCAGCCAGTCTTTTCCCAGATGGTGCGGACTGCACCGACGGGGGCCATCATGACCCATTTGGGTTCGACGCCGCTAGTAGCCTGAGCTACGATGCGGGCCATCGGCTTTGCGCCGAGTTCCGCGGCACGCTTCGCGCTGGTGACCACCAGGGCCGCGGCGCCGTCATTGACGCCGGGCGCGTTGCCGGCGGTGACGGTGCCATCTTTCTTGAAAGCGGGCTTCAGGGCGCGTAGCACTTCGATGGTCGTGTCTTCGCGGGGGCTTTCGTCTTTGTCGAAGATCGTGGGCGGTGCGCCTTTCTTCTTCGCGGGGATTTCGACGGGAACGATTTGCGACTTGAAGCGGCATTCTTTCATCGCGGCAAGCGCTTTGCGGTGCGAGTTCAGGGCGAACTGATCTTGCTCTTCGCGTGTGATGCCGTATTTCTCGGCGACGTTTTCGCCGGTGATACCCATGTGGTAGTCGTTGTAGATGTCCCAGAGTCCGTCGTGCACCATGGAGTCGATGATCTGCGCGTTGCCGAGGCGATAACCCTTGCGCGCTTGCGGCAGAAGATAGGGAGCGTTGGTCATCGATTCCATACCGCCGGCGACGACGATGGAACTATTTCCGGTTTGCACCGCTTGCGCCGCGAGAGCTACGGATTTCAATCCGGAGCCGCAAACCTTGTTGATTGTCATGGCACCTGTCGCGGGAGACAATCCGCCGAAGATTGCGGCCTGTCGCGCGGGATTCTGACCGAGTCCGGCGGAGACGACGTTACCCATGATGCACTCGTCGACCTGTGCCGGATCGATGCCTGCACGTTTGACGGCCTCGCGGACCGCGATGGCTCCGAGTTGCGGAGCGGAGAGATCGGAAAGGCTGCCTTGAAATTTTCCAACGGCGGTGCGGCAGCCGGAAATGATGACAACATCGTCAAAAGAGGCCATGAATCAAGCTCCCGCGAAGATTTCGCGACTTCATTATAGATGCAAGAGTGTGAGGATGCGTCGCATGCGCAGAGAATACGACCGGTTGCGTGTACCGGGGTGAGGAGTGAAATTGTGCCCGATGCAGGCTGCGTTGGATGCGGCGTGCAACACGCTTGCGAGACGAAAACCACTCGCAACTCGATGCGCTCTTCGAAATTTCTGTTGACTTTTGGTTGCGAATTTCTCTCGGCGTGACTTTGGTGTCACAACTTGCGCCGATCGATCATCATTTTTTTCTTGACTTCATTTTTCATTAACTCTATACATCAACTAGTTGCAGTAAAAGACCACTGCGACATTTTCCATGAAAAATGGAAGGGAGAATAGGAACAATGGCAACCAAGAAAAAGGCAAAGAAGAAAAAGAAGCATTAAGAAAGTTCAGTACGAGTAAAAAGGGGACGCTCAAGAGCGTCCCCTAAGTTTTTGTGTGCAGGAATCGTTCCGCGTCGGCCAGCTAGTTCGGGCGCTTGGCGGTGCTGTCCACGGGATGCGGAATCCGCTTCTCTTTCTCAGGACACAGACTGCGATACGCGCAGAAATTGCAGTGAATCCCGGGCTTCGCTTCGAAAATGCCATCTGCGATTCCCTGGGCAGCAACCTGTACACGGCAGCGCGCGGCGATTAGTTGAGCTTCCGTCCGCATGGTGATGACCGGGACATTTTCTTCCAAGTTGTAAAAAATCAACGCGCCAACGGTGAGCCCCCATTTTTCACGCGCGGCGATGGCGTAGAGGGACAGCTGCAGGCTCTCGTCGGCATCTTCCTGATCTCGGGCCTTGCCGGTCTTGTAATCGACGATGGCCACGCTGCCATCGGGCCGGCGGTCGATACGATCGATGCGTCCTACCACCGCGATTTCGCCCACGCGAATCTCAAAGGATTGCTCAGTGTGAAGAACCTGCGGCGATGGAAGACTGCGCACCTTGGCGAGGAAATCGCGCAGCTGCTCGATTCCCTGTTTTTCGTAGAGCTCGTGCTGGTACGCCTCCTGAATCTTGGTCTCGGCCAGATCGAAGCGAAAAAGGTCGATGAGTTCGTCGTCGGTCTTGGGCCGTCCGAGGTTCACGGAATCGAAGTAAGTTTTCAGGACGCGATGGATCGAGGCACCGTACTGCATTGCAGCCGCGGGCCGGTCGGATAAGCGCCAGTCGCGGTCGAGTTTGAACTGCAAGCCGCAACGCTCGTAGGTGTCGACGGCAGACGCGCTGAGGCGGGTATGCAAACCGGGAAGGACGGGCAGTTCAAACCATACGTTCGTCTGCGACTCGGCCGGGTATGCGAGGGACGCTTCGCCAAAGATATCGAGCGTCTGCTGCGTGCCGCGGGCTGGAATCGCGATCAGCCAGCGGGTGAGCGTCTTGTCTTCAATCAAGTCCCGCAAATACCCGGCAGGATTCTTGTTGATTTTGCCGGTTCCCTGCTTGGCATAGATGTGCAGAGTGTCGCGGGCGCGGGTCATGGCGACATAGAACAAGCGGCGCTCTTCTTGTTCGTGGAGAGTCTTGTCGTCGGCCTCGGTGACGGAACCGGGATCGCGCAGTTCGCGGGGGAAGGCAACCAGAGTCTCTTTGTACGAAGCGGGGAACGCCGGTGGATTCGCGCGGAGGATAAAAACGTGGGGGAACTCGAGTCCCTTGACGCCGTGCGCAGTCATTAGACGGACCGCGTTCTTGGTCTCTCGGGCCTCCATCGGAATCACGCCGCCGGCCTCGCGGAAGAGTGCGAGGTAGTCGACTAGTTCCTCCAGTTCGGTGGTCTTGTTGACCTTCTTCGTTTCCCAAGTCTCTACGAATTTTAAGGCCGCCTGAAGAATGGGCGAGGAGGCGTCGAGTGCAAACTGCTTGACGATGATGTCGAGCGCGCGGCGAGCCTTCGCTTGCCTGCGGCGGATTTCTTCGCGGGTACGCTGCACGGCCGCGAGGACGTCGTCGCCACCGGCAACCCGGTCGAGAGCGGATGAGAGCGGGACGACCTGGCCATCCCGACGGTCGCGGGCAATGGAGCGCATCACATTGCGAAGCTGTTCGGGATCGACGTGAAAGCATGGGAGAGCGGCGACGCGGAACAGGCTGACATCATCTCCGGCAGACACGACCGCGTTCAGGCAAGCGAAGAGGTCGCGAGCCTCGGGAGTGTCGGAGATATCCATGCTCTCGATGACGAAGGGAATTCCGGCCTTGGCTAATTCCTGGACGACGTCATCGCGCTGATAGTGGGAGCGGTAGAGGATGCCGAAGTCAGACCACTTGCATTTCGACTTTTTCTGCTGCTCGCGGAGGACAGCTACCAGGTCAGGACCTTCGGCGTCTTTCGTTGTGAGAACCACGACTGCGACCTGAGGACTCGGGAACTGCGTGCCTGCCTTCAGAGCTTCCTCTTCACGGGCGGACTGAAGCGGGGCTCGGCGGTAGGCAAGTTTCGCATCAGCATGCTTGGCGAATACTGGTGGATTCTTGTCGATCAGGGCGAAGGCGCTGCGCAGGATCGGAGTGGTGGAGCGGCGATTCTGTTCCAGGACTACCCGCTTGGCGTTGGAGAAATGATGGTGGAAAAGATCGAAGGCCGCGCTGGAGGCACCGCGGAAGCGGTAGATCGCCTGATCGGGATCGCCGACGGCGAAGATGTTTCCGCCCGGTCCGGCGAGGCGGGCGAGAATCTGAATCTGGGCGAAGTTGGCGTCCTGAAATTCGTCGGCCAGGATGAAGCGGGCCCGGGAACGTGCCTCGGCCAGAGCGCTTTCATCACCGTGCAGCAGGGCATGCGCGCGCGTGATCATGTGGCTGAAGGTTCCGAGATTCTCGTCTTTCAGCCATCGCTCCATGGTCGTGAAGACACGGGCGATCTCGCGGCAGCGGCCCAGGACCTCTTCGTCTTCGAGAGCGACTTTGGATTTCACGACGCGTGGGATCGGGACCTCTTTGCGCTCGAGACGGTGCACGTACTCGGCGTATTTTTCGGGCGTAACCAGTTCGTCGTGGCAGCGGCTGACAAACTCCAGCAGGTCGTTCAGGAACTGGGGAACATTGGCAGCGCGGATGTAGTACTCGAGAT
The DNA here is from genome assembly GCA_963752175.1 of uncultured Acidobacteriaceae bacterium. Lineage (GTDB taxonomy): Bacteria > Acidobacteriota > Terriglobia > Terriglobales > Acidobacteriaceae > Sulfotelmatobacter. Next base: position 40,817 of record CAVVXZ010000001.1, read on the forward strand.
GCAGCTCGCGAATGCGGCGGCGGAGGAAAATCCAGAGATCCTTGTCGTCGAGGACTCCAAAATCTTTGTGGACGCGCTTGAGCATGTCGAGGCAGTAGTCGTGGAAGGTGGCAGCGTTCACTTCCCTGCTGCCAATCGACTTGCCCACGCGGTCGCGCATCTCCTTAGCGGCATTGACGGTGTAGGTCAACGCAAGGATTTCGTGCGGCTGGGCGTGGCCCTCGCGGACCAGGCGCTCGATGCGATGGGTGAGGACCGAAGTCTTGCCAGTGCCGGCGCCGGCGACCACCAACATGGGTCCGTGTACATGTTCGATGGCTTCGCGCTGGCGATCATCTGGAGTGAACGGAACTGGGTGGGAGTTAGGCTTCGACGGCGGCATCTGCGGTCAGGATACCACCTGCCAGAGGTGTGCAAAGATGAGAGCAAGACACGTGGCGGGCGAGAAGTACGCCCGCCGCCTGGGTCACCGATTCGAACTTAGTTGCCGGCGTTCGCGTCAACTTCAAAAATGCCGAAGGTGTTGCCCTCGGTGTCGACGAAGTAGCCCTGCCAGCATGTCTTAGGGACTGCGAACTTAGGTAGTGCGACAATGCCGCCCTGCTTCAGAATTGTCGCGGCGGTTGCGTCGAAATCTTCAACTTCGACCGAGCAGACAAACGCGTTCGTGCCCGATTGCGACGGAGGAGTCTTGGCCGGACGCTGCAGCAAACCACCTCGCGAGCCTCCCGTCTCGATCGTCCAGTAAGGAATGGGGGCACCTTTGACCTCGGAAAATTTCCAGCCAAAGATTTGGGAGTAGAAATTGAGCGCGCGCTGGGTGTCGTCGGCCTGGATTTCGAAGTAGATATGTCCTTTGTTCATGATTAGATTTTCCCGCGAAGACCATGCGGATGGCAATCAGGCGAGTTCTGAAATCGTGATCGCGGTGGCGGCGATGGCTGCGGTTTCGGCGCGCAAGATCGTCGGGCCGAGGGACGCGGAGCTCCATCCGGATTTCTGGAAGAGTTGCAACTCGTCTTCCGCCCAACCGCCCTCGGGGCCGACGGCTAGAACGATCTCTCCCGCAGGTTGCGAGGTGAGGATATCGCGCAGCCGGGTCTGCTGCTCTGACTCTGCGAGGACAATTCGCAAGCCGGTCGCGGCATTGCTCAGTCCGTGTTGCAGCTTGACTGGAGCAATAATCTCGGGCGGGGCTGCCCGGCGGGATTGCTCGGCGGCCTGAAGCGCGACTCTACGCCAGCGCTCGGCGCGTTTCGCCGCGGCTGAAGCCAGGTGCGCGTCGGTGCGGCGCGCAATGACGGGCACGATGCGAGAGACCCCCAACTCGGTGCATTTCTCGATGGCCAATTCCATGCGGTCGTATTTGAAGATGGCCAGCAGGAGCGTGATATTGGGGATGTGTGCTGCGGAGACTTCATCGCCTAGTTCGAACTCGACTCGGCCTTCCTGGATGGTCACGATGCGTCCGTGGCGGACTACGGCTCCGGCGGCGATATCGAATTCCTGGCCCACGCGGGCGCGCAGGACGCGGACGAGATGATCGGCATGGTCGCCGGTGAGGGCGGCGCGAGTGCCTGAAACTTCATCGGCGATCCATCGGCGGCGGGTCATGGGGAGTGCAAGAGCCTCAGCGGCTGAAGCCTTTCGCTGAAAAACTGCTTTTGGGTGGCGCAGCGCTGCCAGCGCTGCGATAAATTCTTCCTCTAAGGTGACGATTTTAGCCTCTGAGGTACTTCACCCCATTCGGGGGGAGCTCGCATCACGTACCTCTGGGGCTAAAGCCCAAGGTGATTAAAGGCCGCTTACCGCAGCGTTAAAGCGCGGCGCCCCCCCAAAGCGAAAGCTGCAACAGTTCAATGCTCTTCCGCAATCAGTCGGAGCATGCTGCACCAATCATGAGCGAGTGCCTACGTTATCCGAAAATGTCTTTCATCTTGCCGAGCAGCGAGCGCAACATGGGCTGGTTGTCGACCTTGGAGAGCGCATCGAGTTCCTGCAGCAATTCTTTCTGGCGCTTGTTGAGCTTAGTCGGAATCTGAACGAGAACCTGGACATACAAATCGCCCTTGCCGTGCCCATTCAACACGGGTACGCCTTTGTTGCGGATGCGGAACGTGGCACCGGGTTGCGTGCCGTCGGGAATCTTCAAGCTGTGCTCACCTTCCATAGTGGGTACTTTGACCTCCGCGCCCATCGAGGCTTGCGCCACCGAGATCGGGACCACGCAGTGCAAGTCGTTGCCCTCGCGCGCGAAGAAGGGATGCTCTTTCACGTGCAGCACGACATATAAATCGCCGGCCGGGCCGCCGAACTGGCCGACCTCGCCTGCACCGGAAAAGCGGATGCGCGTTCCGTCTTCCACGCCGGCGGGAACTTTGGCGTCAACGGTGCGTTGGCGCAGAATGCGGCCTTCCCCTTTGCACTTCGAGCAGGGGTCGGTGATTACGCTACCTGAGCCCTGGCACGTGGGACAAGTGCGGGCAATGCTGAAGAATCCTTGCTGGTAGCGGACCTGGCCGCGGCCGTTGCAGGAGCGGCAAGTGGTCGGACCCTTGCCAGGGGCTGCGCCGGAGCCATGACAGTCCTCGCATGCTTCGTGACGGCGAACCGTGACGTGCGACTCGGTGCCGAAGAAAGCTTCCTCGAATTCCAAAGTGAGATCTTCGCGGAGATCGGCGCCGCGCTGCGCGCGGCCGCGACGGCGTCCACCGCCGCCCCCACCGAACATATCGCCGAAGCCGAAGAATTCTCCGAAGATGTCGCTGAAGTCCTGAAAGACTGTGGGATCGAAGCCGCCAGCCTGTCCAGAGCCGCCGCCGAGTCCGGCGTGGCCGTAGCGGTCGTAGACAGCGCGCTTGTCGGTGTCAGCGAGCACGGCGTAGGCTTCGCTGACTTCCTTGAATTTGTCTTCCGCATCCGGGTTATTGGGATTGCGGTCGGGATGGTACTGCAGCGCGAGCTTGCGATAGGCGCTCTTGAGTTCGACCTCGGTGACGGTGCGGGTCACGCCCAGCACTTCGTAGTAGTCGCGTTTTGCGTTCGTCGTCAGAATAAAACCTTTCGCTAGTGAAGAGTCTAAGTACCGTCAGGAGCCAAAACTCGCTCCTACTGATTTCCAAGCAATCGCAGCGCTGGAAGCGCTGCGCCACCCAAAAACAGAACCTGCAACGGCTGATTTCAGGGATTCTTTGCGACCTTGACCATCGCCGGGCGCAGGAGGCGGTCTTTGATCTTGTAGCCGCGCTGCAACTCCTCGATCACCTCGTGGTCAGCCGCGTCGGAGGTTTCCACCATTTCGATCGCTTCGTGCACGTGCGGATCGAACTGCTCGCCCTTGGCAGCAATGGCTTTTACTCCAATCTTGGCGAGGGCATCCTGCAGTTGCTTGTAGATGAGTTCGACGCCACTGCGGAAGTCAGCGGGCTCCGACTTGACCTGCAGGGCACGCTCGAAGCTGTCGAGGACCGGCAGCAACGGCTTAATAGAATCAGCCGCCGCGTAGTCGCGGAAGTCCTGCTGCTCTTTGGAGGCACGGCGGCGCGCGTTTTCAAATTCTGCCTGTGCGCGAGCCAGGCGGTCGAGCAGGGAGTCGCGCTCAGCCTTCAGCTTCTGCAATTCTGCTCCCGGACCCGAGGCCTCGCTAACTGCGGTTCCGCCGGCAGCGGTTTCCGAGGAGTTCTCGTCGCCGTCCGCGGGAGGAAGTTCGTGTTCCAGATCCAGTCCTGCCATTTCTCTTTCCGATTTTCCGTTTGCTTTCTTCATAACAGCGTTTGCATTACTCCGATTCATTCAAGATCTTGTCGAACAGGCGCGCGATGTACGAGACAGCGGTGATGGTGTGCTGGTAGTCCATGCGCGTGGGGCCGATCACGGCGAGCGATCCCATGACTTCGTTGCCAGCGTGGGCGGGCGCGCCGATCAGAACGAAATTCTGCATCGACGGCAAGGCCTGGTCGAGTCCGATGACCACGCGGACGGCCTCCTGCTTCACGTCGAGATACGCACCCAAGAGCTGGACAACTTTTTCCTTTTCTTCCAGCGTCTTGAGCATCTCCTGCAAGCGTTGCCGATCCTGATCGCCGGTGACCAGGTTCGACGTGCCATCGACGAAAACGACCTGCGATCCCAGCTCGGCCGCCAGCGCGCCTTGCTTGTAGAGCTGCTCGATCGAATCCATCAGGCGGTCGTATTCGCCGCGCTCCTGCTCGAGGCGGCGGGAAAGTTCGGCGCGCATCGATTCCATGGTCCAGCCGCGGAAATTCTCGTTGATGTAGCGGGCGGCCAGGTCTAACTCGGACTGCGATAGGTCGAGGCGCAGCATGCGATCGCGCACCAGTCCGGAGCGGGTGACGAGCACGGCCAACACTTTCTGATCGCCCAGGCGCGAGAAGTAGACATGTTCGAGCGCGTTCTTCGGACCACTGGTGGCCACCGTGACGCCCACGTTCCGCGAGATCAGCGATAGCACGTGTGAAGTGCGCTCCATGAATTCCTGCACGTCGGTGATTCCGGCCAGCGAGTCGGAGATCATGGTCTCTTCTTGCGGAGCCAGGCGGGCGCTGCCGGAAATCTGCTCGACGTAATAGCGATAAGCCTCGGTGGTGGGCACGCGTCCAGCGGAGGCGTGCGGCTGCTCGAGGAATCCGGCGTCTGAGAGGTCGGCCATGACGTTGCGGATGGATGCGGGGCTCAGCCCTTCGCGGTTCGAGCGCGCGAGCGTGCGCGATCCGACAGGCTCACCGGTGGAGATGAAGGTCTCCACGATGGCGGTCAGGATTTCGCGTTCGCGATTCCCGATATTGGGGTCAGCGGGCATAGTTAACAGCGTTAGACAGCCTTGTCTGTTATCTCAGTCTGAAACGGCGGCAGCGAGGGAGAAACCGCTTCCGATTCATTCTACCTAACTATTTTAGATGCAGGAGGTTGGGTTTTGGAGCAAAGTTGAGGTTTTGGCCGAATCCCCGAAAGGGGGCAAGGGCGGCGACGCGGAAGTCAGCGAGTACAAAGTACTCGCGCGACATTTCTCCGACAATATCAAACATTGCGCGACGACCAATGCCGCGCAATATAAAATTCTTCCATCCGCAGGAAGTAAAAGACGTTAGCCCCATCCAAATATTCAGACCCTTTCACGCTCAGTAGATACTGGAGTTCCCGTTCGAGAACACCACTACTCACATTCCCGTCTGCAAACTCCTTGAGCACTCTGTAGAAGTCGAGTTGCCAAGACTTTGTATTCTTCTTGTATGAGCGCATTCGCGCACTTTCGAAGAGTGTCTTTTCCCTTACTGTTTCCTCGCTTGCCATCCCGAGGATGAACTCCGCTAGCGGCCCCGCCCAGTGCTTTACGCGCCAGTGGCTCACCTTTTCCTTGAGAAGCTTCTCAGCCGTTCGTACTGAAAAGGCTCCGGCGTCCAGCACCGATGCCGCGTAAAGGAGAAGGGAGGTACGTGTGTTTGAGCCTCCCACCGCGTATCTGGGCTTCGTTCCTTTCCGCCAGTACTTCACCGCCAGTTTCTGATCGCCAAGACACCAGGCGGCTGTTCCCGCCATGCCATAAGACAAATCGGACGGGAAATTCGAATACAGAGCTGCTTGTATCTGATCTTGAAAATGGGCGAGTGCTGCTTGAAAGTCCGCAGCCCACATGTAGACGGCACCTAGGCTAATAAAGTTGCTGGGATTCATGGGTTCCCGCCGCAGGTGGTCGAGGGCTACCATGTTCCGACCTGCCCTCAGTTCGTCGATCCAAGCTTCACTCTGCATTCGCACTCCACTGGGCGACATGGATGTTTCCACTTTACGGTAACAATAGCAGGCGAGATGAAACGATGATTGAGGGTGGGGCCTCTAACTCCGCTTGATCGGCCTGCTAACAGATTCAATTTGAGCGATATGTAACCCTGAAAACCCTGAAACCTTGAAACTCTGAAACCTGAGACTAGCGCTACTGGTATGCTCTATCTCTTCCCATGAAGTCCGAGCCTCACATAGCAGTCATCGGCGCCGGGGCCTTCGGCGGGTGGACAGCCTTGCATCTTCTGGAGCGTGGGGCTCGGGTTACGCTGCTCGACGCATGGGGGCCGGGGAATTCGCGGGCGTCGTCGGGCGGGGAGACGCGGGTTATGCGCGGGACTTACGGGCCCGATCAGCCTTACACGGAGATGGCCGCCCGCGCTCTCAAGCTTTGGGCGAAGTACGAGCGGAGGTGGAAGCGGCAGTTTCTGCATCGCACGGGCGTGTTGTGGATGGCTTCTGGGCACGACGACGCTTTCGAAAGAGGTTCGGTGAAGGCTCTGCGCGCGGCGAAGATTAAGTTTCAGGAGCTGTCATTCGCGCAGATGAAGAAGCGCTGGCCGCAAATCAACTTTGAAGGCATCGAGTGGGGAATCTTTGAGCCGGAGTGCGGTTATCTGGAGGCGCGGGCGAGTTGCCAGGCGGTGGCGGAAGCGTTCGTGGCGGCGGGGGGCAAGTACTGGCAGGCGGCAGTGTTGGCCGATGGCTTGGAAGGCAGGCTTCTGCAGCGCCTCGCTCTGCCGGACAGCTCACAACTCAAAGCCGACTGCTATGTTTTCGCCTGCGGACCCTGGATTGGGAAGCTGTTCCCAGAAGCCGTCGGCGATCTGGTGCAGGCGACCAAGCAAGACATTTTCTTCTTCGGCACGCCCGCCGGGGATGATCGGTTTAGCGACGCTCATCTGCCAGTCTGGGGCGATCACCGAGGACGCTTTCGTTACGGAATCCCGGGCAGGGACCGGCGCGGGTTCAAGATCGCGGACGATACGCGCGGGCCCGCCTTCGATCCCACCAACGGCGAGCGCGTGGTGAGTCCGGAGACGCTAAAGGATATTCGCGAATTTGTCGGTTTCCGCTTCCCTGCCTTGAAAAACGCGCCGCTGATCGAAACGCGTGTCTGCCAGTACGAGCAGACTCCGGACAGTCACTTCATCATCGACCGGCATCCGGTGGCGGCTAACGTGTGGATTGTCGGTGGAGGCTCGGGGCACGGGTTCAAGCACGGGCCTGCGGTCGGAGAGATGGTGGCGGAATTGATTTTGAAGGAGAGCGAACCGGAGGCGATCTTTCGCCTAGCGCGATTCAAAAGCACCTAACCACAGAGGACACAAAGGACATGGAGGATTTCTCTGTGTCTCCTGTGCCCTCTGTAGTTCAAGTTCTTACTGTATCTGTATCACGCTGGCCGGGGCGCTGGCCTTGATCTCCGCCGCTCGCGTGACTACGTTCTGCGCGAAGGCGTAGATTGACTTGGCGTGGGGCGAGTTCTCGCCTTCCAGCACGACCGGTGTTCCACCATCGCCGGACTTGCGCACTTCGGGGTCGAGCGCGATGTTCCCAAGGAACGGCACACCGAACTGAGCTGCCATTTTCTCGGCTCCGCCGCGCGAAAAGACGTCCACCTCGTGCTGGCAGTGCGGGCAGGTGAAATAGCTCATGTTCTCGACCACGCCGACGATATCCACCTTCATTTGGCGGAACATTTCGATGGCTTTGCGCGCGTCCTGCAGCGAAACGTCCGACGGAGTCGAGACCACCACGGCACCCGTCAGAGGCACGGTCTGCACCAGCGAGAGTGCGATGTCGCCTGTACCCGGCGGCAGATCGACGATGAGGTAGTCGAGTTGTCCCCACTCGACGAGGCCCAGAAACTGGCGAACGATCTGGTGCAGCATGGGGCCGCGCCAGATGATGGGCTTGTCGCCGGGATTGAGGAATCCGACGGAAATGACTTTCAGCCCGAAGGCCTGGATCGGCTCAATGCGGTTTTCGCCGACCATGCGCGGCTGGGTGTTGACGCCCAGCATAAGCGGGACATTGGGGCCGTAGACGTCGGCATCGAGCAGCCCGACCTTGTGTCCCATCTTGACGAGCGCGACGGCCAGGTTCACCGACAGCGTGGTCTTGCCCACGCCGCCCTTTCCCGAACCGACGGCGATGATGGCGTCGACGCCCGGCAGCGGCTGCGGGCCTTGCTGCGCGGGACCTTGTCCAGGCTGATGCGGTGTATGTGCGTTCAAAGGATCACACTCCAGATAGGGATTAGGAAGATGAAGTAGAAGCCCAAGGGTTGATTATACAGGCGGTGCAGGCCCTAGCGGACTGGGGGCTTTCGTCTAGGATCGCCACGGATTTCACGGATCAAAATCAATTTCGACTCTTGAAAGTCCGTGAGATCCGTGCCGGTGTTTTCAGTATCCTTCGCCTTCCAGGCGCACTTTGCCTTTGAACATGCGGAACAAGAGGGTGAAGTAGCCGAGGGCGAGGATCATCCCGAGGATCCACCAAGTGAAGCCGACCGCCAGACCGTGCTCGCCAGCGGCGGTGTTGTAGATGGTGAGGTTCAAAGCGGGATCGGTGCTGGCCGGCAGGACCACGGGATAGAGGGCGAAGGCTGCGCCTACCAGCATGCCCACGATGTACAGGGCCGAAGCGACGAAGGCCATCTTCTCTGCGTGCTTGAGAATGCCGTGCATCATGACGGCGAGGCTGCCGAAAACGAGCACTGGTATCAGAAATCCGATCGCGTGGTGCTTGTAGTTATCGAGCACTCCAGGACGGATGGAGACGGTCGCCACCAATCCGACGACGGTCAGAAGCAGTTGCACTGGCCATGCCCACAGCGCTACGGCACGGGCCCGGCGGTTTAAGTCGCCTTCGGTCTTCACGGTGACGTACAACGACCCGTGCGCCGTTAGCGTGACCAGCGCCATCACACCGGTGAGAACCGTGTACCAGTCGAGGATGCCGTTGTTGGTGCCGGCGATCCCTTGGTTCACACGGAAGTTGGTCCAGAGCGGCTCGAAGAAGTACTCGTCGGGGCCCAGAGGAACACCGCGAACGACATTGCCCAGAGCCGCGCCGAAGAAGATCGTCAGCAGCAGGCTGGAGACGCAGAAGATAGTGTCGAAGAATCCTAGCCAGACGGGATTCTTCATGTGCGCGCGCAGTTCAATGCCGATGCCGCGGAGCATCAGCAGCCAGAGCACGATCATGAGCGGCAGGTAGAAGCCGCTGAAGCTGGAGGCGTAGAGCAGCGGAAAGGCGAAGTAGAGAGTGCCTCCGGCGGCGAGCAGCCAGACTTCGTTGCCATCCCATACGGGGCCGATGGCGCGCATGATGGTGCGGCGCTCGTCGGGCGTGCGGGCGGCGCCGAGGTAGATCACACCGGCGCCGAGGTCAAAGCCATCGAGCACCACATATGCTGCCACCATGACTGCGACGATCATGAACCAAAGGGTTGCCATCGTAATCCTCGTCCCTCAGGGGCTTAAAGCCCCACATCCTGCCAATCCTCACGCGGACACCTGAAGGGCCGCTCTTCCACGGTGATGCACGCATCCGGTAGTGCACCCCTCCGGTCATGCGCGGGTCCGATCGTGCACCCCTCCGGTTTATTGCGCGGATCCAGTCATGCACGCATCCGTTATGAACCCATCCGGTCATGCACGCGTCGGTGATGCACGCATTCGGCGATGCGCGGACTACGACGCAACCTCTAGTGCGCCGATCCTGTTTCGCCTTCTGGGCCTTGTTCGATTTCGCGGCGGACCAGGAACAGGAACAGGATGCCGAGTACTGTATACATGCCCATGAATCCCAGCAGGGTGAACATGCCGTTCCCTGCTGAGACCGTTTTCGAATAGCCGTCCGCAGTGCGCATCAAGGAGTAGACCAGCCAGGGCTGGCGTCCAATCTCAGCCGTGATCCATCCAGCGGTGTTCGCGATGTAGGGGAACGGGAGGGCCAGCAGCAGGATCCAGAGGATCCAGTGGCTGGAGAACAGCTTGCCGCGCCATAACAGGAACGCCGCCACGACTGAGATCGCAATGAAGATCGTGCCGAGGCCGACCATGATGTGGTAGCTGAAGTAGAGCAGCGAGATGTTCGACGGCCACTGGTCTTCGGGGAAGGCGTTCAGTCCCTTCACCTCGGCTGTCCACGCGCGGTAGGTCAGGAAGCTGAGCGCGTCGGGAATCACCAGAGGATTGTCGATCTTGTGCTGATCGACGTTAGGCTGGCCGATCAGCACGAGCGGAGCGCCTGGCTGCGTTTCGAACAGGGCTTCCATCGCGGCCAGTGTGACCGGCTGATTCTCGGCGATCATGCGGCCCTGGCCGTCTCCGGTGGGAAATAGTTGCAGGACGCTGAATATCAGACCGGCCATCACTCCCACCCGCACAAAGATGCGGCCGTGCTCTTCAAACTTGCCCCACAGGAGGTAGAAGGCGCCCACCGAGGTCATGACGAACGCACCGGTAATCACTGCGCCCGACATATTGTGGGCATATTGCCACCAAGCCCACGGATTCAGAACCAGAGCCCAGAAGCTGGCGAGCTGCACCGAACCGTCGGCGGCCTTCGCGTAGCCCACCGGATGCTGCATCCAGGCGTCGGTGGCAATGATGAAGAATCCGGACAGCCACGATCCCAGAAACACAGCGACCGCTGACCACCAGTGAGCCCGTGGGCTGAGGCGCTTCTCCCCGTACAGAAACAGGCCCAGGAAAGCCGACTCCAGGAAGAAGGCGAACATGCCTTCCATGGCGAGGGTCTGGCCGATTACGCCTCCGGCAAAGCGGGAGAAGTGCGACCAATTCGTGCCGAACTGAAATTCCATGGGGATCCCGGTCACCACGCCCATCACGAAGTTAATGCCGAAGATGCGAGCCCAGAAGCGGGCGGCCTGGTGATAGGTCTCATCGTTGCGGCGCAGGCCCAGCGTCTTGAGTACCACAATGAGCGGGGCCAACCCCATGGTGAGTTGGGGGAACAGATAATGGAAGGTGATGGTGAAGGCGAAGTGAAGGCGATGAACTAAGAGGGCACTATCCATGAAAAACCTCGACGCCCCGATAGGCTAAACCGTTGCCGTAGCAGTTTATGTGATGCAAATCACAACAGTCTGTGGAAATTAGCGGACTTTGCGCCTCCGTTCCAATTCGGAACGTCTGATTTCCCGCCGCCTGCCGGCATCGTCGTAGCGACGCTGTTGCTCTTCGGTCTCGGGAATCACCGGGGCGACTTTCAGGTGCTTCCCCGCAGGATCGATGGCAACAAAGGTCAGGTACGCTGAACCCACGTGCTGAGCCGTGTCAGCGATATAGTTTTCGACGAAGACTTTGACGCCGACTTCCATCGAAGTGTGGAAAACGCGGTTGACGGAAGAACGCAGGATCACGAGATCTCCAACACGCACCGGGACGAGGAAATCGATGTGATCGACCGAGGCGGTGACGACGTAGTTGCGGGAGTGACGGTGCGCCGCCATGGCGCCAGCCAGGTCGATCCAGTGCATGAGGCGTCCGCCGAGCAGGGCGGCGAGAGGATTGGCGTCGTTGGGGAGGACGATTTCGGCCATTTCGGATTGCGAATCGCGGACGGGGCGGGGCGCCAGGGGGTCATGGGTCATGCTTGTCTTCCTTTCGAGGCTGGGCAGGGTTTCTCAAGCTTTCTTCTTCAGGTAGGACTCCAGGAAACATTCAGCCATCTTCTGAATGCGTGGGTCTCCGTGGCGGACCAGCCAAGTCGCGCGAGCGAGATCGAATTCCAAATCGCCATGTTCGACGGGCCGATGATTCCGTTCGCAGACGAAATGAACAAGAAGGACGCCGGCAGGAATTGGGGTAGCACATTGCTGATCGGTGGGGGCAGCCGGGTTTCGACGAGCGGAAACGGCGAATCGTGCCGCATCCCAAACGCCCGTCAGGGGCGACCAGCTGCAGTTGCTGGCATATCCCAGATTGCAGAAAGTCTCCAGAACGTCTTGCGGCGGAACTTCGCCTTCGTGGCCGGGAGCCGTGCAATGGCCGCACCATCCAGCCCCGAGCGGAAGCCTCGCCGGGTGCGGCCACGTGCCGTTTTCCAGTCTTGCTACTGGCATGAAGTATGGGCAGGCCAATTGGTTCTTCTCAGATGCAGAAATGGTCGGGACTGGCAATTGTAATCAGTTGCCGGAGGTCTGGCCAGTTCTCTGCGGAGCTATCTGCGCCGGGGTACGGTGGTTGTAGTAATCTCGTGGGCGGGGACTGCGACTGTTCCCACCACACTTATGGACCGCATTGCCGCGCTCAACGAAATTCTGACGGAAAATCCCAAAGACGCTTTTGCGCGTTACGGGCTCGCCATGGAGTATTCGAAGCAGGGTGATCTCGACCGGGCGTTGGCAGAATTTTCGATTCTGCTGGAGGGCTTTCCTGATTACACCGCCGGATATTTCATGGCGGCGCAGACTCTAGTGAAAGCCGAGAGAGTCGACGACGCGAAGAAGATGCTGCAGGACGGCATTGCGTCGGCGCGGCGCACCGGTAACCTACATGCGCAGTCGGAAATGGAAGCGATGCTGGCGGAGCTGGGGTAGGGCAGGCTGCAAGGTTTCAAAGTCGCAAGGTTTCAAGGATTTCTGAACATATTGTCTTTAAATACTTCGAGACTGTTGAAACCTTGAAACTCTGTTACTTCGCCATTCTTCCCATCGCCCGCTCCACCAAAGCCGGGAACAGCTGATAAAGCTTTACCGGTACGTGCATCGTCCAGGGAACAATCACTTCCCGCTTCTGCTTGAGGTATCCATTGAGGGTGGCGCGCGCGACTCGTTCGGCGGTGATGCCGCGCACCGAGACGGGACGAACTTTCTTCAGTTCGTTGCCTCGAACCGCATTTTCGCTGAAAGCAGTGCGCACATAACCCGGACAAACCGTGAGCACGTGGATGGCGTCTTTCTTCAGTTCGACACCGGCGGCCTTGCCGATGGCGTTGAGGGCGAACTTGGTGGCGCTATAGGAGGCGTGAAACGGCACCGGGATGTGGCCGGCGACGCTGGAGATGTTGATAATCGAGCCGCCGCCCTGCTGGCGCATGACCGGGATAACAGCCTGCATGGCCGACATGGCTCCGAAGAAGTTGGTTTCGAACATCTCGTGGCAGGCCTGCACGTCGGTTTGCGCGACCGAATCCAGCAGGCCGTGTCCGGCGTTGTTGACCCAAATATCGATCCGCTTGAAGTGATGCAGGGTTAACCCGAGGACGCGGTCGATCTCTTCAGAGTGGCGGACGTCGCAGGACAACGCGGCGGTCCGGTCAGGAAAACCGATGCGCCCGCGGGCGGTCTCCGCCCGGGCTGCATCGCGCGATAGCAGGACGACGCTGGCCCCTTCCTCCGCAAATAGCTTGGAGATTGCTTCGCCGATGCCCATCGAGGCGCCAGTGACGACAACTACTTTCCCGACAAGTTCCATGCTCGGGTTGTATTCTCCACAGCGCGGCAAGTCAAGATAACCTCCGCCTTAGTGGTGGTTCGATCTTGAGAATCTTTACCACTAAGGACACGAAGGTCCACCAAGGAAACCCGAGGATTATGATGTCGTACAATCGAGACTCGCGCATCTTCGCGCCCTCGCGATCGGGAGACTTCGTGGCACTTCTTCCCTTGTTTCCGCTGGACGTTGTACTGCTGCCCGGCATCCCCCTACCCTTGCACATTTTTGAGCCACGATACAAAGAAATGATGGGCGAATGTTTGGCCAACAATGCGCCCTTCGGAGTGGTGAGGGCGCTCGAAGAAGGCGTTGCGGAAATTGGATGCACCGCCGAAATTGTTACTGTCACGAAAGAATATCCAGATGGGCGCATGGATCTGGTGGCGGAGGGCCGAAAGCGTTTCGAGGTGCTTGCGCTGAACCAGGACCGATCGTTTCTGCAGGCGGAAGTATTGCTGGTTCCCGACGAGCCTGTCGTGTCATCCGAGGATGATAAGGCACGAGCCATTCAGGTGCACTTGGAGATTCTCTCGCTGGCGGGAGCCGTGCAGGACCTTTCCGCGGCCGACCAGAACGCGCTTTCGTTTTATCTTGCGGGATCGCTGCCGCTGGATCTCGACTTCAAACAGAAGTTGCTGGGGATGCGGTCGGAGGGCGAACGCATCCAGGCGGTTGCGGCGTATCTGGAAGGCATTCTTCCGAATCTGCGGCGCGCGTCACGGGCAAGGCAGAAGGCTGGCGGCAACGGGCACGCTCGGTAATTCTCGACTCTAGAGTCCAAGAGTTAGGTGCCAGGTGTTCGGGATGCGGCGTCGGCCGCGGAGTGCGGCCGAAACGCTCTTGGGTTACGACGCGTATAATCGGGGAAAGTTGGTTGGGGGGTCCTTTCATGAGTAGTCTTCCGCGCACGCTGGGTGAATTGCGCCGCAGTATTTTTTCCGAAGAGCGATTGCGTACGCGTCGTGTTAAAGATGAACTGCGGGAGAACCTGACGGCGCGACTGCGCAAGAGCGGCGATGCCCCGGTGTTCCCTGGGATCGTGGGCTACGAGGACACGGTCATTCCGCAGATCGTCAATGCGATTCTTTCGCGGCATAATTTCATTCTGCTCGGGTTGCGCGGTCAGGCGAAAAGCCGCATCCTGCGCGCCTTGACGACTCTGCTCGATCCGCACATGCCGTATCTGGCGGGATGCGAAGTGCACGATAATCCTTACGCTCCAATCTGCCGGCGCTGCCGCGAGGAAATCGCGCGGCTCGGCGATGACTCGCCGATAGCATATCTTTCGCCGGATGACCGCTACGTGGAGAAACTTGCTACGCCTGACGTGACGATTGCGGATTTGATCGGCGATATCGATCCCATCAAGGCGGCTCGCGGCGGGCACGAACTGTCGAGCGAACTCACGGTTCACTATGGCCTGTTGCCCCGCGCCAACCGCGGCATCTTCGCCGTCAACGAATTGCCTGATCTCGCGGGAAAGATTCAGGTGGGATTGTTCAACATCATGCAGGAAGGCGACGTGCAGATTAAGGGATATCCTATCCGCCTGCCGCTCGATGTGGCGCTGGTGTTCAGCGCGAATCCGGAAGACTACACGGCGCGCGGGAAGATCATCACGCCGCTAAAAGACCGCATCGGCTCGGAGATTCGCACGCACTATCCGGCGACCGTGGAGGAAGGAATCGCGATCACAGCGCAGGAAGCTTGGACCCAGCGCAATGGGCATCCGATGCATCTACCGAACTACGTTCAGGAGGTAATCGAGCGGGTGGCCTTCGCGGCTCGAGAGGATAAGAAGATCGACAAGCGCTCGGGCGTGAGCCAGCGGCTTCCGATCTCGGCGATGGAAAATGTGGTTTCGAACGCCGAGCGGCGGGCGATCCGCAACAATGAGAAGATTGTCGTCCCGCGCATCAGCGACGTGTATGCGGCGCTGCCGGCCATTACCGGCAAGCTGGAACTGGAATACGAAGGCGAGATGAAGGGCGCGGACCACGTTGGGCGCGAGTTGATCCGCGCGGCAATTGCGAAGACCTACGACGAGTACTATACCGGTGCCAACGTCCAGCAGATTGTGCAGTGGTTCGATCTGGGCGGCGAGATTCAGCTGTCGGATGCGGTCGCAGCCGAGGAGGCGCTGGAGAAGTTGAAGGGGATCCAGGGTCTGGTCGACAAACTCGGTCCGCTGAGCGTTACGCAGAAAGACAGCCCGGAGCAGCAGGTGTCGGCGGCGGAGTTCATCCTCGAGGGTCTGCATGCGCACAAGCGCATCGGGCGCAGCGAGGAGCGAGTGTTCAAGGGCGGAGAGAAGAAGCCCGAGCCTGTGCGAGAGAAGGGTTTCGAGCCGGAAGAAAAGCCGTACCGGCAGAGACGGCAGTTTAATTAGAAAGCCGCTAGAAGCTAGTAGCTTTTCATGAAACGCATTCGTTACTCCAAATACGTTCCCGACCCGGCGGGCGAGATGAGCATGGAGGACCTGCTCAGCGCGCTCTCTGACTACCTGCTGCAGAGCGGGTTTCAGGAATCCATGTGGTACGAGTTACCCGAGGGCGAGCAGACTCTCGACGAACTCAAGCGGGCCATCGAACAGGCGCTGATGAACGGCGAAATGTTCGACGAGAACTTGCGCGAGCAGATCGAACAGATGGTCGCGGACGGGCAACTCGACGAACTGATCGAGCAGCTGATCGAGCGGATGCAACAGGAAGACTACATCTCGATCGACGAGCCGCACGATCCGGCAAGGCAGTCCAGCGTTGGCGGTCAGACGGGCGAGGCGCAGCAGGCCAAGTTTGAGATCACCGACAAGAGTCTCGATTTTCTCGGATTCAAGTCGCTGCGCAACCTGCTTGGGTCGCTCGGCAAGTCGAGCTTTGGGCGACATGACACGCGCGATCTCGCGACGGGTATCGAGACCAGCGGCTCGGCGAAAACTTACGAGTTTGGCGACACGCTGAACCTAGACATCACCGCGACATTGTCGAGTGCCATCCAGCGCGAGGGCTTGACGCTGCCGCTTAATATCGAATACTCGGACCTGCAGGTGCATCAGTGCGAATACCAGTCATCGTGCGCGACGGTGCTGATGCTCGATTGTTCACATTCGATGATTCTCTATGGCGAAGACCGCTTCACTCCGGCCAAGAAAGTTGCCATGGCGTTGTCGCATCTGATCCGGACGCAGTATCCGGGGGACTCGCTTTCGCTGGTGCTGTTTCACGATTCGGCGGAAGAGATTCCGTTGTCGCAGCTGGCACGGGTGAAGGTTGGGCCGTACTACACCAACACGCGCGAGGGACTGCGGCTGGCGCAGAGGATCCTGCAGCGGCAACGAAAAGACATGAAGCAGATCGTGATGATCACCGACGGCAAGCCTTCGGCGCTGACGCTCGAAGATGGGCGAATTTATAAGAATGCGTTCGGGCTGGATCCACTGGTCGTGAGCCAGACTCTGGAAGAAGTTTCGAAGTGCAAGCGGGCGGGCGTGTTGATCAACACGTTCATGCTGGCGTCGGATTATGGGTTGGTGCAGTTCGTACAGAAAGTGACGGAGATGTGCCGCGGGAAAGCGTACTTCACGACGCCTTATACGCTGGGGCAGTATCTGCTGATGGATTACATGTCGCGGAAGACCAAGACCATTCATTGATTCGCATAACGTAGCGGACTCATTCGTCCGCCAGCGATGCGAAGCGAGCGGCCCCGGACGAATGCGTCCGGGGCTACGTGTTTGATACTCTTTTGTTAGACATGGCGAACTGTATTCGATGCGGGCGGCAGCTGCCGGCGCTGACGTTTGGGAAGAAGATCTGCCAGTGGTGTGTGCGGCACGAGGCCGCGCAGCGCGGCGAAGAGGGCGACGATGCGGTGCAGCCGGTCATGGCTGCGCCGTGGGTCAGCCGCGATGCCAGCATCTCTCTCACGCAAGTCATCCTCGGCGCCAACGTGATGGTATTCATCGCGATGGCGATCACGATGGTCCTTCAGGGCGCTCCCTCTCTGGACTTCACTGGGCAATTGATGGTGCATTTCGGCGCCAACTTCGGCCCTTATACCTTGTCGGGCCAATGGTGGCGCCTGCTCACCTACATGTTTCTGCATGGCGGCTTCTTCCATATCGCCATGAACATGTGGTGTCTGTGGAATCTGGGCGCGCTTTGCGAGTCTCTGTACGGACGATTTACCTATGCCGCTATTTACCTCATCACGGGAGTCGCCGGAGGGCTGGCGAGCGTTGGGTGGAACCCTGGCGTGCTCAGCGTTGGCGCTTCGGGAGCGATCTTTGGACTGACAGGAGCGCTGATTGCTTCGTTCTATCTGGGCGAGTTTTCGCTGGCGGGCATCTCGATCAAGAGCACGCTGAGCAGCCTCCTATTCTTCGCTGGCTTTAGTCTTTTTCTTGGCAAGGTTGTACCGGGCATCGACAATGCCTGCCACGTCGGTGGACTGGTCAGCGGACTGATTCTCGGGGCGCTGATTGCCGTCGCCGCGCCGGAGCGGGACAAACCAATGGCGCGCATCGGTATTCTGCTGTTCGTAGTCGTCCTCCTGGCCGGAAGTGCCGTGGGCGTATATCGCTGGCGCGGCGGTGGGATGCATTTCGGTGCCTTGGACGCGCAACGGAACATCGATCGCATGATTGGCGAGTTTCAAAAGAAGGTGCAGCAGAACCCGCAGGATCCCGCAGCACATTACGCCCTCGCGCGCGCATATTTCAGCAAAGGACAATTTCCCGAAGGCGAGAACGAGTTGAAGCGCGTGCTGGAGCTACAACCCCAGAACGCACGAGCCCTCATGGACCTCGGCGCGGCCTACCTGACGCAAGGTCAACCGAAAGAGGCGCAGGACGAGTTCGCCAAGTTGGTGGCACAGGATCCGAAGAACCCGAATGCGCATATCGGGTTGGGCATGGCGCTAGCGGATCAGAGCAATCATGACGCGGCGGTCAACGAGTATCAGACTGCGCTGCGTCTCGATCCGCAGGCTCGGGACGCCTATTACCGGATGGGGATTTCGCAGGCCGAGTTAAAGAAGTATGACGATGCCATCGCTTCCTACCTGAAGGAGCGGGAGCGCTCGGGCGACGATGCAGAATTGGAAAGCGCGCTGGCCGACGCGTATCAGGCCAAGGGCATGCAGCAGCAGGCGCAGGATGCGCGGAACAAGGCGGCACAGCTCAGCGGCCAGAACACCGATTGAGGTTCGCGAACGGCAGCCGAGCTGCGCTCGGCGGACAGCCGGGGCGGCTGTCCCCACATAAATCTCCTCACATAGAACCAGCTTTCCACATCAGCTCACTAACCCTTCGTGATTTCGCCCACCGCTCGCCATGCCTGGTTGATGGCTTCGTCTGTATAGGCGTATGCGCCGGCATCGGAGTTGGCAATGGATATCCGGCCGAACGGTTTGCGGGCGACTTCGCAGGGAGTTTCGCCGCCATCCAGCCAGAACGGATCGAAGAGCGAGTTGTATTCGTAGGCGTAGCCGTGGGGCCAGCGATTGACCGTGATGGCCGCGATATCGCGGGCGGGATCGAATCCTCCAGGACCGAGCGTGCGGGCCAACTGATCGCGAATCTTGCGCTCCATGGTCTCGAAGGTCGTGGTGTAGAGTTCCATGCGGCCGTACATGTGCTGCTGCCGGGCCGGGAGACCGGGACGGCACGCCGCCTTCATCATGTGGACGACGATGGGCTCCTCCGGCTTGCGCGCGCACTCGTATCCGCCAATGCTCACGGGTAAATCGAGATTCACTCCGGTGTGGTACATGCCCGGCGCATAGACGGAATTCACTCCGAGTTTCTGAAACGAAGTCCAGTTCCGCACCGCGACGTTGGTATACAGCAGCGGAACTTTCTGTGCTGAAGCCAACGCCTCTTTTTGCTTGTCGGGCAGTTCCCCGCAGATGTAAGGGATCACGACATGCCAGCAGGCGAGAATCGAGTTCTTTGCCTTGGCGGTATAGACCTTGCCGCCGCGGGCGTAGGCGACCTCCACTTCCTTGGCGCTGAAGGCGTCTCCTAAGTGCTTCACGCGAACGGCCGTGCTGTTCAGGCGGATGCGAATCGGCGAACCGGAGTCATCGAGCTTCGCGTAATTCGCCCTGGAAAGAATGACATCCGACGATGAATTTCCAGGCATCGCGTCCGGAATCAGTTTGCGAACCAGCAGGCGCGCGATCGTGGCGTTGCCGTCGGGAAAGTGGAAGAAATACTTCTCGGCTTCTTCGTTCGGGATGGCATCGCGGTTCATGCCCTTGCCCGGGGTTGGGTCCAACTTCATGCCGTCGAGACCCGGCAGGTCGAATCCCCAGGCGTCCTGCGCCGAAACCGCGTCGATCCCGACACCGAACAACGGGTGCGGCAGCGCCTGATACATCTTGATGATGTCTTCATGAACGCCAGCGACGTCTTTCAGGAAACTGGCATAACTCGTGCGCGCCAGCTTCGCTTTCTTCTGGTCGGATGTCAGTTCGGGGAAATAATCCTTGGGTTCTTGAAACAGGCGTTGCAGGTCGCGCTTGGCTGGATCGGACAAAGGCGCGTCGGCAAGAAACTGCTTAATCAGTTCCGGCGACGGGCCAGCCGAGTCTTCGCTTTCGGTACCGCCGCGAGGATTGGGATTGACTACCAGCTTGTCGACGCCGAAGGTTTCTTTGTCGAAGAAAATTCTGGATCGCATGCCTGCAGAGGAGTAGAGATTCTTGTTGAAGTACTTCGAATAGGAGGGCACGTCGATGCCGAGTTCTTCGATCACGCCCTTAGCCACCGCGCTGTAGGGAGCCGGGCTCTCGATGGAAAATGTCCCGCCAAAACCCAGGCGGAACGCATTGCCAACACGAAACTCGTTGCGCTTGGCATGTCCGCCGAAGTCATCGTGGTTCTCAAGGATAAGGATGCGCGCCTTGCCGCCCATTGCCTTGCGATAGAAGTACGCGGCAGCGAGGCCGCTGATACCGCCGCCGACGATGATCAGATCGTAAGTTTCGCCGGTGTCTTCGGGCTTGCCCGCTGAGTCCCAGAAGGTCCCATCGCGCAGGGCGTGAGCGGCGTCGAATGATCCGGGATGGCTGCCGCGCATGCCGGTGAGTGCAGGTGGGTAATAGTTGGGAGAGGTCCCGGGACCAACGGCGGCCTGGCCTTCGCCAAACCCGGCGGCGGCAAGATCCCACGGCATCATGGCCGCGCCCGCCGTCACCGCTACGCCGTTGAGAAAGTCACGGCGCGTGATCTTGCGCCGCATCCCCAGTTCCCGGTCCCGTGAATCGTGCACGATCTCCTCCCCAGAACTCTGTAAATGTCCTCACGCGCTAAAGCGCAGGGTCAGGAGAGAGGCCCCTATCGCAGCGCTGAAAGCGCTGCGCCACCCAAAAGCCTGAACCAGCCAAACTTGCACCACACAAACGCCTGCGTCACCCAACGCTCGCGCCCAAAAAGGCATGAACCGCCAAGGTACGAGCTACGACGACGAACCGCTGTCTGCTTTCTTGACGGCTAGTTCAGCCGCCTGGAAGCCGACGCGGCTGTGCGTGCCGTCGCAGAAGGGCTTGTTGACGGAGCCACCACAGCGGCATAGCGAGAACGCTGGCTTGCCAGTGAGATCGTAAGGGGTACCGTTCACGTCGACTAACTCGATCGAGCCTTCCGGAGCCTCGACCCGGTATGGGCCGTTCGGCCTGACGGTGATTTTTACCTGTGCCATAAATGCATCCTCCAACCTTACGGGTTTCTAGTAAGGCTAAAAAGATATCACCAATGGATGGTAGTTGTCTTGGAGGTAACCGAAGCCGGAAGGGCAGAAGCCCGCACTACCCAGTGACCGCGAATTCATGCCGCTTCGACGCGCACCGAACTCAGGCTGCGGTAAAGCTGCAGGTAGTCGTCGATCATGCGCTTGGTGGTAAACCGCTCTCGGGCGCGGGAGTACGCCAACTCGGCATAGGCGCGGCGCATGGGAGGATCCGCGTTGAGCATCTGAATGTTTTCCGCGAGACTGGAGGCGTCGTTGGTACGGAAATAAAGAGCGGCATCTCCCCAAATCTCGCGAAAGCTCGGAATATCATTGGCCACGATGGCGCATCGCGAGAACGCGGCTTCGAGCGCCGCCATCCCAAGTGGTTCGTAGCGCGCTGTAGCGGCGTAGATGGAAGCCCGGCTGTAGAGAGCGCGCAACTGTGCCTCAGTCTGCGGACCGCGAATGGCAACGCATGTCTGGTCGGTCGCAACCTTCACATCGGCACGAATGGGAATGCGGGGCACGGGCACCGTGTGTTCGGCGCCGACGATGCAGACCGGAACAGAGTACGGTTGCTGGGTGAGGAGATAGACTTGCTTGCCAGCATCCACCATGCGGCCGACTGCCAAAACGCAGTCGTCTTTGCTCACGTAGGGATTGAAGAAAATGGGATTGCGTCCGGGGTAGATGACTTCTCCGCGGAGAAGGCGCCCGTAGCATGCGGAAATGCGATCGAGCATCCAGCACGAAGGGGCAACGACAGCGTCCGCACCCCCAAGGCCGGCGAGGACGGTGTTGCGATACCAAGTCAGAGGCCGCTCAAACCGGGGAATATGATTGTGAACCGCTTGCGACCACGTGACCAAATCGCCGTGCGCCGTCACGACGCGCGGCACATCGACCGCCAGGTTTCCGTAGCAAAACTGGTTGAGATGCAGAACATCGGGCCGTAGCTCGCGTACCAGCGCGGCGAGAAACTCGGACGACTCGGGAAGATCCTCTTCCGCCTCTTGCATCCACTCCAGATGAAATGCGGTGGGGCGGTAGTCGAGGCCGTGCAGATGATCCATCCACGAGGTCTGCTCGGGAAGAGGAATTTCGCCAAAGCTTACGAGCGTGACGCGTACGCCGCGCGTGACCAAGCCTGTCACAAGCTCGCGGGTGTAAGTCCACGATCCCGAGAGCGAGTCGGCGGTGACGAGAACGTGCACGGAACCTCCAGAGCAAACTTGCGGAAATGCCTTGAGGGGCTGGGGATTCCGCGTAGCAGGCGCGTCCATTCTAGTTTGAATCGGGCTAGACGGGAAGGGATTTTGCGCTGCTCTGTAAGAATTTGCATGGCGACTGGAAGCGGTTCCCGCTCGCCGGGCTGCGCCTTGGCGGGACGGCCGAGGCGGCCGTCCCCACGTGTTCGTTTCCACTCAGTCTTACTCATCGCCTCTTCTACTTAGAACAGAAACTTCAGGGCGAACTGGATCTGGCGGGGGGCTTGAGCTTCGAGAACCTGGTTGAAGGTTGGCGAGCCGATATCGCTGTCGGGGAGATGGAAATTCGGGTGGTTCAGGAAATTGAATAGCTCCGCCCGAAACTGGAATTCCTTGCCCTCGGCCACGCGAATGTTCTTGAACGCCGAGAAATCCCAGTCGGCATAGCCGGGCCCCTGCGCGATGTTGCGGCCTGCGGTGCCGAATTGCTGCACGGGAGAATTCGGGTCCTGGGTGATACGCTGAAAAGCACTCGCATTCAGCCAGGCGCCGGCCGTGCGCGGGCCCGAGTTCGGATTCTTCCCAGGAACCAGGTTCGGACGGTTGGAGAAGAATCCGGTGATTTCAGGTGCCGAGCCTTGCACCGAAAAATCGGTGGAATCGAAGACCGTAAACGGCGTACCGCTCATCAGAGTGACGATTCCGTTGATCTGCCAGTCGCCAAACGCATGCTGATACCAACCATGAGGCTGTCTCCAGAAAGGCAGACTCCACTGATAGCTGAACACAAAGCGGTTACGGGAATCGAACAGGGAGCGACCGCGCTCGGCACCGAGATCGAAGGGATCTTGCGCGAGATCGTTCTCGCCGGCGACGGGCTTGGCCGCAGAACCGGTCATGTTGAACGAAGATGCGTCATCAATGGTTTTCGAGTAAGTGTATGACGCGAGAAATGCGAGTCCGTGACTGAAGCGCTTGGTCAGGCTGGCTTCCAGAGCGTTGTACGAAGAATTGGCGATACCTTCGATCAGCCCCGTCGACGAGTACGTGCATGGCGGCGAAGCCGGATCGAGGGTGCATCCGGAATGAATGCGCCGGAAGTCCGCGTTGCTGGAGGTAGAGATCGGATTCCCGCTGGAATCGAATCCCGGGATGTAGATCGCCGGATTCCCTTCCACGAAACGCGGCAGCTTGGTTCCCTTCGTTCCTACGTAGCCGATCTCGAGCAGAAGATCCGATCCGAGGGAACGTTGCACGTTCAGGTCCCAGTCCTGCGTGTAAGGCAGAGGCAGGTTCGGAGCCAGCGTCAGGTTGGTCAGGGGCGTGGCGAAGGTGCCGTTGGGCGGTGGGTTGCCGAAGTAGGGATCGGGAAAATTAAGAAACGTGGTAGAAGTCAGGCTGATCTGCTGCGTCTGCAGATACGGAGGAGCGCTAATCGGCGCCTGCAGTGGTCCACCTTGGCCTGTGTAGTACGGCTCGTAGAAGATTCCATAGGCCGATGTGACCAGCCACTTTGAATTGCCGGTCGGGTCCCACGCGAGACCGACTCGAGGTGCGAACCCCTTGTTGAAGGTTGGAATCAGACCAGCGGGAACGCCCGGATCTCCGGGATAAAGCAGATCCTCAGGCGCGTTGGGCATGACTTTGGACTGTCGGCCGGGAATCCAGAGAGTCTGCCGGTTGTGGATTTCGGTGTAGGGGAACGGGAGTTCGTAACGCAGGCCGATATTCAAAGTCAGACGCGGCGTGGCCTTATACGTGTCCTGCGCATAGGCGTTGAGCGCGTTGCCGCGAATGCCACGTGAAAAATCGCCCCGGCCCTGCAGGAAAAATACGGGCTGGCCAAACAGGAAGCTGGCGAACGCGTCCGGCGCCACGGGAAAAGGTGCGAACACAAAGAAACCGTTGCTGGCAATGCCTTGCAGCACGTTGACCTGCAAATGCTGGTAACCGCCGCCGAATTTGAAATCGTGCCGACCATGCACCCAACTGAACGAACCGGAGTAGTCGAACGCGTTTTCGTAGGTATCGCGTGGCCCGGTAATCGGATCGCCGATGGTGGTGTAGCCATTCACCTGGATAAACGGGGGGCCGATGGCGGCATCCAGGCTCGGCTGATAACCAAAACCAAGGCTGGCCGGGGTCGTATTGTTTTCGCTCTCGCCGTAAAGGAATTTATTCCTGAGATAGGAGAACCGGAACACTCCGACCGTGGTCGGGGAGAACGTATGGGTCTCCTGAGCGACAAAGTTCTGTGCCCGCTGATCTTGCCCGACAGGAAAACCGGGCACGCTCGCTCCGGAGGTTGCGATTGGGTGCAGTTCCGTACCGTTGCTGTAGGCATAGCGGAAGTTCAGGACGTCGGAGTTGCCTAAGTATTGATCGAGCCGCAGTCCGAACTGATTGCTATCCTGGTGCACGACTTGGGTCGCCGTGTAGACGTTGGTTCCATTATTGGGCGCGGGAAAATAGTTCAGAAGATTTTGCGTAAGGGTACTGATCGAGGACATGTCGAACTGGTTATTGGGATAGGGCTGATTGAGGAAGACATTGAAGAGCTGGTTATTGGGATTGTTGCAAAAACCGCCGGTGAAACCTTCGGGACAAATTTCTGCAAAATTCCCTTGCCGCTCAGCCTTCGAAGGCACGGTGGATGAATCGGTTTCCCCCTGACGGTTGCGAAAACCCTCGAAATATCCGAAGAAGAAACTCTTGTCTTTGCGGATGGGGCCACCGAAAGTTCCGCCAAATTGATTTTGCTTCAGAGGCTCGGTGGTGGTGCCAAAGTAGTTGGTGGCATCCAAAACATCATTCCGCAAAAACTCCCACAGCGCACCGTGGTAACTGTTCGTGCCCGAGCGAGTGATGATGTTGGTAGTCGAGCCCAGGGTGTTTCCGAACTCAGCCGTGGCGTTGTGGGTGAGAATCTTGAACTCGGAGATCGCATCCACGGGCGGTTTGAGGACGAAGCCGCCATCGACGCCGTTGAAATTGTTGGCCCCATCGATGAGAAAATTGTTCGACTCGGGGCGCTGACCATTCACCGCATAGGCTTGGCCGTCGCGCAGCGATCCTCCTGCCTCTGCCAGGCCAGGCGTCAGAGGCACAACTCCAGGTTGCAGCAGGCCGAGCTGCGTAAAGTTGCGGCCGTTCAGAGGCAAGTCAAGAACTTCGCGCTCTGACACTGTCTTACCTAGACTGGTGACTGTGCTCTGAATGAGTTGCGCGTCGGCTTGCACGTCGACGTGTTGAGTCTCAGCTCCCACAGCGAGGCGAACTGGAACAGTCGCCGTTTCGTTTACGTCCAGGGTAATTCCCTGTTGGATGTAAGTCTGGAAGCCTTTGCCCTCCACCCGCAGCCGGTAATGACCGACGGGGAGTTCCACGAGCACATATTCGCCCGAACGATCTGTCATCGCGATACGGTTCAAGCCCGTTTCGGTTTGCGTGGCGCTCACGGACGCACCTAGAACGGCAGCCCCGGTTGGATCCACGACGGTTCCGCGAATGCTCCCCGAGATTTGTTGCGCACTGGAGCTTGAAACCAAGCACGTCACCAGTACAGCGAAGATCAGGTTTCTGAGAGTGGTCATAGGTTGTTCAATTTTCTTTTGGCGGTTCGTTTTTCGGGATGCCGGGGCGGAGAGAGCCCTGGCTGCGTTGCGCACACGTGCGCGAAGACGCAGCCGCATCGCATAGATTTTTCGTGATCCCCAATCCACAGAACGAACGAGCAGCGAAACGTTAGCGGAGGTTGTGAGTGCAAACAATAGCGCAAAAATACTACGCAGCGATCAGGGCAGGGACTCGCGTAAAAGTAGGAACCTGCCGTCTTCCAAATGGGGTGGCGCTCCAGCGTGGAATTCAGGGCGATGATGTTGCCCGAGAGCTGACATTGCGCCAGTGCAAAGGGAGCGTTTTCAAAAAAAGGATTCAGTGCCCACTTCGAATCCTGCGGAGTCCACGTGATTGCAGCAGCAGTGCTCATACCCCTACTGTGCGCGGATTGATTCCCGGAAGGAACCAGTTAAACCCGCGCCCGAGACCTTAGTTTTCCCGAAATGAAAAACCTGGGATTGCTTTTCGTCGCGATGAATCCTGTTTCGAGCCCCACTATAGAGAATGGGGTAGGTAGGTGCGAAAGGGCAGATGTCACTAAAACGGGAATCTTTCTGTGGAAAACTCGACCGGAGAGGATTAGCGGTCGGCCCGGGTCCGTTGGCCGGCCGCAACGTAAACCGACTCGCTCAGACGGAAGGTGAGGCGGCGACCTTTCTCGAGACGAATTAGGCCCGTAGAATCCTCGGTTTGCGGGCTTGCAGCGGGCCGCACTTCGGCATTGCCGGCGTTCCCCCATACGAAAAGGCTGGAGGTTTGAATCGGGAGAATTGTCCCAGACAGATGAATCGAATCGAGAGTCAGGCGGACCGAGCCACGATTGCGCTTTAGATTGGATGCCCGAGTCGATTCCACCCGACCAGAAACCGTCACGCCGCGCGCCACCAACTGATTGCCTTCGACCGCAACAGGTTCGTCCACGACGGCCTCGAAAGCCAAGTTGGCGTCTGGGATCTCAGCGGATATCGGTTCCTTTAGTCGCACAGTTAACAGGGTGCCGGCTGGCAGACTGTTGGAATCCTGGAAAGGAAGACTCGTTTGGGAGTTGAGCGGATTGTCGGAAGTTGCTGGAGTTTCACCCGAACGGGCGGACGTTGCCGCTTCGTGAAAGGGAACGGTGGGGGGATCCGCGTGAGCGGCAGCGTCATCACTTTGAAGGCCGGCCGGACGGGCACAAGCGACCGTTCCTGCCAGGGCCAACAAAGTAAGCGACCTTAGCCAAATCGTCAGACCATGGGGTCTGCGGAACCAACTCATCACAATGATCCTCGCCTGCGTTTCTTGGACAAGGAAGTGGCAACCCGAATACCAGACACAATCTCACTAAATCAATCACTTGGCGATGGCACTTTAGGGTAGGTCGTGTAGATTCTTCCGGTAGGGGCGTTTGTTGCCATCTTTCGGCAGAACCGGGGAGAGGAATTCCCGGCAGGAACCAGTTCAGCGGCTGCTTAACAGTTCCAACACCTTGGCGGTGTTATCGGTCTCACCCAGACGGGGGAAAATCTTCTCGACTGTGAGGCGATGAGCGTCGGCGTCTCGATCTGTAATGGCATCGGTGACCAGCACGACGTTGTATCCCAGATCGTAGGCGCTCCGCGCGGTTGATTCCACACCGACACTCGTCGAAATGCCTGCAATGAAGATCTGTGTCACTCTTTGCTGGCGCAGGAATTGATCCAAATCTGTGCCAAGAAACGCGCCCCATCGTTGCTTGGCGATGATGTGGTCGTCGGGGTGCTGCTCCAATTCATCAGCCGGCTCCGCCCAATCGGCAGGCCGGGTGACGTTCGGAACTCCGGCGTCGGTTCGGCCTGGTGCCGCGCCAGCCACGTGGACGAGAACGACGGGCAATCTTTGCGAGCGGAAAGCCCGCGCGAGTTCAGCAGCGCGGCCGACAATCTCACCGGCGGGGTGCACGGTGGGTAAACCGATGATTCCCTTTTGCAGGTCGATCACGACCAAGGCAGCGTTGGCATCGAGTTTGGTGAGAGGCATGACTTTGCTTTTGGATGAGCAGGACGGGATGTTGGTTGCGCCCGCTCTCGCCAAGAGGAAGCGCGCGGTCCATCAAGGCTGGTCCGTCAGTCGGACGAAAAAAACGGAGGGCGGTGATCCCGCCCTCCGTCAGTCTTCACTAAGACCGCCACTAAGACCGCGGCAATTACTGCTTCTTCACCGGCTTTTTGGCCGGAGCGGCTTTCTTGGCACCTTCGCGACCGCCGATCAGAGTCAGAGCATCGGTGGAGTTGAAGGGGAACACCTTAGCCGAGGATTGGCCAGTCGTGCTCAAAGTGACGTCAACGCGGCGATTGCTCGCCATCCTGACAACATTGATGTTCTTGAGAATCCGAGCCCGCTCTTCTGCGCTCAGATCGGGGTTGCCGTCCACTGCTGCCTTCACCTGATCAGTGGTCAGGTTCTCGTCCACGCCAAACGCTTTGACGTCGATGTTAGCTTCGGGAACGCCTTGTTGGACGAGGAAGCTCTTGACGGTGTCCACACGACGCTGGGAGAGCGCCATGTTGTATGCCGGAGTGCCGCGGTGATCCGCGTGTCCTCCGAGGATCAAGTGGGCGTCCGGCTTGTTTTCGACGTACTTCTTGAAGTCGGTCGCCAGCGTGATCAACGTTTGCTGTTGACTGGCCAGTAGACCACCCTTGAGATTGTTGGGCCTGGGTTGGTCGACTACAAAGTAGATGCTGTGCAACGCGAGCCGCGTTTCCAGCTTCTTGTCGACTGGCTTTTCGAGCGCGACTTGCGTCGACGCCTGTCCCGTCAAACCACGTGAGTCGGTACAGGTCGCACCGACAGTTGCCGAACCCGCCGAAGCTCCCGCCGTGCTCAGGGTTGCTGTATTGCCGCTTCCGGACACTGAGCCGCCGGTGGCGGTCCAGCTTGCAACGGAAACGGGAACACCATCTGGACTGGTGCAAGTGCAGGTTATGCTGGCGGAGCCGCCGATCACGACTGAGGACGGACTCGCCGAACAGCTCATGGTCGGAGGATTCTTGGGAGGCAGCGGCTTGATTGTGTAGGTCGCCGAGCAGCTCGCTTCGTTGTTCTTCTTGGCTTTCGCGTCAGTGACGTGCGCCGTGACAGTGTAGGTGCCCGGAGCCGCGCCGTTGGTGTCGATGCTGGCGGCGGTATCTTTTCCGGTCACTGTGCCACCGTTTCCGCTCCAGCTATAAGCGACAGTGTGTTTGGGATTGAAATTGCTGGCCGCGACGCTCGCCGTGATCGGTTCGCCTACTAAGACTTCGGTCGGCTGTACCGAGCAGGAGGCAGCAGGAACGAGTTCCGGTGCGCCACCCCAATTCATCACCACACCGGTTCGCAGTCTCGCGCCGTTGAACTCTGGACGCCGCAGCTGAGGCAGTTCCGGAGGAGCGTAATTCGCGAAGTTGTGCAGAGCCCACACGTAATCGGCTCCGAACACGCGCCAGGAAAACCTCTTCCCAAAAGGAACATCAAGACCGCCGCCGACAATAATACCGACTCCATTGCTGGTGATGAATCCGTTATCGGTTGTCACTCGATTAAACGTGGCCAGAGCGTGAATGAAAACCGCCATGCTATCAGTGCGCACGATAAACCTTGGTCCGCCGCCGGCTGTCCATTCGGAAGAGGCGTCACCCGAACTCGTACCCCGGTTGTATCCGAAGTCACCCTCGAGACCGAAATGCCGGTCGAAATTGTAGGTCAAGGCGCCGCCGATCCCCTTCGCCATTCCTGGAAGATTAACTTGTGATGGAGCGCTGGGAGTGCTGCCGGGCGCTGGGACGATGGACCCGGGATCCAGGTACTGATACCCTGCAAACACGTCCCATTTCGGGTTAGGGGCATCGCTCTGAGCGAGCGCGAACGAAGAGATCAAAACGACTGTAAGCACGACTGACAGGCCGGCCAGAAAAGGGCGGCAAGCTCGTGGGGTGTTGTGAAATTTCATCGAATCCTCCAAGGATGTACTGGTTCCCGGGTGCCTGTACAACCAGACCTCTACGGGGAAAAAAGATATAGCATTATGGGTATACGACGAGGCCGGGCTGCCTGGGAACTGGCAATTCTACCGTACCCCAGCTTAAAGCGAAAGCGTAGACTCGGAGTATTGCCCCTCAGAAAGCAACCCAGCGGGATCGTTTCGTCTCAAAGTGAAATTCCGAACGGGCGACGGGGCGCCTGCCGAGGTTGTTGCCACCCAGACCTTGCCGCGCGGGAAGGTGGCCGCGTATTGTGGGGATTCGATCGGATTGGCGGTTCGATCCGGGGATTGGACGGAAGAGTGACCAGGCAAATACCTGCGGCAGCAGGAGCAATCCGATGAGCCACGAAAAGATACTGATCGTTGAAGACGAAGAGAACGAACGATCGGGGCTGGCCGAACTGGTGTCTTCTTGGGGGTTTCGAGTCGAAACGGCCCGCGACGGTGCCGAGGGTTTAGACAAGGCAACGCAGTGGTCGCCATCGATCGTCATCACCGATCTCAAAATGCCACGTATGGGCGGGATCGAACTGCTGGGACATCTTGCGGAACAGGCAACGACGATTGCTGTGATCCTGGTCACCGCCCAAGGAACCATCGATAGCGCCGTGCAGGCCATGCGTATGGGCGCGTATGACTACATCACCAAGCCGATCGACACGAACCGACTGCGAACCATGCTGGGAAACGCCTCGGCTCTGCTGGGCACGCGCGCGGAACTGGAAGCGACTCGGCGGCGGCTGCGGGACGCGGGCTCGCTGGGGCGGCTCAACGGAGCCTCGCGCAAAATGCAGGAAATCTTCCGGCTCATCGAGATGGTGGCGCCGAGCACGGCATCTGTGCTGATCACGGGTGCCAGTGGAACCGGCAAGGAACTGGTGGCACGCACCATCCACGAACTCAGCCCGCGCAAGGACCGGCCTTTCGTCGCTATCAACTGCGCCGCCATCCCTGAGACGCTGATGGAAAGTGAGATCTTCGGCCACGAAAAAGGCTCATTCACCGGCGCGCTGGAACGCCGCACCGGCTGTTTCGAACTCGCCGAAGGGGGAACGCTACTACTGGATGAAATCGGAGAAATGCCAGTCGGAACCCAGGCCAAGCTGTTACGCGTTCTGGAAGACCGGAAACTGCGGCGCTTAGGCAGCAAGGTCGAAACCTCCGTGGATGTGCGCGTGCTTGCGGCTACCAACAAGACTCCGGACGAGGCCGTAGCGCGGGGTGAGTTACGCAGCGATCTTTACTACCGGTTGAACGTATTCAACATCCACATGCCTCCCTTGCGCGAGCACAAAGAGGACATTCCGAGCCTGGTACAGCTTCTGCTGGCGGAGATGAGCACCAAACACGGACGGAAAGTGGCCGCCATCAGCGAAGCCGTGCTGAACCAGTTCAACAACTACTCCTGGCCGGGCAACGTGCGAGAGTTGCGCAATACAATCGAGCGGGCCATCATCGTCTGCGACGCCGGCGTGGTCGAAACCAAGCACTTGCCGCCAGGGTTTGGACAGGCTCCGCTGCGAACCGCGGCCAACGATCCCGACGCAGTCCGCCTGGGTGTCGGAACGACCGTGGAGGAAGCCGAGAAAATGTTGATTCTGAAGACGCTGGAGGCGACCAGCAATAACAAAACGCGAGCCGCGGAAATCCTCGGCATCAGTTTGAAGACGTTACACAACAAACTCAAGGAATACGGCAACGCCGGCGCGGAGGCCATCCCCGGGAAGGAGGAGGTTCCCAGTAGCTAAGACCTCCTCGCGCGGGTGACTCGAAGCGCTTCCTATTTCCCATCATGCTACGACGAAAGACCATCATCGTGCTGGTCATCGCTCTTATGGTGACGGCGATGGTGACCGCGTTTTCGTACCTCTATATTTCTCAGATCCTTCGGTTGCGTATTGATAATGCCAACGACACTGCCAGCAACCTGACTCACCAATTGGCCTATGCGCTAACGAACGCCGTACCCGACTTCAATAGCACCTCGATCGACACCAGCGACCCGGTCGCCGTGCGTCGCGCGTTAGCGGACTACCTGCAGACCGACGTCGTGCTGGCGAACTTGCTGCAGTCCGTTTCTGGCGACTGGAAACTCGTCCAAGACGTGACGATTGTTGACATCAACGGGAAGGCCTTGCTGCATACCAACGCCAGCATGGTAGGCAAGGTGATTGCTCCGCGCCCCGATTTCCAAAAGATTGTGCGGGCCCGCTTCCTTGAACAGCTCCGACTGGTCTTTAGTCCGGCTACCGTCTATGACGTGACGTACCCACTGGAATTGAGTGGCGAGCCGTTTGGTTCGATCCGCATCGGGGTGCAAACGGCATTTCTGAAGAAGGAGGTACAAACCCGGCTGATGAGGGCCGGCTATATTTCGATTGCATTGATCTTTGCGTCTTTGTTTCTGGCCGCGGGAATCTCCAACGTAGCCCTGGGACCGCTGAAACAACTGAGCCTCAATCTCGATAGCGTGAGCGCAGGCGACGCCGACGCACTCTCCGGCGATGAGTCCAATCACGACGAGTATGGGCTCGTCAGTCTGAAGATCGCCAACCTAGGCCGTCAGATTCGCGACAGCCGGGAAATCTTCTCAGCGCTGAAGGACAACGTGGACCAACTAATGTCCAAGTTGCAGGACGGCCTGATGCTGTTTGCCCGCGATTCGCGTGTGGTGCTGGTCAGTGCGCCTGTGGAAGGGTTCCTCGGCCGTCCCCGCGGGGAACTTCTCGGGCACACCGTCCACGAAGTATTTGACCGCGATTCTCTTCTCGGCGCGGCCCTGCTCGATGCTTTCGAGCGCCGCCGTCCTTTGTCGCAGAGGGAATTCGATGCAGCGGGCGGAAAGCGCGTCCAGGTTTCACTCGACTTCGTGCAGGAGAAGAATTCGCAGATTGGTGCGCTTCTGATCATGCGCGACCCTGAATCGGTGCGCCGCATCGGAGATGAGATCGAAATGTCCCGGCGTCTTTCGGCCAGCGGACGCCTCACACGCGGCGTGGCCCACGAGGTAAAGAATCCCATCAACGCGATCGTGCTTCACTTGCAGCTGCTGCGCAACAAACTGGCCGAGCAGGAACCCGATACGCGCCGCCATATGGATATTATTGACAGCGAAATCCGTCGCCTCGATCGCGTCGTGCAGACGCTGGTGGATTTCACGCGGCCCCGCGACCTGCATCTGGAGGAAGTCGACTTGCGCCGCCTGATGGAAGAGGTGGCCCAACTCGCTGCTCCAGACGCGGAGCAGCACGGCGTCACCATCGAACGTCACATGCCGGAGCAGCCCCTGCCTATCAAGGTCGACGTGGACCTGGTGAAACAGGCCTTTTTGAACGTTGTCATCAACGGAGTGCAGGCGATGCCCCAGGGAGGCCTTCTCACCATCTCGGCCCGGCGCGAAAATAATGCCGTGCTTGCCGAGGTGCAAGACCAGGGTGGCGGAATTCCGAAAGAAATGCACGACAAAGTCTTTGAACTTTATTTCACGACCAAGAAAGATGGCAGCGGCATCGGCCTTGCTCAGACCTACCAGGTTTTGCAATGGCATTATGGATCGGTGGACTTTGAATCGGTCGACGGGCAAGGGACTGTTTTCCGCTTCCACATTCCGGCCAGTGGAGCGGGAGTGGAATCTGGTCCTCGGTACGAGGAAGACGCCGCTACGGCTCACCGAGGAGATTGATGGGTCACAGTGTCCGGAAGAGAAGCATTGAGGAGCGCCTCGTCGCGCTGTTTCTGGTATGGCGTAGAATCAACTTGTGTCGGCATTGGACCGCTAAGGATCTGGGAATGACTCTGGCCGCAATCCTTCTTGTGGGTATGGTGTGCGCTCCTCCGTGGGCCCCCGCGGCGAGGCGCCAGGACGCGCCCCAGTCAGCGCCCGCAACCAAACCACCCGAGGCGGCGACGACAGGTCAAGGAACGGCACAGGCAGCGCAGAATCCGCCGGCTCCGTCCCAGACACCGCCTGCGACGGCGAAGACGTCCTCCGGGGAAACTCATACCACTACGCCACAGTCACACCATAAGAAGAGGGCCCTTCCGCCGTGCGACGCTCCCGCGGCGGCCCAGCCGCCCGCCGGCTCGAACCCAACACCAGCAGATTCGGCTGCTGCCGGAACTGCTCAAACATCCAAAACGCCGAGCCCCTGCCCTCCCTCCAAGGTGGTTGTGCGGCAGGGAGGGACTTCAGAACCCAGTATTGAATTAGCGGGAGGCGCCGCGAACCAGACGGCGCACCAGCGAGACGTTGCCAACCAGATTCTGGGATCGGCCAACGCGAACCTCAAGAAAATCGCAGGGCACCCACTTAGCGCAGGTCAGCAGGACATGGTGAATCAAGTCCGCCAGTTCATGGGCCAGTCAAAGGCAGCTATCGACGCCGGCGACCTCGAACGTGCGCGTACTCTGGCGTGGAAGGCCGAGGTGCTCTCCGAGGAATTGGTTAAGCCGGAAAAGTAAGTGGGTTCAACCACAGAGGACACAGAGGATTCCTTTTTGTCCTCCGCGTCCTCTGCAGTTTGCGAGGTGCTTGCAGGTAATATCGCGATCGCTTACCTATTTTCCTTTAGCGCGGGCGGAGTTCACTTTCGTCAGCAGGTCCTGCGACATCACCTGGAAAGGTCCCTGCATCTTCGCGACCTCAGTCAGCACATCTCGAGCTTCGGTGAGCTTGTTCAACTTCGCGTAAGCAAACCCCAGACCGTAAAGAGCGCGCGCATATTGCTGCTCATCCTGCCCTTTGAGAAGCATCGAAGCCGTCTTGAGTTCGGGAATGGCGGAAGCGGTCTTTTCCTGCTTCAGGTAAGCCCATCCGATCGTGTTGTGGGCCACTCCCGCCGCAACTTTTCGCGATTTGTCGGCGTCGGAAGCATCTGGTTTGGCGACCTCAATGGCCTTTTGCGAATAGCTGATCGCTTTCGCTGCGCTGCCGGGCTTGGTGTCGTCTCCATAATAATTCGCCAGCAGTAACAACGCCGCCAGCGAGTTGGGATTCGACGCCAACGTCTTTTCCCCGAACGAAACCAGGCGCGCTTTATCGTTCAACTGGTCGGGGCCGAGGGTGTACATGGCATAGTTCGACACCTGGTCCCCGTACTTTGAGTCAGGGAAGGCCGCCGAGAACTTCTCGATCTCCGCCATGCGATTCTTCGGATCCGTTTCATTGGCAATCGCGTTCAACCCGGAACTGTCCAGGAAATCGCAGCTGTTCTGCACCGACTCCTTCTCTTCTTTCACCTTGCTGGCAAAGTCGTCGTCGCTCATGCCTTCGGGCTTGGTCTGCTTGGCGACGGAGGCACAGACCTCGCCGCCTTTTGCCGCGTAGTCCATCAACTTAACGTTGTTCTTGGCCTGCTGTGCGATGCCAGCATCGGTCACCAGAATATCGAGGTTATGAGGAGACGCCGCCAGCGCCTTGTCACCAGAATCGAGCGCTTTTTGCAGGTCGCCCGCCGCCTGGTAGGCCTGCGCGAGTTGCCAGTCGCCATAGGCGACGGCCGCGGGGTTCGCCGAGAACTTCTGCACGAACTCTTCGAACATCGCAATTTTCTTTTGCGGGTCTTGCTCACTGGTGATGGCTTGGAGCGCGTGATCTTCATCCGTGCCGGCCCCAATGGCGATGTGGTCAACCTGAGCGCTGACGTGAGGAAGAAGAACCGAGAGTGAGAGGAAAAGAACAACCAGCAGTGTCGAACCGCTGCAGCGTCTCATAGCCCGCCTCCGGTGTTCGCGAGAATTAGGACTGCAAACTTCGAGCAGCAGGCGAATCCTACTGCCGAACGCGGCGTGGCGCAAGGGCCGAGATCACTTCGGGCTCTGAAGAACAAAGGCATCAACCACTAAGGACACTAAGGTGCACGAAGGAAACCTCATTAGGTTTTGGGTTCCTTTGCGATACTTCTTGTCCTTAGTGGTTCGCAGTTTTTGCGCATCCGCACCTTCCCTCGCTAAAGTAGAAAGATGCGTGCCATCCTTGGCCAGCGTCCGCTGCGCTTCGTCTTTGCCGCCAACGTGATTTCCATGTTGGGCAGCGGGATGAACTCGGCTGCCGTCGCCTGGTACATCCTGCAGGCCACGCATTCCGAAATGGCGCTTGGGACCTTCGCCGTTCTCCAAACCGTCCCCGCCATGCTGATGCTTCCCTTCACTGGCGTAATTATTGATCGCGAGGACCGCCGTCGCCTGGTGATGTGGCTCGACGCCGTGCGCGGCGTCGTGATTGCGGTCGTCGCCGTGCTTGCCTTCCAGCACCGCGTGCACGTCTGGCAACTCTACCTGATGAACACGCTGGTTGCCGCAGGATTCTGGATGTTCTGGCCGACCATCACCGCGCTGATCCAGGAACTGACGCCGGAGGGCCAGTTCGTGCAGTCCAATACGTTCCTGTTGGCAGGCGTGCAGGGCGGATGGTTGATCGCCGGTGCGGTCGTCGGCTTCATGTACGATCACATCGGTCTGGGCGGCGTGCTGACCATCGACGTGTCGACTTATGTCGTTTCGTTTCTTTGCTACCTCGCGGTGCGCAAGGGACGGCATGTGGTGCTGAGTCCGCAGGAGCTGAAGGCGGACATTCTGGCTGCGGAAAGCCAATTTGAGCGCTTCTGGCGTGAGATGCGCGAGGGCCTGCATTTTCTCCGCGATCATCGCGCTGTCGTCATGCTCGGCGTCAGCTGGGCGCTGTTTCTAGGAGCCATGATTACAGGTGTCGTGGTCACGCCTTCGCTGAGCGATCGCATCTTTCATGCCGGAGCCAAAGGCTATGGATGGCTCAACGCCGGATGGGGCACCGGAGCCTTCGTTAGCGCGCTGTACGCCCCACAAGCCATTGCATGGCTAGGCGGCCGCCGTGCCATTGCGTACTCCATGGCTTTGCTCTCGGTCTGTGTGGTCTGCGCTCCCATCGCGCCGTTCCTCTTCATTGCTATCTCGATTTATTTCCTCATGGGCTCAGCTCGCGGCTTAGGCGGGGTGGCCATGAATACCAGTTTGATGGAGATGGTGCCCAAGCACTTGATGGGACGGGTGCAGAACGCGTTCTACTTTGCCGGAACGTTTCTGCAACTCGTGTTGGCGATCGGTGTAGGCGTGGCCGCGCACAAAGTGAGCCTGGTGGCTGCGTTCGCGATCCTCGCCTGCGTGTACGGCATGTCGTTCGTGGCCGCAAGTTGGCCGGTGGGAACCGTGGTCGCTATGGAAGAGACGAGCACGGCGAAATAAGGCGGGAGACACAGAGTCATGGAGAGAAACCAGTGACCGCAAATCCAAAACCAAAAGGCCTTTGGTTTCTCCATGTCTCTGTCTCTGTGGCTCCGTGGTAAATCCCACTTACGGCTGTTAATCTATCCCATTCGTAAGGAGCACTCATGTCTGCTGACTTGCAAGGGCGCAATGCCGTTGTGTTCGGAGTCGCCAACAAGCGTTCGATCGCGTGGTCCATCGCCCAAGGGCTGCACGCCGCCGGTATGAGGCTGGCCATCACCTATCAGAACGAGCGCCTCGAGCAGGAAGCTAAGGACCTCATCCTCTCGCTGCCCGGCGCCGAAGCCTACATGTGCGACGTCTCCAAGAACGAGGAAATCGACCGCCTCTTCGCCACGCTGAAAGAGCGCCACGGTAAGCTGCACACGCTGGTGCACTCCGTCGCCTACGCTCCCGCTGAGGAATTGAAGGGGGATTTCGTCAACACCACACGGGAAGGCTTTCGCATCGCAATGGATGTGAGCGTGTACTCGCTGATCGCCTTAGCCCGCGCCGCCGCCCCGCTCATGACCGATGGCGGATCGATCATCACGATGACCTATTACGCTTCGGAGAAGGTCGTCCCCCGCTACAACGTGATGGCCGTCGCCAAAGCTGGACTTGAATGCTCGGTTCGCTATCTCGCGTTTGAGCTGGGGAAAAAGAGAATTCGGGTCAACGCCATCTCTGCTGGTCCGATCAAGACTCTCGCCGCTCGCGGCATCGCTGGCTTTGGCGAAATGCTCAAGGGTCACGAAGAGCGCGCCCCACTGGGCCGCCGCGTGGAAGTCGAAGAAGTCGGAAGCACCGGAGTCTTCCTTGCCTCAGATGCAAGTTCTGGAATCACTGGCGAAGTCGTTTACGTCGATTGCGGATTCAACATCATGGGATTTTAATGCCATGGTTGCGGTGCAGCACATCTCCGCCGAAAGCACTCTCCGGCGTATTCAGCAAATTCAAGTCCTGACGATCGTCTGGATGAGCGTCGAGGCTGGAGTATCGCTGTCGGCGGCATGGCGTGCGAAAAGCCCGGCGCTGCTGGCATTTGGCGGCGACAGCGGAATCGAGTTGCTCTCAGCGGTGATCGTACTCTGGCGATTTCGAAACCATCTCGTCGATGAGAATGCCGAGCGGCGCGCTGCCCGGGTAGCCGGGAGTCTTCTCCTGGCGTTGGCCGTGCTTATCGTGGCGTCTTCTGGTGCTAGTCTCCTCGGTTACAGCGAACCGAAATTGAGCTATTTGGGCATCGCGGTTCTGGTCGCGGCGGGCGTTCTTATGCCCTGGCTGGCGCGACAGAAACGAGCGCTATCCTCGGCAACGCAAAGTGCGGCGCTGCGTGCGGATGCAGCGGAATCTATGCTGTGCGCTTATCTCTCCTGGATCGCTTTGATTGGACTCGCGGCGCATGCCTACCTCGGAGCGGCATGGGCCGATCCTGTCGCGGCTTTGGTGATTGTCCCGCTTGTCGCTTGGGAAGGCCGGGAGGCCTTGCGGGGCAAAGCCTGCGGCTGCTGCTAGCACTCGCGATGAGATTCTTGACGTTGTAGAATGAGCTCGTGACTTCTCGTCGCCTCATATTCGTTCTGTTCGCGGGGGCCATACTGTGCTCGATGGTGCGGGAATGGAGCGCTCCCGCGGTCTGCGCGAGGTCAATTCTGGTCCCGGCCGCGACAGAGCAAAGCAGACGCTAGCTGCTAATTCTAATCCGCCGCCCGGTGTCGCTCGTCCGCTCCAACGCAATCTCCAGATCCCGCTCCCGAACCAAGCGCGGAAATTTTTCTCCCCACTCGATCAGCAGGATGCTGTTTTCGGCGCGCAGGTCATCCAACCCGAGCGTCTCCAATTCGCGAGGTGTGTCGATGCGGTAGAGGTCGATGTGGTAGAGGTTGGCGTGGGGCCCGCGATACTCGTGCACCAGCGTGAACGTGGGACTGGTGACGTCTTCCTCCGCAGCAGCCTCAAAGGCTGCCGCAATTCCCTTGACTAGCGTCGTTTTGCCTGCCCCGAGATCGCCACGCAGCAGCACGAGTTTGGACGGAGTGAGAAGCTCGGCCAGCGTTCGTCCGAAGGCGATCGTTTCCTCAGCCGATTGTGAAGTGATTTCCCGCAGCACTCCGTGGGTTCTGGCCACGTTCGTCACCCGATCAGTATATGTGGAAGAGTGGCCCTTCGGGGCCCCGTTAGCGCGCAAACATACCGGGCCTGAGCCCCTCATAGGGCTCGCTTCGCTCGCTGGACAGCCGAGGCGGCTGTCTCCACATGTTCGCCTCAATACGTGGAGAACGTGCTGGTCTTCATACCGAGTAGTTTCCGGTCCACGACATGATCGAGCGAGGTACGCAGGCGACGATGATCGTCGTCCTCGAGCGCCACGAAGCGGAACGGCTGCAACACGCCATCAGAGATCTTCTGCGTGGGGCTGAGGACTTCAGCCATTCCGTGCACCGGGCCGGCTTGCGTCTGGAAGGCGACCTCGACAAAGTCGCCCTGCGCCAGCGATTGGGCTAATTGCAGCAAGCCGCCGGTAATGGAAATGCTTTGGAGTTTAGCTTTGGTGCGGCGGCCGTCTTCTAAGCGGATCGCAGCCAGGACTGAATCTCCTAGCTGGACTCGGGCCGCGCGCCGCGAAGGGTGCGGTTGGGGGAAGTGAGTCATAGGCTGTTTGCACTATCGCACCTGTCCCTATTGCGTAATAGATTACTGAAGCCCCTCGTCCGGATTCCGCTTTGGCAGCCGCAAGTGAGTGCTTCTTAGCCTTGCGATATGAAGCAGTTAGCGGGTGTTTACCAGTTGATACATGTCCTACAGTACAGTCTAGGATTCTAAAATGGGGGATTTTCAGCCCTGCGAGAACTGGCCGATTTACTATCTCTGACTGACTCCAGAAAGGAACCTCATGGTCCGAATTCCGCATCTCTTATTGCTCTTATTGTTGGCCGCCACCGTGTCGTTCGGTCAGGGCTCGGCCGCGCACCCGCCACTCCGTGTTGGCATTGTTGGCCTGGTTCACGGACACGTGCACGGATTTCTCGGTGCCTCGTTGCACAGTCCCGAGATCGAAATCGTAGGCGTCGCGGAACCCGATCCGAATCTCCTCTCGCAGGCCGCTGCCCGATATGGCTTTGAGCGTTCAATGCTTTTCACCGATCTCGAGGAAATGCTGGCCAAGGCGCATCCGCAGGCGGTGCTGGTTTACACCAACACTTATGATCACCGGCGTGTGGTCGAGATCTGTGCCGGGCACGGTGTTCACGTCATGATGGAAAAGCCGCTCGCGGTCAGCCTCGAGGATGCGCTGGCCATCGAGAAGGCCGCGCACGCCGCCAATATCCAAGTGCTCGTCAATTACGAAACTTCCTGGTACCGCAGCAATCATGCCGCCTACGACCTCGTGCATGAAGGAGCATTAGGTGCAGTCCGCAAGGTGGTGATTCATGACGGCCACAATGGCCCGAAAGAAATTAATGTCGAACCGGAGTTTCTCGCCTGGCTGACCGATCCTAAACTCAACGGTGGAGGCGCCCTGTTCGACTTCGGGTGTTACGGCGCCGATCTCATGACCTGGCTGATGGACGGCCGACGCCCTCTCACCGTCACGGCCGTCACGCAGCAAATCAAACCGGAAATCTATTCAAAGGTGGATGACGAAGCCACGCTCATCCTGACGTATCCGAAGGCACAAGCCATCGTGCAGGCATCATGGAACTGGCCTTTCAGTCGCAAAGACATGGAAGTGTACGGCAAGACCGGATACGCGATCACGGTTCAGGGCAACGACATTCGAGTGCGTCGTGGCGGAGACCATACACGTGAAGAACAGTCGGAGGCCAAGCCTGTACCGGCGCCGTACGACAATGAGTTGTCGTATCTGCGGGCGGTCATCCTGGAAGGAGCCAAGCTCGACGCCTTGTCATCACTGGAAACGAATGTCACGGTGACGGAGATCCTCGACGCAGCTCGCCGCTCGGCCGCAGAGGGAAAAACAGTCGTGCTTCCGGCGAGGAGGTGAAGCTTTGTGTGGAAGAGCGGCCCTTTAGGGCCGCTCTTCCACGGCATCGCAGATTCCATTCAGCCGATCCAACCCGCGAACTTCGCCACGGCCGCTCTCTGTGCACGATCAAAGGCATCCGGCAATCCGCGCAACAGATCGGTCGCGACCATCGAATGTTCTCCCACGATCTCGCGCATCACATCTCCCGCTAGCCCATGAAGATGTACTGCCGCACAAACGGCCATCGTCACGTCCCTTGGATGTTGCGCGATCATTGCCGCAACCATGCCGGTAAGGATGTCACCTGTTCCCCCGGTGGACATTCCGGGATTCCCCGTGGTGTTGACCCAGGTCTCGCCATCCGGCTGAACCACCAAAGTCCGATTCCCCTTGAGCACGACGATCAATTCGTGCTCGCGGGCAAATTTCCGCGCCACGCCGAGGCGCTCTTTCTGCACGTCAGCGGTAGAACATCCGGCAAGGCGCGCCATTTC
The DNA here is from genome assembly GCA_963752175.1 of uncultured Acidobacteriaceae bacterium. GTDB lineage: Bacteria > Acidobacteriota > Terriglobia > Terriglobales > Acidobacteriaceae > Sulfotelmatobacter. The sequence continues at coordinate 82,359 of CAVVXZ010000001.1, forward strand.
GCCGGGATGAGGAGTGATCACCAGTACTCGTCCTCTGCCGTTCAAATCGTTGGTTGCGCCCTCGAACGCATTCAGACCATCGGCATCGAGGACAACGGGAACCTCGGCGCCAGCAACCAGAGTTCGTACGAACTGAGCCGTCTCCGCGTTGCGTGAAATCCCTGGCCCGATTGCTAGCACGCTCTTCCGTTTCGCCACAGCATCGAGCTGTGCCGCTGCGCCTTCCGAAATCGTGCCTTCGCGTGTTTCTCGTAAAGGCTCTGTCATCAACTCGGGATGAAACCCTGCCACAGTGGGCAGCACAGACTTCGGCGTCGCGACCGTGGCCAGTCCCGCTCCAGCGCGCAGAGCAGAGATACCCGCCATCGCAACCGACCCCGCCTTGCCGATTGAACCGCCTACGACAAGCGCGTGCCCGTAGATACCCTTGTTCGAATCTGCCGGACGCGGCCCGATCAGCTGGGAAAAATCGCGAGCCGTGATGACGTTGAGTTGCAGCGAGGAAACCATCGCCTCTGGCGGCGTGCCGATGTCCGCGACGTAGGTCGGGCCCGTAGTCAGCGCGCCGAAGACGTGTGCCGGGCGCGCCGCGGTAAAGGTCACGATCGAGTTCGCTCGCGCGATGATTCCATTCTGCGGGCCCATCGCATCCGCATCCGCGCCGGAAGGAATGTCGACGGCGATCACCGGTACCTTACTCGCATTCAGCAGCGAGATTGCGTCGGCATAGAGACCGCTCACCGGAGGCTTGAATCCCGTGCCAAGAATCGCATCGAGATACAAATCCGCAGCCAGCGCGAGCCGCACGCGCTCGTCTTTCAGATCGTCGCTGGAGCGGATTACGAACGGAGCCTCTGGCAACTTCACGAACATGGCAGCAGCGTCGCCGTGCAGGTCCTCCCGATCGGCCAGCAAGATCACCTGCACAGCCTTCCCGGCCTCATGCAACTTGCGAGCGGCCACGAATCCGTCGCCGCCATTGTTGCCCTTGCCACACATCACCAGAATCTTCTGCGCGTCGTCGTGTTGCGCCAGAACGTGGTCAGCTACCGCGCTTCCGGCGTTTTCCATCAGCGTCAAAGATGGCACGCCGAAGCGCTCGCTGGTCGCGCGGTCGATAGTGCGCATTTCTGCGGCAGTTACGATTTTCATGCGATTCTGATCCTCATGATGAAGAGGAGGCAGTCACTTCCAGCTGCCGCAGCTGCGCAGGTTCGCCCATGGCAATCAGGAAATCATCGGCTTCGATGCGCTCATCTGGCGCAGGATTGAAGCGCATGCCCTCGTGTCGCTTGATGGCCAGCACAATCACCCCGCGCTCTTGCCGGATGCGCGAGCTCTCAATCGTCTTGCCGGCAAAGGCCGATGTGGAAGTGATGTGGATCTCGCCGATCTCGAGGTCCATGCCGAGGTGCGTGGTCGCAGTATCGAGAAAGCTCACTACGTGCGGCCGCAGAAGCGACTGTGCGATGCGCTGCCCGGCGAACGAGTACGGGGATACCACGGCGTCAGCGCCCGCCGTGAGGAGATGTTTTTCTGCAGCATCTTCGCTGGCCCGCGCAATGATCTTCAGAAGCGGATTCAATCCCCGCGCAGTGAGGACGATGTAGAGATTGGTGGCATCGGTGGTAGTGGCGGCGATCAGCCCGCGGGCCCGCTCGATCTGCGCCTGTCGGAGAGTCTGCTCTTGGGTTGCATCTCCGGCCAACACCAGCCAGTTTTCTGAGGCGAAGCGCTGGCGCTTGGCTTCATTGTTCTCAAGGATCACGAAGGGGACCGGCTTGCGTCCCAATTCACGGGCCACGCTGCGTCCTACGCGACCCAAGCCGCAAATGATGTAGTGCCCGTCGAGCCGGCCGATTTCGCGCTCCATGCGCCGCCTTCCGAAGAAGCTTTGCAGCTCGAATTCTAGCAAAGCCTGGCTGAGGGCTCCGACTCCCAACAACAGGAGTGACACGCCCGACAGAATCACAAACACGTTGAAGACGCGCCCCGCATGTGACAGCGGATGCACTTCCTGGTAGCCGATGGTGGTCAGCGTGGTCACGACCATGTAAAACCCGTCGAACCACGACCAGCCTTCAATGTAGTGATAGCCCGCGGTGCCTCCCGCCATGACGAACAGCAGGAGCGCGCCGATGGTTCGAAGATTGCGGAAGGCTTTCATGCAACTGTTGACCCACGACTATAAAACAAAACGACCCTCCACGCCGTGCGGAGGGCCATTAAGCAATTGCATCAGTCCCGATTTATCTAGCTTCGGGCGTTCGCCCCGCAGCCAGCGCCTGCACCCGGCTGTGCTTCTGTCCGTAGCCGAAGTACACGACCAGTCCGATTGCCAGCCAGATGAACAGCCGCGCCCAGTTCACCCAACCCAGCTTGTACATCATGTAACCGTTGGAGATCACGCCGAGAATTGGCACCAACGGAACCCAAGGCGTTCGGAAGGGCCGCGGTTGGTTGGGATTGGTGCGGCGCAGCACCAACACAGAAATGGACACGATCACAAACGCGAGCAGCGTGCCGATGTTCACCATCTTTCCGATGTCGTCGATCGGAGTCACGCTGCCTACAATCGCGGCCAGCAAGCCGACCAGAATTGTGTTCTTCCAAGGCGTGCGGAACTTGGGATGCACATCGGCAAAGAATTTCTTGGGTAGCAAGCCGTCATTGGCCATTGAGTAGAGAACTCGCGTCTGTCCGAGCAACATCACCAACATCACGCTGGTGAGTCCCGCCAGGGCGCCCAGGGTAATGATGTGCGACGCGGTTGTCAGACCCCGGTCCAGAAATGCGCGAGCGACAGGAGCTTCGATGTTGATCTGCTGCCAGTGCACCATTCCGGTCAGCACACCCGCCACGGCAATGTACAGCACCGTGCAAATCGCGAGTGAGGCAATCATACCTATGGGCAAGTCGCGTTGCGGATTCTTCGCTTCTTGCGCGGTGGTCGAGACGGCATCAAATCCAATGTAGGCGAAGAATATGTAAGCAGCGCCCGCTCCGATTCCAGCGAAGCCGTGCGGCGCATAGGAATGCCAGTCCGTGCCCCAATTGCCGCTGTTGATGTAGCGCGCGCCGAGAGCAATCACAAACAGTACGACCGCAACCTTGATCGTCACAATCACGGCGTTGAAGCGCGCACTCTCCTTGATACCGATCACGAGAATGGTTGTAATCACCAGCGCAATAATAAAAGCGGGAAGGTTCAGTCCAATTTCCATCCCAAACATGCGGGGTGCGCCCAGCAGGTCGTGCGCCCGTTGCATCAGTTCGGGAGATGCAGCAGCAGTAAGAGCGCTGACTTTGTCGAGAAAGGCCTGCGTGCCCGGGACGAGCGAGGAGTCGGAAGCCGTCGCCATCTGGCGAGCGACAATGTTTTCCGCCGTCTTCAGCGCGGTCCAGTGATCGTAGGCCAGCCACAGCGGCATCTTGATGTGAAAAATATTCAGCAGTTCGATGAAGTGATTCGACCAACCCGAGGACACTGTGCTGGCGCCCATGGCGTACTCGAGGGTCAGATCCCATCCGATGATCCAGGCGAGCAACTCACCCAGCGTGGCGTAGGCGTAGGTATAAGCGCTGCCCGCCAGAGGAATCATGGCCGCGAACTCGGCGTAACACAGACCGGCAAACGCGCATCCCAGACCCGACAAAACAAACGACAGAGTGAGTCCGGGGCCGGCGTATTGCGCGCCCAATCCCACCATGACAAAAATTCCGGCGCCGATGATCGCCCCCACGCCCAGCGCGGTGAGTTGGAAGACTCCCAGGGTGCGTTTCAGGCTGTGTTCGCCCGTTTCGCGGGCTTCTTCCATCAGCAGATTCAGCGGCTTGGTTGCCAGCAGATTTGCCATCCGTTTGGGTTCTCCTTGGCTCTTAGGCGGACTCACTTGTGTTGCCACGTCGCGACCCCCTCGACCATGCGTAGTAGACCGGAATTCCCAGCAGCACCACGATCAGCCCCGGCCACGTGAACTCTGGCTTGTAGCGCAAGAGTACAACATCGATGAATAAAGCCATCACAATATAAATGACCGGCAGCACCGGATATCCCACCGCCCGGTACGGCCGGTTCGCATCAGGACGCGTCTTCCGCAGAACGAATAATCCCACAATCGTCAGGACGTAAAATACCAGCACCGCGAAAATGACGTAGTTCAGCAGGTCGTTGTAGGTTCCCGAGACGCAGAGCACGCAGGCCCACACCATTTGCACCATCAGCGAAACTGCGGGCGTCTTATACGTGGGTTGCAGTTTGGCCACGTTGCGGAAGAACAGTCGGTCTTTCGCCATCGCATAATATACGCGCGCGCCGGAAAGAATCAGCCCGTTGACGCAGCCGAAGCCGGAAATCATGATGGCCGCCGCCATGAGCTTGCCGCCGATCCCGCCGAACATCTGGGTCATGACCGCCGTGCCCACCCGATCTTCCGAGGCGTACTTAATGCCCCGCCCCAGAATTGTGGCTGCGCCGGGCGCTCCATCCAGTGGCAGAGCGCTCAGATAGATAAAGTTGCAGGCAATATAGAGCGCAATGACCACGCCCGTGCCCAGAGCCAGAGACAAAGGCAGGTTGCGACTGGGATTCTTTACCTCCCCGGCGGTGAACGTGACGTTATTCCAGGCGTCGGCGGAAAATAACGATCCAACCTGGGCCACGGCAAGAATGGTCAGAGCGCCCACCATGACGATGGGGCCGCTCGCGCCGACCTGAACCGCATGCTGTGCGCCGAGTCCCGCGTTGTGCCAGAAATTCGCGCCGAAATTCGCGGCCAGAGCCTGCGCGTTCCGCCCCAAAGCCAAACCGAAAAGCACCAATCCCAGCAATGCCGAAACTTTGGCGACGGTGAAAACATTCTGAATCGCTGCGCCGGTTTTCAATCCGAAGATGTTTACCACTGACAGGAACATCACCAACAGGATTCCCATCAGGTTCTGGGTATTGATTCCGACGTCCATGTTGCCGAGCACCATCGGGCCTATGTGAAAGGACGGAACTTTCCAGATATGCAAAATCCAATTGGTCGAGGAAATCGAGGGAACGAAGACGCCCAGGAACTTGCCAAACGCAACGCCCACGGCGGCGATGGTCCCGGTCTGAATCACAAGGAATAAAGTCCAGCCGTAGAGAAAGCCCCAGAGCGGACCCAGCGCCTCGCGCAGATAAACATATTGGCCGCCTGCTCGCGGCATCATGGCGGCCAACTCGCCGTAGCTGAGCGCCCCCACGATCGTCATGAATCCTGCGACGGCCCACGCTCCAATCAGCAACGCTGGCGAGCCCACTTCGCGGCCGATTTCCGCCGACACGATGAAGATGCCGGACCCGATCATCGACCCCATGACCAGCATCGTGGCGCTGGTGAGGCCCAGACCCTGGACCAGTTCCTTATCCTGATGACTGTGGATTTCCCAGTCGCTGCCTGCGGATGGCTGCGTTGATGTTGTACTCAGGAATCCCTCCTAAAACGTGCCGCTGTAGTGCCGGCGTCCCGCCGGCTGTCGCGAGGGCGCCCGCCCTCGCACCCGACCCCATGAAGAGGTCACCCGACTTTACCTTAAGATATGGAAAAATTCCTCTGCTGATTTGCGCGGCTCCCGTACAAGATCGGATATCACCGCAACGGAATCGGCTCCGGCCTCAATGACAGAGGCAGCGTTCGCCCGGGTAATTCCTCCAATCGCCACCAGCGGCTTGCGGGTTAACTGCCGAGCCCACCGCACCCCTTCGAGGCCAACCACGGGATCGGGCTGCTCTTTGCTGGACGTGGCAAACACGGGGCCGATGGCAAGGTAGTCGGCCGAGGTGAGATCCGCCTCGGACAATTGCTCTGGATTATGCGTCGAAACGCCCAGCCAGCGTTCCGGTCCAATGATCCCGCGCACGGACTCCGGAGACAAATCCTCCTGGCCGACGTGCACGCCATCGAACTCGGCAGCTACGCACAAGTCCGACCGGTCATTCATGATGAACCGCACGGAATCGCCGAGATGCTCCTTCAGTTCCCGAGCTTGCTCCAACATCACTCGCGCATTCCCGCTCTTGTTGCGGTACTGCAGCAGCGTGCACCCTCCAGCGACGAGTTCTTTGGCGAACGCCAAGAGGCCAGAATTCGTATGGGCGTGGCCGATATCCAAAACGGCATAGAGAGAGGGGAGTTGAATCGTTTCTGGGCGAAGGACAGATTGAATCACGGGTCATTCCTATGAACGATTCCGAGAACGACTCCCACAAATAGCCCCCAAGGTGCCGACGCCGATGATCACGAAGACGTTGCCCGAGACGAGAGATAGCAGCCAGCCCAGAAGCAAACCGAGAACTGGACCCACCAGCGTAAATTGCCAGAATTTGCTCACTGCAACGCGTCGCCAACTCGGCCCTAGTGAGCGCCATTTTTCTTAAGGAAGCGCTCGATAAACCCGGTGTCGATCTTCCCTGCCCGGAAGTCTTCATCCGCCAGAATCTTCCGGTGCAACGGAATCGTAGTGTATACGCCTTCAACAATAAACATCTCCAGCGCCCGCGCCATGCGCGAAACGGCCTCGCTGCGGTCTTTCCCGCGTACGATCAGCTTGGCGATAAGCGAATCGTAATACGGCGGAATCACCCCCTCGGCATAAGCGGCCGTATCGACGCGCACTCCCGTTCCTCCCGGGGGATGGAACGCCGTGATCTTCCCCGCCGACGGGGTGAACTTCTCCGGATGCTCGGCGTTAATACGGCACTCGATCGCGTGTCCGCGATGAACAATCGGGCCCTGCAAAACATCCCGCATGTGCGCTCCGGCCGCGATCATAATCTGGCTCTTCACCAGGTCGACATCCGTCACCATTTCGGTGACCGGATGCTCGACTTGAATGCGGGTGTTCATCTCGATGAAATGCAGCCGCCGGTCCTGATCCATCAGGAATTCAATGGTGCCCGCATTGCTGTATCCGATCTCCGCCAGTGACTTGCACAGGACCGCACCGATCTCATCGCGCAGTTGGGGCGTAACCTGCGTGGAAGGTGATTCCTCCAGCAACTTCTGGTGGCGGCGCTGGATGGAACACTCGCGCTCGCCCAGGCTGACCACGTTGCCGTGCTCGTCGGCCAGCACCTGAAACTCTATGTGCCGGGGATGCTCGACATACTTCTCCATGTAGAGATCACCGTTGCCGAACGCCCCCGCGGCCTCGGCCTGAGCAGCCTTGAACAGCCCAGGCAGTTCCTCTTCGTTGCGGACGATACGCATGCCGCGGCCGCCGCCTCCGGCTGAGGCCTTCACGATCACCGGAAAGCCGACCTGCCGCGCCCACTCCACCGCCTCCCCATCGGAAGCGATAATTCCGTCCGACCCTGGCAGAATCGGAACGCCTGCGCGCTTCATGGCAGCGCGCGCTTTTTCCTTCTCGCCCATCAGACGGGTCACTTCGGGCCGCGGACCAATGAACTTGATCCCGCTGGTCTCGCACACTTCGGCGAAGTTGGCGTTTTCCGCCAGCAGGCCGTAGCCGGGGTGCACCGCCTCGACGTTGGCGATCTCAGCCGCGCTGATGACCGCAGGAATATTCAAGTAGCTCAGCGCGAGTTGCGGCGGCCCAATGCAGATGGCCTCATCGGCAAAGCGGACGTGCAGCGAATTGCGGTCGGCCTCGCTGTAGATGGCGACCGTGCGGATGCCCAGTTCCTTGCACGCGCAGATCACGCGCAGTGCAATCTCTCCGCGGTTGGCAATCAGGATCTTTTTGAACATGAGGAAAAAGCCACGAGCTATGAGCTTGAGCTACGAGATCAAGGATCACAGCTCGTGGCTCGTAGTTAACGGACACAAAAAGGCGCGCCCAGAGCGCGCCCAGATTGATCCCAGATTCACTTCTTCGGCCGGATCACAAACAAGTCCTGGCCGTATTCGATCGGCTGGCCGTTGACCGCCAGCTTCTTGACGATCTCCCCGGCAAAATCCGACTCAATCTCGTTCAGCAGCTTCATCGCCTCGACGATGCACAGCACTTGCCCCACTTCCACCATATCTCCCGGTTTCACAAACGGAGGAGCGCCCGGCGAGGGGGCCTCGTAGAACGTCCCGACGATGGGGGACTTCACCATGTGAAGCCCTTCTTCGGGAGCGGGGGCTGCTGGCGCTGGTGTAGATGCGGCGGCGGCCGCGGGCACGGCACCCAACTCGGGCGCCGCCGCCGCCGCGGGCACCGCATAAAAGCGCGGCTCTGCCTGAGAGTGGACGAACGTATGCTCGCCGGCGCGCTTGATCCGGACCTTGACATCGCCCCGCTCCAATTCGAACTCGGCAATGTCCTTTTCGATTAGAAACTCGATGAGTTCTTTCAGCTCTTTTTGATTCATTCGTGTAGGGTGGGACCCTTCGCCAACCTCCCGCGAGCCCAAACTGCCAGCGAATCATGGCTCCCGCGAAGAAGCCGGGCCTCGATCCTGCCCGGTTGGAAGTTTCAAGATGACTAAACTGCCAGAAAATCCTTGCTCGTCGGCGTCATCACTTCACAACCGCTTGCGGTGACTGCCACCATGTCCTCGATCCTTACGCCCCATTTGCCCGGGAAGTATACTCCCGGCTCGATTGTGATGACCATACCGGGCTGCAGAATCTCCCGCTGCCCGTCCGCGACTCGCGGCATTTCGTGAATCTCGAGCCCGACTCCGTGTCCGGTCGAATGGGTAAAGTAGCGTCCTAACCCGGCCTTACGCAATACTTTACGAGCAGCCGCATCGACCTCGCCGGTCGGGATTCCCGGGCGCACGGCATCGATCGCCGCCTGCTGCGCTTCTCGCACTGCCTCGTAAGCCGGGCGGGCGTCCTTCGGGACAGGTCCTACCCACACAGTACGGGTTTGATCAGAACAATAACCCGAAAGTATAACACCGAAGTCGCAGACCACGAACCCTCCGCGTGCGATCGCCTGCTCGGATGCTCGTCCGTGCGGCAGTGCCGACCTGGCACCCGAAGCGATGATCGTGGGAAACGACATCTCCTCCGCCCCGCCTCGGCGTGCAGCCAACTCCATCTCCGCTGCGACCTCGGTTTCCTTGACTCCCGGACGTATTACTTCGACCGCCCGGTCAAACAGCTTGGCTCCCAAAGCCACCGCAGCCCGGATTCTCTGCAACTCGTCGCTATCTTTAATCATGCGCGTCCGCTCAATCAGTGAAGGCGCGTCTTTCAGCCGGACACCAGCCGGTTTGATCTGCGTCAGGCGATTTTCTTCGGCAATCGTAAAGTGCTCAGCCTCGAGCCCGATGGTCCACCCCCGAGTCCGCTTTCGGCGGGCCCCGAGGAACTCGCCCAGAGCCGTCAGCACTGCTTTGCGCGCGATCACTACCTTCGCGCCCTTCACCTCTTGGTGCGCCTGGGTGTCGTAGCGGACGTCGGTAAAGAACACGCTGCAGCCTTCTTCCATGAGTAGCAAACCGGCGCTGCCGGTAAAGCCGCAGAGATATCGGATGTTGGGAAGATGACTGATCAGCAGTGCATCAAACCGGGTGGTGGCGAGATGCTCCCGAAGCTTGTTCTGGCGAGCCTGGAAGTTCATTGCTGGAAAGTCTAACAGGAGACAGAGGAAGCTCGGAGAGCGCTGCCCAAAAACAAAACCGCCGGTTCCGGGACAGGTTCTTCGCGGAAACCGGCGGTTTCAATCTTCGAACTACGCTGCTAGGTCTGACGCCGTTATGTCTGAATGATTCGCGGCGTGATGAAGAAAATCAGCTCCTGGTTCGAGGTGTTGACCTGGGTGTGCTTGAACAGATTGCCCAGGTAGGGCAGGTTGCCGAGCAGCGGAACTTGCGAGATGTTGATCGAGTTCTGCGTCTGAATGACGCCGCCGATCACCACCGTGCCGCCATCGGTCACCAGCACCTGCGTGGTGGCCTGCTGCGTGATCAGTTCCGGGTTGCCCTGTACTTCCTGACCGAAGTTCGGAGTGGTGTTTTCCACGTCCACGTTCAGGAAGATGGTGTTTTCCGAAGTGATCTGCGGAGTCACCGTCAACCGCAGGAACGCGTCGACGTAGGTGACGGTCGGAGGACCACCCAACTGCGCCTGCGTCACGATCGGAACGCGCACGCCCTGCTTCACCAGCGCTTGAATGTTGTTCTGGGTTACGACTCGCGGACGAGAGAGCACTTTCAGCAAGCCGCGCGACTCAGCCATCGATAGGACAGCGTCGATCCGCACGGTGTTGCTGGCATTGATGAAGGTCAAGCCGCTCGAAGGCGACGTAACCCCAAGGTTCGAGAACAACGGAATCGAAGATCCCGTGGTGCCGCTGCCGCTTCCCGGCACGGTGATGTAGCCCGGAGTCAGGCCGTTAACCGTGGTCGGCGACGAACCCACTGCCGAAGCTCCGCCGATAGCGCTGGCGCCGTTGCCCCAGCCAAAGCCGAGCTGCGTGCCGATGTCGCGGGCAAACTGCCGCGTCGCCGCCACTACACGGGCTTCGATTTCAACTTCCTGCGTCTTGCGGTCCAGCTGCGTCAGCAGGCGATCGATGGTCGGAATCGTCTTCGGAATGTCGTTGATGATGACGGCGTTGGTGCGATCATCCGCCACCACGTCGCCGCGTTGCGAGATGAATTTCTTTACCGTGACAATGACGTCTTTCGCCTTGGCATAGCTCAGGAAGCGCGTGACCGAAACTTTTTCGACGGCCAGCGATTCAGATTCGATCTGTGCCCGGCGGGCGTCCGCTTCATGCTTCAGAGTTTCCACCGTGGCGATGCGCAGGACGTTGCCTTCCAGTTCACGCGCCAGGTCGTTGTTCTTGAGCACGATGTCGAGCGCCTGATCCCACGGCACGTCATCGAGCACCACAGTCAGCGTGCCGTGCACATTAGGATCGAGCACGACGTTCAGACCGCTGATTTCGTGGATGAGTCGGAAGAAGTCTTTCAGGTCGACATCTTTCAGGTTGACCGAGATCGGCTCGCCGGTGTACTTCGGACCGGTCGAGGCGGGTTGCTGTCCGGCCTGAGACTTTTGCTCCGCCGCCAGGTTCACGGCAGGAGTAATCGTCGTCTGGCTCTGCTGGGCTGCATGGGCGCTGACAGGAAGCAGTTCCGCGGCAGTTTTGTCGGAGAACCGCGCCGCCGCTTCCTGGGCGCGAACCGTGGGCTCGGCGTCGTCCTTCTTTACGTCGCTTGAAGCCTGGTTCTTGGCCTGGTACGAAGGCTCGACAAAGACAAAGTCCGTGGGCTTGGAATCCGTGGCCGTAGCCTTCGGAGCCTCAGCCACGACTGCCGGGCTGGCCGAAACGGGCGAGCTGGCAGCAACCGTCTTAGCCTGCGCCTCAGGGGCGGCCTTGGCCACCGCGTTGGCGTGCAGGGTCAGGACCAGCTTCCCTGCCGGGCCCGGCGTCAGCTCGTAGGCGCAAGCCTTGTCGAGGTCGACAACGATGCGTGTGGTCGGGTGTGCCTGGCCGTCCATGCCAATGCGCACGCCCTTGACCCCAGCCGCGCCGACCGCGATGCGGGTCTGTCCGGTCGCCATGACGGTCTCCGGCAGATCCACCACCACGCGAGCGGGCGAGTCCAGAGTGCTGAGCTTCGGCGTGAGTGTGCCGTGGGAGCTCATCTCGACCCGGATGTCGTCCGTGCTCCGGACTACGTTGACTCGATCGAGCTGGTTCGGGGTCTGCGCCACCGCAGCCACCGTCAAGGCCAGCACCGATACGAACATTGTCAATTGTTGCTTTCGCATTTCGCCTCTCCCCACCCGCGGGCCTGGCCCGCGTGTCCTTCTGCAACTTGATTTCGGCGTTCCCGGTTTCCGGGTGCGCCGTCCTGCACTAAACCGCCGGAGTAAAGATTCTCTTCACGACTTCGCGCGTGAACGGCTTGCCCAGTTTGTCTTGAATCGTTTCCTGGAACACCACCGAATCACCCGTGATCTTCACTACGTAACCGTTGAACACGGGATCGTTCTCCCGCAGAAAATAAGCCTTGTTCAGGTTGTTGGTGACCACCGCGATGAAGCCTGTGTCAGACTTCACCACGCCCCGCAGATTGATCGCGCCAATCTCGAGGCACTTCTTTCCGGTCGAACAGCCTGAGCCATTCGTCTGCACGACAGGACTGAAGAACGGATCGCGTTTCCCGTTCATCGCCCACTTCTTTTCTTCCGGCTTGGGCGCCTTGGGCGCGGTCGCGGTCTGGGTCGCAGCCGCAGGTGCACTCACCGCTGGAGCCGTGGTCTTTGCCGGCGCGGAAGCCTTTGCCGTAACCGGTGCAGCAGCCTTGCCGGGCTGCTTCGATTCGGGCTTCGAGGCTTGTGCAGCTGGTTTCGCCGCAGCCTGCGACTGGGTGGCTGGCGCGGAAGCCTTCACCGGAGCTGCCTTGGCAGGCGCTGAAGTATTCTTCGCAACGCTCGGAGCGCCTCCGTGCGAATGCAGAGTCAGGACTACTTTCCCGGCCGCTCCTGGAGTCAACTCATAAGACAAGGGCTGCGTGAGATCCACCACGACGCTCGTCGTTGGAGGGGTCTTGCCGTCCATGCCGATGCGTACGCCCTTCACCCCGGCGGTGCCCACGGGAATCTTGTTCTGCGCGGTGGCCACTACCGTCTCCGGCAGTTCCACGAGGAGTCGGTCCGGCGAAGTCAGTTTGGTCACCTGGGGCGTTACCGCCTGGGTGGAACTGATTTCGATCTGGACACCATCCGCCGCGGGAACCACATTGACCCGCTGGAGCTGGTTGTGCGACGAGGATGCCGGTTTCGCCGCGACCGCGGGTTTCACCGCGGGAGCCGGAGCACCCGGTGCCGGCTTGGCTGCCGCCGGAACTACGGCGGCTTTGGGAGCCGGGTTGGCCTGCGTCTGCTGCAGCGATTTTGCTGTGCTGCGCGCGTTGTCGATGGCGTCCGGGCTCTGAGCCCATGCTGCGCCCGCCATCATTGCCATTGCCAAAATGCCTGTCGTCAGCTTCATAGCCATCCCTACTTCGCCGCCGGCGTTCCCGGTTTCGACCCGGCGCCAGCCGCTGAAGGTTGTAGATCGTGACTGAAGTATGTGGTCGCCGTGAAAGTCGCGATGATGCTTTCATTGGGCGCGTACTGGTACGTATGCTTGGCTTTCGCCCCGCTCGGATTTTTCGTCGTCGCCACCAGCAATCCGGTGATGTTGACAATCCGCTCCAGCTTGCTCACCCGGTCAAAGAAATTCAGCGCCGAATAATACGGACCGTCCAGTTCGAGGTCGAAGGGCACTTCGGTGTAGTACTGTTGCGCCCGAGTGTCTTTCGCCATGTAGCGCCGCAGTTCGACGCCCGCCTTCTGGGCCTCCGCGTCGAGCATGGTGATGAAACCATCGACCTGCTTCTCATCAGGAACGATGCGCTGCTCGATTTCCAGCTGCTGTTTGAGCTCAGCCAACTGCTGCTCAATCTGCTTCAGCTTCGGCCGGTAGGATTCGAGTTCGTTGTTTTCCCGAATCTTGTCTTCGAGGGCATGTTGCGCGGCCACGTTGTGGTCGTTCTGGGCCTTGAACAGCGTGAAATACAGCGCCGCCGTCACCACAACTCCCCCAACCACCACGGTTGCCCACTGCTTGATGCCCGACATTTCGCTAAAATTCGCCATAGGTCCGCCTTTACGACTTTCCCTTCTCGCAAGTCAGCGTGAACTGGAATGCCTGCATGTCCTTGATCTGGTCATCCTGGTAAGTTTCCTTGATCTCGACCGTCCTGAAGAAGCCGGTCTTCTGCAGGTTCGCGATCAGGTTGGCGACTGCGTCGGTGCTGAGCGCCGTTCCTTCCAGGTTCACACTCGTCCCCGAATCGTCCATCTTGCTGAGCCACACCGCTTCGGTGTTGTTGACCGTCTCGCCCAGCATGGCCATCAGGTTGACCGGACCACCGTTCTGGCTGGCCCGCAGCCCGTCGATCACATCGACGCGGCGCTTGTAATTGTTGGCCTGGGTCTGGCGCTCCAGGAAGCGCGCCTTCACATCGGCCAGTTCGCGGTTCTTCTGCTCGGCGACCTTCATGTGCGCTTCGATCGCCTTCGCCTGATGATCCAGCCGGTACCAGTAGCCCAGGTTGAACAACCCGGCCACCACCAACACCGCCAGGACTTTCAGTTTGGGCGAGCCCATGTCGCCCATTTCCATCGTGGGCATCGACGGTCCGCCGCCACCGCGCTTGCTCTTCCCCTTGGAATTTTCCAGCAGGTTGATTTTGATCATAGGGATTCAAAGCTCCTCAGGGCCAAGCCCACTGCCACTGCCATCTGGCCGGGATTCTGTTCCACCAGCTCCGCTCCATGTCCTTCGACCGGAGGCGTCACCCGCTGGAACGGATTCAACAATTCCACCGGCATCGAGAATTCCTGCCGCAACGCTTCGACCAAGCCGGGCACCTTCGACGAACCGCCCGCCAGGTAGATCTTTTCGATATGCTCGCCGGCCGCGCTGGCCCGGAAGAAATCGAACGTCTTTTGAATCTCCAGCACGATGATCTCGGTGACCTGCTGCAGGATCGGCTGCTTCGCGTCCTCGCTCACCGTGCCCACCTTGTTACCCAGCTTCAGCGACTCGGCGTCTTCAAAGCTCAGATCCAATTCCTTCTGTAGCGAGTCGGTGTACTGATGCCCGCCCACGCTGACGTCACGCGGGAACAGAGGCGTCGTACCCTTCACGATGTTGATATTCATCACGCTCGCGCCCAGGTTCAGAAGCGCGACCACCTGGCCGGGCGCCGGCTGGTAGTTGTACTCGTAGCAGTTCTGCAAGGCCAGCGCGTCAATGTCGACGATAGCCGGGGTGCGCCCTGACATCGAGAGTACGTTGGTGTAGTTCAGAATCTTGTCCTTCTTGACCGCGACGAGGAGAACGTCCATCTGCGGACTGCCTACTTCGTCGGAGAGAATCTGGTAGTCGAGGCTCACATCGGCCAGATCGAAGGGAATATGCTGCGCCGCTTCCTTCTCGATGGTCTCGGCCAGTTCCTGGTCGCTCATCGAGGGCAGCGAGATCTTCTTGACGATCACCGAGTGACCGCTCACCGCGGTGGCCACGGCCTTGGTCTTGATCTCGTTGTCGAGGAACAGCTTCGAAATCGCGCTCGACACAGTGCCCGAGTCGACGATCATCGAATCGACCACGATGTCGGAAGACAGCGGCTCCAGTCCGAGGTGCGCCACTTCAATCTGCCCACCCTTTTTCTTCAGCTCGACTGCCTTGATGCTTGAAGAGCCCACATCCAGGCCAACAATGGACTTCGATCCCAATCCAAACATGTGCCCACCTTTTGTGTGGCGCGGGCATCGTTGCCCGCGACGTTTTTGTCTAACTTTGTCCGGCTGCTTTTCCAACTGCCTTCGATTTACGTTTCGCCTGCGGTTCCATTTCGCTCGACTTCTCTTCCATCCACTGGTCCAAACGGGATTTCTTGAAGCGCCAACGGTTGCCTAATTTGAACGCGGGAATCTTTTGCTCGCCTACGTACTTGTAAAGCGTGTCCGGACTCACGCCCAGGTATTGCGACGCTTGCCGGATGTTCATCACTTCTCGCGAGTCAGCCATGGTTCCCTTTGCCTTTTCCGCTACGTCCATCCCGCTCCGGCTCCCCGGCCCGCGGGCTTTGCTGCCGAACAATGCCTCGCCCTCAATATCGGCTCCGAGGGCTTTCGGTGTTCCGAGCATATCTCAACCCTGAAAAACCCCGGCTCGAAGCGAATCTCCGCGTTTCTTTGGGTTTTAGGCCTGTTTTCTGGAATTCAAGGAAAGAGCGCCAGGAGGTAAAACTACAGGTTGTGGCCGACCACCTTCAAAATACCATTAGAAGTATCAGCTGTGCGGAAGCTACCCAGTCACTCGCGAACCGGTAACTGAAGTACTAGGCACGGTACGGAGGTACTATATCGCTCGCTCAACGTGCTGTATTCGCAGGGCCTTAATCGAGTAAAGGTAAAGTTACCGAGCAGCACGGTTTGAGTTGACTGCTCGTTGTTCCTCAGGTCCAAAGCATCAACACAAGACGAATTCCTAACGACGTCCCACACTTTGCCGTTCGCAAACGCCAGCCTGAGATCCTTGTGCATCTAGATCTGCTTAGAACCCAGATTCACAACTTGTCACCCCTGCCGAGCGCAGAGTGCGCCTGATCAGGAGTTTGTCCTTCTCGATTGTCTGGGATTCGGCCGGGGCTGGCAGCGCTGGTTGTTGCGCAGACTACGGATTGACCGCCTTCCTCAGAACGGTTTGCTGCTGTAATCTATGTCGTCGCTTCGGAGGAACATTGTGCGCTACCTCGATCGCTTGCAACCCCTTGCCCTTCTCGTCATGCGCCTGGCCGTCGGCGCCATCATGGTTGTGCACGGCTATCACAATGTATTCGGAGGTTTGCAGCACCACGCGCAGTGGATCGCCAGCCTCGGCGTGCCGCGCTGGCTCGGTTACGTCTCGTCGCTCACGGAACTGGTGGGCGGACTGTTACTTCTCGCCGGGTTCTTCACCCGCTTTGCCGCCTTGGCCGTCTGCGTCGACCTGATAGTGGCGCTGTGGAAGGTTCATCTGCACAACGGGCTTATGGGATCTCCTGATCGACCGGGTTACGAGTTTCCCCTGGCGGCCGCCAGCCTTGCCTTCGCGCTGATCTTCTTTGGCGCGGGTCCCATCGCATTCGACCATGTGCTCCGCGGAGGTGGCAGCGGAGCGTCTAACCGTTAATAGACCGAGTCTAGCCGCGGGGCGGAACCCGCAAGCGCAACTTATTGCAGTTCATTGGGTTGGATTCTTAGGCTGCTGCCATCGCGCGGGATATTGGCCTTCGCGATGCCAGGGAGCACCGGCCATTGAATTCCGGCGCTGTTGAAACTAAGATGAATGCATCGTGCATGCGCTTGCATCCAAATAGTTTGGCGGTTGCATCTTACCGCCGACAACGATCCTTATAGGAGGTTTCTCTTGAGAAAGCTTGCCTTCCTCGCGACGGTCATTGCTGTTTTTTCGTTGGCCAATCTCGCTTCGGCCCAGCAGGGCGACGCCAATTTCGGCTTCGGAACCCTCTTGTCGCCCGGGGCGGGGCCCTGCGCCGTCTCGCCGTCTTCTAACGGCATTGTCCCGATTGTTTGCCCGGAAAAGGGTGGCCTGTACACCAACATCGGCGGCGACGTAATCTTTCACAAGCGCATCGGCTTCGCGTTTGACGCGGACTGGAGGACCAGTCAGGGGAACTTTGCAGGCATTGGCCAGCCCTACCGTCCCATCCTTTTCTCCTTCGATGGAATTTACCAGCCGCGCTTGAGCAAGAAGGCTGGACTGGATCTCATGGGCGGCATTGGCTGGCAGACCACTCGCTTCTATCTTCCCTACTGCACCAACGGTTTCACTTGCAATAACTACATCAGTTCCAACCACTTCCAGATCAACGTGGGAGCCGGGATCCGGTACTACGTGTGGGGACATGTTTTCGTCCGGCCCGAGGTGCGCTACTACAACGTGATCAACAACACGGACTACTATACCTCCGGCAACCTTGTTCACGTGGGAGGCTCCATCGGCTACACCATTGGTCCAGACTAGCCTTTGATGGAGCGGCGGCCGCGAGCGTGGACTCCGGCCGCCACTTTCTTGTGCTTGCTCATCCACCAGTGGACGCTTCCGCCGGGCGCTCGATCCATCCAGCGTATACACTTCAAGAACGGGACGAAACACAATAAGGGGGCTGTATTTGAGAAAGTTCGCGCGAATCACGTCCGTGTGTGCGCTTCTTCTGTTTGCCACTCTCGCTTCTGCTCAGCAGGTAGACCTTTTCGCCGGTGGCAACACTCTGTTCTCCACCAGCAACGATACCGCTTCTCTGGCCTACCCGCCCCCTCCGGAAAGAGGTGGCCTTTACCCCAGCGCCGGTTTCGACCGCATCTTTAAGAACGGACTCGGCTACAGCGGAGAGGTTACCTTTCGATATAAGCAGGCGCTCTACAACGACTATCAGAAATACCGCCCGATTCTGTACGACTTCAACGCCGTACTGGCTCCCCACTTCAATCCGTTCCCAGCTCGAATCTCAAAGCGAACCAGCACTATCTTCACGGCCGGCGCCGGCGGCCAGACCGTGCTTTACTACAACCCATACGGCAACTGCGTCTATGGGAACGGCTGCACGACCCATTTGAACAGCAATCATTTTCTGCTTCACGTGAGCGGCGGATTCAACTACCGGGCGTGGCGAAATCTCTTTGTCCGGCCCGAAGCGGATTACTACTACATCATCAACAACACCAGCGACTTCCACTCCAATAGCGTTCTTCGCCTCGGCGTATCTGTCGGCTACACGTTCCACACCGACTAAGATCGGGATCGACGGCACGCAAGCATCATTTTGAGAATCGGCATAGGGGGACGGGTCGCCCCGCCTCCCCTGCCACACCACCGTACATGCGGGTCCGCATACGGCGGTTCGGCGGATTAAGCTAAAACCGCACGACCATGGGTGGAAGGCCGAGCTGGGCAAAGTAGACATTGGGCAAAGCCATGGTCAAGGCGGGCGAGTTGGCGATGCGCCACGGGCCGTGAGGACTGCCGGCGGTTTGCGCCGCCAGGTCCTGGCTCACATTCCGTTTGCGAAGTTCGCGAAATCGCGTCCGTCCCCGTTTCCATTGCTTCCACACCACCGACCGAAGTCGACGGCGTAGCCACGATTCAAGGGTTTGCAACACCGAGGGGGTTTGACAATCGTCGAAGTATCCGAGCCATCCCCGCAGGTAGGTCGCGATCTGTGTGACCATCTGCGTCAGACTGATGCCGCGGGTTCGACGTGTCTGTTCCCGGATCCTCTCCTTAAAGCGAGCGATGGCCTTGGGGGCGATCCGCCTCCGAGGTTCTCGTTCGCTCGTGAAGCTAAATCCGAGAAATTTCCTTTGCCTCGGTTGGGCCACGGCGCTCTTCGCCTGATTCACCTTGAGCTTGAGTCGGTGCGTGATGAAGCGCGTAATGCTCTCCATCACTCGCTGTCCCGCTCGTTCGCTGCCCACGTAGATGTTGCAATCGTCGGCATAACGCACGAAGCGATGACCGCGCCGCTCTAACTCCCGGTCCAGTTCGTCCAGCACCAGATTACTGAGCAACGGTGAAAGTGGACCGCCCTGAGGCGTTCCCTCATCCACCGCACTCACCAACCCGTCCTCCATCACTCCGGCCTCCAGGAAGGCTCGAATTAGTTTGAGCATTCGTTTGTCGGCCACGCGCTTGGCTACCGCCGCCATCAGGCGATCGTGATTGACTCGATCGAAAAATTTCTCCAAGTCGAGGTCCACCACCCAGCGGTACCCTTCGGCGATGTACTGCTGCGCCTCGTGCACCGCTTGCCGCGCACTGCGCCCCGGTCGAAAACCGTGGCTGTGTTCGGAGAACGTCGGGTCCCAGCGCTTCTGCAGAACCTGCAACACCGCCTGCTGGACGAACCGATCCAGCACACAAGGAATGCCTAACTTGCGCACTCCCGCGCCGTCCGGCTTCGGGATTTCCACCCGCCTGACCGGCTGCGGTTGATAGGTTCCGTTTCGTAGCTGTTCCCCGATTTCCAGCCCATGCTGCTTCAGGTACTCCGGGAGTTCGTCGACGGTCATCCCGTCTACCCCCGGACTCCCTTTATTAGCCTTGACTCGTTGTAATGCCTGCTTGCAGTTTTCCAGCTCGCGGACCTCCTCCATCAGTCGTTCGGTTCCGGCCAGGCTTTCGTTCCTGTGCTTCGCCATAAGCGTTTCGGTCCCTTGCACGGCGGCCATCGGAGCATCACTCCTACTTTCCGCCGGAAAGGCCAGCCTCCCTTGTTCGGGCCGGTTTTTCTGCCGCTGTCCGCTCATGAGTCGCACCGCTTACTTGCCCTTCCCTTTATTCCCCTTGCGGGGTACCGTTCGGGCCTTCGCTCATCGTTCCCGGCGTGGCCTATCTGTTTCTCCGCCTTTCGGCATTTGGAGTGCCTCAATATCCTCGCCGACTGCATGACCTACTACGCCCTCTGCTGACTTCTGCGACACGGTCAGGGTGAATCGCTTCATCCTCAGTCACGTTGTGTGACATGCCGCAGATCTCCCGAGGTAAGTTCGACCACCTTCGACGCGCAACCGCCGGATTTACCACCAGTGAGCTTGATGGATATGGGCTTCGCAGTCACCTGCCCGCTCGCCCGCCACCGTAGGCCTCGTATCCGGTTCTTGTTCATCGGCTCGCGTCTTTGCTCTGCGCTTCTTTCAGGCCTCGCCTCGCGACGAGTGTTATTTCACCCTTGCGCTTTGCTATGACTTCACCTCCATCAGGCTGTCAAAGGGACTTTCACCCTCAAGTTGTCGAACATGCTCGGCACACAGAAAAAAGGCAGCGTCGCCGGACGCTGCCTTCGTCTTTGACTGCCAGCCCGATTTATTTCATTCCCATGCAAATCTCGGCTTCGTGGATAGCGGCGTTGAGATGTTCGATCGACTTCGCACGATGGCCGTCGAAATCGTGTTCCGCAATCTCCAGTTGATGTTTGGCCGCCCGCATCGACTCCAAGGCTTCGTCAATGTGCGGGTGCTTGTCGGGCACGGGAGCAACCGCGGCCGGAGCAGCGGGTGCCACCACCGGCGCGGGAGTCGCCGGTGCTTTGGGCCCTGCTGCTGCCGCCGGAAAAGCGAGCGTAAACACAAGAGTTGCCATGATGAGCAGCGTCAAGAAACCGATCTTTTTCACGAGTTCCTCCTCGTCCGAATTTCAGGCTCGGACGCAACCGGTGTGGTTGGTTCGGTCACGGACATCGCCCCGGCTGCCCCGAGAGTCTGTGACTTCCCGCACAGTATAACCGCTCACTGGAATCCGCCGCACCGCAAAGGTTACTCTGCAGATGCCCGCCCTAACGTTTGCGCGGTTGCGCCAGCACAGAAGCCCCAATCCCACTAGGACAAGAATCGCAGCCAGTACATCGAAGCGCCTTATATCCCGCTCAAGCCGGCCAAGATGCTGGCCAAACAGATAGCCCGCGCCAGATATGACGGTGACCCAAACTCCCGCCCCAAGAAAGTTGAAAACCGTGAATCTCCGCCACGGCATCCGCAGGACACCAGCCAGGGGCCCGGCGATGATGCGCATGCCGAATACAAAACGTGCAAAAAAAATGGTGACCGCGCCGTAACGGGCAAACAATTCTTCTCCACGCGCCAGCGTCGCGTCTTGAATCCCGAAGGCGTTCCGGTAGCGTTCCAGAACCGGGCGTCCGCCGTAGTAGCCCAGCGCAAACCCGATGTTGTCGCCCAGCGTGGCGGCAATGGTCCCCACCACAATGATCCACGGAAGCTGCAGTTCGTGTTGGGAATACGCCAGGAAACTCGCCAGCAGCAGAATCGTCTCCCCGGGCACAGGAATGCCGGCATTCTCTATCAACAGAGCTGCGCCCACGGCCCAGTATCCGTAATGCACCACCGCATTCCGCAGGAAGTCGAGAATGGCGTGGGTCATGATTTCAGAGTTGGAATCGGCTCAGACCGCGGGTGCCCTATTTCCCGCGTTTTTTGCAAGAGGAGGGGACATCCTCTCTGGAGAGGTTAGGAATCGGATGAGCGCCCGGTTGAACTCCTCGGGACACTCCTCATAGGGCAAATGTCCAATTCCGGGAAAGACCACAGTCTCCACATTCGAAAAATGCCGCGCCAGCGGCTCGATCGACGAAGCGTACACCGCCGGATCTTTGCTGCCCCACATCAGCAGGGTAGGAATCGGCGCCAGCGAAGGCAGCAGCGCATCGAGTTCCTGCAAATCGGACGTCCACGTGCGGACAATGCTCAACGCATGATCGAATAATCCGGGCTTCACCAACGGCGCCTGGTAGCCTTCGAGGCTGCCGGGCGGAATCTTGCTATGGTCGCCATATAGCCGTCCGTGCCAATACGGAAACAGGAACGGCATGTGTTCCACCCCAACCCGAAATAACGCTGCACCCACATTGGTGCCAAAGAACGGTGCCAGCCAGGTTCCATGGGAAGAGTACGGATTCACGGGGCATACCAAGACCAACCGCCGCAGACCCCGCCTCGAAGAACCCGCTTTCACACATTCCGCAGCTGTAGCCATCGCGACGGCCCCGCCTCGCGATGTGCCCAGCAGGTCAAAGGAAGGGAGCGCCAGCTTTTCTACAAACCCGAGCACCCGCCGAGCCGTCCCCCGCATGGAGTGATCGATCCCTCTAGGACGGTCCGAAAATCCTGCCCCCAACATGTCGGGCGCGTAGACCGTTGCATACGGAGCTAGGGCCGGGAGTACGTATCGCCAGGAAAACGAATACCCGAGCAAACCATGCAGCAGGATTAGCGGTGGCCCCGATCCCGCACGTAGATAACGCATGCGGGAGGCATCAAGATCCATCCAGCACTCTTCCACGCCCTCGCTCAACGTTGGGGCGCCGGCTGCGATCTCCTGAATTTCATTCGTCACAAGAATCTTCTAACTCAGACAACCGTTTCCTGCGCTTACGACTCTAGTTAGGAGAACGCCTCTGTCGCTTCACTTGGGGAGCTTCGGCTCCCCGTTTTTTCTTCCTTGTCATCCTGAAGCGGGCGCCTATGCCCGCTGAAGGACCTGGGCGAGCGCGATGCGGCGCGTTCGTTGCGCCGCCATGAATCGCGTGTTTGGCTCGCTTCCTTGTCGCTTACGCCGCCTTCCTCTTCTTCCCCAATAGCTTCTTCAGCACCCGGATGCCCTTGTCGATGTGCTTTTCTTCCATCAAGAACGGCGGCAGGAATCGGACCACCGTATCCTGCGTGCTGTTGAACAGCACTCCCTCGGCCAGCGCCGCGTCCACAATCGGACGCGCCGGGATCTCCAGCTGAATTCCCTGGATGAATCCGCGCCCGCGCACTCCGATCGCGGCCGCCCTCTTCTCCACCAATCCATTCAACTCCTGCTGCAAATACGCACCAACTCTGTTGACGTTCTCCAGCAGCTTCTCGTCTTCCACAATCGCCAGGAATTCCAGCGCGATGCGGCAGGCCAGCGGACCTCCGCCAAACGTGGTGCCATGCTGCCCCGGCGAAATCGCCGTCGCAAACTCCTCCTTGGCGATGAACGCTCCCAGCGGCAGGCCGGCTGCAATCGGCTTGGCAATTGCGACAATGTCCGGCGTTACTCCAAAACTCTGAAACGCAAAAATCGTCCCCGTGCGCCCCAGCCCGCACTGAATCTCATCAAAGATCAGAGCCACCTTGTGACGGTCGGCCAGCGCGCGGCACTCCTGCAGGAACTCCACCGAGCACTCGTAGATTCCGCCTTCGCCGAAAATCGGCTCCAGCACAATCGCGCAGGTATTGTCGTTTACCGCCGCCCGCAACCCTTCGAGATCGTTCTGCTTCACAAAGCTCACGTCTTCGAGCAGGGGCTCAAATCCCTTGCGATGCTTGTCTTGTCCGGTCAGCGACAATGCCCCGAATGTGCGTCCGTGATACGACCCCTCCAGCGCCACCAGCCGGCTCTTCGCCTCGCCGCCCGCGCGATGTCCCGCCAGCCGCGCCAGTTTGATTGACCCCTCGATCGCCTCAGTCCCGCTATTGGAGAAGAACGCCCGGTTCAATCCCGAAAGCCCGCACAGCTTCTCCGCCAGCGGCCCCTGGTACTCGTGGTAGTAAAGGTTCGACACATGGATCAGCTTCGCCGCCTGCTCGCGAATCGCCTTCACAATCCGCGGATGCGCATGCCCGAGCGCATTCACTCCCAGCCCGGAAACGAAGTCCAGGTAGCGTTTCTCTTCGATGTCATAGAGAAATACTCCCTTGCCGCGAGTGAGCACGACCGGATAGCGGTTATAAGTCTGCAGCAAATATTGCCGCTCACGTTCAGCGATTTGTTCGAAGGTATCCATAGGAAGCATTAATTTTACCGGAAGGAGCACTTCGAAGCAGACAAGCGCTGTGGATTCTTTGTCGTGCAGACAGAAAACAGGACAGGCCTGAATGACTAGAGTCAGAAAAACAGATTATCAAGTCGGACGGTCTATTCGTAACGCAGCGCGGTCATCGGATCCACTTTCACCGCCCGGCGCGCGGGCCCGGAGCACGCGATCGCCGCGACCACGCTCAACAGAACCGTCACTGCCAGCAACACCAGCGGATCGCGGGAACTGCCCTCCGCCCATCGTGCCAGAACCTTGTTCAGCGCCAGCGTGAGAACGACGCCCAGCACGATCCCGCTCCCCACGCTCGCCACCGTGGACGCGAACACGATCCGCAACACGTGGGTCTGCTGCGCCCCCAGTGCCATCCGAATGCCAAACTCGTTCGTCCGCTGTGCCACCGAGTAGGAGACCACGCTATAGAGTCCCACCGCCGCCAGAGCCAGCGCCAGCAGGGCAAACGCGCCGAACAGCCAGGCCACGAGTTGCTCCTGCTCGTATTCCTGCTGGCCCGTGATCCAGTGATCCAGATCCTGGACCTGGCCGTTAATTTGCTGGTCCGGATCGACTGAGTTTACCTGCATCCCCACGGCATGCAACAGCGACAGCGGCGGTACTTCCGATCGCACCAGGATCTGCGTCCATACCCGCATCGACAATGTGTACGGCACGAAGGCTTCTGGCAGTATCGGGTTTCTCAACCCGTCATCGCGCTTGTCCGCAACGATGCCCACGATCTGCAGCCAGGTGTCCCCGCCGGACGCGGTCGTGACGTATGGCGGCTCGTCCTTTATCTCCGGGACTCTCAGCGAGTGCTCTAACGCATCGCCATTCGGGAAGTAGAGCTTCGCCATCGTCTCGTTGATGACGGCCACATGCGCGGCATTGTGGTTTTCGGCTTCATCCCAAATCCGTCCGGTCGCGAGGGGAATTCGCAGGATCGGAAAATACCCTGGACTTACAAAGTTGATTCGAATCTTCTGCCCATCGCGCTGCGGTTTGCCTAGAATCTCGACACCAGTCTGCCATCCATTCGAAGGAGGTGTGGCATTGCTCGAGATCGCCGCCATCGTCACGCCGGGAACCGTTGCCGCTCTATTCCGCAGTTGCTCGAAATACGCTTTGCGCGCTTCCCACGTCGGGTACGCGCCATCATGCACCGGAATGCCCACCGACATCACATTGTGCGGGTCATAACCCAAGGGTGTGTGGATGAGGCGCAGGAATCCCTCCATCGCCGCGCCCGCTCCGGCCAGCATCACCAGCGTCAGAGAGACCTGGACGGCAGTCAGAACGCCGTGCGTCGCACGCCCGCGCACATCGCCCGCGATCTTGCGTGTATTGGACTGCATGACCTGGCTGACTTCGGGCCGTGAAAGCTGCAGGGCCGGCCACAGGCCAAACAGGATCCCGGTGAGCAACGCGACCCCAACACTGAAAGCCAGCACAGGCAGATTGATCTGGATGGACGCCTCATGCGGGAAGGAATATTTAGGCAGCAACTCCACAATGAGCGCGAGCGCCCGATACGCCAGCAGCACACCCAGAGCCGCTCCGGTCAGAGAAAGCAGCAACGATTCCGTGAGCAGTTGGCGGATGATACGGCCCCGGCTCGCGCCGATCGCCGTACGCACCGCAAATTCATGCTGACGCGCCGTGCCCCGCGCCAGCAGAAGGATCGACACGTTCCCGCAGCCGATAGCCAGCAGTAGCGCAACCGCGCTGAATAGCAGATACAGCGTCCCACCCAAATCGTGAACGAACTGTTCATTTAACCCAACGACACTCAACCGGAAATGATCCGAGGGAAAATGTTTGGGTGTTTCCTTGGCGAACTGCTGGATCAACGGTTGCAAGGCTGCATTTGCAGCCTCGTGGGTCACACCCGGCTTCAACCGAACGCCGACGTAAAAAGCCTTTACGGGGTCCTGCGTGACTTTCTGCGGCAGGTAGACATCACCATCCCCCCAGGTAAAACGCGGGCCGGCCACCCCCACGATGGTGTAGTTCTTGCGCACCAGTTGCAGGTTCTGGCCCAATACGCTCGAGTCGCCGTTGAAATGACGTTGCCAGAATTTGTAGCTCAGCACGACAACCGGCTGCGGTTCCTGACCATCGATCGCATCGGAAGGAATCAATCCCCGACCCAGGGCAGGTGGAACACCCATAAAAGTGAAACCATTAGAGCTGAAGTAGACGCCTTGCACATCTTCTGGCAAATCTTTCCCGGTGACGGTGAGGCTCCAATCGTCCTCCATGAATGCATCTTCCACCACGGGAGACTTCCGAATCTGCTGCCACTGCGCGCCCGTGAGACCGAAGCCTCGCGGCTGCTGCGAATCGTCGAGCAACCGCATGTGGATCATGCGGTCCGAAGCCGCGTACGGATAGGGATTCATCAGAATTGCGTACACCACGCTGAAAACCGCGGTCGTCGCACCAATCCCCAGCGCCAACGAGAGTACCGCGGTCAGGCTAAAGCCGGGACTCTTGAACAGTTGGCGCAGGCTGAAGCGGATATCCTGAAGCAAGGTCTGCATGGACGTGTCCCTCAGACGGATGGACGAGCGTGCCGCACGTCAGTCACCAATGGCGGTGGGGGAAAGTCGCCTATTTTGGGGGAAAACAGTTTGTGCCAGAAAGTTTGTTGTGTCCGATTCTGCCCTAACGTGTCCACGAGCGGACACGGCGGATTCTGGGTTCCAGCTTCAGTACAGCCCCGGTTGCCCCTCGGGCCGCGTCTTCCACCGCCGGTGCACCCACAACCACTGGTCGGGATACTTCCTCACGTAATCCTCGATCACTTTGGTAAACATCTGCGTGTTCGCGACGATGTCGGCCTCCACATCGCCGGTGCGAACCAGTTCGAGCGCCGGATCAAATCGCAACCGGTATTTCTGCAGCGCGGAATCCCAAACCGTGAATCCCGGAACCACCGCCGCATCCGTGCGCAGGGCAATGCGTGCCAGTCCACTCGCTGTGCAGGCGGGAATGCCGAAGAAGTCCACAAAAATTCCCTGTGGCGGCGTCATGTTCGTATCCATCAATATTCCGACGGTCTCCCCCGCCTTCATCGCCGCCAACAGCCCGCGCACGAAATCGTCCTTCGCCACGGTCTTGTTTCCATACATCGTGCGGTATTGCTGCAGCAGCCGGTCAAGATACGGATTGTCCATGGGACGCATCACCACGTGCAGCCAGTGACCATGCAGAGAATGCGTAAAAGCGGAAAGCTCCCAACCGCCGAAGTGTCCCGTCAAGAACAGAACGCCCTTGCCACGCGTGTAAGCCCGCTCGTAATTTTCCAGTCCGTCATACACCACAACCTCGTCGATGTTCTCTGGCGTGTATCGGGGAAACTGGCACAACTCGGCAAGCTGCCGGCCCAGCGACGTAAACACGCCGCGGAGAATGCGCTTCCGTTCCGCCTCACTCTTCTCCGGAAACACCAGCGCGAGATTGCGCATTCCCACCTGACGCAAACGGAAGTGCAGCAGATAAACGGCCTGCGCGAGACCGATGGCGAAGGCGCGCGAAAGGGGGCGGGGCAGAGTACCCAGAATTTTGATGAACGGCCAGGCCGCCGCGTATTCGAGTTTCCGCCGCATCAGGTGTGGAGACAGCCGCCCTCGGCTGTCCATCGCGCTATGATCGACAACTCGGATTTCACTATTTGGCCGCTTCCTGCGCCCACTTCGCGAGCGTCGTCAAGAAAGAATTCGCTGCCACGGGCGGTTCCACCGCGCCTGTCAGCAAAGCTTTGAAAGTCACCATGTGGCCGTAGAACTCGCGCGTGCTGTCCTTGTCCTGATTCATCACCGCCCCGTTCAGGCTCACTCCGGCAAATACTCCGCGAGCCCGCGAATAGGTCAGGACCTGGGCACGCATCTTCCAATCGGTATTGCCTTCGGCGTGACGTCCTACGGGGCCCGCAGCCACCGATGCGTCCGCGCCCAGCGAGACTTTGCTCGATAGGAGCCGCTGCATTCCGTCGTTGTTCATGATCAGCATGACCAGGTCGACTGCCTGCCCGCCGATCTGGAAACCGAAACTGCCTCCGGCAATGGTGAAAAATGCGGGCGCGCTCCAGCCCTTGGGATTGCGGCAACTCGCGAGGCCACGGCCGTACTTTCCGGCCACGATGAATCCGCCCTTCAACATTGACGGAACCACGGCAACGCACTCCGCTTTACTCAAAATTTCCTGGGGAATGCCCGAGTCGGGTGCCGACTGGATTTGATTCAGCACGTCCGCCGCCGCCTGCACGCGATCGGATGCCTTCGAGGCCTTCTCCTCGTCATCCGCGGCCCACGCAAGGCTGCCAAGGCACACAACTAGTATCAGCAAAACAAGTCTTTTCATCGTTCCTCACCACATTGGAATTGAATGGGAATCAGTAATTGCATTGTAAATCAAGCGCAGAGAGTTGCATTCCTGCTCCCGACGACTCAATTCCAGGGAAGCGCAGGTTTTCGCAATTGGGCTAGCTGGATAGGTTCCTGGGCGCCGACGGACAAAAAAATGCGGGGCTGAAAGCAGTGACCCTAATCGCCACTCTCAACCCCGTCTCCCAGGTTCTGTGGTAGGTGAGGCGAGTATGCGTCGCATCTGAATTTTCAACAAGATTACGAAGGTAAGTGCCCCAAAGTTACGATGAGCTACGAGCTTTGAGCCACGAGTCTTGAGCCTTGAGGTTGCTCGCGGCTCCACGGTCGGAGCTCGAGGCTCCCTACTTCGTCGTCACCAGCGAATGCGTAATAGCATGCACCGACAATGCAATCCGGTTCTGCACGCCCACCTTGCGCATCAGTTTCGCGACGTGCGCTTTCACCGTGCGCTCCTCGATCCCTAACTGACCGCCAATCTCTTTATTGGAGCGGCCGGCCACCAGCATCTCCAGCACTTCTTTCTCGCGGTCGGTGAATGTCACCCGGCCCGCCGGAAAAATCCGGCCCGGCGCCGACGACACTCGCTCAATGAACATCGAAAGCACTTTGCGCGGAGCCCAAACCGATCCCTGGTTCACGATGCGGATCGCCTGCGCAAACTCCGCCGGCGAAGCCGCTTCATCAACATATCCCTTGGCTCCCGAAGCAATCGCTTTCAAAATGGTCTCTTCGTCAATTCCAGACCCGGTCACGATGATGCGCAAATCCGGCCGCGTGGCTTTGAGGCTGGCCATCACGTCAAACAGATTCTGTCCGGAACGGTTGCCGAGCAGGATGAGATCAATACCTTGCAGCGTGCTGATCTCGGGCAGTGCCGCGGAGACGAGTTCGAACTCAGGCTCAGAGTCGAACAATGCGCGGAACCCAACAAAGCGCAATGGATCGCTTTCCACCACCGCGATTTTGATTACTGGTTTTCTAGCGACTGCTGCTTTCATAGTTTTCCCCGTAGGGTTTGATTTCTTGTATCCAGCATAGTGATAATTCATCGCGATGCAAAGAGAACGTGACCGAAGGGAAATTACGGGAGTAACATGGAAAAATGAGGCTGAACTTAGCTTTGGCAGTCAAGCTCCGCGCGAACGGGCGGCTTTCCAAACACGTAACCGCAGGTAACCTCATCACGGGAGAAACTGCTCGATGACCGATCGCAAGAAAACATCGACAAAATCATCCGCCGTCATTATCGCTTTCTTGCTTGCAGCTTGTACGCTGTGGGCGCAGGACGCGCCACCAGCGCCCCTTCCCGCAGAGCAGAACGCACCCACGTACACACCCAAGTTTCACGGAGATCCCGCCCACTCCGATTCTGAAGCCGCCGCGCTCGCCTACATGCGTGTCGTCATGCGCGCCCAAATGCTTTTCAATAAGCAGTACGGCCACTATGCAACCTCTCTGTCCCAGCTAGTTCATACCGGGACATTCACGCAGCGCCTGGTCAACACCGAACGCGGCGACTACACCGTCGGCTTCAAGTCGAAGAAAGACAACTTCGTACTCACCATGACGCCGAAAAATCTCGACGCCCAGCACCGCTCTTTCTATGCTGAGAACGATGGCAAGATCCATGCCGACGAAACCAAACCCGCGGACAGCAGTTCGCCGGTAGTGGAGACTCATCACTGGTAAGAGAGCAAGACGAAGGAAGAGCAGGGTGCCCCATCCTTGTCGCGTTCTTTGCGACAGGATGGGGATGTTGATTTGTGGATTTGACGATTGGATTTTGGATTTTGAATCTGGGTTCTAGGTTCAGCTATGAAAACGATCGGTCCCCTATGGCTGTTCCTCGTTCTCCGGAATCGCCTCGAGACGCAGACTCTTCCGATCTCCCTCACCCACCCGCAGCGCGCTGCCCTGCGCGTCATAGGTCTTGAGGAACTCGGGATTGTAATAAGCCTCCCCCTCGACACTCTCCCAGGCCAGAACCGTATAGTCACCCGGCGCAATACCATGCAACGCAAACCGTCCACTTTGATCGCTAACCGTCTTCCGATAGCGCTCCACGTGGCCACGCAGCCGCGACTCTGGAACTGCAACAATCACCGCATTCGCAACCGGCTCACCCTTCGAGTCGACTGCAACTCCCTCGACCAAGCCACCATTCGCGCTCGCCACCAGATCGACGACGACCGCGCCCCCGCTGACGATAATCCCAGCGTCGCCCGCATCGCGATTCCCTGCCGCCGCTGATTTCAGAAACAAGTCGGCATTCGCTCCGCCCTCGCCCGCAAGTTGCACGAAATAATTTCCTGGTGGAACGTTCTTCCACTCAAAACTCCCATCCGCCGCAACGTGAGTCAGATGTGAAAATCCCTCGCCCATGCTGAACCCGCTCAACATTTCATCGTCGCCGTCCGCCGAATGCAACTGCAGAGAAATCTGGCTCGCATCGAATCGCCCGCCACTCTTGCTCTCGATGCGCAGCCGCCCGTGAATCCATCCTCCTGGTTGCGGCGCCAGTCGCAGATCGTCGACGCTGTTGGATACCACCTGCAGCGCCTGCCGCGCCATCATCGGTACCGCGGCATTCTCCACCGTGGCCAGAATCGTATAGGCTCCCGGCGCCACATCGCGAATCACAAAGCTTCCATCCTGATGGATCTCCGCGCCATTCAGCACCAGACTGAAATCGCGCGACTGCAGCATGATCACCGCCGAGGACCGCGGCGGCAGATTCACCACCGACCCGCGTATGCTCAGACTCGGGCTCGGCGTCAACGAAAAGTTCACCGGGAACTCATCGCCCGCATGCAACTCGACCGGCGACGCCTGGCCGCGATCCGCGGTCCCCGGATAGTACGTCGTTTGATAGGAAGTAGCAGGCTTCTCCGGTGCGCCCGTGTTGCGCGCATCAGCCGCGGCCACGCCGGCCGCCTCGATCAGACTCTTGAAATCTGGCGGCGGACTCACTGACACGTAGTAACTCCCCGCCGACATCCCCGCCACGCGATATTCGCCCAAATCGTTCGTCCGCTCCGCGCCAGCCTGCTCCCACCGACTTCGCCCCGAAACGTACGTCTGGCGCAGCACCGTCACCTGCGCGTTGGGCAACGGATCTCCATCTTCATCGGTCACGCGTCCCCGCACTACTGCCGCCGCCTGCAACCGAATTCGCAGGTCCTTCAGTTCTTGCCCCGCACCCAGAGTCAGCACGCGTCCGTCGGCGCGCGCTCGGTGCTTATCGACTTCCAGCATGCCTGTGCGCTCGGCGAACAGATGATAGCGTCCGGGAACGATGCCTTCGATGCGAAACCCGCCATCCGGACCGCTGACCGCGGTGTAATCTCCGGCCTCCGCCTGGTTCTCAGCGATGAGTTCGATCAGCGCCTTCTTCAGCGGCTCGCTCCCCGGGTCCTTCGTGACCACACCCTCGATCGCCGCGCGCCCCCCATTTTTGGGCGCAGCATTGCCGGGGACTTGGGCCAAAGCGCTAGCAGCGAACAAAGCAATCAGGAACCATACAAAGGCTCTCCTGATCGAAAGTAGCTGGATGAAACTTGGGTTCATGGATGCAAACTGGAAAGCCAGGAGCGGCCGCGAGGGTCGGCCAATGACTTCTCTTGATTCTACCCCGTAACCAACCCTCGCCCAAGCATTGTCTGCGGTCATCAATCCGCCGCGCCTTTCGCAATCTGTCATCCTGAACGGAGCCGTTTTTCAGCGAAGTGACGGATCTCTCTACTGGGCCAGCGATTTAAGACCCTTGACAACCGCACCGTTCGCTTTGCTATATTTAGACAGTCATCTAATTACACGATGATCTAAGTATGGCCCCATCCTCCAACGAAGCGTTCAAGGCAATCGCCGATCCCACCCGCCGCGAAATCCTGCGCTTGCTGCGTCGTGGGGAGATGACGGCCGGCGATCTCGCTGAGCGCTTCGACATGACCAAGCCCACCATGTCGCACCACTTCGCCGTTTTGAAAGAGGCCGACCTGCTCACCAGCCGCCGCGACGGCCAGCAGATCTGGTACGGCTTGAATACGACGGTGGTCCAAGACTTGATGGCTTGGGCTATGGACCTAATGCGCAGCGATGCTCGCTCGAAAGAGGATACGCCCGGAACGCAGACATCGCCGGGAGAAGACTCAAAATGACGATCAACCGGATGACGCTCAATCAGAGGTATTACCTAGGCGCGGTCGTGGTCATTCTCGCCGCCCTCGCCGGAACCATGGTGGCCTACCCGTATCTCCCCAACATTGTCCCCATCCATTGGGACGCACATGGAAACGTAAACGGCTGGGGCCCGAAGTGGTCTCTATTCCTCTATGGCCCAGGCCTGATGCTGTTCATCGTGCTGATGTTTGCGGCGATCCCCTGGTTGTCTCCTAAGAAGTTTGAAGTGGATTCCTTCCGCGCCACCTATCTCTACATCATGATCATCGTCGTGGCCATGCTGGCGTACTGCCACTTGCTGATCTTGATGTCGTCGCTAGCGTCCTTGTCGCACGTCGTGCTCGACGTAAGCCGCGCCGTCGAAGGCGGTGTGTGCCTGCTGATTGCATTACTGGGAAACGTGATGGGCAAGGTGCGGCGAAATTTCTTCGTCGGCATTCGCACGCCCTGGACCATCGCCAACGAACAGGTCTGGAATGCCACCCACCGCTTCGCCGCCAAAACTTTCTTTGCCGGAGGATTGCTGGGTCTTCTCGCTGTGATACTGGGCGCGCCCTTCTGGCTGCCTGTGACGGCGATCCTTGTGGCGACGCTGATTCCGGTGATCTATTCACTCAAGTTCTACAAACAGCTGGAGCGCCGCGGAGAGTTGAACTAGAGCAGAAGTGGAAGAATGAACTCATGGAGAAGATAATGAAGAGATTCCTGACGATCGCCGTCCTGACGTTTCTCGCAGCAACTTATGCGAATGCACAAGACATTGCTGGCGACTGGCAAGGCACTATCAAGACTGGCATGGGCGAACTGCGCCTCGTTCTGCACGTGGCTAAGAACACTGACGGAACTCTCAAGGCTTCTGTCGACAGTCCCGATCAAAACGCCGCCGGTATCGCCATCGACTCGATCACGCTCGACGGAAACAAGCTCAAGTTTGCGTCTGCTCCGCTCAAGGCCTCCTATGAGGGCACGCTGAAGAGTGCTGACTCCATTAGCGGGAACTGGACACAGGGGCAGAAGTTCACCCTCGATTTCAAGAAGACGACAAACCCGCTCAAGACCGTGCACAAACCAGCGCCCCCTTCCGACATTGATGGCAAGTGGGAAGGGACCCTCGATATGGGCGCAAGCAAGCTACGCATCATCTTCCGTTTGACCAACACCGAAGACGGTCTCATGGCCGTCATGGATAGCCCGGATCAAAAGGTGACCGGAATGCCGTCCACTTCTGTCTCGCGAAAGGGTTCATCGATCAAAATCGAGATGAAACAGATTAGCGGCTATTTCCAGGGCAAGATCGACAAGAACATGGACGGCATGTCTGGCGACTGGAACCAGGGTGGCTCAGGTATCCCTTTGCAGCTCAAGCGTGCCAAGGAAGAGTCCAGCACGGCCCCGCACTAGAACATCGGTGCACACCATACCCGGAACGAAGAAAGTAGAGTTGTGGAGGACGTGATGAAGAGATTCATGATTATGGCGACACTGATATTCTTGGCGGTGGGCGTTTCGCGCGCGCAAGACATTGCGGGCGACTGGCAAGGCACCCTCAGCGCGGGCGGTCAGGATCTGCGACTCGTCCTGCACGTCACCAAAGCGCCCGACAACAGCCTCAAAGCCACGCTCGACAGCATCGACCAACCGGGAGCCAACGGCATCCCCGTCAGCTCCATCACCCTCAAAGACTCTAAGCTGGAACTGGGAGTAGAAATGGTCCACGGCAGCTATGAAGGCAAGGTCGCGCCTGACGCGAAAACGATCACCGGCACATGGAGCCAGGGCGCAGCCTTACCCCTCGAGTTCAAGCGCGCCGGCGCGCCTGTCAAAACCGAAACCAAACCCGTCAAACCCTCCGACATTGACGGCGACTGGATCGGTTCGCTCGACACTGGAGCCATCAAGCTGCGCGTCGTCTTCCACATCGTCAACGCCGAGAATGGCTTGACCGCCACCCTCGACAGTCTCGACCAGGGCAGCATAGGCATGGCGACCTCGGTCACGCGCGATGGCTCATCTCTGAAAATCGAAGTACCAATCGTCCACGGAAACTTCGAAGGCAAAATCTCCGCCGATCTATCCTCCATCGACGGCAAATGGTCGCAGGGTGGAGGCACGCTACCCCTGCTCCTGAAGCCGGTGAAGGACAAAGCAGAACTGGAATTAAAGCGGCCGCAGAATCCCGTGAAGCCGTATCCGTACCACGATGAAGACGTTTCCTACGAAAACAAGGCGCAGAACGTGACGCTCGCCGCAACCGTCACCATTCCACAGGGCAAGGGACCATTTCCGGGAGTCGTGCTGATCACCGGCTCCGGCCCGCAGGATCGCGACGAGAGCCTCCTCGGCCACAAGCCGTTCCTGGTTCTCTCGGACTATCTCACACGCCACGGAATCGCCGTGCTGCGTGCCGATGATCGCGGCGTTGGCAAATCGACAGGTATCTTCGCGAAAGGAACGACCGCCGATTTCGCCACCGATGCCGAAGCCGGAGTCGCCTATCTGAAGACCCGCCCTGAAATCGATCCCCATAAGATCGGCCTGGTTGGTCACAGTGAAGGTGGCGTCATCGCGCCCATGGTCGCGGCGCGCAATAAAGACGTCGCATTCATCGTGATGATGGCGGGCACCGGCGTCCCGGGAGATCAAATCCTTCCAGCACAAGGTGAAGCTATCGAGATCGCAATGGGCAAGAGTCCGGAACAGGCCGCCAAGAACGCGGCAAATGAAAAGGAGATGCTCAGGCTGGTTGAAACGGAAAAAGATGACGCCATCCTGCAAAAAGAGCTGAAAGAAAAAATGGCAGGCGAGGTTCCGGAAGCGCAAATCGGCTTACAGATCAGCCAGATCACTTCGGTGTGGTTCCGTTATTTCCTGACCTACGATCCCGCCACCGCCCTGCGCAAAGTCACCTGCCCGGTCCTGGCCATCAACGGATCGCTCGACAAGCAGGTGCTCCCCAGCCAGAATTTGCCCGCGATTCGCAAAGCGCTGGCAGACGCCGACAACCAGCACGCCGAAGTCGACGAGTTGCCCGGCCTGAACCATTTATTCCAGACCGCCAAAACCGGCTCGCCAACCGAGTACTCGACGATCGAAGAAACAATGTCTCCGATAGCTCTAGACAAAATGGCAACCTGGATCCTGAAGCAGTAGCCCGTGTAGGCGGACACGACTGTGCGACTGCCTTTGATTTTGGCAAAGAGAACAGCACGTGGGGACAGCCGCCTTCGGCTGTCCGCCGCGTGCAGCGCGGCCGGGGTTTCAACTCAGGCCTAGCTATGCACTGACCAATGGCATTGCTGGAATCAGTAGAGCGGGGCACCGAGATTCTAAAGATGCCCCATGTACCCAACGACTCCGAACCTTACGACGACGTCGACGTAGTCCCCAATCAAACTCATACATTCATCCAAGATCTCCGAGGCCTCCCTTGTTGGACCGCAGGGAATCGGCGACCTGATTCCATCGAGTCAGATTCAAGTCCTTCGGCTGGACCGAGGACCGGAGCAGCCTCATCCCACATCCGCAATCGGAAACGCCGAACTTACGCCAATCCGACTGCCGCGTCAGAACAGCAGTACCGGTCGGAAGAGGAGACTTACCGGGGCAAGCGTCCGGAAGAAAAACGACCTGCTCCGCCTGGAGGTCGTGAGGAAGCCAAGAGTGGAGCTTCCCGAGAGGCTCGGCTGACAAGTTCGCAATTTCCATGACTTTCGCATTCCGAGAATAGAACCTTAGGAAGCCCTAGCTATCTTTGCGGTACAGCAGATCCCGCATCGCTCGTCTCCGAGCCTCGTTCGCTTCCGCCAAGGACTTGCGCTCATCGGCGTCCATTCCCTTCTTGGTCACAGGGTCGGCCGATTCAGGTTCGCTGCAGGCGGGACAGCGGTTGGCAAAACCGGGCTTACCCGGCTTCAGCTCAAACTCCTCCGAGCAAACAGCACAAACTTTGATGGGAAAGGCCATCTCGCTTCTATGATAACAATCCGAGTGCAAAAAATTCCTTGCGCCTCTTTAAAGAGCACAGGAAATGCGTTACCGCGCCTGTCGCACCATCTCGACCAGCACGTTGCGCGTCTCCGCTGAATTCCTCACCTCTCGCAGGAACGCGATGCGCGCGCCTTTCATTCCTTCCGAGGTCTTCAGGCGCACATGAAACCCCAGACGGTCCACTGCCGTCATCGTCGCTTCCTGACCTTCGATGTGAGCAAATTTCCGTGCCAGTAGAACCAGCGCATCCTTGTGATCGGCATTCATGTGCTCAATAATGTCGCCCATCGAGTTTGCTAGAGGATCAGGCTGGCTGCTGCCGTATTCCGCGGCGGTGACCCATCCCATCACACCAAAGCCACCGACGAAATAAATGTCTACCAGGTCCATTCGGTAGAAAGAAAAGTCTTCGAAATCCACCCAATACTTGCTATTGGCATGGCGAGCCAGGTAGGCCTCGCGAGCAGCGGCCACATCCGCCTCCGGCATCAGCCCGACATTTCCTACCAGCGTGACACGCGGTGCTCCCAGCGGATCCCCATCTCCGCTCTCCTGCGTCACCAGCAAACTAGCGCGCGGGTCCGCCTTCAAATTCTGCGTATGCATCGCCATCGTGCTGATCAGAAAGATCGGACGCCCCAGTTCGTCCAGCCCGTAAGGCATCACCGACCCAAACGGAAATCCCGGCTGCTTGCGTGAAAGCGTCGAAAGACTTCCCACGCGCCCCAAGTAAACCAGAGTGCGCACCCGCTCGGCAAACGAAGGCTCCGGAACCGTGGGCTGATCGCTCGGCCCCGGCCCCGCGTGTTTTCTGATCGAAGAAGATGAGGAAGAAGAAGACATGAATGTTGGCGGCCTATCGGCTAAGACTCGTTCTTAGGCGGCGGTTCGCCCTCGCACTGCGACCCGGCTTTTGGTAGCGCAGCAACTAGCACTGCGACGGTTTTGCGTGGCGCGGCGCTTTAGGGCTGCGATCAACGCTTTTCTCTCGTGAAGGCTTTAGCCTCTGAGGTGTTAGTTCAGGAAATACTGCCGGTACAACGTATCCCTCTGCGCCGGACGGAAACCCGCATCGCGAATAATCCGCCGCAACTCTTCTTCGGTGGTGCAGTTGGTCACGCCTGCCGCTCGCACCACGTTCTCCTCGAGCATCACCGAACCCACATCGTTCCCGCCAAAACGCAGCCCCATCTGACAGACCTTCAATCCCTGCGTCACCCAGCTCGACTGCACATTCAGGAAGTTCGAGAGATACAGACGCGAGATCGCCAGTACCTTCAAATAGTCGACCGCCGTCGCCTCGTCCCAGTGCCGTCCGCCCAGCGCCGTGTTCTGCGGCTGAAAACTCCATGGGATAAACGCGGTGAACCCGCCCGTCTCTTGCTGCAACTCATAAAGCCGCTGGAAGTGGTTGACCAGGTTTTCGTAGTTCTCACCGACACCGAACATCATGGTCGCGGTCGTGCGCATCCCGATCTGGTGCGCGGTGCGATGAACATTGAGCCAATCGTCGGTCAGACACTTCAGCCGCGCAATCTTGTACCGGACTTCATCATCCAGCACTTCCGCTCCGCCGCCCGGAATCGAATCCAGTCCCGCATCGCGCAGCCGCAAAATCGTGTCGCGAATCGAGAGCGAGCTGTGCTCCGCAATCGCAATAATCTCCGACGCCGAATAGCAATGCAGATGAATCTTCGGAAACCGCTCCTTGATCCCGCGCAGCATCTTCTCGTGCCAGTCGATCTTCAGGTCGGGATGCAGCCCGCCCTGCATGAGCACACCCGTACCACCGAGTTCCACGGTCTCGCGGATCTTCTCGTAAATGGTGTCGAAGTCAAGAATGTACCCTTCCTTCGCTGCGGGCCCCTTCAGCGGCCGGTAAAACGCGCAGAAGGTGCAGTACTCGGTGCAGAAGTTGGTGTAGTTGATGTTGCGGTCGATGATGTAGGTGACCACGCCCTCGGGATGCAGTTTTCGCCGCATCGCATCGGCTTCCATCCCAATGCCGATCAGGTCATCGGACTCGAACATCTCCAGCGCTTGCTGCTTGGTGAGAGACATAGTTGATCCACAGGACTACTTATTTTAGCGGAGTAATTGCGATCCCTTCAAACCGCGAATCTCAGAGCGCATTATCTTCCATGATTAAGATGCCGGTCGCCACAATCCGGGAAACCACGAGTCCAATCATGGATTTCTCGGACGAGACTGGCACTATTGCCAGTATGCCCTGAAAACCTTCCGTCCTAGCATCGGGTGTGACTCAAGACCACTCAGTTACCGGGCAAATCATCTCGCGCTATCGTGTCCTCGAGGAGCTCGGGCGCGGTGGCATGGGTGTAGTCTACAAGGCGCAGGACAATGACCTCGGCCGGTTTGTCGCTTTAAAGTTCCTGCCTGAGGGAGCCGCCCGGGACCCGCATCTCCTCGAACGCTTTCGCCGTGAAGCACGCGGTACATCTGCCCTCAATCACCCCAATATCTGCACCATCTACGAAATTGGAATCCACGAAAACCACGCGTTCATCGCCATGGAGTACTTGGACGGCGTAACCCTGAAATACCTAATCTCCGCCGGTACCCTGGATACGGTGCATATTGTCGCCATCGCTATCGAGATCGCCGATGCCCTCGATGCAGCTCACACCGAGGGCATCATTCATCGTGACATCAAACCCGCCAACATTTTCATCACCAAGCGGGGGCTTACCAAGATTCTCGACTTCGGCCTGGCGAAAAGTATCGTGCGGGAAAGTGTCGCAAGCCAGATCGCGGCGCAGCCGACGCAATCTCTCGCGTATGTCACGGAAGAGCATCTCACCAGCCCCGGAACCGCTTTGGGAACCGTGGCCTATATGTCTCCCGAGCAAGTACGAGGCAAGGCCCTGGACGGTCGCACGGATCTATTCTCTTTCGGAATAGTTCTCTACGAGATGGCGACGGGCAGGTTACCTTTTCAGGGCGGCAGTGCCGGGCTCATCCTCGAAGCGATCCTCAACCGCGATCCGGTGCCTCCTCTGCGACTCAATCCCGCCATCTCCCCCGCCCTCCAAGCGGTGATCCACAGAGCCCTGGAAAAGGATAGCAACCTGCGTTATCTGCACTCGGCCGACATGCGCGCTGAGCTTCAACGCCTAAAACGAGACATCGAGTCGACCGTGATCGCTGCGAAGCAAGAAACCGAATCGGTCCCGATGCCCACCAGGAGTCATCTATCCTCCTCCTCGAGCGGCAAGCGGAAAACTCGGACTTCATCGGCGCAAACATCGGCCCTCCACCCACCGCGAGTCTCCAAAATCATTGACTCCCTGGCAGTGTTGCCCTTCGAAAACGCCGGTGGCGACCCCGAGCACGAATACCTCAGCGACGGCATCACCGGGAGCCTCATCCATATATTGGCGACGCTGCCAAAACTGCGGGTGATGGCACAGAGCACGGTATTTCGCTACAAGGGCCGGAAAATCGATCCTCAAGCCATCGGTCGTGAGCTGAATGTTCGCGCCGTCCTCACGGGCAGAATGATGCACAGCTCCGGTTCATTGCGCATTGGCACCGAATTAGTCGATGTCGCCACAGGGTCCCAATTATGGGGGGCGCAATACGATCGCAAGTCCGGCGACATTTTTGTCGTGCAAGACGAGATTTCTAACGAGATATCGGGAAAATTGCGGTTGCAGCTGACCCGCGCTGAAAAGAAGCGTCTCACCCGGCACCACACGGAGGACGCCGAGGCCTACCGGTTTTATCTCAAGGGTCGTCATCACTGGAACCGATGGACTGAAGAAGGGTTCTACAAGGCGATCGAATACTTCCAGCAGGCGGTCGAAAAAGACCCGAGCTACGCCCTCGCCTACACAGGTTTGGCAGATTCCTACGTTCTGCTGGGATGGAACAGCTATCTACCGCCGTACGAAGCGTTCCCGAAAGGCAAAGAAGCCGCCATGACCGCCCTTCGGCTCGACCCAGATCTCGCCGAAGCCCACACATCTCTTGCGGCCCTTTTGTGGCTTCACGACTGGCAGTGGAAAGAGGCGGAGACGGAATTCAAGCGCAGCCTCGAACTCAGTCCCACCTACCCGACTGCCAATCACTGGTACGCCGAATTTGTGATGACCATGGGGCGGCACAAAGAAGCTATAGCCAGGATGAAGAAGGGACAGGAGTTCGATCCCCTGTCCCTTATCATCAACGTCGCTGTCGGATGGGCACTCTATCATGGCCGCAGCTACGACGAAGCCGTCGCACAACTCCTCCGAACTGTCGAATTGGATCCAAACTATCCCGTAACGTACTGGATTCTCGGCCTGTTGCTCAGGATAACCTCTCGTCACGACATGGCCATCGCTGAGGGTGAGAAGGCAGTGACTCGGTCCGGCGGCAGTCTTCTGATGCGAGCGGCACTTGCGCATTCACTCGGCACGGCTGGCAGGACAACAGAAGCAGGGGAGATGCTCGACGATCTGACCGGACTCGCAACAAAAAAGTATGTCGCACCTTACTTCTTCGCCGGAATCTACATCGGCATGGGAGAAAACGAGCGCGCAATTGAATGCCTGGAAAAATGCTGCGAAGAGCACTCCCACTGGCTTATTTACCTTCACCTGGATCCGAGCATGGACGCTTTGCGGGAACACCCTCGTTTCCAAAACCTGTTGCAGCGTGTAGGCCTGCCCCCACTGACGGCCGCGATGTGCGCCTGAGGGAAACCAAAGGTCAGGTGTCACATCGGGTTGTGGAAAATGCCGAACGAGTCGCGCGAATCCCACGTTTTGCAAAATGCGCAAAGCATGCCCACCTGCGCGGACTTATTCATAGCGCAGCGCGACCATGGGGTCGACGCGCATGGCCCGTCGTGCGGGTATCGAACACGCGGTCAGCGCCACTAGCACGAGCAGGATGCCAACGGATGCAAAGGTGGCAGGATCGTAAGGATGCACGCCATAAAGAAAAGCGGACATAAGACGTGTGACCGCCGTGGCCGTGCCGATGCCGATGGCCGCACCGGCAAGCGCCAGTAGAACTCCGCGCCGCACCACGAGCTGCATCAGTTCGCGCTTTTGCGCGCCAAGGGCCATGCGAATACCCAACTCCCGCGTACGCCGCGCCACTTCGTACGAGAGCAATCCATACAAACCGATGCATGCCAACATCAGGGCCAGGAACGCAAAGAAGCTCGACAGGCGAGACATGAGCCTCTCCTGATAGAGCGTCTGCTCAATCTGCTGGGTCTGCGTCCGCACATCGGAGAGGGGCAGGTTGTTGTCGACTTGCGAGACGATCAGACGCACTTGCTTCACCAAGGCGATAGGGTCTCCGGCGGTACGCAACTCGAAGTGCGCGCTGTCGCCCACCAGGGGCAGGAACATGGTAGGCAGGATATCTCGCCGCAGCCGAGCGTATTTGGTATCAGCGGCAATGCCGACGATGAGATAGCCAGGCTGCGGGCCCGTTGCCGGCTCATCCGCTTGTGCGTTGCCCATATGCCGCCCCACGGGATTCTGGTTGGGGAAGTACTTCCCGGCAAACGCTTGATTGATGAGAACAGGCACGGAAGCCGGCTGCAACTCGGTCCTTGACGGCGCCGCCTTCAATGGATTGCCGGATGCGGCAGGCGCCGCCGCCGCGGTCATCGCCGCGTTCGTCGCCTCTGCCGAGGCAAAGTCGGCTGGCGTGAATACGCGGCCGGCAAGGACAGGAATGCGCATCGTCCGGAAGAAATCCAGCCCCACCCGGAGCGTAGCAGCGTTGGCATTCGATTTCGGGGGCGCGCCGTCGAGGTGCACGTTACTGGCTGACCAGCTCTGGCTCAAGAGCGTGTCCTGGGAATAGCTGGCAGACACTACACCTGGCAGCGCTGCAAACCGCTCCTGCAACTGCTGGTAGATCTGGGCCGTTTGGTGGTCTATGTATCCGGCCAGGTTGGGATGGATGCCAAAGAGCAGGACATTGTGGGTGTCGAAACCCGGATTGAGCGTCTGCAGTTTATGGAGCGTGCGCACCAGCAGGCCAGCGCCGACCAGCACAACGATCGAGAGCGCCATTTGCGCCACGACCAGCGCGTCGCCGAGCCGGATGCGCCGGGCGCCCTGCGATGTGCTCCCGGGAATCGAAGACGCATTCTCCCTGAGCGATGGTGTAAGGTCGGCGCGCGCGCTGCGGAAGCTGGGCGCAAGACCGCACAGGATACCTGTGGCAAGGGTAACGCCGCCGCTGAACGCTAGCACGCGCCAGTCCGGAGCGATGACAAACAGGAATGG
The DNA here is from genome assembly GCA_963752175.1 of uncultured Acidobacteriaceae bacterium. GTDB lineage: Bacteria > Acidobacteriota > Terriglobia > Terriglobales > Acidobacteriaceae > Sulfotelmatobacter. The sequence goes on from CAVVXZ010000001.1 coordinate 125,030, forward strand.
TTGATCGAGTCCGCTGGCAATCAAGTTGGTGAGAGCGTGAACGCCCCAGAAGGCAAACAGAATACCGAACGCACCGCCGGCGGTTGCCAGCACCAGACTCTCGGTCAGGAGCTGGCGCGCAATCCGCGCGCGTCCCGCGCCCAGCGCCTGGCGCATAGCCAGTTCCCTCTGCCGATTAGCAGAACGCGCCAGAATCAGGCCGGCCACATTGGCGCAGGCGATCAGCAGAACGAACCCCACCGCGGTCATGATGAGTTCGAGCATGCCTGCAATCTGGCTGCTCTCGCCGTTCAAGGCCGCTCGTGCCGGCAAAAGCCGCAGAGCGGGTTTGTCTCCCTCGCTGAAGATCGGCTTGGCGGCGTGCAGCAACTCCGCGTGGAAGAGTGTGGTTGCCTCAGCCTGTGCCTGCTCGATGGAAACGCCCGCCTCAAGCCGGCCGGCCAGCACGACCCACCAGACGGCCGGATCCGACAGCGAGTACTGTGTCCCCGAAATTGTCCCCGACATCTCGCTTTGTACGCGCTTCGCAAGCGACAGCGGCATGAAGAAATCATGGCTCTTGCCGGGCGTCAGGCTGCTGAAGCCCGGCTCGGCCACGCCGACGATGGCGACATCCACGTTGTTAAGGCGGACTGTGCGGCCCACCGCGGAAGGGTCGGCTCCAAAAGCGCGCTGCCAGTAGCGGTGGTTCAGGACAATCACCGGCGATGCAGTGGGTGCATCGTCTGCCCGGCCCAGCGGCCGGCCCAGAATCGTTCTCACGCCGACGGTCGAGAAGTAATCACCCGAGACATACTCGCCGCGCGCGATATTCGCCGGCCCGTTGCCGCTGAAACCCACTTCGACGGGACCCGCGAACGCCGTCACGCCCGAAAATGTCTCCGTGTGGCTGCGCAGCGCATCATAAAACGGCACAGAAAATGCGCATTCCATCGTGTGGTCATCGTCGTCGCAATCGCCATAGGTGCTGTGTCCATGCAGTGTGGGCTGATGATGGGCGTTCCAGCCAAAGATCACCAGGCGCTGCGGCTCTTCCGCGGGCAGCGATCGGAACATGACCGCGTCGATGACGCTGAAGATCGCGGTATTGGCGCCGATGCCGAGCGCCAGCGTGAGGATTGCAACCGCGGCAAAACTCGGCGATTTTGCCAGCATCCGCACTGCGTAACGCAGGTCCTGTGCTGTCTGTTCGATCCAGACGAGGGATCGCTCGTCGCGATGCGCCTGCTTTGCCTGTTCCACGCCGCCGTAGGCGCGCTTCGCGGCCAGCCGGGCTTCTTCAGGTGACATGCCGCGGCGTTTGAAATCGTCGGCCAGCAAGGTCAGATGCGACGCAACTTCTCGTTCCAGCTCTTCTTCGACGCGATTGTTGCGGAAAAGATCGCGGACCTTGGACAGGATTCGTCTCGTGCGCGACATGACTATTGCTCCTCCGCCAGCAACTTTTCAACCACGCCGGACATCTGACGCCAGCGCGCGGTCTCTTTTTCAAGCGCCTTCACTCCTGCCTCCGTGATGGCGTAGTACTTGGCTTCGCGGTTGTTCTCCGTCTTGCCCCAGGAGGCGCGCGTCCAGCCATGCTGCTCCAGCCGCACCAGCGCCGGATAGATGGTGCCCTGGTTGAGATTCAGGGAGTCCGCCGAAACCTGCTGCAGCCGGCTGGCAATACCATACGCATGCTTCGGCCCCATCGTGGAAAGGGTCCTGAGAATCATGAGATCGAGTGTGCCTTGCAGGATATTGGCGTGCATTGTCTTCACTTGACAGCCAAGTGAACATTTTGTTCACTTGGCTGTCAAGTGGGAAAAAAACACAACGCCCAGCTCCGACCTCCCCTGCACACTCTGCGGTCCTAGAAGCGCCGGCGGAGAAAATGCCCTGTAACTTCATCTGGTTGAACGCGTTCAACTTTTCTCTTGACGCACATCGGAGCCAGCGCTATATTGATTTTGAACACGTTCAATACTCTGAAAAACGGGGAGCACAGTATGACTACCGCCAACAACATCATCGTCGCCACTTACTTGGTCTATGTCCTGATCAGCGTCTCTCTTACCATCTGGGTCGCCCGTACCCTGTACAGGCGGGGCGCCATTTTCCTGGTCGACGCCTTTCACGGCAACGCGGAACTGGCTGACTCCGTGAACCACCTGCTCGTCGTGGGCTTCTATCTCATCAACATCGGATTCGTCTCCCTCGCGCTGAAGACGGCCGACACCATCAGCACCTCACGCGCCGCGATCGAACTGCTCAGCGACAAGATGGGCATGGTCCTGCTGATCCTGGGCGTCATGCACTTCTTTAACCTCTATGTCTTCTCGCAGATCCGCCGAAGCGCTCGCACTGCCCGTGGCCCGGTCGTGCCACCACCGCCAGTCGCGCCCGACGCCGTTCTGAAGGTTGCGATTCCCCGCTGAGAGCTAGAGCGGGTGCTCCAAGGTGGTGAAGGAGAGGAGGTACGCATATGCAGAAGCTCTACGTGCTCTACGATCCGAAATGCGAGATATGCCGCCGCTTGAAAGACTGGATCCTGGTGCAGCGCTCGTGGATCGGCATCGCCGTGCTGGAAGCGGGTTCAGAGAAGGCCCGGCGGCTATTTCCGGAACTGGAACAGATTGCCACCAAGGACGATCTGGCCGTCGTCAGCGATGAGGGCGCGGTGTACCTCAACAACCACGCCTGGATCATGGTGCTCTACGCGATGGTCGAGTATCGCGACTGGGCGGCCCGGCTGACGCATCCGCTGCTGGCGCCGCTGGCACGGCAGGCCTTCGCGGCCTTGTCCAAGAACCGCTACCGTCTTTCCAGTTGGCTGAACACGGAAGATCCGGAAGAGATTGCCGGCGAGCTGCGCCAGGTCGAACTCGAGCCTTGCGCCTTGCCCGCTGGCGATGGATCGTTGTCGAACGTGCGAGAGTACTTGCAATGACGACCACAACGCTAAAGCCTTTGTCTCTGAAACCCAGGACCACGCCGCGGGCGGAAGATACGCGCCGCAAGATCTACGAAGCCGCCATGGAGTTGTTCCGCGAGAAGGGATTCGAGGCGACCACCATGCGCGACATCGCGGCCAAGGCTGGCGTGGCCCTCGGCGGCGCTTATTACTACTTCTCTTCCAAAGATGCCATCGTGCTCGCCTTCTACAGAGAGATACAGGCCAGCAGCAACGCTCCCGTACTCGAAGCCCTCGCCGGTCACAAGAAGCTCAAGGAGAGGATTCGCTGCATCCTCGAAAAGCGGCTCGAGTTGCTGGAGCCGAACCGCAAGTTCTGCGCGGCGCTTTTCCGCCACGCCCCCGACAGCGCCGATCCACTCTCCCCTTTCAGCGACGAGACCCGCGCGATCCGGGATGGCGCGATCGAACACATGCGCATCGCCGTCGAAGGCAGCGACGCCAAGGTGCCGCCGGACCTGCAACCTCGCCTACCCTACTTGCTTTGGCTGTATCAGATGGCGCTGATCATGTTCTGGCTCTACGACCGTTCTCCGAATCAGGAGAAGACCCAACGGCTGATGGAGAAAAGCCTGGGGCTGCTCGTGAACCTGCTACGCATCTCGTCCCTGCCGCTCATGAAACCGCTGCGAAAGGCTATGCTGGAACTGGTGGATAACGAGGGAGCCTAAGCGAGAGGAGCAGCCCATGCTGACAGATGGAGATCCGATCGGTACAGTCGCGATAACCGGAGCATTCAGCTACACCGGCAAGTATGCGACGCGGCTTCTGCTCGACCGCGGATATCGGGTTCGCACCTTGACGTACCATCCCGACCGGGAGAATCCTTTCGGCGATGGAGTCAATGTCTTTCCCTATTGCTTCGAGGATCCCGACAGGCTCGGCCAAACTCTTCGCGGCGTATCCACTCTCATTAACACGTACTGGGTGCGGTTCCCGCGCGGAAGGTCCACTTTCGAAAGTGCCGTTCAAAACACTCGCACGCTGATCACGGCTGCCAAAAACGCCGGCGTCCAGCGCATCGTGCACGTTAGCATCGCGAACCCTTCGTCCGAATCTCCCCTGGGCTACTACCGCGGCAAGGCAAAGGTGGAACAGGCCGTGATCGACTCCGGCCTCTCGTACACGATCTTTCGACCGACGGTAATCTTCGGAAAAGAAGACATCCTGATTAACAACATCGCCTGGTTTGTCCGTCACTTCCCCATTTTCGGCATTCCCGGGAGTGGCCTATACGGTGTTCGTCCAATCTACGTCGAGGACATGGCGCGACTTGTCGTCGACTCTGTGGATCAATCGGGAAACTCTGTGCTCAACGCAATCGGGCCCGAAACTTTCACCTTCGAGGAGTTGGTGAGGCTCGTTGCGCAGCAAGTAGGAAGTTCGGTCCGTCTCGTTCACCTGCCAATGACGTTGGCATATCTTGCCACGTTGGTGAGCGGATGGTTTGTTAGAGACACCATTCTCACCTGGGAGGAATATCAGGGATTGATGGGCGACCTTCTCGCCCCCGGCGGAACCTCTTCGGGGCAGACCCGTCTGAGCCAATGGCTGGCCGACAACCGTGAACGAGTTGGTATGCGGTATGCCTCGGAGGTGGCGCGTCACTACAAGATCGACGCCAGCGTGGAAGGATCGATCCTGTATCGGAAGCACCAAAATGCGGTTTGACACGTTCCACTGGCTTACCTAGACTGCCTGTGTAGAGCTTCGCGAGGACCATTCATGGGCTGGCTGCAAAACAAGTTCGAGAAGAATTTCATGATCAGCACAGTTGATTATGTCTTCAACTGGGCGCGCAAGTCAGCGGTGTGGCCGATGACGTTTGGACTGGCCTGCTGTGCGATCGAGATGATCGCTTCGTCCACCTCGCGCTTCGACATTGCGCGCTTCGGCTCGGAAGTCTTCCGTCCCAGCCCGCGCCAGAGCGACCTCATGATCGTCGCCGGCACGGTGACGCTAAAGATGGCGCCGGTCGTGAAGCGCATTTACGATCAGATGCCCGACCCGAAGTGGGTGATCTCGATGGGCGCCTGCTCGTCAGTGGGCGGGCCATTCAATACGTATGCCGTGCTGCAGGGCGTCGACAAGATTGTCCCGGTCGACGTCTACGTCACCGGATGCCCGCCGCGTCCGGAGAACCTTTTCTACGCGTTGCTCAAACTGCAGGACAAGATCGACACCATGACGCTGGCCAGGAAGCCCACCGAAGTCCGCCTCGACCCGAACATGGTCGAGAACTTCAAGCGCCAGGTGATGATCGCGCAAACGCTGCAGCCAAAATAACCTGTCAGCTCTCAGCTATCAGCTGTCAGCAAATCAATTCATGTGGGGACAGCCGCGTTCGGCTATCCGCCCAATCCTTGATCATGGACGCCGGTGACATCATCGCCATCTCGGAGGGCGTTCTTCTGGCGGGCACGTGGGCATGGGTGCTGCGGGTGAAGCGTGTTTGGTCCGGATGGCGGGAGAAGTCGGCACTGGCGGGCTTTGTGTGCGCGACCATCGCCGTGGTGGCTGACTTTGTCCTCACCGTCGTGATGCACTTTCGCGGGGCGAGCAGATTCGCTGCGATACTATTCATGCTTGCAGTCGTGGCAGCACTTTTGTTGGGAACAGCCGGTATCGTTCTAGGTTTCTTAGGCAAGGGAACTCTAAAGATCCCGGCGCTTGTCTGGTCATGCGTCGTCCTGCTGTCGGTCGCGATCACTGTGGTCGGTACCATGAAGGCGATATGATCGCGATGACCCAATAGGTGTAACCGGCGGCTTGGCCGCGTGACGTTGAATTCATCATGCCGAATTTCACCAAACTGACCACCCAATCCGAACTCCCCGCCGCCGATACCGCCAAGGAGTTCCCCTGCGGCGACAAGATGATCTGCGTCGCCAACATGAATGGGACCTACAGCGCCATGGACAACGTCTGCCTGCACCGCGGCGGCCCGCTCGGCGAGGGCGTGATCGAAAACGGCAAGGTCGTCTGCCCCTGGCACGGCTGGGCATGGGATCCTAAGACCGGAGCAGCTGCCCACAATGCGAGCGCGAAGGTCGCGGTATACCCGCTCAAGATTGAAAACGACGACGTGCTGGTCGAACTGTAACGCGCTAAAAACGACCGACCCCACAATAAAAAGCTTCGAAATCCGTCTACATCTGTAGCCACGCGTACGCTTCGTGGGAGGCCGTACGTTATGTCTGTTTCGAGAGCAGCGAGCCGTATGCTTTGGACCGCAGTAATGTTCTGGTGGTGATTGGCGTGGCTGCCGTAACGCGCCGAACGCTAGTCCTGTTCTGGCCAAGCCTGTCAGGCGGGACGTCGAATCCGGCCGCGGTCATGGATGCAGGATTCGCACGGCACATGGTTTTGACGCTGATCCACATTCTTCCCGCTGGATTGTTTCTTGTCCTCGTGCCCTTGCAATTCATGCCCAGTGTCCGGCAAAAGCACCTGGAGTATCACCGCTGGATGGGAAGAATCCTGGTGGTGTGCGGATTGATTGTAGGGATTTCGGCGCTGATCATGAGTTACAAGATGAACATTGGCGGCCCCAATGAAACCGCTGCAACCACACTTTATGCGATTGTGTTTCTATTTTGCTTGAGTAAGGCATACGTGCACATCCGGCGAAAAGAAATCGCGCCTCATCGCGAGTGGATGATCCGCATGTACGGCGTGGGCCTGGGTGTGGCCACGACACGGCCGATCGTTGGGATGTTCTTCGCATTTCGCCGGATGACACCGCACGAGTTCTTTGGGATCGCGTTCTGGCTGGGATTCACGATTACGTTTCTCGCCGCTGAGGCTTGGGTGGACTACACGCGGCTAAATCCAGCCGCGGATGATGGAGGCGCAGTCGACGCGGCGTCGCTAGCGGCTTAATGATGCGCAACCGGCCCGCCGTTCAACCGAGATAGCGCAGGAACTTCGTGGGCTGATTGTCATATCCCGGGAAAACATTCGCCAGGTTCTTGTTGCCCATGTGGCGGGCGACGGCTTCTCCGATCACTTGGCGGAAGTCCGTGGTCAGGGCCAGGTCTCGGCCTTCGTAGAGTTGCGACTGGTCGAGGCCGGGCCACCGGCCGTAGACCTTGCCGCCTTTCACCGGACCACCCATGACGAACATCACGTTAGCGTGACCGTGGTCGGTGCCACGGTTGCCGTTTTCGCGCGCCGTGCGTCCGAACTCCGACATGGTGACTACGACGGTGTCTTCCATCAGATCGCCGAGATCAGTCCAGAATGCAGCCAGCGACTGCGAGAACTCGGTTAACACGTTGGCCAGCTGGCCTTCGGTCGAGCCTTCGTTCACGTGGTGGTCCCAGCCGCTGATGTCGGCAAACGCCACCTGCACACCCAGGTTTGCCTTGATCAATTGCGCAAGCTGGCGAAGGCTGTCGCCGAAGCGTCCCTTGGGATAGTCGGCGCCAGGAGCGGCCGCGTATTTTCCAGGATCCGCGGTCTTCAGCATCTTTACGGCGTCGAAAGTCTCTTCGCCGGTGCCGTGCAGCACGCTATCGGAGGAGTGATCGTACATCGCTTCAAACGCGCTGGCGGCGGGCGATGCTTTCGGATTTCTTCCACCCACCGAAAAGTCGCTGATGTTGTTCATCGCAACGGCGGGCTCAGAACCGCTGAGGATGCGGGGCACCGATGGCCCCAGAGCAATCGCTCGAAATGGCGAGCTCTGCGGCGTCGAGCGCATGCTATGGAGCGAGCGGTTGAGCCATCCGTCTTCGGTGATCTTCACACCGGGCGTGCCGGTCTCCATGAAATCCTGCGCGTCGAAGTGAGAGCGCGTTGTATCCGGCGAGCCTGCGGCGTGAACGATGGCGAGATGTCCCTGTTGCCAGAGGGGTTGAAAAGCGGACATGGAGGGATGCAGTCCGAAAAATCCATTGAGATCGATTGCCGACTTGCGCGGAATGTTGATGCTGGGCCGCATCGCGTAATACTGCGACTCGGCATGGGGCACAACGATGTTCAATCCATCGGCAGCGCCGCGCTGGAAAATGACGACCAGCCGCTTGTTACGGCCGGGAGTCTCGACGGCGCCGAAAGCAGCGCGGGTCAGAAAGCTCGGCACCGCTGCCGTCCCAACGACGGCCAGCGCGCTGTTGCGAAGGAAGATGCGACGCGTGATGGACATGAGAACACTCCGTCGAGACGTAGCTACGTCTCTCTTGCCGCCGCCCCGAGACGTAGGCAGCTACCTCTCTACCAGCAACTATCTCTTCTGAAACTCCGGCGAACCCAGCAGCAGGCCCGTGATCGTACTGGTGTCTGGCGGTCCGGCCGGCTTGCTTGGTGGACCCTTTTTTTCTTGTCCCTGAGGCGCGGGATTTTTCGCCGGGACTTCAATCTGCGCCATGATCGAGTCGTGCGTCTGCTTCGAAACGTCGCCCGCCAGCAACTTGCCCTCTAGCGCGGACAGCGCCATGGTTGCGTCCGCAGGCGGAGGCGGGCCTCCGGCCAGCTGCACCGCATCCACTTTCACACCGCGGATCTTGCCCGAGGTCATGCCCAGCGCAAAATTCATGCGTCCCAACAGCGCGGACGAACTCACCCAGACATCGGCCTTCATCGAATAGCCGGTGGGCGGCTGAGCGGAGTAGAGCGGCATGCCCAGGTTGGCGATCTGGCGGGTGAGCGGGAAGGCATCGTCGACGTCGGCGCCGGTCGCGCGCACCGCAGAGGCCACAAACTCGAGCGGCGTTTTCACCTTCGCGCGGTACGTGCCATCGGCCCAGAATTCCGGCGAATGAAACAGCGTCGTCAGAACGTCGCGAATGTCGCCCTTCGATTTCTCAAACGTCTTCGCCATGCGGTCGACTAATGCGGGCGGGGGATCGTCAGACACGAAACGCTGCGCGAGTTTCAACGAAATGAAGTGCGCAGTCTGTGGGCTGGTCGCTAACATGTGCAGCACTTCCCTGCCCTCATCTTCGCCCTTTGGCTTGATGTGGCGTCCGAGAACAAACTTCGGGCCCGGCTCGTGCATGCGCGGTTCGTACTTGAAGCCCAGACCTTCGTACGGCTTCTCGATGGTCCAGCCGGTGAAGACCTTGGCGACTTCGGTGACATCGCGCTGTGAGTATCCGCCATTCACGCTGAGCGTGTGCAGTTCCAATAGTTCGCGGCCGTAGTTCTCATTCAGACCGCTGGCCTGCTTGCGTTTAGCATTCTGATTGGGCGGCGGGAAACGGCGCGGGCCGTAAGGACGCGGCGGCCGCGCGGGCATCCCGAGCGCCTGCGGAGAGTTCGGGCCCACGCTCATCCAGTTGTCAAGGTAGAACATCATCGCGGGACTCTTCGCCGTCGCGACCAACAGGTCTTCGAACTTACCCAGCGCGTGCGGGCGGATCACGTTCTGTTCGTAGTTCGTGATCATCATCCGCTCAGGCCCCTTGCCAACGAACACATTGAAGTGGTTGAACCAGAAATCGGTCATCACCTGTTCGAGCTGCCGGTCGCTGTAGATGGCCCGCAGCACCTTGGTCTGAACCAGTTCCGAGAGCACGGCGGCTTGCGGATTGTTCATGGCCATCAGCGTTTCTTCCTGTTTGGGCTCCATGCCGTCGAGAAATTCCTGGCCCTTGCCGCCCCGCAGAGAGTCGGCAAAAGCGACTTGATCGGCGGTCGACATCGCCATCACTTTCTTGTAGCGCTGGTCGGGCGGGAGATCGATGAGCCCCTGAATCTGCAAGTCGGCATAGAGACGATCCTCGCGGCGGCGAGCTTCGGCATCGTCCGCAGGCGTTGTCTTCGTGTTCACTGGCACCATGGAACGCTCTTCGCCGTTTGAGGCGTTCATGCCGTTTGTGCTCACCGAGTTCATTGAGGTGCCGTCTGGGGCACCGGCGGGCGTGGCGTCGGGACTGGCGGCGGCAGCGGCCGCGAGTTCTTCGGCGGTCTTGGCCGTATCGTTGGCCGCGGGTCCAGCGGGATCAGGAGCGATTGCTACGGCTTCCTGTTTCCCAGCGTTCCCTCTCTGATCAGACTTTTGTTGCTGCTTCTCTTCCAGTCTCGCAATCTGCACCTCAATCACGGCCCGTTTCGCGGGATCGGAAGGCATGGACTTCTTGCCGTCCTTGTACTGTTTGATCATCTGGTTGTCAGGGAATTCCTCGACGATTTCCTTCGAGCTCATGCGCAGGGTGCGAAACGGCGCGAGGCGGGCTTCGATGGCGTCATCTGAAATTCTTTCCGGATGCAGCTGCAGATCGATCCAGCGGTCGACACCCATCGCCATGACCTGCTGAACATCGCCCGGCCGTGGGCCGAACGTCAGCCGGTTGAGAGCCTGCACCGCGCGCTTCTGTTCGCTGGGTCCGGAATCGGCTGTCTTGTCTTTCTTCTTGGCGAGCAGCTGCGGAACCGCGCATGCGAGGCTCAGACACACTAACAAAAGCGCAAACTTCCCAAGGCAAGAGCGCCCAAGACTGAATCTCATGAAGACTCCCCCAACGCGGCAGGCCCTTTGATTATGAACCCTAACGAGCGAAAAAGTTGCTATTCGATGTGATTCCGGGAGGACTTGAAAGTCATTGCAGGACAAGGGTTTCGGGCGCAACCAGATGATGCAGAGAGAACTACGAACCGCTTTCCTTGGTCAGGTACATTCTGCCGCGTGAGATCTTGTGCTGCAGAGTGGCGGCCAGTTGATCGATGTCGGCTGCCGCAATGTTCACCTGCATGGAGTCGAGCAGCGGGCTTCGGCTGCTGCCCACAGCATCGCGGCGCACCTGAATCAGCAATCCCTGCACGACGTTTGGATCAAACTTATCCGGGGACAAGCGGACCAAATCGCTGAGGGCGCTGCCCACTGACAACGGAGCACGGTAGGGGCGCGCGCTGGTCATGGCATCGAAGGAGTCGGCGACGCCCACGATTCGGACCGCCATCGGCAAGTCGTCTTGACCGAGCTTGTCTGGATAGCCGGAGCCGTCGCTGCGCTCGTGATGCCAGCGCACGGTCTCGGGAATCTTGGGCCAGGGAAATTGCACAGTGCTGACGATCTGATGGCCGACGGTGGTGTGGTCCGCCATCTCACGGATCTCTTCCGGATTGAGCGCTCCGGGCTTGCCGAACAGCCGGCGGTCGACGGCGACCTTCCCGATGTCGTGCAGATAGCCGGCACTACGCAACGCGGCTACGTCACTCGATTCCATGCCCATGGCCTCGCCGATGGCGGCGGCGTAGCGGCCGACACGCAGCGAGTGTCCGTGAATGTTGACGTGCTTGACGTCAATGGCTGTGGCAAAGGCTTCGAGGGCATTGTCGTAGAAGCCGTGCAGCGAAGCCATGAGCCGCAGATTTTCAGAAACACGCTGCGCGATGGTTTGCGTCAACGCATGATTCTGCACGGCCAGCGCGATGTAGCTGCAGAGAAGTTCGAGCGCGTCGAGTTCGCTGTCTTCGTAGAGCGCATCGCCGGGCCGGCGGCCGAGAGCAACCACTCCGGCGAGACGTCCTCCGGCTTTCAGGGGAGCGAGGCACTTGAACAATTCCGGCGCGACGTTGCCATTGGAACTCAGAAACACCGAGTACGTAGACGAGTTGAGCACGATGGGGCCACGCGCCGCCGTGAGCGCATGCACATGTTTAGGGAGGAGAGGAATGAAGGCGGGATCGGGCATCAGGGCGAATCCCTGTGCCGAGGCCGAGGTCAGCATGGCGGGCTTGTCATTGAAGAGCAGGAGCACACCTTCGCGCGCGCCCGCCGCTTCCATGATGGCCGACAGCATCAGCCGTGACGTCTCCGAAAACTCGCGCTCCGCCGTTAGTGCGGGACCGAGCTCGGATAGCGCCTCAACCGTGTACAACAGCCGCCTTAAATTGTGTGTCTGAATCGCCACTGACGAAGTGGGAGCCAGATCGCAGAGCAAGACGAGGGTACCACGCGGGAAATGCTGAGCGCGAGGGCGTGTGTTGGTTAGTTTGATGCGGTAGTGACGAAGATGAAAACACAGTGACGAGGCTGATTCCGCCACTGGCGGGCCATAGCGGGCTGAAGCAACGTTGCTTTTACAGCGTGAAGGGATTCACCACAAAGGTCACGGACGACACAAAGAAAAACAGAGGCCTCTGTGTCCTCCGTGTCTTCTGTGGTTGAGAAATGCTAGAAATGCTCGCGGAGTTCGGCGAAGCGGCCAACTATGAGCAGTTTCTGTCTTGGAGGCGCGGGGTTGACGTCTTCGTGCTCTAGGATCCAAGTGTTCCCGTGCGGGACGAAGACGGCATGCAGGCCCGCGGCCATCGCGGGATTAATGTCGGACTTGGGACTATTGCCCACCATCCACGTCGTATCGGGCTCGAGATCGTGCTTCTCGACCACACGCGCGTAGGTTACCGGATCTTTCTCGGCCACAATCTCGATCGTGGCGAAATATTCCCTCAGGCCGGAACGCTCGACTTTCCCCGACTGCTCGGCGATCGCGCCCTTGGTCATCAGGATCAGATCGTGTCGCTGCGACAGGTACTGCAGGGTCTCAGGCACCTCGGGCAAAAGCTCGACGGGATGAGCCGAGACCGTGTTCGCGAAGCTGTGAATTTGGGCGTGCGCCTCCGGCGTGATCGGACCGACACTCAGGCGTTCGAAGGTGTCAACCAGCGCGTGCGCGAAACTGTGCAAGCCGTATCCGTGCTTGACGATGCACTCGCGCTCCACATCGTTGAGCACTTCGCGCACCTGCTCGGGAGAGAACTCGTGGTGATTCAGGAAAGAGATGAACTGCGCGATGGCGCGCTCGAAGTAGATGTTGTTCTCCCAGAGCGTGTCGTCGGCGTCGATGAGGAGGGTTTGGGGTGCTACGGCGCTGGGCATGACGACAATTCGTTCTATAAGCTGCGAGCTTTGAGCTGCGAGTTTTGAGCAAAAAGGAGCAGTTACTCGCTGGGCTCTTAGTCCACGACTCACATCAATGCTTAATGGATCGAGAGGTCAAGGCTCGTAGCTCGGGGCTCAAAGCTTCTTCCTACACCCAATCCACTTTCGCTTCCGGCCCGATGATGCCTGCCTTGTGGCCCATGTCAAGCAGCCGGCGGACGGCTTCACGGCCGTCGGGGCCATAGTCTAGGCTGCGCTCGTTCACGTACATGCCGATGAACTTGTCGGCCGACGACGTGTCGAGATCGCGAGCGAACTGCATGGCGTAGGACAGAGCCTCTTCGCGGTGGTCGAGTCCATATTGGATGCTTTCGCGCAGGGCGGCGGTAACTACGGGCATTAGCTCAGGACCCAGCGCACGGCGAATCGCGTTGCCCCCCAAGGGCAGAGGTAGGCCTGTCACTTTCCCCCACCATTTGCCGAGATCCACAATGCGGTGCAGTCCGGACTTGTCATAGGTCAACTGGCCTTCGTGAATGATGAGTCCGGCTTCGTACTTGCCTTCGAGTACCTGGGGGATGATCTGGTCGAACGGAACGACTTCCGTTTCGATGCCGGGAGCGAACAACTGCAGTGCCAGGAATGCCGTCGTGAGCGTTCCCGGGACTGCGATGCGCTTAGTCTTGATTTCAGCCGCGGTGAACGGGCGCGGCGAAACAATCATGGGCCCATAGCCTTCGCCCACACTGCCGCCGCAGGTCATCAGTGCATACTTATCCTGCACATAGGGATACGCATGGAACGAAATCGCGCTGACGTCATACACGCCTTCGCGCGCCTTCTGGTTTAGCGTCTCGATGTCGCAGAGCGTATGGGTGAAGCGCAGGCCCGAAGTGCGAACCTTGTTCGTGGCCAGGCCGTAAAACATGAAGGCGTCATCGGAATCTGGGCTGTGGGCCACAGTAATCTCTCGCACTTGACCGGCGGAACTTCCGCCCGGCGCTTTGGTCGTTTCGGATACTACTGTCATCTTGTCTCCCGGAATCTACTGCTTGACTGCGCTGCGGCTCCAGCGGACGGCAATGCCGGCGGCCAACATCACTTTGATCACTTCCGCGGCCAGGAACCAGTACAGGCCGAGATAGGCTGCCTTCGCCAATGAATGCGTGTAGACATAGAGCCAGGTCAGGCCTCCGGCGAACAGCAAGATCTCAGCAAGGAGTCCGGCTGTGGCTGCGCGCACGAAGCTCTTTGCGCCACGCTCGAAAATGTAGCCGGCCAGAAAGGCGACGAACGGGTACGCCATAAGAAATCCGCCTGTCGGGCCAAGGATCTGGGCGATTCCGTGCAGACCCACGGAACTGGTGCTGAACACCGGCAATCCCACTGCTCCTTCCATCAAATAGAGCGCGAGGGCCACAAAACCGCGGCGGCTGCCCAGCATCATTCCGACGAGTAAGACACCCATGTTCTGCACCGTCAGCGGCACGGGCGTAAGGGGCATCAATGGAATCGTGATCCGCGCGCACAGCGCGATCACCAGGCTCGCGCCTACCACGAGCGCAACCTGGCGCGAGGCCTCAAGGGCACGCTCTTGCGGAGTGCTTAGAACTTGAATTGCTGACTTTGCCATAACTCGACCTCCAATCGCAGCCAACTCACCGTTCAATGCTGTTCGGGCTGGCGAGGGCGCTCCGCGTCACTAAGCGGAGCATCGTGCGACGCGTGCTCCTTCTGCAGATGCCGACGCAAGCGGACATACAGGGCGATGGCCACGCACACTACAACTAGCGTGCTCACGCCCAGTATCAGAAACCACCAGATCATCCGCACAGCCAGTTAGCATAACAGATGCAGCGTCGCGGGAAGTGATTGGGCTCACAGGAAATGAGTCTCGCGACACCCCGGGAATCGAACGAGGGGAAGCCTAGCGCTTCACCCACTTCGATGCCGATCTTACCCCCGAGTTCACGGTCTTCAGCCGCAGCTTTGCCCTGCTTAGTCCGGCCGTCACCGCCGAGATTCATCAGCGCGTGGTCCGCCTGGCCTGCGAGCATGGCATAGCCCAGGGCGAAAAAATTCGCACCGACACTACGGTCGTCGAAAGCAACGTCCACTACCCGACCGACAGTTCGCTTTTGGGCGACGGCATCCGGGTGCTCAGCCGCAGCCTCGAACGCATCGCCGACGAGTGTAAGACCGGAGCCGTGGAAGTGGTCCATCACGCACGCGCGGTGAAACATCGTCTGCTGGAAATCAGCCGTGCCGCCAAGTCCCTCACCGAAGCCAACCAGAAGCGGATGCGCCACAGCTACCAGAAGTTGTTGGCTCTGACTCGAGGCGTCGTGCGCCAGGCCAGCGAAGTGGTGCAACGCTGGGGGAAGGGACGGCTGAAAGTGGTGGGCACAGTCCTGGGAGTAGCAACCCAGATTGGCCAGCTGCGGCACTTTCTTCCTTTGGTGGAGAAGGTGATCCGGCAAACCAAGGAACGAGTAGTGAAGGGGAACAGCCACGTGGAGGACAAAGTGTTGAGTTTGTTCGAGCCCCACACCGAAGTCATCCGCAAGGGCAAAGCGCATAAGCCCAACGAGTTTGGTAGGCTGGTGCGGATTGATGAGGTGGAAAACGGCATCGTGAGTGGTTACCAAGTTCTCACCGGCAATCCGGCCGATAGCACGGCTTGGATGCCGGCGCTCGAGCAACATCAGGCTAGCTTCGGGCGAGTACCAGAGATGGCCACCGGCGACCGCGGATTTTTTTCCGCAATGAACGAGCGCGAGGCAGAAGCCCTGGGAGTGAAGAAGGTGGCGCTGCCGGCGCGCGGACGGCTCTCGGCCAAGCGGGCCAAGCAGCAGAAGCAGCGCTGGTTCCGCCGCGCGCTGCGCTGGCGGGCGGGGATTGAAGCCACCATGAGCACCTTGAAACACCCCTTCTCGATGGCGCGAGCTACCTATAAAGGAGGGCGTGGCTTCGAGCGCTACGTGGGCTGGTGTGTAATTACCAAGAATCTATTTTCCATCGCTCGCTATCAACAGCGTCGGAGGGACCATGGCCAAGTCGGTTGAGGGCACAGCCCAACGACGCAAGCTGCTGGGCGAGATCGAACGGTTGGCCGAGATCGCTGTCTTTGGAACGCTGTCGGAAACCTATCGCACCTGTGGACGAGCCGGCTGCCATTGTCAGGGCGATGGACCCAAGCATGGTCCGCATCTGAATGTGAGTTACCGCGGGGAGAAGGGCAAGACCACCGGCTACTATGTTCCCAAAGGAGCCGAGGAGGCCACGCGAGAAGGCGTCGCCGCTTGGCAACAAATGCAGCAATGTTTGCGTGAACTGGCGGAGTTGAATAAGGAACGCAATTTGCAGCGCGCCCGCGAGGCGGATTCGGAATGAAACGATGGTTCCATCTAACCCTGGTCTGCTGCATACTGCTGGCTCTGTGCCTCAGCTTTGCTCATTAGCTAGCTTTACGTTCAGCGCGCTTCTGGCGCAAGGTCTCCACGCGCTTGAGCATGAACTGCAGGCGGTCCCGTCCCCACTTGGTATGGGTGATGACTTTCTCGATGTTGAGGAAGAAATGAGGATCGCCTATTTTTTCGCGCAGTTCTTTGATGTAGGGATGGATCTTCGCGTAGATCAGGAACATCTCGCCGCTCACCGACGGTTGCAGGAACAACTCCTCATTCAATGCACCCAGCAGGACGAACGACGCGGCCATGTTCCAATAGCCAGCCACCTGACGGAACCAGTTATTTTCCTGCGCTCCCGCGGCAAAGGCGACATGCATCACGTCGTCCGCGCTTTGCGGGAAAAATTCGCCGCCCCACCAGTTGCGGGCTTTGCGCATTTCGGCTTCGCGGCGCAGTTCGTAGAGTTCCAGGATCAGGTGGGCATCGGATAGGGTCGGTTTCTTAGCCATTGTTCTCTCCGTTTAGATAGATTTCGTTTGGAAAAGTTAGAGAATCAGACGAGCGCTCGAGAAGCGAAAACATTTCTCGTTAGTTCCCTACGCCGAGGTCGCCGCCGCATCCGGCGGCGGCGCGGGGCGCTCGAAGTCGCATTCTTTGTTGGGACACGCGATCACCGGGCCGGCTTTAAGATTCTTCTCGACCAGATATTCGCTGCCGCACGCAGGACATTTTTCCGCGATCGGCTTGTGCGCTGAAGTGAACTTGCAGTTGGGATAATTTCCGCAACCGTAGAACGTGTTCCCTTTGCGGGCGCGCTTCTCGACTAGATCGCCGTCTTTGCAGTCGGGACACTTTACGCCGATGAAGTTCTGCTTCACGTACTTGCACTCGGGGTATCCGCTGCACGTCGTGAACTCACCGTAACGACCGTGGCGGATCATCATGTTGCGCCCACACTTCGGGCAAAGCTCGTCCAGCGGAATGTCGGGAACCTTCTTGCCCTGATCGAGACGCCGCGTGGTTTTGCAGTCGGGATATCCCGTGCAGGCCATGAACTGGCCGAAGCGCCCACGCTTGAGCACCATTACGCGGCCGCAGTTTTCGCAGTATTCCTCTTGCGTCGTCTCCTGCACATCGGCCGAATCGAGGTCGGGCAGGTTGATGGGATTTTCTTTGGTGAAGGTGCAGGTATTCTTATCTTCTTTATCGTAGGTGCTGCACGCATAGAACGATCCGTGCTTGCCCCATTTAATGACCAGCGGTGCGCCACAGCGTTCGCACTTCTCGTCTGTGGGCTTTTCCATCCGCTTGATGTTCTCCATATGCTTTTCGGCATATTTGAGATCTTTCAAGAACTTCTTGTAGAAATCGGCGAGAGTATCCTGCCACGTCTCTTTGCCTTCTTCGATCTGGTCAAGTTCTTCTTCCAGATGCGCGGTGTACTGCACATCGAAAATGTCGCGAAAGTTCTCGACCAGCAGATCGGTGACGACCAGGCCAATCTCGGTCGGAGAGAACTTTCCGCCGACCTTCTGCACGTACTGGCGCTCCTGGATGGTGGTCAGGATTGCCGCGTAGGTGGACGGGCGCCCGATGCCCCGTTCTTCCAGTTCCTTCACCAGCGACGCTTCGTTGTAGCGCGGAGGAGGTTCGGTGAAATGCTGCTCGGGTTTCAGTTCCTTGAGCGTGAGTTTCTGTCCGGCTTCGAGTGCAGGCAGCTTGTGTTTCAGTTCCTCGTCTTCTTCGTCCTTGCCTTCTTTTGATTCTTCGTAGACGCGGAGGAAGCCGTCGAACTTGAGCACCGATCCGGTAACGCGGAACCAGAAAACTTCGGTGCCGTTTTTGGCGTCGATGTCGACCGTGGTCTGATCGAAGACTGCCGGGTTGATCTGCGAAGCCACAAAGCGCTGCCAGATCAATTTGTAGACCTTGAACTCATCTTCTTTTAAGTACTGCTTGAGCTGGTCGGGATGGCGCATCGCCGAAGTCGGGCGGATCGCCTCGTGCGCTCCTTGCGAGTCTTTCTTCTCTTTAAATGTGTTGGGCGTCTCGGGCAGGTAGGTTGGGCCATATTCCTTGCCGACGTATTCGCGGACTTCCTGGATCGCCTCGGGCGCGACGCGGGTCGAATCGGTACGCATGTAGGTGATCAGACCGACGAGGCCTTCCTCGCCGAGCTCCACGCCTTCATACAAGCGCTGTGCGATCATCATAGTGCGTTTCACGCTGAATCGGAGCTTGCGGGAAGAGTCCTGTTGCAGCTTGCTGGTGGTGAACGGCGGCGCGGCGTTGCGGCGGCGCTCTTTCTTATCGACCGATCGGACGACCCAGTCCGCCGTTTCCAGGGCAGCACGAATCTTTTCGGCGTCTTCGCCATTGGTGACTTCGACCTTCTCCTCGCCCTTGCCGACGAAACGGGCGTCAAACGCAGGCGGCTTGCCCGCAGCGAGGTGAGCGTCGATGGTCCAGTACTCAACTTTTTGGAACGCCTTGATTTCGCGTTCGCGCTCGACAATCAGCCGCAGCGCAACGGTCTGCACACGCCCGGCCGAGAGACCTCGGCGGACTTTATCCCAAAGGAGTGGGGAAACCTGATATCCCACCAGCCGGTCGAGCACACGGCGGGCCTGCTGGGCGTCGACCAGGTTCTGATCGATGGCACGCGGATGTTCAAACGCAGCCTGCACGGCGCGCTTGGTGATTTCGTTGAAGGTGACGCGCTGAATCCGTGGAGGAGGTGCTTCCTCACCTTTTTTCAGCTTCTTGGCTTTCTTCTTTCCCTTGCCGTTCTCGCCGAGCTCGAAAGCAAGATGGGCGGCGATCGCCTCACCTTCGCGGTCCGGGTCAGGCGCCAGATAGATGGAGTCGGCCGAAGCCGCCAGCTTTTTCAGCTTGGCGACAACCTTTTCTTTGCCGGGAATGACGACGTAATCCGTCTCGAAGCCGTTGGTGATATCGACACCCAGAGTGCTCTTGGGCAGATCTTTCACGTGGCCGAGCGAGGCTTCGACCGCGAAGCCCTTTCCCAGATATTTCTGGATGGTCTTCGCCTTGGCCGGCGATTCGACAATGACTAAACCTTTTGACAATGGATCCTCAATTTTGTAGTGTCCGTTTTTGACGCTAGCACGAATGGGCGGAAAGCTACAAGTTACGGGTGAAGCGCTTCTAGCTGCTAGCTGCTAGCTGCTAGCTAAAATCGGGCGTCCCAATCGCTGAGTGAGCGCGGCTAGCATGCGTTGGATTTCGAGGGTTTTCGCTTCCAATTCTTTGAACTCCTCGACCGGCAGAAGCTGAAGGTCTCTCGCTAGAAGCAAGTGATATTCCAATTCATTTGCTGAGCCGCGTGCGATCTGAACAAATCGCTTCATCTCCGGATCTGATCGTCGGCCACATCCTTCAGCGATGTTTGCTCCGATGGATGCAGACGCACGGCGTATCTGGCTGGTTAGACCGAAAATCTCTTCCCTTGGAAATTTTCGAGTGATTTCGTAAATAGCCAGCGTCAACACGCGGGCCTTACCCCAAACTTTCAAGTTCTTGAAGTCTTCCATCCTCGACCGTCCTTTCCGGTTTAGCTAGAAGCCAGGAGCTAGCAGCTAGAAGCTCTTGACAAAATTCTTTCCCGGCATTTGCCTGACCTTGCCGGCCAGTTCCAGTTCGAACAGGGCGGCAAAGATTTCTGAAGACGACAAGTCGTTCTCCAGCTTTTCGACAATTTCGTCGATGTGCGTGGCTTGGTCGGCTTCCAGCAGGCTCAGGATTCGCTTTTCGTGAGGAGGGAGCCCTTCGTCCGGGAATAGAGATGCGGACGAGGAGCACGAGGATTCAGGCGAGGCGGGTGGGGTCAGTGCAAGTCGTACTTCTGCCGGGAGATCTTCCCCCACATCTTCCCAGGTCGCAACCAGCTTGGCGCCCTGCTTGATGAGTGTGTTCGCCCAGGAATTCTTGTTGGTGACGTTGCCGGGCACGGCGAAAACGTCACGATTCTGCTCGAGCGCGCACCGTGCGGTAATGCGCGTACCGGAATACTCGGCGGCTTCGACGACAAGGACGCCGACCGACATTCCGCTAATGATGCGGTTGCGGATGGGAAAGTTTTGCGGCGCGGCAAACGTTCCCAGCGGGAAATTCGGAGATTAAGGCACCACCCAAAGCGAGAATCTGCTCTGACAAGTGCGAGTTCTCTTTCGGATAGATGACGTCGACGCCCGTGCCAAACACCGCGACCGTCTTGCCTTTGGCAGAGATTGCGCTGCGATGGCTGGCCGTATCGACGCCGCGCCATCCCACTAATAATGATCAGACCTTGCGCCGCCAGGTCGCACGCGAGGCGCTCGGCCATGCCAGATCCGTAGGGCGTGGGATGGCGTGTCCCAACCATGGCGATGCCGGGCTTGGTCAACGCCTCGGGATTGCCGCAAACGCGCAGGATCAGCGGCGGATCGTAGATTTCTTTCAAGCGCGGCGGGTACGAGGGATCGTCCATCGAGAGCAACGTAATGTCAGCCGCGGCGGCCTGGGCGATCTCTTCCCGAGCCAGTTCTGCGGACTTGCCAGTGGCCAGCGACTGCGCAGAGACAGCTTGAATGCCGGTGGCTTCAAGTTCGGTCAACGAAGCGCGGAACCGCTTCGGGGGAGCCGAAGTGCTCGACCAGTTTGCGCGACTTCGTTGGTCCGAGGCCGGGAGTCAGCGAAATGGCCAGCCACTCCACAAGATGGGTGGCGGTCGGGGGCACGGCTACGTTCGACAAATTACACTCCGAGCGGACTCCAATTAGACTCAGCTACGAGGTAGGGCGTCAAGGTCACATGTCACAATGGGTTTGTTAAAATTGTGGAAAATGCGACGTTTACGTATTTCCGCCATTTCTTACCTCAATACCGCCCCTTTAATGTGGAATTTCGAGCACGCCGACGCGGGGCGCGACTTCGATATCTCCTACACGCTGCCTTCGGCCTGCGCCCGGGCACTGGCTGAAGGGACGGCTGACATCGGGATTATTCCGGCGGCGGCCTATGCCGAGATCCCTGGACTGCAGGTGCTGCCGGAGGTGGCGATCGCTTCGCGGCGAGCGGTGCGCTCGATACTGCTGGTCAGCAAAGTTCCGATCGAGAAAGTTCGGACCGTTGCACTCGACACTTCGTCGATGACCTCGGTGGCGCTGCTGAAGATTCTGTTCGAGAGGTGGCTGGGCGGGGGCAGGACATACACCTCGATGAAACCGAATATCGAAGCCATGCTGGCTGGGCATGATGCAGGCCTCGTTATCGGCGACCCAGCGCTGAAGGTCGATCGCGCACGCTACGAGACGATCGATCTAGCAGAAGAGTGGATCCGTCTCACGGGCAAGCCCTTTGTCTTCGCGTTCTGGGCGGTTCGAAGCGAAGCGTTGAAGGAAGCGGCTCCGTCTCTGGATTTGCCTGCGGTGTTTCAGCAATCGCGTGATCGCGGGCTGGAGCCTGCCAACCTGAACCAGATCGCTCGAGAATGGGCTCCGCGGCTCGACATCGGTGAAGCCGATGTGCGCAGCTATCTGACCCAGAATATTCACTACCAGCTCGATCCGGGGTGCCTGGAGGGCTTGCAGCTGTTTTATCAGTTCGCGGCTGAGATCGGTGCCCTGCCCGCGGCGCCCGAACTGCGTTTTGTGGAGATGGCGAACGCGCTCGCCAAATGAGGATACGCCGCCTCAGCGCCAGTTTACCGAAAGTGCGTAGACCTCTTCGGTGCCAATATCTCGAAGCACGAGGACGGAGTTATCCGGGGTGACATCAAGCTTCGGGCCGACTTCGAAATCGCTGACCAAACGTACGTTCTTGAGCTTCAGGACCTCCTCCACGGCATCATCGGACAACCTGAGCCGAAAAACAGTGGGGTCGCTGCCACCGGTTGAATAATAGAAGTACTTGCCGTCAGGCGACGTCAACCAGTTCACAAATTTGTCCGGACTGGTCAAGATATCGGACCATTTCTGAGTCTTGAAATTGTAGCGCACAAGCTTGGACTGGTCATTCGCGGTTGCGATCAACGTGTCTTGTGTGGCATACCAGGGTCCGAGCGTGTCTTTGGAATTCGGGACCGGCGTCACGTTTCCATTGCGCACATCGATCAGCCGTGAGCTATATGCTCCCTGTATGTAGACGGTAGTCGCCAAAAAATTGCCGTCGGGGGACCAGTCAGGAGCGACTCCGTAGTCCGTCAGCTTCTGTGGTGTTCCTCCATTCATGCTGACAAGGTAAGGGACTGCGTTTGAATCGCTGAAGGCGACTTTGGTGCCATCGGGTGAGATGCGCGGAAACACAACCACTATAGGCGAATAGGTGAGCTGCAGGCGATCGCTACCGTCCGAACGACTCCGCCAAAGCGTGTGCTCCGGGTAGGACATATAAGCCATCCATTTTCCGTCACGCGAAAAAGTCGGATCGGCAGCGGAGATGCCACTCAAGTAAGGCAGAAACTCGTGGGTCCTGGGGTCGTATCGAACCAGTTCGCCACGGCGCTGGGCACCCACGGCAAAGATCTGTTTTCCGTCGCGGCTGGCGGCAAACGAACTGTAAGAGATAGGTCCGTTGGTCAGCCGGACGGGGGTGGCGGCTGGGGGCAGGAAGTGCTTCTTCTCAGAGAATGCCCAAAGGTCTGTTCGCTCGTTGGCTGCGCCAAGGAAGAGCAGATACTTTCCATCCTCAGTCCATCTGAGACAGCAGATATCGGTGGGCAGATCTGGTTTCCACTTCAGCAATGGGCGAATTCCAGTTCCATCGCTGGCCGCCTCATTGATCGTCCAGGAATTCCCGTTCTCGGCATAGGCCAGAAACACAAGTTTCGTCCCGTCTGACGAAATTCGGGGAGACGAGAACCTCTGGGGAAACCCTTCCAACTTGCGGGGGCTCGACCCGTCCTTTCCGGCAACGAATGTTCCTGAGTCCAGCCTGTAAAGAAGATGACCGTCTGGAAAGAGCGTCGCGCCGCCAAAATCGGTGTCGCCCAAATGCCGGGCTTCCCCCACCGGCAGGGGAACCAACCACATGGTTCGCCGCGTCGCAACCAATGATCCGGTCAAGACCAGGAGGTCGGAACCATCTTGAGTGAGTCCGGCAACTTCCGGGTTGAGAAGGTTTGATGGAAGGTCACCAGTTTGCCCACCGTGGACCGAAACCTGTGCAATGCGGTGGCTTCCCGAGGGTCCCTCGTTAAAGTAGATCCGCCCACCATCGGTTTCCATCGAGCCGCTTTTGGATTGTCCGTCGTTGGTAAGTTGGACGACGGATTCGACCAACGGATTCGCGGGTGAACGGTTCAGCCACAGGACAATGCTTGCGACGATCGCAAGAAGAAGTCCCGCCGCAATCCACCAAAGCCCTTTTCCTCGGGTCGCAGGCGCGAATGATCCCGTTGGCGTGCTCCCCGACTCCGACAATGCTTCTAGCGCAAACGCCAGGTCGGATGCCGAATGAAAGCGCTGTTCGGGATTTTTCTCCAGACAGCGCTGCACGACTTTTTGCAGAGCGGGAGGAATGCCGGGGGTGATCTGCGAGACCGAGGGCGGCTCTTCGTTAAGAATAGCGCTCATCGTCTCGGCAGACGTGGGCTTGTGGAACGCTCGCTTGCCCGTCAGCAACTCGTAGAGAATCGCTCCGAGTGCGAACAGATCGGCACGGCCATCGGCCGTCTGGCCTCGGACTTGTTCCGGCGCCATATATCCGACGGTGCCGAGAACGACTCCGGGTTCCGTGCCCTCAGTCATCGTGGGCGATCCCGGATCGGAAGCGCCGGGGCGCTGGATCAGCTTGGCCAGGCCGAAGTCGAGAATCTTGATTCGTCCATCCTTGGTCAGGAACAGGTTCTCGGGCTTCAGGTCGCGATGGACAATTCCCTTCTCATGCGCCGCCGCCAGCCCGCGCGCCGTTTGGATGGCGTAATCGACCGCCTTCCGAACTGGAATGGCGCCACGCAGCAATTGGTCACGGAGAGTACTACCCTCGAGCAATTCAGAGACGAGATAAGGCGCTCCGTCGTGGGTTCCCATCTGGTAGACGGCGAGAATGTTGGGATGGTTTAGAGCGGCCGCTGCGCGCGCTTCCTGCTCGAAACGGCGTAAGCGGTCAGGGTCGCGAGACAAAAATGAAGGAAGAATTTTGATCGCGACCTCGCGTCCCAACTGTGGGTCGCGCGCGCGGTAAACTTCGCCCATGCCACCGGCGCCCAGAGGCGCGATGATCTCGTAGGGTCCGAGTTTGGCACCGGGAGTCAATGCCATTGGTGCGGGTCATTATAGCGTCAGGGTGAGTTGCGTGCGATTGGACGTGGAAAGCAGGAGCCACCAAGAAGACAGACTTGAGTTAAGCTGAAACCTGTTGTTTTGGCGTAACGGCTTCCATGAGCCTCTTCCAGCCCATTCCGAACGCAGGCAGCGCGGCGGATACGACGCGGCCGCTGGCGGATCGCATGCGTCCGCGGACGCTCGACGAATACGCCGGCCAGGAACACCTAATTGGGCCGGGCAAGCCGCTTCGTGTGCAGATCGAGCGAGACGATTCCGGATCTCTGATCTTCTGGGGGCCTCCGGGCACGGGCAAAACCACACTCGCGAAAATTATCGCGAACATGACCAAGGCAGAGTTTATCGAGTTCTCCGCCGTGCTCGCGGGAATCAAGGAAATCAAACAAGTGATGGCGGATGCGGAACGGGCGAAGCAATACGGGACGCGGACGATCGTCTTCATCGACGAAATCCACCGCTTCAACAAGGCTCAGCAAGATGCGTTTCTGCCTCATGTGGAAAAAGGAAACATCCGCCTGATTGGAGCAACGACCGAGAATCCATCATTCGAAATCAATTCGGCGTTGCTGTCGCGCTGCCGCGTCTATGTGCTGAAGCCGCTTACCGAAGATCAGATTGTGCAGTTGCTCAGGCGGGCTCTGGCCGACCATGAGCGCGGCCTCGGCGATAAGAATTTGACCGCGTCAGACGATGTGCTGAAAAAGGTCGCCAGCTACACCAGCGGCGACGCGCGCAGTGCGTATAACGTTTTGGAGGTGGCCGCCGGACTTGCGCAGAAGAATGCGCACGGCGAACTGGAAATCACCGACGACATCGTCCGCGACGCACTGCAGAAGCGGGTTCTCCTCTACGACAAGACCGGCGAAGAACACTACAACCTGATTTCCGCGCTGCACAAGTCGGTGCGTAACAGCGATCCCGATGCGGCCCTGTACTGGCTGGGACGTATGCTCGAAGCCGGAGAGGATCCACTATACGTCGCGCGGCGCGTGGTGCGCATGGCGGTGGAAGATATTGGCCTCGCCGATCCGAATGCGCTCTCGTTGTGCATGGCGGCACGCGATGCAGTTGACTTCATCGGCATGCCGGAAGGAAATCTGGCGCTCGCGCAGGCGGTCGTATATCTCTCGGTCGCTCCCAAGTCGAATGCGTTATACACCGCTTACGGAGAAGTGCAGCAAGATGTCGAGCAGACTGCGGCCGATTCTGTACCGCTCCATCTGCGCAATGCGCCGACGAAACTTATGAAGGGGCTCGGCTACGGCCAGGGATATCAGTACGCGCATGACCGAGAAGGCAAAGTGGCCGACATGCAATGCCTGCCCGACAATCTGAGCGGCCGCGTCTATTACCGGCCCACGAACGAGGGCATTGAAAAGCGTATTCGAGAGCGCATGGAAGAAGTCAAACGGCAGCGTTCGCGGGCCGGCGAGGGCGGCGCCCCGCCGGCAAAGAAAGAATCGTAGCCATCCCACACGTCATCCTATTTGCTATTGGCGAGTGTGTTTTTCAGCGAGAGGGTTTGTTTTATGGCAACGTTTCCCAGTGCCGCCGGCAACGACATTCTCCACGTCCGTCCTTTACCGTCCGATCTTGTCGACGACCTGCAGCGCGTGCAAAAAGCCGCACAGAGAATCACCTCGATTCTCGATCTCGATCAACTGATTGACAGCGTCGTCAACGAAGTCGCGCAATCCTTTGGATGTCTGGAAGCCAGTGTCTACCTGCACGACGAGGGTCACCGCGAGATGGTGCTGGCCGGCGTGCGCGGATGCAGATTGCACCATAAAGGGCATCGGCTGAAGATCGGCCGCGAAGGCATGGTTGGCTATGTTGCCTCGACCGGGCAGATGCGCTATGCCCCCGACGTGCGCGAGGACCAGTACTACATAGCCTGCGAACCGGGAACGCTCTCGGAAGTGGCTATTCCACTCCGCGTGGGCGAGCGACTGGTGGGCGTGTTCACGGCTTCGCATCCCGAAGTGGACGGCTTTCCCCGCCAGCAATTGAGAATTCTGCAGGCACTGTGCGACCACGTTGCGGTTGCCGTTCATAACGCGCGCCGGTTTCAGTCGGAGCGGGCGGAACGAGCTGCGATGGACCGTGAGGCCCAGGAGGCGCGGACCATTCAGCAGGCGTTGTTACCCAAGAGTTCTCCGTACATTCCAGGGTTCATGGTTTCCGGGCTGAGCGTACCGGCGCGCGCGGTGGGAGGCGACTGGTACGACTTCATTCCCTTCCCCGATGGGCGCTGGGGGCTGGTTCTGGCCGACGTTTCGGGCAAAGGGACCGCGGCTGCTCTGCTGATGTCGGCTACGCGCGGCGTGCTGCGCTCACTGGCCGAGGCCTGCTGCACACCCGGTGAAGTATTGACGAAGCTGAACCAGTTACTCGTGGACGATTTTCCCGCAGGAAAATTCGTGACCATGGTGTACGCGGTACTTGATCCTTCAACCCGCACCGTAGTTTTTGCGAACGCCGGCCACCTGCGCCCGCTATTCATCGACAACCAAGGCGAGCACTTCCTCGACACCGAGCGCGGGCTGCCTTTGGGCCTCGGCTGCGGGGATTACTCCGAAACGCAGGTCACGTTGTCCGAGGGGTCGAAGCTCATTTTTTACAGCGACGGCATCACCGAAGCGGAAAATGCCAACGCAGAGGAATACGGCCTCCGCCGCCTGGCAGAACACGCGGTCACGCCGGACGCATCGGCCGTAAGCATCGTGGAGGACGTGCGCTCGTTCGTCAACGGTTCAAGCTTGCGTGACGATGCAAGCGTGGTGTTTGTGGGCGTGGGGCGTTAGTTCACCGGAATCGCGCGTGGTGTTCTTTCAGGATGCACCGGTCCATGACCACGAAGATCCCTGCCTGGCGCGCCTTCTCGGCGGCCTTCGCGTGGATCACGTCTTCCTGCATCCAGATAGCCGGGACTTTCAGGCGGATGGCTTCATCGACGATCTCGGGCACAAACTCCGGACGCCGGAAGATATTCACAATGTCAATCTTCTCGGGCACGTCGCGCAACGTCACGTAGGCCTTTTCGCCCAGACACTCCTCGATGTTCGGGTTGACTGGGATGATGCGATATCCATGGCTCTGCATGTAAGCCGTCACACCATGGCTGGGACGCAAGGGGTTCGCAGAGAGGCCGACCACGGCGATGGTCTTGGCGCGCTGCAGAAGTTCGGCGATCGGGTCCGGCTGAGTCATGGAGAAGGGGTTGACCCGCCTTACTTCTTGTTAGCTTGCTCTTCTTTCTGTTTGTACATTTTCAGCGCCAGTTTGCGGATGGTTTCGGAGACTTCCTTGTTGCCCGAGATGTTTTTGAGGTCCTGTATCAGAAGATTCTTCATCAAGCCCAGGCCCAGATCGAGGGGAGTGCGCGGGTTGGCCACCAGGTTGCGCACCACTTTGTAATTCTTCATGAAGCGGCGCTTCAAGGGAATCTGGCGCAGCACGGCTTCCAGCACGTTTTTCTGGCTGGCAAATTTTTCCACTTCACCATCCGACAGCTTGGGAGCTTCGAGCACCGCCAGCGCTACAACCTTGGTGCCGTCGCGAATCAGCAGCGAGCGCTCTTCTTTGTTGCCCTTCAAGGCCAACTGGATACGGCCTTTGACGTCGAGGTGGCTGATCTTCTGCAGCGCGTTCTCGCGTTTGGGGGCGACGTCGGGTTTCTTGGGTGCAATCGCAGGCCGTTTTGGCGCGGCGGCGGGAGTCGCTGCCGCAGGCGCGACCGGCGCAGTAGTCTCGGCGACATCAGTGCCGGAATGATGATCCTCGCCTAGAAAATCCATGATCCCGCCGATGGCCTGAAAGGGCTTGTCGCCCTCGGCTGCAATGTCGTGCTCGTGTTCCTTGAGATAGGTGGTGAGGGCCTCGTCGTCTGCCCATTCGTCGCCGGTCGCGGGTGGCGGCATGGCTGCAGCCGCTCCCGCGGAAGCCTCAGCATGTTCAACAGCCGGTGCAGTGTCCTCTGCGGCGCCTGTGGTGAACATCTGGTGAGCACTGGACGTCAGTGTCCGCAGCTCATCTGCCTGCTCCTTGTCCAAGTATGGATTGGTTCGGAGACCCGCAAGGACGCCACTCAACAGCCGCACGCGCGGGCTCTTGAGCATCAACTCGATCGTGTCGCGCTGGGCGCCGATCGCGATTTTCATCACTTGGCCTTCGGAAATCGCAGGATTCTCCAGAAGCGCAGGCAGCAGCTTTGGCCGAAGATTGTCGGGCGAGATGAGGTAGTCGAGCACTTCACGCGGCGACTCGGGATCGCCTGCTACCGCAAAGGATGCTTTTTCATCCCATCCGGCCAACGTCATTCGTGCCAGATCGCCGAACACCTGGTTATGCCGGGCGAGATGGACGAGGATCTCGATGTTCTCAGCCGCGGGCACCTGCAGGGCGCCACGCGCAGCAAACTGCATCATGTTGGAAGGCAGCTTGGAGGCGCGGATTTGATCGATCATGCGCGGCATTGCGTCATGCCTCGATGGCAGGTGATGATCATCGGCCATCGGAAATCGCGCCTCCCGCGGCAAGAGCGTCAAGCTCTTTCACGGCTAGCTCCAGGTCCCGGGTGATGCGATTCCACTTGTACCGAAGAAATACATCCCGCAAACTCCGATAGTACCAAAGAGTACCCTCGCGTCCACCGTGGAACCGTGACCAAACAGATTCGCCGATAGCGCGGTAGTCGCTGAGGATGGAGCGGACGTTGTTCAACTTGTCGGCCGCAGCAACGAGCTTGGTGTCGGTATCTGCTGCCTTCAGATGCCGGATGTATTTCTCCTTGCGAGCCTGCCACGGGGGCTTGGGATAAGTGTCGGCATCGGTGCAGCCTTCGACCACCTTAGCCACTCGCGCGCCGAAGAGGCGGCGGACTTCCTTGAGCATGGGCGCCCCGCCGCAATCCTCAACCACGTCGTGCAGAAGGGCGGCGATCGCTAGTTCTTCGTCGCCTCCGGCTTCGAGCACAAGAGATGCGACCCCCATCAGATGGGCGATATAAGGGATGGTCGAGGCCTTCCGCGTCTGGTTCTTATGCTTCTCCGCCGCAAACTCGAACGCGCGCAGGAAGCGAGGGCCAAGTTTTACTGAGCGACTTCGAACCTTCGACTGCTTAGGCATAGTCCGACTTTTCTAGCCTTGTCATCTTGAGGGACGCGTTCTGTGCGTCCCGAAGGACCTGTGTACCTTCCTGAAATCATCAGTGCTGCTGGCAACGTGCATAGGTCCCTTCGACTCCGCTCGGGGCAGGCTCTTCATCCCGCAAAGAACGTGGGCCTCAAGGATGACAATCGTGAATGAGATCCAGACTCTTGTGACTGATCATTGCTTTTCCCCGCGTCTTGCGAGCAGATACGCACGGATAAACGGCTGCAGATCGCCGTCGAGAACGCGGTCGACATCGCCGACCTCGGTCTTGGTGCGGTGGTCCTTGATCATGCGGTACGGCTGCAGCACATAGGAACGAATCTGAGACCCGAATTCGATGTCGAGTTTCGAGTCTTCAATTTTCTTGGTGGCCGCGCGCTTCTTCTCCATTTCGAATTCGTAAAGCTTGGAACGCAGCATGCTCATGGCGCGCTCCTTGTTCTTGTGCTGTGAGCGCTCATTCTGGCAATTGGCAACCAGGCCCGTGGCAATGTGTGTGATGCGCACGGCAGAGTCTGTAGTGTTCACGTGTTGTCCGCCCTTACCGCTCGAGCGGTAAGTATCGATGCGAATATCTTCCGGCTTGATGACGATTTCAATGCTCTCGTCGATCTCCGGCGAGACGTAAACGCTGGCAAAGGAGGTGTGCCGGCGCTTGGCCTGATCGAACGGCGAGATGCGAACCAGGCGGTGCACGCCGATTTCGCCCTGCAAGAGTCCGAAGGCGTATTCCCCGTTCACCGCAAAGGTCGCCGACTTGAGTCCTGCTTCTTCGCCCGGCTGGTAGTCGTAGAGTACGGTCTCAAACCCGCGCCGTTCGGCCCACCTCAGGTACATGCGCAGAAGCATGTCGGCCCAATCCTGGGACTCGGTGCCGCCTGCTCCGGGATGAATGGTGACGATGGCGTTGCGCTCATCGTTCTCGCCCGAGAGCAGAGTCTCAGTTTCAAGCCGGTCGAGCAGGTCACGGAGCACGCCGATTTCGCGCTGCAGGTCGGCATCGACATTCTCGCCTTCTTTGGCGAGATCAAAGTAGGCGGCGATATCGTCACAACGGCGTGCGAGGTCGGTATCGGTCTCGAGCACATGCTCCAACCGCTTCTTTTCACGCATTACCAGCTGCGATCGTTGCGGATTCGACCAAAGGTTCGGGTCGGCGGACTGCTTTTCAATTTCGGCTAGCTGCGGACGAACTTTTTCCGCGTCAAAGATACTCCCGAAGTTCGTGGACCTTCTTGCTGAGTTTTTCGTATTCCAGGACCAACTCTTGATTCATGAGGACGCGTCAGCCTTTTTACGGGATAGGAAACGTGTGAGTAGCGCTCCGATTGAAATTATCGCACACGCGTACGCGAACCAGTCGCCGTGGCGGGTGTAGAACGTGGTGTCGGAAGTAAGCGCGTAGGGTGCGATCAAGGCGGTGCGCTCCTTGCGCGGAATCTTTGCAACGACCCTGCCTAGAGGGTCGATCGACGCTGTGACGCCGGTGTCGGTGGCGCTTAGTAGCCAGCGATTGTTCTCGATGGCGCGCATGCGGGTCTGATTCAGGTGCTGTGCGTAGGCGCCGCTGTCGCCGTACCATCCGTCATTCGAGATGTTCACGAAGACTTCGGCGCCTTGATCGGCAAACTGGCGAACTTCATCTGGAAAAATGGATTCGTAGCAGATGAACACGCCCGGGTGCTGGTCCGCGCCTTCCAGTGGCTTGCGCGAGGTGCCCCGCTGAAACTCACCGACTTCCCTGGTCAGGCCTCCCGCGAACGAAAACAAGGACGGGAATGGTAGAAACTCGCCGAAGGGCACGAGATGAATCTTGTTGTAGCGCGTGGTCCACTCGCCGGTCGGACTGACCCAGGCTGCGGAGTTGAATACCGGGCCGGTCTGCCCGCCCGTTGACGATGCAGTTCCAATTGCACCTGCGATTGTCCAAGTCTTGGTCGTGCGGGCCATTTCGCTCAGTGCGTCGCGAAATCGCTGGTCGTTGGTGAAGAACGGCGCGGGCGACTCCGGCCAGATAACCAGATCGACTTTCGCTATTGAGCTACTAGCCGCGGACTTAACCGTGAGTTCCGTCAATTCATTCAACGTCTGCTGCAATGATGCCGGCGTGAATTCGGCTGAGACCGGAATATTCTGCTGCACCAGGAGCGCTGTGCGATCCGCCTTCGCGGGGGAAGCTTCGACGAGTCTTCCGGCCTGGAGGACTGCTGCTGCTGCGAGTGCCGCAGCCAACAGTGTTCCACGCTTCTCGCGCGGGACTAGGAATGCCGCGGCCAGCGCAACATTCACCAGCAGGATCTCGAATGAAATGCCGTAGACGCCCGTCGATGCGGCGATGCGGCTGAGGGCGACGTTGTCCACTTGGGAGATCCCGAGCAGGAGCCAGGGGAAGCCCGTGATCCGCGTGCGCGCCAGTTCGACGGCGACCCACAGGAACGGAGCCATCACCAGCGGGCGGCGGAAATCACGCCCTGAGCCAGCCAGCAGGCCGACGAGCAGGCCAAACAAGCCGTGATAGAGCCCGAGATAACAACAGAAGAGAAACAGAGCGAGCAGCGCCTCGGGGCCACTGAGGCCGCCGTACTGGCGCATGGTGTCGTAGATCCAGTAGCAGGTGCCCGCGTACCACAGGATTCCGCAGGCGTAGCCGAGAACAAATCCCTGCCAGGGCGTGGCAGGACGCAGCCTGACGGAGCCCGCAATCTCGAGTTCACCGGCGGGACGCGCGCGCAACAGAGCCACAACCAGGGGAGCCAGCGCGAACCAGGACAGCACGTATACGCCGGGAAGAGGAAAAATGATGACCTGCAGAATGGCCGAGAGCAGGACCAGGAGCCAGGCGCTGAGGTGAATTTGGCGCACGCGCGATGATAACAAAAGCAGTTCTCGTTCAGTTCTCAGTTCTCGGTTCTTAGTTTCTAGCTTCTAGCTTTCAGTTTCTCTTCCCGGGGCACTCTGTGCCACAAGGCTTGTACGCACGAACTCTGCGATCTCTCCAGTTACGTAGGGCGGCGGGGCAATGCGGAAAATCGGGCGGTCGGATACCGGCTTCAGAGAAACTGCTTGCCACTTTGGGCCATCCAGCGCTTCATGCAGGATTACGGCATTAGCGCGGTCCAGGAACTCGCGGGCTGAATTCTTGAAATCTTCCGCTGAGGGATCGAGGACTGTCAGGTAGAGATCCGGGCGCAGGAACTTTAAGACGCTGTTCGACTCGATGATCACGTTGCGTGTGCCCTCCAAGCGACGGCGCAAGGTGGGCATCGCTTCTGCCAGGCGACCCTGCTCCGTACGCGCCCACAACGCCTGCACGGCACCCGCCACGAGAAATCTTGAGGTGTCCGAATCGCCCGATCGGTCACGCTCCTCGGAAATCGCCCAGGAGTGGTCCGCTGTCGCGCAGTCACAGGCTTCGCCATTCGCCGAACAAATGCCATGTCCGTATTGCGTAATCTTGACGGCGGTCCACTCGAATTCACGCAGCGCCGAGATGAGCCCTGCGACCACGCTGGTCTTTCCGACACTGCGCGAATGTCCGCCGATGATGACGATTGCCATAGGAAAAGGCTTCCGGCTTCCGCTATCCGGCGTTCGGTTCGAACTTTATCCGAAAGCCGAGAGCCGGCAACCGGACGCCAGCGTCTATCTCTTCGCCAGCCGCGCCAGCGTTGCCAGTTGCTTCAGATACTGTCGCAACGGTTGCGCTGGCGTTCCCCAGAACGCCACACCCTTGCCGCGCAAAACTTTGTTGGGCAAAACGCCGCCCTGACCGCCGAGCATGACGCCTTCTCCGATGCGCGCGTGCTCCCCAATCCCGACTTGGCCGCCGAGCACGACTCCGTTCTCGATCACGATGCTTCCCGACAGACCCGTCTGCGCGGCAATCACGACGTCTTCACCGATCTGGCAGTTGTGGCCAATGTGGACCAGGTTGTCGATCTTCGCTCCCCGGCGGATGCGCGTTTCATCGAGCGCGCCACGATCGATGGTCGTATTCGCACCGATCTCGACATCGTCTTCGATGACCAGGCGTCCGACCTGTGGGAATTTTTCGTAGTGTCCGGTCTTGCGGTCGCGCACATATCCGAAGCCGTCGCTGCCGAGGACGGCGCCCGCATGAACTATCACTCGATGGCCCAGCCTTGTCCCCGGATAAATCGTGACGTTGGGGTAGATTTCGCAATCATGCCCAATTCTGACGCCCGCTCCGACAGTGGAACCTGAGCCAATTCTGGTGTTCGACTCGACCATGACGTCTTCGGACACGACGGCACACTCTTCCACTAAAACATCGCCAGCGAGGACTGCGGAAGGATGAACCACCGCAGTCGGGTGCACATAAAGGTGAGGGGCAGTATTGTCGCGCGGCGATCCATCGCGTAGCAGCCGGGCGGCCCGGGCGAACGCAAGCTTAGGATGATCGCTGAGCAGAAGCGGCCTTGCAGGCGTCGCCGACGCTGCAAACTCTCCCGCGATGATCGCGCCCGCCCGGGACTGCAGTGCCGCAGATAGATGTTTCTCATCGTCGACGAAAACTAGATCCTGCTGCGTGGCCGATTCCATGCTGGCCACAGCACCCACTTCGGCGTGGCCGTCGCCAATCAGGCGGGCTCCGACCGCCTCAGCGATCTGTTTCAGAGAGCGCTTCATGGCTTTCACTGTATAGCAGCGAGGTCAAAGGAAGGAAGAGCGGACGGCGCGAAAGAGAGCGTGAAGGATTCGCCACCGGCCCCCACCCGACAGGATCTACGGAACCGTGCAGGTATTTTTGCCTTGGCACATGATGAAAGTGCCCTGGCCCACACAACTGGCGTCGCCTTGACCGCCGGTTAATTGCCATGTCCCGACGGCCACGCCGTCGCTCAGAGTTCCCGTGGTCGTCGTCGTGCCGTTGGATGTACCGGTGAGGCCACCTTGGACGCTGGTTAAGGTCAGGATGTTGCCTGGGGGGATGGAGGACGTCACCGTATAGGTCAGCGAACCCGTAACTTGCCCCGTTGATATATTCGTGGTGAATGCGGCTGTCCCGGCTTCGGTGCTGCCATCGACGCCATTGGCGAAGCAGGCGCTCGCGTTGAAGAAGCTGAAGCTCGTAATATTCAGCGGCCCAATATTGATGACGTTGAAGGCGGTCACGAAGCCCAGCTTGCTGGCCTCGCCCGTGCCTCCCACCAGTTGGGCTTCCCAAAATCCGGTGGCAGAGGTGCTAGTGGTAGGGTTTGTGTTGGGGCTCGTGCCGCAGCTGCTAACAGCGAACGCCAGCGCCAGCAGCGTCAGAAATGCAAGCTTCTTCATGTACCGTCCTTAAGAATTGGGGTCCCCTATG
This sequence comes from uncultured Acidobacteriaceae bacterium, assembly GCA_963752175.1. GTDB lineage: Bacteria > Acidobacteriota > Terriglobia > Terriglobales > Acidobacteriaceae > Sulfotelmatobacter. Next base: position 159,987 of record CAVVXZ010000001.1, read on the forward strand.
AGAATAGAGAGATGCGGGTAGGTGCGTCAATGGATGTAAGGGATGCCGCCCGTGGAGGAAGTTTCCAAGGGCGGCCGCAAGAAGAGCGGATACAGGACAAACTTCTCCACCACCTATCGCGCCATTGGCGTTAATACCGGGCTCATGGTGAAGGTTCCGTTGCCGGCGCAGTTCGCGGTCGCTCCGCTTACGGTCCATGTGCCGGCGATGGTCCCGCCGCTCACGGTGCCGTCCAGGGTGAGAGTATTCACCTCAACGCCTGCGGACATCACGACATAGTGAAATTTCCCTGATACCTGGCCGTTGAACTTCCCCATGAGCGTGAATGACCCGCTCTCGGTCGAACTGGGGAACGAGCAGGGCGAATTGTCCAAGGTAAGGGTAAAGCTGGTCGTCCCCAAAGACCCGTCGGAATTCACGGTCAAATGCGTCACAAAGGCGAAGGTGTTGACCGATGATGAGTTCGACAGGGCTGCGGACCACGTGCCGTTGATATTGGCGTTTGAACTCGAATTCGACCCACACCCGGACAAGATCAGCGTGATGCCCAATAACGCTGCAGTGACAAGTTTAGTCATGAGTTACAGCTCCTTTTCCCAGGCCCCGAAGCGGCATGTTAAGAGGATGCCGCTAACGCCCGCCAAGGATGCCAGGATACAGCTGGCGTCCCTTCATAACTAAGGAACCCGAGCCTGTTGCAAAGGTTGCAGCTGAGCTGTAACTGATAGAGCAATCGTGGTTTTCTTGCTTTGCCCGCGGAGTTGGGCTTCCGAAGGCTCTGAAGAAGATCCAGCTGGCAAGCTTGATCTTCACCTCGAGGTGCGGCGCGACGCCCCCGCCAGACCCAGAATCAGCAATGCAATGGAAACGCCCAACAGAAAGCCGCTGGCGAAATGAGCGATGTTGCCATTGGTCCAGAGCCTCACGAGAAGGCCCAAGGACAACGCTAATATCCCCGCCGCGGTAGACAAACTACTGCTGCTGCGAGTCATACTCCCTCCAAGGAGTCACTCCGGTATGGGAGGGCGCGAGGAGATCGCCCCTCACGCTCCGCGCTTCGCTTTTAAATCGGCCAGCAACTGCTCGATGCGGTCCTCTTTTTCGAGAGCTGCCAGGCGATCGTCGAGATTGTCGCCGGCGATTTCCGATTTCGCCTGGCTCACAGCCTCCGAGTGCGCCACTTTTCGCTTCATGCGGTCGAAGGCTGCGGCCTTGGAGCCGTCGCCCGAAGCCATGCGCGCGTCGCTAGCCTTGCCCACAGCGCGGGCACGGCGATGCTGCGCGATGAGCACGTCGGACTTGGCCAGCGCTTCGGTCAGCTTCTGCTCGAGCTGCCGCAGTGCCGACTTCAGGTTTTCCACCTGCGCCTTCTGGTCCGAAACCTGTTGCGTGAAGTTTTCGCTGAGTTCGCGATAACTCTCCACGCGCAAGAGCGAGGCGCGCGCCAGGTCGTCTTCTTTCTTGTCGACGGCGAGTTCCGCCTTGCGCATCCATTCGGCCACCTTGTTCTCGTTTTCTTTCTGCTTACTCTCCAGCAGGTGCTGATCGGCGATGGCGATCGCCACCTGCGTTTTGACCTGCAACAGCTGGTTCTGCATGTCGAGGATGACTTGCTTGATCATTTTTTCCGGTTCCTCGGCCTTGTCGATCAGGTCGTTGAGGTTGGCCCGGACTAGTGTCGAAACGCGCTCCAGTAGTGCCATATCGAACCCCCTTCTTAGCTTCTAGCTTCTAGCTTTTAGCCAACCCTCTCGAGTTGGGTCGATCAGTTCTTGCTTGTTGTCAAGCGTTCTGTGGGCTGTCATACCTGTCTTCTTAATTCATGCGCTCGGTGGATCTGCGCGCACTGCGGACAGTGCGTTGGCTTGCTGCGAAACGAGGCGCCGATCAGCACTCCGATTGCGATGCCGATCACGAGCCAGAGGCCCATATTTCCCGCCAGCACTCCGAACACCGCGCCCAGCGCCGCTCCGAGCGCGATACCCACTCCAGCGTATTTGGATTTGTTCGTCATAACCAGGCTCCAACTCTCCGCCGAGCTCCACTCTGGCGGGACGGGCGAATGCGCCCGTCGCTGCAGGAGCGGGAACGAGCCCCGGCTCGTTCCCGCACCCCTCGCTAGGCTTTCGGCGCATCGCCCGGTTTCGGGGCTCTGTCGCCGATCAGCCGTATCTTGCCCATCAACTCCGACAGCGGCATGCCCGAGAGCGTCTCGAACAGCGCCGGCACTTGTGCCGCCATCTTGGTGATGTCGCCGGTGACTTTGCTCATGCCCGCGCCATCGCCGTTTCCAGTGGAGACGATGGTAATCTTGTCGACATTGGCCAATGGAGCAGCCAACGCCTTCACGATCTCCGGCATGCTGGCGAACAGCCGGTCGATGACCGCCGCCTGGTTGTACTCCTGGAAAGCCTCGGCCTTCACGTTCATTGCTCGGGCTTCGGCGTCGCCTTTCTTGAATATGATTTCGGCTTCGGCTTCGCCTTGCGCGCGAATCGATGAGGCCTGGCCTTCGGCTTCCGCGATCAGACGCTGCTTCTCGGCCGCGGCGAGAGTCTCAATGCGCTGACGCTCAATCTCGGCCCCTTTCAACACGGTCGCGATCAGTTCCTTTTCGCGACGGTTGATTTCCGCCTCCTGCACTTTGACCTGTTGCTCTTTCTCAATCTGCTGCACCTTCACCTGCTCAGCGACGACTTGCTGCTGCATGATGTTGGTCTGGATGTCGTAAGCCTTATCGGCTTGCGCCTGCTGGCGCTTGGTGACTTCCAGGTATTGCGCCTTTTTGATTTCCAGGTCTCGTTGCGATTCCGCCTGCTTGGCCAACGACAAGGTCTCGGCGAGCACGCGCTCCTGATCAGCCTGCGCCTTGGCCACAGCCGATTCCCGCTGCGCCAGGGCGCGCTTGATCGCCGTATCGCGGTCCGCTTCCGCGGTAGCTACATCGGCGTCACGCTTGATGCGTGCGACATCCGGCTTGCCCATGTTGGTGATGTATTCGTTCTTGTCGCGAACCTCCTTAATGGTGAACGAGATGACTTCCAATCCCATCTTGTTCATGTCTTCGGCACACGTGCCGCGCATCCGGTCGGAAACCATCTCCGGCTGCTTGACGATTTCTTCAACGGTCAACTGGCCGATGATGCCGCGCAGGTGGCCTTCCATCACGAGGCGGATCAGGCCCTCGCGCTCCTGATCGGACTTGGTGAGGAATTGTTCGGCCGCGGTCAATACAGACTCGCGATCGGACTTCACCTTGATCTGCGCTACCGCTTCCACCGTCACGGCGACGCCCTGCTTGGTGTACAAATCCTGCTGTGGCGCCACGTCGAACGACATCAGTTCTAGCGACAGGTCGCGGCAAATCTGCACCATCGGCAATACCAGCGTGCCGTGACCCTGCACCACGCGCGTTCCGCCCAGGCCGTACACGATGAGTGCCTCGTGCGGCCCCGCTTTGCGATAGAGCCTGGCCATTCCGCTCATCAGGAAGAGAATGACCATCACGCCAAGCCCGACGAAGATCCAAATCTCCACCACGTTCGAAATTCCGTTGAACATAATGCCTCCTGTTACGAATGCAGTGTTAGATACTCCGGTGCGCCATGAGTCACGTACCGCTGGGGATCTGCGCCCATCAACTCGGAATGGGCTGGCGGCGGGTTCAGATTCCACTTGATAATCGAGCGGTTTCCAAACCACACAAAACCGATCGTCACATAAAAGACCATGAGCAGCGGCCAGGCCGCGGCAGGCTTCAAAGCGTGCGCGATCAATAATCCGACCGTCGACACGACCAGCATGAACACCATGATGCCCAGCCCCAACTCCAGGGCTCCTTCGCGGGACGTGTAGCCATTGGGCTGCCAGTTGGCGTCGAAGTGCACCGCCATCCTCACCGGCAGACGATCCCAGTTGCCTGAGTAGTCCACCGCCGTGATCGGCAGTGCCAGCCACATCAGCGCAACCAGCGTCTTGTACCAACGTCCGTTCATACCGTCTCCAAGCACGAGGATTGTTCAGCGATCCGCTCAACGCTCCGATCAGCGCTCCATCGAATTGCCGGCGGTCGTTTCGTCTTCGCCCGACATTTCGCTCCACAAGCGAACGTAGGCGATTCCCTTTTCATAGCGCGTGACCACCACCTCAGTCCCTTTGGCCATGGCACTGCCATCTTCGCTGCGGGCGCCACAGACTCGTCGAGTTCCAACCTGCGAGTAGACGATTTCGCCTGTGCCGCCTTCGCGGATGGAAACCGCCAACCGTCCAAGTACGCCGACCATCTCGTAGTCAGCCGGGTCCATGTTCTCTCCGTCGGAAATCAGCACTCGGCTGAGGAACAGAAAAATGATTCCGCCTCCGACCAGTCCGCTGCCCACCGACAACAACAGCCCCAAACCAACCCATACCGAGGAGAAGCGCGTGAGCAAATATCCCGTACCTCCAAACCAGGCCAGAAACGCAGCCAGCGACGGTGGATTGAACGGCGAAACGCCGCTGCCGCGCGATGCCTGATGCGCACCCGGAGCGTTCGGTGCCGCCACGCCGTGTGTTGTGGGGGCGTGTCCGCCGCCGACCGGAGCGTGTCCCATAGGAGCGTGCCCTACAGGCAGGTGTGGGACGCCGTGTCCGTGAAAGTGCGGCAGATGCAGTCGTCCGAAACGCGATCCTCCAAATACAAACGAAAAAAAACTGAAGCAGAAACCAACCGCAAAACAGATCAAATAGAAATCGGACCAGTCAAAACCTGTCGACGTCATCGGATTCGCCTCCCTTCCCCATTCGCGGCCTTGCGATGGTTGCCATTGCCGGCCGCGAGTTCGGGCCGGAGCGCCTCCAACAGGCGGTCGGCCAGTCCCGGCGTTTCGAGAATCGCGCCCAACAACAGAAAGCTGCGGCGTGTGTCTTTTTCGCGCGCGGCTTTGATCAGCACCTTGCTGACTTCCGGATCGTTCGCGAATTTCTCCGAACCTTGCAGCAACCACACATCGAGTTGCCCTTCCGTCGTGCGCAGGTCAGAGGTCAGTTCGGCGTGGTAGCCATCTGGGTCATCCACGAGAAAGCCGGGATGCACTTTGAAGAACTTGGCCAAGAGCGCGCGCGACGACTGCGTCATGTGCGGGCGCGCTCCGTTCTCGATCTGCGAGAGATAGGACTGGCTGATCGAATTGCCTTTGCCCAGTTCCTCGCGGATGGCGCGCACCAACTCAAGCTGCGTCATGGGACGCCCGAGACCGCGCAACGATCCTTCCACTTCGCGCAGGTACCGAATTTTCTCGCCCAGCTTCACCGTTCACGCCCTCGAAGATGTATCTCAATACGCAATAGTTATATTGCAATTTGCGATGTATGTCAAGAATCGGATCTGGCATGCTTTCAGAGGCTTACGAGGGGCCCTGGCCGCAAGTGCCAGAAATCGGCATAGGGGGACGGGTCGCCCCGCCTCCCCTGCCACACCACCGTACATGCGGGTCCGCATACGGCGGTTCGGCGGATTAAGCTAAAACCGCACGACCATGGGTGGAAGGCCGAGCTGGGCAAAGTAGACATTGGGCAAAGCCATGGCCAAGGCGGGCGAGTTGGCGATGCGCCACGGGCCGTGAGGACTGCCGGCGGTTTGCGCCGCCAGGTCCTGGCTCACATTCCGTTTGCGAAGTTCGCGAAATCGCGTCCGTCCCCGTTTCCATTGCTTCCACACCACCGACCGAAGTCGACGGCGTAGCCACGATTCAAGGGTTTGCAACACCGAGGGGGTTTGACAATCGTCGAAGTATCCGAGCCATCCCCGCAGGTAGGTCGCGATCTGTGTGACCATCTGCGTCAGACTGATGCCGCGGGTTCGACGTGTCTGTTCCCGGATCCTCTCCTTAAAGCGAGCGATGGCCTTGGGGGCGATCCGCCTCCGAGGTTCTCGTTCGCTCGTGAAGCTAAATCCGAGAAATTTCCTTTGCCTCGGTTGGGCCACGGCGCTCTTCGCCTGATTCACCTTGAGCTTGAGTCGGTGCGTGATGAAGCGCGTAATGCTCTCCATCACTCGCTGTCCCGCTCGTTCGCTGCCCACGTAGATGTTGCAATCGTCGGCATAACGCACGAAGCGATGACCGCGCCGCTCTAACTCCCGGTCCAGTTCGTCCAGCACCAGATTACTGAGCAACGGTGAAAGTGGACCGCCCTGAGGCGTTCCCTCATCCACCGCACTCACCAACCCGTCCTCCATCACTCCGGCCTCCAGGAAGGCTCGAATTAGTTTGAGCATTCGTTTGTCGGCCACGCGCTTGGCTACCGCCGCCATCAGGCGATCGTGATTGACTCGATCGAAAAATTTCTCCAAGTCGAGGTCCACCACCCAGCGGTACCCTTCGGCGATGTACTGCTGCGCCTCGTGCACCGCTTGCCGCGCACTGCGCCCCGGTCGAAAACCGTGGCTGTGTTCGGAGAACGTCGGGTCCCAGCGCTTCTGCAGAACCTGCAACACCGCCTGCTGGACGAACCGATCCAGCACACAAGGAATGCCTAACTTGCGCACTCCCGCGCCGTCCGGCTTCGGGATTTCCACCCGCCTGACCGGCTGCGGTTGATAGGTTCCGTTTCGTAGCTGTTCCCCGATTTCCAGCCCATGCTGCTTCAGGTACTCCGGGAGTTCGTCGACGGTCATCCCGTCTACCCCCGGACTCCCTTTATTAGCCTTGACTCGTTGTAATGCCTGCTTGCAGTTTTCCAGCTCGCGGACCTCCTCCATCAGTCGTTCGGTTCCGGCCAGGCTTTCGTTCCTGTGCTTCGCCATAAGCGTTTCGGTCCCTTGCACGGCGGCCATCGGAGCATCACTCCTACTTTCCGCCGGAAAGGCCAGCCTCCCTTGTTCGGGCCGGTTTTTCTGCCGCTGTCCGCTCATGAGTCGCACCGCTTACTTGCCCTTCCCTTTATTCCCCTTGCGGGGTACCGTTCGGGCCTTCGCTCATCGTTCCCGGCGTGGCCTATCTGTTTCTCCGCCTTTCGGCATTTGGAGTGCCTCAATATCCTCGCCGACTGCATGACCTACTACGCCCTCTGCTGACTTCTGCGACACGGTCAGGGTGAATCGCTTCATCCTCAGTCACGTTGTGTGACATGCCGCAGATCTCCCGAGGTAAGTTCGACCACCTTCGACGCGCAACCGCCGGATTTACCACCAGTGAGCTTGATGGATATGGGCTTCGCAGTCACCTGCCCGCTCGCCCGCCACCGTAGGCCTCGTATCCGGTTCTTGTTCATCGGCTCGCGTCTTTGCTCTGCGCTTCTTTCAGGCCTCGCCTCGCGACGAGTGTTATTTCACCCTTGCGCTTTGCTATGACTTCACCTCCATCAGGCTGTCAAAGGGACTTTCACCCTCAAGTTGTCGAACATGCTCGGCACACGGGCAAAACGCCTCCGGTTGGTCCGGAGGCGTTCCGACTTCTCTCTTTTTTTCTTCACGCGGTGGGAACCGGCTTATTGCCTACGACCGTTGTGCTTGTCGCGATAGATCTGGCGCGACATCTTGTTCTGCTGATGGTTGACCTGCTGCTTCTCCTGAGCCGTCAGCTTGCCGCCGTTAGCCGCGCGGTCGTTGCGGACTTCCTTATTGATCTTCGCCTCGTTCTTTTCCAGATGGGCGGTTTCCCCGGCAGTCAACTGTCCGCTCTTGACGCCCTGCGCGATGCGGTCCTGCTGATTCTCCTGCCGCTGGCCGACTTCGCTCTTCGGGGCCGTGTTCTGCACTGCCGTGTTGTGCTTGTCCTGATAGATCTGATTCGAGAGCTTGTTCTGCTGCTGGTTCAGCGTGGTCTTGTCAGCCGCGGTCAGCTTGCCGTTATCGAGCGAGCGCATGTCTTTCTCTTCGTGGTTGAGGCTAGACTCTTTCTTTTCGATGTTCGCCGTCTCGCCTGCCGTCAACTGGCCGCTCTTTACGCCGTTGGCGATGCGGTCCTGCTGGTTCTCTTTTCGGTCTTGAATGCTTTCGCCGGTAACCGGCGCGGGGTTGGTGGTTTGGGCCACAACTGGCAGCGCAAGAATCGCGAGCGCTGTACTCAGAAGCGCAATCTTGATCGTGCTCTTCATTAGAACTCTCCCATCGGTCTGATTTTGTCGAATCTTTTCTAAAACTTTGTGGCCACGGAAGAGGAAACCCAGATTGTCAAGAAATGTTGCAAGGTTTTTATGTTTTTTGGCGTGAAGCACTTACAAGCCAAATGGCTTGGCTGGAGCGGCTTTCCAGCGAAGTTGAGGCGTTTTGCGGGCGTGAGCGAAGCGGGAGCCCGCAGCCGAAATCCTGAGCGGAGCGAAGGATCTCCTACAGTCCTGCTTCGATGCGGGAGCGGGGATCAAGGTAGTCACGCAGCGCGTCACCAATAAAGTTGAAGCTCAGCACAGCCAGCATCACGGCAAGCGCGGGAAACAGCACGAGGTGCGGGGCGTCGAACAGATGGGCCCGGCCGTCGTTGAGCATCGCTCCCCAACTGGAGGTCGGCGGAGGAACGCCGAGTCCGAGAAAACTCATGGTGGCTTCGGCGAGAATAGCCCCGGCCATTCCGATCGCGGCCTGAACGACCACCGGCTGAATAATGTTCGGCAGGATGTGGCGAACGATGATGCGCAGATCGCTAGCGCCGAGAGCCCGGGCCGCTTCGACGAATTCGCGTTCGCGGGCAGCGAGAACTTGTCCGCGAACCAGGCGTGCATAGCCAACCCATCCACCCAGAGACAGCGCGAGAACCAAGTTGAAGATCCCGGGACCGCGGAAAGCGATGAAAGCGATCGCCAGCAGAATTCCGGGGAAAGACAGAAATGCGTTCATCAATACGACGTTGACGAAGCGGTCGATGCCGCCTCCGTAGTATCCGGCAATGGAGCCGATGATGAGCCCCAACGCGAGCGAAGTGAGCACAACGCAGGTTCCGACCAGCATGGAGATGCGCGCGCCGTGGATGACGCGAGAAAGAATGTCACGGCCCAATTCATCGGTGCCGAACCAGTGGGCAGACGATGGCGGATCCAGGCGCGCGGGAAGATGGATCGAGGCCGGGTCCTGCGGCGCAATCCAGGGCGCGAAAAGGGCAAAGATGACGAAGAGCAACACTAAGACCATGCCGATCGCCGCTAACGGATTGTGGCGGGCGTTTCCGAGAAGCTTGCGGCGGACCGAGATGGCGGCGCTGGACATTGATATGTTCGGGACAATCTTATAACGAGTGCTTGCACCAAATGCGATGGGGCTGCGATCATCGTTCCGTTTTTATCAACTCTTCAAATCCAAGGGCCCTCATAATGCGAAAGCGTCTCTCTTCTCTCGCCGCAGTTGGCGTTCTCTCCGTCAGCCTGTTCGCACAAAGGCCCGCATGGCAGCCCGCCCCCGGTCATCTGATTTTGGACCTCTGGCCGCACGGAGCGCCCGGCGCAGCGACTTCCGCGGCCGAGGTCGACACCACAACCGCCAACGATCGTTTGGTCGCCGGCAAGCCGGTCATGCGCCTGGGAAATGTCTCGAAGCCTACCCTTACGATTTACACACCAAAGGAGAAGAACACCGGCGCTGCGATTGTCGTATTCCCCGGCGGGGCATATCACATTCTGGCCATCGATCTTGAAGGCACAGAGGTGTGCGACTGGCTGAACTCGGCTGGCATGACCTGCGTTCTGGTCAAGTACCGAGTGCCAGACTCGGGGCCTTATCCCAAGTCTTCCGCCGCGCTGCAGGATGCGCAACGTGCGCTTGGAATCGTGCGGGCTCACGCGGCAGAGTGGCACATTGATCCGGCGCGAATCGGAGTACTCGGATTCTCTGCCGGGGCCCATCTTTCTGCGGCGCTCAGCACGCACTTTGAGCAGCGACTCTACGATCCCATCGATGACGCGGACAAGGTCAGCTGCCGCCCCGATTTCGCTGTAATCGTTTATCCCGGCTACCTGGCGCTCTCGGAGCAGAACTTTGCCCCCAACGCCGAGATTCGCGTCACCGAAAACACTCCGCCATCTTTTATTGTTCAGGCTGAAGACGATCCTGTGCACGTCGAAAATTCCACCGTCTACTTTCTCGCGCTGAAGAACGCCAAAGTTCCGGCCGAGATGCACCTCTACGCCAACGGCGGGCACGGCTATGGACTGCGGCGCACAGAGCTTCCAGTTACAGCCTGGCCGAAGCTGGTGGAGACGTGGCTGCAGACGATTCACGTAGTCCCCGCAGCTGCGCCATAAATGATTGAGAAATCGGCGAGCTGCTATGCCTTGAGATCATCCTCCAAATGTGTTTTCATAAGGAGAAATGCCGGGATCGAATCGCCGGTCCCGTGCGCGCCGTAACCTCCACCCTTAGCCCACACTCCTAAGGAGAAAATCATGAGTAAAGTCTCGTATATTCCCAAAGATTACAACACCATTACCCCATACCTGATCATCCGAGGCGCTGCCCGGGCCATCGACTATTACAAGAAGGTGTTCGGCGCAACGGAACTATTTCGCATGGACGCTCCGGACGGCAAAGTCGGACACGCCGAATTGAAGATCGGCAACTCGCACATCATGCTGGCCGACGAGAATCCCAGCATGGGGCAGGGACACACCAGCGCGGCCACGATCGGCGCAAGTCCGGTGAGCCTCTATGTTTACCTTCCCGACGTGGACCGCGTGGTCGAGCGCGCGGCCGCCGAGGGAGCGAAGATCCTCAAGCCCGTGGAGGATCAGTTCTATGGCGATCGCTCGGGCTTCCTACAAGACCCGTTCGGACACCTGTGGGGCGTCGCCACGCATGTGGAAGATGTTGCGCCCAAGGAACTCGAAGAACGGGCGAAAAAAGTGAGGCAGGCAGCGTAGTTTGCAGCGGGCAGGAGGTGGGGCAGCGTCTGTGTCCCACCTCCGCCTAAGATGACTCATATCCAACCGACCTGTCATCCCGACCGAATCAGTTGAGCTGCGAAGCAGATCAACTGGCGAGTGGGAGGGACCTGTTTTCCCGGGCTGGTACCTATGCCTCGTGAACCACTCGGCTGATAAGTCCTCCCATGTGGGATTTCAGCGCTCAATCAACCAGACCTTCTTCACTCGACTCCAGCGCTTTAGCTGCTTCTCGCGGTCGATTGCCTTGGCTGCGTCGTCGAAAGATTCGTAATACCCCAGGCGATGGCAGCGGTACTGTTTTGTGAATCCCTCCACGAGCCCGTTCTGGTGTTCAAATACCCGACGAGTAAGGTCGTTCGTCATCCCGATGTAGATCACGCGCGATTTGCTAGCGATCATATAGACGCTATAGCAATGATCTTTCATAGCGATCGCCCACAGCGGATCCCTCGACTGCGCACTGCGATTGGTAAGGCCAATCGCAATGCTACGCTCGGGATGACAGATTGCAGACGAATTAACAAGCGAGAGGAAATTTCTGCTTTTGAGATGACCGTTTGGGGACGGGAGTTTGTACACTCACTGCCGAATTCTTGGGTTCGCCACGGAATACAGCACATCGGTCAGGAAGTTCACAGCCACATACGTCAATCCAATGGCGAGAATGCAGCCCTGCACGAGGAAATAATCGCGAGCCGAGATAGCGTCGACGGTCAGACGTCCGATGCCGGGCCATGAGAAGATCTTCTCTGTAACGATGGCGCCAGCAAGTAACGCGCCGAACTGCAGGCCTAGCACCGTCAGTACGGGGATCATGGCGTTGCGCAAGGCGTGTCGATAAACGACCGTGCGCTCAGGCAATCCTTTGGCGCGGGCAGTGCGGACGTAGTCTTGGCTGAGTTCCTCGAGCATCGAGGTGCGCACCATGCGAGTGAGTATGGCGGCGAGGGCACTGCCCATGGTGAGGGCTGGCAGCACAAGGTTGGCCAACGATCCGGCACCTGAGACGGGGAGCCACCCAAGTTTGATTGAAAACAACAATATGAAGATAGGCCCCAAGGCAAAATTTGGGAACGATAAGCCGAACAGGCTGACGACAGAGAGTAAGCGGTCATCCCACTGGTTGCGGCGCCGAGCGGAGCGAACTCCAGCTGGGATCGAAAGGACGATGGCCACAAGCAGCGAAGCCAGCGTGAGCCGCAGCGTGTAGGGATAGGCTTGGGCAAGGCTGGCCGTCACATTCTTGTTGTATCGGATGGAGCGCCCCAAGTCCCCGTGAAGGACGCCTTTCCAGTAGCGGATGTATTGCTCGCCAAGTGGCGCGTCGAGCCCGTAGGCATGGCGAGTGGCGGCGATGTCAGAGGCGGGCGCGCCTTCGCCGAGCATCTGCGCAATGGGATCTCCGGGGACGAGGTGAATCAGCAGGAAGACGAGACTTACGACCAGCCAAATTACGGGCAGGGTGTAGAGAACGCGTTGGAGGATTAGTTTCAGCTTTCAGTTCTCACTTACATCGTCATCCTGAGCGGAGCGCGCTCGAATGAGCGCACGGAGGCGAAGGACCTTGTGTCCCTCGAATGCAACCTTCACGCCAAACCTAGGGATCCTTCGACTGCGCGCGACGACTCGCTTCGCTCGCCGACGTGCTCCGCTCAGGATGACATTTTTTTGGGTTTGTTCTACTAGCGCGCATCCCTATTAATCTCCTCCCTGCTTGGCCACTTCCGCTTCGCCCTCCACTTTCGAGGTCTTCTCGATTCTGACTCTGGCGATGCGGTGTCCTTCCAACTGTTCTACCGTGTAGCGCCGCCCTTCGTATTCGAAGGAGTCGCGCAGGGTCGGAATTCTCTGCAGCCTCGCCAGAATAAATCCCGCTAAGGTCTCAAAACCCGCGTCCCGCGGCAGCGTCAGCCCATATTCAGCCTCCAAGTCGCGGATGTTGACCGAACCCTCGAGCACCAGTACCGATTCGTCTTCCAGCGCGGGTTCGCTGGGAGAGACGTCGAATTCATCTTCGATGTTGCCCACCAGTTGCTCGAGAATGTCCTCGACAGTGATGACACCGGCAGTCGAGCCGAATTCGTCTACGACAACCGCAAGATGGCGGCGACGATCTTTGAACTCGGCCAACAATTCCGCCAGAACCTTGGTTTCGGGGACAACCAAAACATCGTGCATGATCTGGCCTATCTGCATGCGTGCGATGCGTGTCGAGGTCGACTGGCCCAGATTGCTCAGGCGCAGCCGCATCCACCGCATGAGGTCCTTGTAATAGAGCACGCCGACAATGTGCTCAGGGCCGCGCTGCGGATCGTAGACCGGGATGCGCGAGTGCTGGCCTTCCACCACTCGCGCCAGAGCTTCGTCGAGCTGGAGGTCAGAAGGCAGCGAAAAAATATCGGGGCGCGCCACCATGACCTCGCGCACGGTGATGCTGTCGAGTTCGATGGCGCTGTGGATCATTTCTTCCTGAAACTCGGGAATCTGACCGAACTGGCGACTGGCGGTCACGATGAGTTTGAGCTCGTCGGGCGAGTGAACGGCTCCGCCTCGCCGAGTAGGTTGCGCACCAAACATCCTGAGAACCAGGCCGCCAGAGCGGCGCATGAAGAACAGCACCGGGCGCGTCAGGGTGAGGAACGCCTCCATGGGTGCAGCGACGGCTAGGGCGACCTGCTCGGCGCGCTGCAAGGCCAGAGTCTTCGGCACCAATTCGCCGAGGATCACGTGCATGTAAGTGATCAGGCTGAAGGCGATGGCGATGGCAATGGTGTGAGCGTAGACGGCCGCGTGCGGAACTTCGTGGACGAACCGCATGCCTTCCACCAGACGGGCGACCATGGGCTCGCCGATCCAGCCAAGAGTGAGGCTGACCATGGTAATGCCGAGCTGAACGCCGTTCACAACTTCGTCGAGGTGCTGGTGCAGACGCTGCACGATGCGCGCACCGATGCGTCCCGCTGAAATGAGTTGCTGAATGCGGGTGTCCCGCACGCTCACCAGAGAGAATTCGGCTGCCGCGAAGAAAGCGTTGGCCGCCACCAGGAGAAGGATCAGGAAGACCCGGAGCAGCACAAAGGCGATCATTGAAACGTAATTCTAACATTTGAAACCAGTTGTAGCGTGGTGGCTCGCAGTACTTGGTGCAGGCGAAGAGATCAACGATGGGGGATAGCCGCCTTCGGCTGTCCTCCGGCCGAAGGCCCCTAGGGTTTCAGTCGTCGTCCGGGCTTAAAACCAGTCGAGGTGCGATCGAGGGACAGCCCAGGGCGGCTGTCCCCACATTCGCTCCCCACACTCCTTCCTCGTGCGCCGGGTCACAAATTTCCACTCCGTTATCCGCTATCCTTTTAGTGGGTCACGGGTCTAACTGGCAGGCGGCAGATGGGTTAGCGGTGACGGTGGTCTCTTTTCGAATTCAGTTAGGAAATCATAGTTTTGCAGGAACAAAAGTAAGTTGGGCCGCGTACTAGGGAGTGAGGGCAGCAGAATGGGTCCCAATCTCCACTTGGCGGTATCTATAGGAGGCGTTGTGAACGGTAACGGAAATAATAATAAGAAGAAGCGTCGCAAACTGATTATCTGGGGCAGCGTGGTAGCTGTCATTGTCCTGCTGATCGCGGGTGGAGTATTTGCGGCGACGCGCGGCGGCACCAAGATTGATCCATCGAAACTCGCCAAAGTGGAAAAGGGCGACCTGGCCAAGAGCGTGGTGGCGACCGGAAAGGTCACGCCCATCACCAAGGTCGAAGTAAAGTCCAAGGCCAGCGGCATTGTGAAAAAACTCATGGTCGATTACGGCGACCGCGTCAAGAAGGGCCAACTCCTGGCCCAACTCGACAAGATCGAGATCGAGGCGCAGGTCGAGCAATCGCGCGCGGCTTTGGATGCTGCCCAGGCGAACTTGAAGAGCTCGCAGGCCGACTTCGAACGTGCCAAGGTGGACGCGGAAGGTCCGGATGTTCCCTTGTTGAAGCGCGCGTATGACCGGGCAGTCGGAATGGCGAAGGACGGCGTGGTATCCGCTTCCGCCCTCGATGATGCGCAAAAGAACTACGAGATGTCCCTGAACAAGCAGAACGTTTCGAAGGCGCAGGTCACCGTGCTCAAGGCCAAGATCGCACAGTCCCAGGCGCAAGTGGCGCAGGACCAGGCAAACCTGAAGCAACTCGAAGAGCAACTCAGCTATACCGACATCATCTCGCCGATCGACGGCATCGTGCTCTCGCGCGATGTGCAGATGGGCGACGCGGTGAGTTCGATCCTCGTGTTGGGTTCGTCGGCCACGCTCGTGATGACACTTGGCGACACCAGCGAAGTCTATGTGAAGGGCAAAGTCGACGAGAGCGATATCGGCAAGGTATATCTCGGACAGCGTGCGCGAATCAAAGTCGAGTCGTTCAAGGACAAGACCTTCGACGGCAAGGTGACCAAGATTTCTCCGATGGGCGTGGAAAAAGATAACGTCACCACGTTTGAAGTGCGTGTATCGATCCAGAATCCGGGCGGCGAACTCAAGGCCGAGATGACCGCCAACGCAGAAATCATCCTGGAAGAACACAAGAACGTGCTGCAAATTCCCGAAGGCGCGATCCTGTACGACAAAGATAAGAAAGCCTCCGTCGAGATTCCCAACCCGAAGGGCAAAGACGGCAAGGACAAAGTTGCTGTCAATATCGGGATCTCCAACGGCGCCAAAACCGAAGTCCTCAGCGGGCTGAAGGAAGGCGATCAGGTAGTACTGCAGTAAGACAGACGTCCGGCTTCCGGCTTCCGGCTTCCGGTTCAAAGCGCTTATCCGTACACCGGAAGCCGAGAGCCGAAAGCCGGATGCCGTTTTAGGGACTGTCATGACTCTCTCCGAAAACCTGCGCCAGGCGTTCGCCACATTCCGGGCCCACAAGATGCGAACCTTCCTCACGATGTTTGGAATCGTGTGGGGCATCGCGTCGGTGATCATTCTGGTGGGACTGGGACGGGGCTTCAGTGTCGACCAGAAGAAACACATGCAGACCCTGGGCAAAGACTTGGTCATCATGTGGGGCGGACGCACGAGCTCGCAAGTGGGCGGGCGTGCGGCCGGCCGAGAGATTCATCTCAGCGTCGATGATGCCGACTTGATTCGCGACGAATGCTACATGGTGAAGAACGTCAGCCCGGAACTGCGGCGCACGATCCCGGAAGTCAGCCAGTACAATCTGGCGAACCGCGGCGTGGTTGGCATGTGGCCGTCGTATCAGGACTTTCGGTCTCTGCAGATCTCCGAAGGCCGGCTGATTTCTGACGATGACGAGCGCGAAGGCCGCCGCGTGCTGGTACTGGGCTCAAAGGCCTACCGGCAGCTATTTCCAGGACAGCCCGCCATCGGCGCCACCATGCTGGTGCAGAGCATTCCCTATCTGGTGATTGGAGTTCTGCAGGAGAAAAAACAGAACTCGAACTACAGCGGCCCCGACAACGACTACTTGTTCGCGCCGTACTCCGCGATCTCGCGCGATTTTCCTCCCCCGACCAAGCCCGGTGCCGGGATTACGCGCGGATATCTGGATGACATCGTCTTCGAAGTGCGCGATCCGGAAGAGCACGAGGAAGCAGTGCTGCAGGTGCGCAGCGCGCTGGCACGCGTCCACCACTTCGACGCCGTCGACAAAGACGCGCTGTTTATCTGGGACACGATGGATGGCGCCAAGATGCTGGACAAGATCTTCGGGGTCGTAACCCTGTTCTTCGGCTGCGTCGCCATCGTGACGCTGTGCCTCGGCGGGATCGGCGTGATGAACATCATGCTGGTCTCGGTCACCGAGCGCACCCGCGAAATCGGCACGCGCAAAGCGATGGGCGCCACCAAGCGCGACATCTTGCGGCAGTTCTTCGCTGAGTCCGCTATGCTGACCGTGGTCAGCGGCATTCTGGGGCTCTCCGTCGGAATCGGTATTTGCGCTGCGCTGGAAGCACTTCCCTTGCCCGACTTCGTCCCGCACCCCATCGTTTCGTGGATTTCGATCGTTGCTTCGATTCTCACCCTTTCGTTGATTACCGTGACCGCGGGCATGTATCCGGCCCAGCGCGCCGCGGATATGACACCTGTGGAGTCACTACGCTATGAATAAACATCGCATGCTCGCTCCTTCCCCTGTGTCCGGCCGATCGCTATTCACGACGTTAGCAATCGCGCTGGTCGTGCTGTTTACCTCTACCGCTGTTTTGGCTTCCAGCTTCCAGGGCCAGTTCGAAAGGACCTTGCAGGTAAGCGGGCCGGTCAATCTTGAAGTCCTCACCCGCTCCGGCGACGTCACCGTACGCGCCGGCTCCGGCGGGTCCGTCTTCATTCGCGGCAAGATCCACGTGGGCGACCACTGGCTCATGGGTGGCCACGACGTGGACGTCCACCAGATCGAGCAGAATCCTCCGATTCGCCAGGAGGGCAACAACATCCATATCGATTATGTGAACATGCGAAACATTTCCGTGGACTACGAGATCAGCGTGCCCGCGGATACCACGATTCGTACTCGTAGCGGCTCGGGCGACCAGATTATTGAAGGCACTCAGGGCAACGTCGACACGCAAACCGGCTCGGGCGACATAAAGCTCGCGAACTTGAAGGGCGAACTCCAACTGCAGACCGGCTCGGGCAACATCCGCGCCCGCCAGATTTCCGGCGCTGTGAAGGGTGGCACCGGCAGCGGCGATGTCGAGATTGAAGAAGTCGCCTCGGGCAACATCGACCTGCGCACCGGGTCGGGGAACATCACGGCGCGCGGAGTGCAAGGTGAATTCCGCGGCGAGACGGGCAGTGGCGATGTGACCGCCGAAGGGACGCAGACCGGCTCGTGGGAGATTCACACCGGCTCGGGCAATGTGCACGTGCGCCTGCCCGGCAATGCCGCCTTTGACGCGGACATTTCGACCAGCTCAGGCACCGTGGACGTGGGGGAACCCATCGAGATGACTGTGCAGGGACGCGTTGGAGATACGCACAAGCAGATTCGCGGCAAGGTACACGGCGGAGGTCCGCTGCTACGCCTGCGCACCGGCTCTGGCGACATCCATGTTCAGTAGGACGGCCGTGCCCTAGGCAACTTCGTCTGCCACGGATCCACGCGAATGAACACGGATAAGAATTGCGCTTGTTGTTGAATCCGTGTGATCCGCGTCGATCCGTGGCAAAGAGGTTAGCACTGTAAGAGATCAGCAGACCATGTACATGAAAGAGCTCATTTCGCAAGGCTGGCAGTCGCTGATGCGCGATCGTACGCGTTCGGCGCTGACCATGCTGGGCATCGGCTGGGGCCTGGTCTCGGTCGTGCTGCTGCTGGCGTACGGGCAGGGCCTGGGCGGATGCGTTCTGCACGCATTTCTGAACATGGGAAACAACGTCATCGTCATTTGGCCGGGGCAGACCAGCATGCAGGCCGGAGGCCAGCGGGCGGGCAAGGCGGTCAAGTACGAACTGGAGGATGTCGAAGCCATTCGCGACGAAGTCCCAATTGTTCGGGCGGTAAGCGGAGAAATCGACCGCGACTTCGGATTCAAGATCGGCACGCGCGTGGTTTCGATTCAGGTCCGCGGCGTGGATATGCCGTACGGGCAGATGCGCAAGTTGGAACTGGCGGACGGGCGCTACTTCAACGAGACCGACTTCGCCGACCATCGGCGCGTGGTGATTCTGGGCTATAACGCCGCGAAGAAGGTGTTTCAGGGCGCACCCGGTGTGGGACAGCACGTCGAAATCGGTGGCCTGGATTTCGAAGTGATCGGCACCATGCGGAACAAGATTCAGGACTCGATGTATCAGGGTCCGGATAATGAGAACGGATTCATCCCCTTCGCGCTGATGCGCGATCTGAAAAACGTTCGCGATCCCGACGAAATCATCATCCAGCCCACGGCGCCCGAACTGAACAAGAAAGCGCTCATGGCGGTGCGGGAAGTGATCGCGCGGCGGCACCACTTCGATCCCAAGGACGACAAGGCCACGCCCGAATGGGACACCATCGAAGACCGCGCCATGATCAACGGCTTTTCACTCGGACTGCAGGCCGTACTGGGACTGATCGGGGTCTGCACGCTGGCGGTGGGCGGCATCGGCGTGATGAACATCATGCTGGTATCGGTCACCGAGCGCACCCGGGAAATCGGTCTGCGCAAAGCGATTGGCGCGCGGCCGCGGCACATTCTGGTGCAGTTCCTGTTGGAGGCCTTGGTGCTCACCTTCGTGGGCGGGGTGATCGGCATGGCCGTCGCCGAATTTCTGACGTGGGCAATTCCACCCATGCCCCTCTACGATGAGTTCTACAAAACCACCGACCATGAAGGCGCTATCTTCCTGCACGCATCGATGGGAGTGATGATTATCTCGTTCACGATTCTTTCGCTGGTGGGCATCGTCTCTGGCTTCTTCCCTGCCCTCAAGGCCTCCCGGCTGAATCCGATTGAGGCGCTGAGATACGAGTAAGGCCGGCGCGGAAATTGGCGCGGCATTCCTCTATTGAGTGCTATCGCTGATTTGAACAGTCGAGATAATTGTGGGCTAAGGAGACTCGCCAAATGCTTCATTGTCCACAGTGCTTTGGACCAATTCCGACCTCCACGAAGTCGCTTCGCAGAGGAAACAAGTGCGCCCGATGCGGTTCCGAGCTACGTGTTTCGGATATCTATGCGCGGGTGCTATCGTCGAGCGGGGTACTCGGCGTGTGCCTGTTGTGGGTGATCCACGTCCGGGATCTGAGTATCTTCTTCTGGGCGGTCCCTATGTGGTTCGCGGTCCTATGGGTCATGGCGCGAATCGCGATACATGTGGTCCCACCCAGACTTGAACTCCGCGACTCCGGTCCCTTCACCAGTCTCGATCTTCAGGAGCAGCCGAAAAAAAGACGCGGTGGGTCAACCCTGGCTGGCGCAAATTCTCTTTTACATTCACAACGCTAGGGTCATTCCGCCGGTCCCTATTACCTCCGTGCCTTGACGCACAGGTTCTCTGCAAATTAACTTCGCTGTACCTAGAATTTTGTCTTCCAGCGAGGGAATGTTGGCACATCGTCCGATCATCACTCTTACTACCGATTTTGGAACCAACGATCATTTTGTGGGTGCGATGAAGGGAGTCATTCTCGACATCGTGCCTGAAGCCGCAATCGTCGATATTTCTCACGCCGTTCAGGCCTTCGATGTACTCGATGGCGCGCTGGCCATTTCTCAGTCGTATTCGTACTTCCCCAACGGCACGATCCACGTGGTCGTCGTGGACCCAGGCGTGGGCACTACTCGGCGTCCGATTCTGGCTTCGAGCGACGGATATCACTTCGTCGCGCCCGACAACGGCGTGCTCTCGATGGTCTATGCTAAGGAAGAGCGTATTCACGTCCGGCACATCAGCTCCGACCACTACTTCCGAATGCCCGTCAGCAATACGTTTCATGCGCGCGACGTCTTTGCCCCGGTGGCCGCCTATCTGGCCAAGCAAGTCGATTCGCACAAGTTTGGAGACGAGATCGAAGATTACGTGCGCTTCGCCGCGCCCCGGCCCAAGGCCACGGGGGAGGGCCGCATGCGCGCCGTAGTGCTGAAAGTCGATCGCTTCGGCAATCTGATCACCAATGTGACGCCGCAAGATGCTCCCGCATTGTTCGCACCTTCGGCGACATTCAAAGTCGTGGTGGGAAGCCGTGAGATCACGGACATCCGCAAGGCTTACGCGGAGGGAGCGCCGGGAGAGGTCTTCGGAATCATTGGGAGCATGGGCTATCTCGAGATCGTGGCCAACCGCGCAGCTGCGGCGCAGATCACCGGCGCAGGCAAGGGCAGCGAAGTCAGCATCTTCCTCGGAGAAGCGGCAGCGGCGGGAAAAGGCGCATAGTTTCGACGTCTGATCGTGCCTAGTGAAGAAAAACTCCGCTGGCCGCGTCGAGAAGTAAACCCAGGGACAGCGCGATCACAATTCCCTGGGCATAACTCGACTCCCGAAAATGTCGCAGGGCGACAATGCCCACAACAATCAAGCCAACCGCATTGAATGCCGCGTACAACCAAGTCCGGTGAAGTGCGCCCGCAAAGCCCAGCATGATCGACAAAAAGAAACACACCAAGTCGATCACAATACCAAGCAGAAATCCCAGAAATACTTGAAGTGTCGAGCGCGGATTGTTGTGGGGAGTTTCGAACATGCGGGTTTGGGTGGCTCAATCCCTGACGGGTTCACGAACTCTTCGGTTTGGGGTGGGCCCAACGCTCCATCTCGCCTGTCCATTTGAGGAAGCGCCACAGATCACGGCGCTCCCGCCACACGAATTCCCAAAATTCCAGAAAGCCGATCTGCGTCATCTTCACGCCGGTATAGGTCTCAATGCGCCACAGCAGGTAGGGGCTCCGCCACGGCGCCAGCCGATGGCCCTTAGTGGAATTCCAAAGAAAGCGAACCTTGTAGCGCATACAGCCATCATACCCGCAAGATCAAATGGACACTCTGGGAGAGAAAACCATGAACCACGAAGGGCACGAAGGATTTCATTGCATGGATTTCCTTAGTGATCCTTCGTGCCCTTCGTGGTAAAGACCTTGAGCCCCGAAGTACGATCCCAGCGCGTGTTAGAATCCAGAATCTGCCTGGAATTTTTCCGCATGCCTGACGCCAACGCCCGCCAGAAGGCCGAAGATCACTACTACGCCGCGCTCGATCTGATGGCCGACGGGCACCTGGAACAGGCCGTCGCCGCCTATCAGGAGTCGCTGACTGCCGATCCTACGTTCACCGAAGCCATGCACGGCCTGGCGCGCGCCCTGCAGGATCTGCAGCGCTACGATGATGCCATCGCCGTCGCGCAAAGACTCGCGGAACTCGATCCCGACGACGTGCTGGCCCATACCAGCCTGTCGGTGCTGTATCAGAAGAAAGGGATGATTCCCGAAGCCGAGGCCGAAGGAGCCAAGGCGCGAGTGCTGGGGTGGAAGCAGCAGTTGAAGAAAACCTAGCTGTTAGCTGTCGGCCATCAGCCAAATCTTATGTGGTTGGATGTCCGAAGCATTGCCTGGTGTCCGGGAACCCGGTGGTTGGCTGGGAGCTGACGGCTGAGAGCTGAGAGCTACAACCCGTACTTCTTCATCAAATGCCGGAATGAGCGATATGAAATGCCGAGTACATCGGCGGCTTTGGTCTGCACGCCGCCACTCTGATTGAGCGCGGTCTGCAGCAGCGAGCGCTCGATGCCCGCTACATAGCTTTCCATGCCAATGCCTTCGGGAAGAGTCACGGCTGAACCGACATCCGGAAGAGTTCCGCCATCGCCGGAAGCCGCGGCGGCCCGCGCTTTCGGGCGCTCGGCCGGAAGCTCGACGTGCAATTCTTCGGTGGTTTCCAGGGCCACAGCACGCTCGACAGTGTTCTCCAGTTGGCGGACGTTGCCCGGCCATTCGTAGCCACACAATGAATCGAGCGACGGCGTATTCACCCGCAGGATGCTGCGTCCGGCGGCGCTAGCATACTTCTTCAGAAAATGATTGGCCAGAAGTGGGATGTCCTCGCGACGCTCGCGCAGCGGCGGCACGCGGATCGGAATGACATTCAGCCGGTAGTAAAGATCTTCGCGAAATACATTTTCGGCGACGGCTTTGTCGAGGTCGCGGTTGGTGGCGGCGATGACGCGCACATCGATTGAAATCTCAGTGGCGCTGCCCACGGGACGTACCGTGCGCTCCTGCAGAACGCGCAACAACTTCACCTGCATGGCCAGCGTCATCTCGCTGATTTCGTCGAGGAAGATCGTGCCACCGTCAGCAACTTCAAAAAGGCCGCGCTTGTTCTGGTTCGCGCCCGTGAAGGCACCTTTGAGGTAGCCAAAGAGTTCGCTCTCCAACAGGGTCTCCGGAAACGCTCCGCAGTTGACCGAGACAAAGGCGTCGGTAGCTCGCGGCGAGCAGACGTGGACGGCGCGGGCCACGAGTTCCTTACCGGTGCCACTTTCCCCGTGGATCAGAACCGTGCTGGCCGTGGACGCGACGGTGCGCACCGTTTGCTTCAGCTTTTCCATGGCTCCGCTGGAACCGATGATGTTGTCGAGCGAGTTTCGGGTGGCCGCGTCGCGACGCAACGCGAAGTTCTGCTTGCTCAGGTTGAGTTTCTCGACCGCGCGGTTGATCGCCAGCTTGATCTCATCGACCAGCCCGGGACTCTTACGGATGTAGTCGGTGGCGCCCCCCGCTTTCACCGCCTGCACAGCTGCTTCGTAATCGTCGACCGCGGTAATCAGAATGACGGCGGAGTCAGGCGAAACACGGTGTGCATGGCGCAATACTTCGATGCCATCGATATTCGGCATCTTGATGTCGGTGATGATGACGTCGTAGAGCGCACCGTCGATCTTGTTTTTCGCCAGTTGACCCGCCTGCACGGTCTCGACGCGGTGTCCCTCACGGCGCAGCGAGATATCGAGCATTTCGCAGATGGAGCGTTCGTCGTCGCAGACCAGAATATTAGCCACGCAAACCTCCTCCGGCAGCAGCCGCGGCGGGCCGCGCCGTGCCCAGCGCCCGGGATTGCTCCGCCTGGCGAGCCGCATTCTCTCCACTGGAGGCCGCCCGCTCGGCATCGAGTCGGCGCAGTCGCAAAACCAGCGTCGTTCCCTGCCCCGGCTTGGATCGCGCCCACACCTTGCCTTCGTGCGCCTGCACAATCTGGTAGACAATAGCCAGCCCGAGCCCGGTGCCGCCCTCGAAATTGGACTGGAACGGCTCGAAGATTTTTTCGATCTGCTGCGGTGTCATGCCGGTGCCCGTGTCAATGAATGAGACTTGCCAGTCGTCGCCCAAAGACTCGACTGCGGCGGTGAGCGTGCCACCATTCTTCATGGCGCGCACCGCATTCTCACAGAGGTTCCAAAACACCTGCTTGAGCTTGTCGCCGTCGGCAATGGCCCAGGCCTGACGCACCGTGAACCGGCGTTCAATCTTGATCCCGGTTTTTTCCGCGGTCATGCGGTGATCCATGAGCGTCAATGTGTCTTCCACCGACTGAACCAGGTCGACCCGGTCGAAGTGATACTGCTTGGTGCGTGAGTAGGCCAGGAAGTCGGTGATGATGCTGTTCAGCCGCTGCGACTCGCGGGTCACGATGTCAAGCAGGCGGCGGTGATCCTCGTTCATCTCCGGGACACCTGACAGCATGCTCACCGAGCCGGCAATCGAGGTCAGCGGGTTGCGGATTTCATGCGCGATGGCCGCAGCCAGCCGGCCGACCGCGGCCAGTTTGTCCTGCATCCGGACTTCTCGTTCCAGGCGCCGAATCTCCGTGAGGTCATCCAGAACGTATACGTACCCCAGGTCCCCGCGCTCCGGCACGGTCAGGGCCGCCACTCGCACTCGAAGCGTCTTGCGGAATTTCGTGGGTGGCTCAAAGCGGACCTCTCCGTGCGCCTGCGGCGATTCCACCGTGGGCAATGGATCCAGAAACAGCTGATGCACCGGCGCTCCCAGCAGTTCTGCGGGACTACGTTCCAGGAGCCTTTGAGCCGCGGCGTTGACTAGCGTGATGCGCCCGTCGAGTCCGGTGGTGATCAGGCCACTGCTGATGGAATGGATGATGTTCTCGTGCAGCACTTGCAGGCTTTCCAGCGCGCCGCTGGTGTCCTTCAGTTGCACGCCCACCTGCCTCAATTTTGAGGTGAGCAATCCGGCAAGATACGCGACCGCCAGGAAGGCAAAGAGATTGACGAAGATGATAGCCTGCAGCGCCTTCGTACCCGGATGCGTGGTGCAGTAGGAAGGAACCACTGCATAGTAGTTTAGTTCCAGCACGGTTCCGTACAGGATGAACGCCAGGGCGGCAACGAGCTGCGCCCACACACGCGGCAATAACACGCTGGCCACAATGATCACCAGGGGATAGAGGAAGTTCAGGGAACTGTCCCACCCGCCGGTCTCGTGGACCACGAGGCTGACCATGATCAAATCGGTTAACACCTGCAGTGAGGCCTGCAGTCTGTGCTCCTCCCAGAACGAGAGCAGCAGGACGTAAAACAGCGAGAGGCTGTACCACAATAGGATGGTCGTAATGAAGAGCCGCATGGGCACCGGGCCCGGGCTGAACTGGGCGACCGCCAGTTCAATGGCCAGCAGGAGGGTCAGAATGAAAATGCGGACCCGGACCAGCCATATCAGCCAATTGCGCTCATCAAACGTCGATTGCATTATGAAGACCGAGGGTTTCAAAGTGTCAAGGTATCAGGGTCTCAAGGTTTCAAAGTGTCACCCATCGCACCTTGAAACCTTGAAACCTTTTCACCTCGAAACCTGCTTCTAGCCAGCCAACTTGGCGATCATGGCGAACAGCGGCATGTAGAGCGAAATGACGATGCCGCCGACGCTTACGCCCAGGATGGCAATGATGACTGGTTCCAACATGGCCAGCATGTCTTTGGTGGCCGCGTCGACTTCTTCTTCGTAGAAGTCGGCAATTTTCTGCAGCATCGAGTCCATGGCGCCGGTGGCTTCGCCAACGCCGATCATCTGCGTCACCATGTTGGGAAATACGCCGCACTCACGCAACGGATCAACGATGGTGCGCCCTTCTTCGATGGCTTTGCGCACCTTCATCAGCGCCTCTTCCAACACGGCGTTGCCTGAGGTCCTGGCCGTAATGCCCAGGCCTTCCAGAATCGGAACACCTGAAGTGATCAGCGTGCCCAACGTACGCGTGAAACGGCCGACTGCAATCTTGCGCAGCAGCGTTCCAATGACGGGCAGGAAGAGCAATCCCTTGTCAAAGTAGTAGCGCCCGCGGGGATGCTTGCGAATCTGCTTGACGCCGTAAAAGAGGCCGAAGACGCCTGCCAGGAACATCCACCAGAAAGTGTTGATGAACGCGCTCAATCCCATGACGATGCGCGTCGGAAGCGGCAGGGAAACGCCCAGTCCGGCAAAGAGGTTGGCAAAAATCGGCACGACCCACTTGAGCAGTGCGCCGACGATCAAACCCGCCATGCCAACGACGGCGACCGGGTAAATCAACGCCGACTTCACCGCCGACTTCAAGCGCACAGCCTTTTCGACGTAGGTCGCAAGGCGTTGCAGAATGATGTCGAGAATACCGCCGGTTTCACCGGCCTCGATCATGTTGGTCGTGAGATCATCGAATACCACGGGATACTGGCGCATGGCGTTCGCCAGCGTAGCGCCGCCTTCCACCGTAGTCCG
This sequence comes from uncultured Acidobacteriaceae bacterium, assembly GCA_963752175.1. Lineage (GTDB taxonomy): Bacteria > Acidobacteriota > Terriglobia > Terriglobales > Acidobacteriaceae > Sulfotelmatobacter. Next base: position 186,021 of record CAVVXZ010000001.1, read on the forward strand.
GACGCCAGTCAAAACCTTCTGGAAGGCCTGGTTTTCCTGGTTCGCCGCCAGGATTTCCAGACACTGTACCAGCGGCAAGCCGGCATCGATCATCACCGAGAACTGGCGAAAGAAGATCGCGATGTCCTTGGTCTTGACCTTGCCCGAGCCGAACGTGGGCATGGAGAATTCTTTGCCTTTTTCGCGAATCGCGCCGGGTGTGATGCGCTCGCGGCGCAGTGCTTGCGCCAGCGACGCCTTGTTGGCCGCCATTCGCTCACCGGAAATCTTCTGTCCGGATGCGTCCTTGCCTGAAAATGTAAAGACTGGCATGTTTTAGCTTCTCCTCACTGAGATACCGGTTGCGTCATACGGTTTCGTTGCAAAATGTTTATGCTCCAACCGCGCTAGTGCTTGGACGGAGCCGCTCCTCGGGCCAACGTCGTTCCCGCCGTGGTCGGACGATTCGTCAAGCTGGCACCGCGGTTGATCATTTCCTGCAATTCGTCCACGTTGCTGGAACGCGCCATCGCCGTTTCCAGCGTGATCTGTTTCTGGAAATAGGCGGTGGCCAACGACTGGTTAAATGTCTGCATTCCGAATTTTTCCTGGCCGGATTGCATCGACGAATAGATCTGGTGAATTTTATCTTCGCGAATCAGGTTGCGCACGGCGGCGTTGGGCACCAAAATTTCCATGATCATGGCGCGGCCCTTGCCGTCGATGCGGGGCAGCAGGCTTTGGCACATAATGCCTTCTAGGACCAGCGACAGCTGTGCGCGAATCTGCGGCTGCTGGTGCGCCGGGAAAACGTCGATGATACGGTTGATCGTGGACGTCGCCGAGTTGGTGTGCAGCGTGCCAAAGGTCAAGTGGCCGGTTTCAGCGATTCGCAGCGCTGATTCGATGGTTTCCAGATCGCGCATTTCGCCGATCAGCACAACGTCGGGATCTTCACGAAGTGCGGCGCGCAAGGCGTCGGTGAAGCTCTTGGTATCGGCGTGCAGTTCGCGCTGGTTGACCAGGCAGTTTTTGTTCATGTGCACGAACTCGATCGGATCTTCGATTGTCAGAATGTGATCGTGACGCTCGCTGTTGATCTTGTCGATCATGGCGGCAAGCGTAGTGGATTTTCCCGATCCGGTAGGACCCGTAACCAGCACAAGTCCGCGTGGCTTGTCGCACATCTTGCTGACGACGGGCGCCAGGCCGAGTTGGTTGAACGATTTGATCTCGAAAGGAATCAAACGAAAGACGGCGGCAGTGGCGCCGCGTTGGTTAAAGACGTTGGCGCGGAAGCGAGCCAATCCCTTCAAACCAAACGAAAAGTCCAGTTCAAGGCTTTCTTCAAAGCGGTGCTTCTGAGAATCGGTCATCACGCTATAAGCCAGTTGCTTGGTCTCCGCAGGAGTCATCTGCGGCAGATCGAGCGGCACCAGGTGGCCGTGCACACGAATCTGGGGCGGCGAGTTGGTGGTGATGTGCAAGTCGCTGCCGTTCATCTCCAGCATTCTCTTGAGCAGATCGCTTAACGACAAACCCATAGGAAATTCCTTCCCTTTCGCTTGCTAAATCCGAATCAATGAATCGTTTCGCGCGCCACTTCCTCGAGCGTGGTCATTCCCGCCATAACCTTGATCAGTCCGCTGCGCCGCAACGTGATCATGCCACGCTCGATGGCTTTCTTTTTCAGCTCCAGTGCCGAGGCGCCAACTAGAACCAGTTCGCGGATCTCGTCGTCGACCTCCATCACTTCGTACAGACCGCAGCGGCCCTTATATCCGGTGTTGTTGCAGACCCCGCAGCCCTTGCCCTTTTGGATCTTCACTGTCTTCGATTCTTCGGGAGTAAACCCTGCTTCCACCAGCGTCTGTGGCGGAACCTCGATGGGCTCGATACAGTCCTTGCAGATACGCCGGACGAGACGCTGTGCGCAGATGAGGTGCACCGATGTCGCCACCAGGAACGGTTCAATGCCCATGTTCATCAAGCGGGTAATCGTTTCCGGAGCGCCGTTGGTGTGCAGCGTGGAGAGCACAAGGTGGCCCGTAAGAGCGGCCTTGATAGCAATTTCAGCCGTTTCAAAATCTCGGATTTCGCCGACGAGAATGATGTTGGGATCTTGCCGCAGGAACGATCGCAGGGCAGCGGCAAAATTCAATCCAATCTGCTCTTTCATCTGCACCTGGTTGACGCCGCCCAACTGGAATTCGACCGGATCTTCGGCTGTCATGATGTTGGTGTCTGGCTGGTTCAAACGTGAAATCGCGGAGTACAGCGTATTGGTTTTGCCCGATCCCGTCGGCCCCGTCACCAGCACCATTCCGTACGGCTTCAAAATGGCTTTTTCGAACTTCACCAGCGACTCGGGCTCGAAACCAAGCTTGGTCATGTCGAGACGCAGGTTCTCTTTGTCGAGCAACCGGAGCACGATCTTCTCGCCCCACAAAGTAGGCAGCGTGCTGACGCGGAAATCGAGCTGCTTCTTCCGGCCGCCGACATTCATCTTCAGCATGATGCGGCCGTCCTGCGGCAAACGCTTTTCGCTGATGTCCAGCTTCGACATGATCTTCAGGCGGGACGTGATTGCGTCTTTCAACTTCAGCGGCGGCGACATGATCGACTGCAACACTCCGTCAATACGGAAGCGCACGCGAAATTCTTTTTCGTAGGGCTCAATGTGAATGTCGCTGGCTCCGCGCTTCACGGCGTCGCCGAGAACAACGTTCACCAGCTTGACCACAGGAGCTTCGTCGGCCGCCTTCTCCAGTTCGGCCAGCTCCATCTGTTGCTCTTCCGATTGGAGTTCGACGTCGCTGTCGCCCATTTCCGACATCGACTCCATGACCGTCTTGAGATCTTCTTGGTTGGTGGAGCCGTAGGCCTTTTCAATCCCAGCGAGGATGGAGCTCTCTGAAGCAACCACCGGCTCGATATTGAAGCCGGTCATGAACTTGATGTCGTCCATTGCGAACACGTTCGTGGGATCGACCATGGCGATGGTCAGCGACGCGCCCACGCGGCTCAGCGGAAGAATCTGGTAACGCTTGGCAGTCTCGAACGGAATCAGCTTGACAACCGCGGGATCAATTTCAAAATACGAAAGATTGATGGCGGGAACGCCGTACTGGCGCGAAAGGAAATTGGTGACGTCCTCATCTGTGAGGAAGCCGAGCTTCACCAGCGCAGAGCCCAGGCGACAGCTCTGTTCCTTCTGCGTCTTATTCGCTTGTTCCAACTGCTCTGGGGTAATGATCTTCTCTTTGACGAGAAGGTCACCCAGCCGTTGAGACATAAGCAGATCTCCTATCCACGTAGGTGGAACGACGCCGCGCACTCGTGCGGGCATAGCGCAAAAGGCCGTCCATCATTGGGAGAGACGCAGCTCATTCGCGTTGACACAAATTGTCAACCCAAGCGGATTACCGCACCACTTACTTTGGTACTTGAACCACCACGGGGAAATTCGGCCGAGTGGCGAGATTTGCGCTGAAGTCCGCGCCAATTGCACTTTTCTTCGCCCCCGCCGGGAAATTTATCAGCTCAGGTACATGCACTTCAGTAAGCCTCCGTGCGGCCTTCGCGAACCACATAACCCTCGGAACGCCAAGCTCAAGTAAACTCGGGGCTAAGGAAACCAACTTGTCGCCCGCACACAGAGACAAAAAGAAGGAAGTGCGCCAGTACTATCGCGCCCTCTATCGTGCGTGGGGCGCACAGCACTGGTGGCCGGCTGAAACACGCTTCGAGGTGATCGTCGGCGCCTACCTGACGCAGAACACCGCATGGACTAACGTGGAACTTGCGCTCGCGAACCTTCGCGCGGCGAACGTACTTGGCGTCGAAGGCATTCGCAGAGTGTCGCTGGCGAAACTCGAGCATCTGATTCGCCCTTCCGGCTATTTCCGACAGAAAGCGACACGCCTCAAAACGTTTGTTGCGTTCCTCGATAAGACATACGGCGGTTCGCTCGATCAGTTGTTTGCCCGACCGACCAGCCAGCTTCGCGAGGAACTGCTTGGCCTGAACGGAGTGGGCCCCGAAACCGCAGACTCGATCCTTCTCTACGCAGGCAATCATCCAGTCTTCGTCGTGGACGCCTACACTCGCCGCGTGCTCGATCGGCACGAAATTCTGCCAGAGCACACAGATTATGAGGACATCCGGGAGTTATTCGAGAAAGCCCTCGCACCCGTGGCTGAGGAGCAGCCGACGGCGACCGCGGCACAGCTTGAATCAGGAATTCGCAATGCCGCTCACCCTCCCTCAGCGATGAGCGTGGGGAGTCGCTCCCCACTCGTGCAGGTTTACAGCGAGATGCACGGTCTCATCGTGGGAATCGGAAAGAACTTTTGCAGAAAATCACAGCCCAAGTGTGACGGATGTCCTTTACAGCCCTTCCTGCCCCAGCATTAATTGATAAGTACGATCCATTCACTTCAAGAAGGCCTCCAAGATGCTGAATCCGTGCCCCGAACCTTTGTTTGTTTGTACTGTTTCTGACCTCTACGGCCGCTGCGCCTTTTCTCCTGCTGCGGCAAGCGGCCGACCAGGCCCATGTGCCGGTTGGAACCGCCGTTCGCCCCTATTTGCTTTCCGAAGCCGCCTACACGGCAACGCTCGCGCGCGAATTCAACATGGTCGACCCCGAAGATGCCCTGAAGTGGTGGACCGTGCGGCACACTGCTGGCACGTTCGACTCGTGAAGGCGATCAAATCGTACAGTTCGCTCAGGCTCACCGCGTGAAGGTTCGCGGCCACTGTCTGGTTTGGGACCACAACAACCCGACTGGCTCGTGCAGGGCCATTTCACGCCCGCTCAGTTATCCCACCTGCTGCAAGAGCACATCACTACTGTGATGAAACACTGCGTCGGCCAGGTGTTCGCATGGGATGTAGTGAACGAAGCCCTCGATGAGCACGGACATGTGAAGGGACTCTGCCTGGTACAACCGCCCCGGGGCACCGCCTATATCGAGCAGGCTTTCCGTTGGGCGCACGAGGCTGATCCGCAGGCGCTGCTCTTCTACAACGAGCGGAGGGAGAAGGCCTGAACCTCAAATCTGACACAATCTACAGGATGGCGAAGGATTTCAAACAACGCCGCGTCCCCATTGATGGAGTCGGCATACAGATGCACACCGAGCAACTCGACCTAGATACCGGCGCAATTGCTGCCAATATCTCGCGGCTCACGGACTTGGGCCTGCAAGTTCACATCACGGAACTTGACGTATCTCTCCCGCTGGACTCGAGTGGCCAGCCGCAACCCGGCGACCTTCTTCGCCAAGCCGAGGTCTATCGCGGCATCGTGCGGGCGTGCCTGCAAAGTCCGGTCTGCACCGCCATTCAAACCTGCGGATTCACCGATAAATACTCATGGATCGGTTCACACTCCCACCGCACCCGCGGTGCGGCACTGCCCTTCGACCGCAGCTACAAGCCTACACCTGCCTACGACGCCATCCTGGAGGAGATTTCTCGTAAGCCCTGATCACGTCAACTGATCGTGTTGGGACCGGGTCGAAGACCCGGTCCCACACACGCATCCGTGCACCTTGCCCCTCAGCCCATGCATCTATAATGACTTGCACATGCTGGCGACACCAAGCCAGGATGAGGAATCCCATGGCGCAACCAGCCTCAATCCCGCCGCAGAAGACTTCGCACCGCAAGCAGGTCATCATCCTGCTGGCGATTTCCGTCTTTGTATTGCTGGCCATTCTGGTTTCGCAAACTGCCTTTGATCTGACTTTCCTGCGTCCCGGAAACAATCAGGACATCGTGGTCTTCGCCGCTCTCTCGGCGCTGATCTTCCTGCTGTTCGTCGCGCTGACCTTCGTCCTGCTGCGTAATCTGCTCAAACTCTTTGCCGAGCGCCGTCTCGGAGTGCTGGGCTCGAAGTTTCGAACTCGCATGGTCGCTGGCGCGCTTCTGCTGTCTTCGCTGCCGGTGATGGTCATGTACTGGTTTGCGTACGGGTTGATGAACCGCTCGATCGACAAGTGGTTCTCGACGCCAGTCGAAGAAGTGAGGGCCGACACACACGCCATGGCCACGCTGCTTGCCAGCTATGCCATGCAGAATGCCCGGGCCGAAGCGTCTGCGATTGCGACATCTCCGGAACTCGAGCATGGCTTCTCGAACCACGGCTTCTCGGGAGTGGTGAGCGAGTTTCAACGTCACGAACCGACACTGCAGGGCGGATTTGCCCTCGCGGTATTGGATGACAATGAAGAAGCCAGCTTCAATGCGCCTGCCCCTTGGGGAGTCCTGAAGCCGAAGCTTCCGCTAGCCGAGGCAGCCCTGGCACTTCCTGCTCAATTCACCTGGCAGCAAACGGACTATACCTTGGGCAGCGCTCCCGTGGCCGGCGGCGGCCTCATTCTGGTGGCGATTCCCCTTCCGCGTGAATTCGGACAAACGGTTCACCAGGTTGAGGCCAGCCAACAGCGTTATTACGACCTGGCCCGTGAGCGGAAACTCGTCCGCCGCACCTACATGGGACTGTTGCTGTTGCTCACGATGATCGTGCTCTTCGTGACCACATGGCTGGCGTTGTTCCTTTCCAAGATCGTGACACGGCCGTTGTCGGCTTTGGCCGAAGCCACGCAGGAAATTGCGCGCGGGCGCCTCGACTACCGCGTACCCGTCAGTTTCGCCGACGAAATCGGCGACCTCGTGCGCTCCTTCAACCGCATGGCGGAAGATTTAGAAAGCAGTCGGCGTCAGATTGATGCTTCCAGCCGCGAACTGAGCGCCGCCAACGCGGAACTCGATCAGCGCCGCCGCCAGATGGAGACCATCCTCGAAAGCATTCCAACGGGGGTGCTCTCTCTCGATGCCGACCGGCATGTTACGCACGTCAACCAGGCATTGCTCCGCATGTTTCATCCCGACGCCGGACACGAGAGCGCGACTCAGATTCTTCGTGGCGCTTCTCTGACCGATGTCTTCCCCGCGGAAGTGCTGGAGGATTTCGAACCGCTGCTCCGGCGCGCTGACCGCATGGGCATGACCACCAGCCAGATGGAAATGCAGTTGCCCCGGGTCTCGTTGAACGCCGCCGTTACCGTTGCCACGTTGCGACATCAGGGCGATCGCTCTGGATATGTCGTAGTGTTCGAGGATCTCTCTGACCTGCTGAAGGCACAGAAGCAGGCCGCATGGCGGGAGGTCGCGCGGCGCGTCGCGCATGAAATCAAGAATCCGCTCACGCCCATCGCATTGTCGGCAGAGCGCATTCAACGGCATCTGGACCGGGCCACGCCGGATGATCCTGCGTCACTTGACGTAGTGCGCGCCTGCGCCGAAACGATTGCTGGGGCCGCAGAAACAGTTCGCCGTTTGGTGGACGAGTTCTCCACCCTAGCCCGCTTCCCGATCGCCAAGCCCCAGCCAGCCGACATTAATGAAGTCATCGAGGACGCACTTTCCATGTTCAACGGCAGGCTGGATGGAATCGGCGTGCATACGACCCTGGCCTCCGATCTCCCCAAGGTGATGGCTGACAGCGAGGCCATCAAGCGCGCCGTCGCCAATCTCGTGGACAATGCCGCCGAAGCCTCGCAGGATTCCGTCGTGAAGGAGATTGAGATCTCAACCGCATTAGTGGCGAGCCGCGATGCCGTCGAGATTATCGTCGCTGACACCGGTCACGGCGTGACCCGCGAACTCAAAGAAAAACTCTTCCTGCCCTATTTCTCCACCAAGAAGCGCGGCACCGGTCTGGGTCTGGCCATCGTGAGCCGCATCGTGGAAGATCACCATGGCTCCATTCGGGTAGAGGAGAATCGTCCTGTGGGCACGCGTTTTATCGTTGAGATTCCGGTGGTCTTCGAATCGGCGCAGGCTGTGGCCACCATCCAGCATGCATAACATCCTCATCGTGGACGACGAAGCTGGGATTCGTGACACTCTGGCCGGCATCCTGGCGGATGAAGGCTACGCGACCGCTTCCGTGGAAAGTGGCGAGGCGTGCCTCGACCTGCTCCGCAAGACCGCATTTGACGTCGTGCTGCTTGATATCTGGCTCCCCGGTAGGGACGGTCTCGAGACTCTCGAAAGCATTCGCGAACTCGACAATCCTCCGGAAGTCATCATGATCTCCGGCCACGGAACGATCGAGACCGCCGTGCGTGCGACAAAATTGGGCGCCTTCGATTTCCTGGAAAAGCCACTCTCGATTGAAAAAACCCTGATCCTTGTCAAGAACGCCATCGAATCCAAAAAGCTGCATCGCGAGAACGTTGACCTGAAGAAACAGCTTCAGGTGAAGAGCACCATCGTAGGCGACAGCATTCCGATGAAAGCTCTGCGTCAGCAGATCGGCCTCATGGCTCCGACCAACGGTCGCGTTCTAATCTACGGCGAGTCCGGCACCGGAAAAGAACTCGTCGCCCACGCCATCCATGCCCAGAGCCTGCGCAAGGATGAGACGTTTGTCGAGGTCAATTGCGCGGCGATTCCCGAAGACTTGATCGAAAGCGAGCTGTTTGGGCATTACAAGGGATCGTTCCCCGGCGCGGCTTCCGATAAAGAAGGGAAATTCCAGAGGGCAAACGGCGGAACACTTTTCCTCGATGAAGTCGGCGACATGAGCCTGAAGACGCAGTCGAAAGTGCTACGCACCCTCGAGGAACAGCGCTTCACGCCAGTGGGCAGCGACGAGACGATCACCGTTGATGTACGCGTGATTGCCTCGACGAACAAAGATCTGGAAGAAGAGATCTCGCGCGGCAACTTCCGCGAAGATCTGTTCTATCGCCTGAATGTGATTCCCTTCTTCGTCCCGCCGTTACGCGAACGAAAGGAAGACATCCCGCTGTTCACTCGGCACTTTCTGAAGGAACTGGCGGCGACCTATGGACGCCGGCCGCGGGAAATCAGCGACGACGCCATTGAAGTCCTGATGCGTTATTCCTGGCCGGGCAACGTGCGCGAATTGCGCAACGTGATCGAGCGCATCGTGATCATGAACCCCACCACCACGCGCTTCGACAGCAAACATCTACCGCCCTTGGTCTACCGCGAAGGCAGCCGGCGCGCGCCCAAGAGCGAGTTCTCCACGCTGCATCAAGCCCGCGACGCCTACGAGCGCGACTATATCCTCAAAACCCTCGACCAGAACCACGGCAACGTGAGCCGCACCGCCGAAATGCTGGGACTCGAGCGCAGCCACCTTTATCGAAAGATGAAAGCCTTGGGGATCGCTGCGAAAGAATAGCTCGCCGTCTGACTCTGTCAGTTTTCCTGTGCCTCAATATTTTCAATCGAAATGGCGCAGGGCATCATCTGAATAGATATGCGCCTACGTCGAGGCATGGTAGGTTTCATTGCCATCATTCAGTCCGTTCTTTTTCTGACTCATCTTCTTGTGTATGGGACTTGGACTTTTTCGTCCTCAGCGAGCGGCTCACCGGGACGACTCTCGGTCAAGCTGGCTCTGGCCCTATTGTCGGTAAGCTTTGTCAGCGCTTCACTGCTGGCCTTTCGCTATACCAATTCTGCCGTTCGAGCCTTCTACAAAGCAGCTGCGGTCTGGACTGGCCTGGTGAGTTTTCTTTTCTTTGCAGCCATGTCTGCGTGGATCATTTTCGGAGTCTCGACGATCGCTGGGCTGAGCATCGATTTTCACAGGATGGTGGAGTGGCTCTTCGGCGCGGCGGTAGTAGCCGGACTCTGCGGCCTTTTCAACGCCAGTTGGACACGAATCACACGGACCACGGTGCGGCTCGCGAACCTGCCTCCCGCCTGGCGCGGACGAACAGCGGCGCTCATCAGCGACGTACACCTGGGGCACGTGCGAAACGGTAACTTTCTGCGGCGCCTGGTGGCCAAGGTTCTGCGCGAAAAGCCGGACGCCATCTTTATTGCCGGTGACTTGTATGACGGCACCGCCATCGACGCAAAACGCGCTGCACAGCCGTTAAGCGATCTAAAGGCTCCGCACGGCGTGTACTTTGTCGCAGGCAATCACGAGCAATTTGGAGACGATAGCAAATATCTGCACGCAGTCGCGGCCGCCGGAGTTCGCGTGCTCAGCAACGAGAAGGTGGAAGTGGACGGCTTGCAGATTATTGGCGTGCCCTACGATCATGCCACTCGCGAGGAACACCTTGCGTCTGCCCTGCGCAGTGTGCGGGTGGACCGCGACCGCGCCAGCATTCTCTTGATACACGCGCCCGACCATCCAGCCACCGCCGAAGCCGCGGGTGTTTCATTGCAGCTATCCGGGCACACGCACCTCGGTCAGTTTATCCCGTGGAGTTGGATGGCTCGGCGGATGTACCGTGACGTCGTATATGGCCTAAAGCGGATCGGGAAGATGCAGATCTTCACCTCGAGCGGAGCCGGTACCTGGGGACCGCCGCTGCGTCTGGGATCGAATCCGGAGATCGTCATGCTACAGTTCGATTGACGTACTCGGACCCTTTCTACACAGCCAGGTTCAGAATCATTCGAAATCAATCTTCTCGAATCCCAAACCCTGCAACAGGCTCTTGATCGTAGAAGCCGCATTCTGCTGGGCGTTACGCAGAATGCCATCGGCCATGGCGGCCTCTTGCAATTGACGTTCCGCCTCCTGACGAACCTGCGTTTCCAGATCCGGATCGGTTGGGACCAGCAGCCCGGTTTGGCGGGAATAGACTCGAGTCTTCGCGCTGTCGATCCGTGTGCTGAAAATCTGCGGCGGGGGAAGGCGCAAACGTATCTGCCTGCCATCCACGCTAACATCGCCAGGCTTCAAGTTTGAGAAATCGATTCCGGCGACCACTTCGCCATGCACCAACATCAAGAGCCGATCTCCCGCTAGGAAATTCGGTAAGACCGGATTCTCCTTCGCGCCGCTCACAATCTTGTCCATGGTGTAGATCACCGTCTCCAACCGCTGCAGCCGCTGAATGCGATCGACCACCGTGGGCTGGCTTACGTCGATGGTCAGCGTTCTTCCCGTCACCGCCGACCACAGATGGCTTAAGCCTTGTCCTGAACTGCGCGAGAGCATCACCCATCCCACCGAGCCCAAAACAATCACTCCGAGGAGGACTCCGAGGATGAGAGCCACAACCACCGCACGGGATCGAGCCGATTTAGCGGACGGAGAGACAGCAGGATCGTCAGGCATATCGCAAGATTATCATTCGGGGCGAACCGTTCAGATGCGCAATTACTTATCGCAAGAAAGAGAAGAACCCGAAGAACTACCGCTTCACCATGTGGATCTCAGTGCCGTTCTTGTGGAACTGCACTTCATCCATAAGCTGATTAATGAGGAAAATTCCGCGTCCGTGATTTGAATAGAGATTCTCGCCCACGGTGCAACTGGGAATTGCCTGCGGATCGAAACCGGGACCGGGATCGCGCACGATGATCAGGATGCCGCGCTGCTCGTCGCAAGCCACCAGGCACTCCACAACTTTGCTGGGATCTTCCTTGGCACCGTGAACGACTGCATTGGCGAGCGCTTCCTGCAGGGCCAGCTCGATGGCGTCTTCCTTGCCATCGACGCATTTCATCTGGCGGACAGATTCCATCACTTGTGCCACCACAGGGTCCACGGACTTGCGGTCCGCCGCAAGCGTGACTCGCACGCGCAGCTTCAATTTTGCTGGATCGAAGTCGTGCTCCGGGAGTTGTTCCTCGGAAGAAGCCCCAGATTCCATGGTTGGCTCGTTCGTCCCCTGTTCGCTCGCTTCCCAAGAAAGTGCGCGCGGTCTATTGCGATTCTAGCGGCAAGGCGCAAATCCGGCAATGGCCGCGTTATTTGAAGCGCTCGCTACGATACCATAACCTCAGTCTTCTGTCTGGTTACGGTCGTCGTCGGGAGCCGTGGTGGGCCGGGCTTCTGGGTCGAGTGCTCGCTGCTCGAACATCCTTTGCTCCAACTGCCTGCGCCAGTCGAGCTCCTCCACGAAGCGCCGGGAATCGCGCCAGCCGGGTTCGGCTTTGACGTAGAGTTCGAGAAAAACTTTCGTCCCCAGCATGCGTTCGATCTGCAATCGGGCCGATGTGCCGATCTTCTTCAGCATCGAGCCGCCTTTGCCCACCAGAATTCCCTTCTGCCCCTCGCGCTCGCAATAGATCGTCGCAGAGATCCGAGCCAGCCGCGCACCTTCCTCGAAATTCTCGACGATCACCGTCGTCGCATAGGGAATCTCTTCGCTGGTATTGAGCAGAACTTGCTCGCGAATGATTTCCGCCGCCATAAACCGCGCCGGTTGGTCGGTGATTTGATCCTCGGGGAAATATGCCGGACCGGCAGGCAGAGCCGCGATCACCATCTCCAGCAGCGTGTCGAGCCCCTTGCGCTTGAGCGCGGAAATCGGCACAACTTCGGCAAAATCATAGAGCTTGCGGTATTGCTCGATCAGCGGTAGCAGCTTCGACTTCTCGCGGATCAGGTCGACCTTGTTGAGAATCAGAAACGCCTTGGTCTTGGGCCGCCGCAGCAGATCCAGCGCAAACTGATCCCGCGGATCAAACTTGCGTGTGACGTCCATGATCACCAGCACGAGATCGCAGCCTTCCAGCGCCTCGCGAACCTCGACCATCATCTTGCGCCCGAGCGAACTGTCGGGCTTATGGACGCCCGGAGTATCGACGAGCACGATCTGACCACCTCCCTTGCCTTTGCGCTTGGCAACGTGAACCACGCCCTGAATGCGGTTCCGCGTGGTCTGCGGTTTGGGTGAGATGATCGCCAGTTTTTCGCCAACGAGCGCGTTGAGCAAGGTGGACTTGCCCGCATTGGGCCGGCCGAGAATGCAAACGAATCCGGAGCGGAATGGCATTAGGGAAGCTTCGAGCTACTAGCCACTAGCTTCTAGCTGCTAGCTTGGAGCGAGTGATGTCAGGTGCTCTTTCATCTTAGGGCATTTTCCAATCGCGCGCAGGCGAACCTAACCAAAGCCGCTTTTTCGCTGGAGCTTGGAGCTAGTAGTCTCTTAGTCAGGAATGCGAAGGCTTCCGTCCTCTGCGATTGGGAAGAATGGATTCCACGCGACTTCCCAGAGAAAACTGTCGGGATCCGAGAAGTAGCCCGAATAACCTCCCCAGAAGGCTTCCTGCGCAGACTTCACAAGCTTAGCGCCTGCTGCCTGCGCTTCCTTGAGCACCGCATCAACTTCTGCACGATTGCGGGCGTTGTACGCAAGCGATATGGCCCTGAAGCCGTCGCCGGGCGCTGCAACATTCGCATCCTTGGCAAGTTCGTCTCGCGGATACAGAGCGAGGGCCATTCCTCCGGCCTGGAAGAACACGATGCCCTCAGTCGTGGCCGTAGATGGCCGCCACCCTAGGCGCTCATAGAATTCCCGGCTGCGATTCAGGTCCGCCACGCCGAGCGTGATGATGCTTACGCGCTGTTCCATCTGTCTTTAGCTTCGAGCTGCGAGCTTCGAGCCACGACCCTCAACCGACACAATCATCATCTGAGGGCCATCTACAAGCAGGTGAAAACGGAATTCCGGCGCGAAGGATTCGCTCGAAGCTCCTAGCTCGTGGCTCGCAACTGCGTTAAATCAGCTTCAACTGCCGCGGTTGGACCGCGCTCACTCGTACGCGCTCTACCTTGCGGTCCGTTGACTCCAACACTTCGAAGCGCAGACCGTCCTCTTCCACAACTTCGCCCTTGCGAGGAATCCGGCCAGCCAGTTCGCTGACTAGACCGGCAATCGTGGCCGACTCTTTTCCTTCGGGCTTGGTGCCGAAAAGTTCATCGAGACGGTCGACATCCATTCCACCCGCAACGATGAACGAGCGCTCGCCTTCGCGCACGATCTCCGGCTTATCGTGGTCGTCGCGAATCTCACCGACAATCTCTTCCACTAGATCTTCGATCGTGACCAGTCCGGCGACGCCGCCATATTCATCGACCACAATCGCCATGCGGGTGCTCTGCTTCTGCATTTCGCGCAGCAGATCGCTTCCCAACTTGCTCTCGGGAACGAAGTAGACATCGCGCCGCATGATGGTTTCGAGAATTCGTACGTGAGCTTCGGTGTCGGGAACTTGCAACACATCCTGGGTGTAGACAATTCCCTTGATGTTGTGAATGCTGCCTTCATACACGGGCACACGCGAGTAGTGCTTGACGCGCAGCATCTCGATGAAGCGCTCGACCGTCGTATCGGAGGGCACGGCAAACATCTGGGGACGTGGCTTCATCGCCTCGCGCACGGTCTTGCCGCTGAATTCGACCACCGACTGGATCAGGTCGCGGTCGCCCTCTTGAATAATGCCTTCTTCCTGTCCAGCTTCAATCAACGCATCTACGGCCTCGGCCGAGGTTTCCGGCTGCTCGCTTGCATTCTGGTTCGTCAACGCAGCCACCGACTGCAGGAAGCCTAAGACAATCGTCACCGGCATGACCAGGTAGATCAATCCCTTTAGCACCAGAATCCAGTGAATCAACCATTCACCTTTTGTGCGCGAAAAGAAAACGAAAGGCAGGAATCGATTGCACACGATGACGATCAGGACCAGGCTGATCGTGGTTTGCAGGATCTCGTAAATGTTCCAGGTCTGATCGCTGAAAACCAGGAATCCGATGAGCAGCGCAATCGCTGCCATCGTGAGTTGCGTCAACACCGCCATGGAGAGCGAGGCCCGCGTGCGTGCCACTCCCAGTTTGGACTCGACCTTCTGCTCGAAGACGTCGATGTTGTCCTGGAATTCGCGGGAAAGAAACTTCCCCACTTCCTGGTAGACGCGATCTACGTATGAAACGAGCGTCAGCAGTCCAACGAGGAGAAGAAGCGCGATGGCGACGGCGTAACTCATGCCATCCTCCGCGCTCCCCGCCGCGCGCCGCCCGCGTCTTCGGCTTGGACTCGCTCGATCAAGGCAGCCGGCAGTTTGAGCGCTCGGCGCAAGGTCTGCTCTTTGCGCGCCATCTCACCATTATCGCGCTCGTGGTCAAAGCCTGCCAGATGAAGGATCCCGTGCAGCGCGAGGATTTTGATCTCCTGGCCAACGGAATGGCCGAGACGAAGGGAATTTTGCAGTGCAATGTCGGCGGAGATGGCAACTTCGCCAGCCACTCTCCGTCGATTGAGAGAGTCCGCACTCGGAGAAGGAGCCGGGAATGATAAGACATCGGTGGTCTTGTTCTGGCCGCGAAACTGGCGATTCAGCGCGCGCACGACGGAACTGCCGGTGACGAGCACATTCACAGGGGCGCGGAGTCCGACGGCCTTGCGCGCGCGCAACACAAAACGCTCCAGCGTGCCCTCACTCAATCCCGTAACTTTCTTTTGCAGAATAACCAAACTTCTTTCTCTCTGCGGGTTGCTCTCTGCGTGATGCAAAAGCAAACAGGAGGGCCAAGTCGCGTGGCCCTCCCGCCTAATGTTTCCTGCTTATCCTTTGGCTTCGGCGGATGCCGACTTCGCTTCGTGGGCTGCCGCTGCCGCCTGCTTCTCGGCGCTGGCCGCGTCTGCATGCCTCGGTTCCGCCAGCAGCAGCATCTGCTGCTCGGCCACGCGCGTCTTATGCTCATCGTAGGCCCGCACGATGCGCTGCACCAGATGATGGCGCACCACATCCGTTTCGTCGAAGTGGACGAAGGCCAGCCCTTCCACGCTCTTCAGAATGTCCATGGCCTCGAGCAAACCGCTGCGGCGCGCGTTGGGCAAGTCAATCTGCGTGGCGTCGCCAGTGATCACCGCCTTCGAGTTGAAGCCCAGACGCGTGACGAACATCTTCATCTGCTCTGAGGTCGTGTTCTGCGCTTCGTCGAGAATGACGAACGAATCGTTCAGCGTGCGGCCGCGCATAAAGGCGATAGGCGCGATCTCGATGACGTTCTTCTCCAGGTAGCGGTCGACCTTTTCGGGATCGAGCATGTCGTAGAGAGCGTCGTATAGTGGGCGCAGGTAAGGATCGATCTTGTCTTGCAGCGTACCGGGCAGAAAACCCAGGCGTTCGCCTGCTTCCACCGCTGGACGCGCCAGGATGATGCGGTTCACCCGCTTGGCCAGCAGCGCGGAGATCGCCATCGCGACAGCGAGGTAAGTCTTCCCTGTTCCGGCGGGACCAATGCCAAATACCATGTCGTGGGCCTCGATGGCCTCGAGATAACGTCGCTGGTTGCTGCTCTTGGGCTGGACGGTGCGCCGTCCGAAGGAACGCTGGCGGCCGGCGTCGGCCAATCCGCGGAGAGTCGAGTTGGGATCGGAGATCAGCACGCGCAGCATGCTGTTGAGGTCGCCGTTGTTGAACGCGTGGCCGGCGCGCAGCAGCGTCTCGTAGTCCGCAAAGACTTGCTCAACCCGAGCTACGTCTTTGGCCGCGCCCTCCAGTTCGATGGCGTTCGACCTCAGATTGATGGTGATGCTGAGGCCGTCTTCCAGCAGGCGCACATTCTCATC
This sequence comes from uncultured Acidobacteriaceae bacterium, assembly GCA_963752175.1. Lineage (GTDB taxonomy): Bacteria > Acidobacteriota > Terriglobia > Terriglobales > Acidobacteriaceae > Sulfotelmatobacter. Next base: position 202,373 of record CAVVXZ010000001.1, read on the forward strand.
CCGTGTGCCGAAAAAGGTCTCGATGTTGGGGCTGACGCCGATGCTTTTCTTCATGCTTTGGTTCGTGCCTTTGGGTTCATGCTCGTGTAGGTCCGGATCTTTGATCCGGACGGGCCGGGCAAAGCCCGGCGGCAGCTGATAGCGAGGTACACCTGTGCCTGCTCACAGACAAAGCAGGGTTTCGCTTGGAGACGGGGTCAATCGGAATGCGCATGCCCAGAAGGCAAGTCACTACCATTAAGTTAAAGCGTAACGCGGGGCGCAGAGGGAGTCAATGGGAGCAAAATGTAGGGAGCAAAATGTAGGTCGCCTGTGGGAAACTTGCAGGATGACGAAGCCGAGGCTGCATGTCACCAAGTGGCTTGGGGACATTCCGGTAGAGATCGAGTGCACGTCATGCCCGGAGTGGAGATTCCGCGCAATGCCGTCGAGCCATCGGCCAAACCGGGAAGAATGCAGCCAGCAACTGCAGCGCGCGTTTGATCAGCACTTCAAGACGGCTCATGCGAGCGAAGGCCCCGGCAAGATCAGCGAGTGACCGCGCCGGCATCCGGAACCGAAGCGGGCACAGCTCTAGTGCGGGCCCAATTGCGCAGGGTTTGGATCTCCTCGGCTCGAGTGGTTGATAGCGGAACGGTCTGCGTTAGAGCATCGAGCAGCGACTGCGTTGAGAGTTGCTTCTTCTCGGAATAGGCGGCGTAGAGTCCGCCCTGGACGGCGGCGTCGATTTCGGCTCCGGAGTAGCCGTTTGCGGCGGTGGCGACTTTGTCTAGATCAAAGTCTGCGGGATTGCGTTTGCGCTTCGCGAGTTGGATCCCGAAGATCTGCTTGCGCTCGGCCTGGTTGGGCAGATCGACGAAGAACAGCTCATCGAAGCGGCCCTTGCGAATCAGTTCAGGCGGAAGCACCGTCACGTTGTTGCAGGTGGCGGCGACGAACACAGCGGCTTTGCGGTCCTGCATCCAAGAGAGGAACGAAGCGAGCAGGCGCGACGAGACCCCTGCATCTGCCGAGGCGGAGTCAGGACCGCTGCCGGCGAAGACCTTCTCCAACTCATCAATCCAGAGGACGCACGGGGCGAGGCCCTCGGCGACCTGGAAGACTTTGCGGATGCGCTTCTCGGTCTCGCCGATGAACTTGTCGTAGACGGCGGAGGTGTCGAACTTGACCAGCGGCAGCTTCCACTCCCCGGCGACGGCGCGTGCGCAGAGCGACTTGCCGCATCCCTGCACGCCGAGGATGATTATGCCGCGCGGCGGCTCGAGGCCGAAATCGCGGGCAGAGTCTTCCCATGCTCCGCGACGCTGGCCGAGCCAATGCTTCAGGTTCTCGAGTCCACCGACGGCGGCCATGTTGTCGGAGGCTTCGATGAACTCGAGCATCCCCGAATGGCGCAGTAGTTGCTTCTTGGCCTCGAGCACATCGGTGACGGACTCGGGACACAACGCGTAACGCGTGACTAGAGACTGCGAGATAGCACGCTCGGCTTCCTCTTCAGTCAAGCCGCGCAGGTTTGCTGACATGGCGTCCACACCGGGCGCGTCGAGTTGCAGCTTCAGCGTGTAGGTCTTTGAAAGCCGAGTGAATGTTTCTTTGATGATCTCGTGCAACCGGTCGCCATCGGGCAGAGGGAGATCGAAGTACTCGACCAGCTTCGTGAGTTCCGCAGGGACTGCGATCTCGGGTGCGGTGATGATGACGGTGCGGCGATTGGTGGCAAACTTCTGGCCCACGTCGCGCAGGCGGCGTACGACAACGGGGTCGTCCATATGGCGGTGAAAGTCTTTCAGGATGAAGACGGCTTCGAGCGTCGTCGCCTCCATGTTAGCGAGGGCCTGCACGGGTTCGCGCGTGTTGTAGATGGCTGCGCCGGTGGCGGCGGCCACGTCGGAGCTGGATGCGTTTCGCGATTGCGTATAGTTGCGCCCGGTCTGAGACAAGGCTGCGGCCTGGTCTATGCGGCCCTGCAGAGTCATCTTCTGCGCTTCGAGCGGAGCATTCGTCCCAGAGCGCTGCAGCCCGTCGGCGATGCTCCACTCGAAGGTCGCCATGTTGAGCTGGCTGCAGGCGGCACGGACCATACTGACGGCGTGCGTCTCCTCCGACGTCTCCATCACGATGATGGGGGTCGAGGAGTTGATGAGTACTTTGAGGCGATCGAGGCCGTCTGTCATGGTTGGAACCTGCTACTCTGCGCAAGAGATCCTTCCCTTCGCCTGAAAAACCGCTCCGGTGTCAGGATGACTTCCTCCTGCGGCAAAAAACCCCGCCGGTCAGGATGACTCATCAGGGGCAAACCCGGACAGCCGAAGGCGGCTGTCACCACATACCCACATAACCTCTGCAATGTTTGACCGGGTGGGAATGCTTCCTTATAATAAGGAATTCGGACCTACCCCGAATATCTCTCTGCACTTACAAAGGTAACAACCAGTTATGGCAAATCATGCTTCGGCGCTGAAACGTGCGCGCCAAACCGAACGACGCACCGTGCGCAACCGCGCGAACACCTCCTCCCTGCGCACTCAGTTGCGCGACCTGCGCGAGACCATTGAAAAGGGCGACAAAGCAGCGGCCGAGCAGTCGTATCGCAAGACCGTCTCGGCCCTCGACAAAGCCATACAGAAGGGGACACTGCACGAGAACACTGCCTCGCGGTATAAGTCTCGGCTCGGCAAGCGGGTCGCGGCGCTGAAGTAGGGCTTCCGGCTTCAGCCTTTCGGCTTCCGGTACGTTGAGAATCAGGCAGACTTCAAGGTCTGCCTTTTTGTTTGGGAGTTTCCCTCCGGTTGCACACATTTTTTTCTTGCAGATTTCTAAAATCCTTATTTTCATGGAGTTGCGGCCAGAACGCTGTGGCTGCCAGTGCAAAATACTGATTCGCAAGGACTTACTGGTAAAATCTTGCGGAATAAGGAGTTAGCGTCTGCCAACGATCTTCAGATTGTTTATTTTCAATGAGTTGCAATTCGAAGATATGCGAGATGCCAGTAGAATACTGAGCCTCAGGGACTTACCTCCGAACGGGGAGCGCGAACCACCTTGTCGTTCCCGATCGGTCGGTAAGCAGCCTCGCATGTTCCGAGTTTGCACTTTCCATATGCTCGCTCAAGGTTGTCCGTCACACGATTCGGATTTTTGGCTGTGGAAAACCGTGGAAATTGGCGAGTACGGGCATATGACAGACGTAATCCCCCTCTGAACTCTTGCCCCCACCTGTTGCAATTAACAGTTGTGCGGCGCTGGCGTACAGCGATAATTCGGGCACAGCCGTGGTGACCAGGCGGACCTGGCTCTTGGCCTTCCCGAGCATAGGTGCGAAGCCGATGCAATTCTTCCCCATCTCTACCTTGCTCGCCGTCCTTGCCCTGCTGACGGCCCCGGTCTGCCTGCCCACGGCGACGCAAGATGCGACCACGGTCAATTCGGGTCGAACCGGGCAATCCCAGAATGTGCCTGCAACGAACTCTGGCTCCAAAGCGGCTGCAAAACCCGATGAACCGGTCTACACCCTGCGCACGTCGGCGAACGAAATCCACTTGATTTTCACTGTGACCGACAAGCAGGGCCACTACATCAAGGATCTGAAGAAAAGCGATTTCAAAATTCTCGATGACAAGAAGCCGCCGGAAGAGATTCTCAGCTTCGCCAGCGAGACGGACCTGCCGCTGCAAGTCGGCCTATTGATTGACGCCAGCGAATCGGTAACCAGTCGATTCAAGTTCGAGCAGGACGCGGCCATCGAGTTTCTGAAACAGACGATCCGACCGAAGTACGACCAGGCCTTTGTCATCGGCTTTAACCTGACTTCCAAGGTCACGCAGGACTTTACTGGCGATACCGAGAAGCTTTCGGCGGGCATTCGCGCGCTCCGGCCGGGCACCCTCACGGCAATGTACGATGCTCTCGTCTATGCCTGCCAGGAGAAATTGCTGAAGCAACCACAGGCTGGACCCGTTCGGCGAGCCATCATCCTGTTGAGTGACGGGAATGACAACGTAAGCTCAGTGACCCGTGAAAAGGCCGTCGAGATGGCGCAGCAGACCGAGGTCTCGGTGTATGCCATCAGCACCAATCCCAAAGGACGCGGCAACAAGAACCTGGAACGCATTGCTGAAGCAACTGGCGGGAGATCGTTCGTCCCGTCACAGATCAGCGAGGTAGGCAACGCGTTCGCCGCTATTCAAGAAGAGCTGCGCAGCCAATACGCGGTCTCGTACAAGCCAGCTGAGTTCAAGCCCGATGGGCATTACCGCACCATCGAAGTTCTAGCGCAGAATCACAAAGGCCTGCGCATCCGCAGCCGAAAAGGGTACCGCAGCCCGAGGGAATCCAACGCGCCCAGCCGGTAGCACAGCCGATCTACGTTCCCATAGCGAGAACAATCTATGGCACGCCTGCGGCTGGATTCTGCGATATTCTTTCTCTCCATACAACGGACGACGGTTAAGCACCCAAGAAAGTGGAGGTGTGCCATGAGTGACTTCGAGAGACTCATCGAGGCCGCAAAGAGTGGCAACGTAACGGACGTTCGAGCCATTGCCGAGCAGCATGCCCAGCTTATCAAGCAAAGGGACAAGCTCGGCGCTACCGCGCTTCACCATGCGGCATTTGGCGGACATCGCGATGTCGTTCGGGTCTTGGTGGAACGCGGCGCGGAGATTAACGCTGCGGACAGTGAATTCGGTGCGACGCCGGCGGGGTGGGCGATTGAATATCTGCGGGAGATGGGTGGATTCTTGGCGATTGAACTGGACGATTTTGGCTTTGCAATCCAACGAGGAGACATCGAGTGGGTTGCTCGATGGCTGAAGCGGTTTCCGGCCCTACAGCGAGCGAGTGACACTCGAGGAAGATTATTCAGGGTCCTGGCGATGCAGTGTGGCAATCCAGAGATCGCGAAGCTATTTGGATCAGAGGGACCGGCCTAGCCTAGGGGGCATTGCGAAAACTGTTTTCAAACGGGCAAGTGTTCCTGCATCCAGCCAGGGGTTTCGAGCTTGGGTTCGGTGGTCAGATCCATTACCAGGCGCTCGAGCACCATGCGTTTGCTGACGGGATTGGAGCGCAGGGCGAGGTCGGCTTTCGCCACCAGGCGGATGGCGCGGGTGAGTTCGCGGCGGTTTTTGTAGCGGCGGGCCTGCTTGATGATATCATCGGCGGCGAATGGGGGGACGCGGAAGCCCTGCCACAGCGCGGCCCACAGCATGCGCTGGTCGCGGACGTTGCGCTCCAGAATCACCAGCATCTGGCGGAAGGTTTTCGCGAGCATGTAGATGTGTCCGATGGCGGCTTCTTCGCCTTCGCCGGAGAGCAGAATGGCGTCGAGAACTTCGAGGGCGCGGACGCGTTCTTTGGCGGAGATGGCGTCGGTCAGTTCATAGAGCGAGCGCTGCTTGGCGGCCAGCACCATGGTTTCGACGTCGCCCAGAGTGATGCGCTGCTTTTCGCCAACGTAGAGGATCAGCTTCTCGAGTTCGTTGGAGATCATCATCATGTCGCCGCCGAGGGCGTCGACTAGCTCGCGGGCGCCGTCGGGTTCCATTTTCACGCTGCGACTGGCGCAGTAGTCGGAAATCCAACGGACCGCTTCGCCCTCTTCCACGCGCGCCAGTTCGACGATGCCGCAGTACTGGCCCAGGGTTTCGCGGATGCGCTGGTAACGTTCTTTGTCCTGCATCTCCATGCGGCGGACGTCGGCGGGGATGCTGATGTGGTCGGCGACGAATACCAGCAGCGCGTCGGGATTAGGATTCTTGCAGTACTCTTCGATGGCAGCGAGCTTTTCTTCGTTGGAGCCGCGGCCGAAAAGATTCTTGACGCCGCGCACGAAGAAGACTTGAAACGGAGCCATCAGCGAAGGAGTGCGGGCGCGGTCGAGAACTTCCGCCAGATCATTTTCGGCGAGATCGAATTCGAAGAAGCTGAAGTTGCGGAGATCTGCGGGGACCAGGTGTTGCAGAATGGCGTCGCGGAAGCGCTTGCGGAAGAAGGCTTCGTCGCCCACGAAAACGTAGGCGGCGCGGAGCTTGCGCGATTCCAGTTCGCTGACAAAGCGTTCGGCTTGGGCGAATGCGCGCATCAACTTTCCTTTGTCGTGGCGAAGGTCATTGGGTTCGACTTTAGCATCGCGAAATCGATTCGGCTAGTGGTCCGCGAGTAACGCTGCGCCGGTGCCTGCTGAGATCCTTCCCTTCGCCTGAAGAACGGCTCCGGTCAGGATGACAAGATTGTTTACGAACGACGGCTACAGCTTGTTCAGAAAGTCGATCACTTCGGGGGAATTCCAGTCGACGGCGCCGACTAACTTCCGGCGAAGGACACCCTGGCGATCGATGATGTAAGTTTCGGGCCAGCCGGTGGTGCCGTACAAGCCGGCAACTTTCTGTTCCGGATCGCGCACGGTCAGAAAATTGACGTTGCGCAGTTTGAGAAAGCGGTGATAGGCATCCTTATCGACATCGATGCTGACTCCCAGGACCACGATTCCCTTGCCGCGTACGCGGTCTTGCATGGCGATCATCGACGGAAGCTCTTCGACGCAAGGGGGACACCAAGTCGCCCAGAAATTCAGGATTACGACCTGCCCGCGGAATTGGTTCAGGCTCACCGTGCGCTCGGAGTCCTGCACGGTGAACTCGCGGGCTGCGGTGCCGATGCGGGTCGGCCGCGAACCGGAGACGCAACCTGAACTGAGCAAGGAGGCAGATAGCGCTAGCACAAGAAGAAATCGGGGAGGGTGCGATCCGACTGAGAACCCTCCCTTCGCCTGAAAAACGGCTCCGGTCGGGATGACGCGGTCGTCACTAGGGAATCTGCTCAAACTTAAAATCCCTCCAGGATATTTGAGACCAACGTACGAGCAAAATCCTGCGAGAGGCGCCGGAACGCGGGTGAATCTTCTTCGAAAAAACTGGACAGATCTTGCGAGAGTTCGTATTGCTCGCGGAACAGGTACGCAGGATTCTGGTATAGCACTTTGCCATTGCGGTCGGTAAGCGAAACCTTGACGCTGACCACGATCATGACACTGGCAGCGCGACCGGTCGCTGAGTCATACGTGAGCGGGGAAGCCGTGGTGGAGAGCACAGTGCCGCGCAGAGTGGCGTCGGCGGCTTCTCCGGGATCGTTGAGCATGTGGTAATGAGTACGCGTCGTAAACTCGTGTACGACAGAGGCGGTCAGCATCTGGTCGATGCGGTAGGTGAGCGTCTCGTTCTTGAAGGTGGGGATGGCAATGGTCTTGACATTCTCGGGAAGCTGCACGGCGTGGCCTGCGGTGTGGTAGCCGCATCCTGAAAGCAGGAAGGCCAGCAGCAGCGCGAGCGGGCACGCCGCACGCATCTTCATTGGATTTTTCCCGTGGGGCGAGTGGCCGTCATACTCTCGGCGCATTCCACGGCAGTCAGAGCTGCGATGCGGAGGTTGTCGGCGGCGGCCCACAACCAGGCACCATTGGGCTGCGTGGGATCAGGTTTGATCGCCAGCTGGATGTCCGCTTGGCCCGCGGAACTCACGTTGCTTGGAGAGTCTTCATCCGCACCCGGAATTGCGACATGATCCCCGGCCAGGGCTTGCGACAGGTTCTGCACATCGACCGCACCTTCCATTTCGAGAAAGAGCGCCAGTGCATGACCGTGGAAGATGGGAGCCTGCAAGAGCATGAGCGAAGGCCGCGGAGCGGCGGGCCCGGAAATCTTCTGATAGTGGCGAGCAATGCGAGTCTCGGCGGAGTCAAGCGCAGGCTGCGACTTCTGTCCGTAGCGCGCGATCATGTTGAAGGCGACCTGCGCATCGTAGATGTCTTTGGGCAGAGGCTGAAACGAAAGCAGGTTGACAGTCTGCTGGTGCAACTCGTCCATGCCGCGCTGGCCGTGCTCTGAGGCTGGTTCGAAGATGGTGGCCACGGCGCGCCGAATCATACCAGCCTTGGTGGCTCGCAACAGTAACAGGGCGAGCGTCACCGCAACAGGATGGGCCACAACGCAGGGGCCGGGCTGCAAGTCGGGGGCGAGAATCTGTCCGCGCTCGCGCTCGACCCAGAGCGACCGCACACTGGCACCGGGTTCATTCTCCAAAGCGGAGGAAAGATCAATGATGGCGCTGCCGGCGTCGCGAGCATCTTTCCAGTTCTTGCGGGTGGATTCTTCATCCGAAGCGAAAAAGGTGAAGTCCGCGTGTTCAAACTGTTCGGCCCGGACGCGCTGGATAAAACTGATTTCGTCGCCCATGGCCTCGAGTTGGCCGAGGGATTCGTCATCGTCGAGCAGGCGGATATCCGCGGCGGGAAAATTGCGCTCGTTGAGCATCTCGGCAACTTCCTTGCCTTTGAGCGAAGCGGCGCCCACGATGGCGGCGCGGTACAGGCTTCCGCGGGAGGCGACGGGGTGCGATGCAGACGGCGATTTGACGGGATCGCTCATGAGGTCTGCGACGCCTCTTTGTAAGGCGGCGGTGGAGGGCCACTCTTGCGACGGAACATCCATTGCACGCGCCAGAACACACCGGAAACCATATAGAGCAGCGCGATGAAAAAGAGCATCTGGCGCGAAAAGAACCAGATGGAGGCAAACAACGCGCCCAGAAACAGAATGAGGCGAAAGGGATGGCGGGAGCGGAAGTCGATGTCCTTGAAACTGTAGAAGCGCCACGTGCTCACCATGAGGTAGCCGACAGTCGTCACCATAGCAAGCCAGACCAGCGCCGTATACCACGACTCGAGAGGATCTCCGGCGCTGAAGTGAACCACGGCCGCGATCACGCCGGCGCCAGCCGGAATGGGCATGCCGACAAAATATTTCTTTCCTGGACGACCGGGATTCGAGGGCTGGGGATTGTTGGTGATGTTAAATCGGGCCAGGCGACTGGTTCCGGCTACCAGGAAAAGAAAGCTGGCGATCGCTCCCAGCTGCGTCAGCTTGACGTGCCAATTATTGTGCCAGTCGGTCAACATGACAGGCGGCATCAGATAAAATCCCCAGGTCCAAGCCAGCAGGGCAGGGGCCACGCCGAAGGTAATCGCATCCGCAAGAGAATCCAGTTCCTTGCCAAAATCGCTGCTGGTACCAGTCATGCGCGCGATGCGACCGTCGAGACCGTCAAACAGAACCGCGAAACCAATCGCTTTAGCCGCGTTGTCGAGGTGCCAATACTCCGCAAGTGTGGCGTGCATCAATTCGAGAATGGCGTAGAAACCCAATGCCATGTTGGCGGTGGTAAAGAGCGAGGGGAGAATGTACATCCCTTTGCTGAGGCGGCGGCGCGGTTTGGGAGGAGCCTGATCCATTAATGCGCCCTTTCGGATGCGGGAGCACGGCCTGCGGATGCCAGCGCGCTTTGCGACGGAAGGTGGGCGAGGACGGTGGCGCCGCCTTGGACGTGGTCGCCGATTTTTACATCGATCCGGGCGGAGGCATCGAGCAAAACGTCGACGCGCGACCCGAACTTGATGAGGCCCACGCGCTGGCCGCGCTCGAGGCGGTCTCCAACCTTCGGATAGAAGACGATGCGCCGCGCCAGCAGGCCTGCGATTTGCTTGAAGATGACCTTCTGGCCGTCGCCCTCAACGGTAACGATATTCTGCTCGTTCAGTTCGGCGGAGGCCTTATTCATGGCGTTCAGATACTGGCCGCGCTGGTAACGCACTTCGCGAATCACGCCCTTGATGGGCGAGCGGTTGACATGCACATTGAGTACGTTGAGGAAGATGCTCACGCGGGTCAGCTTCTCGCTTCCGAGCGTCATGGGGGAAACGTCGGTGACCTTGCCATCGCCGGGAGAAACGACCGCGCCAGCATCCTGGGGAATGGTGCGCTCAGGATCGCGAAAAAACCACAGAAAGAAAAACGCCAACAGGCAGGGGATGACGGCCCACGCGGGCTGGGTCAGCCAGCCGAGCAGAACAGCGGCGGCGATGAGTGGCAGAGCGTATAGATATCCGTCACGAACCATGAGATCTTTCAATTATAGAGCACGCAATTATAGAGCAGGCTGGCGCGGACAGACCGATTTGGGGGCGGATCCAACTTCGTTTGGCAGATGCCCCGTCTTTGACATACCCTAGCGGCCTATGTCACTCACCGCACTTCGCCTGCAAGTCATTGTTGGACTGTTAATGGTGTGCGTCCCAACCGGCTGGGCACAATCTCCGTTCACCCTTGAGCAGGTCATGAGTTCACCTTTTCCGGCCGAACTGGTCGCGGCTGCGCATGGCAGCCGTGTGGTGTGGGTGTTCGATGCGGAAGGTGTCCGCAACGTTTGGGTCGCGGAGGGCCCGGACTTCGTCGGCAGTGCCCGGCAAGTGACGCATTACAGCGCGGATGACGGCCAGCCCATTGCCAGCCTTCGACTCACGCCCGATGGCAAGACCGTGCTCTACGCTCTCGGCTCGGAGTTAAACGATGCGCAGGAGAGCGCCAATCCTGAAAGCGCGACGAAGGGGGCCAAGCAGCAAGTGTTCGCGCTCGACGTGGATGGAAAAGACAAAGTCGCGGCCCCGCGACTGTTGGGCGATATGGGCTGTCCCGAGGAAGACTGTGAGGATATTCAGATTTCGCCTGACGGCACACGGGCGGTGTGGTCTGCGAAGAAGAAATTGTGGATCGCCAGTGTGGACGGGAAACAGCAGGCCAAAGAGCTGGCATCGGTGCGGGGCGCAGCAGAGGATCCCAAGTGGTCGCCCGATGGCAAGCACATTGTGTTCGGGAGCGGACGCGAAGGCCATAGCCTGATCGCCATCTACGACTTCGAGGGCGGCTCGATCCGGTATATGGAGCCGAGCGTGGACAAGGATTCGATTCCGCGCTGGTCGACGGACGGCAAATGGGTGGTTTTTGTCCGCGTCGCGGGAGATGAAACGAAGCTGCCCCTAATTCCCGTGCGCCCCGAGCCTTGGTCACTGTGGATTGCCGATGCTGCCAGCGGCAAAGGGCGAATGTTGTGGCGCAGCGGAGAGAAGCCTGAGGATTCTCTACCCCGCCTTAGCGAAGAGAGCTCACTCAACGTTGCCGCCGATGGACGAGTGGTGTTTTCGTCTGAGCAGGATGGGCGCAATCACTTATATTCCATCGCCGCGGGTGGTGGTGGGCAAGCAACTTTGCTCACTCCTGGAGACTTTGACGTGGAAGACGTCGCTCTCAGCGCGGACAATGCATGGGTGATTTACTCCTCGAATCAAGCGGATGTGGATCGGCGCCACTTATGGCGCGTGGCCGTGGCTGGCGGAACGCCACAGGCGTTGACCAGCGGTGACACGATGGAGTGGTCCCCAGTCCAGACCGGCGATGGAAGGAGTCTGGTTTGCCTCGGTTCGACAGCAACGTCGCCGGCTATGCCGTATGAGGTCAGCGATAAGGGTCGTGAGATGATCGCGAAGCAGGCTCTGCCGAGTGACTTTCCGTCGGCGTCGTTGGTCACTCCGAAGCAAGTCATTTTCAAGAGCGAAGACGGAGTCACGCTCCACGGCCAGCTTTTTCTGCCGCGTGACTCGAAGGGCAAGATTCCCGGACTCATCTTCACGCACGGCGGGCCACGACGGCAGATGATGCTGGGCTTTCATTCCATGGGTTACTACCACAACGCCTACGCCATGAATCAGTATCTGGCCAGCCGCGGATACGCCGTGTTATCGGTGAATTACCGGCTGGGCGTTATGTATGGGCGCGCTTTTCGCGAGGCACCCAACGGCATTTGGCGCGGAGCCGCCGAGTACCGGGACGTTGTCGCGGGAGGACGGTATTTGCAATCGCTGGCAGAAGTAGATAAAGACAAGATCGGGCTGTGGGGCGGCTCTTATGGCGGCTTTCTGACCGCCATGGGCCTGGCGCGCAATTCAGATCTGTTCAAAGCAGGGGTGGATTTCCACGGCGTGCATGACTGGAGTGTCTTTCTTACGCAGCGTCCTTATTTCGGAAATGTGGCCACGCGGCCACCGGACGCGGACGCTGCGGTGAAGTTGGCGTGGGAATCTTCGCCCGATGCCTACGTGACTACGTGGAAGTCGCCGGTTCTGCTGATTCATGGCGATGATGATCGCAACGTTCCCTTCAGCCAAACGGTCGATCTGGTACAGCGGTTGCGAGCGCAGCACGTTCCGTTCGAGCAACTGATCATGCCGGATGAGATCCACGCGTTTCTGAGGTGGAAGGACTGGATGCGGGCCTACACCGCAACTGCTGAGTTCTTTGACCGGACATTGAAGCGGGGCGAGAAGATCGGGACCAACGACTGGGATTCGAGGTAAGGCGCGAAGCTCGGGCGACCGGATGCTGGAAGCGGAAGCTGTGTAAGTCTCGATAAAAAAAGGCGCTTCATCGCGCCCGGTGGTAGATGCAAAAACTCCCTCAGCGGCGAGGCCGCGGGGGAGTTGGCCAGAGTTCTTACGCTACGTTGACGCCGTACTGCAGCCGATACTCGCGCTCAATGCATTCCATCTGATCTTTGAGGCGGAGTTTCAGCTTTTTCAGACGGACTTCTTCCAACTTCTCGTCTTCGCTGAGATAACGTTTTTGGGTGAGTGTGTCGAGGCGTTTCGAATACTGCGTGTGCTCTTGGGCTAGTTTGCGGAATTCCTCGTGAGTGGTGAGGAGTTCATCTCTCGAAGTCAGCATCCAGCAGACCTCCAACCGGGATATATGAGCTGAGGCTAGCACAGGGTAAAACCCGGTTCAATGCCAAAAAAGTGGTGCAGTCTCAGTGTGAGAAACAGGTTTAGCGGAGTCTGAGGCGGTAGAGGATGGCGTCTTCGGAGGGATTTGTGTAGTAGGATTTGCGGCGGCCCGTTTGCTCGAAACCTGTTTTTTCGTAAAGAGTTCGGGCGGGAGCGTTGGATTCGCGGACTTCGAGAAACACCGCGGTGCTGTTTATTTTATGGGCTGCGGTTAAGAACGCTTCCAGAAGGCGCTTCCCTAGGCCCTTTCGGCGGGCTGTGGGCGTTACAACGATGTTTTCCAGCTCCCATTCAGGGGCGAGATATTGAGCTACGAGGAAGCCTGCCGGGCAAGTTTCCAAATCTTCCGCGCCGACGAGTACAAGCCTGGTGGCGCCGTCGCGTTGAAGCGCCTGGCGATATTGCTCTTCGGTCCAGTGGCCGGCGGTGTCAGACTGCCGCTCCAACTGCAAGATGGAGGGAATATCGGCGGCGGTGGCGGGGCGGATATGCACGAGGTTCTCGGACGGAGCGGTAACGACAGCTAGAAGCTAGCAGCTAGGAGCTTTCTTTTCACAAACATCTCGGCGTCGGAGCGGCGCATGTAGTTCGCTTCCAACTGCTCGGGCGGGACGGTTGCACCGGCTTGCAGCTTCTTCCATCCAAAGCGCGCGGTCATTTCAGAATCGGGGGGCTGTGCCGTAACTACGGTGAGACCGGCATCTCGAGCGATGGTGGCCAGCGCAGCGTCTGGCGTAAGGACAGTCGAGTCTCGTGCAGCAGCCACGAAGTCCGCTTGCGAGAGCAATTCCTCACGCAAAACCTGGATCGACTCGCCCGCAACTCTGTACGCTCCGAAGAAAACTTCGCGTCGGCCGCCATCTAATGCAACCACCACTTTGCCTTGGGCGCGGCTGTCGCCTGCCACCAACTCGAGCAGCGACACTGGCACGATGGGCTTTTGGAGAATCTCGGCCAATGCTTTGATCGCGGCGAGTCCGACGCGGAGTCCAGTGAACGATCCGGGACCGGAGACTACGATGAAGGCATCGATCTGCGTTTTGCTGAATCCGTGATTCTGAAGCAGGGCTGCGATTTGCGGGACGAGTTGCGCGGAGAACATGCCGCCTGCGAGCGGCACGACTTCGACGATTTGCACATCGTCGTTTTCAGCGCGCGCGAGGGCGACGGTGCCGTTCCTGCCGGAGGTGTCGGTGACGAGAAGGAGCATAGTGATGCATTCTCAGGCTTGCACTAATTCCAGTAGCACTCCGCCCGTGCTTGCGGGATGGAGGAAAATGTACTTGTGCCCGCCGGCGCCTGTTTTGATTTCTTCCGAGACCAAGCGCACGCCGTCTTTCTTCAGGCGATCGACGGCGGCCGGCAAGTCGGGAACTTTAAGGCACACGTGGTGCAGGCCTTCGCCGCGCTTGGCGATGAACTTGGCGATGGTCGAATTCTCTGAGGTGGCCTCGAGCAGTTCCAGGCGGCTTTCTCCGACCGGCACCATGACCAAGCGGACTTGCTCCTGCTCGACGGTTTCTTCGGGCGAAACTTGGAGGCCAAGCTTTTCGTAAATCGACTTCGCCGCTGCCAGCGACTTTACTGCGATGCCGAGATGATCGATCTGGAACATTGGATTCGTTCCCCGCTCACGTAGCGGCGGATACATTCGTCCGCTTGCAATGCGATTTCAACGGTTCTATTTCAACAACGCCCGGAAGAATGCGTCCGGGGCTACGTGTTCTGTGCCTTTGCTGCGATTTCTTCTACCAGCGTATAGGGATCGCGTTTATGTTCGGCGACCTCCGCGGCCAGCTTTGCCATGCTGCCATGGGTGAACTGCGCGCGCGCTTTTTCGAGCATGACATCGCGCAGCATTTCCACCAGGCGCTCCTGCCAATTCTCTACGCTCTTTTTCAGCGCCAGATTTTCTTTCTGAAGATATGCAACGTAATCGTTGATCGCGGCGGCGAGATCCTCGACTCCCGTCCCGTCACTGGCAACGGTTTTCACGATAGGCGGAATCCATCCGTCGTGACGGAGGGCCAGCGATTGCAGGGCGCGAATCTCGCGTTCGACACGTTCAGCGCCTTCGCGATCGCTCTTGTTGATCACGAAGATGTCGGCAATCTCCATGATGCCCGCCTTGATGGTCTGCACATCGTCACCCATGCCAGGGACGAGAATCACGACGGTGATGTCGGCGAGGCGGACGATATCGACTTCGTCCTGGCCGACGCCGACGGTCTCGATCAGGATGATGTCGCGGCCCGACGCGTCGAGCACCGTGGTGACGTCGGCGGTGGTGCGGGCGAGGCCGCCGAGCGATCCGCGAGTAGCCATGCTGCGGATGTAAATGCCTGGGTCGGCGAAGTGCTCCTGCATGCGGATGCGGTCGCCCAGAATCGCGCCGCCGGTGTAGGGGCTCGTGGGGTCGACGGCGACAATGCCTACGGTCTGGTTCTGCTTGCGGTAGAGGCGTGCCAAATGGTCGACGAGGGTGCTCTTGCCGGCACCGGGCGCTCCTGTCAGGCCGATGATGCGAGCGCGGCCGCTGTGCGGGAATAATGATTTCAGAAGATCGGACCATCCGGGGCGGCGATTTTCGACCGTGGAAATGGCTCGCGCCAAGGTGCGCACGTCGCCGGAGCGCAGCGAGTCGATCGATGCCTGGATGTCGTGATTCGAGGCTGCAGTGTCCAAGCGGGCGTTGTCCAAGGAAACAGTGTAAAGCAGGAGTGGGGTCCGGGAAAGAAAGGTGATCCAGTTTCAGGTTCACGACTCTTCGAGAACGCTGCGGTCTCGCTTCGCTCGACGGACAGCCGATGGCGGCTGTCCCCACATTCTTGAGTTGGGGACTAGTACCTTTCCGCGCTGCAACCTGGGCAGGACCATCGGGGGCCAGTACCAGCGACCAGCGGCGTCGTGCAGAACGGACAGATTACATCCGGAGCGGGAGGGATCGCCGCAAGCCGCTCGCGCAGGGATGGCTCTTTCTCGGTAACCGTCAAGTGAATCAGAAGCGCAATTGCGCCCGCAAGCGGGACAAGTCGGAAGCCCCAGTAAAAGGCCGACGCGTCCGGATCGACAGGGGTGGTCCAAAAGCCGAGCGAAATCAGGATAAGGCAGACCAAGCCGATCCACTTGAAGGACCGGCGCGTCTTGGTATTGGCGTGGGGATCGCGATTGCACATGCTGCACTTCCAGTGCTTCCAGAAGCCGACCGGGAGGATCGGGATCCAGAAGATGTGCCCGACATCGAGAGTGCGTATCGCGATGGATCGGCGGGGCGCCTGGCAGCCGAGGCAATAGTCGTCGCGAAAGCCAACTTTCTTCGGCCAGAAATGGTAGGAGCCATAGACGATGAACATGGTGGCGCCAGAGGTTGCTGTATATTACCCCACTACCTTAGCGGCGGGTGATAAATTGGCGCCGTGCCGGGACGAACGTTGTTCTCTTTCTCTACGCCACCGATTACATCAGGACGGGGCAGCGTCTGGATTGAGACATTGCCGATTCTTGTCTTCCCTGCACTGGCGTTCGTTCTGCAAGCTCGCGTGCCGGCGTGGGAGTTCATGTGGGCTCTGTCGTTTGCCATTTTCGCCGGCTTGAAATGGATGACATGGTGGAAGGCGCGCACGCGAATCGCGCACAGCGCGGGGCGTTCGATCGCTTATCTGGTGGCGTGGCCTGGGATGGATGCGGAAGCTTTTCTCGACGCAGGCAAGCATCCCGCCAAGCCCACGGCTCGGCAATGGCTTTGGGCGACTCTGAAGACGGCTCTGGGAGTCGCGTTGCTGTGGGTCGTTGCGCGCCGTGTCCCTGAAGAACACGGTCTGCTGCGGGGATGGATCGGCCTTTTCGGCCTGATCTTTTTGTTGCATTTCGGCAGCTTCCATCTGATCGCATTGTTCTGGCAAGCGGTCGGCGTTGACGCCCAGCCGATCATGTCGAAGCCGATTCTGTCGAAGACGCTGAGCGAGTTCTGGGGCAAGCGCTGGAATCTTGGATTTCGCCAGCTGGCTCACGATTTCGTCTTCCGTCCTCTTTACGAGCGCATTGGCGTGGCGGCGGCAGGGTTGCTAGTGTTCGTGGCCTCCGGGTTGATTCACGACTTGGTCATTTCGCTGCCGGCTCAGGGCGGATACGGTTTGCCCACGGGATATTTCGTTCTGCAAGGGCTGGGTGTGATGTTGGAGCGGTCTGGTCTCGGAAGGCGGATGGGTCTGCAGAAAGGGCCGGTCGCGTGGATCTTTCTGGTGATCGTGGCCGGGGTTCCAGCGTTCTGGCTTTTTCATCCGCCGTTCGTGTGGCGTGTCATACTTCCCTTCATGCACGCGGTGCATGCGTTATGACGCACACTCTGGCCGAACGATGTTTCGATCTGATCCTGTGGCTGGCGGGCGCCGGCCACTTTGTCATTTTGTTTGCCAGCGCTCAGGTGCCGTCGCGCTTGCGCTGGAAGCAGGACCTGGCGCAACTCATGCCCTTCAACCGCAAGCTGCTTTGGGTGCAGGGCGGATTCACCGTGCTGACCATCATAGCGTTTGGGATACTCACGCTGGCGCTACATGCAGAGATGCTGCGCGGCGACCGGGCGGCGATGGGACTCGCGTGTTTTATTGGGAGTTACTGGACAGCGCGCATCCTGGTGGATGCGTTTTATTTTTCCCATGAGGATTGGCCTCAGGGTAGGGAGTTCGTGATCGGGCACATTCTGCTGACGAGCCTTTTCGTAGCACTCGCAGGCAGCTACTGGGGGCTGTTCGTCTGGCAGGTATGGCTGAGAGGTGCGAACTGAGAGCTCGGGGTCATGAGTATTTGCGCAGGACAGAACCAGCAGACCTCAGGGCTAAAGCCCAATTATTTTCCTTAGCTCTATCGCGGCCCTGAAGGGCCGCTCTTCCACGAAAAACGTGTGGGCGCACGGCTGAAGCCGAGTCCTTCCAAACACATCTATCAAGTCAGTTCTAGTCTTTGAGCAACTGTCTCGCGATGACCAGCCGCTGAATCTCACTGGTGCCCTCGCCGATGGTGCATAGCTTCACGTCGCGGTAGAACTTTTCGGCGGGATAATCTTTGATGAAGCCGTATCCGCCGTGGATCTGGACGCCCTCGTTGGCGCAGCGCACGGCGACCTCGCTGGCATAGAGCTTCGCCATGGACGATTCCTGCGTAGTCTTCATGCCGGCGTCTTTCATGGAGGCGGCGCGCATAGTGAGCAGCATCGCAGCATCGATTTCGGTGGCCATGTCGGCGAGTTTCCACTGGATCGCCTGGAAATCGCTGATGGCCTTGCCGAACTGCTGGCGCTGTTTGGAATACTTCAGGGCAGCCTCGTAGGCGCCCTCGGCCATGCCCAACGACAAAGCAGCGATGGAGACGCGGCCGCCGTCGAGGACGCGCATCGCATCGGGGAATCCTTGGCCCTCGCCGCCGAGCAGGTTCTCGGCGGGAATCACGCAGTCTTCGAAGATCAGTTCAGCGGTGTCGCTGGCGCGCAGTCCGAGTTTGTTTTCCTTTTTGCCGGGACGGAATCCCTTGGTGTCTTTTTCGACGACGAATGCGGAAATTCCGTGGGTGTGAGCGGCGCGATCAGTCACCGCAAGCACGACTATTACGTCGGCATAGTGTCCATTGGTGCAGAAAGTCTTGGTGCCGTTCAGCACCCAGCTATTGGCTCTTCGGACAGCGGTCATGCGCGCGCTGCCGGCGTCGGAACCAGATGACGGCTCGGTCAAGCCCCACGCGCCGATGAACTCACCCGTCGTCAGTTTGCTGACATATTTCTTTTTCTGCGATTCGTTGCCCGCCAGGAAAATATGATTCGAGCACAGCGAGGTGTGCGCGGCGACGATGATGCCGACCGATCCATCGACGCGGGAGAGTTCCTCAATCGCGGTGACGTACTCGACGTAACCCATGCCGGCTCCGCCGTACTCAGGCGGAAAAATCATCCCCAACATGCCTAGTTTCCCCAACTCCTTGATGGTGGCCAGCGGAAACTCGCCGGCTTCGTCCCACTTCATGACGTTCGGGCGGATCTCGCGCTCGGCAAACTCGCGAACGCTTTTTTTCAGGTGCAACTGCTCTTCGTTCAGTTGGAAATCCAAGGGTCCTCCAGCATGCTCGGGCACTGCCGCTTGCGCAGTCCCGCCAAAGGGGCGCTTGCAACACCCCGAATTCTGATTAGAACATAGCGCCGGAACAGTACGAAGTTACCGCCGGAAGGGAAAGGGGAGGATGGTGCGAACCGCATGAACACTGGCGATTCTGCAGGTTTCGCGGGGCCACCCAACCGACCGGATGGTTTGGATGTTCGCGTGTGAACGCTCTTCTGAAGCCAGCGCTGAAGATCCAAGGCGATTATACGCTCAGGGCCGGACGGAGACACTGGGTGCAGCCAGGAAACACTGGAAGGCCTCGTTGGAGAGCAGGCGTCCGCGGGGTGTGAGGCTGATGCGGTTGCCGTCGCGCCGCAAGAGGCCGTCGGCGACCAAGTCCTTAATCGCGGTTGACAGGTTGCCGAGAGCCGACTGGCCAAAATCTGCAGCGACTTCTCTGAGATCCACGCCACGGTTCAGGCGCAGTCCGAGGAAGAATCGTTCTTCCAGCGCGCTGGCAGTCGAAACTACAGTTTCTTGCGCGGAAGCTCCGGCAACATATTTTTCCAGCACGTCTGCGGTGGCGAAACGCACCGCTTCGGCCTCGGACGTCGCCGACTTCAGCATCGAATGGGCGTCGACGCCGAAACCAAGGTAGGGCTGGCGGGTCCAATATTTGAGATTGTGGCGCGACTCAGAATCGGGACGGGCGAAATTGGAAATTTCATATTGCACGATGCCGTTGGCCTCAAGGCCCTCGCAGCCGGCTAGATAGAAGTCTGCCGTGGCTTCTTCGTCGGGGACGAAGTGGGCGTGATAGCGCGTGCCACCGGCGATCACTTCGCGGCCCAGGCGCGAATCCTCGTCCACTTCGAGCATGTAGACGCTGACGTGAGAAGCTCCGGTCGCGAGCGTCTGGGAGAGCGATTCCTGCCAGGTTTCCGCGCTCTGGTGCGGAAGACCGGCGATCAGATCGATATTGAGGTTCGTAATCCCGGCTGCGCGAAGGCGGGCGATGTCGTCGAGCACTGTCGCGCGCTTGTGCAGGCGTCCGACGGCGGCGGCTTCGGCGTCAACGAACGATTGCACGCCGAGGCTCACGCGGTTCACGCCGCAGCGCAGCAAGCTTTCAAGCACCTCAGGCCCGAGCGTTCCCGGAGCGCACTCGACCGTTACCTCGGCATCGGGACGCACCAAGAATTGTTGACGGACGGCGTCAAAAATCCGCTTGAGTTGTGCGGCCTCAAGGACCGTGGGCGTTCCGCCGCCGAGATAGATTGTGTCAACTTCGTGTTCGATGCGCCCGCCGATTTCCTCTGCGAGTTGAGGCGCATGGGCGATGTCCGCGCAGACGCGATCTACGTAGCACTCAAACACGACGCGCGAAAACACATCCGAGGCGAAGTTGCAGTAGCTGCACTTCGTCCGGCAGAAGGGCACGGAGATGTAGATTCCCAGGGGCACTGATTTCATTATCCCACTCAGGGCCGCGGCTATCGCTCAAGACAGGGCGGCGCCTCAAAGCTTTTCCATCCTGCCGCCTGCCTCGGTCATCTATTTGAGGTACCCTGTTAGATGGCGCGCTCAACGCCGCTCGCGCTCATTTCTCTGATTTAGACAGAAACCATGGCTCAGGAAGAAGAGGTATTAGGCAAGGCGTATGACAGCCGGTTGATGCGACGGCTGCTCACCTACCTGCGGCCCTACCGCTGGCCAGTGACGATTGCCATTGCCTCGATCATCCTGAAGTCTTTCTGCGACGTGTTGGGGCCTTACCTGGTAAAGGTGGCGGTCGACCGCTACCTGGCGCCCGCGAAGGGTACAACCTCGGCTCTTTGGAATTGGCTCAGTCCACGTCCGCTGCATGGGATCGCGCAGATCTCCCTCATCTACTTCAGCCTGCTGATTCTCACTTTCGTGTTCGAGTTCCTGCAAACGTATTTCATGCAGTGGACCGGTCAGAAGGTGATGTTCGATCTGCGCAGCCAGATTTTCCGGCACCTGCAGCGCATGCATGTCGCGTTCTACGACAAGAATCCGGTCGGCCGGCTGGTGACGCGCGTCACGACTGACGTTGACGCCTTGAATGAAATGTTTACGTCGGGCGTCGTGTCTATTTTTGAAGACCTGTTCGTGCTGGTGGGAATTCTGGGCATCATGCTGTGGATGAACTGGAAGCTGGCGCTGATCACCTTCGCCGTGCTGCCCTTCATCGTGGTGGCGACCAAGTTCTTTCGGGACAAGGTGCGCGATTCGTACCGGCGAATACGCACTGCCATTGCCCGCATTAATTCGTATCTGCAGGAACACGTCAGCGGCATGGTCGTTCTGCAACTGTTCAACCGCGAGCGCAAGGCTTACGACCGATTTTCCGAAATTAACCGCAGCCACATGGACGCGTTCAAGGACGCAATCATGGCGTACTCGGTGTATTACCCGGTCGTCGATTTCTTTTCGGCGATTGCGATTGCTTGCGTGATCTGGTTCGGCGGGCAAGATGTGCTGCGGAAAGTGAGTGCCACCAGCCTCTCGCTCGAGTACCATTGGCCGGCGCACGTGGTCTTTCACACGGTCGCGGTGCCAGCTTCGCTCGGCGTGGTGATCGCTTTTACGGCGTATGCGCAACGGTTCTTCCGGCCCATCATGGACTTCAGCGAGAAGTACAACATTCTGCAGTCTGCTATGGCGGCTAGCGAACGTATTTTTAAGTTGCTAGATACGCCGGTCGACATCGTCTCGCCGGCGGTGACGAAGAAGCCCGAAGGCCCCGGGCGCATCGAGTTTGACCATGTGTGGTTCGCGTACCGGGATGTGCCAGAGGAGAGTGTTGACGCCGGCGGTAGGCGAGCTTCACTCGATCGGATGGCCGAAGGCGGCCATCCCCACATGAGCATTGCTGCCACGCCCGACTGGGTACTGCGCGATGTCAGCTTTTCCATCGAGCCCGGAGAAACCGTTGCCGTCGTGGGCCATACGGGAGCCGGCAAGACCACGCTGATTTCCCTGCTGCTGCGCTTCTACGACGTGCAGAAGGGCGCGGTGCGCATCGACGGAGTCGATGTGAAAGAAATGGACCTCGCCGATCTGCGTGCTCGCTTTGGGGTCGTGCTGCAGGATCCCTTTCTGTTTACTGGGACGATCGGCGGGAACATCCGCCTTGGCACCGAGCGGATTCTGGACGAGCACATCGCGAAAGCTGCGGAAGATGTGAATCTTGGAGATTTCGTGCGCGCGCTGCCTAACGGCTTTAACGAGGAAGTTCGCGAGCGCGGATCGACGCTCTCGACCGGGCAGAAGCAGCTAATCTCCTTCGCTCGCGCCCTGGCGCATGAGCCGAGGATTCTGATCCTCGACGAAGCCACCTCAAGTGTCGACACGGAAACCGAGTTCAAAGTGCGTGACGCGCTCGGACGCATGGTAGAAGGACGGACGTCGCTGATCATAGCGCATCGGTTGTCGACGGTGCAGCGTGCGGACAAGATCATCGTCATGCATAAGGGGCAGGTCCGCGAGATGGGGACGCACCAGGAATTGCTGGCGCACCGCGGGGTGTACTTCAAGCTGTATCAGCTGCAGTACAAGGATCAGGAGATGAATGTGGCGCGGACGCCGTCGACAGGGAACGAGGCTGGTGGATTCGAGCATTCCGAACTTACTGCCAGAGGCGATGACTAGTGCTCGGTTTCTCTCCGAAATTGCCAATCGGCGATGATGAGCGGCAGTGGGTCGACGAGGGTTTTCGCCGCCTGGAGAAACTGCTCGGACGACGTCAGATGCTCGACGCACGAGTCATCACTCCCACTGTGGAAGATTTCCCTGATCCTTACGACAGGACGTCCACAGGCTCCGTGGAAAAGCTCTTCTGCCGTGTCTGCCATTACATGCACGTTGACCGTGACGGCCTTGAGTTTGAAATCCTTCCCGACGAGACGGATGAACTCCGCGAGCTTCTGCCTCACTGGCGCGGCAGCACGGGAAAACCGGCCGCCGGGCTTTACCTTCATGCCATGGAGGAACGAGTTTCCGAAGGCGACGGACGGGCCATTGTCGCAATTCGCAGTTCTCAACTGAAAGATCCTCTGTGTCTTGTAGCGACGATCGCGCACGAACTCGGCCACGTGATTCTTCTGGGACAAGGTCTAATGAGTCCCAAGACATCGGACCACGAGCGAATGACAGACCTGCTGACGGTCTATCTCGGTCTCGGCATCTTTAACGCCAATGCTGCAAATCGATTCACGCAGTACGAGGACGAGCGTCGTCAAGGTTGGTCAGTGCAGCGTTTAGGCTATTTGGCCGAGGAGAGTTTCGGTTACGCTCTGGCGAAATTCTCGGTCGAGCGTGGGGAAGATAAGGTCGAATGGGAGAAGCATCTTTCCACCAACGTCCGATCGTACTTCAACCGATCCCGCCGGTGGCTGGCGAAGAATCCCTACGGCATAACGATGGCCAAGCCCATCGGATAGATCGGGGATTGCAGCCGGGCGCAAAGCGCTGAGTTCAAGTTCCGCTGGACAGCCGAAGCGGCCCCCCACACGGAACGGACCTGCTAACGGCATTGCCGCTGGACCATCCAACTGACCGCGAGGTTGTGGCTTTACAATGCTTTCTTGCGAATCCTGATCTCAGCGGGTGAAGCTTCGGGGGAAATGTATGGGGCGCAGCTTATAGATGCCCTGCGGCGGGGTGCGAGGCCGAACCTTGCGGAGCTTCGCTCCGCAGGACAGCCGGGGGCGGCTGTCCCCACATTGGCTGTCATTGCACAACCATCCCTTGAATTCTTTGGAGTCGGTGGGGACCGGATGCGGGCTGCCGGGTGCGACACCGTCATCGATACGAAAGATCTGGCTGTCGTCGGCATCACGGAGATTCTCAGCCGGCTGCCGCAGATTCTTGGACTGTATCGACGTCTAATTGCAGAGGCCGACAAGCGCAAGCCTGATCTCGCCATCGTCATCGACTCCCCAGCATTCAATTGGAGGGTCGCTCGACAGATGAAGAAGCGCGGAATTCCGACGGTCTACTATGTTGCACCGCAGTTCTGGGCATGGCGGCAGGGGCGGGTGCGGTTGCTGCGCGAGTACATCGACAAGGCGCTGGTAATCTTCCCTTTCGAAGAACAGTTTTACCGCGAGCGGGATGTCGACGCGACGTTCGTGGGCCATCCGCTAGCGGAACTGCCGCACCCTACGATCGAGCGCGATGACTATGCTGAGCGGTATCAGTTGGACCCAGCAAAGCAGTGGATCACTCTCATGCCGGGCAGCCGCGTGAAAGAAGTCCGCATGAACCTGCCGACGATTCTGGAGGCAGCGAATCAACTGGGCCCGGATTATCAGTTCCTGCTACCAGTTGCGCCCACGCTGGACCGTAGCTTCCTGTTGAGCCTCATCGGCCAAACCATTACGCTCGTGCCCGATGCCCTGCCGGCGCTGTGGCACTCGCGCGCCGGAATCGTGGCCAGCGGCACGGCCACGGTCGAGGCTGCGATGATGAACACGCCTTTCGTGATGGTATACCGTGTCTCGCCACTTACTTATATTCTGGGTAAGCCGCGGGTGAAGATCCCGAGCTTCGCGATGGTCAATCTGATTGCAGGAGAAGAAGTTGTCCCGGAGCTAGTCCAACAAGATTTCACAGCCGAAAAGGTGGTCGGTAAGGTGAAAGAAATTCTGTCCGATGGCCCTGCTCGCAATCGCATGCTGGAGGGCCTGGCGCGGGTAAAAGCGCGGCTTCGCGCCCCGGAGCCCGATTCCGGACTGGCGCGGCATCCGGCAGACCGGGCCGCCGACATCATTCTTGCGCTGGTGAACGAACGCTTAGGTCGATAGGGCGGCATGCCGGTTTGCTCGCGGCGCCCGAAGTTACAAAATCCTGACATATGGCGGCTAAACCTTGTGCTCCGACCATCTTTTACGTCAGAATCTTCATCATAGAAATGGGTTATCATTTCCTGGAGACTCTCCTGAATGTTGATTTCTCCGCGGCGCGCTCTGAGCGTCCTTACGAGTTCCCTTACTCTGTCGCTGGTGGTCCTGCTCGCGATCCCTTCGTGGGCGGCCGAAAAGGTGCGCCTGCGGGTGGACGATTACCAGATCGAGGCTGAACTCAATCCGCATCTCCACCAGATCACGGCTCGCGCCAAGGTCAAGATCACGGCCCTGCAGGATGTGGCTGTCGCGGTCTTCGAACTGAATAATGACCTGCGTGTCACCAAGGTTCTCGACGAAAGGAACCAGCCGCTAGCCGCGGAGCGGGTAACCCAGGATTTCACGATACGTGTCCCGCTGCCTGCGGGATTGTCCAAGGACGCCTCAACGACCCTGACTTTCGAGTATGAAGGACAGCTAGAGAACGCCGACAACAGCCCCGTGCCGGGTTTGGAGCTGGCCCACATCGGAGACGATACGAGCTTTCTGTTTTATGCAGGACGATGGTTTCCCGTCATCGGCTATGGGCTGAACCGTTTTACGTCCACGATCAGTGTGACCGTACCGGCGCACATGCTGGTGATCGGCAGCGGCAAGGCGACTGCGGGCGAGGCTGCGGCTCCGAAGAAACCGACCGCCAGCGTGCTGCCTACCAAGACATTCACATTTGTTTCGAACAAGCCCAGCTTTCCCGGCACCATCGTGGCTGGAATTTTTCAGGAATATAAGAGCGATGAGGCGGGCCTGGACCTGCACGTCTTCTTCAAACCCACACACCAGAGCCAGGCGCCCGCCTACACGACGACCGCAGTTCAGGAATTCACGTACTTCATTACTCTCTACGGACTGCCGCCATCGCAGAAGCTGAATCTGGTGGAATTGCCCGGTGACACGCTTCCTTATATGTGGGCACCGGAGATGGCCGGAATGGCTGGTCCTTCGATCACCGAGAAGACGAATTACCGCCTGCTGGCCGACGCGATCGCGCATCAGTGGTGGGGCGTTTCGGTGAGTCCGGAAACTAAGGATGACTGGTGGTTGAGCGATGGCTTCTCGCGCTATTCGGAAGCCATGTATGTAGAGAACGCCGCCGGAGCGGCCGGACTGGAAGAAGCGGTAAAAGACATGTCGGTGGGCGCGTTGGCGTATGACACGGTGCCGCTCTCCAGCGCCAGCAAACTCGACATCTTCTCCACTGAGTTTCAGTCGCTCGCCACCGATAAGGGCGCAATGATTCTGCACATGCTGCGCTGGGTGCTGGGCGAGGATAAGTACAACAAGACCATGCGGGAGTTCGCCACTGAATTCGCAGGCAAGTCTGCGAGCATGGATGATTTCAAGGCTATCGCGGAAAAGAATTATGGCGACCAGCTGACCTGGTTCTTTTCTCAGTGGCTTGATTCCACCGGCGCTCCAGAATTCAAGTTGAAGTATACGACCTACCGTCTCGGCGGAAACTATTCCAAGGAATCACCGGCCCAGCAGGAGCGGTCGCCGGGTTTCCGCGTGACCGGCGAGATCACGCAGGATCTGGATCTGTTCCGCATGCCGGTCGACCTGCGCATCGATACAGATGGGAAGACGGAAAACAAACGCATTGAAGTTGTGGGTACCACTTCGCCGTTTTCGATCGAGACGTTTGGCCGTCCACGGCGGATCGCGATCGATCCCGACCACCATGTGCTGACGAATTCAACGGACGTGAAGTTGCGTGCATCGATCTTGCGCGGACAGGCGCTGCAGCAGCAGGGAGATCTGTCGGGCGCGCTGGTCGAGTTCAATAAGGCCCTGGATCTCAACAAGAACAGTTCTCTCGCCCACTACCGGATTGCTGAGGTCTTTTTCTATCAGCGGAACTACCAATCCTCGGCCAATGCCTACCGAGCGGCTATCGACGGCGATGGCGAGCCGCGCTGGACCGAAGTCTGGAGCCATATCCAGTTGGGCAAGATTTTCGACATCACCGGCCAGCGCGAGCGCGCGATCGGACAATACCGCCAGGCTACCCAAACCAACGACAACACCTTCGGTGCGCTCGAAGAGGCTCGAAAATATCTGCAGAAGGCGTACGAGCGGCCCAAGGAAAAGCAGTAGGCCAAAGACTTGATCTGAGGATTGAACCTGCCACGCAATCTCTATGCGGTCCGCAGGTCACAGGGCTACCCAACGCTCTGCCTCCTCGATGGAATGGAAATTCTTAATGTTCCTCTGCGTGCGCAGAACTTTGTGCATGCGTGCGGCATGACTCTGGACTAACGTCCGCACGACAAACGCACGCTTGGCCGCCGGTGAAAACGGATCGATCTTGTCCGCGAGATTCAGGAGTTCATCTGCCTGAAGGTCAAGTTCTTCAACTTCCGTCAGGTCCACGATTTCCGAATACCCCGGCTGGAACAAGGGATTCAACCGCAGCTGTTTCGCGTATCGTTCGATATCTGCAAAGGTCGCCGTCTTACCGAACTTTATGGAAACAAGTCTCCTTCCAGGGTCCACGACACACGGGGCGTCCCCTCTGAGGAACTGCTCACCGCGCGGACTCACAAAAGCTGCCCGACAGCCGAGATCCTCATGATTCACTGCCCACCTCCGCAGAATCGAGCTTTTGACGTCACCTCTAGGTATCGGCAAGTGACCAGAAGCTTTATCCCGCGGTGGCCGCGTGAAACGGACTCACCGGCTAACCTTTTTCGCCCTTGCGGGGTCTAAGTATGTACATGCCAGCAGGGAACTTTACCGGACCCGGCTGCGTATATCTGATCAGATGGTTAGGCGGGATTGAGACCCCTCGCCTGAACGTTACCCGGGTGCCCCCACGCTCCTCCCCGGAGGCGTGGGGGCATGATTCTGCGATATCCCTATGAGAATGCTTCTGGACATTGTGCGGCAGTCTCTGTCGACGCTCTGGGCACACAAACTGCGCTCGTTCCTGACTATGTTTGGGATTGCCTGGGGTGTGGGCTCGTTGCTGCTGCTGGTGGGCCTGGGAGAGGGCTTCCGCAGCGGCCAGGAGAAGCAACTCGCCACTCTCGGACAAAACATAATGTTTATGTTTCCCGGGCGTATTCCGGCGGTTGAGGGGAGCACGCAGTCGGGGCAGCTCTATTACTTCACCTACAAAGATTACTTGGCGATTCGGAATGAGGCGCAGTTTGTGGGCGCGCTTTCGCCTGTGCTGAATCGCGAGGATATTCGCGCGGTCAGCGACTACGGATCGACCAACGGGCAGGTATTCGGCGTGGCTTCCGATTACAACCAGATTCGCAACGTCCCGGTGGAACCCGGCCGCTGGTTCAATAGCCAGGACAATACTGAGCGCCGCCGCGTGGCTGTGGTGGGGTGGGAATTGCTGAAGAATATGTTCCCGGGACGTCCGGCGGTGGGATCGACGATTCTGCTGAACGGCATTACTTTCGACGTCGTCGGAGTGGTTGCGAAGGTTGGCCGCGATGGCAATAACGGCACGAACTCGCGCATCTTCATCCCGATCGAAACCATGCGCGACCTGTTTCCCCTGACGAAGGCGAATTCCGAGGACGCGATTTCGTTCCTCAACTATCGGCCGATTACAAAAGATCAGCATGCCGACGCGAAGAACGAGATTCACCAGATCATTGCGCGGCGCCATGGATTCAGTCCCAAGCTGCAGGACGCGTTCGAGGATTGGGACACGATTGAGAACATGAAGCGGGTGGGAAAGATTTTCGACGCGATGGACTGGTTCCTGGGCGTGGTGGGAGTGGTCACGCTGGGACTGGGTGCGATTGGCATCATCAACATCATGCTCGTCTCGGTGACGGAGCGGACGAAAGAGATCGGCCTGCGCAAGGCGCTGGGCGCGACTTACCGAGCGATCCTCACGCAGTTCTTCATCGAAGGAGCGTTTCTGACCGCGTTCAGCGGCGGCATTGGATTGGCCATCGCGACTGGTTTCGTGACACTGCTGGCGATGTTGCCATCGCCGGAAGGATTTGACACGCCGCGCATTATTCCGGCATCGGCGGTTGCAGCCATCGGATCGCTGGCGATTGCCGGCATCGCGGCAGGTTTATATCCGGCACGCAAAGCAGCATTGCTGCCGCCGGTAGAGGCGTTGCGGCAAGAGTAGAGAAAAGGTAGGAGCTGGAAGCTAAAAGCCAGGAGCTGTCTTTCATGATCGTCGATCTCGCGACCCAAGCTTACAATGCGCTCCGTCACAACCGGAGGCGCAGCGTACTCACCATGCTCGGCATGGCCTGGGGCATTGCGACGGTGGTATTGCTGCTCGCCTACGGCACTGGCTTTGAGCGCGGACTGTGGTCTGCCTTTCGGTCTTTCGGCACGAACCTGGTCTTTATTTTTCCCGGCCGTACCGAGTTGCAGGCGGGAGGCACGAAGGCTGGAACGCCGGTTCGTCTCACTGTGAACGATCTTGACTCGATTCGCGCGGAAGTTCCATTGCTGAAGCGCGTTTCGCCGGAGGCTTTCAAGAATTGCATGGTCGCGTTTGGCACGCGCAGCTCGAACTATGGAGTAAGCGGCGTATACGCTTCGTATGGGCGCATGCGCAAAATGGATGTCGCGGAAGGAACCTTCTTCAGCGAGGCTGATGACTACACCCACACTCGCGTCGCCGTGATCGGCTCCGATGCTAAGAAGAAATTGTTCTCCGGCCAGAACGCGCTCGGAGAAAATGTCCGCCTCGACGGCATTTCCTATCAGATCGTCGGCGTGCTGAAGCATCAGGTGCAGAACGGTGATGACAACATCAACGAGCACGTATACGTTCCGTTCAGCGCGATGAGCGATCTGACGAACACCTATTATTTAAGTTCTGTCGTCATGGAATACGAAGGCGACCATGCCAAGGTCGTGAAGGCGGTACGCGATTCGATGGCGTTCCACCACAGCTTCGATCCGAAGGACCACCGCGCCATCTTTGTGTTCGACGTATTCGCCGATTTGATGGATCTGCAGGTAATCTCGACGGGAATCAAGATTCTGCTTGGGTTTATCGGACTGCTCACGCTAGGCATTGGAGGCGTCGGGCTGATGAATATCATGCTGGTATCGGTCACCCAGCGCACGCGCGAAATCGGCGTGGAAAAGGCCTTGGGCGCACATCGGTGGCACATTCTGTTCCAGTTTCTGGCGGAGGCGCTCGTGATCACCGCGCTCGGGGGCTTGTTGGGCGTGGTGTTGGCCTATCTGGTTTCATGGTCGGTGGGATCGCTCACCCTGTGGAGCGCCTTTGAAGAGAATGCCAGCGAAGGGGATATTCACCTCTACATCGATTCCGCTACATTGATCTGGTCGACGGTCATTCTTAGTTTCGTCGGCATCATCAGCGGCATGCTGCCGGCGATCAAAGCGGCGCGGCTAAATCCAATTGAAGCGCTGCGCTACGAGTAGATGAACCACAGAGGGCACTGCGGGCACAGGGTAACTTCAAGACTCTGTGTCCTTCGTGTCCTCTGTGGTTTTTATATTACGAACGGGTCATCACGCGGGGATTAGTCCGCCGCGACTGCCTTGGGAACCGGCCGTGCCGCGATGGCCCGCCATTCCAACAGAATATTCGGGAGGATGGCGGCCAGGGCGATCACGGTCCACACAACAGTTTCAATTCCAACCACTCCGAGCCGGAAGACGGGCGGTAGAGGAATGATCATCCGCGCCACGGTAAAGACCATGGCAAAAGGGTAGCCCCGGATCATCCAGCGCCGGTGCTGGGCGATGTTGCCATGGCGCACGCAATAGAGCGCGATTCCGGTCGTCAACATCCAGCCGAGCGATTGCACGCTCGATGCCGCCACCAGAGACGGCCCCAGGCGCATCGTCATCGGAATGCCAATCGGCGCAGCAATGAACACACTTACGACGTAGACATAGCCCAGAATCCGGTGCGTCTTGAGATAACGTGCCCGCAAGCGGTTAGAGAACTGGAAAGCACCCAGAAGCATGGCAAGAGCGGCAAAGAAGGCATGCGGCACCAGATACCAGCGGATGGGAGCGAAGTGCTGGGCGATCTCCGAAGTGGAATCGAAGATGCGAGCGTTCTTCATGTAGGTGACAAATAGGGTTAGCAAGCCGAAGATCACGAAAAAGACAAGCTTAGACTGAGAACGCGAGCGCCGGATGGGCGCGACGACAGTGGCCATTAATTTCCCCAAGTCTGAGGAGTTCCCGCTCCCCGGCGGAAGGCCTCCACACAACCCACGCAGCAGAGGCTCAGAGTGCGGCAATTGTAGCCTGCTTTGCGTTTTTCCCAAAGGCGAATCTTCCCGCGCGCCTTGAACCAGAGTATCCCGTAGAGACGGTGGTCGTGCGCGATTCGCTATACTTACCGAACGTTCATGCCAGAGCAAGCACAGATTCGCCTGGAGCGCGTGTTCGCGCAGCTTCGGTTGTACGAGCATCCTCTGCTGAACTTCGCGGCGCGCGCCAAGGGCGATGGTGTCGAGGTGATCATCAAGTTCAAAGACGAGAAGATCCCGGTTCACACCTATTATTTCGATCTGCACCCGCGCGATCTCGACGACCCGCAGTTCGAGTGGAGCTTCCAAAGACAACTCTTCGATGCTTTGCACGATTATTTCGTAGAGATGTTCATCCGCACCCCACAGGACCGGGCGGACCGGCAACGGAAGGGCCTGTGAACGCGCTGCGGGCGAGGATCGCGCAGGAGATCCGCGAACATGGGCCAATTCCCTTCTCACGTTATATGGAGTTGTGTCTTTACGATCCCGAACTCGGCTATTACTCGCGCAACGCGGCCCAGTTCGGCAAAGCTGGAGACTTCTATACTTCGAGCGATGTGCACGCGGTCTTCGGACGCCTGCTGGCGCGCCAATTCGATGAGATGTGGCGGGCTCTGGGATCTCCAGAGCACATCACGGTGAAAGAACTCGGCCCCGGGCGCGGCCTTTTCGCGCAGGATGTGCTGGACTGGTCGGAGAAGAAGTTCCCCGACTTCTTCCGTGCGCTGCGTTATGTTCTGGACGAGCGATCGCCTGAGTTGCGCCAGCGGATCGAGGTCACGCTGAGCCGTCACTTCGAATTCGGGAAAGCGGTGATGTCGACGGGGCAAGATGTCACTACGCCCACGATTGTCTTTGCGAACGAGTTCTTTGATGCGCTGCCGGTGGAGGTCTTGAGTTCCGAGGGATCGCTTCACATCGGCCTCAGTGGCGGAAGATTGGTTGAGACCTGGGCATTGGCTTTGCCCGAAGAACTCGAATTCCTCGACCGGTATTCGGTCCATCCCGAGCCGGGAGAACGATTGGAAGTCCCGCTGCAGTCTCAGCGACAAATGTGCCGGGCGGCCAGCATCGAACGTGGATTCGCAGTGGTCGTCGATTATGGATATAGTCGCGAAGAGCAACTGGCGGGACGGCATCACGGAACGCTGAAAGCTATCCGCCAGCATTCGGTGAGCGCTACGCCTTATGAAGCGCCCGGCGAGCAGGACATCACTGCCCATGTGAACTTCACTGCGCTAGCGGCGGTCGCGGAGCAGCAAGGCATGAGAGCGCAGAAGCTCGTCACGCAGTCGCAACTGCTCCTCGGGATCGGAGAGGCCAATGAATTTGCCGACGCGTTCGAAGAATGCCATTTGCCGCAGGAGCGTGCCAAGGTCGCGCTGCAACTGAAACACCTAGTGACACCTTCAGGCATGGGCGAGAGCTTTCAAGTGCTCGTAGCGAGTAAGGGAGTCGAGCCGGAAAGGGTCTCTGCACTGGCGGGCTTGGGTTTCGGGCTGCGCGCCATCGGCAAGAGAACCTAGATTCGTCGCGGCTCTGCCCATGCAGGGATCCTTCGACTCCGTGGCTGCTTCGCTTCGCGAACCAGCCACTCCGCTCAGGATGACAACGAGAAGAATCTAGGCTTTGCTCTTCGAAGCCGACGGCGCGGCTGCCGGGTATTCGTACACGCCCCTCCCTGACTTGCGTCCCAGCCGTCCGGCCTTGACGTACTGCACCAGAAGCGGCGCCGGACGATATTTGTCACCCAGGGATTTGTGCAGATATTCCAGAATGTTCAGGCGCGTGTCGAGGCCGACCAGATCCACCAACTCGAACGGGCCCATGGGATGGTTCAGGCCCAGCTTGAGCGCCTTGTCAATGTCCGACGCCGAAGCGACACCCTCCTGCAGCATGTAGAACGCTTCGTTGCCGATCATGGCGTTGATGCGGCTGGTGATGAAGCCGGGCGATTCTTTGATGACCACGACTTCCTTGCCCATGCGCTTGCCAACTTCGACGGCGGTGGCTAGCGTGTGGTCGTCGGTTTCGAGTGCGCACACGACTTCGAGCAACTTCATTTTGTGCACGGGATTGAAGAAGTGCATGCCCACACATTTCTTAGCGCGGTAGGTCACGCTGGCAATCTCCGTCACACTAAGTGACGACGTATTCGAAGCCAGCATGGTCGTGGGGCGGCAGATCTTATCGAGCAGCGTGAAGATTTCGATCTTTGACTCCATCTCCTCGGGAACGGCTTCGATAACCAGGTCGGCCTCGCGCGCCGCTTCTTCGACCGAACCCGCGTACTCGAGCCGCTTGAACGCCGAGTCCGCGTCAGGCGCGGTGACCTTGCCCAGTTCGACAGCCTTGTCGAGATTGGTGCGAATTTCGGTTTCTGCCTTGCGCAAAGCTCCGGGTAGAAGGTCTTCGAGGATGGTCCGATATCCGCCGAGTGCCGCGGCATGCGCAATGCCCCGCCCCATGATGCCGGCGCCGATGACCGCGATCGTCTGGACGCCGCTCACCTATTTCTCCACCTTTTCCAGGTCGGCGATGGCTGCATTGACCGCCGAGACAGTGCCGCGCAGGCTCTCCGCCAGCCGCTTGCGCTCTTCAGCGCTCATACCGGGAATGTAAATACAAATGCGCCGCAGAGTCGCGGTGATGTCTTCCACGTAGTTCATCGCTCGGATCAGTTCACCTGTCACAACTGCCATGAGAACTCCTCTTTCTATTGTCTATCGCAATGTGCCGGACCTTCTATTCTGGACGCGAGCACGAATTTAGTAAAGCCGCGAGTGCTTTACCACGAAGGACACGAACCTTTACGAAGGAACAATCGGAAAGCGACTCTGTCTTCTGTTACCAGGCTTGGAACAGGGAGAGTGCAACGCCCGCGTGCTTTATTCCCAACGGCTTAACCAGCGCGCATTATAATCGCAATCAATTCTTTTTATGGGGCGCGTCGTGCTGGCGCGAATCGAATGGATATGGCAGATAAACCTCTGAAACGCTACATTTTTGCGAGCGACTTCGACAAGACGCTCACCTTTAACGATTCCGGCTACGTGCTCGCCGAACTGGTCGGCATTCCTACCGAGGAGTTCGAGCGCAAGGCCAAGGGAATGGCCAAGATCAACCTGGTGCAGCAGGGGGCGGAACTGGCCTACTTGTTGCTGCACGATCCGGAGTTCAAGGCCAAAGTTCGGAAGGAGCATCTGCGCGAGGTCGGTACGCGCATTCGCCTCAAGAGCGATATCAAACTGCTTTATCAGTTACTGGCGGCGGGCATTGACGGCCACCAGTTCGATTTCTATGTACTGTCAGCAGCTCCGGTGGAGATCGTCATCTCTGCGCTGGAAGATATTGTTCCCGCCGATCACATTTATGGCACGGAGTTTCGCTACAAACCATCCGGTGAGATCGATACCATCGTTCGCGCAACTGCTGGCTATGGCAAAGTCGCTGTCCTCAACCGACTGCTTGAACAGCAGGTCGCGGGACCGGATCACGTGATTTACACGGGCGATGGCAGCTCCGACATCCACGTGATGCTACACATCAACTCGCGCGACGGACTGACGATCGCCGTGTCCGAGTCAGCGGACGTGTCGCAGATTGCGAAGCGTACGGTACTGAGTACCAGCGCCATGGCGGTGCTCGCCCCGATTCTCGAGGAGGTGGCGGGCTGGGAGCGCTACCGCATTCGCAGCTTCTTCGAGGCCAATGGAATGCTGATCCAGGAGTGGCAGCGCGTACGCACCGACTGGCTGACCGTACGCCGGGCGGCCGAACCGGAGCCGGTAGAGGCAGAACCGGCCGTGATCCGCGTGTCGAGCGCGAATTCCTGAGGACTCATACTCATCATGCTGCGCGATAAGAGTCTGGTTCCACTCTCGCGACAACACCAGCACGCGTTAGCGCTATGCGTTCGAATCGATCGAGCGTCACCGCTGGATGACGCCGATCTGGCGGAGTGGCAGGCGGAAATTGCACAAAACTTTCAGAGTGAGATCAGGATTCATTTCGCGGCGGAGGAGCAAGTCTTGTTTCCGGCGGCGCGGCGATTTCCAGAACTGATTTCGTTGGTTGAGGACCTTCTGCACGACCACGCTGCGTTGCGTGCCAGCTTCGCGAAAGCAGAATCGGCCAAGATGTCTACTGCAGAAGTGCCGGCATTCGGTCAGCGCATGTCGGCCCACATCCGCAAAGAAGAACGGCAGCTTTTTGAGAGCATGCAGGAATTGATGTCTGCGGAAGAGCTCGCGCTTCTAGGGCAGAAATTGGGCGAAGCCCTTAAGGACGCGGCGCAAGCGTGCGCGCTGCCAGCGAATGCCAACCGGCAGCTAACCTGAAAACGCTCAGCAGCATTTCGGAGTGGCGTGCACCCGCCGGAATCGAGCTGCGGCTTCCCGCCCCATGTAACGACCCAGAACCGATGGCTCAGTCTCTCGCAAATCCACGACCACGAGGCCGTCCAGCACATTAGAGAACTTGCGGTCTACATTGAAGCCCAGTAATTTGCCGCCGATCTTGGCATATTGCCGCAGCAGAATCGGCAGACCCTTGCCATCGGTCTCCACGTCATTGATAGGCTCAGAGAGTTCATCAAGGTCGCGCAGCGCGCGTGACATTCCGCGGCAATCCCACTTGCGGAGCGATGCCGGACGAAACGGACGCCGCGGTTCGATCAATCCCGCCAACTCATCTTCCTGCATGCGCGCTTCGAAGAAGCGGTAGATCATTTCGCGTGACGCTTCGTTGTAGTCGTTGCTAATACTGACCGCGCCGAACAGCACTGGAATTTCCGGTTGCCTTGCCACCTTGCGGGCGATGCCCTTCCAGAGCAGAAGCAGTGGCGCATACTGGCGCTGGTATTCGGGCCGCACAAATGAGCGCCCAAGTTCCAGCGCGGGGCCAAGCTTGCGGAAGATTCGTTCGTCATAGCGGAAGAGGGTGCTGGTGTAGAGTCCGCTGACTCCGCGCTCCGCGAGAATCTCCGCCGTGTCGCCGGCGCGGTAAGCTCCGACCAATTCGCGCTTCGTTTTGTGCCATAACAGAATGTGCGAGTAGTAATCGTCGAAGGCATCGAGATCGCGGCTCCTGCCAGTTCCCTCGCCAGCCCCACGGAACGTAATTTCGCGCAGGCGTCCAACCTCGCGGAGGAGTTGAGGAATCTCACGCGCCGCTCCGAGGTAGACGGCAAGATCGCCGTTTTCCGCGAGGCACTGGTCTGCCGGCAGCCGCTCGACCTCTTCGGCCAGCAGGTCAGCCGGCACGGGCGCCGCAACTGGTTCCTGAATCTTAAACACAAGCCGCGAGCGCAATGCGGCATGCCACAGTATTTCGGGCTTGCTGCGACGCGCGAGCAGATAAGTACGCCATCGTAAATAGTCGGTTGCTTCGCGATCGTCGTGGATCGATTCCACCGCGTCCGCCGGAATCGCGCTGCCTACGCGGACTTCTACGGTCTTGCCCTCCTGCTGCAGGAATTCCTGCAACAGAAACGCAGTGCGCAGCTTGGGATGAAGCATGCCCATCAGCTGGAATCCGACGCCGTTGCAGCCGCAGAAATAGATCGGCAGCGCTGTAGCTCCCGTCCTGCGAAGGAGCCGCACCGCCGCATCATTCCATGCGGGATCGACAATCTGCGCTGCCGGCATCTGCCAATGCGAAACCTCGCCCGATGGAAACATCGCGAGCATTCCGCCTTGCTGCAGCCAATCCAGGGCCTCCCGCAACGCACGGCGGTTTGCCTCCGCCGATCGGTCGGTTCGGAAGGGATCCACGAAAATGCAATGTTTCTGCAACTCCGGCACATCGGCGAGCAGAAAGTTGGTGAGCACCTTCACGTCACGCCGCACACGTGTCAGCAGCACCGTGAGGATTGCGCCATCCAACATACCGTAGGGATGATTCGCAACTACTACGACGGGACCGGTCGCGGGAATCCGCGCTTGATCCACGTCACCGACCTGCAACCTGACTCGCATCTCGGCGAGCAGATTCTCCAGGCGAAAGCCCTCGGGCGATTGCTGCACGCGCCGATAGAGATCCCTCACCTTGCCGACGGGCGCGAACTTTCCAGCCAACCCGGGAAATTCAGCGACACGCGCTAACACTTCGGGCGACGTTGGATCCTCGTGCAGATGGTCTGATGGCATTTCATAGCAATAGCGCACTCCCGTTGCACCAGCATGAAGTGCAAGTTAAAAGCTGATGAAATGAGGGTATGAGGAAGCACGAAAGTAACGAGGGGTAGCCACTTGAGTCGTACAGTCCGATCAGGTCTCAAGCCGGTAACGGGTTTCGGCAAGAGCGTAGAGTTTGCGCCACACCAGGCGATTGATCGTAACCACGGTGGCAGCCATCATCATGGTCGCGGCGAGTAACAGATCGAAGTTGCCGGCATCGGTAGCTTGAGAAATCGTGGCGCCGAGCCCGACTGTGGTGTAGATGTGGCCCTTGAAATGAAAGTATTCGGCGACGATGCTGGCGTTCCACGCTCCGCCCGATGCCGTGACCATTCCCGTGACGAGGTACGGAAAGATTCCCGGCAAGATTAACTTTTTCCAGCGTTCGATCCCTTTCATCCGGAAGACGGAGCAACACTCCTTCAGATCTGTCGGGATCGCGATCGCGCCGGCGATCACATTGAACAAGATGTACCACTGCGTGCCCAGCAGCAGTAGCACGATCGAACCGATCCCGAGCCCTCCGCCCACACGGATCAGCAACAGCAGCACTACGGGAAACAGCGCAGTTGCAGGAACCGAAGCGGCGATCTGTGCCAGGGGCTGCGCGATCCGCGCCAGGCGCGGATTGAAGCCAATGGCCACACCTGCCGGGATCGTCCACAACGCGCCGAGCAGCAACGTGAGATTCACGCGCAGGAAAGTCGCGCCCAGGCCGATCGCCGCCTCCTGCACTTCGGCCTTCTGCAGGCCAGTGAGAATCATCACTACGCGGACGACGCCATAGCTGATTCCTGCCAGCAGAACGATGCCCAGCAGGCGGATGAGCCAAATCTTCCAAGCGCTGTGCCGCTCGGGCTCATCGCTGGAACGTGGGCGGGAAAAATACAGCATCAGGCGCTCGCTTAACGGGCGAACCGTCTTTTTGCGGATCTGCGCCAGGCTTCGTGAGTGCCGAATCAGATCGAGCACCCACGAGCGCGGGGCGTCGCTGCTCTCCACCTGCTCCACCTTGAACTTCTCTGCCCACGCGATCACAGGACGCCAGACGAACTGGTCCAGCAGAACAATCACCGCGATCATCGTGCCGACGCCCCAGAGAATCGATCGGGTGTCGCCGGCACTGGCCGCCGTCTGCAAATACGATCCCAAGCCTGGCAACCGGAAGTCACGCGAGCCGAGCACAAACATCTCGCAGGCCATCAGAAAGAACCAGCCGCCCGCCACCGACATCATCGAGTTCCAGACCAGACCGATCGCGGCGAACGGCAACTCCATCTCAATGAAGCGTTGCCACCAGCTGAACTGGTAAACCTTCGCCGCCTCGCGCATTTCTTTCGGAATGCTTTTCAGCGAAGCGTAAAAGCTGAACGCCATATTCCAGACCTGGCCGGTAAAGATAAGCAGGATTGCACCTGCTTCAACGCCCAGTTGCCTGCCAGGAAAGAGCGCCACCATCGCCAGCATCACTCCCGGAAGGAAGCTGAGGACCGGGATGGACTGGAGCACGTCGAGAAGGGGAATCATGAAACGCTCGGCGCGCGGGTTGTAGGCCGCGATGTAACCGTAGACGAGTGTGAAGGCAAGGCTCAGCACGTACGCAATCGTGATGCGCAGCAGCGAATATCCTGCGTAGGCCACCAGCGCCAGCGGGCTGCGCGAGATCTCCACCTCGGGCGTGAATGGCCCCAGCCAGGTTCGCCCGACGACAAGCACGCCATAGAACAAGGCGATGGCCGCGCCAAACATCAGAATGTCGGGCAGGTACGAGATCTCGATGCCGGGCAATTGCGCCCAGATTCGATGGGCCGAGAATCCTCGCAGGGTGATCGATTTCTTCATACGTCAGGCTGGATCATCGTGCTTCAGGGCTTCGGAGCCGGTGTCTCAACCGCCGGCGCCGCCGCAGGCTCCGACGGAGTTGGAGGTTCTGTCTGCACCAGTCGGCCCTTTTCGCGATCGTAGTCAAACAGCTCGGCGTAGCGGCCCCAGTTCATTGCCGTCTCAAACTGGCGTTGCACTTCATCCTCGGAAAAATGTTCGTCGAGGATGTCGTGAAAGAATTCATCTGCCATCGAGTGATCCGACTTGCGCTTTAAGATACTGTCGATCTGTTTCAGGATGGTGACGTGTTCCAGCGCAGCCTGACGGAATTGGATCTTGCGCTGCTGAATGTCGGCGTCGGCAAAGATGACACCCTGCGGTGTAATCTGCACGTCTCCTTCCTTCAACGTGGTGAACCCCAATAACACGCAGGCTTCAAGGATCGGCAGCAAATCCTCGACATCCATGACCAGTTCTTCGGACAAACGGAACAGATCCTCGCGGCCACCGCGATCATGCAGCAACTCCACCAGGCCGGCGATCCCGCCCACGCGCGCGTGGGGCAGCAACTGGTAGCGGGCTGTGCGGACAGGCGCTTCCTGTTTCTTGGGAGCCCCCTTCAGCGCGTCTTTGGTTAACCCACCGGTGGGAAGAATGATCTCGGCGGTCGTCTCGGCGTCAGGCAGGTCGTGCTCGAGTTCCGGTTCCGTCATCACCTTGTAGATGTAATCCACCAACTCCACAAAGCGCGCGGACTTGCGGTCCCGCGGATGCTTCAGGCGAATATTGAAATCAGAACGGATGCGCGCCGGATTTCTTCCCAGCACCATGACCCGGTCGGCAAGCATGACCGCCTCTTCAATGTTGTGGGTCACGATGAAGATCGCGCTGGCCGGCATTTTCTTGTTCAGCCAGAGTTCCAGTAGTTCGCCACGCAGGTTTTCTGCGGTAAGCACGTCAAGCGCCGAGAAGGGCTCGTCCATGAACAACACTTCCGGCTCGACCACGAGAGCGCGCGCGAATCCCACGCGCTGCTTCATGCCTCCCGAAAGTTCCTTGGGATAGGCGGTCTCAAAGCCATCCAGACCCACGGTGTCGAGGGTGCGCAGAGCGCGTTTGCGGCGTTCGACGGCCGCCACTCCCTTAGCCTCGAGAGGTGCCTCCACGTTTTCGAGGACGGTGAGCCAGGGGAACAGCGCAAAGCTTTGGAACACGATGGCGACGTTAGGCATTTGGCCGTCGAGCGGCTTGCCGTGCCACAACAGCGTGCCCGATGAAGGTTGCGCCAGCCCGGTCAGCATGCGCAGCAACGTGGACTTGCCACAGCCGGAGGGCCCGAGCAAGGCAACGATCTTGCCCGGCTCGACCTCGAGGTTGGTCACGCCGACGACCTGAATCCGCGTGCCATCCGCCTGCGGATAGGACTTCTCGATCCCTACTGCTTGGATGATCGCGTCGCTCATGACAATACTCCCGTTCTTTCTATACACGAACCGCGCAGAAGCGCAAAGCGCGCTCGCGTTAACAGTCTATTCACAATCGAGAGCATCGCAGATCGACGCTGCGCCGGCGAGGGGCAGGCCCAAGCCACAGCCGGCAGAGTCTGCCCTGAGCGAAGTCGAAGGGATGTCGGCGCTACGTCGCACAATTCAGGCGGCGAAGTTTTCACTCGGCAGCGGCGCGAACGGTTTGGGCAGGCGATCGCTCAATTCGGCTAGAAGCGCGAGCTTCCCGGACAACTCGCTCGTAAGGCGGCCCTGGTCGAAGCGCCAGCGCCAGTTGCCCCCATGCAGGCTGGGAGTGTTCATGCGCGCCTCGCTGCCCAATCCAAGCACATCTTGCAGAGGAATAATACTCATACTGGCCGTGGAACATTGCGCGGCGCGGAGAAACGCCCAGTGGATGCCATCTTCACATCGTCCAACATAGGCCTCGGCATTGCGCCGCTCGTGTTCGGCCGCGCCAGAATTCCACCAACCCGCGACCGTGTCATTGTCATGCGTTCCGGTGTAGATGACCTTGCCTTCCGCGCGGTGCGGCAGGTACATATGCGCGCCTTCGTCGCCAAATCCGAATTGCAGTACGGCCATCCCGGGAATTTGCAACCGGTCCCGCAGCGCGTGCACCGCCGGCGTGATGTAGCCCAGATCTTCGGCGAAGAACGGAAGGCCGCCCAGCGCCTCGCGAAGCTTCAGAAACAGGTCATCGCGCGGCCCATCCACCCAGCGCCCATTCACTGCGGTGGGATCGGACGCGGGAATTTCCCAGAACTGGTCGAAGCCGCGGAAGTGGTCGAGGCGAATGTAGTCGCAATTTTGCGTCGCCCAGCGCAGACGCTGAATCCACCACTGGTAGCCCCGCTCCTTCATGACATCCCAGCGGTAGAGCGGATTGCCCCAGCGTTGTCCGGTCTTGCTGAAAAAATCGGGAGGCACGCCGGCCACGACTTCTGGCTCGAGATCCCCGTTCAGCCGAAACAGCTCGCGGTGCGTCCAAACGTCGGCGCTGTCATAGTTCATGAAGATGGCGACATCGCCCACAATGCGGATCGCCCGCTCGGAGCAATACCGACGCAGGGCGCGCCATTGCTCGTAGAAGGCGAACTGCAACGCGCTGCGGATCTGGATGTCGGCCGCCAGTTCCTGACGCGCCTTGTCCAACGCAGCCGGCTCTCGGTTGGCCAGATCCCGCGGCCAGTGATTCCAGCTTTCCAGCTTCCACCGGGCGCGCAGCGCATCGAAGAGGACAAAGTCCTCTAGCCACCAGGCGTTTTCCGTGCGGAAACTCTCGAACCGACGCAGCGCATCGCGCGAGGCCGAGCGCAGGAAGTTCCGCGCTGCTTCAAACAGGAGCGGCATCTTTAGGGCGAAAACCTGTTCGTATTCGACGGCACCGGAACCGGCGGCCAGATCCGAGAGCTTCCCGGAGTCGATCCAGCCACGCTCAGCGAGCCGTTCCAGACTGATTAGCAGCGGATTTCCGGCAAAAGCGGACGTAGAAGAGTATGGCGAGTTGCCGTAGCCGAGAGGCCCCAGCGGCAGAACCTGCCACAGGCCCTGGCGGGCGGAAGCGAGAAAATCTACAAACTGATATGCGGCTGGCCCAAAATCACCAACCCCGCCGCGCGAAGGCAACGACGTGGGATGCAACAGAATGCCTGCGGCGCGCGGAAAAGGCATGTCGCGCCGCTACATTCCCGACTCGCTGCCATTGCGACCCAATAACTTGATCTCTTCTTCGTTGCGCTTGATCTTTCCCGAACGCGTCATCTCGTCGACCAGGCTGGCAACGAAAAGCCCAAAACGTTCCTGCTGCTTCTGCTGCAGTAGCTGATCGCGGATCTGATCGCGCTTCGCGGCATAGTCGGCTTCCGTAGGCTGCTGGCTCTCAAGCACTTCCAGCACCACGGCGTTGGCGCCGTTGTTGATCGCACCGCTGATTTCGCCGGGCTTCATATTGAACGCCACCGCGGCTTGTCCGGCCATCGAACCGACGTCGGGCACCTGTCCGTCAGGCAGAACGAAGTCGCTGGTCTTGACCGTTGCACCGAGTTCCTTGGCGGCGCGCTTCAGATCGTGCTCGGCCTTGGCGCGGTCCGACAGTTCCTGGATTTTCTGATTCAGCAGTTGCGAGGAGCGTTCATTCTTGAACTCTTCTTCCACCCTGCTACGAATCTCTTCAAATGTCGGGGTTGCGGCCGGCTTCACCGCCAACAACTGAAACACGACGATGCCCTGCGATGCCGGAGCCACATCCGGCGGAGCGTTTTCGGCTTCGCTGAACACCGCATCCATGAACTGCGTGGACGGCCCCAGTCCGGGCAACATGTCTTTGCGGGCGAAAAAGTCCGAGTTGATCACGGGGATCTTCTCTGGCGCAGCGGCCGCGTCCAGACTCTTCTGTTCGCGAGCCTGCTTCAGCAGCGCCTCCGCTTGCTTCTGGGCGATCTGCTGCGCCTTCTGATGCTTCAGGAGGGGCTCGATCTCGGACTTAACTTCGTCCAACGTTTTCGTGTGCGCTTCCTGCTTATCGTCCACGCGAATGATGTGGAATCCGTAACTGCTCTTGACCAGATCGCTGATCTGACCCTTGGGAAGCGAGAACGCGGTCTTTTCAAACTCGGGGACAGTCTGGCCTTTGCCGATCCAACCGAGCGATCCGCCCTGTTTGGCGCTGCCCGGATCTTCGGAATATTTCTTGGCCAAGTCTTCCAGCTTGGCGCCACTCTTCAGTTGCTTCAGCAAGTCCTCGGCACGATGCTGCGCCTCAGCCACGCCTTTCTCGTCCACTTTACCATCAGGTCCCGGCAGCGGAGTCTTGATGAGGATATGGCTGACCTTCACTTGTTCCGGCACCTGGTACTGAGCACGATGCTGATCGTAGTAGGAGCGCAGGTCGTCCTGCGTAATCTCTACGCCGGCCTCCGCCTTTGCCGTTTCGACCACAACGTACTTCACCTTGCGCTTCTCCGGGACAGAGTTCGCGTAGCTCTGCTTGTGGCTCTCGTAAAACGCCTTCAGTTCTTCGTCGGTAGGATGGAGCCCTTTGCGCAGGTCGTCCTGCTTCAGGATCGCGTAATCGAACTTTACCTTGGAATTCTGTTTGATGAACTGCTCATGAATCTCTGCTTCGCTCACATCGGCGCTGCCCGAAATGAATGCCTGCAGCTTCGTCAGCAGAATGTCGTTCCCCACGGCCTCTTCG
The DNA here is from genome assembly GCA_963752175.1 of uncultured Acidobacteriaceae bacterium. Classification (GTDB taxonomy): domain Bacteria; phylum Acidobacteriota; class Terriglobia; order Terriglobales; family Acidobacteriaceae; genus Sulfotelmatobacter. The sequence continues at coordinate 245,999 of CAVVXZ010000001.1, forward strand.
AACTTGGTAGGCGTCAGATTCGCGCGCTGCAGCATGTCTTCATATTCGGTTTGGCCGATGAAGTTGCCCCCGGGGAAAAAGGTCGCCGCGTAGCGCCCGTGCTGCAGTTCGTCCTTGATTTCCGCCGGTGTGACCTTGAGCCCCATCCGTGCCGCTTCGCTCAGCAGGGCCTGGCGGTTGATCATCTGGTCGACGGCTCGCACGGTCTCCTGCTGGATGAGAAAGGGCATCAGCTTCGACGCCATTTCGCCATAACGCTGCGCATCCTGCTGCGCCATCTGGCGCGCGGTCGTGCGGATCTCGTCTGCGGTGATATCACTTCCATCCACCTTGGCAACGATCCCTCTGCCGGGTGTGCCGGAGAAGACATCTCCGCCCAAACCACCGGGGATAAGCGTAATCACCATCGACGCGCAGATGATCAGGAGCAGACCGCCCAGAACATACTTCGTGGTCTGCCCGGATTTTTGCAGGAAACGAATCATTTTCTTATCACTCCAGAGTAGAGAGGCGAATTTTTAATTATAAACTAGCCGGGTGACCTGCGCCGGGCGTTATCCTCATTGCGCAGCGCTGAGGCGCGCATGCGGAATGCCTGCGTTTTGCGTCAGCGCGTTTCCCGAACCGACCGGTCTAACTTCGGCGAAACTCCGCTATTGAAACGTATTAATATAAATGTTATCCATTCTCGGGGCCGTTTTGCGAACTTGCCCCCTGATCGACCATCAGCGCGAATCGCCATTGATTAGGAGCCTCATGAACTCAAGCAAGCGGCTGGCAATCTCCCTCGTTGTTCTGGCCCAATTCCCATTGATTACATCCCTCATCGCGCAAGACGCCACACCAATGAAGCATTCCGCCGAAGCGAAGGTAATGCTCGGCGCGGGCTGGTCTCTGCAAACTTCGGCCAAGGTCGAAGCCAAGGGAGAAGTCATCTCCACCCCGCAGTTCGTTCCCACTGGATGGCACGACGCGACCGTGCCCACTACGGTGGTGGCCGCTCAGGTAAAAGACAAGACCTTTCCCGATCCTCTCTTTGGCATGAACCTGCGCGACTACCCGGGCATGAACTATCCCATCGGAGGGAACTTTTCGAATATCCCGATGGCGCCCGACAGCCCTTACGCCATTTCGTGGTGGTACCGCAAGCAGTTCGCCGTCCCCGCCTCGTACAAAGGCAAGACCGCGTGGCTCAAATTCAACGGTATCAACTACCGCGCCAATATATGGCTGAACGGGAAGCAGATCGCGAACTCGGACAACGTTGCCGGCGCCTGGCGGACTTACGAATTTAATGTGACCGAGAGCGCGAAGACCGGCGCGGAAAATGTTCTGGCGGTGCAGGTCTTTGCGCCCACCGACCACGATCTCGCCATTACTTTTGTTGACTGGAATCCAGCGCCGCCCGACAAGAACATGGGACTGTGGCGGGAAGTCTACCTCACTTACAGCGGGCCGGTAGCTTTGCGATATCCGACGGTCGTTTCGAAACTGAATCCTCCCGCTAACGACAGCGCGCAGCTCACCGTGACCTCGCAGGTCAAGAACGGCACCAATCAGCCAGTCAAGGGCACGCTGAAGGGCGAGATCGAAAGCGTCAAGTTCGAACAGGACGTAGAACTCGCAGCCAACGAGACGAAGGACGTCACGTTCACTCCCGACAAGTTCTCTCAACTCGTCTTTACGAATCCACGCCTGTGGTGGCCCACGCAGATGGGCAAGCCCAATCTCTATCCTCTGCACATGGAGTTTGAGGTCGGAGGTACGGTCAGCGACCACTCCGCCACCGAATTCGGCATTCGCGAAATCACCTCGGACTTCAACTCGATTGGTGGGCGCCAATTCCACATCAATGGCAAGAACATTCTGATTCGCGGCGGGGGATGGACGACCGACCTGATGCTGCGCGAGAACTCGCAGCGCTTACAGGATGAGTTTCGCTACGTCCGCGACATGGGACTGAACACGATCCGCCTTGAAGGCAAACTCGAGACCCAGGAATTCTTCGACCTCGCCGATCGCCAGGGGATTCTGGTCATGGCCGGATGGTGCTGCTGCGACTTCTGGGAGCGCTGGCCGCGCTGGAAGCCGGCAGATTTTGAAATCGCCAAGCAGTCGCTGCGCGACCAGATCTACCGCCTGCGCAGCCATCCCAGCATTGTCATGTGGCTGAATGGCAGCGACAATGCACCGCCGCCCGATGTGGAGCAGATGTATCTCGACGTGGAGAAAGATTTGTTCTGGCCCAACCCTGTCGTTTCATCAGCCACGGGAAAGAAGACCAGTGTCACTGGCGACAGCGGCGTCAAAATGACCGGGCCGTATGAATACGTCGCGCCCAGCTACTGGCAGGTCGATACTCCTGAAGGCCAACCTGGCCGCAAGCAGTGCAATCCCGGAGGCTGCGGCGGCGCCTACGGCTTCAACACCGAAACCAGCATGGGACCGGCGGTTCCGCCCGTCGAGAGCATTCGCGCGATGGTGGGCAAGGATCACATGTGGCCCATCGACGACGTGTGGAACTATCACGCCGGCGGGGGCGAATTCAAAACCATTGGCGTGTTCAGCGAGGCGCTGGCGAACCGCTACGGCAAGTCCGACAACGTGGACGACTTCGCCACAAAGTCGCAGATGCAGACTTACGAAGGCGTGCGCGCCATGTACGAGGCCTACAGCCGCAACAAGTATCAGGCTACGGGCGTCATTCAATGGATGCTCAACAACGCATGGCCCTCGATGATCTGGCACCTCTACGACTATTATCTGCGCCCGGGTGGCGGATACTTCGGCGCCAAGCGGGCTATGGAGGCCCTGCATCCGGTCTACGGCTACGACGATCACTCCATCTGGGTGGTCAGCAGCCAATACGAAGATGCAAAAGGTCTGAAGCTGACGACCAAGATCTACAACCTGGACATGACCGAGAAGTTCACGCAGTCGAACTCGGTCGATGCCGCAGCGGATAGCACTGCGAAGGTTTTCACGTTGCCCGATGTCAATGGATTGAGCCCCACCTACTTCCTATCTTTGCGGCTGGAAGACTCCGCCGGCAAGCTAGTGGGATCGAACTTCTACTGGCTCTCGACCAAGCCCGAAACTCTGGACTGGGCCAAGACCACGTGGTGGGTAACTCCGACCGCATCGTATGCCGACTACACCGCGCTGTCACAACTACCGAAAGTGAAACTGAAAGTCACCGACCGCAGCGAGCGCAAGGGCGAAGAACAAACCACGCACGTTACGCTCGAGAACCCGAGCAAGAGTCTGGCTTTCTTTGTGCGACTGAAGGTCAACAAAGGCGTCAATGGAGAGGAGATTCTGCCCGTGGTGTGGGAGGATAACTACATTTCGCTGCTGCCCGGCGAGAAGCGCGAAGTGACGGCAACATACCGCGCCAGCGAGCTAGGCACGGCCAGGCCGGCCGTGGAAGTGGGCGGATGGAACGTGGAATAGTACAGTTTGGTAATCGTGAAGAGAAGCAATTTAAGTTATTGAAGAGCGAGACTCGAGATCACAATTTGTGATCTCAAGTTGATTCGCCAAATTACAAAACTGCTTATGGAACGTGCTCGGAAACCGAGAGCACGTTTCCGTCTGGATCCTTGAACCACGCAACTTTATCCCCGGTCGGCGCGGTCCAGATTCCGAGTTCGTCTTGCTTGAAGAATCCGAAGATCTCGAAGTGGACACCTTTCTCCCGCAAACATCGCACTACGTTTTCGATCTCCGAAACCTGCCAGCCGAGGATGGTGAACTGCGCGGGAGTAAAATCCTTTCCCACCTTCGCCACCCGGATCATGATCCCGTTGGCATCCAGCACCATCGCGAAGCCGTCATCCTTGACGAAGTGGAGACCCAGCACGCCCTCGTAAAACGCTCTTGCCTTCTCCGCGTCCCGGGTCGGCACAAACGCGACGATGTGGGTGGAACCGAGCATGACGGGCAAACCGCAACTCCAGGCTCAGGATTCTCTAGTTGTCGCTAAAATCAATCATCACCGGAGCGGAGCGGAACCAGCTCGTCTTGTAGCCGACGTAAAGCAATCCCACCGCGAACCAGATCCCACCCACAGTCTTAGCAATGATGTTCAGGTTCAACCAGATCACCAGGCAAAAAAGGAAACCGATAATCGGAAGAATCGCATCGCGCACGAGCCGCCGCTGAGCGCCAGCCTTCTTTGCGATCACCGAGAACTGCCAGAAGCAAGCGAAATTCACTCCCATGAACGCGAGAAACGCGCCGAAGTTCAGCAGTTCCCCCGCATGCTCGTATGCGCTCCCAATGTAGTTGAGGGCGACAGCTCCAACGAATGCGAGACCTCCGATGAGAAGAATGTTGTAGGTCGGAGTACTGGTCCCCGGCTTCAAATAGCCGAAGAATTTCTTGGGTAGCACGTTGTCTCGGCCCATCCCGAAGAGCAATCTTGCCGCTCCCAGCGTACCGGTCAATCCACTCCCGAAAGCCGCGACGATCAAGATCGCGCCCATCGCATTGAAGAGGACCACGCCGCCGACTCGGCTGCAGATGTCCATGAACGCGGTTTCGAGATTCGGGAAGGTATGCCAGTCTGGCCATACTCGCGCCCCGAGATAGGCCTCAAAGCCGCTGCACACGCCGGCAAAAATACAAGTCAGCACAACGGCCAGCAGAACGTTGCGCTTGGGATTCTCCACGTCTTCCGCAAGCGTAGTCACCCCATCGAAGCCAATGTAGGTCAGCGCCGCAAATGAAGTCGCAGTCAAAATCTTGTGAGAATTGAAAGTCTTTGGATTGTAGAACGGTTCGGTCGACAGCAAGCCGGCCCATCCTTGTCCGTGCCACAGGTAGCGAATCGCAAGCCATACAAAGAACGCCACCACCACCGACATTACCGCGAGCAGGACTTTATTAGCTCGTGCCGACGACTTCACGCCGGCTAGGTTCAGCACAGTCATGATCCCGGCAATCAGCGCAGCCCACACGATGTAGGGGATCTGCGGCAGATACCGCTCGTGCAATGCGGTCGACATCCATACGGTATTAATCAGGGGCTGCAGCAAGTAATCGAGGATCATGGCCCAACCCGCCAGGAAGCCCAGGTGCGGGTTGAGTCCCTTGCCCACATACGTATAGGCCGAACCTGCTGTCGGATAAAGCGCCCCCATGCGTCCGTAGCTGACCGCTGTAATGAGCATGGCGAATAACGCGATCAGAATGATAGTGACGAAGTGTCCGTCAGAAAGTTTCTGCGCGACGCCATACAGCGGAACAGGCGCGATCGGCTGGATCAGAACGATGCCGTAGAAAATCAGGTCCCAAAGCGTGAGCGTGCGGCGGAGCCGGGGCGGGGCAGAGGACGTCGCGACAGTATTTTCCATGGGTCCGGCTATTGGATTATGGCAGGGGCAAAATTGTCAATATTAAAACGTTTCCGTAACCGTTTTCATTTGTTCTTGCCGTAGTCGAACCAGTATCCGCGCTGCTCGTTGCCCGACAAGCTGCGCGTGTTGTATTCGAGCAAGTACTGCAGGTGCGCATCGTCGAGCGGAAACGACTTCTTCGGCGTGTACGGATACGCGCCCATGTTGAGGAATGGCAGCGGGGCCACGTAGTTCCCTTCCGCTGCGTAGAAGTCCATGTCTTTTTCGTAGCCGTTGGCGGCGAAGAAATAATCGCGCACCCAGCCTTTGGGGAGCGCGGGCAGATGCGAGGGATCGAAGTCGAGGCGCACTTCGTCGCCCGAGCCAAAAACGGCCAGTTTGTCATCGGTGGCGGTAAGCAGCGGCAGCACGTCGCCATAGCGCGTGTACGAGCCTGCGGGACGCGTGTACGGCCCGGTCGCACTGGTCTTTTCGTAGATGTATTGCACGTTGCCGGCGGGCTTGCCTTCAATCTTCAATGGGTATCCGTGGAACTCCAGATCGGCACGGACAAGTGGAACGGACGTCGCGTGCGGGCTTCGGGCCTGATCGCGGGACGACTGCTCGGTGCGGTCAACGAGAATGCTGTCCCAATAAACTTGAAGATTGGTTGTAATGCGAATCTTCCGCGTACCCATGGGCAGCTTGCCCGTGAGATCGGCAGTCATGGTGCGCGGACCACCGGCCGGGAATCCCATGTCATCGATCACGCGCTTCCATTGGCCGTTGGCGCCGAGGGCATCGACGTATGGTGAGATCGCTTCCACTTCGGCCTGGGAAGCCGCATACATGCTGTTCGCCGAGAAATATTCGACCTCGCCATGCATCAGCAGCCACAGCGGCCCACCGCGGTAAGCCTCGCCCAAGTCGAGAGTCAGACTGTGCGGCTTGGCGAATCCTTGAAACTGCGTGAGCGCAAAATCGCCAAAATAACGGTGCGCCAGCAAATTCGGCAGAACATCGTGGCCGTGGTCGTCCCACGCACCCGCGGGCGGACGCGCGTCGCGGCTCACCACCACCTTGAACGGAGGATAGGGCGGGTTCGAGGCGAAATATTCGTTGGGATATACGTCGGTGTCCGCGGGATGATCGATCGCCAGCAGCCGCACCTGATCGAGGTAAACGGCCTCTTCGAGAGGCTCCATGAAGCGGAAGCTGAGGGTTTTCTCTGGAGCGCCGATCCTGTTTTCATCCTGAGCCGCAGCTTTTAGCGACGAAGGATCCTTGCAGCTGGCAGGAGAGTACATAGATTCTTCGCTTCGCTCGGGATGACAAGCCCCCTTTGTTTGGGAGTTTCCTTTTTCCCGTATCATGCTGCGATCAATCTTGACGAACTCAATCGGCCTTGGAACGTCGCGCTGATTCGGGCCTACCCAGTGTCCGACCACGCCCGCGCCCAGCATGTCGGCGACAAACTCGTAACGTTCGCCGTTCCATACGAACAGCGTTGGGCAGGAACTGCCGCGGCGGTCAATCTCGAGGAAGTTCTGCTGCTTGTTGCCTGCGACCTGGATTTCGTCCTCCAGCACACCCGTCGGCCACAGCATGCGGACGATGTCGGCTTCCTTCGAATCGCCCAGGCCGACGACGATGTCGGGGGAATTCTGTCCGAGGTAGCCGTTCGATCCCGCAATTTCAAACTTCTGCCGGTTGCCCCCGGAAAAGACTTCAACCTTTGTGCCGATGGCGGATTTGTTGTCGGCCAGTCCCTTGAGCGAGAGCCGCAGCCAGTGATTCTGATTGCCGCCTTCATTGCGCAGCAGCACGGCCGGCCCGTGATTCTGCGTGATGAGCAGGTCGGTCGCGCCGTCGTTGTCATAGTCGCCAGTGATAATGGCACGCGGCTCTTTGAGTTGAATTTTGACGAGGCCAACGTCGGTGGTAACGTCTTTGAAGCCGTCGGGCCCGAGGTTGCGGAACAGGCGGACTTCGCCCTTGCCGTTCTTCGTTTCGCCGACGGCAACTAAGTCAACCCAGCCATCGTTGTCGTAGTCGAAGGCGGCCACGCCCCAAGCATGCACCCAATCGGGAACGGGAAGCGCGACCGGTTCAAAGTTTCCGCGGTTGTTGCGCCATAAAGTGAGCGCGGGCGTTCCTGCTTGGGTAAAAGCAAAGTCCATCCAACCATCATGGTCGAAATCGAGAACAGCGACGCCAAGTGCTGGAACTGGATCGGCCACGAGTTGTCGCAGTTTGAACTTCCCCTCCCTCGGGTTCTCGAAAACCTTAGGGCCCTTTGCCGACGCCATGACGATATCGACGGCACGGTCATTGTTGTAGTCAGTACCGACTGCACCAACGGCTGATCCAGTCGCCTCCAAACCCGTTGCGTCCGTCACATTGGTGAAAGTGCCATCGGCATTGTTCCGCCACATGGCGTGGCCGGCCGTGTTCTTGGCGAAGAAGGACACGCCGGAGTCAAAGGAGACCTGATGGTTCCAATTGAACTGTGTGACGTAAAGATCAAGGTCGCCATCGTGATCATAGTCAATGAACGTCAGACCGAGAATAAGACCGTCAGTGTGAATGCCGGAAGTTCCGGTCGCATCCTTGAACGTGCCGTTCTTCTCATTGTGCTCCAACAACAGACGGCCATCGAGTCCAATAACCAAGTCGATAAAGCCGTCGTTGTCGTAGTCGCCGGCGGTACAACTGGTTGCGTGAAGGGAGGGATCGAGCCCCGCTTTGCGTGTGACATCTTCAAACTTGCCATTGCCTAAGTTGTGATATAGCGCGAGACCACCTTCCTTACCGCGGTCCGCGACAAAAAGGTCCGGGCGGCCATCGCCATCATAGTCGAGAAAGCACGCACCGTATCCAACCAGATTGGGAACCGTGCCAGCTATGTCCAGCGGGGACTGGGAATCAGAGGGCGTCGTAGTAGCCAGGCTTGCCTCGGCACTGACATCGACAAAGCGCACCTTGATCGGCGCCGGAGCCTTCAGCACCGCTGACGCCGACTCCACCGCGCGCGAGTACTGTCCCTGCTCGCCGTAAGCAAGGCTCATGGGAGCGCTGATTTTGTTCTGCGTGAGGTACTGAAATTTCTTCAGGTGCTCGCGGGCACGGTCGGTGTCGGAGGACTGCTGGTACGCGCGCGACAGTCCGAATTCGGCCGACGCATGAATGGGGTTGAGCTGTAGTGCGTGCTGGAACGCTTCAATGGCCTGCGGGAACTGCTTGGCCTGAACGTACGCGGTTCCGAGAAAATACCAGGTGTCAGCGTCGTTTGCGTCGATCTCGATGACGCGTTTGAATGCATCGATCGCCGCCGGCGCATCGCCGGTATTCTTGGCGAGCATCCCGAGGCTGTACCAGGCATTCGGACTCTTCGGATCCTGCTTCAGCGCGTCTTCCAGAGACGCCTTGGCTTCGTCGATCTTCTGCAGGTTCAGGTAAGCAATGCCGACGTTCAGCTTCGCGATCGCCACCTTGGGATCGGCCTCTGCGGCCTGCTGGAACTCCTTCAGTCCCTTCTCGAAGAGCTGCTGGTTCATGTAGGCAACGCCCAGATTGTTCAGGCGCGCGGCTTCGATTGGGTTCGGTTTCGGGTCCGAGGAAAGCAGGCCGAAGGCAGCGAGAAGCGTGGCGACCAGAGCAGCAGAGATTCGAAGAGTCATCACAGGAATTTAACCACAAAGGACACGAAGGATCACAAAGGAAACCGATTTCGCGTAAGGTCCGTCCTTCCATCGTGAACCTTCTTGCCCTCTGTGGTTTCTGCTTTCTTGGGTGTGTACGCCCGCTTCGCGACTACGCCCTTGCCTTCCTGCACGGTGACGGTTTGGCCAGCGTCGATGTTCAAGAGCTTGTCGACCTGCCCGCTGGGCCACTGAATCTCAATGCTGTCAGCCTTCGTGAGTGTCGCGAGCCCAAACGTCAGCACCAGTTCGCTCTGCGCCAGGTAACTCGATCCGGAGCGCAGCATCTTCCACTGCTTGTCTTTATTGTTTCCATCGCCTGCTGTTACGCGGACAACAGATCCGATGCCGTCGCGATTCGACCTCGTACCCACGAGCTTGATGCGCAGGCTGTGATTGGTCCCGCCTTCGTTGTGGAACAAGTACGCCGGCCCGGCGTTCGTGGTGAGTAAAAGGTCGAGGAAGCCGTCGTTGTCGATGTCGCCGTAAGCCGCGGCCCGCGCCACTTTTGGCGCGGCAAAGACACTGCCCATTTGCGCTGTGACTTCGGTGAACTTTCCCCCACCAAGATTGCGGAACAGGTGCGGAGGCTCGGCATAACTAACGCGCTTCTGCACGCGCTCGATCTGATCTTCAATATGTCCGTCGGCGACAAAAATATCCTGCCAACCATCGTTGTCGTAGTCGAAAAAGAAACAGGCGAATCCCAGCGTGACCAGGCTCGCTCGGCCTACCTCGGACTGCGGAGCCTCGTCGACGAATAGTCCATTGCCCTCGTTGTGGTAGAGCGAGACCATTTGATTCGCGAAGTTGCTGATGAGGATGCTGGCGTGCCCGCTGCGGTCGTAGTCGGCGGCGTCGGCACCCATGCCTGCGCGCGCAATGCCGTCTTCACTGAACCCGATACCCGCCGCGACGCCTCGCTCCTCAAACGTTCCGTTCTGCTTGTTGAGGTAAAGTTTGTTGGGTTGGGTGTCATTGGCGATGACGATGTCGGGCCAGCCATCGCCGTTGTAGTCGAGAACCGCGATCCCCAAACTCTTCGAGGTTGGATCACCCATTCCAGCCTTCTGCGTGACGTCTTCAAACCTGCCGCCGCCCAGGTTGTGCCACAACCGCACTGAAGTTCCCTTGTATGATTCGGGCGTGCAGTAGGATTTGTGCGCGCCATCGAGCGTGCAGTAGAGATCGCCCGACTCGCTCCACTGGACGTAATTGGCCACAACCAGATCGAGTTTGCCGTCGCGGTCGTAATCTACCCATGCGGCGCTGGTCGAGAATTCGTTCGGTCCCCACATTCCCGCGGACTTGGTGACGTCGGTGAATGTGCCATTGCCGTTGTTGCGGAACAGATGACTCTGGCCCAGCGCGCTCACGAAGATATCGTCAAACCCGTCATTGTCGTAGTCGCCCACCGCGACTCCGAATCCGAACATGGGAACTGCGAGGCCGGCCTTGCGCGTGACGTCGGTGAAGGTACCATTTCCGTTGTTGTGGTAAAGCTTCAGCGTGGTCGTGCCGGAGTGCGGATGACCGGGAAAATCCTGTCCGTTGATGAGAAGGATGTCCGGGTATCCATCATTGTCGTAATCGATAAAGGCGCAGCCCGGCCCCATTGTCTCCGGCAGCCATTTTTTGCCGAAGGCGCCGTTGTTGTGGGTGAAGTGAATTCCCGCCTGCGCAGTGATGTCGCGGAAGTGAACTTTCTCTTGTGCGTTCGCGGTGATGAGAAAGGACGTTGTCAGGGACGCGAACACTAGCGCCCAGAGGAACCTCCATGGAAAAAGGCGCATTATTTCGAAGCTCCGGTGTTCGTGGCGAGGGCTGTCGGGCGTTGCCCGGCCGGACGGCCGAGGGCGGCCGTCCCCACATGGGCCTTGCTTGGGGCAAGCAGCGGCACGGAAACATGTTCATGCACCGCCTGCCGCTCGTTGTTGTCTTCGGGATGAATCTGGCGGTAGGGTCCAGTGATCGCCTGCGATGACTCGTCGGCTTTGAAACGCATGTAGCGCGCCTCGTGCTCCTTGGCTAGCGTTTCCTGGCCGAGGCCGTTGTAGCACAGCATCAGGTTGTAGTGCGCCTGCAGGTCTTCTGGATCAATCGCGAGTACCGACTGCAGAGTCTTGACCGCCTCATCATACTTGCGCTGCAGGAAGAGAATGCGTCCCAGGTCATTAATCGCTACCCGGTCCTTGGGATATTGCGCGAGCAGAGTCCGCAATCGCGAGGCCGCTCCTTCGTAGTTCCCGTCTGCCCGAAGAACCTTGGCGTAGAAGAAGTTCGCGCGCGCCAAGTTCGGAGACAGGGCCAACGCTTTCTCCAGCACCGTGCGAGCGCGGGCCATGTCGCCTTCCTGCACGGCGCACCGGCCAATGTTCACCCAGCCATCGGGATTGTTCGGTTCCGCTTCAGTCACCTTTTGGAATGCTGCAGCCGCGCCTTTCAAATCTCCTTGCAGGAAGAGTCCGATTCCATAATCGTTCCAGCGCTGCCACTCCTCTTTGCGAACAATTGTCTTCGGCCCAGGCGCGGGCGCGTTGTGCGCAATCACAGGCAACGTGACTTCGTTCTCGGCCAGGGCAACGATCGGAAGGTCAGGAATCTTCTCCTCCTTCGCCGAAACTCCACTCAAAGACGCGGTGAATATTGTCGGCCGGTCATCGTAGTCGGGAGCAACCGCGCTCGGCTTCGTTGGATCAGGAATCCCTGCGAACGCTTCCTGCGTTCCATACCACGAAAACTTCCGGTAGCAGAGGCGGGCGTGCAGCGTGATCTTGTTGCCCGCATTCTGCGGAACCAGCATGCGGTAGTGCACGGTGTCGGCCGCGCCGGGCGGGATGAGCCTGACGTACACGACTGCCCTTGTCGCCCACGCATTGCGCTTGTTGATGGGATTTCCATGCGCGTCGATCTGCAATGAGCGGTAGAAGTGCGCTCCTTTATCGACGGGACCGTGGCCGTTATCCTCGACCATGCCACTCCAGAAGATAGTCTGGCCCTTGTCGTCGGTACCTTTCAGTTCGAGCCAAGTGTCATAGGCGTCGACGGTACCGCCGGGGAAGAAGTGTCCAACTTTCTTCGTGCGCACCACCACATCCAGGCGGACCGTATCGCCGCGCCGCAGGGCCGGTTGCACCAGGTTCAACGGCGCAGTCACCGGAGCAACTTCGCCACCGCTTTCGGCGGTCATCTTGCTCTCGGCTTCTTCCCCGACTGCAAATGTCGTCGACAGTTCCGATTGCGTCGCCGAGCCGGGCTTCAGCGGAGTTTGCGCCGGTGACAGCGCGAAGATGTCGACGGTGAGCGCGCCGCTTTTCAGGAAGTCTTCCGTCAGCTTGAGCTGCGGCGCATCTTCATTCGCCGTGGGCACAGCCGTATTTGCTCCGGGAAAGCGATGCGAGTGCACGAAGCCCTTGATGTTGCCCGCGTCTTTGGAAGACTCTGCCGGCATGTGGCAGTCGGCGCACTGCTGCGGTTTCGGCGGGTAGTAGAACGACCGCGCCCCTTGCCCCGACACTCCGCTGGCCTGCCAATTGTCATATTCATTAAACCCGCGGAACCAGCGGTAGCTGTTCACCGGAACATCGAGATGTACTTTGTGACACGAGGAGCAGAACTCAGCGGTCTGGTCGCGCATGAAAGGCTTAAGAAAGACGCGACGGTGCGGCTCGGGATTCAGCCGGATCAGGAAATCATGCAGCGAACGCGCCACCGGATTCTGCGTGGCCGCCAGTTCATGCAACTTCGGATACTCCAGATAAAAATCGCCCTGCCCCATCGTGCTCTTCACGTCGGCGATGGAGTGGCACATCATGCAGCCCAACCCGGCCTGAGCTTCGGGACGGTGCACGATCTGCTTAATCGGCGTGTCCATCATGCCCGCATAGAGCACGGCGGGATCGTGGCATCCGCCGCACCATTTCGAAGGCTTCGTGCCTATCGTGTCTTGCATGTACTCGATCGACTTCCGGTACCACTGGTTGTTGAATGACGAAAAATGGTGAGCCGAACTGAACCACTGGTTGTAGATGTCTTCGTGGCAGCGCTTGCAGGAGTCCGACTCCATGAAGAACTTGCTGGGGATTTTCTGCTTGCCGTAGACCTGCGCCGAACTCGGGAAGAACGCGCCTTCGGGGCCGTCGCCTTCCCCGTTCATGTTGTCGGGTGGCATTGCCGGATTCTGTATGCGGTTCCGCGTCTGCCAGCTTTCGCGGATGTAGCGTGCACCGTAGCCGATTCCGGCAAGCAATGCCAGGCAGATCGCAGCGCGCACTGCGCCGGCAACGATCCTCGATCCAAGCGGTGCCGGGTCCGATGATTCCCGGCTGCTCAGCCATCCCGCAATCAACAGCGCCACGCCGGCAAGAGAAATCACGATGTGGAAATAGAGTTTGTTCCACTCCGTGCGCGGCGTTCCTGTTTTGATGAGAATCAGGCCCAGGATCGCTCCTGCGGCAAGCAGTAACCAGCCCACACGAGAAGAGAGGCTTCCCGTGCTCATCAGGCGAACAAAGGCCGGGATCAGCAGGATCGCAACCAGCACGCCGCCGAGTGCGTGCAACAGCACCACGGCCGCATAAGGAATGTTAGGCTGCGGAAACGTGTAGAGGTATGCCGCCGAAACGACGAGAAAAAGCACGAGCCAAGACAGAGCCCGACCGACGAATCCCCCAGATTTTGGCATTTCCAGCATGAGCAGACGTGCGACCGCTCGACAGAGAAATCAGTCCCACAGTGGCTGAAATCCCGCGCAGATAACGTTATACAGGCCTGACGGCAGGCGGAATAATACAAAAATACTATCGAGAAAGCAGCCAGCGTTTCAGCTGATCGGCGGGATTCTCCACGCGTGACATTCCTTCTCGAGCGCTGCAGCAACGGCCAGCACTTGCTCCTCTTCCCACGGTCGCCCGACAATCTGCACGCCGATTGGCAGTCCTTCGGCAGAATGGCTCACGGGAACCACAGCTCCAGGATTTCCCAGCAAGTTGAACCACTCGGTATAACTCCACGCGTCCAGATAATTCACGGTCTTGCCTTCAATCGTCCAACTCCGCTCTCCGTGGCGAAAGGCAGGAATCGCTGCCGCTGGGCACAGCAGAATGGGATACTTCCGCATCTGCGCCAAAAACTTCGCCCGCAGAGCGTCACGGCCGATCCATGCTTCGAGCAGTGTCTCGCCGGTGAGAGGAGGCTCGGTTTCCGACGACTCCAGAAACTGCTTCAACACCGGGCTGAGGTCGTGCTCGCGTCCGCGAAACATGGGACGGATCAGCATTCCGCCGGCGGTGACGAAGAATTTCTTCCAGAGGACGCGTGCTTCTTCGAGACCTTCGGGACGAAACCGCTCAACTTGAAAGCCTGCGCGCCGGAGGGCTTCTACAGCGGCAACCACGGCTGCGCGAGTTTCGCGAGTCACAGGTGTGCGGCCATCATCTTCGAAATAGCCAACGCGAAGCTTTTTCGCTTCGCGTTCGGTCGGCCAGCGAACGGCCACCGGCGCCGCGCAAGCGTCTCCTTCATCTGGACCCTGCATCACGTCAAACAATGCCTTTAAGTCGGCAACGGTGCGCGCCATGGGACCGACCACACCGATCAGAGCAAAGGGACCTCCGGATGCGGGAAAGTGCCCAGTCGCGGGAATTCGCCCCGGAGTTGGTTTGAGTCCGCAAATGCCGCTGAAATGTGCCGGCACCCGAATGGATCCCCCGCCGTCGCTGCCTACGCCACCCGCCGACATGCCGGCCGCGATTGCCGCTGCCTCGCCGCCACTGGAACCACCCGGAGTCCGTTCCAGATCCCACGGACTGTTGGTGCGCTCGTACAGAAGATTGTCGGTCTCCCATGCCATGAGCAGTTCCGGCGCGTTGCTTACGCCCAGCACGATCGCACCTGCGTTGCGCAGGCGCGCGACCAACGGCGCATCTTGCGCTGCGACGTATCCAGCGCGCAACCGCGTGCCCGCTTCGCAAAGCAGCCCCGCGACGTCAATTGAACTCTTGATGCTGATCGGAACACCATGTAGCGGTCCTAGAACTTCGCCGTTGTTCACGTCAGCCTCGGCGGCACGGGCCTCGCGGCGCACCCGCTCCGAGTCCACGTGTACGAAGGCATTCAGCTTCGGATTCAGTTGCTCGATCTTCGCCAGATGTGCATCGGCGAGCTCGACCGGAGAGATCTTCTTCTCGCGGATTTGCTGTGCCATGACGACGGCGGCAAGAAAAGTGAGATCACCCATTAGGAGTTGAATTCCCCGACAGAAGGCCGAGTCTAGCACGCCGTCAAACCCTCAAACACGAAGGGCACAAAGGAACACGAACGACAAACAGGATGGTTTCCTTCGTGTTCCTTATTGTCCTTCGCGGTTGAGGGGTTACCTGTCGGTCATCGCGCGATCCAGCGCCTGCTTCTCTCCAGCACTGAGTGGGCGAAAATCTCCCTTCGCCAACTTTCCAAGTTGCAGTGACCCGATGGCCACCCGCATCAGTCTCAGTACTTCGACTCCAAGCGCCTCCAGCATGCGGCGGATCTGCCGGTTCTTGCCTTCATCGAGGACGATTTCAAGCCAGCAGTTCTTCCCCCCTGCACGCAGCAGTCGAACCTGCGCCGCGCGTAGAAAGTCGCCTTCGGCGCTCTTGATGCCGTTCACCATCGCCTGCGTGAAGCGCTCATCGACGACTTTTCCGATTTGCACGTGATACGTTTTCTCCAGATGCGTCTCAGGCGCTGTGATTCTTGCGCCCCACTCAGAATCATTGGTCAACAGGAGCAGTCCTTCGCTTGCCTTGTCGAGCCGCCCAACGGGAGCAACCCAGGGCAGCGATTCTCCAGCTCTCTGCATGACTCCATACACCGTTTCGCGGTCTTTTTCATCGGAGGCCGTGGTCACTACACCGCGCGGCTTGTTCATCATGAGATAGATCTTCGGTTGCGAGTCGATGGCATGGCCATCCACCGTGATGCGGTCCTGCTGCAGGAGGGTCGGCGTCTCGGGATCGCGTCGCACGCTCCCGTTCAGCTGTACCCGGCCAGCGCGAATGAGTTCCCCAGCTTGCGAGCGCGAGCAATAGCCCAGCTTCGACAGTGCACGGGCCAGGCCAATCTTGCGGGACGTTGGCTTCATCGGCACGCGATCATGCTAATCGAAGCGGGCACCCTCGTTCATGCGCAAACGCTCGACACTTGGTACCATGTTGGGCGCACGCATGTTGCCCATCGGCAAGATCCAGCGCCGATCTCGTAGAAGGAGCTCTCATGGCCCACCAACATCCTCCGCGCTTTTTAAAGATTGTGGACGACGCCAAAACTCGTGTGCGCGAGACCGATGTCGATGCACTGAAAACCAGAATGGATCGCGGCGACAAGTTCGTTCTCGTAGACGTTCGCGAGGAAAGCGAGTTTGCCAAGGACCATCTGCCCGGCGCCATTCATCTGGGCAAGGGCATTATCGAACGCGATATCGAGGCACGCGTGCCGGAACTTAATACGGAAATGATTCTTTATTGTGGCGGCGGGTTCCGCTCCGCGCTGGCTGCGGACAACCTGCAGAAGATGGGCTACACCAACGTTATCTCGATGGATGGCGGCATCCGCGACTGGCGGGAAAAGGGCTATCCCCTGACCAAAGGGTAAGAGCTGTTCTCCGTTGCTCGACGTCGGACCGATTCGTTGTGAAGCACTGCGCTACCCACTTATGAATCGTCGCATCTTCTTCTGGTCGCTCACATCGGCTCTTGCCGGATTTCTCTTCGGCTTCGATACCGTTGTTATTTCGGGCGCCGAAAAAACAATTCAGGCACTTTGGGGACTGAGCCCGGGCCTGCACGGCATTGCCATGGCGTCGGCTCTCTACGGCACGGTCGTGGGCTCCCTGCTCGGCGGTTGGCCCGCGGACCGCTTCGGACGCAAAGCGACGCTGCTTTGGATCGGCGTCCTTTATTTTGTCGGTGCCGTGGGCTCCGGTCTGGCGACGAACGTCACCATGTTCATTGTCGCGCGCGTCATTGGCGGACTCGGTATTGGCATCTCGACCGTGGTCGCCCCCATGTACATCTCCGAGATCGCCCCGCCCAAATATCGCGGACGGCTGGCCGGCATGTTTCAGTTCAACATTGTTTTTGGCATCCTCATCGCGTTTGTTTCGAACGCACTGCTGGCGGGCATCGGTGAAAACGCCTGGCGCTGGATGCTCGGCGTGGCCGCGTTTCCGTCGTTGCTCTACGCTTTGTTCTGCTTCGGACTGCCCGAGAGCCCGCGCTGGCTGCTGAGCCGGAAGGGTGACCGCGAATCTGCGCTGCAAGTCTTGCAACGGATTCAGCCGGACGCTTCAAAAGCTGAAATCACCGCCCAAGCGGACGAGATCATCGCGGCGTCGTCCGAGCGAGTGTCTTCAGGACATTTCTGGACTCGGCGTCTGCAGAAGCCGATCCTGCTCGCCATACTGATTGCCTTCTTTAACCAGCTTTCCGGCATCAATGCCATTCTCTACTTCGCGCCTCGCATCTTTGAATTGACCGGGCTCGCGGCGAAAGCCGCGCTGCTGCAATCGATCGGCATCGGCATCACCAATCTCGTTTTCACGTTTGTCGGCCTCTGGCTGATTGACCGGCTGGGCCGGCGCACTCTTCTCTACATCGGCTCGTTCGGCTATATCATTTCGCTCGGCCTGGTCGCCTGGGCCTTCTTCACGAATCATTTGTCCATCGTGCCGGTTTGCATCTTCGCTTTCATCGCCGCTCACGCCGTCGGCCAGGGTGCGGTGATTTGGGTCTTTATCTCTGAGATATTTCCCAACCGTCACCGTGCGGAAGGTCAGACGCTAGGCAGTTTCACGCACTGGGTCTTTGCTGCCCTGCTTACTACTTTCTTCCCGCGGATGGTCGTGTCCTTCCCGCCCGGTTACGTTTTCTCGTTTTTCGCCGGCATGATGGTGCTTCAGTTGCTTTGGGTGAAAACCATGGTCCCGGAGACGAAGGGTGTGCCCCTAGAGCTGATCCAGAAGCAACTGGGCATCGAATAGGCGCATGACCAACCACTCCCAGATCCTGGTTGAGGTCTGTGTCGATTTCTGTGGTCTCTGC
Source organism: uncultured Acidobacteriaceae bacterium (assembly GCA_963752175.1). Lineage (GTDB taxonomy): Bacteria > Acidobacteriota > Terriglobia > Terriglobales > Acidobacteriaceae > Sulfotelmatobacter. The sequence goes on from CAVVXZ010000001.1 coordinate 264,119, forward strand.
GATTGCCGCCGAACGCGGCGGCGCCGCACGTGGAACTACGCGGCAGCTTGATAGAAGGTGGAATCACGCCCAGTGCCGGACTCATCGAGGAAACGCGCGCCGCGGTCTCGATCGCTCTTCACTTAATGATCCGTCCGCGGGGCGGCGACTTCTGTTGCGACGACGACGAATTCCGCATCATGCAGCACGACATCGCGCTCGCCAAGCAACTGGGGAGCCAATGGCGTGGTCTTCGGGATCCTCGACATAACTGGAAGTGTCGACGTGGCACGCACTCGCCAGTTGACAGATCTGGCGCGTCCCCTGGCTGTCACCTTCCGCTGCGCTTTCGACATGAGCGGCGATCTGTTTCTTGCGTTGGAAGACCTTCGCGCCGCTGGTGTCGATCGCGTCCTGACCTCCAGAGGAGAACCGACGTCTCTCGAGGGACAGAAAACCATCGCGCAATTGGTGCAGAAGGCCGCAGGCAGGATCATCGTTATGCCGGGCAGCGGCATCAAGCCAGAAAACGCGCGCGGTCTCGTCGACTACACCGGCGTCAAGGAAGTTCACGTAGGATTGCGCAGCGCCGTCGCGAGCCCCATGCTGCACCGCAATCCGAGAGTGTCGGTTAAGCGCCGAAAGGCAGGAAGCCCGATGAAACCCTTAGCGTTGGCGGCAATTCTAGTAAAACTTGCTACATCCCCGTTAATGTCGAAGGGGAATAAACCGTAAACCTTGAAGGGAGTCGTCACCAGCGAGGATGGGGCAGCATTGAGGGCCACTTTTGTCTTCCTTCACGATTATCGATCACACGACTGGGAGATGCGCATGGAAGCGGATGGCGGCTTGCCTGTTAGTTCTGCCAGTTGTTCACAAGGTGCTCATGCACTTAAAGTTTTGACACTGCCGCAGGTGGGGCCTTAACGTCACAGCCTGCGGAGCGCGCTACGTCTCGTCCGAAAGGACCTCTCTCGTGAATACATCCTGCAAGGCCCTTTAACAATCACCCGGCCGATGCCGCGTGATCATTTTTGCGCTCCCATATGAGATCCGAGGTGAGTTATGAGCAGTAATCCAGAAATCGCCAGATTAAACGAAGCCCGTGTCGCCAACATCCCCTGGAAAAAGTGGGGGCCCTACCTCAGCGAGCGTCAGTGGGGCACAGTTCGGGAAGACTACAGCAAGGACGGAAACGCTTGGGACTACTTCAGTCACGACCAGGCGCGATCGCGTGCATATCACTGGGGCGAGGACGGCCTTGCCGGATTCAGCGATGAGAAGCAGTTGCTGTGTTTCAGCGTGGGTCTCTGGAATTGCAAAGATCCGATCCTAAAAGAACGCCTGTTCGGGCTGACAAACAGCGAAAGCAATCACGGTGAGGATGTAAAAGAGTATTACTTCTACCTGGACAGCACTCCAACCCATTCGTACATGAAGTACTTGTACAAGTATCCCCAGGCCGCCTTCCCGTACGAAAACTTGGTTGCTACGAGCAAAGGACGCAACCGGGGCGAGATGGAATACGAGTTGCTGGATACGGGCGTATTCAACGGTGATCGCTACTTCGATGCCTTCGTCGAGTATGCCAAGCAGACACCAGATGACATTCTTATCCAGATCAGTGTGTGTAATCGTGGACCGGAGCCAGCAACGCTTCACGTTTTGCCAACCCTCTGGTTCCGCAACACCTGGACGTGGTGGCCCGACACATCCAAGCCTTCGTTGAAGCAAATCATGAGTAAGAACGGGCACCCTTCTGTGATGGCGTCACACACGCAACTGGGAGAGCGCTATCTATACTGCGACGGGGAAACGTCACTGCTCTTCACCGAGAATGAGACGAACAACGAGCGGATCTTTGGCACGCACAATGCTGGGCAATACGTAAAGGATGGGATTAACAACTATGTGATTCAGGGGAAGCAGGAGGCCATCAACCCAGAGCAAACGGGAACGAAAGCTTCGGCCCACTACTTGGTCAACCTTAACGCGGGTCAAACGGTTACAGTTCGCTTGCGACTTAGTGATTTGGCCCCGTCTTTGATGGGCGATCCCTTCAAGAACTTTTCCGAAATTATGCAAGCTCGTCAGAGTGAAGCGGACGAGTTCTATCGCGCGATCACTCCGGAACGCATCAGCAAAGACGAGGCCCGGGTCATGCGACAGGCGCTGGCCGGGATGCTGTGGAGCAAGCAGTACTTCGGTTTCGATGTGGACAAATGGCTGCATGAACATGGTATGGATCCGACGCGTCCGGGCGGCACTCAAACGCGGAACAGCGATTGGTCCCACATGGTCAATGAACACATCATCTCCATGCCCGACAAGTGGGAGTATCCCTGGTTTGCCGCGTGGGACTTGGCGTTTCACGCAATAGCGTTGTCCACCGTGGACGTGGATTTTGCAAAAGAACAGCTCGACCTGATGTTGCAGGAGTTCTTCCTGCATCCCACCGGTCAGATCCCGGCCTACGAGTGGAACTTCGGCGACGTAAACCCGCCCGTCCATGCGTGGGCAACGATTTTTCTGTACCGGACAGAGCAAGCGCTCAAGGGCAAGGGCGATCTGGAGTTCCTCAAACGGTCCTTTGCAAAGCTGATGCTGAACTTCAGCTGGTGGGTGAATCGGAAAGACCGGTTTGGCAACAACCTCTTCGAGGGGGGCTTTCTTGGATTGGACAACATCGGTGTCTTCGACCGCAGCGCACAACTGCCCACCGGAGGTCATCTCGAGCAGGCTGACGGCACGGCGTGGGTGTCACTGTTTTGCCAGAACATGCTCGAGATCAGCGTCGAGTTGGCAGCCCACGACCCCTCTTTCGAAGACATGGCCATCAAGTTTGCTGGCCATTTCCTTTGGATCGCCCGCGCTATGAATCATACGGGGCCCGATGGCATGTGGGACGAAGAAGATGGATTCTACTACGACGTTTTGCGACTTCCCGATGGTACTGCAACGAGGCTTAAGGTTCGCTCCATGGTCGGCTTGTTGCCTCTCTGTGCCACTACCGTAATCGAGCCCTGGCAGCGCGAGCGGGTACCGCGAGTCATAACCACGCTCGGGGAACGCCTGCGACGGAGGCCCGAACTGCTGCAGAGCATTCATCCAACCGGACCTGGCCATCTTGGGTATGGCGAGCGCGGCATCATTGCGCTGGTGAAGCCGGAACGGCTGCGCCGAATCTTGTCGCGCATGCTGGATGAGAAGGAATTCTTCAGCCCGTACGGCATTCGCGCGCTCTCCAAATACCATGACGAACATCCCTACGTCTTTAATGTTGGTGGCCAAGACTATCGGGTAAATTATCTCCCGGCTGAATCAGACACTGGCATGTTCGGTGGAAACTCAAACTGGCGTGGCCCGATTTGGATGCCAGTGAATGCACTGCTGATCCGAGCCCTGCTCTCGTTCTATCTCTATTACGGCGACACCTTCAAGATCGAGTGCCCGACTGGCTCGGGCAACTTGATGAACCTGTTTGAAGTGGCCCGCGAAATTTCTAATCGGTTGATCCGCATCTTCCTCCAGGACAAATCTGGCCGGCGGCCGGTGTACGGAGCAACAGAGAAATTCCAAACCGATCCTCAGTGGAAGGATTACATCCTGTTCTACGAGTACTTCCACGGAGACAACGGCGCGGGCTTGGGGGCAAGTCACCAGACCGGCTGGACTGGTCTCGTCGCTAAATTGATTGAACTCTTCGGCAGGCTCGACGGAGTTCAAGTGCTCGATGCCGGCAAAGCAGGCGCATTTGCGAAACGAGAACCGGTCGCCGATAAGCTGGTCGCTTGATTGAGGTTTCAGGACGGACTCACAGGGAGCAATCAGTATAACGCTTACCAGGAGTGTGAACGGTAGATTCACCGTGACTCGATCCGAAGGACCAGGCAAGCATCGTGAAGGATTGCTGCAAACGACCCGCAGTCTCGGCGTAGTTCTGGCTGTTTTCATGTTTGTGGGTTCAGCTGCGCCTTCACCGGCCCAGCTTTCGAACTCTGTCGCACCTCCGTCAACCACGGCCCAGACCCCAGTCGATCCGCTCGGACGCGAGACTCCGCGCAGAGCCATCTTGGGTCTGTTGAAATGCACGGAGCGCGGGGACTACGAGAACGCTGCCCTTTATTTGCAACCCACCCCTGGTCGAAACACAAACCTGACGCAGCGGGCCAAAGAATTTCGAGCGCTGCAGCGAGGGTTCAAAAGCAACATCGCCTTGTTAAGCGATGATCCGAACGGCACGGTGGAACCTGGACTTCCGCCCGGCCAAACCCGTGCCGGCGTGTGGACGGTGGGTGGAACCACCGTGGATGTGATCCTGGTCCGGGTCGATGATCCGGATTCAGGGAAAATCTGGCTGATTTCGAAAGAGACCGTAGCCAGAATCCCCAGGCTCTTCGCCGAAATGGAAAGCGAGGCGCCGAACGCAGTGGACCGCCTCGCGCCTGCGGCTCTGACCAGCCGGCGACTGTTAGGGATGTCACTGGCGCAGTGGCTGGGTTGGCTGCTCTCGATCCCGATCTCGTGGTTGCTGGCTTGGCTGTTGGCGTTCTTCTTTCGTGTGCCCGCGCGCGTCCGGAGCAAATTCCGAAACCTTCCATCGACGTCCGTCTGGGACACACGACATGGCATGCCGCTCAAGTGCATCATTGCGATCTTGATCCACAGCGGTTTCGTCTACCTGCTTGACCCTCCACTTTTGTACCGAGCGTACTACTTTCGATTCATCGCGACCCTCCTGGTGGGATGTTTCGTGTGGCTCGTAAGCACGATCACGGACCGAGGCTACGAATACGCAGTGCACGAAACGCGAACGCAACACAAGGGTGGGGAATCGATCCTCATCGTGATGCAGCGAATCACGCGCATCCTTCTCGTGATGATTGCGCTGGTTGCTGCACTGGCCTTGTTTGGCCTAAATGTAACGACGACGCTTGCCGGCCTTGGCATCGGGGGACTGGCGATAGCACTGGCTGCGCAAAAAACCCTGGAGAACCTCATCGGCGGGGTCTCGCTGCTGATGGACAAAGCCGTGCATGTCGGTGACTTCTGCCAGATCGGCGATCAGCTTGGCACCGTGGAAGACATCGGGCTCCGTTCCCTGAAACTGCGGACCCTCGACCAGAATCTGTCGGTCGTTCCTAATGGATCACTGGCTCAGATGCAATTCCAGAATATGGCGGGGCGCCGCAAATTGCTCATCAACCAAACCTTCACCCTGCGCATTGAAACGGAAGTCGAACAATTACGTTTCGTGCTGGACCGCGTGCAGAACATGCTGGACCAACATCCGTCGATTGAACCCAAAACCTGCAGGGTTCGGGTAACGAATTTTGTTGGCGCTGCTTTCCAGTTGGAACTGTTCGCCTATGGCACGACTGGCGATTGGACACAATTCACCGTAATTCGTCAGGACGTTATATTGAAGATCGCTGAAATCGTCGAATCTTCCGGTACTCGGTTTGCAGCGCCCACACAGTTGGCATATCTGTCACGGGACAGGGGCGTCGATGCGGCCAAGGCCAATAACGTTGTGCGTCGTGTCAGCGAACTCCGGGCCAATGGTGAGTTCACATTCCCCGGCGAAACCCGAACCGGCACGGAATAAAACGCCCTTCACTCCTGCGCAATAACTGCTTGTCGCTTGGAGAATATCCGCAGCGTGATGCACGCGAGGAGCAGCCGCCGTGGGCCTGACCAAGTCCTGGGCTTGCGCCAAGGTACATTCGAATCGGAGGGATTCTTCAAGATTGGACCCGTTATGAAGATCAAAGTAGTCTTGCTCATTTCAGCCCTTATTCTCACTACCCATCTCTTCGCGCGAACCAACACCGACGTGCTCGTCATGAAGAACGGCGACCGCATGACCTGTCAGGTGAAAGGCCTTGAAGAAGGGGTGCTTTACGTGAGTTTCGACTACATCGACGGCACCGCCTCGGTGCAATGGTCGAAAGTGGCCCATCTGCAAAGCACTCAGCTGTTTATCGTGAAGACGGAGGATGGCTCGGTGTACACGGGGACGCTCAACACTCCCGCAACACCCGCTGGCCAGCCAGTAAAGATCCAGGTTATCGAGAGCCCGGAAAAGGAAGTGGAGCTCGACACCCCAAAGATCGTCGGAATGAGCGAGACTTCGGAAAAGTTCTGGCAGCGATTCAACGGTCAGTTAAATTTCGGAGTCATCTATTCCAAAGGCAATCAATCAACCCAATACAGCTTGGGCTCACAGGCCGAATACCTGCGCGAACGCTGGTCCGCGGGAGCTACCTTGAGTTCCAACCTGTCTTCGAGTAGCGGTACCAGCGCCTCCACCCGAAACCTGTTGGATCTCAGCGGCAGCCATCTGTTGCCCTGGAACAACTATTTTTACTCGGGGTTAGGCAGCTTTCTGCAAAGCTCAGCGCAGGGAATCACTCTGCAGACGACCATTGGTGCTGGCCTCGGACGCTTCTTGAAGAACACCAACCAAAGCAAGATCTCGCTGCTCGGCGGCCTCGCGTGGCAAGGTACGAATTACCAGCCCTCCATCGTCCCAGCCGGCAATCAAAATCTTGCAGCTGCGGTGATCGCTTTGGACCTCAATCTGTTTCGGTTTAACAAAACTAATCTGAGTGTCACCGCTACACTTCTCCCGGCACTCTCTGAGCCTGGCCGCGTACGCTTCAATACGAACGCTACCTATTACGTTAAGCTCGTCAGCAACCTGTCATGGAATGTCTCGTTCTACGGCAACTGGGACAGCCGTCCCCCAGTCGGCTTCTCCGGCAGCGACTACGGCTCCAGCTCGGGGGTTAGCTGGACATTTGGCCTTAAATGACGGGATGCCGACATGCGCTCATGTAGGCTGCTCGTGCACACAGGCCCGTGATTCACGAGCCAATGGCGGTATAACCCGAGGAGAACTCGATTAATCGCCAGAGTCGTCTTACTAATCCCCGGTGAGAGTAAAATGAGAGCCTTTTCTTTGCGTGGCTGTCCGTTTTGACAGGTTGCCGGACAAAACGGTTCTTGTAGGATCAGCGCGTCGTTAGTTGAAGACAGACTTGAGCCATGAACTCCAGTGCAGTCAGTCTGATCGTGTTCGCGTGCGTATTCGGAGGTGCCGTGTGCGGCATCCTTCTTAGGCGCGTTTTGCCCCAAGATCATCTAAGCGCGGACTCGAAACAGGTTGTGACGATGAGCATGGGACTCGTCGCTACTATGGCTGCTCTTGTTCTCGGTCTGCTGGTCTCTTCCGCAAAAAGCTACTATGACGCGCAAAGTGCCGAGCTAACGCAAATGTCCGCCAAGGTCATCCTTCTAGACCGCCTGCTGGCCCATTATGGGCAGGAGACGAAGGAAGTCCGCGATCTGCTGCGCGGCACCGTTGCGTCCAGTATTGATAGAATCTGGCCGCAGGAACGCACACAGGCGTCAAGACAGGTAGAGCCGTCCACCGGGCCGGAAGCTCTCATCGGCAAAATCCAGGCTCTGTCTCCGAGGGACGACAGGCAGCGCTCGCTCCAGGCCCAGGCGTTGAATATTGTGATCGGTCTGATCCAGACTCGCTGGTTAATGTACGAACAAGGAGCCAACTCGGTTTCCGAGCCCATGCTCGCGATCCTGGTTTTCTGGCTTGCCGCGATCTTCATCAGCTTCGGGCTCTTCGCGCCTCGCAACGCAACCGTTATCACCGCCTTATTCGTTGCCGGGTTGTCGGTTTCTGGCGCGATCTTCTTGATCCTGGAGATGTATACGCCTTTCGGGGGACTGATTAAAATCTCGAGCGCCCCTCTGCGTGCCGCTCTTGCGCACCTTGGCCAATAGGTGCCGTTTTCGCCTCCATGGTTCCCATGGGATTCTGCGATCTGGATTGTCCACACGGACCTGCAAGGTGTTTCCATTTCTCGGTTAGCGAGTGAGTTGGCAAAATGCCATTGCACTCATCGGTAATAGCAGTGCTTTATGCGGAATGAGTGTCAGTCTGAGTTTAGGGTGAAACGGTCTTGCTCTGATTGACACAATTATTCTGGAGCGAAGACTGAGGTTCTCTCGGTTTGGCCTCGGGAGGATCGAGCGTGGGGGCTGAGGGAGCAAGAACATGTGGATGCGGTCATGCGCGGTGTGTAAGGCTCTTCTGAGGAAACTCACATTGACCGATTCCATCCGTTGTCAGTGCGGCTAGGAGTGGCCGGGACATTGAATTTGCTCGGCAAAGCTGCGCTTAGCAGGAAAACAAACGACTAGGAGGACTCATTTGTGGCAAAAGTGATTGAGTTTTACTTGCCGACCAAGTTCTCGATGCGCGTGAAGTGGCTTCCTCCGCAGCAACGGGGAAGAGTGATCGAGTTCTGCCCGCCTACAAAGAAATCGGCTTGATTTTCGGAAACCTCAGGAACAGGCTATGACGCTCTACGGGAAGAGTCTCTTCATTCTGAATACCCTTCTCCTTCTTCATCCTCTTCCTCGTCGTGCTTTTTTTCATCATCGTCTTCTTCGTCGTCTTCAGGTTCTTCACGAAAAAAGGCGTTAGCCATTCCGCGATCAACGTGGACAGCTGAATACATTCTGCTCATGCCCAATGGTACGCGCAATTCATGACGAATTCAGGTTTTCGTCGCGGACGGATTGGTCTAATTCCTACGCCGCCTTCTCCATCTTCGCCCACCGCGCTCGCTGCGCAGCCGCGATCCGCCCGCGTCCCGCCGCCGAGAGGTAACAGCGACGCTCAGAACCACTTTGAACAAGCCTTTCAACCTTGCACTCCCGCGGCCTGAGTCGGATTCATCCATTCAGTCTTGTCTTCAACGATTTCGTAGGTTTGTGAAAGCTCGCGGTCTTCTGCACCATCGCCCCCACTGAGCAATACTTTTCCTCGGAGAGACGGATCGCCTCCTCCAGCGCCGCCACGTCAAGTTCAAAACCGGTTACCACGTGATGGATTCGTACCACTGCGAATACCTGGGGCGGACGTTCGGCTTGATCGGATTCGACTCGCACCTCGTAAGCGGTGACTTTTTGGTGATACTTCTGGCGGAGGATGGTGACCACGTCGAAGGCCGTGCACCCGGCCAATCCGGCGGCGACCAGTTCAATCGGTTTCGGGCCAGTGCCTCCGGCGGCATCGTCCAACAACAGGTGATGGCCGCTTCCAGTTTGGGCCACAAATTGGCGCTGTTGCTTAAGTGGTTGAGTCAGTTCGACTTTGGCGGTGATCATAGTTGCCTCCTGCTGTTATCTATCGACCAAGCACACGAATAAATGCAGGAAGTTGGATTTTGTTACAGGGAAAATCGGCCGGGAACTTAGTGACGGTGGGAGGGCTAGTACTTCGGTCGGACCACGGCGAGGGCCTGTTCGTAATTCTTCAACAGTTGCTTGCGGAGCCGCATGGCTTTCTTGCTTGAAGGACACTCCGCCGCGGAGATTCGGCATTGCTCAATCGTCGATTTGAGACTGGAGAGGAACGCCTTGCACGGTTCGCAACCGCCCATGTGCCGCTCCAGTTCCTCACAAAGCGAGTCGTCCAGCCGTTCGTCGAGATAGTTCGAGAGCTCCGCAAACATGGCCTTGCAGCGGGCAGGTCTGCGTTCTTCGTTGGCAGGCTGTCCTTGGGAGGACGCCTGCAAAGCAATGGCTGCTCTCCCGGAGCGTCGTTTCAACCTTCTCATCAATTCCTTCCGGACAAACAATCTCGCACGGTGCAGGCGAACTCGTACGGTTCCAGACCGTAGCCCGGTAATCTCAGCCACTTCTTCGTCGGTTAGCCCTTCCATGTCGCGCAGCACCAAAACAATGCGGTATGGCGCCGGCAGCCGCTGTATCGCGTCTCGCAACCGTCCCGCGTCCTCACTCCGAATGGCGACTGCTTCGGGGTTGATGTTGCCATCATCGCCCAGCTGCTGGAGCTCCTTTCGATTCGGCATGAGTTCTTCCAGAGAGAGATCCGGATTGGGAGCAAACTTACTCCTGCGCCGGCTCATCAGGCAGCGATTTTTTGCCACCTTGTAGAGCCAGACCACGAGTGCTTTGGGACTGTCAAATTTAGGTAGATGCGGAACCGACTTGAGCAGCACTTCTTGCATGGTATCTTCAGCATCCTGGCGCTGACCGCAGACCCGCATGCTAAAGGAGAACACAGTATTTTGGAGCAGGGCCAAGGCCTGCTCCAGAGCGGCGTCGTCATCCGTTTGCAAGAGTTGCACAGCTTGTTCGATCTCAGAACGCATTGCGTTGAATGTAGCACTGTGTCGCTGGGCTTCACCAATTGCTTCGTTTCGGGTCGATCATGACCAAGGTCAAGCGGTCGGCGACTCGCCAGGAAATGCGGATCAGGAGCACTGGGAGAAAACTCCGCCGATCATCAGATCGGGGACAATTCAATGGACAGTTGGCGTAAGGTCGCACTCATTCACCAGTTCCGACTGTAATCGTGATTACGCCGACCATGATGACAGCCCTGTAGAATACCTCGAAGGTGTTGCATGAGAAAGTTCACAAGGGTTACGCGACCAGTAGACTAGCTCAGTCAAGGGTTTCAGTTCGCGATTTTGAATCGGCGAGGTAGACGTGCCCACTTTGTCTCCGCTCTCTCGCTTCATGCAGTCTGTGTTGCTTTTTTGGGTGCTCTACGGTCTCGCTCGAGCGCAAAGCCAGCCCGCTTTCCGTATTAGATCTCCCATCGATGATCGGGTCCGGATTACGCTAACCGGCAACGTGCACCCGCTCGCTCAGCCGCGTTACGACCAGGGCAAGGTTTCGGATTCATTTCCTGCGGAGCGAATGTTGCTGCTGCTGCAGCGCTCGGCTGACCGGGAGGCCGCGTTGAGACAGTTCCTTCAGGACGCGCATCGGCCGGGTACGCCTAGTTATCACAAGTGGGTGACGTCGAAAGAGTTTGGCGAGCGGTTCGGACCGGAGGATGCGGAGATCAGCGCTGTATCGGGCTGGCTGCAAAAGCACGGTTTTTCAATTGCCCGCGTGACCAAAGGAAAAACCGCAATCGAGTTCTCGGGCAATGCCGGACAGTTACGGGAGGCATTCCATACAGAGATCCACACGTATTCGATCGATGGTCAGGAGCACCACGCGAATAATCTGGACCCGCAAATTCCTGCTGCGCTCGCTGCCGTTGTGGCGGGGATCACCCCGTTGAACGATTTTCTCCCAAGGTCGTACCTGAAATCTCTTGGGCAGGCCTCTTATGATCTCAGTACGCACAAGCTGGTCCCCAATTGGACATTCCCCAGTGGGACTGATTTGCTGGAATTGGGGCCCGGTGATTTTGCGTTGCAGTACGACTTGAATCCGCTATACACAGCCGGGGTTACGGGAATGGGCGTAACCATTGGCATCATTGGTGCGTCGAACGTCGATCCCACTGCGGTGGCCACGTATCGCTCATTCTTTGGACTTCCTCCAGTCAGGCTTAACGTCGTCATCGACGGCAGCGATCCGGGCCAGAACTATGCGGTGTCCGAGTCCTATCTTGATGTGGAGCTCGCGGGAGCAGTGGCGCCAGGAGCTGCAATCAATCTCTACACGTCAGAAGGCACTTCTCTGCAATACGGCCTGAATCTCGCAGCCCTGCGGGCAGTTGATGAAAATGTGGCAACGGTCCTCAGCACGAGTTATGGGACCTGTGAGCAGGACTTGGGTTCTGCCGGCAACCAATTTTGGGCTGGTTTGTGGGAACAGGCGGCAGCACAGGGACAGACCTCGTTCGTCTCAGCGGGAGACGGGGGCCCAGCGGGATGCGATAACTTCAACGCCGAACAACCCGCGCAATACGGTATCGCGGTCAACGGCATCGCCTCTACTCCCTGGAATGTCGCAGTCGGAGGCACGGACTTCTATTACAGCACCTACAACGGCACCTCCGCGGCCCAGCAAACTCAGATTGAAAGCTACTGGGACACGGTCCCAACAATTTTTCCCACGACGTCGCTGCTCCAGCCGGTCCCCGAGCAGCCATGGAATGATTCGTTTGGCCTCGATCTCTACAATGGCGGCGTCTATAACCCGAACGTGCCGACGATTGTTGGCGGAAGCGGCGGCCCTAGCAATTGCTCGATGGGAGTGGAGGGCTCGAATGGAACGTATTCCTCCTGCACTGCCGGCTATGCCAAGCCCTCATGGCAAAGTGGAAGCGGCGTTCCTGTTGATGGCGTGCGCGACCTTCCCGATGTTTCGCTGTTTGCGGCGGCGGGCGAAAACGACACCCGATATCCGTTCTGCCCCGGCGAGGGCTACTGCGTCGAGTCAGACGGTAACCTGACCATCGGAATCGTCGGTGGCACGTCTGTATCTTCGCCCGCGATGGCTGGAATCATGGCCCTCATCAACCAGAAATATGGACCGCAGGGACAGGCTAACTACATCCTCTATCCCTTGGCAGTGCAGCACCCTTCCGCATTTCACGACATCACAACTGGGAGCAATATCGTGCCCTGCCAGCAGGGCTTACCGAATTGCACTCTCAGCACAGCCCCAGACAACACAAAGGGCTATTACACGTTCGGGTACTATGCAGGCCCGGGATACGATCTGGCGACGGGACTGGGCAGCTTGGACGCTAACCTTCTGGTGCAGTACTGGAACTCGCTCGGCTTCAATTCGACGAGTACCACCTTGAGCCTCAGTCAGACCAGCTTCATCCACGGGACTCCAGTGAAAGTGATCGTGGGAGTCAGCGGCAGCGGTGGGACGCCGTCCGGAGGCGTTGCGCTAGTGACAACAGCAAAGCCAGTGAACGACAGCGGCGTAGGTGCTCTGACTCTTCAGAGCGGCGCAGCATCGGCGACCGCGAATACGCTTCCGGGAGGGCAATATCAGGTCACAGCGCGGTACAACGGCGACAGCATGTTCGCGTCGAGCACTTCAACTCCAGTGACGGTTAACGTCACGCCCGAATCGAGTTCCTTGTCCCTGTTTGGATCTTATTACTCGTACGACACCAATACATCGGGCATTCTTGCCAACGGGGGAACTTACCCTTACGGCACTTCTATCGCTCTCAATGCTTCGGCAGTCGGAGCCAGCGCCACTCCAGGATCCACCGATGGCATCGCAACCGGAACTGTCGTCTTCACCGATGTGGCAAGCACCGGCACCATCAACTCCGGTCCCGTGAATGTTGGAAGTGCCAGCACCGCTGTGTGGGTTCCGGCTCAATTCGGAGCTGGCACCCACAGTGTGACCGCCCGCTACTCGGGCGATGCCAGCTATAACGCATCCTCGGCTTCGACGCCATTCAATTTCACTACTACCAAGGCGGTGCCTGCGGCCCAATTGTGGACAGGCTCCACCGCAGTCGCACGGAGCCAGAGCGCCACCTTTGGGTTAACCGTCGCGATCAACTCTACGGCTTCCCCACCCACGGGTGCAGCCACGTTCTATGCGGGAAACACAGTGCTGGGAACCGCGACCGTCGCTCAGACGACACTTGACTGGCCTTTCATCGCTTCCGTCGCGACTTTAAACGTGACGAACTTACCGTTAGGGACGGACTCCATCACCGCGCAGTATAGCGGTGACGCTAATTACGAGGCCGCAACCTCTAATCCCGTACAAGTCACCGTGACGCAGCAGCCGGCGGGCATTCTTACTGCCGCCGCAAACGCGTCCTCGCTGCTCCCGACCCAGGACCTGATTATCACTGCCAATGTTGCGGGGGTGAGCGGGCAGCCGGCTCCCACTGGATGGATTGGTTTCTATGCTGATGGACCGGGCGGAAGTTCGAGCGCTAGCTGTACCTTGGTGAATGTTTCTTGCAGCTTTGATTTTTCGGGGGGCTACTGGAGCCCCGGCACGGTCACCGTGAATGTGAGCTACAGCGGAGATTCGACGTATGCTCCCAGCAGCATGGTCGTCCCGGTTACGATGCTGAATATGTTCACCATGACGGCCGCGAGTTCTGTGTCGTTTGCAGCGGGTGCGACCACTGGCAACACCACTGCGCTCACAGTGACGCCGGTTAACGGATTTACCGGGCCAGTCTACTTTGCGTGCACGATTGCATATTATCCGCCAGGAGCGCAGCATCTTCCGACGTGCTCGGTTCCGGCGTCGGTGAATGTGACGAGCGCAACGGCGGTGACCTCCGCCATGACGATTAGCTCGACGGGGCCGACGACGGTCTCGCGCGCGGAAGAAATCAGAAGTCCACGGTGGCTTGCGGCGCAGTCTCTTACCTTCGTTGCCGGGATTCTCGTGATTGGATTGCCACTGCGGAAACGCGTTCGCCTCCACGGAACTGCTCTGCGCTTACTGATTGTGCTGGTGGGGAGCATGGCCTTAGTGAGCTGTGGCGGCGGCGGTGGGAGCAGTGGAGGTGGCCACACGATTCCCGGCACAACCCCTGGGACCTACAAATTTATGGTCGATGGCGCATACACCCCAAATGCCGGCACAACTCAGCCATTTTTTTATAGTGCGCCACAGGTGTTCGTGGTGAATGTAAATATTCAGTAAACAGAGGGAGTGGGTCGTGAAACGTTCTTAGGTTCAACAGCACCATACAGAAAGCGTCCAACGAGCCGCAGCCCAACTGTCGCCGGGATGCCTTTTACAGGGAAAAGCCAAGGATTCTCTAAGGAGGCGCCATGAGTTCGACTACGACTCTCCGCAATGATACTGCCCGCACTGGCACCAATCCCAACTTTTCTATCAACACCAATCCGTGGCGCAAGTATCTCTCCGTGGACTTGGGAACCACAGTCATCGGGGAACAGACTGTCACTCGCGCCGTGCGGGCGGGCATTCTGGTGGTGGAGAATTGGCTATTCGGTTCGGGCCCTCACCAAGGCGAAACCCATACGCTGGTCCTGGTCGCAACCACCACCAACGAAATCTACTGCTACGGAGAAGGATCCCTGCTGGCCAATGGGAATGCCGCTACGCCGTTGTGGCAAACGGCGCTGGGCGTGACCCCGATCATGCGAGGCGGCAGCAACATTGCGCCTCCTCTCGGCGTCTGCGGTACACCAGTGGTGGATGCGGCGAACCGGCGCATGTTTGTAACTGCCATGTGGGACGACGGGTCGGGCACCGGCCATTACAGTATGCTCAACATCGCGCTTGATACGGGAACGATCTCAACCAGCAAGGAATTAGTGGACGCGGGAGCGGCGGGACGTGCGACCTTCAATGCGGATGTGCTCGATCAGCGCACGGCAATCAATCTGGTGGCCGGTTGGCTGTGGTTGGGCTTTGCCGCTTTTGCCGCCTACGACGCCGGACACTACTACGGCTGGGTAGTGGCACTCAACCCGGATGATCTGACGCAACAGCTTTACCAGCCGATGATGTCCCTGAACTCGACCAATACTTATGGGATGTACGCCGCCGGAATCTGGGGGCCAGGGGGCGTCGCGGCAGGAGCCGACGGTACCGTCTACGCGCTTACGGGAAACGCAACCGGCGATCCAGCAGCTTACTGGACCGCTCTTCCTGTGGCCGGGCCGGGCAGCATCGGCGACTACTTCAATGGCGTGGTGCGCGTGGGGGTGGAGGTCTCAGGCTCGACGCCTGAGCTTACGGTGCTGGATTGGTTTCAGGGATCCAGCTTCACCAAGTCGGAGAACGACGCCGACTTGGATTTTGGCGGGTCGAGCCCTCTCGTGCTTCCGCCCATTAACGGCAGGCAACTCGTTGCCTTCGTACCCAAGGACGGGAACGTGTTCCTGCTCGACTCTCAAAATCTCGGCCAATATTCAACTCCGCTCACCAGCGTGAAATTCGGCGACTCGAGTGACGACACCAAAGTTGCCATTGCCTTCATGCTGACTCCGAGCGGAACCAACGTGTTGATCGTGGGCGCCAACACCACGGGATCGTGGGGCGGATTTGCGGCCTTCCAGGTCGACGCGACGGCAACGCCTCCTACGTTGACCAAGCTTTGGCAATCAGCTTCGCCATTGCGAGACTCCTTCGGCTCGCCCATGGTGGTTGCCAATCCCGTTCCCCATCCCCCGAGCCTGCCGAATCCTGTCGGCTTGGCCTGGGTTATTGACGGCGACGATGCTGGAGACAATTTCCTCAACAACTGTGCCATGCGCGCCTATGACGTGCTGGCAGGGACCGTGGCGTACGACTCCACTGCCGGCAACGATGTTAGCGAAGAGATTCCACATTTCACACCTATCACCAGCGGCGGTAACAGCGTCTTTTGTGCGACGAAGAAAGGCTTCATTGGGTTCACGCAATTTGTGCCGGTGGTCAACTCGCTCACCTTCATCATCGACCGCAGCACATTCGGTAAAGATGAAGTCGATGCGTTGCAGCCGACCTCAACCAGTGTGGCCGACTTCGCGGCGTACTGGATTGCCGTGAACGGTGTGCTGCCTAGCGATCTTGGCCTCACTGCCGGTAACTTGTCAGCGCCGCCGCAAACGCCAACCATCACCGCCACCCTCGATCCCGCGCTCCCCACTACAGTAAAAACCGCCATCCAGCATATGCTGACTGCCGGGCAGTTTACCGGACCGGTGATCCCGGAGAATCCCGCGCTGCCCGACGAACCACAGACCTTCCTCTTTCCTTACACAGTATCGTTCACGGGCGACCAGGGATTTGTCGAAATGGCAGCCGCCAGTCCCACGATTGGGTCGACGCTGATTACATTGCAGGCGTCCTTGACCGGAACCGCACTGAGCAGCAGCGCTCAAATCGAACTGGTCACGGGCGCCGACCCATTCTTTGTCGATGTGAATCCTAGCGATCCGACGCAGCCCAGTTGGCTGAGCTTCGATGTCCGCTTGTTCAAGGTTACTGGAAACTCTCTGAAGTTTGGCGCCCACATGTCAACCAATCCGGCGGATGCACCTGACTTTATCGGCCAGGTCATCACCAACTTGAACGCCAATCATGGAGTCGTTGGAATCGACAGTTTCGATGGTCTTCCGCAAGATGAGGACGGCTCGGCCCTGGAATTTAATCCGACCGACAATAACGGGTACACGGTATTCAACTTCGCGCTCGCGCGGGTGCGCCTGATGGGCAAGACCACGGGCGCAACGCCCTATCCGGTGCGCGTGTTCTTCCGCCTGTTTCAAGCGCAGAATACAGTCAGCAACTTCGACACGACTACCACCTATCGCTTTGCCACCGATGGCACGCCTCACGGCCGAAAGATTCCATTACTGGGCGTGCAAAACGATGCGCATGGCAACCCCGAGTATGTGACCATCCCCTGCTTCGCCACGCCGCGAGTCAACGTCGCGGCCGCAGCCAGCATGGCGAATCAAACCGACCCGCCAAACGCTTACCCTATTACAATTGTTACGCCGGGCGTGGAGGTCGATTCGTACTTTGGCTGTTGGGTGGATATCAATCAGCCCACGCAGCAGTTCCTGCCGTCGGCGCCGCCCTCCGGCAATTGGGATGGCCCTTGGACCTCAGGCGGCCTGCAGTCGATTCAGTCAGCCATCGTGGCTGCCCCTCACACCTGCATCATCGCCGAGATTCGTTATGATGACGCGCCCGTCATACCCAACGCCACGTCCGCCACTTCGGACAAGCTGGCACAGCGCAACATCGCGTGGATCGACGGACCCAACCCTGGACTCGCCGAGTCGCGACGAATGACCCATCCGGTTCAGGTTCGTCCCACGCCGCTTGGCACCCTGCACCCGGACGAACTGATGATCCTCTGGGGAAACACACCGGTCACAGGCCAGGCTCAGCTCTACCTGCCGGCGCTGAGCGCGGCGGAGATCGCCAGCCTGGCGAATCGTCTTCACCCCGCGCAAATCACCGATATCGTGGACGAACACACCGTCGGGTTCGCCACAAAGGGCTCCACTTTCATCCCGCTTCCCGCTGGAAGTGCGCTAGCGGCGGGATTGCTCACGGTCAATTTGCCACCGGGGATCCGCAAAGGTGATCAGTACCAGATCACGGTGCGGCAGTTGACGGATGCTTCGTTCACAAGCAAAGAGCCCCAACCAGCGCCTCCAGTGCCTCAGATTGCTGAGGCGAGTGCCGGACGAGGCCATCGCGCCAAACTGGCCCCCGCTACTGGAGCCGAAGCTTCCGTCGCAATTCCCCGCACCTGGCGGCGTGTGGCAGGAGCGTTCCAATTCGTAATCAACATCAAGACCAAAGGCGCAATTCTTCTCAACGAAGAACGATTGCTTGCCACACTGCGATGGATGTCGCTACAAATGCCGGCAACCAAGCGCTGGTACCCGGTCCTACAACGGTACATCGACTATGTTGCTGGCCGGGTGCAGGGCTTTGGCGGCAATCCCGGACAGATTCTGCCTTCGCCCACGGGGTGGGTGCCTGGCTTGCCTGAACCTTCGCCGCAACCGGGCCCGCATCATCATCACGAGCACGACTGCGACGAATTCTGCGGCAAGATTGACGCTCTCATCTTCGATCACTTCGGCGACTTCGAAGGTTTCGTGATCGAAACCGAAGCCAGCATCCATCACAAGGTTTTCAGTCGGGAACACGCAGTGCGCGAGTTGGCAGAACAGGCCAGGACGGAACGATCTCGCGTGAAAGTGATCGTCGAGCGCCATCATCGCCATCTTCGGCAGTTGGAGGTTTTGTAACCTGAACATGATTTCGTACGTGTTCCGCCGTCGGGGTCGCAATCCGGTCCGCGGAAACGCCGCGGGACTCAGGCCTCACTGCGATTGTCGAAAAATAAATTAAGGTGATACATGACAACGAAACCAAATGTTGAGTTCGAAAATCAGCGGGTGCGGGTAACTCGGGTCAAGCGTTCTGGAGCGGGGCCCATGCCTGCGGCCAAGCGACACGACCGTTTGATCATCTACCTGAAGGATGCACAGATTGAACGTAAGGAGAACGGCCGACATGAGACCCTGCAGCGTCGAGCTGGCGAAGTGGTTTGGAGAGCCAGCTCGCAGCATGAGGTCGAGGTGACCAAAACTGGAGAGCATGAAGTCCTCATCGTTGAGCTCAAGCCGTAGGTGAGCGAGACGAATCGCTTCGCCGGAAACCCAGGTCCGTAGCCAGCAAGGGTAGTGCGTCCAGGATGCACCATGCCTGCTCGCCGTTCACCCGCAACAGGGCGTGCGGTTCAGGACGGTGCAACGTGCGCTTTGCGATCATGTGGCCGGCGCTTAGGTGGTGAGGTAAGACCACGTCATGGCCGTCGTCGAGCGCGCGCAGTCGAGCGCCCGCCAGCGTTAAGGCAACCACGAACGCCATGCGCAGCAGACCTGCCGGCAGTTGATCGTCCAGGAGAAGCTCACGGCCGAACAGTTGCTGCCTTAGCGATAATCTCAAGGCGCTTTCGCAATCGCCTTCCACGGCGATAGCGACCGCACGTTGCGCTCGCTCGGGTAGCGGCGCCTCGCCGAGAGCGCCACGGCAAATCTCAACCAGCAGTGAAGCCGCTGCCTTGAACGGCGGCGCGAAAGCGTCTTGTGGAGCAACTCGTTCGGCCAGGCCCGCAGCCAGAATCGCCATCGCCCGCAAGCCCGCCCGTGCGTTGGCAGCAACCGCCTGCTCTGAAGGGCGGAACTTTTCGCTTGGGCATGAAAGCACTATCTCGCCCGCCGCTTCGGGCTGCCCTGCTTCCAAGGGACACTTTGTCAAAGCGACGATGAAAGCGCGGGTCACGTGTCCAATAGTATGAAGCGACGACAAAGGCGAATGCGACTTCGCTTCCTGATCGAGGCGGCGTGCCAGGGTCAGAATCAATCCATAGTCGCATCGCCACGAGCCGTGGAGTTGCGCCATTGGATGGTAAATCTCTTCGTTGACGAGAGCGCGTATCCGAGGGATGTCCTCCTCTAGAAGAGTTCCCGTTCCCGCGCTTACGGCAAATGTTGCGCATTCACCGCGGTCATATATCTTGAGGCCATCGATGGTCGCAATGGCGGCCAGCGGATAAAGCTGGCACAGGGCGGGTTTCGCGCCGGCGCCGAAAGCGCGGTGCAGCCCGCAACTCGGTCCGTCCTCAAGAAACACGCAAGCCTCGCCCACCGTGCCTAGCCGATAAGTGGGCCTACCCAAGCTCGTGCCGGCTTCGACGAAAAGAGGACTCCTGCCGAGCCGGGGTAACGCCTTGTGTAGATCGAGCGCCTCGATGCGTATTTTTTCTTCCTCGCGAATAGCTCCGAACACATAGCCGCGGCAGCATGCGCCCGAATTCTGGCAACCGAAGCGGCTGCCTTCCAAAACTCGGGATGCGAGCTCTTCACCTTTTCGAATCAGTTCCAGACGTTCTCGGCTCGCAACGCATGTGTCTTCAAATAAGCCCAACAGAATCATCTGCCGCAGTTCCCGTTCGACTTGCTCCGGGACCGCCCCGCATGAGCCCGCCACCCGGGCCACCAATTCCCCGGCCTTGAAGGGATCTCGGGCAGCGTCTGCGATCGCGCATCCCACACCATCGAGTGGATATACAGCGCCCGTCAGACCGTCATGGAGCTTTGCTGTGTCGCGACGAACTTCTTTTCGCAGTCTGAAATCAAAAGAAGAATTGAGATCACTCATCACTTTGTCCGATTATCATCTACTTTCCGCCCTGAATACAGCCCGGTGGACAGAGTAAGTGGTAGAAAACTGCGCGCCATGTAGGCGCGTTCCAGCAGATGCCCAGGCATGGGTTCTCAGCAATGTGCAAGTATTCCAGGAGCCTGTCCAGTTACCGTCTCGCGGTCCAGAAACGGCATTTGGGAACACTACCCGCACGCTGCGTGGGCTAACACTGCAGGATCAGGGATTCGTCTGTGAATGGATGGGTGATCGACCCGTCAGGGGCACGAAGTTCGACCGCCATCAGTTACTGCCATGAGTCGGCGTCGGCCGTGAGCCCCTCGGCCGACGCGAATCGTATCGCGGATCTCGCGTCGACGAGCGGATGTTGTGATCGATGCAGTGTTCAGTCACTTCTACCGCCCAGCCTACGTCAATGGCTTCAGTCAACGCACCGCGTCCGCAATTGCGCTCAGAGCCGCAGGGACCTTCTTGATTCAATTGAACCGTGGCCAACTCTAGCCCTCCGGGATGCTGGCCGCAATTCAGTGGCACGCGCTTGAGGCGCTCACCCAAAAGATGCTTAGAGCTACTCGCACGTTTCGGAATAACGCCGAGGAGGCGGAAGAATCACCGATCCGCTGACGGCGATTGAAAATGTCTGCTCTGCGGATTTACCGTCAAGACCCTCAGCCGTGAACCGCACTGTGTAGTTTCCGGCTACAGTATACGCATGAGTCAGGATTGCGCGGTCGGCGACGACTCCGTCGCCGAAGTCCCAATGGTAAGCGAGTACGGGAACTCCGTCTTTAGATACTATGCTGGCCAACGTAATCTCTTCCCCAACCTTCGCCTGAGTCGGGACATGGAAGGCAATCGAAGGCGCGGCCACCGGGACTGAAGTGTCAATGATTTTGACCAGCTTGACGGAGTGTGCCGGTTGATTGTCCAAGCGGAGCGTTTCGCGGGTCATCGCCAACGGCTGATCTGGCGAGAACAAGTCAAGTAAGTTGTAAGAATGCCCTGCAGTGAGCTTCAAGTCGGAAAGAGTGAAAGTGTGGGAACTCGGCCGCTCCGTCCAGTTGAAAACTGCCAGCATCGACTGATGGCGATCTTCGCGCAGCAAAAAGACGCTCGGTTGCTCATCGTTATCCGTGTAGGTCATGAGATCCAGAGGCACGGCAGCCTGCCCCAGTTTTACCATGGCCAACAAATCAGGATTCTTGACCAACGCCAGGCGTTCCGGATCGCTCCCTAGGGTTGGGAGGTCGTCTCCAATTTCGAACATTCCACCAGAAACCGCCGCCAGCGCTATCGACACCTGGGCTTCATTCAATGTAGCCGGAGCTTCAATTGTCCGCTCTTCCAGGAGCTGCCGGGAAACCGTGAACGCATCCGGGTCCGTGATGAAAAAGTTGCGATGCATGTAATAACGCGCAGCGATGCCCGGCCCAGCTTCCTTGCTACGAAGAAACGTATGACCCGTATCCTGGGATATACGGCCCTCATCCACGAGACCGACCGGGTTCAACATCGGACTCCCATCTTTATCGAGAAGCACGTCCTCGCCGACAGTCTTGCGGATAATCTCCAGTCCGATTCGCTGCGCTTCGAGTGCCGTTGTGTTTGGGTCATGGTAATAGCCCTCGATTGCCGTATTGTCCATGAAGTCGAGCTTGATGTAGCGCGCACCCCATTCGCGGACCAGCGTGCGATAAGTCCGACGTAGGTATTCCTGAGCATCAGGATGAGTAACATCTAAAACGAACAGGCGTTCGGCCTTTACTTCTTCGGCATCTCCAATTGGGATCGGGTCGCCATGTGCATTGTGCACCAGCCAGTCTTTGTGGTGCTCATATATCCAGGAGCGCTCGCCTGCCTCAAATGGAGCCGTCCAAACGCCAACCTTCAACCCCAAGCGGGAAATGTGGCGGGTTAATTCCCACATGCCACGGGGAAATTGCGAGGCATTGGGCGTGGCGTATTCACCTCGAGAATATCCGTATCCGAGGTCGAAGTGAAAATAATCGTAGCCCAATCCCTCCAGGTGCTCGGCTAACCATTGAGCGTTAGTAAGCGCGGTGCCTTGAGTGATTTTTGTATAGTAGGCCGTCCAACTCCACCATCCCAGCATATTGTCTGCGCGGACGCGACTGTGATGCGTTTCTCGAATCACGCTGCCGTAGTTATCGAGTTGCGAGCGGTAGTCCTTTCCGGCGGAAAACATCACGCGCTCTGAAGTCAGTGACTCGCTCGCAGAAAGAGGAACGCTTAACTCAATGAGGTTTTCCGCAGGCCCTTCGCGCAGACCGGACTCGGGATCGGTCGCTTGTATCTCAGTAGTTCCGGTTGAATCGACCGTGTAGGAAACGATGCCAGGGGCATCCGGCGAGGAAGATTGCGTTTGCAAATGAATGATCGTCAGGAAGCGGTTGGAGGTGAGAGCCCCCATGAACAGGCTCTCCTTGCTCTCTCGGTTGTAGATAAGCTGGCTGCCCACGGCGCGGTGCATGCCCCGAGGAGCCTTGCCTAAATCGTAAATCTGCAATGGGGGCCAGTCTTCGCTGAAGCTGTCGGAGAGAACCCGGTCGGCGCTCTGCACCCCGCCAAGATCGATGATTTTGCTTCCGTCGGCCTCAACGCTTCGGACACTTTGGATGGTTACCGAATTGTCTGTGTGATTCTGTACTTCCGCCTCGATGACGCCGAAGTCTCTTCCCTCGTAGATTGCTAGTGTGTACGCAAGATCAGGGAGCTTCGGAAGTCCGGACGAAGTGACGGTAACTTTCCTGCCGTGTCCGAGAGCATCCTCAAAGTTCGACTGAGCTATCTCGTGCTTCGGGTAGTCCGTCGACTTGATCCACTTGTGATCGATCTCCGCCGCCACTCCCGCATGAAAGATGCTGTGTCCGCCATTTCCTGTTCGGACGTCATAGGTGCCGTCGCCCGGCTGAACGACTACAGAGAGGCCCTCACTGGCAACGACCACCTGAAAAGGCTTAGACGGGTCAGAAGAGCCGAATCCGGCTTCGACCAGGATTAGCACGCAGGCTATCAAGACACATGCAATTTGCATTAGACGGATTTCGCCTACCAGTTCTTTGAGACGCCGAGAGCCGCAAAGAGCACGCGGGATCATAAATTCCTTTCGTGATTGAACGGCCAGGTTGCCTTCCACTTAGCCCAAATGAAGAAAATCAGAATGCCGGTCAGTAGCGTCAATAGACCGATTTTGATGTATAGCCAGCCCGAGGTCAGAAAAACATAGGCCCACCCGAAGAAAGCAATGACGATCGGCACAGGATAAAACCACATCTTGTAGGGCCGAGCACTGTCCGGGAACTTTCGCCGCAAGAGGGGAATGGCAAACAGCTGTCCCAGAAATTGCACCAGGATTCTCGTCGTGATCAACGCACTGACTAGCTGATCAAGCTTGAGGAACGCAAGTGCGATCGAAACCGCGCCCAGAACCAGAAGGGAAACCTGGGGATAGTTTTTCGTGGGATGCAGTTGCGCAAACGGACGGAAGAAATAGCCATCGATGGCCGCCGCATAAGGAATTCGCGAATAACCCAAGAGAAGCGCGAACACGGCACCAAATGCTGACCAGAGGACAAAAATTGTTACTGCGACCGCGGCGCCTCTGCCGTACAGGTGCTCCATGAAATCAGAGGCAATGAAGTTCGAATGAATTGCTTCCCGCCAAGGCACAACCCCGATCAAAGCGAGATGGAGCGCCAGGTATCCCACACAGCAGACGGCGAGCGAATACAGAATCGAGCGCGGCACTACGTAGGAAGGATTCTGCACTTCGTCCCCGATGTAGCAGACATCGTAATACCCCAGATAGTTGTACACCGCGATCAAAGTAGCGCTGCCAAGACCGAGCACGAAGCCACGATTAAAGGCCATTGCTCCTGGAGGAAAATCGAAGGCCAAGTGAGCATTGAAGTGGGAAAGGCCGGTGACGATGATGGCTACCATGGCTAGCGCGGTACCCACCCAAAGAGCGAGGGTCACTTTGCGCAGGAACGTCATCTGCCGACATAAAAGGAATAAAGCAGCAAGGCCCGCACCAACCGCCACGTATTGCTGGCCTCGACCACTTAATCCCGGCCAGAGATAGGTGGAATAGTTTCCGAATCCGATCATCCCAGACGCGATTTCCAAAGGACCGCTCAGAACGAATTGCCAGATGAACAGAAATGCCATCAGACGGCCCCAAGTTTGATGGCCGTAGGCCTCACGAAGAAAATGGTAACTGCCTCCCGAGCCTGGCAGCGCAGCCCCGAGTTCGCTCCATATCAGACCGTCGGAAATCACGATCAGCGCCCCTGTCACCCAGCCCAGCATGGATTGCGGGCCGCCCATGGAAGCCATCATCAGAGGAATCGTGATGAAGGGCCCGATTCCCACCATGTTGGAAATGTTCAGGGCAGTGGCATGAAGTAAACCGAAAGCGCGTGTCAGGTGGGGCTGCGATTCAGTCTTCGTTGCCATAGGCGGGCAAGTCGGTGCACTCGATGTAGGGTTGTGACGGCCACCCTGCAATGGCGCGAATCTACCGATACCTTGCCTTTTTGTCAATGAGTCTGTTCGTTTCTGAGCGATCGTTATCCCGGGACGCTCATTTGGTATGATACAAACCGCTCACAGCCCAAATACAATTGGTGCCGCGGAGCCACCGATTCCGCACAGGCTGGGCATCCGGGAGAACACCAACGTCATGCTCGCTGAAGAGCGCAGATTTCGCATTCGAGAAATTCTTTCCAGTCAACGCACCGTTACCGCTTCCGACCTATGCGCTGCTCTTGGGGTTACGGCCGCGACCGTGAGACGAGACTTGGCAGCGTTGGAGCATACGGGTGTGCTGGTCCGTTCTCATGGGGGAGCGGTTTCCCGCATGTCCAGCACCAACTTCCAACCTTCCTATGAGACGTTGTCGCACAGCCATAGCAGTGAAAAACAGGCCATCGCGCGCGAGGCTGAACTCTTGGTGCTTGACGGCGAGACTGTGTTTCTTGAGGGAAGCACAACGGTGTATGAGCTCGCCCGTGGCTTGAATCAGCGAAATCGGCTGACCGTCGTGACAAACTCTCCTGCCATCGTTTGTCAGTTGCAAAGAAGCCTGGGCGTGACGGTTCTTTGCACCGGCGGAGATCTGCAGAAGGACACGTTCTACTTTTCCGGCGAATGGGCCCTCCGGGCACTCTCCGAAATTCGGGTGGACAAGGCAATCCTGGGAGTGAGCGCGATCGATCTTTCTTATGGAGTCTCTACCGCTAACCACGCCGAGGCACAGATCAAGAAGATGATCTCGAGAGCCGCCAAGACCAGGATCGCGTTGGCGGACCACAGTAAATTTGGTACGCAGAGCTTTGCCTACGTCAGCCCCGTGACGGACATCGATGTGCTCGTAACCGACTCCGGCACCGATGCGAAATACATTAAGGGCCTGCGGGAAACGGGCGTCGAGGTGATTGTGGCGGAGTTACGAGAGACCCGCAAGGGGCGCAGCAAATGAACATTTAAGAACAAATAGATTGACAATCGATCACACGCCGGGTAATTTGAGTCCGGTTTAGATCAGAGCTGAGCGGGAACGTGAGGGAACCGTGGGTGATTGCGGCAAGAAGATTCGGTTGAATCGCGTGCTCGGAGGCTCACAACGCCGCGCCCTCGTAGTTGCCTTCGATCACGCATTGGTACTGGGGCCAATCCCTGGGACGGAGGACCCTTTAGGAAAGATTCGCCGATTTGCCAAGGCCGAAGTCGATGCGTTGCTGCTGAACCTTGGGCTCATTCGTCAATTCGCGAGTTCGACAATACCCGGCCCAATCCCGGCGCTAATTGCCCGCTTGGATTGGACCACGGTATGGTCTGCCATCGGGCAGAACGGAAGCGGCGCGCTGCATAGCGCGCTTCTGGCCCGGCCCGAAGACGCGCTACGACATGGCGCAGATGCTGTTCTGACCTATCTCGTCGTCGGCACCGGTGATGCCGAGTTCGAGATGAAGGAGATCACTCGCAACGCTGAAATCGCCCGCGAATGTGAGCGAGTCGGAATTCCATTGATTGTTGAATCTCTCGCGCGCGGCAAAGATGTGCAGAATCCGGGTGATCCCAAGTGGCTGAATCTGCACACTCGTATGGCAGCCGAACTGGGCGCGGATTGCGTTAAAACGGATTACAGCGGGGATATAGCAACCATGCGCTCGCTAGTGGAAAAATGTCCGATACCAATCCTGGTGCTCGGTGGAAGCCGACATGCGTCGGACAAACACGCGCTCGACGTGGTCCGAGATGTTGCGGCCTCCGGAGCAGCCGGGGTCTTCTTTGGCCGCAATGTGTTCCAAGCCGACGACATGAGCCGATTTCTTGAACAAGCGCGCGCTGCTCTTGACGCGGTGCCAACGTCAGAATTGCAAGCGATCACGAGATGACGACAGCGGGTTCCCCCGCGCAGGGGGCTTGGCGCAAACAGAACGTGATGGACGACCGCTCCGGATTTCGCCTGCGGGCAGATTGGGGATATGTCTCAGTTCTTGCAGGTGGAGGGCATATCTGCGACTTGAACTTAAACGCATGTACCGGCGTGAATCCCCTGTGGCGGCCGCCGTGGGCGACGATCGATCCGTTCAAATACACACGCGCGAAACATGCCCGGACATACGGAGAGCCGCCAGACGGCAAGCTGCTCGCGGGTATTGCGGGACATAGTCTCAGCTTTGATCACTTCGGGCCGCCTTCACCGGAAGAGACGACGGCTGGTCTCACGACGCATGGCGAAGCACCTGCGCTGAAGTGGGATGTCCAGAAGTACGCTAAGTCGCCGAAGCCGTATTTGCAATACGGCCTGACGCTGCCCGAAGCCCGGATCCGTTTTAGCAGGAAGCTAACTCTTGCCCCCCGGAATCCAGTGATTTATTGCGAAGAAGAGGCGGTCAACCTTAGCCCTTATGACCGGCCGATTTCGTGGAACGAACATGTCACCTTCGGGCCACCGTTTCTGGAAGCAGGAGTTACCTGGTTCGACATGCCCGCAACGCGGGCGAAGGTCTGTCCGGCGAGCTACAGCCCTCGATTTTCTCTTCAGCCGGATGCCGAGTTTACCTGGCCCAATGCGCCCACGAAGGAACGCAGACGGATCAACTTGCGCACTACGCCAGCGCGACGGTTCGGACACTACACCGCGCAATTGCTAAATCCCGAACTTGAGATTGCTTTTATCGCGGCATGTAACCCGCGCCTGAAGCTTCTCGTCGTCTATGCATTTCAACGAGCAGATTTTCCCTGGGTCGGCAATTGGGAAGAACGCTATAACCGAACCGCAGCGCCGTGGCGAGGAAAAACGTTCTGTCGAGGACTGGAGTTCAGCACGACTCCGTTCGCTATTCCGCGCCGCCAAACCATCGAACAAGGCCCGCTGTTCGGCGAACCAACGTATCGCTGGCTTCCGGCAAAATCCAAGGCTCAAGTTCGCTTTCTCATTTTGTTGGTCGCAGTGCCAGAGGCATTCCGTGGGGTAGCCAGGGTTTCCGTTGGCAAGAAAGGGATCGATGTTGTCGAGTCTGGAGTGCGTGGCCGGACGCTTTCAGTCGCAGCAGACAAGTTCCTATGAAGCGCCAATAATTGGGGATTCCGAAAAAACGATGCTATGCCGTGTACGCCTCGTGATGCGTCCCGGCAGTTCGATTGAAATGTTTTCGCACTGAAGCAAGCAAGAATCTAAAACCCATCATGAGTTTGCTTGCCATCGATATCGGTTCGAGTAGATGCAAAGCCGTGGTGTTCGCCTCTACGGGTAAGATACTTGCACGACACGCCTGCGCGTACACACCTGAGTCCCCCGCTCCATCGCAGGCAGAGATAAATGCCGAGCGTTTTTTGCAGGCAGTGTGCCAATGTTCGCAAGCGGTATCCAGGAGCCTTTCTGATCCTGTCCGAGCGTTGTGCCTCAGTTCGCACGGCGAAACATTCGTGCCGGTCAATGGACACAACGAGGCGATCGCTCCAGCAATCCTTAATCAGGACACTCGAGCCACGGAAGAAACCGTGTGGCTGGAAAGAACACTAGGAAGAAAGAGACTCTTCGAAATCACCGGCCTAGTCGCTCATCCCATGTATCCGGTTCCAAAACTTCTCTGGTTGCGCAAGCACCGGCCGGACATCTTTGTTCCCTCGGTTCGTTTCCTTAGTGTGATTGGTTATGTTCTTTCGCGACTAGGACTAAACCCTTATATCGATTATTCCTTGGCCTCCCGCTATCTGGCGTTTGATATTCGGCAGCACCGGTGGTCCGAGGAAATTCTCGCCGCGGCAGAGATAAATGCCGAATGCCTGCCTGTTCCGGTACCCGCTGGAACGATTGCGGGAAAATTAGATGCAGCCGCCGCCGGCCAAATCGGTCTCTCGGCAGGAACGATTGTCGTGATGGGAGGGCACGATCAACCCTGCGGGGGGCTGGGAGTTGGCGCTACCGGTCCGGGTCGCATCGCCGACTCGATGGGAACTTACGAATGCCTGCTGGCGGCTTCCGATCAACCCAATTTAACGGATGCGGCGCTGGCTGCTTCCCTCAACTCTTACTGCCATGTGGTTCCAAACAAGTTCGTCACGTTGGCGTATTTTCCATCGGGAATCATGATCAAGTGGTTCCACGATCTGTTATACGAAGAAGCTTTCGGGGAAAGCGTGCTCGCTGAAGCAGAGGATCCATCGGAGGTGGAGTCTCTCCGTTACGCGACACTGGAACGGGAGGTACCAGCGGGTCGAACGGGGCTATACATCACTCCCAATCTGATCGGTACCTGCAACCCTGACTTCAACCCGCATGCACGCGGAATCATCTCCGGCTTGGGACCGAACACAACCCGCAGCCAGATTTACAAAGGCATCCTCGAGGGACTCGCATGTGAGATGTCACAGATGACCGACATACTGGAACGCGCCGTGGGAGAATTTCGAGACGTCTATGTCACCGGGGGAGGCGCACGGTCGGCGCTCGGTCTCCAGTTGCGAGCTGCATTGTCGGGTCGGCGGCTTCATGTAATGGAGTGTCCAGAGGCAGTGTGTCTTGGCGGAGCCATACTCGCCGGTGTGGCCTCGGGAGAATACGGGAGCCTGCAGGAAGCCGTGGAAGCCGTAGTGCGTGATGTTTCGGTGGTATTGCCCGACGATGCGATTGCGGCATCCTACGGACAACAAGCCAAGCAATACCGCTACTTGTGTTCAGCGCTCTCTGTGATTACAGGCGCCTAAAGTCAAAATCGAATTAGGAGGAACGGTGATCCAAGCCACAATCGGATTCATAGTGTTCGGCGTTCACAAAGATGGTCTAAAAGACCCCATGGGCACGCCGTTCATTGATGATGCATTGGTTCAGCGTGCCAAGAGCGCACTGGTTGCGGGGGGTTTGAAGGTTATCGAGCATGGCGTTGTGGTCGCCAGCAAAGAAGAAGCCCGGGCTGCCTTCAGGAAAATGAAATGCGACGATGCTGTCGATGCGGTTGTCCTATTTTCCGGGACCTGGGTATGGGCGGCGCATATGGTCGGCGCGATTCGTGATTACTGCGCCAGCGGCAAAGGCTTGCTTCTGTGGACCCACCCAGGCTCTCAAGGCTGGCGGCCGGTTGGCGGATTGGTACTGCATGGAGGTCTGCTCGAAATCGGTGTCAAGCACAAGTTTGTATACGGAGCGATCGAGGAGGAAAACACCGTCAGTAAGATCGTCAGCTATGCTCGGGCGTCCCATCTGAAGAACTTCTTGAACCTATCTACCATAGGCACATTTGGCGGGCGTGGGATGGGACAAACCTGCGGCGCTGCCGATCCTTCCCAATGGATGAGAATGTTTGGCATCGATATCGACTCGCGCGACACGGCGGAGTTGAAGCAAACTGCCGAAGCGATCTCTACCAGCGAACTCGATGAACTTCAACCCAGGCTGAAGCAGCTTTTCGGTAAGCTCCCCGAGCAAAACGTAGTGACCGAGCGTTCGATGCGTCTGTATCTGGCACTAAGAAAACTTGTTGCGAAGGAAAGGTTCGATTTCTACACGATTCAATCCTTTCCTGGTCTTGCTGGCGATTATTCTGCCAGTTGCTTTGCCCAGAGCATGATGCTTGAGGATGGAGTTGCCACTTCTACGCTGGGTGACTTCAATACTGCCTTGACCGTTCTCCTGCTCACCAAGCTGAGCAAGGAAAGAGTGTATTACGGCGATTTGCAGCACATTGATAGGAAGACAAGAGAAATCAAGATCATCGGGGATGGGGCTTGTCCGCCTTCCTTGGCCGGCAAGCTGGGTCCCGCCGGATTTTCGGAGCACGGTATCCCTACGGAAGGCGAAGCAGGCGGACTCTCTGTAAAGTTGATCTGCAAAGTGGGAGAAGGAGTGTTAGCCCGACTGGGCAGAGTGAACGGCGAGTTTCAGATGGTAATTACCCGAGCCAGCATTTTCGAGCCCGCACCTGATCAGATCGAAAGGCGGCTCAACGAATGTGGCATTCCATTCTGGCCTCACGGTTTCGTAACGGCGCATTGTGATATCGATGTTTTGTTGCAGCATTGGACCAACGAATATGCGTGCCTTGGTTACGGCGAAGAGCTATATCCGGCGTTAATCGATTTTTGTGAGATCACGGGAATCAAGGCAATCCTCCCCTAAACCTCCAGAAGGCGGAATCTTCCGATGAACGGTTCTTCGCGAGCTGTCGCTCAAGTCATATTAGGGTTCTCGATTACCCTGTCCGCCATGGCTCAAACGCTCACTGGGGCGGGTGCTGCGACAAAACCCGTAGATGACGAAGCGAGCCTGCGCTCGTTCGCATCGATCCGTCCCATTGATGTTCACGTTCATGTTTTCAAGACCGACCCCGCGTTTCAGAACATGCTCGAACGCCTGAACCTGAAGCTGTTGAATATCCTGGTGATGGACGATACAAACCCCCATCGCAAACAGTTGCAGCCGCAGATCGACGATGCGCTGGCGCTCGTGCGGTCGAGCCGTGGCCACGTAGCCCTGTGTACGAGCTTTGATCCATACAAGCTTGGGAGTGCCTCATTCAGCGCCGACGCCATCAGGCAGATCGACCGCGACTTTGCACAGGGAGCGCTGGCGGTCAAGATTTGGAAGAACATCGGAATGGAGATCAAGGACAGTAGCGGCCAATATGTTATGGCCGATGATCCGAGGTTCGAGCCGATTTACAAAGATATCGCCAACCATGGCAAAACCCTCATGACACATCAGGCCGAACCTGATGTGGCCTGGGGGCCACCGGACGCCTCCGATCCGTCCTGGTCCTACTACCGGGAGAATCCGCAATGGTACGTCGCCAAGTTGCCCGGCTTCCCCGCAAAGCAGAGGATTCTCGACGCGCGTGATCATGTGCTCGCCAACAACCCCAAACTACGCATGGTGGGAGTTCATCTGGGCAGCATGGAACGGGATCTCGACAACATCGCCCGCCACCTGGATCAGTATCCAAATTTTGCTATCGACACGGCGGCGAGAATGGAATACCTCATGCTAATGCCACCGGAAAAAGTGAGCGCATTCCTTATCAAGTATCAAGACCGCGTCCTATACGGCACGGACCTCGATTTAGACGCAGACGGCAATCTCCCGGATGCGTTGACCGAATGGCAGTCTACTTACGCGCGTGA
Source organism: uncultured Acidobacteriaceae bacterium (assembly GCA_963752175.1). Taxonomy (GTDB): domain Bacteria; phylum Acidobacteriota; class Terriglobia; order Terriglobales; family Acidobacteriaceae; genus Sulfotelmatobacter. The sequence goes on from CAVVXZ010000001.1 coordinate 296,207, forward strand.
CTGGAAATTCCTCGCGACTGGCGAGACCCTGGTCGTGGAAGGCAAGCAGGTGCGTGGATTGAACCTGCCCCAGCCGGTGCTTCAGAAAATATTTCGCACTAATGCTGTCCATTGGATTCCGGGATTGTAAAGCCAGTACAGGAAGATATATTGGACAGGGCGCGACCTTAAAGAATTCACGCCACTCCCTCTGATGTTGGACCGAACCTTATTCGCCTTGGGGACGCTCAGCGGTCGGTTGGCTCTACGAAGCGTCGATTGTCGGTAAGGTTAGAGTGCGCCTTTAGAATACCGGTTACCTTGACTGCGAAATTCTTTTGGGCCGGTACGCCGTCCACTCCCTCCACTGTGAGGCGGATCGTGAACTCCCCCGCGCTGGTGTAAGCATGAGATGCCTTGGGGCTATCCGCGCTTGTGCCGTCGCCGAAGTCCCAGTGATAAGCGACTGCGGGCACACCGCCAGCTTCGGCCCGCGCCGAAAGCGTGATCGTCTCACCGGCAATTGCTGCTGTGGGCGCCTGCGCCGTCACGGTTGGGGCAGCCGCGGCAACGCTGGTGTCGATCAGCTTGATCACCCTCACCGATTGGGATGGCTGGTTCTCCAGTCCCACTGCGCCATCCCCGAGCGTAACCGTCTCATTCTGGTTCAACACATCCGTCGCCGCAAACCTGTGGCCTGCAGGCAGGCCGAGGTCCGTCAGTCTTAGCGTGTGGGAGCGTACCGTGTTCGTCCAATTGAAGACCGTCAGTATGGCCTGCCGTTGATCTTCCCGGAGGAAGAAAGTGCTGGGCTGTCCGTCCTCCGGCTCGTAGGTCATCAGGTCTAACGGCGTGGAAGCACGGCCGACTTTGGCGATATTCAGCAACTCTCGGTTTTCAACTAGCGCTAACCGATCCTTTTCTGAGCTCAGGACCGGCATGTCATCGCCAATCTCATACATGCCGCCCGATACAGCGGAGAGCGCGATCGACGCCTCGGCCGCGGCCAGCGAAATCGAAGACCGTTCGTTCGCACGCTCCATGAGATGCGTTGCGGTGACGTTGAAAGCGTCCGGATCATTGACGAAGAAATTACGTTGCATATAAAAGCGGGCAGCGATGCCAGAGGCAGCATTCTTGGTCCTCTCAAAACTGTGGCCCGTGTCCGCAGAGATACGGCCCGTGTCTACCAGCCCCACTGGGTTGAGCATGGGACTTCCATCTTTATCCAAGATCACCTCGTCGCCCACGCTGTCACGGATGATCTGGAGACCGATGCGCTGCGCTTCCAGAGTGGTCGTGTTGGGCCTGTAGCGGTAGCCCTCGATTGCGGTAGTGTCCATGAAATCTAGTTTGATGAAGCGGACTCCCCATTGACGGACCAGCGTCTTGTACGTCTGGCGCAGGTATTCTTGCGCTCCGGGATGGGTTGTGTCGAGTGCGTAAAGCACATCCGTCTTCTGGTTCCAGACGTCGCCAATAGGGATCGGATCTCCTTTGGCATTGTGCACCAGCCAATCCTTGTGGTGCTCGTAGACCCAAGCCCGGCTCGTCACCTCAAACGGCGCCGTCCATACGCCGAATGTCAGCCCCTCTCCGATAAGGTGATGCCCTACAAACCGCATGCCATCTGGAAATTGTGTCGCATTCGGAGTTGTATATTCCCCGCGAGCATACTGATAACCTTCATCAATTTGGAAATACTTATACCCTAATGACTTCAGATGTTCGGCTTGCCAGTCGCCGTTGGTGAGGGTTTCGCCTTCGTTGATGGCGCCATAGTAGACGGTCCAACTCCACCAACCGATGGGAGTCTCACAAGAGACACGCGCATGGTGCAGACGACGAACCGCATCCCCGTAGGCTAGCAGTTGTTCGTGGTAATTCGGTCCGGCCTCGAACATCAATCGCTCTGAACCCATGTCTTCCCCAGGTTTAAGAGGAAGGCTCAGTTCGACCTGATCGTCTGCGGGAGAATCCTTCAGATCGAATTCCTTCTGGACTTCCGTGGTTCCGGTGGATTCAACGGTATAGGATGCGATCTTCGTCTTCGCGCCCATACGCTCAGCTCTCAGATGCATCAGAGTCAGAAATCGGTCTGAGGTGAGAGCGCCAAGAAATAAACTCTGCTTACTCTCCCGGTTATAGACGAGTTGGCTCCCTGCCCCGCGATGCATCCCGCCGGGCGCTTCCCCGAGGTCATAGAGGGCCAGGTCCGGCCAGTCTTCGCTGAAACTGTCGGAGAGGACCCGGTCGGCCGATTGAGCGCCACCCAGATTGAGGATCGGCTCACCCATGGCCTCCACACTGCGAATGGCCTGCACAGTTGCGTGCTGTCCCGCGCTGTTTTGCACTTTTACCTGGATGGTGCCGTAAGGGCGCTGTTTGTAGAGCTGTACCACGTAAACCAGATCGGGTTTAGCGTTCAATCCGCTGCAAGTGACTGTCACCTGTCGGCCGGAGCCGAGATCATCTTCGAACGCAGATTCCGAAGCTTGGTGCCGCGGGTAATCACTCGAGCGAAGCCATTGGTGGTCAACCTGTGCTCCCACACGGGACCTGAGCACGACCTGACCGTCATGCAAAGACAGTTGGTACGATCCTTCCTGCGCGTTGACCGTCAGGGAGAGCTCGTCGTTCGTAAGTTGCTGGGCCATACACCGCAGCCCAACCATCAATATTCCAGTTGTAACTGCCAGTCCAACTCGGAAACCCTGTCTTCGAGTTCTTTTTGGCACGGTAGCAATCTCCCTATGTTGCATGATCGTCATCGCATACTACTTCATTGACTTAACCTCAGTGAAGCGAATACTGGTTCCAGAATCTATAATGCGAAGGCGATGAATCAGAGGTCTGATCCTGATCCCTTCGAGGCGGATCGCTCCACAGTGGCCGACGGACCGAGTGAATATCTGCGAAACGTCGTCCAACGAAATCGCGGCGGCGCGACTGTGGGCACCTACGCAGTTTGCTCTGCGCACCCGGCCGTGATCGATGCAGCCATTCAGCAAGCGCTCCAAGACGGCAACTGTCTTCACGTGGAGTCGACATCCAGCCAAGTCAACCAGTTCGGCGGATATACGGGTATGACGCCAAAGCAATTCGCTGATGGAATGCGCGTTGCTGCCGCCTCAGCAGGATTGCCGCCTGGTCGTGTTCTGCTGGGAGCTGACCACCTGGGGCCGTTTGCCTGGCGCAGTGAACCCTCGGCTAGAGCCATGGCGAAGGCCTGCGATCTGGCTGGTCTTTGCGTTCATGCGGGATATCAGAAGATCCACTTGGACACGAGCATGCCTTGCGGCGACGACAAGATTCTCGATGAGAAGACCGTCGCGGAACGCGCTGCCATTTTGTGCCGAGCTGCGGAGGACGCTTGCGAGGATATGCCAACTGGTTCGCCGAGACCGCTTTACGTCATTGGAACGGAGGTCCCGCCCCCGGGCGGAGAAGTGGCAGAGGGTCAATGTCCAGCCCCGACGACGATCGAAGATGTTCATCGCACTTTGGACGTCTTTCACTCTGCGTTCCGAGCGCATGGCTTGTTCGCGGCTTGGGAGAACGTGGTCGGGTTGGTCGTTCAACCTGCCGTGGAATTCGGCGACAGCAGGGTTTTCGACTACGATCGTCAGAAAGTGCATGCGCTGGCGGCAGGATTGCCGAAACGTCCTGCGCTTGTCTATGAGGCCCATTCCACCGATTACCAGTCCCCCGCCGCTCTAGCAGAGATGGTGGAGGACCATTTCGCAATCTTGAAAGTTGGCCCCTGGCTTACGTTCGCTTATCGGGAAGCAATTTTTGCACTGAGCAGCATAGAACGCGAGATCCTTGGCCACAAGCCCGAGGCGAGATTGTCGCAAGTGCGGGAGGCGTTGGAGTTCGAGATGCAGCGCAATCCGGCGTACTGGCGTTCGTACTACCGCAGCAACCATGACGACGAATTGCGCCTCTCGCGTGCCTTCAGTTTCAGCGACCGCTGTCGTTATTACTGGCCGCAGTCCTCCGTACAAGAGGAAGTAAAGCGCCTGCTGCAAAATCTCGGCCGCTTTTCATGCCCGCTGACCCTGCTGAGCCAATATCTTCCGATCGAATACGACGCGATTCGCGAGGGCGCGCTGAAGAATGATGCTGCGACTATCATCGGCCACCACATTCGACGAGTTCTTCGATTTTATGCTGCGGCCTGCGGTGCGACGGCAAGTTGATCCACTCCGGAATGCCCCGCTTTTGGCACAGGGCTAGCAAAAAGGCGCTCTGGCTTCCTACTCCAGACTGGAGATAGCCATTTCCTGGAATGCGCGCTCTGGGCGCTCGGAACAATCCCCATCACACGCCACCATGAAGATGGTGATCATGTCGCGAGACGGAAAGATCCACTCCTGTGTTCCGAAGGCACCTCCATGGCCGAAAGTTCCGAGCGGAAGCAAGCCCCAAACTCCGGTTGGCCTGCTGATGATTTCCCAAGCCAGCCCGTAATCGGCTCCGGGATACCAGCCGGCCTCCATGCCTGAGGTTTGCACTTGCCGCATGGTTTCGATGGTTGCAGGAGAGAGAAAGCGAGTACCTTTCCAGGTTCCGTGATTCAGGATCATTTGGCAGAAATGCGAGATGTCGTCTGCGGTGGAGAACAGTCCGTATTCAGGTCCCGGATATTTCGCACCTTTGCGGAAGGCGCCGGGGTCGCCGCCCAGGATCTGACTTCCGGCGCGAATCACTTTGCCATTCTTGGGCGCATAGACGATCGCAATTCGGCCTAATTTGTCGGCGGGTGGATAGAAGAAGGTATCTTTCATTTGCAGCGGCTGCAGTAGCCGACTCTGAATGAAGCTCTCATACGATTGACCGGAAATGACTTCGATGATGCGGCCGAGGGTGGCGAATCCGGTGTTGCTGTAGAGCCATTTCGTGCCGGGCTCGAATTCGAGAGGTTCCTTCGCGAATGAGGCAACGGCTTCCGCCAGCGTGTGATCCATCTTCCAGTGAATGTCCTTCATGTCGCCCTGAGGCATTTGGCGCATTCCCGATGTGTGGGAGAGGAGGTCGCCGATGCGAATTGGGCGCGCGGGCTTCTTCAGCCATCCGTTGGCATTGACCATCTGGTCGCGAAACTCAGGAAGGTAGGTTTGAACTTCGTCGTAGAGACTGATCTTGCCTTCCTCGCAGAGCATCATGATCCCGACGGCGGTGATCGGCTTGGTCATGGACATGATCTGAAAGATCGAATCTTCGCGCATGGGACGCTTGTCTTCGACGTTCTGCATTCCGACCGCTGCCTTCTGCACGACAGTGCCGCCTCGCACGACCATAGTCACGATGCCGGCGGCTTCTCCGGCGTTTACGTACTCCTGCATTCTTTGCTGAATCTTGCCGAGTCGCTGCTCATCGAAGCCAGCCTGAGGCTTGTCATCCGCGGCTGCCGCCGGGAACGCCAGGAGGACGGACGCGAGGGCGGCAGATAAGACTCGCCATGAAATCGAACGTCGAAAAATCTCCGATTTTCGAAACGAAAGCTGACGCAGTTCCATGTTCAGCCCTTTCGAGAGTCTATATGCTGTCGACTGTGGTGAACGACGACCTATACTCCCTTTTTCCAGTCTGGATCGCTGCCCTTTTTAAGGCGAATGGTCAGGGAACCGTCGGGGTTCGTTCGCTCGTGGCAAGCCCAGCGGACGGACCTCCGCACACCTTTGACATCAATTTCAGCCCGCAGAATTATCTGCTGTCCGTCCATGTCCTTTGGGAGGACGATCGAGGCTTGGCGCAATTTGCCCGCGAACGGCTGGCCCGCGTCGAGATTGCCTCCTACTTTGACTCGGCCGTCAGCACTCTCAGCGTAGATGCCCAGAATTCCCGGCACGCCGGCAACGCCGTCGTTGACGATTCCCAGAATCAGTTCCATCGTGTCGTAGCGTTTTCTCTGCCAGATGATAGACGGACGGACACGGTACCCGAGCCGTTGCTCCATGGCACGAAGCGAATCGGGATACTTCTCGTAGTAGCGCCGGATGTTTTCGGCTTCGGTCCAGAGGCCAAAATAGTTCGTTCCGATATCAAGAGAGTGAAAGCTCGCGCTCTCGCGATAGGGACGATCGATCGGGCCGCCGATGCGGTGCGGATAATCGTCGCTCGGCAGGACTTCGTCGTCCGGTCCGACAAACGTAAGCATCGAGTCGGACAGTTTGCTCAGGCAAGCTTTCTCCTCGGCAGCGAACTCGGGGAGCACATAGTGGCGGTTTTCACCATCTTCCATGACGATGGCGACCCAGGGTGGACGATGACCGAGTTCTTCGATTTGGATGGGTTCGTCCATAATCAGGCTGTCGGAGCGCAGCCAGCATCCTGCACGAACCGCAATATCCCGCACCTGCCGGTTGCCCACATTGCTGATGTCGGGCTGGGTGTTGACCGCCAGAGGAGTCGTCTTCCAGGCATCCATTTGGAGCCGGGTCATGTGAACAAAGGTTTTCTCAGCGGTCAGGTAGTCGGGAAACGGGTTGGGCAGATCGTTCGTGTGACCTTCTCCCCAGAATCCGTACATCATCAAGTCCATGTATTCCAGCTGAGGATTGCCCTCGAATTTCGCGGCAAGCAACTCATTCAACTCGGTAAAGGCTTTTTGAAATTCAGGGGAGTCATAGCGCGGCTCGTAGAAATCGAAGCTGGTACGGTGCTCCTTCGACTTGTGGCCGATGTTTACGATGGGAACTCTGTCGTGCAGGAAATCCGGCATCGAGAGCTTTTTTGGTTGGATATTGGGGCTGGAGAGTTGGATTCGGAAACCGACGCCTAGATTGTGACGCTTGGCGGCATCGAAAGTGGCTTCCCAAACAGGAGAGAGTTGCAGTTTCCCGGGACTGGTCTGTACGTCTCGCCAGTCGCAGCGGATGTACAAGACGTCGACGAATGGCAGGGATGCCATTCTTTCCACGCTTTGTTCCAGCGTCTCTTTGCCACACTGTACAGCTAGAGCCGGACCGTTTTCCTCCCACGTGTAGCCGACTAAGCCTGTGCCAAAATTTCGGATGTGATTGCGAGAGGGCTGAGTCGCAAAGATCGTGTACCAACCTTCATCTTGAGCGATGCCAAATGGGCCCTGATCGAGGCGGTTGGTTACGGTCGGGCAGCCGAAGTCATAGCCTTCCCATAGATGGTCGGGAACATCGGCCCACATCCGCGGCCGCATGAGAGTGCTTACCGCTCCCAGAACCGCTCCCGTCTTAACGAAATCTCGCCTGCGCATGAATGCGCCTCCCTATAATGTTTTCAGTACGTTCGAGATCGATGACAACACGAACCTCGATGCGCACCCTCGGATTCATGAATCCGCTGAAATTCCCAAAACTTTGCCGATCGCTTAGCTGTTGCGCTTAAACATCCGGACGCAGGTTGGGACGCAGAGTAAGTGAGCCATCCTCATTCAGCTTCTGGTGGCAGGCCCAGCGGACCGGATAACGCATGCCCTTCACCTCGATCTCCGCTTTGAGCTTCAGTCCCTGCCATTTCGTGCCTTGCGGCAGCACAAGCTGAGCCTGCCGGATCTTTCCCGGCAAAGGATATCCGGCATCCAGACAACCGCTCTTGAGTATTTTGCCGTCTTCACTCTCGACACTCACGCGCAGGACGCCCGGAACACCGGCGATGCCGTCATTGGCGAAACCGATGATCAGGCCCAGATAACCGTTGTCCTTGTAGCTCCAGATGAAAGATGGCCTCACGCGATAGCCAATGCGGCGATTGATCCGGTCGAACGCTGCCGGATACGCCTGATAGTAGCTCATCAGATTCTTTGCACTGATCTGGTGAAAGTTCCACAGCGACCAGTAATTCGCCCCGATATCTATCACATGAGCGATCATGTTCTCTGCCGGGGATATCCCTTCATGGGCCGCGTCTGGATCAGGAGGTTTACCAGGAATACCCTGCTCGAGCAATGCCGCGATCCAGGGTGGGCGGTTGCTGAGCGCCTCAATCTGCTCGTTCTCAATGAAGATAGTGTCGCTGCGAATCCAATTGTTGCTGCGGACCGTGCGGTCCAGGAGTTCTGAATTACCCACCCGGCTGTAGTCCGGTTGAGTGTTGGTCAGGAGAGGAGCTCTTCGAAAAGTGTTCGAGCTGGACTTCGAGCATATTCGTCCACGTCCGCTCTGCTGTCTGGTAGTCGGGGAAAGGATTGTTGCCGAACGGCCAAGTGTGGCCTTCGCCCCAGAAGCCGTACATGAAAGTATCGATAAACTCGATGAGCGGATTGCCATCGAATTCCGCTGCCAACAGACCAACCAGTTCTTTGAATGCCTGCTGAAAAAAAGGATGGTCATAGCGGGGCTGATAACGCGAATGCGGGTTCTGCAAATATCTTCGCGCCTCTTTACTGCTTTCCTGATCGCTCAGGACAAGATCTACTTTCGGCACTTTGTTGAGGACAAAATCAGGGAGGGCCGCTTCGTGGGTATAGTCTGGAGCGCACATCTGAACGCGCAATCCAACCCGCTTGTTGTTCTTCTTCGCCAAGTCAAAAACCAGCTTCACGTAATCGGGCAACTCCAGACGTCCGGGCTGCGGCTGCACTTCCCTCCAGGTGGGACGGATATAAAGCTGCTGGCCCAGGGGAAATCGAACCAGGTCTTCGATCGCCTGGGGAACGTTGTCTGATTTGATTTCCTCGGTGCCACTATCTGCCGTGATGTAGGTGACCAGTCCCTTGCCATAGTTCGGCACAACCTCATCCGTAGAGGTAGTGGTCATCACGACATCGTCTGTCGGAATGACGGCATCCGGTGGGTATTGCGGGAACGGACCCTGATTCAACCTATCGCTAACTTGGGGGCCAGAGCCGAAATCGTATTTCGCCCAGTTGTGCGCCGGAACGAATGCATGCGCTTTGCCAGTTCCGAGTTCGGCCGCGACGGCCAGTGCAACACCGCTTTTGAGAAAGTCTCTGCGCTGCATTGAAGTCATGCCCTTCTTTCGGTTACTCGGCTGCAACTCGCGAACGGGTTTGGTGGCCCCAATCGGCTGATCTGGCCGGTGGATTCTCAGGAGGCGGCTCGGCATGATTGGACCGAGTCCAGCGAATCCTGAAATCGCCACACCAATCACCAATAGACTCCGGGCTTCCCAGGACTTCTGAATTACTCTGGGAGGCTGAGGAACTAGAACGCCAACTTCAGAGCAAACTGAATCTGCCGCTGCGGTATCACCGTGGACGTGATCACGCCAGTAGCTCCAGGGCCATCGGTGATGTAGTTATCGGGCTGAGAAAAGACCGCGTGATTGAAAGCGTTGAAAAACTCGGCCCGAAACTCAACAGTGAATCGTTCTGTCACATTGAACATTTTTCGCGCCGACAAGTCTGCTGTTGTCTCTCCCGGTCCTTCAAGAACGTTTTTGTGCGCATTGCCGAAACAACCGTTGGGGCAGTTGGGAATCGGAAAGTCGTTTGGATTGAACCACAAGCTCGGACTGCGATGCGGGAGAGCTCCACTACCTGTCTGGTTGGAGCGCTGCAACCCCGGAGAACCCGTGTTGCTTGGGTCGAATCCGATTGCCGGCGAGAATGGGAAACCCGAGCGAAGCGTAATAATTCCGCCTACGTGCCATCCGCCAAGAATCGCATTGGCCACGCCACCCTGGTTCATGAAATGCTGGCCTTTTCCCACAGGCAACAGGTAATCGACGCTATTCACCCAGCGCTTACGATTATCGAAGTCCGCCAGCCCTTTTTCTGCCGCAATGTTGTAGCTATCCTGCGGCCAGGGAGAGTTGCAGCAGATTTCGGGCTGGTCGTTGATGGCTTTGCCGAAAGTAAATGCACTCAGGAAGTAAAGGCCGTGGCTAGCCCGCTTCTCGGCCTTGATCTGAAATGCGTGATAAGTGGAGTTTCCCTGATTCGTGATCGACGTGAAAGTCCCATATTGGCATTGGAGGGTCGGGGTTGGGTCGCAGTCGGGCGCCAAGGTCGGGTCGTACGTCGGCCCGGGCGTAGCAATCTGGTTGTAGTCGCGCAGGACTTGCAGGTGAGTGCCTTTCGTCCCCACATACCCCGGACTGATTACGATCTGGCCCGGCAGTTGGTATTCGAGATTCAGATTCCACTGGTCATAAACCGGCGTGTGAGGATTCCAGTCCTGGCTGGTCACATTCGCGAATGGCGCCTCGCTCGGATTGAGGGCCGGGAATCCAGACGTCAGGGTAACTTGCGAAGGCGTTATGCCATCGCTGTTGAATGTAGGCTCGAAGAAGAACGGGAGATTGTAGTCGACTTGCAGCGGGTCGCCCGTGCGAATTTCATAGAAGACAAAAAAGCGCCCATACCCAGCCCGAATCACGAATGGCTTGGACGGAAAAGGGCTGTAGGCCAGGCCAATGCGTGGAGCGAAGTCGTCTTTGTCCGTGGTCTCCAGGTTCTTCGGATAGCCTGGGGTCCCGGAAGGAACGAGGATGCCTTTCGTGTAATCCCAATTGCTCTGGCGATGCTGAGATTCATAAACCGGGGTCGCATAGTCCCAACGCAGCCCCAGGTCCAGCGTCAGCTTCGACGTTGCTCTGTAAGTATCCTGAACGAACGCCCCGTACGTGTGCTGGCGATTGCCGAAATATACCTCGCTCGAAATGATCGACGTGATCGGCAGCCCCACCAGCATGTCAGCCAGGCCGTTGCCGCTGCCATCTCCCAACCCGCCGGAATCGGACGTGAATTGGCCGCTAAACGACAGGTTGCCGCGCGGCTGGCCGATCTGCAGAAGGTTGAACTGGTCAAAGCGAAACTGCGGTCCGAACTTGAGCAAGTGCTTCCCATGCACAATGCTTAACGTGTCGTTGATCTGGATGTCCTGGGTGGTGCTGCGGGTCGGCGTAAATAGCGGCTCGCCCAGCCCGGCGTATGCGCTGGGAGCAAACCACGTCAGTCCATTGACGAGGGGATCGTTGGGCACACCCGGCACTTGCAGGTTAGCAGGCGGGAATTGCTGCCCATAGGAAGGAGAGTTGGAGATGTAGTGGACGCGGTTAAATCCAGCGCGGAACGCGTTCACCATGTTCGACTTGATGGCATAATTCAAGCCGAATACCGCCCCCTCGGTGTCCAAAGGACGGCCGCCGGTGTTGTAATTTCCGCCGTCCGCGATCCCGGAGAACACCGGCGCCTGAAAACGTGTGTCCTTGATGTAGGAAAATCTTTCGAAGAGCTGGATTTTGTCGGTGACATTCTCATCAGCCCGCACATCCATCTGATCGGTCTGGTCAGTTCCGGGCGCGTTCACCGCATAGTTGAGGGTCGAATAGTCTCCGTTCGGTCCCGGCTGGTTCGGCGAAGGATAAAGCGCGGCGTAGTTCAATCCGAGGCTCTGCAGGCTCCCCGCGGGAATGATATTTGCCTGCGCGGTGGGGAGGCCGGTAGCTGGATCAAATCCAAAACCGTTGCGCACAACCGCACCCCCCGCTAGGGTTGTCGTAGTCGACGGATCATAGATCTCGTTGGTGTAGACGGGTCGATTCAGCGCGTCGAAGCAGGGCTGATCACCGGTGGCGCCGCAAATCATCGACTGTGTCGGCGGTGAACCCAGAATGCCGCTGAAATCTCCGTTTCGTTCATTGGACGTGCCGTTTGTGCCGTCGGTCGGCACAGTGACAATATCGCTTTGCGCCTGGTGGATGCGTGTTCCTTCGTAATCGACGAAGAAAAACGCTTTGTCTCTTTTGATCGGCCCGCCGAAGGTCGCCCCAAACTGGTTTTGCTTGTAAGGCGCTTTGGTCAGGACAGAGCCAAAACCGTATTGCGCGGCATCCAGGGCGTCATTCCGCAGGAATTCCCAGGCGCTGCCGTGGAATTTGTTCGTGCCCGACTTGGTAGTGGCGTTGATGACCGCGCCGCCGCTGCGGCCGAATTCTGGGGAGTAGTTCGAGGTCTCTATCTTGAATTCGGCGATGGCATCCACGCTGCTCAATACAGCCACGTCCCCGTTGTCGTTGGAGTTGTTGTCGATGCCGTCGAGAGTGAAGTTGTTCTGATCCCCGCGAGTGCCATTGACCGCAAAGCTGCCTCCAGCGTTGCCGTTCGTCGGGGTGCTGCCACCGTTGACCGGTCCCTCGATGACCTTGGCCACTCCCGAGGTGAGTTCTGCGAGGTCCGTGTAGCGCCGCCCGTTTAAGGGCAACTCTTCAACCGTTTCGGCAGTAACAACGTTGCCCAGAGTTGCGCTCTCAGTTTCGAGCAGCGGAGGGGCACCGCTTATTTCCATCGTTTCCGAAACCGAGCCGACCTTGAGACTGAAGTCCAGCCGGATGGTCTGCTGCACATCGAGCACGATGTCCTTGCGAATTTCCCGACGGAAGCCGGTGGCTTCGACGGAAACAGAGTATCGGCCAATATGGAGCGGAGTAATCACGTAATCGCCGTTCTGCGCCGTTTTTGTCGGAGTGGCGATGCCCGTGTCCGTATTGGTAGCTGTGACAGCGACGCCGGGCAGGAGGGCGCCGCTGGCATCCTTGACCGTCCCGACCAGGCTGCCAGTATCGACTTGCGCGAACCCAACCACGGCCACACTGATCATAAAAACGACAAGTCCTATGGTCTTTCGCATGAGTGATCCTCCTTCCGCGGACGTGATGCAGTGTCGATCTAATGGCTCGGCAGCAAACCTCGCAGCCGACTCTACTCTCCCGCTGTTTGCAGCACGGAAACTGCTGCGGATATTAACGGAAGGTTTCTTTTTATATCGTTTTGTTGTCTTTTGTCCAGATATAAAGAACTTCGACAGAAAGTGAAAAAATCTAGGAACAGAAAACTGAGGGGCCAAAGGAAAGGGGAGATCAGCAGGGGTGAAGCCGGGACCGCGCCCGAGGCTCTACTTGGGTTCTTCCGCTACCAGCCGAAGCGTTCCAAATCTCTCTGGAGTGTGAAACGTATGACTCATCGTGGGTTGCCAGACAACTTCAATCCGGTTCGGCGGCGGCCCCTGACTACGAAACAAATTGATGCGAAACCTGTCTCCAACTGCCGGAGCATGGCTCTGTAACGCCGAGAATGGAATGCGCATGGCTCCGTACCAAATCTTCGCGACCGGATCGATGCGAGCGGCTACCGTGAAGCCAGAGTTCCAGGTCCATCCATCTTCGTGATGCGGCTTGGACAGGTCAATGTCGAGATCGACCCACTCCCCTTGCGGCGAGATTTCGAACTCTTTGTATCTGCGGATGTTTTGAAAATCAGAACCAATGAAGACCTCGGCAACATCCCAATCCCAAAGCTGATTTGTCTCGGTTGAAGTGCTGGGTGACGGCTTGAGATTCAGCGCTTCGTAAGGACAAACGAATAAGAAATACAGATTCTTCTCTGTCCAGCGGGAGCGAACCTCAGTATGGTAGCGTGGTTGGTTTTGGCCGTAAGGAGCCTTATCCGCATAGGCGAGGCGAGCTCCGCGCCAGAATGGGCTAGTCGCATCCGTGCTGGGCGCCACGTCTTCCAGAGCTTTTGTACTTTCCATCACGGCGGGATCGGCTGCCATGAGCATCGGTATTGCGATGAAAACGAGGGCGCAAGCGATCACGCCATCCCACATGCGTGATTGCAGGGATCGATGCATCAGACTGTCACTCTCAGTTGACGAGCGGCATTCCCGAAATACACTTTGCGAAGAACCGTCTCCGGCAGATTGATGCCGTAAATGCGCCAGCGCCCCTGCGGAGGGATTTTCGCCGGAGCGTAGTCGAAGTACTCATCGTCAGTCTCCAGGAATCGATAGTAGATTTCGTACAACTGATCGTTGAATACCTGTTGCGGAAACTCGTCACCGTGGGGAGTGGCATCGGTACCGAACAGGATACGATCCTGATACTTATCGAAAAACTTCCGCGCCGTGCGGGGCTGCCTGCCCAACTCTCCGATGCGGGCAGCGATGTCGACTGTCATGTTCGGGAAGCGGTCGAGGTTCTGCGCTACATTCGCCAGGTTCTCGCCGAAGTTTCCCACGTGCAACACAACGAATTGCGTTTTGGGATGTCTTGCAAAAACCCGGTTGCGGGCCTCAAGTAATTCCGCGTTACCGGGAAAGTCGCCACCGTAAAAAGACCAGTCCGGATGATTATTGAGCTCCTCATAGCGCTCGTTGAAACGATCGGTAGGAGTAAAAAACGCGACCGGGTCCGATACGTGAATAGCCACGGGCATGTTCAGCTGGCCACAGGCGTCCCACATGGGATCGAATCTCGGATCATCGATCTTTACGAGTACGCCGGAAGTAATGTTCTCTCGAAAATAGAGTCCTAGAGTCTTCAGAATTTTCAAGCCCCTCGCACCTTGCCGATAGGCTTGCTCGATGGCTTGGGCCTGAAGCTCCGGATAGGTGGGTTCCTTCCAGCGTTCGTAGCAGGGCTCGGTAAACGTGTAGAAGCGACCGGGAAACGCCCGATCGTATTTGTTGATTACGTCGCCCAAGCACTTGCCGTAACCGCCGGTGAGGTTCACCATAGCCCCGATGTTTTTGCGATCCATGACGGCCAGAAGCTCTTCTGGCGTGCCCAGATATTTGCGTTCCGAGGCCAATTCCACACCGTTTTCGGACTTGGCCGATGTTGTGATGTGGGTGTGAAAATCGAGGACAGGAAACTTTGCACGCTCGATTCGCGACTCATGCACTTGCAGCATGCTTGTTGGCTCGAAGTCTTTGAGATCCAAAGAGCGATGCTGTGTCTTCTGTGGTCCTTGATTATCCCTAGTGAAACCGCCGCTGCGGTGGGCAGCCGCGCCAGTCATCACTCCCAGTCCATACAACCACTGCCGCCGATTGATCATATTTTCTCCGCACTTCCTCGCGACCGACACGAGTGCAGATGTCACGTCCCGTACAACGGGAATCGTTGGACGACTCGGTTGATCACGTTATCGCGGGAAGGTGAGTCTGGGTGCAAACCTTCCTGCATGCATCGGAAAAACGCCAGCAATTGTGCTACAACGACATCCACCAAAACCGCATTTCGATCGCCCAACTGTTTGAGGCCGCGACATTCGACCACCACATCCTCCGGTCCTGCAACGTCCGTCGGGATCGCCTCTCCCACAATCAGCTTCCGCATGCCAAGGCGCTTCCGGGTGAGTTCGCGAAGGAGGTCCGTTTCGTAGCCTCGCCTCGTTTGATCGGAAGAGATAAAACAGACCACCAGGGTGTTGCTGTCGACGTAGCTCATCGGTCCATGCCGGAGCCCGAGATAACTTTCGTACAGCGAGGTGACGCGGCCGGCGGTCATCTCGAGCATCTTCAGAGCCGCCTCGCGAGCAGCGCCATAACGGGCACCGCTGCCCAGGTAAACGGCTCGCTTGAAACCTGATTCTGCAACTTGCGCCAGGGTGTCAAACTGCGACGAGAATACGTGGGCGGCGATGCTAGCTGCCTGATAGCAGATGGCCCTGTAGGCGTCTGGGTAATTCACGAGTCCGAGGAAACGGGCAGCTACAATCAGATTGGTGAAGCTACTGGTCATGACAAGGCTCTGATCGTTGGTGTTGTCGCCTAGGGTAATAACGCTGACCTGCGTATGACCGCGATAAGTCTGAGCGAGCGCTCCGGTGCTGTTGCAAGTGAGCACGAGATGACGCATTTCCGGGTCGTGTTCGAGCATTAGGGACAGCGCTCCGGTGCTTTCGGGGCTGTCCCCGGATCGAGCCAGAGACACCATCATGCGAGGCCGGCAAACGGGTAGCACTTCTGTTTTTCCCGTGAGTAGAACACCTCCGCCGATCGCCTGGCAGTCAATGCCCAACTCCGCCTGCACACTGGCGCGCAAACAGTCGCCTGCGTATTCGGAACTACCGGAACCTGTGAATATGAGGCTCTTCGCTCCGCGCAATGATGCGCTCACGGCAGCGGTCGACGTGATCATCAGCTCACAGGTTTCGCGCCAGGTCTGAGGTTGGCGGCAGATCTCAGGCAAGGTGTGGAAATATCCTGATTGCTGCTGTTCCTCTAGAGCTTTGGCGAGCAACTCTCTGGCTCTTCCTTGTCGAACCGAAAGCGCTTCCAGCCATTGTTGTCCTGGGAATGAGGTTTGCATCTTAGAACTTCCCTTCCCTTTCGAGAACGACGATAACAGAAACGTTCGGAAAGAAAAAACAAGATACAGTAAGCTCTGCGCAACTTGTACTTTCGCTCGTGCGAATCCGACCAGACGGTAAGAGAAGCGCGATCAAATGTTGTCGAGACACTTTTCCCACAGGGAGCCATGGTCGGAGGCGCTCGTGAACGAAGGCGAGAGTGCGCCCCCGGCGTATCCTGCATTTTCCAACATTGAGAAAGGCATCGGGATTCCTTTGCGTCTCCGAAGCTACGATCTTCAAGCAGGCGGCCGCCGGGAGAATCCCGTCATTTCATGTTGGTACTTGTGTCGGATTCGATCCGCGAGCCGTCGCGAACTGCGGTTCCAACATTCTTGCTTGTGCGACCGTGAGAACGCCTTCACTGTTTGGCGGGAATAACAATCCGGATGTTTTTCTGAATCTTGACTTGGGTTCCTGCGCTCTTCACGTTTGCTTTACCTCCGACTGGTCGCAATGCGCGAACCGGGCGATCTCCCGGGTCAGCAACTGGTCCCACGGCTTCCAACCCAGCCGCGCGGCAGCCATCCTCAACGGGGATGATTCGGATAAATGGCTTCTAATAGTTAGATACGCCTACTCAAGCAACCGAACATTAGTGACCTGCGCTGACGGCGACCGCGACGGTCTGTTTATGCAAGAGATCGGCCGCTTCAGATAGGGTGAGACTATCTGAGACTTGATGGAAATCGCTACGATCCAGTTTCTGCTGCACGCTAATAGTCTTAAAGAAAAGAGCCTTGCCTTTCATGTCCACGTGCAAAAGGGTCATTTCCCAATAGCCCTGCGCGACCTCCATTTGTTTGACGTGAAACTGGCCGCCCGCATTTAGATGCCCCAACAAGCCGCCGCCGAATTTCACCTCGCGGGTAAGACGTCCGCTGAGCTCCATCAACCTCTGTTGCTTGCTGTCGATCCACAACGAGCCCTCCATCGCCTGAAAGACTTGAGCTTCCCGCGTAGGTGGACGAAAGTGGGGGTTGGGCGAAAAGAGCAATTCGACCGCATCGCCCTTCTGCTGTCCGAAACGAAAGATCAATGCCTGGGGCAAAATGTTGAGTATTCTCTGGCTGTGAGCCGCATCGTCATTCTCCTCCTTCAATGACCTGCGGAGCGAGTCGGGATTGCTTACCAGTCTGCGGATCTGTTCATCGGCCTCGTGCTGCTGTCGGGCAGTGAGCGGACGGTCGTTTATTAACATAGGACGCTTGAGGTCGCCGTTCTTCGTCTCTACTACCTCATCGATTTCTTTTCGGCGCGACTTCTCGGTTTCCAATTTAAGCATCCAGTGGCTGTGATCGTTGGTTTCGGCTTTTACCTCGTTTTGTAAGACCGAGCGCGCAAAGTCATTGGCATTCTTCTGCGAACGCTCCGATTCTTGAGACACACCCCAAGCCGGAACCATGAAAAGCAAGCCAACCGCAATAGCGATCGCATTTATCACCAACCAATATGACGAGCCACGTGATTGCTTGGTTGCCCTCTAATAACGCGGTTTCGTGACGGTTCGCGGCTCAGTAGCAAATATAGCCTCTGACCACAGACAATGATGGCCTTGATAAAGCAGGTAGTTGCCGTCACGAGTGGACTTCGAACCAGTGCCTTTCTTGTGGGCGCTGGTCACGGCACTCAGGATTGGTACGGCCACTGATTCGAGGTTATTGGAAGAGCTACTAAGCCGCCTGCCTTTTTGACTCAACTGGCAATCCAGCGCCCTGCCACGCTCGGAATCCGCCTCGAAGCGCCCACACGTCTTTGTACCTGTGCTGCTGAAGTTTTTACACCAAACTGGCGCTGGACCCCTCGCTTGGTCACGTGCAGTACGCCACTACAGGTCTGCTTTTCGGAATTCTGGGTAGGTTTTCTTCGAGTTTGTCCAGCGGCACTCGAATCGCTTCTGGTATCACAGTGTCCGTTTCCGTCCAAGCGGTGATTGCGCACATCAATTACCGTGAAGTCTTCTCCCGAGTCCATTCGGCTTTTCAGTTCTTCGACTGTGATTCGCAGGGCGTCAGCCATAGAGAACCTCCTTAGCTCAAGCTCACTCTCAAGCGGCTTCCCGATTCGTCGCGATTTAGCTCGGACGGAGGAATGGGGTATCCCCAGCTTCGTTCGCCTCTATCCAATGCGACAATCAGTTCTTCAACCAGCGAAGTCAGCTTGGTGGAGTCACTCTCCTTTGTCACCGCAACACAAAGTTCGCGCCAGTCCTTTTGCATGCCGTCAGTCATATTGACCTCCGATGATCCGATGCGAATGCTCTGGTGAGTAATGAAGCAAGCCTGGTGCCACGACGCTAAGTCGTTCTGTTGCCAGAGGCTCGCAATACGGTGAATGTAGTTTTCATCTCTGATTCGGCAATTTTTGGGTACAGGATTCAATGTATTAATGACCAGGGTTTGAAACTAACAACGAGGGAGAGGTGACGCGGCATCGGGCAATTTTCTCGGGTGTGTGAGAGGATGAATCGCCCTGGAGAAGCGCCGCATTAGACCATCGCCCGGTCGCCTTTCACATAGGTGGGGCTTTCGTACCTGGGGGCTTCGTACCAGAGCGCAAGCTCGAGTCGATTCCAGACTCCAAGCTTGTCAAAGATGATGCGGAGGTAGTTTTTCACGACGACGGCGCGGCCTACCCGGACAAAACTGGAAGTTTGATTGCGAGGGAATGCTTCGCGATTACCTTTGGCGAACTGGGGTGGCGGTTCCCGCCCAAGAACGCTCCCAATGACGCCAAACCGAGATGTCGTCAAATCCAAGTTCGTTCCACCACAGGTCCAGCATGGGCTGATCGAGTCGCAGGATACCTTCTTTAGTGACGGTGGCAGGAGGAGGCACGAAGCGGCTCAGCCGATCGTAGACGAGGACTCGCTGCTCGTCATCGACACGCGCCAGAAGATGCCACAGCGTGAGGGCATCGCGGTTGCGCGCCTCGCTCAGTACGATCGCCACATCCTGTGAGCGCTGCTGCGAAGTGGTGTCCTCAAAATCGAACCTCGTCAAAGCAGAACGGAACTTGGCGGAGGCATCCTGGAAGTATGGCGTTCCGGGACCGACCTTCGGCCGGGTCGCACAAGCAGCGCCCGCCGGGATAAAGGATTCGTGGCCATTCAGCTTGAATCCGACCCATCCCAGAGATGTGCGCACCATGCCCGCACCAGAATCGTCGACCTGCAAAGTGTAGGCGCAGCCCAGGTCCACCGTGACGGCCGATGGGGTGTCGACCACGAATTGACCGGGAGGCGCCCAGATGTAAGCGTGAATTGTTCCCCGATCCAGAGCAATCCGCTTTAGCCCAGAACCCATGCTCAGTAGGCGCAGCCGTGTGCTGGGGTCCACCTGGATCTTGCCGGTATCGTCCTCCTGAATGCTGGCCCGCGACTGACTGTCGGTCTCAAGCATTTGGCCAATGCCGAGACGGCTCGTTCCCTCGTTCGCCCTGAGCGTTTCTCGTCCGATGCGGGGCGCGCCTTGAATTTCGGATACATCCCAACCCGCAAGAGTGGTTGGCGTGGGCTTCGTTCTGTAAACCAAGAATGTCACTGCAACGATGGCCGCTACCGCAACCGCTCCCGTAGCCAAAGCGGGGAATAATCGCAGGCGCCAGGGAAAAAATGTCCATCGCCGCTCGGGGACGATCGCGGGAAAAACTGGGGTGGGCGAGTCATGACGAAATTTCCCGAGTAACGTTTCGAGCTTCTGAATCTCGGGATCGGGCTCGCCGGAGCGATCCCACAAATAGCCGTCGCTCGTTGTCGATGGCCTATTTTCGGTTCGCTTCTTTCCTTCGTCCATGACTAGGACTTCTCCTGTTCTGGCCCAACGCGGCTCGGGCCCGCACTCAGCTTGGCGCGGAGCTGCTCCATGCCGCGATGCAAATTGACCCGCACTGAGCCGTGCGTCATGCCAGTCCGAGCGGCAATTTCGGGACCGGTCATGCCCTCGACGAGCCGGAGAATTAAAGTCTCCCGATAGGTCTCGGACAGACTCATGACTGCCTCGAGGATTGCGACAGCCTGCTGATCCTGATCTGCGCAGGACGTTCCGCACTGAATTTCTTGGTCCGAGGCGTCGTCGGTGAGTGGTTCCTCTGGCACCGATCGACGGTGGTAGTCATTCGCCATGTTTCGAGCGATGGTTGCCAGCCAGGCGCCAAAGCGTGCGGTCTCCCGCAGCGTTGACAACCGACGTAGTGCCCTCATGAAGACATCCTGAACGAGGTCATCAACCTCGCCGACCGGGACTCTCGCAAGCAAGACTCCATGAACCATGCGAGCATACCGCTCGTAGAGCTGCCCAAACGCTGCGCGGTCGCCGTCCTGCGCAGCAGCCACCCACGTCACATCCTCGGAGATGTCGGACGCGAACTGCTCCCTCACAGGCTCGGGTCCCAGGCCCGCCGCGAGCAGGTCAGTTGTGTCGCCGGACCTGGCCATTCGCGCAAAATCCCCACAAGATCATAGACGTTCATTGGGAAAGAAGTGTTAACAACTCTCGGTTTGTCGGCCAACCGAAGGTTATCCAGAAACACTAGTGCTGTATCGGACGCGCCCCCGGACTCCCGAAACTACGTGCAACTCCCTACGGGGGGCGCGTCTGATACAGCTGTTTGAAGGAAGCCGCCGGCGAGGAAGCATTTATGCAAATTCAATGGTATTTCGGTAGTGAGAGAGACTCGGGGAATCGGTAGTGTGGGGAATCGGAGCGTGGACCGGACTGGTTCGAGTGTGGCTTGCGAGCGAAAGCTCGAAGCCGGGAGGTTGGTATGGGGCAACTAGGGCGCACCACGGCTGCAGGTGATGGGAAGCACCGAGGAAGCGAGATGGCGATTGGGGTTTTATGCAGCGGCTCCGATGAGAAACGGTGGAGAACGGAGTTGGAGCTGGGCAGCAGAAGGTTTCTCGATGACCACCATGGGGCCGCCACATTGCCAGGTGATCCACCGGCGACTGTGTTCGATGAAGGCGCGTCCCGCGGCGCGAACCAGATCGGCCACCTCAAGCGGCGGCCGGTTCATCTATGGGTTCTGCGGTGACTTATCTTTCAGCTTGAGCGAGTCCAGCGGACTCGCGGTGGCGTTGAGATGCCGTCGCGAGAGATGGAGGTAGATCGTGGTTTTTTTCAGATCGTGATGTCCCAGGAGCAGTTGAATGGTGCGCAGATCAGCGCCGTTTTCCAGTAAGTGAGTGGCGAAACAGTGGCGTAGGGTGTTTTGGTACTGCTCATAGTTTGTATCCCGCCAAGATCTGCTACCGCTATCACCCATGTCACGGAGTAGAAGTTGAACGGATTCGGTATCTGCGACGAGGCGGCGATGCTCCGATTGTGATTGTGAGAATGCCGGACGGTCTGCGGTTGGCCATACCGGAATGGATGTTGAGCTCGGAAACTTGTGAGCGTCTGCGAACAGAGGCGAAGCCACGAATCTCGCTGGATGCACTCATCGAGTTGCGGACCCTCACAGATGCCCAGCATTCCACGGTGGCGGGCGATAGGCGTGGTTGTGCAGAATCCTCAGCAGGAGGACAGGATGCACAACCACGAGAAGCCGGTCGCACGGCAGCGCAAGCTTCACTTCGAAGACGACGAGCTCTGGATAATATTCCCCGAGGAGGTGCGGAAACGTTGCCGCGAGCTTTGGCAGGAAATGTTGGCCAGCGTTCTGCAAGGACGCGAACGGAGGCCAGATGAGCGAGAAGATTAAGCAGCATCATCTGGAGCGCGGAGCTTATGTCTACGTGCGGCAATCCACACCGTATCAAGTAAGGAATCATCTGGAGGGAAAGGAACTACAGTACTCGCTGGCGGAGCGGGCGAAGCAGTTGGGCTTCGGCAAGGTAATTGTGATTGATGAGGACTTAGGTCGGTCCGGTGGTGGCCTGCAAGAGCGCCCCGGGTTCGGCCGCCTCTTGGCGGCGGTCTGCCAGGGATCAGCCGGAGCGGTGTTCGCACTGGAAGCTTCGCGGCTGGCGCGCAACAATCGAGATTGGCATCATCTGGTTGATCTGTGCGCACTTACGGAGACACTACTGATCGACACGGATGGAATCTATGACCCGCGGCTGCTGAATGATCGTTTGTTGCTCGGCTTGAAAGGTTCCATGGCGGAGTTTGAACTCGGGCTGTTACGACAACGCGCGCGCGAGGCTTTTGAGCAAAAAGTGAAGCGTGGGTTCGCGTTGTGGGAAGTATCGGTCGGGTTTGTATGCAGCGAGGACGACCGCATTGAGAAGACGCCGGATCGACAGGTGCAACAGGCGATTAGCCTTGTGTTCCAGAAATTTCGCCAACTGGGAAGCGCTCGGCAAGCGACGATCTGGTTTTGCGAAGAGCAGATTCAGATTCCCCATGCCAAGCCAGGCGCGGCGGGGCGGGAAATCATATGGGCGCTGCCGAGCAGCGGAAGAATCCGTCAGATGCTGAAGAACCCCTGTTATGCCGGAGTATTTGCTTATGGGAAGACAGCTCCTGGAACGGTGATCGAAGAGGGACGAGCTCGCCAGCGCTCTCGTTATCGCAAGCCGCAAAATGAGTGGAAGGTCTTGCTTGTGGACCATCATCCGGGGTACATCAGTTGGGAGGAGTATGTGGAAAATCAGAAGCGGCTGGAGGCCAATGTGGCCTTTGCGGGGGGTGAAGGAAGCGGCGCTGCGAAAGCGGGCGCAGCACTGTTGTCGGGATTGTTGCGTTGCGGTCGCTGCGGGAGGAAGCTGCAGGTGGCCTACAGCGGCAACGATGGTCGAGTGCCGCGCTATGTTTGTCGAGGCGATCGAGGAGATCGCGAGGCGAATGGCTGCTTAACAATCGGGGGTCTCCGTATCGATCGAGCGGTCGTGGGCAGTGTTCTGGCGGCGATTGAGCCAGCAGGTATCGAGGCTGCGATTAAGATGAGCGATTGCGTCCACGCCGAGGACGACGAGAAGCGAAAAGCACTGGAGCTGGCTTTGAAGCGAGTTCGCTTTGAAGCCGACCGAGCACGCCGGCAGTTCGATGCCGCGGAGCCGGAAAATCGTCTGGTAGCTGCCGAACTGGAGACGCGATGGAATCACGCGCTACAGCAGGTGGCTGAGCTGGAAACGCGGGTTACGGCTTTGGGAGAAGGACGTGCCTCGCTCAGTGATAAGCAGAGGGCGGAGTTGATCGCGCTGGGTGATGATGTGTGGGCAGTGTGGGATCATCCGGACGCGCCAGTGCAGTTGAAGAAGCGCATCCTGCGCACGGTGCTCCATGAAATCGTGGTTGATAGTCAGCGAGATTCGCCCAGGCATCGACTGATCCTGCACTGGGCCGGAGGGATTCATACCGAACTGTACGTAGAACGCAATCCAACTGGGCAGCATCGACGCAGCGCAGAACGTACTGTAATCAACTTGGTAAGTGAGTTAGCCAAGGTTTGTCCAGATAAAGACATTGCGGCGATTCTGAATCGCTTGGGATACAAGACGGGGCAGGAAAAGAATTGGAATGCACATCGTGTCGCGGGACTACGCGGGTATCACGAAATCGCGCCGTTTCAGAGACAAGACGGCTGGGTGACACAGCAGCAAGCAGCGCTAGAACTGAAGGTAAGCGACACCGTTATCAAACGACTTATTCGCGAAAGAGTCCTTCCGGCAACGCAGGTTGTCACTTTCGCGCCGTGGATCATCGATCGAAAGGATCTACAATTGCCAGCTGTGCGGGCTCAGGTCGAAGCAGTCCACTGCGGCCGTAGACTGCCGCTGATTGTACCTGGCCAAGGCCAATTGTCTTTAGAATGAACGAACTCTGAAAGGTGGTGTAGTATGCCGAAGCCTGACGCAGCGTGTGGGGATGAACCCGGTTCTGAAGTCCCGCCCGCTGGGCAGCACGTTGGCACGCATACCCCACGGCTCGGGGAGTGATGGGACGATGGGAGGTGTGCCGCGACCCGCCCGGAAGTAACCATTCCGTGGGTTTGCGCTTCCGGCTACGCCAGTAGTCGCGCAAGGCTTCGAGCAACCTGGGACGGAGCATGACATCGCGGTCCTGAGGACCTTTGCCTCTGCGGATGTGGATCACCATGCGTCGGCCGTCGATATCGGAAATTTGCAGGCGAGCCAACTCTGCGCGCCGTACCCCCGTGCCATAAAGCGTCATCAACCCCATGCGATGCAACCGAGTCTGCCAGGAGTCGATGAGGTGGGCCACTTCTTCCGGGCTCAAGATGCTGGGTAGGGGTCGCGTCTTCTTCGGGTAAGGTGTATCGGCTACGCTCCAGGCTTGCTTGATCGTCTGCGTGTAGAAGAACCGCAGAGCCGCGAGCCGTTGCGTCACAGTGGACGCGGCTAGCTTTCTCTCGCGGAACAGATACGCTTGGTACTCGCGGATGTGCTCCGGAGTGAGTCGGTCCGGAGGGCGGTGAAAGTGGCGCGCAAAATCCCCGATCGCTTCGATGTAGCATTCGATGGTAGTCTGAGCGTAATTACGACGCTCGAGCTCTTCGAGCATCATTTTGCGCAGGTGGGTCATAGGTGTTCTCCTTATGACCCAACCTTATCCGCTCACACACCACCGCTGACACCGGACACGCGAAAGCGTCTGCCCCTAAGGCTTCGTTCAAACCGGCTTCTGGGAGATCGATTCATGATCTCCTCGAAGCCGACCTCGGTCTCGGAACGACACTCGGTCTGTCGATGCTGTCGCGATGCGGCATCTACCCTTGATCGGTGCTTGTGAGTACGGATTTGGCGGGTGTGCTCAGTATCCCGCCAATCAGAAAGAGATCGGTCAGCAGTGCGCGGAGATGGCTGGAGGCGTTCAGGTTATCCACTA
The DNA here is from genome assembly GCA_963752175.1 of uncultured Acidobacteriaceae bacterium. Classification (GTDB taxonomy): domain Bacteria; phylum Acidobacteriota; class Terriglobia; order Terriglobales; family Acidobacteriaceae; genus Sulfotelmatobacter. The sequence goes on from CAVVXZ010000001.1 coordinate 321,059, forward strand.
ACTGCGAGCTGATGGAAGGTTGTGCCAGCACTACGTGAATGACGGCGAGCGAGTCCCTCACGTCGCGCTCCAGCATGGAACAGAAGTCTTCGTACTGCTCTGGTGGTTCCATGCCGGAATTTCGTATGGCTCGTTTACAACTTTCCCCCAAGCCGGTAAACGCTTCCGCCGCTCGCTGCAGAAAGTTGCGGACCTGCCCGCCTTCATCGCTGGGCAAGCCCTGTCCCGCATACGCAAGCAGAAACTCGTAACACTCCTCGATGATCTCGCACCGTTCCAGGAACTCAGTCGCCATCGGCAAGCCCCCGGCGCCCTTCGGATAAGCTCTTGACCACCCACCGTTTCGGGTCGTGCTCCTTCAGGTAGAATTCACGGCTCATGGACCCGACGATCATGGATGCGGTGATGGGCAGCTTTTCGGGCCGGATGGCAAAGTACACATGCACGAGGACCAACGTGATGAGGCCCACCCCCGCCAATCCGTGAAGGACGTACATGAGTCCCCAAGTCATATCACTGAACAAATAGGGATTGCGTGGAAAAAAGATCGTCCGCACGCGCCACATCATACATACGCCAGTCGCGATCACGGCCAGACCAGTCAGCATCACGACGCCATGATAGAGCTTGTTCTCCAGCGGGTACTTAGCATACTTTCGCGGCGGAGCCGCGGGCTTTCCCATGAAACGCTGGAACCGCTTCCATGCATCTTCCAGATCGGCCCTGTCCGGCCAAATCGACCAGAAGTCCATATAGAAGGTCGCGTGGACGATGTGAAAAAGAATCGAAACGGTGAGCACCGAGCCGGCGATCCAGTGATAAGTCACCCAGTTAAACTGGAAGCCGACCTTCGGCAAGAACGCGGTAAACAGCAGCACGAACATGGCGGATGCCATGATCCAGTGAAACAATCTCGCGGCCAGTGTATGCCGCGGAATGCGCGCTGGTAGTTTCACACTGTCCGCCGGAGAATCGGAGACGAATCCCTTTTCTTTCGCAAAGTAGCGAACGTAGATCGCGTGGACGACGAGAAACACCAGGCCCGCGATGAGCGCGACCCAGACCAGGAACCAGGCGATGTGAATTGGAACCCTTTGCCCGAACGGACTGGTAGCCCACTCTATGATGCCCATGCCGCCTCCTGCACCCCGCTAATCGAGCGCTTCACCAGGTTTCGCATAAGCGGGATCTTGTAGGCATTGAACTGCAGCGGAACTGCACCCTGGACGGCGAGCTTCCCTGCCGCTTCACCGGTTGCAGCGTCGCGGGACTTGCCGCGCACAGAATCCTCCACGGTCTTTAACCGCAGGGGCCGGGCGGCCACAGCGTTCACCGCAATCCGAATGTCCTGAATCCTTCCGCTGGACAATTTCATCGCCGAAGCCACGTTCATCAGGGGAAAGTCCCACACGTTGCGGTCCCGTACTTTTTCGAAGTAGAACTGTGTGTTGGCCCAGGTTGAAGGAATGCGAATCGTCGTGAGGAGATAACCGGGACGAAGAATATTCATGCGCGTGATGTCGACGTCGGGGCCGACGAAGTACTCTTCGGCGTCTTTTACCTGCTGCCCTTTGGGCCCTTGAACCACGAACTTGGCATCGAGCGCAATGAGGGCTGGGGCCGTGTCCGAAGGATTCACGGCCACGCATCGCTCCGCTTGTAAAATCGCGTGCTCGCGATTTCTGCCCACGGGCGTGTCGGCGTAGCAGATGTTTCCTCCGGCGCGATAGCAGGGCCATCCCGCGCGGTAGTACCAGCAACGAGTGTCCTGAGAGACGTTCCCTCCGATCGTGCCCTGGTTGCGAATTTGCGGAGATGCAACCAGTTCCGCCGCCTGCGCCAACACTCTGTATTTCTGCCGAATCACGGGATGCTGGACGACATCGGTGAGCGTGGTCATGGCCCCGATTTCGACTCCGTCGGCCGTCGCGCGAATTCCTCTAAGTTCTTCGATTCCACTCAGCTCGATGACAACCTTCGGCTTTTTGATACGATCCTTCAGCCAATCGAAGCTGTCCATCCCGCCCGCCAGCACCCAGGCTTCCTCTCCATGCTGTTGGAGAAGCTTTTCCGCATCGACAACTGACTTCGGCTGATACAACTGAAATGCCGGCATCACATCTCGGATTACTGCCATAAATGCTCCATGATTCGAATCCGCTAAATATGAGCGGTCAGTGGATCCTGCATCGGCCGCCCAGCTTCGAGCGACGTAAGGATCGTGTCCAGGTTGACAGGGGCGCGACGGAAGATCTCATCGCCCAGCGCGTCGGAGAGCGCGTTTAGAATCGCGCCGCAGCCGCCGCCCACTGGCGGCTCACCAATGCCGCGCGCGCCAACTGGCGTCTCCGGATCAGGAATATCGAGCGCGGCCCACTGCATATTGACCGGGACATCCAGGATGGTTGGCGGCTTGGTGTGGTAGAAGCGCAGCGAGACGGTGTGGCCGTAATGGGGATCGTATACCCACTTCTGGCCGATCGCGTGGCCAATGCCCAGGATCGACCTGCCGAGGATTTGTCCGGAGAGCGCCTTGGGATGGAGCACAGTTCCAACGTCCGCTACAGCCAGAAAATCCGTGATGTCGTACTTGCCAGTTTCAACATCGACTTCGATCTCCGCGAAGCTGGCCACATAAGAGAACGTCTGACCATCGCGCGGGTACTGGTCCTTGGCGGCTGCGACCAGGCCTCGTCCTGCCAACGCCGAGATAGAGGCTTTAGTGTACTTGTTCACGTCCTCGGGAGCCTCGTGGCCGTCGTAGATGCCGCCCAGTTGAATGGCGCGCTGGGCAGCCTGGGCCAAAGTCATGCCCCTGCCACCGCCCTTGTGAAAGACTCTCTCATTCGCAACTTCGTATTGCTCCGGCTTTCCACCGAGAGTCGTGGCGGCAATCTCCTGGAGCTTCTTCTTTCCGTTCATCGCTGCGGCGTGCGCCGCACGGGTCATGGCGTGGGTGGTCTGGCTTCCTCCGGAAACGCAGGTCCACGGCAGATTCTTCGACGTATTGCCCCAAGTCACGTCACACTTTTCCCAAGGCACACCCAGAACTTCGGCTACGACGCGGTGAACGTCGGTGAGCGACTCGGTTCCTAGGTTGCCGATTCCCGATTGAATCGCGATCCGGCCATCCGGTTGGATCACGAACAGCCCGTCGTATCCGACGGACCCTCCGACGAAGCAACTCGAAGAAACGCCCACTCCGCGAACCTTGGTGCCGTTTCGTTTCGGCCGCGAGATTCGCTCCTTCCATCGGAACTCCTCGGCGCCGCGGTCAAACGCCTCTTTCAGGAACGCGCTGGTGCAATGTGCCCGCGTTCCATTCCTGACCGGCCCCACCGGCGATTTGCCTTCCGGGCAGTTAATCCGCCGAATGGCGACTTGGTCCAGCGAAAGCTTGCGCGCGGCCTTGGAAACAATCGTTTCCATGATCACAATTCCCTGCATGCCGCCGGGTGAACTCTGCGCCCCGCGCGGCGGAGTGTTGGTGAGAACGGTTGTGCCGCGCCAGCGCATGGCGAGAGGCTGATACAACAGCGACACAATGTTCCCCGACGTACCCGCATCACCCACCGCGTCGTATGGGCCGTTGTTGCAGATCACGAACATGTCCAGTGCCGTGATCCTCCCGTCTCCAGCGAAGCCGACCTTCATCCGGCCATGGAAGCCCGGACGCGCGCGCCCGATGAAATGCTCTTCCTCGCGGCTAATGCGCATCATCACGGGAGCATTCGCTTTCCTCGACAATAGTGCAGGGATAATCGCGAAGATATAACCGGTGGCCTTGCTGCCGAATCCGCCTCCGGTGTACTCGCTGATCAGCACGATCTGGCTGGGGTCCATGTTCAACCAGCGCCCCAGGCTGGCCAGCGTTTGCACTGTGCTCTGGGTTCCCATGTGAACGAAGACCTTGCCATTCTGCCAGTACGCCAACGTGGTGCGAGGCTCGAGCGTCTCGTGGCTGGTGTCGGGCGTGACGAACGTCTCGTCAAGGACCAGCGCGGCATTCTTGAAACCAGCATCCAGATCGCCGAAACTCCACTCGTCCTGGGCTCTGCCCACGGGCAAGCGGCCATGTTTGGCTTCGGCGAAGTCAGCGTCAGTCCACTTGAGTTCTCCGACGTGGGGTGGTGGTGGGCTTGGCGGCTTCTCTCCCGGCTTTGGTTGCGGCATCTGCGGCCTTACCCATACATTGCCGTCCACGCGCGGGTTAGGCCCGCCCGGACGCAACGTCTCGAGCGGATCGATGGCAAACGGAAGGTGTTCAAATTCGATGTCGATGGCCTCGATTGCCTCAGCAGCGGTGTATTCATCCACAGCCGCGACAGCCAAAACGGGTTCGCCCTGGTAGAGCGGCTGCATAGTGAGTGCTTTTTCGCCTTGCTTATTAGCCTTGATGACGACGCCCAGATCGGTCACGCTGTCAGCCGGCGCGGGAAGATCGTCCTGGGTAAGAACCGCTTTCACTCCTGGCATCGCCAGCGCCTTGCTCAAGTCCAGATGTTTCACGCGCCCGTGGGGCACGGGACTCAGGAGCAACTTGCAGAACAACATGCCATCGACTCGAAAATCCTCGGCATATTTCGCTTTGCCAGTCACCTTCGCGTACAGATCTGGGGTCGGGTAGTTCTTGCCGATCAATTTGTATTGCGATCCAAACTTCTGCTGGTTGGGCTTCCACTCTGCGTTAGACATGGATCTTCCTCATGTTTTCTGCGCCGCGCATCATCGCGGTGAGAATTTTGTCGTAGTCCTGGCAGCGGCATAAATTGCCGGAGAGACCGTAGGCCATCTCGGACCGAGTCGGAGTCGGATTCGTTTTGAGAAAACCGACAGCTGACATAATGAACCCAGACATGCAAAATGCGCACTGGAAGCCCTGTTCATCGATTACGCCCTGTTGTACGGGATGAAGCGTGCCGTCCGAACTCGCAAGCCCTTCGATGGTGACAACCTTCCTGTTACGCACGGTGTGTGTCAGGACGGAACAGGAGTAGTGCGGCACGTCATCAATTAGCACCGTGCACGCGCCGCACTCGGCGCGGTCGCAACCGAGCTTCGTGCCGGTAAGTCCGAGCTTGTAGCGGAGGGTCCATGCCAGGGTTTCCTGCTTCAGGACGTCGACCCGCCGCTGCTGGCGGTTGACGTTGAGCGTAAGCAGCCGATCCCCAAGGCCAGGCTGCTGTTGCCCCAAAAGTGTGGAAGCCCGAAACAGATAGCTTGCGGAGGAGGCAGCCACGCCGCCAGCGATCACCCCTTTGATGAAGTTGCGCCGCGCGACGCTCTTCAATATGTCACTTGGTGTAGTGCCAACTTCTTCTTCCATGCTGAATCACCTCACGGTTACGTCCGGCGTCCCAACGTGGCAGATCGAGAGAACTTGTGAAACAAAAACCTGAAGAACTCGTAACCAATTAGTCAGATTTTACTCCGCGAATGGCACAAAAATCTCCCGTGCCGCGTCATGATCATGTCTAAAGAAAACCGCAAAGGCGCAAAAGAACAGACAGGGTGGTTGCACATACCGCGCAGCTCACGATCTGGCGATGAACGTGGACGACAGAGCCAGTGCCGAGGACATCCGTGCGGGTCTGAGATAGCGAGCAAGAAGTTGTTAGGCAGCGATTTGCTACCAACTACTCCGAAGCAGCCTGATGGGGGCGAGACTGCGGCGTAAATCCTGCGGTTGCAATGAAAGATGGTGTGCGCGGAAGGAATCGAACCTTCAACCTACTGATGGAACGCTAATCTAACCAAAGCAATGGTTTCAGTGACTTCCGGGCGTTCCAATTAGGCAGTTTGAGGCAGTTTTACGCATAACTTGCTACCAATTTGCTACCAAATTCCCAAGCTGAGCGCAACTATGTCGTTACACGATATAAATCTAGTATAAGGCTGAGTCGGAGTCTCGAACCCAACCCCGAAGTCTAGAGAAGGACGAAGTATCTCGTTACGCGGGTAACAAGAACGTTCGATTGTCTCAAAACCGACATTACCCTTACGGGATGGATGCAATTTCCGCCGAAACTGATGATCATTCCAGCGGTTCAAAGTGTGGGGACTGAACGCCGGGACTGAACGCCGAGTGCTGCAAGGGCGTCGTGCATTGTACGCACGACTTGGAGCATCGTTAGGAGAGACTCTCCAACCGGTCGGTGAGTTTTGCCCGTTCGATACGGGTTGAGGAGCCGACGCTCTCAATCGTGGCGATCCGCCTGAGGCTGGTGAGCTTTTCCGGCGCAAGGGACTCCATCACTTTCCAACGTCCCTTGAACTCATCGATCTCTGCGATGAGCTTCAGGATTTCGGGCGTGATGCTGATGTTCCTGATCTCGTGAGTACGGACATCCATTTATATCCATTGTTACCCGATGTGCTACCCCGAAGGCAACAAATATCCATTTACACCCGTTTACACCCATTTTGCCTCCGAATCGCAGATCGCTCGTCTCCGAGAAAGGCTCTTGAGCCGATTCGCGAACTGCGATCTGGGATTGACTTGCGCTATCCAGCGGTGCTCTCCGTCTGTTCACTCTAGGCCCACCGGAATATCATTCCGTAGAGGTGAGGAAACACAATGCCTGGAATGAACCTCGTCAAAGCATCCCACCTGGAGGCGTGGTCCAGATCTCTTGCCGCCAGGGCGGATCTGCCCGGCTCCGAAATTGAAGTTGAAAACAGAGTACGGACGTTCGCGGAGGCTCGACGAGGACGCGGAAAAGAAGTTGTTGGCGAGTGCCGCCGACTGCAACTGGCGCAACCGCAGCTTTCACCTTTTCCGGGACATCGTGATTCTGATGCGCGACACCGGAATGAGAAATGAAAGAGAACTATATCGGATGCGCATCGAGAACCTGGATTGGGAAGGCCACATTATCTTCGTTCCCGACAGCAAAACAGCAGAGGGACGAAGACGTGTACCGATGAGCCATCGTGCACGGCATACCGGCTCGAAGCGTACGGCACATTCTGCGGCACACCATATTAGGTGAGCTACCCGTGAAAGAACAACCACGATAAGCAACTCCAACGACTGGCAAGAGGCGGGCGGCCACCTAAGTCCTTGCTAGTCGGCACAAGCTGAATGATCTACGTAGCGTAATCCGTACCGCGAAAAAGACCGTTAGGTTGCAGGCAGAACAACCGAGCCACAATCCAAATCCAGTGACAAGCGTGCACTAGAGCTGACTCGTGCCTATGGACCTCTCGCCGAGTCGACGCAGTTCACCGACCGAACGAAACAGTTCCTCAGTGGAATGGTTCATCAGCATGAACTCACCGCGCGACATCTCGATTTCGCTAACTCGCAGCGCATTCAGCTGAACAATCATTTCGTCCATCGAGAGATTGTGATAGCTATAGGTACCAATTGCCAACGTTTCAGCTTCGCCGCGGCGCGCAAGGGAAGTGCGGCTGCAGCCAGCCCGCCGGCCACCGTCATCACAAAACTTCTTCTCGTGATCGCATCTTTCCGGACCAATGAACCCCTCGCAGTCTTGCTTCCTCGCTCGGCTAGTTTGCGGGCAGCGGACGGGGTGTTACATCTGCATTTTCCAACCCCATCGCCCATTTGATGGCCTCTGTAATCATTTGTTGGAACTCCGGTTTGTTCCAGTTCGCATCCACGTGCCCCAATGTCGTGTAGTAGACGCGCCCTTTACCGTACATCTTTGCCCAAGTCACAGCAAAATCGCCGTCGGTGCGATGGACATTCTTGTTCTTCATGTCGAGCTTGCTGACATCGAGCCGCATCAGCACGCGCACTTTGTCGCGTGAATAATCTTTCATCTGGTAAATTTCGTCGCGAAACGTAAAAGAATGCGGGAACTGTTGCATGCCCGGAAAGCCCGGGTCCTCCACGAGGATGGGCGCATCGAAAGTAGTCCACGGGTGCTCGTCGTAAGTCCCACCAACCATCTCCACAAATTCGGGCCAGTCCACGAAAGTGATAGCCGCACTGTGCACGCCAATGAACCCCTTGCCCTCCTCGTGGATGAACGACAGGAAGTCGACCTTCTGCTGGGCATTCATTTCGAGGTCGCCCCCGGTAAAGAAGAGCACGGCGTCGAAGTCGTTCAAGTTCTGTGCGTTGTATTCCAGCTTCTTCTTCGTTAGTACCTCGGTGTCGGTGCGAAGTGTCGTGTCCCACAGCCCGGTTTCCCGCCCCAGTCGCTCGATGGTCGCCATTGCATGGGACACGGAGTCGTGCCTGTATCCTTTTTCTTCCCCGATGACAAGGAGGTGTTTCTTTGGTCGGGGACCAGACTGAGCCGTGGAAAATGCAGAGAGCACGGCGAGGATGATCAGGGCGCGAGGAGCAATCTTCATATTGGAGTTGTCGGTGGTCCTTCCGCTTTGTAGACCACACCCATCCCGCCGCCGCCGAGCTTTTCGACGATGCGATAGTGCGAGATGGTCTGGCCGATCATTCGTGGCGAATCTTACGTCGACGAAAAAGGCAAGTCAACGAGTAAACGAGTTATCGACCCTGCGACAGGATAGCTGTCGAAACATCTCTGTTACACTCACTGATCCTTGACCCAAGTTTCATGTGTTGCCATGAATTCTGCTATACTCCGCCGACTTAAGCTGCCTTTTCCGGAGGAATTTAGTGGTGGGAGCTCTGCCCAGTGCTGCTGTGCCCACTTCGGTTCAGCTGGGTGATCACACACGCCATCACATTGCGGCGCGGTTGCTCCCTTTTCTCTTCGTCCTCTATGTGGCGAACTATATCGATCGCACGAACCTGGCCTACGCAGCGCTGGGCATGAGTCGCGATCTGGGGTTCACCGATCGGATCATTGGTCTGGGTGTCGGGATCTTCTTCGTGACTTACGTCGCGGGCCAGACTCCTGGCGCACTGCTGGTCGAACGCTGGAGCGCCCGCCGCGTGATCGGTACCAGCATGGTTGCGTGGGGACTGTTGACGATGCTGACCGCAGAAGTACGCACACCCGTCCAGCTCTACTTGGTCCGTTTCGCGCTGGGCGCAGCGGAAGCCGCCTTCTTCCCGGGTGTGATCGTCTATCTGAGCCATTGGTTCATTCGCGAGGACCGCGCCAAGGCCACCAGTAACTTCATGGCGGCCATTCCTGTGTCGTTCGTGATCGGCTCTCCCCTCGCCGGCTGGATTCTCGGCCATATCTGGTTTGGCCATGCCGGTTGGCGTTGGCTTTTCGTGTTGGAAGGAATACCGGCGATTCTGCTGGGCGCAGTTTCGTTTTTCTTCCTGACAGATTGGCCACACCAGGCAACCTGGCTCGCTCCGGCGCAGCGCGATTGGATTCAACACAGGCTGCGTGAAGAAGCCCCCTCTTCCTCGCCAAACACTTCTGTCTGGCGCGCTCTGACTTCGCGCACGATTCTGCTGCTCGCCACCGCCACCTTCATCAACTATCTGGCGATGTACAGCTTTGCTTTCTGGATCCCGACCATGCTGAAAAGTTTCTCGGGACTGTCCGACGTCCGCGTCGGTGTTCTGGGCGCGATCCCTTACCTTGTGACCCTCGTCGCGATGCAGGTCAACGGCTGGCATTCGGACCGCAGCGGCGAAAGACATTGGCACTCCGCGATACCCATATTCCTCGCAGTCATCGGAGCGCTCGGCCTGATCAGCCAACCCCGTTCCATTTTCGTTCTGGTTGTATTTTTCACGTTGGGTGCGAACATTTATTCCTATCTCCCAACCTTCTTTGCGATCCCAACCGAAACCTTGAGCCAATCGGTCGCAGCGGCCGCGGTGGGGATGATCAACTCCTTCGGCAGTGTCGCAGGATTTGCCGGGCCTTATGCGTTCGGCTATCTGCACGCCCAAACCGCATCTTTTTCGTATGGACTTGCGGGGATGGCTATGGCTGCTCTGGCCGGAGGGATGATGATTCTTTGCGCGCCGAGAAGTACGAATGTCTCGTAGCCTTGACGGGGAGAGCTGCTTGCAGAGGGATTTTGAGTGTAACGGCTGGTTTCGTCAACTACCGACTGTACTTTCTTACAGTATGCACGTTGTCTCATCGTTTCTAGCCTAAGACCAGGGTCAGCAACACTCTTGGGTCGGATGCCTCTGAACGAAGTCGATCTCCAAAGAAAATCTCAACTCGGAAGGGAGAACCGCTTATGTACTTCACTGATGACTCGTTACTACCCGAAAATCAGGCTCCTCTGATGATCACTGCTGCGCCCTACGGGCCAATGTGGATGCCGGACGATTTCCCCGGACAAATCCCACGCACTTGGGAAGAGCAAACCCAGATCGCGGTGGACTGCTACAACGCCGGGGCCACGCTCCTACACATCCATGTGCGCGATCCCAAGACCGGCCACATCTCCAAGAAGCTCCGCGAATATGGCGAGCAGGTTGCGCGCCTGCGCAAGGCCGTTCCCAAGATGATCCTGCAGGTCGGCGGGTCCATCTCTTTCGCGCCGGAGCCGGGTGAAGAAGCGAAGTTCCAGAGCTACGACTCGCGTCACAAGCTGGCCGAGATCGATCCGAAACCCGATCAGGTCACAATTGCATGCGGCACCTCTCTCTATGACCTGACGGCACTGCATCCGGTAGACGATTCCTTTCAGGGAACCCGATTTGAGAATCCGGCGATGCTTCACGCCATGGCCAACATGGTCGCCGACTCCACGCCAGATTTCTACCTGGAGAACATCAAGCGGATGGTCCAGCACGGGATTCAGCCTTACTTCGCGCTCGGCCACGTCCACAGTCTCGAGCTCGTCGAGCGGCTGATCCGCAAGGGTTACTACATGGGGCCGGTGAACGGCTTCTTCAGCATCGGTGCGGGTGGCCCCTGCGGCGCAAATCCCTTCGATCTGATGGAGCTGATACGACGCACGCCGCATGGCTCCTTCTTCACCTACCAGACAACGTTCCGTCTGACCCACCCGCTTGCCGCGATCTGCATCGCACTCGGCCAGCACACCCGCGCTGGTATTGAGGACAATCTCTGGAACACCACCAAGGGCGAGCGCATGACCTCGATCCAAATGATTGAGCGCCATGTCCGTATGGCCAAGGAGCTGGGCCGCCCCATCGCCACCGCCGAACAGGCGCGACAGATGCTGAAGATCGGAGTCACCTACTCATCGACTGCGGAAACGCTTGCCAACCTCGGCCTCCCGCCGAACCGCCAACCGGGCAACATGGGTTTTATGGTGCATGAGACCGACGGAAGGTTCCACCCAGCGGCGCAGGGCGGGTGCGGACACATCCACGCAGGCGACTGGGAGAACGATGTGAACGTTCCGGTGAAAGTTAAGGTCGCGTAACAGGACCCGATCATCACCATCCGTGAGGTTCCGTCTCCGCGCGAGGTGGGACCTCATGCAACAAACACCGGAGAGAAATCATGAGCAACGAAACGATGGAATACAAGGAAAACTCGGGTGGAGTGGCTGGCAGATCTACTGGTCCTTGGGATTCGGCTTTGGACAAGTTGCGCGAGTGGGATCCGAAATGGGCCGAGCTCTGCTTCAAGATGAGTACCAACCCATGGACACACTCTGTTCTGCCCCGCAAGTTTATCGAGTTGGTCAGCGTCAGTTTGAATGCCGCCTGCACCAATCTCAGCGCAAGTGGAACACGACACCGCATGCGGGCCGCTCTCGAAGCAGGAGCGACCCGCGAAGAGATTTTATTTGTCCTCAAGTGCGGATCGGCCTTATCCATTCATTCGTGCAGCCTCGCCGCTCCCATGGTTCTGGAAGAAGCGAAGGCTGCCAACGTTAAGTTGACGCGAGTCAACACTGAGCCAACCCCTGCTTGTGATGCGATGCGCCGGATCGGACAATGGAATGCGGCCTGGGATCCGTTCTTCGAACTCGATCCGGTATTTACGGACCAGTTCATGGCGATGGGAGAAGGCATCTACCAGAGCGGGGTAATGACTCCGAAGGAGGTCGAACTCCTCAGCATCGCCCTCGACGCTTCCTTCACGCACATGTACGCGCCGGGCACCCGCCGCCACATCAAGAACGCGCTGAAGGCTGGGGCGACCATGGAGGAGATCATGGAGGTCTTGAAGCTCTGCGTCGTTCAAGGGGTTCAGACGTTCAACCTCGGCCTGCCGATTCTAGCGGAGGAACTGGAACGCCACTCGTCCAACCAAAAGGCGGCCTGACTTGTGGCGAAACTAAACCATGCCGAGATGGGTGAAAATTGCCGAAATTGATGCCGTTGCTCCCGGCACCGGAAGAGCCTCCGATGTCGAGGGTTACTCGATTGCACTCTTCAATCTTGACGGAACACTGTACGCGATTGATGACAGTTGTCCGCATCAGGGATCGTCGCTTGCAATGGGCACCCTTGAGGGCTGCGTTGTGACCTGCCGCTCTCACGGGATGAAGATAAACGTGACGGGCGGGCAGCAGCCAGGGCAGGGCATGAACGTCCGCACCTTTCCTCTCCAGTCACGCCCGGATGGCCTCTAGATCGATTTTCAGACGGTGTCATAGTATCGGCGCCAACAAACGGAACGCTTCAACTAACACCAGAGCGTTCCTCGATAACTGTCGTAACATCAATTGCACTCATCGACCTCATTTGGAGGGTTTTGAGCGCTTCTATGGTGTTTTCGTCGACAACCAAGCGTGTTCGCCGCTCACATGCACAAGATGTGAAGATTAGCTACGGACGGCATAGTGCAGCTTGACCGGCTTGACCACGCCGTCTGTGAACTTCGTGCAGGATACAAGTTCTAGTGGAACGGTGCGGCGGCCGAGCGCGATCAATGGAATGCCTTCACCGATAAACTTGGGAATCACGTGAATCATGAACTCGTCGATCTCTCCATCGTCGAGAAACGATGCAATGATGCCAGCACCGCCCATCATCCAGATGTCTCTGCCCTTTTTCTCCCGCAGACGCGTTGCGAACGCTTTGATTGGCTCGCTCACGAACTCCACGCCCGCGGGCGCTGCTGCCTTCCTGCCCCACAGGACCGTATCGATCGATTTATAGAACGCACCCATGCCGTAGTTGCCCTTCGGACGCGGACGGTCGAGCCAGTCGACGGAACCGTCGAGTCGGGCAATAAAGCCGTCGGCGCTGGTAGCGATGTAGACGATGATTTTCCGCTTGCGGACCATGGCCGTACGGTCAAATCCTAACGCAGAGCGGCTGCTAGCTGGCGAAAAACCCTGATATCACTCTTTGCGGATCGTGGGAGTCGTCATGCAGGCTAAGATGAAGGAGGGATGACGGCGCGGGTTTTTATCGTTTCCCCGCTCGGGCCCCGTATGAAGTCGAACGATGTCAATACGGGGCCACGGCATCCCCTGGCGAGCGCAAAGTGGCAGGTTTATCTAGCAGGAAGGAGGCTGATTTAGCACTTCGGGCGCTGTAGTTGGTGAAACATCAATTACACTGATCATCGGCTGCGCTGGGCACTTGAGTGTAATGGCCGTTTTCGACAGTTGACCAAGAGAGGTCGCAGGTCGCGGATTACCGCTCCTCGCGCCGGAGCAAAGGCTTCTTCGTGTACTGCGCTGGCAGGGACACGATGGGATCAGTTAACTTCGCATAGACATTGCGGTGACCTACGAGTCGAACATAGCCGAGGCAGATGCCGCGATCAGCTTCAAGGGCTTTGATCTCCGCTGCATTGTCAGGTGCCAGCGCCCTCTGCCAGTCCAACCAAACTTGCCAGCCATTGGGCATCGTGTCGGCGATGTCGATCTTCATGATGCCTGTTCGCTCCCAATGCCGCCGCCACCAAGCTGCCGAATGCAGGCACCAGAGGTCATGGGTCCACCAGTCGCATAGATGATCGGGAGGGGAACCCTCGATTTCCCGGATCAGCCCGGCACCCGCAATTCCCACCTGGCCGCCCGGCTTCACAAACCGAGCGAGGTTGTTCAGGTACAGGTCGTCGGTCCCGAAATAACAGATGGAGTCTACACAGACAATGGCGTCGAAAAAGTCCGGGGCAAAAGGAAGTGACCGTGCATCGGCACTTAAAGGAAACACACCATCCTCGACGCCCGCATCTCGGACGCGCTGGATGTTCTCCGCAGGACTAAACCAAAGGTCTGTAGCCCAAACCTGCACTCCGAACTCCCGCCGCAGAAAAATTGACGACGATGCTCGCCCGCAACCAAGGTCCAACACTTTCATCCCGGACCGCAGGTCCAGTTTGGACGTAAGCCATTCAGTCAGCCACAGCGCATTGGCCCCACCGCTGGCACTGGCGAGAACCCAATCCGGGTGGTATTGCGAAGAGCGGGGAAACCGCTCGGAGACTAGTTGCCGGTCCGTGGTCACGTAGGTCTCCCTTGCCGCGAAGTATACCGCCTTTAGGCTCGGTTACCTGCCGGAGTGAGTCTCCAACTGGCGAAACATCCCCACTCATCATAGCCTCGCCGCTGGGCACTTGAGTGTGACGGCCTGTTTGCAACAGGTGACTTCTTCTGTTTTGGCCCGTGATCTGGGAGCAATCGGTGGCAGACACCAAAGAGCCCCGCCAAGAGGTATGTCCAATTCCGAACGTCCGTTTTCGACTTTGGACATTCGTGCACTGGTCTCTTCAGACAAGATCGGTCGTTTTCAAAGAGTTACATGGGATCCTGTTGGCGAGAAGGTTGCTTGTGGGTAAGGTGGATGTGCGCGCCCCGAAGAAGGAGTCAGATGGAGATCTTACTTCAAGACTTCCGTTACGCGCTGCGCCAATTGCGCAACAAGCCGGGGTTCACGTTTGTCACGGTCGTGACTTTGGCGCTCGGAATCGGGGCCAACACGGCTATCTTTTCGGTCATTCGCGCGGTCCTGCTCAGGCCGCTCGCGATGCAGGAACCCTCTCGCGTGATTTACGTCCAGGAACAATGGCGGGACATCTTCCCTGGTCTCTCAGTAGGAAACTTCGCCGATGTGCGGCAGCAAAACACTTCCTTCGCAAGTCTTTGCGCGTCAAATAACGCGAGTTTCAACCTCGCAACAAGGGAAACTCCCGAGCGCGTGGAGGGAGAAATCGCCACAGCGAACTATTTTGCCACGTTCGGCATTCAGCCGTTAGCTGGGCGCGTCTTCACGTGGGATGAGGATAAGCCAGGACACTCGCAGGTGGTCGTGATCAGCGAACGGCTCTGGCGCGCACGGCTTCACGCGGACCCAGTGATAATCGGGCAAGCCCTACGCATTAACGGACTCCTCTACACCGTGATTGGCGTCATGCCGAAGACTTTCGATCCGCTGTTGGAAAACAGCGATCTGTGGGTTCCAGCAGCATACACTCAACAGCAACTGGCCGATCATGACGATCATTACCTCAGTGTGATCGGCCGGCTCAAGCCCGGCGTCACACCAGACGCGGCGCAGTCGGAACTTAATGTAATCGCGCAGCGACTGCAGCACCAATACCCGATTGACGACAAAGACCGTGGCTTGCGCTTGACTCCGCTGTCAACCTCTTTGCTTGGTGATCGGCAATTGACGTTGCAGATGTTGCTCGCCTCGGTTGGGTTCTTGCTCCTGATTGCCTGTGCCAACATCGCAAACCTGCAACTTGCACGCGCACAAACCAGAAAGAAGGAAATAGCGGTGCGCGCGGCGCTTGGAGCTTCGCCAAAACGGATCATCTTTCAACTGCTTACGGAGAATGTGGTTCTGGGGATAGTCAGCGGTGGTGTCGGCGTTTTGTTGGCATACGGGGCCGTGGAGTGGATCGTTGCTAACGGTCCATCCGAGGTTCCGCGACTGGACCAGTCGAGTGTGGATGGGGCCGTACTCGCGTTTGCCTGCGTTGTGGCACTCCTCTCCAGCTTGCTATCCGGCCTCGCGCCCGCGCTGCGTTCCGCCTCGCCGCGACTGAGCGACGCCTTCAAAGAAGGCACCGGTGCCACCTCGGGCCGCCGCGATTGGGTACAGAGCAGCCTTGTGGTCGGCGAAATTGCGCTGGCGCTGACATTGATGACAGACGCCGGACTGCTGATCCGCAGCGCGTTGCTCGTGTTGCATCTGAATCCAGGGTTCGACGCCGCAAACCTCGTTGTCGGTCGCGTCGGGCTTCCGGATGCCGCCTATCACGATCCCACCATTGCGCGGCAGACTTTCGAGCGCATGATTGAGGCGTCGGCAGCTCTACCAGGCGTTCAGTCCGCCGCAGTGGTCTCCCGTGCTCCGCTCGCAGGCGGGGGGAGCAGCAACGGCCTCATCGCGGAAGGCAAGGCACTTGATCCATCGAACCTGATTAACGCACAACTGCAAATCGTATCCCCAAGTTATCTCTCGACCACTCGCGTGCCGTTGAAGGCCGGACGCGACTTTACCGCGCAGGATAAGCGCGACAAAACGCTGGTCACGATCGTCAACGAGAGACTTGCTCGCACGATGTGGCCCGGCGAGAACCCGATCGGCAAACGCTTCGGCTGTTGCGAGGATAACGGGCCGAAAGGGCGCATGAATCCCGTGTGGCACGAGATCGTCGGCGTTGTCGGAGACGTACGTGCCCAGGGACTGGATCGCCAAGTCCAGCCCGAGTTTTACCTTCCGTTAGCGCAGGTGCCGCCAAGTGCATGGGATTGGATCGGGCGCACCATGGACTTAGTAGTGCGGACGCGAGGGGCCACAGTTCCGGCCAATGATTTGCGGACTACCGTGGCATTGATTGCGCCCGGCGTGCCTATTTACCAACTCTCGACCGAGCAGCAGAAGATTGAGGGCACGCTCCAAGAATCCCATTTCGACACGTTTCTGCTGGCAATGTTTGCCGGGATAGCGCTGTTGTTATGCTCGGTGGGAATTTATGGAGTCCTATCGCATGTGTTCGCACAGCGCACTCGTGACATCGGCCTGCGAATGGCGCTGGGTGCAACACGCGGGCAGATCGCACGCCACGTGTTGGGGTGCGGATTGCAGCTTGTCGCACTTGGTATAGTGCTCGGGATCGCGTGCGCATTTGCCTGTGCGCACCTGCTCTCTTCATTGCTCTACGGCGTGCGCGCCACTGACGCCATCGCGTTTGGTATTGCATCGTTGGTCCTTGCTTCTGTTGGGCTGATCGCCAGCTACATCCCAGCTCAGCGTGCGATGCGGGTCGATCCCATGGTGGCGCTGCGGTATGAGTAATCCGCCCGGTCGAGTGCGCACAGGCATTCCGATTTCGACTCCACAACGCGATTAACTCCTTGGTTTGTCGGCAAAACCGGAAGCTATCCGAACCGCCAACTCGTAGGCAATCGTCTCAATTGGCGAAGTATCGCCTTATCACAAGTTTGCGCCTTCCTTTCGCCTGTCTGGCGAACCAAAAGGCGCAGAGTTGTGGTGGAGGGTCTCGACAACGCCCCCAATGCCATAGTTGACCTGTTAAGTGGCCGCAACTTTGGCAAAGTTGTCATATATCTTTCCGAATAGGAAATTTTGACGACCGCTAAATGAGGACTCCATCGCCCCCACTGAATGCAGAAATCTTGAAATCTTGAAGAGCGTGCATATGATTGAATGGTCGGATTTTGACAAAGTATTGATGGTCGCTGGAACCGTATTGCGTGTGGAAAAATTTCCAGAGGCGCGAAAACGAGCGTACAAGATCTGGGTGGATTTCGGGCCGTACGGCGAGCGGAGGACCAGTGCTCAAGTAACGGAGTTGTACAGTCGGAAGGATCTGATCGGTCGTCAGATAGTTGGGGTAATTAACTTCCCCGACAAGCAGGTCGGGCCATTCCGATCACAGTTTCTCTTAACAGGGATGCCAACAAAGGATGGCGTTGTCATCGCCACCGTGGAACGGCCCGTTCCGAATGGCACGCGATTAGCATGAAGCAGGCGTACTGGGTCAGTTTGAATATGGGGCACTGGGCCAGTTTGACATGGCAAACAAATTACCGAAGATCTGAAGAAACGAGTTTGACGTTAAATCTCTGCTAACAGAAGTTACTTCCGGTTTGGCGTCACTCAGGGGGAATACACCGGTCTCTTCTCGATTCCTTTGTGCCACCAGCCTATAATCGTTCGCGGTAAGAGGGGTTGCCTGTGGCCAGCCGAACCTCAAGCGACGATTTCTTCGTTGGCAAGGAGCTGGGTCACTACCGCATCTTCGAGAAGATCGGTGCCGGGGGCATGGGCGAAGTCTACCGCGCCCGTGACGAACACCTCGCCCGGGATGTTGCCATCAAAGTCCTTCCGCCCGGTACGCTCACCGACGAATCCACCCGCAAGCATTTCCGAAAAGAAGCTCTGATTCTCTCGCAGCTTAATCATCCCAACGTCGCCACCATCTACGACTTCGACACGCAGCAGGGCGCGGACTTCCTGGTGATGGAGTACATCCCCGGAATCACACTCAGCGGGAAGCTGGCCGCCGGACCGCTACTGGAGGAGGAAGTCCTCCGTCTGGGTGTGCAACTGGCGGAAGGTCTGGCCGCAGCTCATGAACACGGGGTCGTTCATCGTGACCTCAAGCCCGGCAACTTGCGCCTGAACTTCAACTGGACCTTTGCCACGAAAAAAACCGCTCCCCAAGGAAGCGGCCTCGTATCCCGCGTTGCGGCATTGCCTTGACCCAAACTTCCCCGTCCAGCTACTTCAACGTAATGTCGCGGGTCAGGATACTGGTGACTGTTCGTGCGTTTTGCACGCGCTTGTCGATCACCTGCTGTTCCTTACTCTTGTCGCCATACTGCTTCATACGGAGATCAAGAACTTTTTGCGCCAGGCCATCCAGAGCGGCAAAGTTTTTATAGCTGAGGGTGAAGCCAATGTCCCAGTCATCTGGGTTGGCTTTTGTAGTGTTCAGGAAGATGCTGTAGTTTTCAATTAGCCCTGCCTTCTTCTCCGCTTCCCAGATCGGTCTGATGTTAATCTTGAGATCATCCATGAACGCGTTGAAGTGTCCAGGCAATACTTGGACCAACGTGACGCGAGTGACTCCCCCCTCGGTGTATTGGTCTTGTCCGACTGCCGTGGCGACCGACAACAAGGACGGACAGAGTACAGCAACTGCGAACCAGATAGCTCGCTTCATAGGACATTTATCTCCTTGGAATTAGGTGTAGTGGACGGCCAGTGCTTGAGTGTTCGATGGGCACGGTCTGTTTGCCACCGTCGCGAATTGTATACCTCAATAGCAGTCGCAACATCTCGATTTCACTCATCGACCGGGCAATGCGGTTGCAAGATCCTTCGGCACGTTTCCAAGAAATCAGGCCTGTACAGTTCCTCGGCACGCGCAATCTCAACTTTTGGCGCGGATGAAGCCCAGAGTTTGCGAACCTCGCCAACGGGTAGATGATCGGTTTCGCTGTCAATCCCAATGATGAACTTCCGATCCTCCACATCAGCAACTGCGTCTGTGTGTGCCAAAGAAACCAACGCTCTGACTGCTTCCAAAACCGTGGTTTGCCCATCCAACGCAGCCTGCGCTATCTCCTTAGCCCTCCGATGGTCGGACTCCGATGCTAGGCGGTCGATAAACGTTCGGTCCATGGCAAAGAAGTATATGGTGCCGATTGCGGCGGCGTGCGTGCTAACATCCACTGATCCGGCTCGCCCACCCGCTTGAGCCACACGGAGGTCAAGATGAGTTCAATCACACGGCGCGGTTTTCTCAAAACAGGTCTGGCCGCTGGAGCCATGGCGACCACAGGAATTCTTCCGCTGGCCGCCAAGCGCACCGCGGCCGATACCGTCGTGCTTGGCCGCTCAAAAGTGGAGGCGACAAGGCTGGCCTTCGGAACCGGGACGAACAGCGGTGCGGTACAGGCCGCGCTGGGGCAGCAGGAGTTCACGCGGCTGGTGCGCTATGCCTACGATCGCGGTATCCGCTTCTTCGAGACCGCTGAGGCCTACGAGACGCCGGGAATGCTGGGAGAGGCGCTGAAAGGCTTGCCGCGAGACAGCTATCAACTCATGAGCAAGGTGACTACCTTCCACCAGGGGATTGACCCGCAGGCCAAGTTCGACGAACTGCGGCGCACCTCACAGACGGAATACTTTGACATCATGCTGCTGCATTGGCAGCACTCGGCCGACTGGCCGGAAACTACGAAACGTTGGCAGGACGGGATCCTTGAGGCGCAGCAGAGAAAGATCATCCGCACGCATGGCGCCTCAGTGCACGGGCTGCCGGCACTGCGCCAGATGCCGGGCACAAACTGGCTCGACGTGGGATTGATCCGCATCAACCACAACGGCGCACGCATGGACGGCCCGACCTATGAAGATGCTAACCATCCGGACAACGTGAGCGAAGTGGTCAATCACATCCAGCAGTTGAAGAAGGAGGGGCTGGGTGTGATCGGCATGAAGCTCTGCGGTGGCGGCCAGTTCGAGCACAATCATGACGATCGTGTGAAAGCAATGAGGTTCGCTTTCCAGAACGCGGGAGTGGATTGCGCAACGATCGGCTTCAAGAACAGGCAGGAGATTGACGAGGCGATCAGCAACATGAATCTGGCGCTTGCGTGAGGCATGGCGACATCTCGGAATTCGCTGCGCTGGCGAAAAGTCCCCATTGCACTCCATTGCCCCTCAGTGCAGTGGGATCTGAAAGAAGGTTAGGCCGGGGAGAATCTAGCCTTTGACTTCGAGGAACCCAGTTACTGCCACAGTCTGATAACCAGTAGGCGCGATCATCGCCTGGGCGACGTTGGATTGTGGCGCTGAATCAAGCACCTGAACGGTCGCCGGGACGTTATAATCGGCGTGCGGCAAACCGTCGTGAAGCGACTCGTAAGCCACAGCCCCAGAGAGCACAACCGCAATCGAGAGCACTGCTCGATGGTTCATAGATCACCCTTGCTTATTGTAACGCCCAACGCAAGAAGAAATGGACAATCTCCGGCCCAACAGTGCTCGAAATCAAGTGGCGGAATCGCCCGTGCCGCTAATTGACGTAACATCCCCGTTACACTCACCGTGCCGCCGGCAGGGATTTTGGGTGCTATGGCCTTCTATGAGAAGGTCATAAAAGTGAAGGCCGACGTGGCGGCCTTCCTTATTAATTGCTTTCCATCTGCATAACCCCTCCGGTGGTGAGGTGGGAACGAAGCGCAACGCAGTTCAGTTTGGCTTCGTTCCTTAATCGATTCGGGTTTTCAGTTCGTATTGGCACGCCTTCCGCAATGCTTTCGAACTGTCTGCCTCGATCATTCCCGTTCGTTCCCAGAAGTAAACGGATCGGCGCTTCGCACCCTTGCGTTTCTCGACGGCTTGCTTGCTTACCACCCACTCCTACCCGGCTTCTATCCGCACTCTCAAGGAGCCACATGGGGCCCGGTGCACGTTGGGGTTCGATTTCAAACCTGGCCCCGTCACAACCGCGACGGGACCAGGCTGGTTGGGTGCTGCCATCTGATTGGCGATCTCCAGGGATCTGGCCATTTCCCGCAGTCACCCGAACAAGGCGAGTGGATGTCGTTGCTGCAAACCTTTCCGATAACGAATCGGCTTCCGCGTGATCAAAATATTTTCTGTTCACTGGGTTCTGTCTTTTCGCGATTGCCTCAGTTAACTTTTTGGATCATGGTTAGAGTCGGCTTATGCAGCCGTTGCTTGTGCTGTCCTGGTTTCTGCCCCCGTGTGATGTAACGGTTCATAGACATCCCCGGTCACCCACAGGTGGTGCAGCAAGACGGCCAGCTTTCGGGCCACCGCCACCACGGCTCGCTTCTTCGCATTCTTTCCTCCGCGTTCACACAGTCGCAGCCCGTACCGTCGTAAGTCGCTGTCCGGCCCGAAGGCTCCCAACATGTATTGCGAACTCCCCACCAGCAACCGTCGTAACATCCGATCTCCGGTCTTACTGATTCCTAACTGGGGTTGACTATCCCCGGAATCCTCCTGCTTCGGCACCAGCCCCAGATACGGCCCGACCTCGCGACTGCTGCTAAATCGTTGCGGATCCTCCAGGGTTAACACGTAGGCCAGAGAGGTGATCGGGCCCACCCCTTTCACTTTGTCGCAGCAATGTCGTGTGCCCGTATTTTTCCCGGCCCAGCTCTTCAATCTTTTGGTCATACTTCGCAATACAATCATTCACCGTCTCTACCAACTGCACCAAGGGCCGCAGCGCTTCTCCTACCTCCACCGGAATCGCGTCTTTTACCTTGTCTGCGAAGCTCGGACTCGAACCCTGCGGCAGTCGTGTGCCCATACTCTTCACCAACCCTCGCGCGGTGTTGATCAACTCCGTCCGCACCGACACCAGTGCGTCCCGGGCTCGCAGCACTACCAAATCCTGGCGCACTTCTCGACTGCGATGCCGAATCGGATACAACGATTGCGGATCCACCCGCCCCAAGCGGGCCAACTTGTGGGCATCGATGTGATCGCTCTTCCGCTTCCGACGCTTCGACCCTTCCATCAACCGCGGGTTGGCTACCAGCACCTCGTGTCCCGACTCGGTGATCACGTCCTGCACCCAGGCCGAGTGAGTTCCCACTTCGATGACTACCCGAGCCGCCGTTAATGCCCGGAAGAACTCCCTTACATCTTCCTGCGTTGTCCGCAACTGTCCTTCGGCCAGCCTTTCTCCCTCCAAACCAAGAATGCAGTACTGACTCCAGCGGTCCCCTAGATCCACTCCCACCGTCAGACGATCTCGATTGGGGCCAACCGTGTTTCCCCTGCGTTTTTCTTTTGTGCTCGTCGACACCGCCGGCGCATCCAGTTTCCCCCTCAACTTTTCCAGGACCTCCGCGAGTACTTCTTTTGCATCTCGCTGCACCGGACCTCGCACTTTCGTCCCCTTCAAGCTTGCTTCACTCCGCTGCGAAGACTTGCTATGCTTCTTCAAGGGTCGATCTCCTTTTCATGTGATCGCACGTTGATGGTGTTGAGCCGACACGCGTTTTCGTGATCGAGTACACTGAGCGGCCAATAGGGTGGATTCAGTGGAATCTCTGGTCTGATTACCCAGAGCATGCACGGCAACTAGGGGCGGAACTCGCGTCGGCTGGCATCGACCTGGCAATCGGGGAACTTGCGATGACCGGTCTGGGATCGCATTTTTAGACCCTCATGTGAGCGCCGTCGTCACCGATCCTGAGGAGAGTAACCTCAGATCGTTGCGTGCCTTCAAGAAGGCAGGGTTCACGTTGGCAAACACGGTTCAACTCGCGGGCGAACACTTCATACGGCGAGTTGTGCGCATGGATCGCGCATAGACCTCTTGTCGCAGAATCGCGGTTACGCTCACCGTGGTCAAAACGCGCTATGGCCTTTCGTCAACTATCTGCAGTAAGACTTGTTGTGAACTCGGTTCCTCGGATCATCGCCCTCCTGTCGCAACTGACAGTTGACCATCTGCTGCCAGACGCTGAAGCTCAGGAGTCGCGGCGATGCGCTGGCTCGCAATGTACAAGGAGACTTGCAAAATGGTAAAGCATAGATCAGCATTCAAAGGTCCTAGAGGGAAAATATTGACGCTCGCGGCAGCCACATTGATCGGCGCTATTTTGTCAGTAGCTCCAGCTGTCATGTCTGCTCAAGCGCCGCTTGATCAGGCTTGGACCATCCTGCAGGCTGCTGCCGACAACGATAGTACCGATCAGCGTATCGCCACCATGAGGGTGCTGCAGTTAATTCCCGGCAATGCCAAGGCCATCAAGATGGCGGAGAAGGGATTGCAGGATAAAGAGGCGGAAGTGCGGGGGGCGGCTGCTCTGTCACTGGGCGCCATGGGCTCCAAGGGTGCAATCCCAGCATTGGTGGCGTCGGCAAAGAGCGACAAAGAAGGCGCGGTGGTTATGGCCGCAGCCAGAGCACTGATCCAGCTCGGTGATGAAAGGGGATACAGCGTCTACTATGCTGTGCTCACGGGGCAGCGCAAAACCGGCGAAAGCCTGGTTGGAGGCGAGGAGAAGCAGTTGAATGATTTATTGAGAAATCCCAAGCAGATGGAAGAGATGGCGTTTGAACAGGGCATGGGATTCGTGCCCTTCGGAGGGATTGGGCTCCAGGCTTTTAACGTCATTCATGCCAGTGAGGAGAAGGCGCCGATTTTAAAAGCAACGTCCATC
The DNA here is from genome assembly GCA_963752175.1 of uncultured Acidobacteriaceae bacterium. Lineage (GTDB taxonomy): Bacteria > Acidobacteriota > Terriglobia > Terriglobales > Acidobacteriaceae > Sulfotelmatobacter. The sequence goes on from CAVVXZ010000001.1 coordinate 345,014, forward strand.
AAGATTCTGGCGAAAGATCCCGATCCGCGCACCGAAAAAGCGTTGATTGCGGCAACTGTGGACAAGGACTCGCTCGTGAGGGCGTCCGCCTACGACGCACTGGCTCGACGAGGTCATCCTGCGGTGCTGCCGGATTTGAGCAACGGTCTGAAGGATGAAAAAGACGAGGTGAAGCTCACGGCGGCGGCAGCCGTGGTCCATTTGTCTACGTTGCCGAAGGATGAGGCCAAGTAAATTGGCTTCAGAGAAAGGGACCATCTCTGCAACCCAAGGCCCGCTCGTAATCGTTTCAGGTCAGGAAACTCGGTCCGACCCATCCATCTCTTCGGTCACACCTTCGATCATGATTGCTACTTCGAACTCCCCTGCCAAGGGGAGCGGGACGCCCAATCGTTACGACGGTGATCTACTGCAACACCATGGGGATTTCCGGGCTGTCCAGCGTGCGAACCGAACTTTGTAAGTTGTTCGTAGTTCCATTCGTTGCGCCACATCCAGTACAGACTAACAGCGAGTCTACGGGCCATCGCTACCTTGGCGATCTTCCGTCCGCGGCGCATCGCCAAGTGAAAACACTTGCGGCGCCATTCCGGGTTGCTGCGCACCGTGACTTGCGCGGCTTCCACCAACAGGAAGACCAAAATCTTCGGAAACTCAAGGACGTGCGATCTGTTCATAAGGTTTTCGTTACTTCTTTCCTCTGATGTACTGAAGCGTCAAGTCAATTTCACTCATGGAGTGTGGCTTTGCGTCTTTCAGGGTCTCCGAAACCGACTTGACTTTACTTAAAGACAATTCCTCCAAGCGGATAGCGATATAATTTGGGTGAGTAAAAATACACATCCGTCCGCCTTCCCGTTCTGGGCGACGTCTCTTGTGCAATTGGCACGGCACTGGAGGCTGTTATGACGACGATACATATCCCAAACTGCCGGATATGCGGCAGAGCTGTTTCATCAGGAAACTCCACAATCGACGAAAATCACTTGGCAGTGCACGAATCGTGCTATGCCGCAAAGATGGCGCTGGAAAAGGGACAATCCCAACCGAGCACAGTCGCAAAAGCGGGACCATCCCAGCCAAGGACGCCGCAAACGCGGACTACCTGAGCCTATGGCGAAGGAGTTGGTGACAAAGATGGCGGATGAGCAACTTGACCGACTGGAGTCCTTCAGAGTCTTCATCACAGCGGCAGAAGAAGGCGCTGCCATACCACCGGTGGCCGAGCACGATCTCAAATGTCTTCACGAGCTGTGCGTGGAAAGGGCGAAGCGTTATTGCGGCAAAGACGGGGTAGTGAGTATCGATTCAATGGCCAGCGCTTGCAGTCCCGACGCGAACCTGCCCGCTGTGTGGCTGCGCCACGCTCAACTTCGATCAATGTACAGACAGGGTCTTCTTGCGGAATGGCAACACGGTACAGCCTTGGATGACGCTGTGTTCTGGCTGGCGGCAACCATTCCAATGAACGGTATTCACTTAGACCAAGAGGCCTTCGTTCTACACCTTCGCGTCGGGACTGCGCAGCCTGAACTCACTATCAGGTCGCCACAACTGTTGAAATATCTCGATAACGCTCATTAACCCCGTCGCAATTACACCAGCAACCCGGTTGGTCCCCGAAAATGCGCGGCCCAAGTCCTGACAGGCAGAGGAGCCCAGCTTAATTTGTGATGAAAATCACTGACAGCGGGGTGGAAAAGGCTTGTAATAGATTGTAATAGATATAGGAGGAATCAAAACTGAATACCTCCCGAATTGGGCCCGGCCCCGCCAGATGCGAGCGTCGCATCATTTAGCCCGCCGCTCGGCGGTGAAGGGGCCGGGCTTCTAGTTCTCAAAGGAGTTCCTCCGAACCCCAAGGAAGTGGGAAAGCCGCCTGCACTTGGGTTGGAATCGGCCCGAGGTGGCTTATGACGCTGACTGTCGTAGCGGTGATCTTCGGAGTTTTCGCAATTGGTCTGATCGTCCTCCTGATCTACAAGAGCACACTCACGATGCACAGGGATGACCAGTTGTTTCTGGACGACGCGAGTTCGCACATGCACGAGGAGCAGACGGAACTGTTGGCCAAGGTCAACCGGCTTACCGTCCCGGTGCGCGTGTTCAGCATCGGCTCTGGGGTATTTCTGCTGGTGCTCGTGGCGATGTTGATCTACCAGCAGCTGAACGCAGTACAGTAGCTTCGAAAGCGGGGGACTTGCGCCATCCGGCCAACGTCCTCGCGCAGTGCGAGGCGAGGCGAACCTTAGCTCGTAGTTGACGGTCGCGGTAGGGACAACCATCGCTCCGCCAGTCACAAGGGCAACTCGATTCGTAAGGTCTTTCATGCGGCCATTGTATGCGCGAGATAGCTCGGCGGTGGGTTCCGCTTCGCTTATCTCGGATAATTCAATCTCGCGGTGGAACGGTCCGGACTCTCATGCCACAATGTGAGAGCAAGTACGGTTCTGAGCCCGGAGGGAAGAATGAGCAGCGACACAAGTCGTCACGACCCTTGTGAGTGTGGTTCGGGAAAAAAGTACAAGGCCTGTTGTGGAGCGCCAAAAGGCGAAGTCACGAACATGCGTGTGAAGGACCTGAACGTTTTCGAATTGACACCCGGACACTGGCGGATGCGCTCTCCGCATCTCTGGATGCCGCGTATTTGGACTACTTCACCGCCGATTGTCAGGGACGAGCACGAAGGAAGCTGAGAGGCGGATTGCAGCCATACCGGAGGACAAGCGTTATCTCACAAGGGTACTTGACTCGTTGGATAGTGCATTTGCGGACTTCGATAGCGAGACCGCGATGCTGGACTTGCCTCACAAGCAGAACCGCAAGCCTGAAGCCATCAAACGTTATCTTGAGTTCCGCCTTCGGCAATTCAAAATGCTGCTTGATGCGGTTGAAGATCACGTGGGAGAGAAGTATCCGCCAGCCCCGCTGCGCAAGCACTTCGAAGGCGGGCGTCTTAGAGGATTGCGCTGCCTTTCCCAGGCTGGGAAGAGGAGCATTTTCACCTTAACGGTGCTGGCGCAGACTCGCAAATCAAGCTGCATACCCCTGATGTTTATCGCGGGGAGGCATTGACCCCGCGGCAACTCAGTAGCTTGCCGACATTCCCGATGAATGTATGTACAGCCCGGTCTTCCTCGTGGCTGAGGTGACCGAGCAGGGCGAGAGCCACTGTAGGGTGCGTCTGCCGGCAGGTGTCCCGCTCTCAAAATAGTTCTATTCCACCAGGTCTGCTGCGTAGGGTCTCAGCCGGATCACGCCTACGTACGATGCGCCGCTGATGACTCCGCGCTTCGTCCCGCGTATGGTCACAGACTTCTGTTTGCCGGTTGTGTTCACATACAGCGTCCGTCCTTCAACCACTCGCGCGTAGACCCCCGAGGGAGTCTCTGGTCCTTTCTCGATGCCGAGATCGGAGTACAAGCTGCGCACTAGCGGAGCAAGGACCGACATCTGCGCCGGAACAGCAACGTAGATCGCGCGACCCTTGCCGTAGTTGTCGACTGTGACGGCGGGAGATTTCTCGGGCGTGTTCGTGAAGACAGCTATGAGTTTTGCTGTCCGGGGCTCAAGTACTTCATAGAAGCCAATCGTGGCCTTTTCGGTTTTGCCGTTCAGGCTGATCTCCGGTGGGGTGTTCGGCCGATAGAACTCTGACGTGCGCATCCCGAATACATCGCTCAAACGACCGGGAAGTGGCGTATCGAACCACTGATTGTTCTCATCCACCTTCGCCGAAAAGGCTGTCATGATCACCGTGCCCCCGCTGCGCACGTAATCCCGGATCGCCTCGGCGCTTGCGACGTCCATCAGATAGTCTGCGGGCACAACCAAGAGCTTGTAGTCGAGACGGCTGTGGCCGATGTTGATGACGGCGACATCAATGTTGTCTTCAAAAAAAGGCTGCAGAGTGCTTTCCACCTGCTCGGTGTAGCCCACGCTGAAATAGCTGCGGGCCGTGTTGCTTGAGGGAGGATGCGATGCTATGTTGCTTTCGAACGAGTAGGCGATGGCGACGTCCGGCTTGTGATAGCGCGGGAAGCCGAAATGCTGCAGCTTCGAAAACTCACTCGCAATCTGCTTGAACTCCGCATATTTCCAGGAGGGAGTCCCATCATGATCGAGCAGCCCAAAGAGCGCCTGTTCCTCTCCGCCTCGGTGCGTGTTGAAGGTCCAAGCAAGAAACGTCTGACCGTAATCAATCAGCGCCAGATAGGCCCACATGCGAATGATGCCTTTGGGGCCGCCGTAATATCCGCCGCCGCCAGTTACGAATTCGTTGAACCACGCCGGAGTGGGAAGATCGCCCTTAACAAGCAACGCGCCCAGCGAGACATCAAGCGGGTTTGACGGATAGAATCCCTCGGCTCCATAGCTCACGTATTTCCTGTACGAGCTCAGATAGTCGAAGCCCCTTCGTCCAGCGGTATCCCAGAGATTTGAAACGGCCGGGAGATTAGCGACGTTCCGCTCACGAATTTTTTCCAGATCTTCAAGGACAGAGATCGTCACATCGGACCAGAAGCGGCGCAGATCGAGGTACCGTTCCGGCGGGGAAGGCCCGTTCGCATAAGGCAATTGCACCTCATTGAAAGAATTCAAGTGCCGCGACCAGCGTTGGGTCGCCCATGCTTTGTTTAGCTTTTCAATGGTCCCGTACCTCACCTTCAGCCATTCAATGAACCTCCGGCGGTCACCCTCGGAGTAGGACATCACTCCATTGCCGATTTCGTTGTTATAGCCAATCGCCGCGAGTGCCGGATTATGTGCGTAGTGCCGCGTTAACTCGTCCGCGAAGCGGATCAGATGCTGCCGGTAAATGGGATCACTGATATCTTCCATATAGCGCTCTGCCGGCTGCAGGGTCGCGCCTTTTTCATTGATCAAGTTCACCGATGGGTACCTATAATGCAGCCAGATGGGCGCGGGCGATCCGCCGATATCGAGAATTACCTTGATTCCTGCTTGGTTCATCTGATCCAAAATCTGATCGAACCACGCAAACTCAAATTGCCCCGCGGATGGCTCAAACGCGTCCCAGGAAAGGTCGCCCATGCGGACCATGGTGAATCCCGCCTGCTTCATGAGGGCAATGTCTTGGCGTATCTGTTCAGGTGAACGATCGACTGGTTGATAGCAGGTTCCAACAAATAACCGCCCGGGTCCAGGCCAGTCGGGATGCTGATCCCCGCTCTGCGCCAACGCGAGTATTCCCGTAAGGCACAGAAGCGTCCCGGCAACAACTCGCCTCAAGCAGATGTCCTTGATTGAGGAGTGTCGCCGGGCATCATCGTTGGACAGATTCAGTGTCATCGAGTGCCGCTCCGCGCGTGGCAGATTGACGGACATGTAAGGATTGAAGTCGCTAGGCCGCACGGACGGATCAGTCGGTGGTGGCTCCAGATGCGCCGCTTCGATCCGTCCCCGATGACATACTCGCGGCCAACGTCAGTTCGTATCGGCTCCCGAGCCCCCCGGTTGCAGCCCTGTTCCTAAGGCAGCCAGGTGCAAGCGCTGTCGAACATCGAAGTACGAGGTTCGTCTTGATCGGATACACCCGCCGCACATCTCCTTGGCGGGCAGGTTCCAGAGAATCGAGCAACGCCGAGAACGACAAATTGGCAATCTCGGCCTGCGACATCTGGACCGTAGTGAGTGGCGGGATCATGAATTGGGCTAGCCGTATGTCATCGAACCCTATGACCGACAGGTCTCGAGGAATGTTGAGGGACAGGTCGAATGCGGCCCGCATTACGCCGATGGCCGTCATGTCGTTTGAACAGAGCACAGCCGAAGGACGATCCGGCATAGTCGCGAGAGCGGACAATGCTTTCATCCCGGCTTCGATCGTGTGATCCCCATCAATGAACAGTTCCGGGAGAAGCTCGAAGCCAATTTCCTCCATGCATTTTTCAACGGCAAGTTTGCGCATCGCAGCAGTTTTTAATTCTTGTGGTCCGCCGATAAAGGCGATGCGCTCATGCCCCAAGGCCGCCAGGTGTTGTACAGCCTGGCGAATCCCGTGCTCGTAATCAATTTGCAGGATTTTGAGTAGCGGTCCGGCTGGATCGGTATCGACCGCGAAGACGGCTATATTTCGAGCAGTTAGAATATCGATGAGCGGTGCCTCGCCGCCAAAGGTCAGAATCGCGACGCCCCCCACGCTGCGCTCAATCATCTGCCGAGCCACAGTCTGCGCCAAACGGGGATCGTGGTCGATTGAACTCAAGAAGACGTCATAATTGTGCTGGACGCCCAATTTCGCGAAGGTTTGCACGATCTCAGGGAAAAATGGATTTGTGATCTCGGACACAATCAGGCCAAGGCTACGACTATGACCGCGAACCAATGCGCGGGCGTTGGTGTTCGGATAGTACTCCTCCTTTTCAATCACCTTCCGAATGCGTCTGGCCAAAATGGGGTCGACTGAGGGCACGCGATTGATCACGCGCGAAACCGTCGCCGTCGAAACTTTAGCCAGCCTGGCGATCTCCCGCAGAGTTGTTCTCTCGGCCATAGTTAGCGCTACAGGTAGCGAATATATCCCGAGGAATGATAACACCTAATTCTTATCCCTGACCGGGTGAATTGAAAGCTAGGGTTCAGGCTTCTAGTGGGAGGAACGGTCGAATGTCAGACGGAGCGCATACGCGTATTTGGCACGACCTTGAGCCGGGATCCGCACATGGAGTCCGTCGGCGCGTTGATCGACTTGCAGTTTTGCATCGCTGTCCAGCAACGTAACGGATTGCACGCGCCCACCGCCCACGGCCGATGCGAGCGAATGAATGACAGCCTCGCCCCCGCTCGGCCAGGCGAGTCCGATCGCGTAGAGAACATCGCCTTTTGTGGTGAAGCGGAAGTCCTCCGGTTTGTAGTTGGCAGTGTCGGTATCGTGGAACAGTCCAGGGACCACTTTCGTCGGTCCCTCGCCATAAACCCGCCACGGGCGAGTCCCATAGATCGCCTCCCCATTGACGTTCAGCCACGCGCCAACATCGAGCAGGACCTGCTGAACAGCTTCCGGTATAGTGCCGTCAGAGCGTGGACCAATGTTCAACAGCAGATTTCCATTCTTGCTGACAATATCAATGAGTTGGTGAACGATGAATTCCGGCGATTTGAAGGTGTCATCCTTGATGTAGCCCCAGGATTTATTGCTCACCGAAGTGTCCGTCTGCCAATAAAGAGGACGAATGTCCCCCAGTTGCCCACGTTCTAGGTCGAGCACTCCGGAGTGCTCGTTCATGGCATAGTCTTTGTAGTCGATGACCCCAGCGTGGTCGCCATATTTCAGAGAACTGTTGTAGTAGAACGCGGCGAACTTCGTGAGGTTCGGCCGGATCGAAGGCTGGCCGATCCACCAATCGAAGTACACAATGTCAGGATGATACTTCTCCACGAGTTCTGCTCCGCGCGCGAGCCAGTCGTCCGCCCAGGCCGAGGAGACGTAAGTAAAGTCATCGTTGAGCGGCAGGCCCCAAGGATTCATGAGCCAGGCATGAGCCGGCCCATAGAAGGCTGCATATTGGGGATCGTTAACATCAGAGTGAATGTCCCGGCCCACGCCCAAGAAGAAATTGTGTTCCACCCGGTGCGACGAAACGCCAAAATGCAGCCCCTCGGCGCGTACCGCTTTTGCCAGTTCACCCGTCGTGTCGCGATGCGGTCCCATTCTTGCGACCGTCCAGTCGCTTAGGTCGCTGTCATACATGGCAAAGCCATCATGATGCTCCGCAACTGGAACAACGTATTTTGCGCCCGCCTTCTTAAACAACTGGGCCCATGCCGCCGCATCAAAATGTTCGGCCTTGAACATCGGGATGAAATCCTTGTAGCCGAACTTGTCCTCGGGGCCGTAAGTCGCGAGGTGATGCTTGTATTCGGCCGATCCCTCTACGTACATATTTCGCGGATACCATTCGTTGCCAAAAGCCGGGACCGAATAGACCCCCCAATGGATGAAAATGCCGAACTTTGCGTCCTTGTACCATTCGGGTACTTCGTACTTCTGAAGCGAGTCCCAATCCGGCCGGAACGGCCCCTGTCGGTCCCCGCCATCGACTCGTTTCAGTAAGGCCGCGCGTTCTGAATCGTATTTGCTGCTGGCTTTCTGCCAGATTTGATCGATGCTTTCAGGATCCTGGGCGGCGGTGGGAGAGGTGGCCGTCTGGGCCTGCAGCATAGAAACGGCCAACAACATCAACAAGGTCGCGACAAGTTCGAGACGCGAAAGTAACTGACGTGAAAACATGGTGCCCTTTCCTTAGTGGTTGCCGGATTTTCTCTGGGAGCCACTCTACAGCCGCACATACGGCAGCAAACAGAGAGCCGCTGAACGTCTGAATCCGGAGTTAATCCATACAAACCACGATCTTCCTGAATCGAGACGGATTGTCGCTCCAGGAGCGCAGCGTATCGGCTGCTTCCTCAAGAGGAACAACCAAACTGATGGCTTGATCGACGGGAAACATCCGCGATTCTAGAAGTTTGATAACGGCTGCAAAGTCCTCGGGCTGTGCATTTCTGGAGCCGAGAATGTCCAATTCCTTTTGTACGAACAGCTTGGTTTCGTAGATCACCGGTTGCTTTGCATAGCCGACGTACACCACCCTGCCGGTGAATGCGACCTCTTCGACCGCGGCTCGGAACGTCGTTGCGGTGCCAATCGCTTCGATAGCAACATCGGGTCCCCGGCCTTGGGTCATTTCCAGCAATCGTTCGTGTAGTGGTTCTCGCTTGCTATTGATGGTCAGTTGGCCGCCTGCCATCCGCGCCAGCTGGAGCTTTTCGTCATCCACGTCGATACAGATCGTGCGCGCACCGCGGCTACCCGCCGCTGCTACAACACCTAGCCCGACTCCGCCACATCCCCAAATTGCAACGGTATCCTCTTTGCTGACACGTCCGCGTGCGACGGCATGGAATCCAACGGTCAGCGGTTCCACCAGGCACAATTCTTTCAGAGTGAGCTTGGCGAGGTACAGTTTTGCCCGCGGCATCACGAGGAATTCGGTGAGGGCGCCATCCCTTTGCACGCCGAGAGTCTGGTTGAACTGGCAAGCGTTCGGACGGCCGCGCTGACAGGAGGAGCATTCGCCGCAGCTTGTATACGGGGAGATGGTTACGTTCGTCCCCGCGGGCAACGCGCCGCCGTCTCGTTCGCGATCTTCAACGACGGTGGCCGATACTTCATGGCCCAGAATGCGAGGATAGGAGACCAGGGGGTTGAGCCCGCGGAACGAATTCAGATCGCTGCCACAGAATCCCACGAAGCGAACCTTGAGCAGTACGTTCGTATCTGTGAGCGCGGGATCGGCGATAGTCTCCAGATTGGCCTGACCCGGCTTGCGAAGCACGAGAGCCCTCATGTCTGTACTCCGTGGAAAATAATCGGTAAAGTTATCGATGTCAACAAGAACAGGAACTCGGATAGAAACCATCTGTGCTGCTGAAATTTGCTTCGCCGGCAAAGCTCGATTGCATTCCATGGCGACTGCACACCGGGACGATCTGAGCTGCTGGGAACTGACGAGCCGCGTATGAGCATACGAATGAAGGACATCGCCAAGGACCTCGGAGTGTCTATGATCACCATTTCCAAGGTTCTGAGAAATCATCCTGACATCGGAGACGAAACCCGGGAGCGTGTCCTCGCCCGCGTGAAAGAGCTGGACTATCGTCCCAACCTGGCCGCCCGCAGCTTGGTGACCGGGCGCTCGTATCTTGTGGGCCTGGTCGTTCCCGATCTGCTTCACCCATTCTTTACGGAAGTTGCCAAGTCTCTGTCCGAAGTCTTGCGACAAAGCGGCTACTATCTGATCGTTTCGTCGTCGGAGGAAGATCCGGATCTTGAGGAAGTGGAGATCAATCACTTGCTGGCACGCCGGCTCGACACCTTAATCATTGCATCGTGCCGCACGACGGTCGAGGTTTTCTTTCGCATCGAAAAACAGAACATACCCTATGTTTTGATCGATCGATGCCTGCCTGGCCTTTCAGCGAACTTTGTCGGGGTCGACGATGAATCCGTCGGAGTGCTCGCAACCCGGCACTTGATCGACCTAGGCTGCAAACGAATCGCCCACATCCGCGGACCGGAGACCAGTCCTGGGATTCGCCGGATGGAAGGATATAAACGGGCCCTCGCGCAAGGCGGTTTGAAAGTGATGGACAATTACATCACCACAGAACGCAAAGGCGATGTAGGAACGAAACACGGGGGGGCGGAAGCGATGCTTCAACTCCTGAGTCTGAAGCCCAGACCCGACGGAGTGTTCTGTTTCAACGATCCGTTGGCCTTGGGTGCCATGAATTATGCGCTGGATCACGGAGTGCGGATCCCGCAGGATTTGGCGATCATCGGCTGCGGAAATCTCCACTACGACGATTCACTTCGTGTCCCGTTGTCCAGCATCGATCAGCACAGCCGGCAAATCGGAGAAGAAGCAGCACGAATCGCGCTGCGCATTCTGAACTCGAAGGCGCCTCCACAGCCGGAAATAGTGGTGTTGCAGCCAGAGTTGGTTGTGCGTGAATCGACACAACGACGCACAGTCAAGAACCCTTCAAAAAAGGCGCGCGCAGGGAGCAAGCGCGATCAAGGTTGTTAAGCCCGTTGCGTGCGGAAGGTTTGTCCCGTCTGGCGTTTTATTCGGGAGTTCGCTACAGTTAGCGGTACTTCAGCGTCAGATTCTTGACCGATGATTCACAACGAACTTCCACAGTTCTTATTTCCGCCGCGTTCTCATTGTCACTGCCGTGCAGTGCTGCGGCCAAGAATAACGTCGAGCCGTTCCCGTGTGTCAGGCCGATCTTCGCCGACAACATGGTGTTGCTACGCATCACCGAAAACGACACGCCCTGCTGAAAATGAGCTTACGAGTTCAGCGCCCACAAGGAAGAAATTGACCATGGGTTCGGAACGTCAGACTCGCATTGTCGCGCAACAGGTTTTGTTCGCGACTCTTTTTCTCGCAACCTTTGCCATTGCGCAAACCCAACCGGTCAACGTCACCATCGACGCGTCGAAGACAGAGGCCCCAATCTCAAAGTACATCTATGGCCAGTTTCTGGAGCACATCGGAGGAATCGTCAACAACAATATTTGGGCTGAGATGCTCGACGACCGGAAGTTTTACTTTCCGATTACCTCTCATCCTCCTGCCGAACCGGCTGGCCCCAGCTGGAGACGAACCGCGCTGCGTCATTGGACACCGATCGGCGCGGATGAATTCATCACCATGGACGCCAACCATCCCTACGTCGGCGAGCACACGCCGATGATCAAGTTGAGTCCGACAGAAGCGCACGGAATCCAGCAGTCCGGATTGGCCGTCCGCAAAGGGAGATTCTATAGCGGACGTGTGGTTCTGGAGGGAACGCCCGGGGCCACAGTGAAGGTAACTCTGATGTGGGGCGATGCGGCGGAGGAAAGACAGACCGTCGTCATTAAGAATGTCAGCGCCAGCTATCGGAAGTTTCCATTTAGTTTCGAGCCGAAGCGTGCCAGCGATGAGGCGCGGCTCGAGATCGCCGGAACCGGCACGGGTGCCTTTCATATCGGGGCAGTCTCACTGATGCCCGCCAACAACGTGCAAGGCTTCCGCGCAGAAGTGATCACCGCCCTGAAGCAGTTGCATTCCGGCGTGTATCGATGGCCTGGTGGAAATTTTGTTTCCGGCTACGAATGGCGCGATGCCATCGGGGATCCGGATAAGCGTCCTCCCATCATGGATCCGGTCTGGCACGCGGTTCAGCCCAACGATGTGGGAACCGATGAATTTATGACTCTTTGCGGCCTGCTGGATGTCGAGCCTTACGTGACCGTAAACGGCGGATTCGGCGACGAATGGTCCGCCGCGCAATTGGTTGAATATGCCAACGGCGCCGTGATTACGCCGATGGGCAAGCTGCGAGCGGCCAATGGTCATCCGGAGCCATATCACATTAGGTTTTGGGGCATCGGAAACGAGCCTTGGGGCGAATGGCAGCTGGGCTTCATGCCCGTCGCTCAATGGGAACTCAAGCACAATATGTTCGCGAAGGCGATGCGAAAGGTCGATCCATCGATCAAACTGATCGCGGCAGGCGCGATGCCCGACGCCATGACCGGTTCGAAACAGGCGAAACGGCTCAACGGACAGATTGTGCCTGACTATCTTTCTGCTGGGGACTGGAGCGGCAATCTGCTTGCCCATTGCCTCGACAATATGGACCTGCTCAGCGAGCATTTCTATTCGACCAGCGGAAAGCGAACCGATCTTACAACGGGCGAGAAAGTCGACACTGCGCCGCAGACGCTGATCGAGTGGGAACGCGCACCCGCCACGCAGGTTCGGGTGAAGTACGAACATTACCAGCAATATTTACAGCGCATTCCGGGGCTCAAAGAAAAACCAGTCCCGATTAGTCTGGACGAGTGGGCCTACATCGGTGCGCCGCCGAACTCGTACAAGGTCGTTCCAGCCTACGCCTGGGCATTTCATGAAATGTTTCGCCATTCGGATCTCTACCAGTTGGGGGCATTTACCTTCGCAACCGCAATGATCAGCGAAGATCGCACCGACGCGGTTCTGAATCCGACCGGTCTCCTGTTCAAGATGTATCGCGAACACTTCGGCACAATTCCGGTCGAAGTTTCCGGAGACTCGCCACAACCCAAGCCGATCTACCCCGCCGGAGGCGATCAACCTGCGGTGAATCCGGGGAGCGATACATATCCTCTGGATGTGAGCGCCGCTCTCAGCGACGAACGTAAAACCCTGACATTTGCCGTGCTGAATCCCTCAGATGCGGAGCAGGCGATGAAGCTCGCGATCAACGGTGTGAAGCTCGCGAGGCAAGGCCACCTGTGGCGTCTGGCGCCGGCTACCGTTGACGCCACCATCACCGTGGGGCAGACACCGGGAGTGGAAGTGGAAGAACAGGAACTGAATTCGCTGCCAGTCGCTGCTACCGTACCGCCGTTCAGCGTGAATATTTACTCATTTGCCATAAAGTAAGCGTCCAGAAGTTGCTGCCGCGGGGGACAGAAGGAGTATTCCATCGATGATGCTCGAAAGGCTAACCATGAGACCGATTTATCTTCTGCGCAAAGTCTGTCTGCCTCTCCTTCTCGGCCTATGTAGCCTGTTCTGGAATGACGCGGCGGCACGAGCCCAGTTATGGGACGTTCCTCCGCTACCTCCGGTCAAGTACGCGCGCGCTGCGGACGGGATAGCAGTCACGATCGGAAACGAGAGCCTTCACATTTCTGTTTGCCGGTCTTCCGTCATCCACTTCGTGGCGTCGTCCGAGCCTCCCAACGCAATTCGACAAAGCCAGCCATGGATGCTCGATCCGAAAGACTCTTGTCCGGGCGCGAAGTTTGAGGTCTCACAAACAGGCGACGCGGCGATCCTCACTACCGACAAACTGAAAATCGAACTCTCGCTTAAGTGGGGCAACGTCCAATTCAGCACGGCAAGCGGCGAGAATCTCTTGCGGGAGCGGAACTCTGTTCCCCGCACCTACGACCCGACCGTGCTGAATGGAGAAAAGACGTTTCACGTAGAGGACAGGTTTGCGCCGGATTTCTCGGAAGGTTTGTACGGTTTGGGACAGCACCAGAGCGGATTGTTCAACTACCGCGGAGCCACGGTCGAACTTGCGCAGAACAATACGGATGTAGCGATCCCTTTGCTGTTGTCGAGCAAAGGCTACGCCCTGATGTGGAATACCGCGTCGTTGACACACGTCGATAATCGCTTCCCGCTGGAACTGAATCTCGATTCACTTGCCGGCCACGCGATCGACTACTACTTCATTTACGGTCCGGAGATGGATCAACTGATCCACGAGTACCGGAACCTGACCGGACACACACCGATGCTCCCCAAGTGGGCATATGGATTCTTTCAATCAAAGGACCGGTACGTTTCGCAAGCCGAGGTTCTTGGAATTGCGCACCGCTATCGTGAACAGCACATACCGCTCGACACCATCGTTCAAGATTGGTTCTGGTGGAAAGCAGAAGGCGATCCGATCTTCAATTCCAATTTCCCCGACGTCCCAGGCGAACTCAAGCAGCTCCATGACGAACAGATTCACGCCATGCTTTCGGTGTGGGGGTTGTTTGATCCGAAATCCGAGAACTTCGCGCAGATGACTGAGCAGCATTTCGATGTTCCCCACGCGCACGTGTACGACGCGACGAATCCCCAAGCGCGTGATTTCTATTGGCGTAATCTTGCCGGCAAACTCTTCTCTTTAGGTTGGGACGCATTCTGGTTAGACAGCGCCGAGCCGGAAGAATTCTGGCCGCACATGGGCGACGCGATCCTGCAGAACAAGCAGATTGCCATCGGCAACGGCGCCGAATATACGAACATATTTCCGTTCATGCACACACTGGGCGTTCAGGAACACTGGAAAGCAACCACCGACCGCAAGCGGGTCTTTCTGCTGACGCGGTCTGCTTTTCTCGGCCAGCAGCGAGTGGGTGCGGCAGTCTGGTCCGGTGACGTTTATGGCTCATACTGGGGGTTGCGTCATCAAGTGGCCGCAGGGTTGAACTTCGCGCTCTCCGGATATCCTTATTGGACAACCGATATCGGCGGCTATTGGCCACCGCATGACAACCCCATCGACGATCCGCAATTCCAGGAACTCTACGCACGCTGGTTTGAGTACGGAATCTTCTGCCCGATTTTTCGCACGCATGGACACCGGCCCCAGAATGAGATTTGGTCGTTCAACAAGGTCGAGCCGATTCTTATCAACTACGACAAGCTACGCTACCGCCTCATGCCCTATATCTATTCCCTGGCATGGCGTGTGACAAACGAGGACTATACAATCCAGCGGCCGCTCGTGATGGACTGGCGCACCGATCCCAAAGTTCGCGACATCGGTGACCAGTTCATGTTCGGGACTGCGCTCCTCGTCAACCCGGTGCTTCAGCCGGATGCGAATCACAGAACCTTGTATCTGCCGGACGCCTCCGCATGGTACGACTTCTGGACGGGAGCATCGCAGAGTGGAGGACGCGACATAGACGCTGACGCGCCTCTCGATCGCATTCCCGTCTACGTTCGTGCCGGTTCGATTCTTCCCCTCGGTCCTGAAATTGAATATGCCGACGAAAAACCCGCGGGGCCTATCGAACTCCGTATCTACCCTGGCGCTGACGGCAGCTTCGACTTGTATCAAGACGCCGGCGACAGTTACGACTACGAACGCGGCGCCCACTCGGTCATCCCACTTCGCTGGTCGGAATCGACCCGTACTCTAACCATAGGAGATCGAATCGGCAGTTACCCTCAAATGCCGGCAGGCATTCAGATGAAAATTGTGTGGGCATCTGCCGGACACGGCACGGGCCTTGAGCCCACCGCCAATCCGGGCAAGCTGGTTGATTACGCTGGAAAAGCAATTTCGATTCACACGCCGTAAGGTCCGTGCGCTGAATTCGGACACCGATAGGAGCGGAAATGAACCGTCCCGGAATACTCTCGCTGGCCGCACTTATAGTTATCATCGCATTCATCCCCCGCACCTCCATCGCGCAGGATACGTCCAGCCTCCCGTACATGAACTCCAATCTCTCTGCTGAAGAGCGCGCGGCCGATCTCGTCCACCGCATGACGCTCGAAGAGAAAGCCTCTCAGTTG
This sequence comes from uncultured Acidobacteriaceae bacterium, assembly GCA_963752175.1. Classification (GTDB taxonomy): domain Bacteria; phylum Acidobacteriota; class Terriglobia; order Terriglobales; family Acidobacteriaceae; genus Sulfotelmatobacter. The sequence continues at coordinate 360,667 of CAVVXZ010000001.1, forward strand.
GTGAATCAGGCGCGCGCCATCCCACGCCTGAATATTCCTTCGTACGATTGGTGGAGCGAAGCCTTGCACGGCGTCATTTCCGACGGCGTAACCGAATTTCCCGAGCCCATTGGTCTCGCCGCCACCTTCGATGTTCCCCGCATTCAGGAGATGGCGACCGCCATCGGCATTGAGGGACGAATCAAACACGCGCAGCACGAGCGCGCCGGGCACTCCAACATTTTCGAAGGTCTCGATTTCTGGGCGCCTAACGTCAACATCTTTCGCGACCCGCGATGGGGTCGTGGCCAGGAAACTTACGGAGAAGATCCATTCTTGAGCGCACGCATGGCGGTCGCCTTCGTCACCGGCATGCAAGGCGATGATCCGCATTATTACCGCGTCATCTCGACGCCCAAGCACTATGCCGTGCATAGCGGCCCCGAGCCCACGCGCCACTTCAGTGACGTGGACGTCAGCAAGCACGACGAGGAAGATACCTATCTGCCCGCTTTTCGTGCGGCCGTTGTCGAGGGCCACGCCGGATCGGTCATGTGCGCGTACAACGCGATTAATGGAGAACCGGCCTGCGCCAGTCAATTCCTCCTGCAGCAGACTCTCCGCGGCGCCTGGCACTTCCAGGGCTATGTGGTCTCCGACTGCGACGCCGTCCGCAATATCTTCAACGGCCACCACTACCGCCCGACGCAGCCGCAGTCCTCAGCGATCTCGCTGATTCGCGGCATGGACAATGAGTGCATCGACTTCGCCAAAGTGAATGACGATCACGATTACAAGCCCTACATCGAAGCCGTGCAGCAGGGGTATCTCCCCGAAAGCTCGGTCGATACCGCACTCATTCGCCTGTTCACGGCTCGCATCCGTCTCGGCGTGTTCGATCCGCCGGCGACCGTGCCTTACATGAACATCGACGAGAAGCAGCTCGACAGTCTCGCGCACCGCGACCTCGCCCGCCGCATCGCCAATGAATCCCTGGTGTTGCTCAAGAACGACGGTGTTCTGCCCCTGAAGTCCGCGAAGCGCATCGCCATGGTCGGCCCGCTCGCCGATCAAACCGCGGTCCTCCTCGGCAACTATAACGGCAGCACGTCGCACACGGTCACAGTGCTGGAGGGAATGAAAGCTGAATTCCCAGAAACAAAGATAACGTATGTGCCGGGCACGCAGTTCCTTTCGAATCAGGGGCAGACCGTGCCTGTGTCGGTGCTCGTCACTCCGGACGGCAAGCCCGGCCTGAAAGCCGAATACAGTTCGCGCCCGAGCTTCGACGCAAAGCCGACTCCTCTTACCTCGCGGGTCGAGTCCGCTGTGAATCTGAACGAGGGTAATCTGCCGGAACAGGCAAAAGGAATTCGCGACCTGTCTGTGCAATGGACTGGCTCTCTCAACCCTACCGCAACCGGCGACTATCTTCTAGGACTCAGCGTTGACGGCTTTGGCCGCCTGACCATGGATGGCAGGGAAATCACGACGATCTGGGGCAAGAACACCAATCGGAGCCAGGTTCACCTCGAAAAGGGCCACCCGGTCAAACTTGAAGTGCTCTATGGCCGCCTCGGAGACGGCAAGCCCGAAGCGCAGATCCTCTGGGCTCCCGTCAATAACACTCCCGAGCCCGCGGCGGTGGCCGCCGCGAAAAACGCCGATATCATCGTTGCCGTCGTTGGCATCACCAGCCGCCTCGAAGGCGAAGAGATGCCTGTAGAGATGACTGGCTTTTCTGGCGGAGACCGCACCAGCCTCGATTTACCTAAACCTGAGGAAGATCTGCTCGAGGCCTTGGCCGCCACTGGCAAGCCTCTCGTCGTCGTGCTGATGAACGGCAGCGCGCTCGGCGTGAACTGGGCAAAGGCTCACGCCAACGCCATCCTCGAATCCTGGTATTCGGGCGAAGAAGGCGGGGCCGCCATAGCCGAAACCCTCAGCGGCAAAAATAATCCTGCCGGCCGTCTTCCCGTCACTTTCTACAAAGATCTTCATCAGCTTCCGCACTTCGAAGATTACTCAATGAAAGGGCGCACCTACCGCTACTTCGAAGGCGAACCACTCTGGCCGTTCGGATACGGCCTCAGCTACACGACATTCAGCTACAGCAATCTCGCGCTGCCCGACACGTCACTGAACGCGGGCGATCCATTGCATGCCTCTGTCAATGTCGCGAATGGTGGAAAGGTTGCCGGAGATGAAGTAGTCGAGCTCTACCTGAAGTTTCCCGAAGTTGCCGGGGCCCCCCGCCTTGCACTCCGCGGATTCCAACGCGTCCACCTGGAGCCGGGCGCCAGCCAGAAGGTCGAGTTCCAGTTGAACCCGCGCGACCTCAGCATGGTCACCGATTTGGGGGATATTATCGTGCCGCAAGGCAAGTACACGGTCTCGATCGGAGGCGGCCAACCGGGGACTGGAGTGCCGTCAATCAGCGGGAACTTTGACATCAAAGGACAAATCATGCTGCCGGAATAGGATATTCCGCTGTCCCAGTCGCGAACAGCCACACAAATTCTAATGAGGACATCAGCATACATAGTGCAGTGTTTAGTGGTCACGGAGCTTCCGCGTTCACGCGGCGCTTTAGCTATCAGTTGAGAAAACGAGGCGATATGCATTCGCATTTCTCGAGAACTATGATTTGGGCGTTTGTGTTGACTGGCTATACGTGGGCACAGCAGCCAGCTTCCTGCGCGAGCCTGACAAACTTCAAAGCCGAGAACGTTGAAATCACAAAAGCCGCAGCGATTGCTGCCGGAACCACAGAGCTGAATCCCTGGGGACCGGGGCACAGCGCACCGCTGCCTGCCTATTGCCGGGTCGAAGGTGTGATGAACCGACGCACCGGAGTCGACGGAGAAGAGTTTGGCATCACGTTCGCGCTGGCTATGCCCGACAAATGGAATGGCGACTTCCTGATGCAAGGGGGCGGTGGCAGCAACGGTGTCGTAATGCCGCCACTTGGCTTGAATGCCGCTGGAGACACGCCCGCTCTCATGCGCGGATTCGTTGTTGTCACTACGGACACCGGTCATAAGAGCCATCATCCAGGATTTGACTTCGGTTTCATGAAGGACCAGCAGGCGTATCTGGACTTTGCTTATCTCGCCAACGCCGAGGTCGCCACGCTCGCGAAACAACTCATCGCGCAACATTACGGCAAGCCCGCAGCCTTTTCGTATTTCTCAGGCTGTTCCACAGGCGGCCGCGAAGGGATGATTCTCTCGCAGCGCTATCCGACGGTTTTCAACGGCATCATCTCCGGAGATCCTGCCATGCGCACCGGGCTTTCCAATCTCGCGATTGGGAGATGGATACCCATCGCCTTCAATCAAATTGCTCCGAAAGATGCGAATGGGAAACCCATCATCGAGCAAGCCATTACCGACAACGACCGCAAGCTGATCAAAGAGGCCCTCATCAAAAGGTGCGATGCCAAAGATGGTCTTGCAGACGGCTTGATCTCCGATCCTCTGGCGTGCGACTTCGATCCCGAGATGTTGGCGTGCAAGGGCGACAAGAGCGACAGTTGTCTGGCGCCGGATAAAGCCACCGCCATCAAGAAGGCCCTCGGCGGCCCGAAGACATCGAGTGGAACCCAAGTCTATGCCGGCTTCCTTTACGACACAGGCATCACGAACGGTCTGCCGTTCCGGGGATTGCTGTCACCCGGTCCCGGCATTTTCGGTCCTGCGACGGCCGACATGTCAATGGAGGTCGATAAGGAAACTCTGGCTGCCATCCAGCCACTGGTGGACTCCATGTCCACGAACTTGACGACCTTCTCGGCGCACGGGGGCAAGCTGATCTTCTATCACGGCGACAGCGACCCATGGTTTTCGCCGCTCGACACGTTCGGCTATTACAAGGATACGACAGCTGCCAACGGGGGCTTCGACGCCGTGTCCAATTGGAGTCAGTTCTATTTCGTTCCAGGCATGAGCCACTGTGGCGGGGGCCAGGCGCTGGATCAGTTTGATTTGTTGGGCGCGATCGTGAACTGGGTCGAGAAGGGAACGGCGCCGATGTCAGTGATCGCGAGTGGCAAAGCCTTCCCTGGGCGCAGCCGACCGCTGTGTCCTTATCCGAAGCACGCACACTATAAGGGGCAAGGAGACACGGAAGACGCAGCCAACTTCGAATGCCGTTAAGTTGTTATTTTCTGCTTCAAAGGACATCGCTTCTTATGCGTTCACTTCTTGTCGGCTTCACGCTGATCGTTGTGGCTATCACTGCGCCGATGATGGCTGCCCAGAAAGTTGAATTATCGATAGACGCATCCAAAACCGGTGCGAAGATCGACCGTAATCTTTTCGGGCAGTTTGCAGAGCATCTCGGCCACGGCATTTACGAAGGCATTTGGGTCGGGCCCGATTCCAAGATCCCGAATACGCGCGGGATTCGGAACGATGTTGTGGGAGCTCTGAAAGCGATCAACGTGCCGAACGTTCGTTGGCCCGGTGGCTGCTTCGCCGATGAATATCACTGGCGCAAGAGCATCGGCCCTCAACGATCAGTCACTCTCAACCCCAACTGGGGCGGAGTGACTGAAGCGAACACGTTTGGAACGCATGAGTTCATGGACTTCATCGATCAGATCGGAGCGGAAGCGTATGTCTCGGTCAATGTCGGTTCCGGGACTCCCCAGGAGGCGGCCGAGTGGCTGGAATACATGACGGCGGCAGCACCGACGACGCTGGTAAAGGAACGTGCCGCCAACGGGCATCCAACTCCATACAAAGTCGCCTTGCTCGGCATCGGTAACGAAAGCTGGGACTGTGGGGGAAACATGACGCCCGACTACTACGTTAGCCAGATGAAGATTTACAGCCGCTTCGTGCGCAACTTCAATCCGGAGCAGCAAGACAAACACCAGATGCTGAAAATCGCCGTCGGCCCTGGCGGCGACGGCCCGCGATGGACCGATTGGACGGAAATCGTCATGAAGGCCTATCAGCAACACACGTGGAGCTGGGACATCAACGGCCTTTCCATGCACAACTACACGGTGGGGCACTGGCCACCTTCCTATACGTCCGTGGGGTTTGGTGAAACTGAGTACAGTCAAATCCTCAAGTTCACTTTGGAAATGGACGGTCTTATCAGCAAGCATTCGGCAATCATGGACAAGTATGACCCGGACAAGAAGGTAGCGCTCATCGTTGACGAATGGGGAGCCTGGTACGCGCCGTTACCGGGCAGCAACCCGGGGTTCCTGGTCCAGCAGAATAGCCTGCGCGATGCCATTCTCGCAGCCCTGAACCTCAATATCTTCGCACGTCATGCCGACCGCGTACGCGGCGCTAACATCGCGCAGATGATCAATGTGCTGCAGGCAATGATCATCACAGACAAAGAGAAGATGGTCCTGACTCCAACCTATTACGTCTTCAAAATGTATGTGCCGTTCCAGGACGCCACGTTCGTACCGCTGACTCTTGACGCCGGTTGGTACACGCATGGGGACGTGGCCTTGCCGCGCGTGGACGCGATCGCAGCAAAGGATATGAAGGGCAAGTTGTGGCTAGAGATCACCAATCTCGATCCGAATCAGCCGGTCGAAATCGAGGCAAGTCTGGCCGGTATCACAGCCAAATCAGCGACCGGAGAAACTCTGACCGCACCCAAGGTGGACAGTGTCAACACCTTCGACGCAGCTAACACAGTCGTGCCGAGGCCGATCTCAGCGAAGGTTCAGGGCGGCAAGCTGACTCTGAAATTGGAGCCTAAGTCTGTAACTGTCGTCTCAGTTGAGCAGTGACGCCAGCCGGATCCGGCGGATTGAAAGCCTGAAGCTAACGGTAGGCTTATCGCCCGCCGGCGCTATGGTTGACATTCGATGGCAACGAAGGAGAAAACACATGCGGCGATTCGCAATACTGATCTTCTTATCATCGAGTTTTTGTTGGGCACAGGAGTCAGGCGGTTTTCAGCCCGCTACGACGAATGTCTGGGGAGCGGAGTATCCGCGCGTTGACAGCGCCGGGAGAGTACAGATTCGCGTGAAGGCTCCCGACGCCACGAAGGTCAGATTGAATTTCTGGAGCGGGCCGAAAGTGGACATGGAGAAACAGCAGGACGGATTCTGGACCGTCACGACGCCACCGCTCGTTCCTGGCTTTCACTACTACACGCTCATCGTCGATGGCATGGAAGTCAGTGACCTCAACACGCATGCGTTCTTTGGGGGAACCAAGGAAGCGAGTGGGGTCGAGGTTCCGGAGCCGGGTTCAACCTATTACTCGATTCAGGATGTGCCCCACGGCCAGGTCCGGGAGGTTTGGTACAACTCGAAGGTAACGGGTAGCTGGCGGCACGCGCTGGTCTATCTGCCGCCAAACTACGATACACAGATGAAAGAGCGCTATCCGGTGCTCTATTTGCAACACGGCGCCTGTGAGGACGAGACCGGCTGGATCCGCCAAGGCAATGCCAATTTCATCCTCGACAATCTGATCGCAGCCAAGGGTTGCAAGCCGATGATCGTCGTGATGGCCTACGGCTATGCCAAACGCGCCGGCCAAAATCTCTCCGATCTGACCGGAAGACCGTTTGGCTCTCCCGAAATGCTGAAGGCGATGCAGGAAATGGCTGCGGCATTCGAAGACGATGTGACGCAGGCCCTGATTCCCTACATTGATTCAAGCTTCCGCACACGATCCGATCGCGATCATCGCGCTGTGGCTGGCCTGTCCATGGGAGGAATGCAGACGTTCCAGATCACGCTCAATCATCTCGATCTCTTTTTTTACATTGGCGGGTTCAGTGGAGCAGGCGGGATGCTCGTGCTCGGCGATCGGAAATTGGATCCCAAGACCGACTATAACGGAGTATTCGCTGATCCGGCGGCATTCGCCAAGAAAGTGCACTTGCCCTGGCTTGGCGTCGGAACCAATGAGCCTGAAAGAATGCGCGCAGGACTTCAGAGACTGCACACTTCCCTTCTCGAAGCAAACATTCAACACGTTTTCTACCAATCACCGGGTACCGACCATGAGTGGCAGACCTGGCGTCGCGATCTGAAAGACTTTGCAGCGAGACTCTTCTGACCAGGTCACCAAGCAACCATGACCGCAGTCGATCGCCTCGGTTTTCATGTCCGCTTGAGAACTGCTGAGGGCATGCGTGGCGCCCCCATCGCCTTCATGAGAGAGGTAAGCAAGCAATCAGGGTGAGACCCGGAAAGTCTTGTTGGAAACGATGCAACTGGCGCGCTCGCAGGCCAAATGATCTCTGTCGAGGAGGAATGGACGAACTTGTCCAAAGTGCTACGCGTCTGGACATCGAGTTGGAGCGGAAGCGCGACTCGGGCCATGCCCCAGCGTACCAGAAGTTATTGTTAATATAAATAACTATCTGTACGATGTACTAGCAGCCAATGCAGTGGCCCGCCACGGGTGATGGAGAAGTGTTCCGCCAGCGATGATTTTGCCTCGGTCATGACTGGCGCACCTCATGCGCCGTGTGTCGCGGATGTAGCCGGAGAGCGGACCCGCTAAAACAAATCCGGCTTACTTCAGATCATCGCCTTTGTAATACTTAGTGCTCTTGGCGGTGATTTCCCCGGCCAAGCCCTTGTCGGTGAGCTGGTACATCCAGACGCCATCGGAAACTGACGCTGCTCCGGCCATCCTGGATACTTGTCTCCGTTTTCGCAGCCGCCGGGGCTTGTCCCTCGAACTCCCAGCCGGTAGATGCGCTGAAGAGTGTCGATACTTGTCTCCGTTTTTCGCAGCCGCCGGGGCTTGTCCCTCGAACTCCCAGCCGGTAGAGGCGCTGAAGAGTGTCTTGTGCCATCTTGCGAATCTCCTGCTATTCCTTCACTTTCTTGTCTACGTCGGCGGCGTGCGCCGCTACCGCCGGGGCGCAAAACAAAGCAACGGCGATGAGGCTAGCTTTTCAATTGTGTTCCTTCCGTTTCGCATTGTTTACGGCGACCCACACCTTAACCTGGCTGCTGTGCACCGATCGTTCTCCCGACTCATTGCGTTCACGTTCGCAAAAAGTCGGCCCTCTGGCACGAGCTTAGGCCACCCGTTCCAGAGGGTTGACTGTCAAGACTAGTTGCGCTTCGGTGACAACTTATCCAGGAAACCCACCAGGGCTTTGCCGGCAGCAGGTACGGGAGCAGCACCCTCTTTGACAATTTGGGTGGCGTCTATCTGCTTCCCGTAGAGCTCCTTGTTCATGTCGTCGTCCGTAGCCATCGATGCGCTACCGAGAGCCGCTCCGGCAAACAGCCCCTTCGCCTGGGAATAGGTGAGTACGTCCACATTGGGGTCGTTGAATCCGCTCGCTTTCGCACCTGTGGGGCCCGCGACGGCAGACGCGTCCGCGCCCAGTTTCAGCTTGCCCGAAAGGACCTTATCGGCACCCCTCTCGGTCATGACGAGCAGGACATAGTCGGTAGAGCTGCTGCCCAATTGCACGCCCAGGCTGCCTGTATCCAAGGTGTACATCGCTGGAGCGCTCCATTTGCCCTTCATCTCTGCCCCGGTTCGGCACGTGATCATTCCTCGTCCATATGTCACGCCGATGCCAATACCAACCTTCCTGACGCTCGGGTACACCAGCACGCATACTGCCTTGTCCAGAATGCTCGTCGGTATCTCCTGTTTACTGAATATTGTTTTGAGAACTGCTGTCGACTCGGTTAAACGGTCTGCTGACTTGCTGGCAAACAGGGGTAGCGTTGTTGCAAAGCACATGATCAGTACGACAACCCTCTTGGTCATAAATCGAAACCTCCGCATTGATTTTGAAAAACGTGTATTTATTCAACAGAACTTTCTCTCTCGCCCGACTCGTTGCGTTCGCGCTCGCAAACCGGCGTCGAATACGGTTATTTGACCGAATATCCGCGCGCGTCCATGCAAGCCGAGAACCCTCGTTTGAAGGTATCCATTTGCTGGTTGTATGCCCCCTTGGCTTGGTTGGCTTGCTGCTGCAATTGAGCACTCGCTGACTGCGCTGCATCTTGCTGGGCCTGCTCGTTCGCCGCGCGCTGCTTTCTTCCGCCCCGTACTGTCCCGACAGGAGTGGAAAGAACACTCGGTCGGGGTCACTGAGCGTTATAGAGATTTTTTCGCCAACGACCTAGGGTCAGCCCTTCCAAAGTACTTAGACACCCGAGGGTACTTGCACGCGGGGCATTTGCGGATCCCCGATCCCCTTCGGCGAATAATCGCCTAAAACCTCATCGGCCTTTGTGAACATTTCCAGCAGCCTTGCAGCGTTAGGGTCGGTAGCGGCGCGAGCCGCGAGCAGGGGGCGAACGTCTTCATATGACGACATAATTTTATCTCCTCCCCGAATGGCGATTCTTCGCCAGCCACGAGCTAAACGATTTCAGAATTGCCTGCGGCAAGGATGCCGGGCAGGATGGCGCAAGTCTCCCGCTTTGACGCTACTGTATGGCGTTCAGTTTCTGGTAGAGCCACATCGCCGTGAGAGCCATCAGAAATACCCCAGACCCTATGCTAAACACACGCATCGGGATGGTAAGCCGATTGACCTTGGCCAACAATTCCGTCTGCTCCTCGTGCATGTGCAAACTCGCGTCGTCCAGAAACAACTGGTCATCCCTGTGCATCGTGAGTGTGCTCTTGTAGATCAGGAGGACGATCAGACCAATAGCAAAAACTCCGAAGATCACCGCTACGGTGGTCAGCGTCATAATCCACCTCCGCAGATTCCCACTAGGATGCTGCCACATTCCAGCTCGCGAAACTGGTCAATATTGGCCATACGGGCCGGACAACGGGGGTGGGCAACCGTCAAAACTTGTGATTGAAGTTTTGACTGCGTGTCAACGAGTGAAATCGGGATGTTACGCCAGCCACCTGTACTCCGGCGAGAAGTTGTGATCCGTTTAGACCGCAATCACAGAGGATTGCTTACTCAAACAGGCTGCCCATCCACTCTCATGCGGTCATGCGCTCGCACATCTCCGCCGAAAGCCAGATGCACTTCGGATCGTCGCAGCAGCGGCTGATGACAGTCAGGTTCTGCTGGTTCTGGACGGCTCCCTGCGTAGCATTGTCGGCGCACCAAGAGCACTTTTGATGGTGGCTCACTGCGCGGTACTCCACTCTGCTTATAGTGCCTCGGTGCTCCCCATTCGCATCTACGACTTTTGTCGCGGGGCCGTCCTGCGTAACAGGCCGCGAACCATCTCGACACTTGCTCGGAGCTAGAGCCTTGTATCCGTTTTTGTGCAGTAAAATTAGCGGCGAAAGCTCATCCATAGCGGCATCCTCTACTCATTGGCGATCCGAATTCAGGCTTGTACCATCCCTTCCAGGGCAGACTTGTTGAGGATGACGAGACTGGCGCCCCTCAACTGGATGAATTGCTTCGCCTTGAAGGTGGAAAACAGGCGGCTGACGGTCTCGCGGCTGGTGCCGATCATTTCCGCGATTTCTTCGTGCGTCAGGACGAGATGTAGATGTAAGGAATGGCTTGAATCGCCCCGCTCCGCAGACCAGCCCAGCAGCAATTTGGCAAACTTTTGCCCAGGAGAGTTGCTCAGTCCGAGAGTGCGGATTTCGTCATACGCCGTGTAATAGTTGCGGCTAAGTTGTTGCGCCACTCGCAACGCTACTTCCCCATAGTCGTGTAGAAATTGCAGCAAGGCATCGGCGGGAATGAAATTGGCTTGCCCCGGCCCTACCATTTCCGCTGTCACCTCATAGGGACGATTGGAAATGGTCGCGTTCAACCCGAGCACGTCTCCGTGTTCGGAGATCTTTGTGATGATGGTCTTGCCGTCGCGCGAGGTGGTAAACAGCTTCGCCTTGCCAGTGCAAAGGACAAATGCCCCACGCCCCTGTTGGCCCTCGATGAATAGCATGGCGGCGCGGGGATAGACGGCGGGGGACGTGATTTCATTCAGCCTTTGCACTGCGGCTCGGGAAAGATTGCAGAAAAGATGCTGTTCCCGCACTGGGCACGTCGTACAGTTGTCGAGGATGTTGATACCGTAAGGCGACTTCATGGTTGTTCCTCGTCTGCCCGAGAGGCCATGCGGGCCATTGGAATTGCGCGGGAACGATCTCTGGGATCACGAATATCAGGAAGCCCCAAAACCACAGGTGGGTAATGGTAAGACTGCAGCCATGGTGTGACTGCTCAAAATTGCTCACTTTCGCAAATGAAGCGGGGCCGCACAGTCAATAAGGCCAGCCTGTGCCACCGTTCTCAGCTGTTGACATCAAGCCACCGAAGCGCTCAAACCCCCCGGATGGGGTCGATGAGTGTAACGGGGTTTTTCACCAACTGCTTATCCCAACGGAGGAAGGATGGGGCTGCAAGGGTGGTGAGGTGCGCCTGGTTGCCTGGTCAATCCATGTCACGCTTAGTGATAAAGGAGCTCAGAGCACGCAGATAAACCCGAGCCGCTCTGACGGCTCTGGTGTCCCCTACTTCGCCATTGAAGTACTTCTGAAGCTGGGCTGCGGCGTAGGCCACACGGGGCAGTTCGGCGTGTAGCTTGTCCTTTACGTCGTGGCCATCGGCAGTGTCGTGACGCCGCTCGTAGAGTTCATAAGCGCGGCACTTGATCTCACGATGGAGTGCCACATCAATGGTGTCATCTGCACCGGTTGGAACATAGATTTCGGGAGTCATGGTGAAGCACCTCCTATTGAGGTGGTAAAGAAATTCGATTCCATGCGCGCGGCTAATCTCCAACGATCTGGAACTGTGTCGGCCTCTATGATCGCGCGCGTCGTGCAAACTCTACTCGGCCGGGCGCGCGAACGGTGGCTTTCTATTGCACCGAGGCCAGAGCGACAGCCACCTCGAGCTGCGGCTCGAACCTCATAGGAATAGCGAAAGCGCGAGAGACCAGGCATAGCCGTTGCGCTTTCTTGAGAAGATCAAGAGCAAGTGCTCGCTCCGCATCGTCGGCGATCTTCAAAGTGGGGCGAATCACGATCTCGGAGAAGTTATAACCAGACTCCGTCTTGCGCAGCGTGGCGGAGGCTTCTACTTCCAGGTCCGTGTAGTCGAACTTTGCGCCGCTGGAGATGCTTCGCAGGGTGGTGGTGAAACAACCGGCAACCGCCGCCAGCAGCAGTTCTTCGGGAGTCCAGCGGCCTTCAATGCCGCCGAACTGTGCAGGAGCGGTGAAGTGAATCGCGTTCGGTGCGGTATCTGACTTGGCGAGTCCAGTGCAACCGGAAGTCCACCATGCGGTCACGCGGTATTGATGATGGGTGTCTTCTTGAGTCATAACAAACCTCGATCTCAGCGTTGGTATCTGATCAGAATCACGCCACCGACTTACTTGCTCGGCCAACTCTTTCTTCTACGGTTGTGAGACTGTCACGTTCGTCGAGAACCACCCAGAGTTCCGAGCAGAGCTTGTCGAACTCCACTGGGTCTCTTTCTTTCATGATCCTTCTTACGAGGTTCTCAAGTCGTGCGTCGGACATGCGGCACGCTCGCTGAGTTGAATTGATGGGATTCTCGCCTGACTGGGAGCTTTGGACCGTGACTCAGATCACCAAGTGCTGTGACCCCGCCCTGTACGCCAACGTACCGACCTTCTTATTTCAAGCGGCTATCCTGTGCCTCATGGCTGACTCCGAAACCCCGCCAGCGAAACTCAGTGACATCATTGATTACATTGAGAAGGTGCGAGAGGAACTGCTTACTATCCAGAGGTCACTGGAGAAGTTGGAGTCTGCCGAATCTGCTGCGCCCGAACGGCGGCGCATTTCAAAGTAGCCCACCACCTGTGCGAGTGCGTCAGTCCGACCCGTTACACTGATGCATTCCATCGGACCGACTTCCATTGATTCGTCGCACTAGATTTTCAGCCCGAATACCTCCGATTCTTGCGGTTATCGCTGGTCCGCGCTTCCCCTTCGAACAAGAAGGGACTTTATCGCTTGGGAGCGAGCAGCCCTAGGATTGGGAGCAGCGCACAGACTGTATACGCCAGACCGAGCGACCAATTGAGCCATGCTTTGCCAGGATGTCTGACCCAGTAGAAGAGCAACGCCGACAGCAGCAGCGCCTGCGGAACAATCTCTAAATACCCACGCACCTGAAGACCCAGTGGCACCGTCGTGTAGATAAAGCCTTCGAGCGAGCCGGGAGGCGCGGCGAACGTTCCCAGAATGCCCACCCCAATCAGCATCCATGCCATCAGCAGCCATCCGTTGCGGCGCTCGAACAAAATCTCGCGGAACGGATAGAAGACTGCTGCGAACAGCACGCCTCAATGCCGCAATGCACGAGTTCGACTTACATCCGATCGCTTGTCCAGCGGCTACCGTGTTTTCCCCCGCGTCTTTCGTCAAGGGATATTTCGATGCAATGGGCCTTATTCCGCCCGCGCAAAAATTCGATGTGCCGAACGAAATTCTGGGCTTTGCCATGGAATCGTTCAGTGCCGGCCGTGCGGAAACGAAGATTCGCCATGTCGAGGTGCCCGTCGCCCCGCTGGATTTCACCTCGGAGTACTCGACCGTCGCGGCACTCATGGACTTGATGGAAATTCTTCGCGCCAAGGAAACTCACTTTCGAGGATGCCACGAGCGAGGTGCAGATCCTCCTCGAATCCTGGTCGTACCGCAAGGCGATGTTTTCCCGGTTCGCACTATGCACGGCGGCTTCACCCAGAGCGTCGGGAACGACTATCTGACCGATGAAAAGCCGATTTGGATCGCCGGCCCGGACGTCATCAATTCCACCCTCCAGACCGATAAAGTGCCGCGGGTCCTGCGCGCGATCAGAGTCGTTCCCCATGGAAAACAAAAAGGGCTGAAACCTGTGCGCCTGCGAGGTGCCGTCCGCATTCACCCGGGCTCACGACGACATATTCCGCAAGGTAATCGAAGAGCGTAGGCGGCACAAAGACGACAAGGACCTATACCAGTGGCTGAAACTCTTCGCGAATTCGATCTACGGCTGCTTTGTCGAGCTCAATCCCGAAACCCTGCCCAGGCGAAAAGCGGCGCGGGTGCGCGTCTACTCCGGCGATAAGCCCTACGTTACGAGCAAGAGAACAGTCGTTGAAAGGCCGGGAAAGTGGTACGCACCATATCTCGGCGCGCTCATCACCTCCGGCGGCAGGTTGCTGCTCGGCATGCTTGAGAGATGTGTCGAGGGCTGGGGCGGGACCTATGCCTGGGCCGATACGGATGCGCTGGCGGTCGTGAGCAATGCTGGAGGCGGGACTCTGAGGAACGTGCCTGGATGTGAGCTCCGCCGCATACTGCCTCGTTCACAGGTGCAGGAGATCATCGACCGCTTTGCGGAACTCAATCCATACGACTTCGGCGGCTCAATTCTGCGATTCCTCGACTGCAATTACATAGATTCCGACCCTGAGAAAGGATTCCGAAAGGAATTGCTCGCATTCTGCGTCTCTGCGAAACGCTACACGACCTATGAACGGGACGGCAAAAAGATCATCATCATCGATCCGAAGGCGCACGCACTCGGCTATCTATATCCTCCAGGCGATTCTGCCTTGGATGCCGATCAGGAGATCGCCCGGTGGGTCTATGAAGCATGGGAATGGCTTGTCAGACGGGGGTGCAGCCTCATGCCCAACCGGTCGCCATCGTGGTTCAAGCGTCCGCAAATGATGCGTATGGCAGTGACCACGAACAGCCTGCTGAAGCGTATGCACCGCTTGAAACGGTTCCGCCCGTTTGATCTCTTTTTTGTTCCTGTTCTGGCAAACTGTGGACAACCGGCCAATGTCGACCAACAGCATTATATGATCGTCACCCGGTTTGAACCCGACCAGAGCAAATGGATGGACGCGGCGTGCTTCAACATTGACGACCCGAACGACGCGAGAGAATACAGGCTGGGCACCAGTTTTGATTCGGTCCACTTTGGCGAGAGACCGATAGTCGAGACATTCGAGGAACTTCTGTACCGATACTTCTATCACCCGGAATCAAAGAGTCTTGGTCCGGACGGCGAACCATGCCAGCGGAAGACACGCGGTCGCCTCCTTAGGCCTCACATAATTGGAGGCGAGCGCCATCGCATCGGGAAGGAAGTTGACCGGCGCTGGGAGGAGGGCGACGATCTGGATGCAATGCGCCAGACGCCGATCGAGTACACGCCTAGGGCGAGCCGCGCGCGCGAACCGCTGATCCAGCCCAGTCTTTCCCTCAGCCGGTTGGTCAGGAACATCGGTATTCGGAAACTAATCCGGCAGGGGTTTGGCAGACGCATCCTTGAAAAAATCAGCCGTCGCGAACTCGTGAAGGCCTCGACCTATCGCGCGTACGAACGACGCATTGAGGAGTATGTACGGAGACGACAGCGACCGAAGCATTCTCTGTAGTGACAATACCACTCGCAGCCCGAGCGAAGCGCTTTCAAGAGACCGAGGCTAATGAATCGCGGAGGGGCGAGTGAGTGCGCGAATCTGGCAATGCGGCACAGCGCTGTTGGTGCGACCGTACAGACTCGATTCGAGTCTTGCCGCATAAAACTGCCAAAACTGAACATTAAGCCGCCGCCTCCTCCTTTGTCGTTACCTCCCCGGTGCGCGCCTTCGCGACGGTCTTATACTCCACGTGCAACTGCTCGATGGCTCCGTTGAACCTGAACGGTGCCTCTTCACTGTAGTCAAGTGACACGGGCGAACCGAGGGCAATGCCGATGTCAAGGCAGTCATTGGCAGTGAAGAGCAGCGGTGCGGATATCGGCACAAGACCTGTCGCGACCACTTCATCATTGACCTTCATGGTGATATTCAGCGGTCCTCCAGGTCTGGGCACGGCGTATGCTGTCTCGACCTCGATCTTGACCTTGCCCACTGGAAGCTTCTGTTTCGAGCGGATCTTGGTGCGCTGGATAATAAAGAGGTTGTACTCGTAGCAGAGGACGCCGTCCTCCACGAAGCAGGTGAGACCCCCGGAGTTTGCCCCCAACTTGTAGAGCACGCCATTGGCGTTGGCCGGGATCTCGGCGTGAATGGCGACGACGTTTGGTTTGTTACCCAGAGCTGGCGCGCAGAATTCCGGGATTCGAACCGTGTCGCCGGAGAAGGTCCATTCCGTATAAGGTGGGGTGATTCGCATCTCGGGGTGGAGTACTGGAATCCAAAGACCGCCGCCGATGGGAAGTGCATTGTTCTTCGTAGCCTCGATGAGAAAGAGCTCCTTCAATTGTGCGAGCTTCTCCGGCAAGTTTGCGGTGAGGTCGTTCGCTTGGCTCCAATCGTCGTCCAAGTTGTAAAGCTCCCAGACGTCCTTGTCCGGTGTCCAGTCCCGAATACCCGCAGGAGTGCCGGTCTCCCACGGGAGACGCGGGCCTAATGCGGAGGCCATCCAGCCATCGTGGTAGATCGAGCGACTGCCCATGATCTCGAAGTATTGAGTCAGCAGTCGGCCTTTGGCCTTTGCGTCATCAAAGCTGTAAGCGAAACTCACGCCGTCGATGGGATCCTGGGGAACGCCGTTGACTTGCAGCGGCGGTGTGATGCCCACAACTTCGTAGATGGTCGGAACAATGTCGTTGCAGTGATGGAATTGCGGACGCGGTGTGGGATCGGCTTTGATCTTCGCCGGCCACCGGATGGCCATCGGGTTACGCGTGCCGCCAAAATGCGAGGCTAGAAGCTTGGTTCCTTTATAGGGGGTGCTGCCGGCCCAGGCCCATCCCGCGTGATACATGTTGTCAGTCTTGGACGAGCCGAGCACGTCAAGTCCTCCGAGTTCATCAAGCGCCGCGATGTGCTGCTTGATGGTGCTGGGAATGTTGTTTTGCGCCAGAAGCTCGCTGATTGTTCCGTTCTGTCCCTCGGCAGAAGACCCATTATCTCCCCAGACGTAGAAGATCAGCGTGTTGTTGCCATAGCCAAGCTTGTCGATCTGATCGATGACACGACCGACCTGAACATCTACGTGTTCGGTAAAGCCGGCAGCCACTTCCATTAAGCGACGCTGGAAAGGCTTTTCGTCTTCGGGAATGCTGTCCCAAGACTGCATCGTCTCGTGCCGTGGCGTGAGCTGAGCATTGGTGGGGATCCAACCCTTCTCCTTGGCACGCTTGAACACGCGCTCACGGTAGGCATCCCAGCCGTCGTCGAACTTACCCTTATATTTGTCAGCCCACTTCTTCGCGACTTGGTGCGGACCGTGGATCGCGCCGCTTGCCCAGTACATGTAGAACGGCTTGTCCGGCTGCAAGGCCTGGTGCTGGTATAGCCAACGGATCGCGTCGTCGGCCAAGTCCTCGCTGAGGTGATAGCCCTGTTCCGGGGTCTTGGGCGGCAGGACAACGGTCGTATTGCGCACCAGGTTGGGTTCATATTGCGAGGCCTCGCCTGCCAGGAATCCGTAGAAATACTCGAAACCCAGCCCAGTCGGCCAGTTCTCAAAGGGGCCGGCCGCGGTTGTTTCCTCCGCAGGCGTGTTGTGCCATTTTCCCCAGGCGGCAGTACTGTACCCGTAGTCTTTCAGTACCTCGGCTGCCATAGCGCTGGTCTTCGGGATGTGGCCCGAGTATCCGTCCCAGTCGTTTGCCAGTTCCGCGATTTGCCCGTTGCCGACCCGGTGATGATTCCGGCCGGTCAGCATTGATGCCCGCGTGGGCGAGCACATGGCGGTGGTGTGGAAGCGGTTGTACGCGATCCCTTCCTTGACGACGCGTTCCAATGTGGGGGTGTGGACTTCGCCGCCGAAGGTGGACGGAAGGCCCGGGCCAGCGTCGTCAATCAGAACGATGAGAATGTTTGGAGAATCGGCGCGAAGGCGACGAGGTTCAACACGCCGCCTGTAGACCGATTCCTGCATTGTGCGTCCGGCGACGCTCGCCGAAGGTGTTGGCGGAAAGGGCAAGGAGTCCTGCTTGGTTGCTTTTTCATACGCGCTCACGGTTTCCTCCCACACTAACCAAAGATGTCTTCGAATAGAGAAAACGTACAAGCACCGTCCCCAACACAGTAACTGGCAAAACTGCCAGCCTCACGGAATTGCCTGAGCCTCTTGAATGGCAAGCTGGACTACGCCCGCCACTCGGCGAGGAGGCGGAATGCCATGAGCGTTACTGTAAGAACTACCAGTTGTAGTTTTGGTGGCTATATCACAGAATGCGAATCCAGGTTTCACCAAGGCATTAATAAAAAATACTCTTCAGGCCCGAATCTAGCAGTATTCAGAAGCAACTCATTTTACACAATTTTACACAGTTCAACTGTTAGCAACCCCACAGGAATTGGACGAAGTATTACTTGTAAAAACCATTCGAAATTTTCTATATAGCCGTCCTTCGCAAATCGGGGCTCGCCTTGTTGGCGTAAATGGCGAGTTCCGAAGTCAGAACAGAATGGAGATGACATCGGCAATGCACAAGACATTTCTTACGCTCCTCTATGCCGCTGGTCTGCTGGTATGCAGTGGGCCGACAGCGCAATCGCAACAAAATACTGCGCCTAGCACAGCACAGGTTCACATGGTGATCACCGACGCCGCGCTGCGAGAGGATGCGGAGCTCCCAGCTCTCCAGAAACAAGACGTCAAGGTCAAGCAGGGGAAAAACTTCCTGCAAGTCACACAACTGATTCCGGCCCAGGGCGATAACACAGCACTCCAGCTAATGATCTTGATTGACGATACTCTCAACACGACCGTTGGAAATAACCTCAATGACATAAAAGAGTTTGTAAGCGCTCAGCCAGCGTCAACCCTGGTGGGTGTCGGTTATATGTCCAACGCGGGCGTGAACATCGTTCAAAATTTCACGCCCGATAAGGAACTCGCGGTCAAAGCGGTACGGCTCCCACGGGGCAATCTCTCTACGATGGACAGCCCTTACCTGTCTCTTATCAGCTTAGTCAAAGGATGGCCGCAACAGAATGTCCGGCGCGTCGTGCTGATGGTGACCGACGGGATTGATCGACTTCGAGGTGAACGACCTCAGCCCTCACGTCTGGGACCGAGCTACGGCGCCATGTACCACAGCATGCCGACCATTAGTGTCGACGCGAGCTCGGCTAGTGAAATCAGTCAACGCTACAACGTTCTCGTTTACTCCGTGTATGCGGTGGGCGTCGGTCGCACTGGTCGAAGCTCTTGGGACCTGGACATCGGCCTCTCCGGGCTTACTAAGCTGGCTAACGAAACCGGAGGGGAGTGCTTTTCTCTCGGTACCTCGCAGCTCGTCAGCTTCAAGCCTTACCTGGAACGCTTCCAAAAGATGCTCAACAACCAGTACTACTTGGTATTCCAGGCGGTACCACAAAAGAAAGCTGGTTTCCAGCGGGTCAATGTCCAGACTGAACTCTCAAACTCTGAAATCTTGGCTCCAAACAACGCTTGGGTCCCGGCCGCCGGTAAGTGAGGTGTAGCGGACAATCCTTGCCAAGTCGTCAGAATCATCAAGGGGATGAATCTATGCAAATCGGGTCTGTTCACAGAGAGCCGTTAGAGTCTTTCGATAAGAGGATTGTGGACCGTCGCGCGTTTCTGGGCGCAGCCATAGGCGCGTGTGCTATCCCGTGCCTTGCTTCATTGTCCATGCAACTAGCACCTGACATGAGTCGATCACTTACAAAGGAAGAGCGGGACGGCATGACGCCATCTCAAGTCATCGACGAGCTCAAGAAAGGGAATGAGCGATTCCGAGCTGCGAAAATGGCTCCGCGTGACTACTTAGGGGAGAAGAGATCCAGTGCGGGAGGACAATACCCGGCCGCCGTCATACTTGGTTGCTTGGATTCGCGAGTCCCAGCCGAGATCGTGTTTGATGTAGGAATCGGCGACACGTTCATCGGCAGAGTCGCGGGAAACATTGTCAACGATGACATGCTCGGCAGTATGGAGTTTGCCTGCGCCGTTTCGGGGGCCAAGGCGGTAGTGGTCTTGGGGCACACAGCCTGCGGCGCAGTAAAAGGTGCGATCGACGATGTTGTGCTCGGGAATCTCACCGCATTGCTGGCACGAATCAAACCGGCGATACCGGCGACCAAGTTTGAGGGCGACAAGACCAGTAAGAATCCGAGCTATGTGGATGCCGTTGCTCGAACGAATGTAAATCTGGTTCTTTCTGACATTCGCCGGAGGAGTCCGCTCCTGGAGGAACTAGAAAAGAAGGGAAGCATCAAGATCGCCGGCGCAATGTACAACCTGGCAACTGGCATGGTGGACTTTGTCGGCTGATAAGCGACGCGGATTCACCCGGCTTACCATCGGAAGATCTGTAGGGGCGCGGACAGTTCGGCGGTTCGATCCCAGTATGCACCCCGCCGAAGCGCCAAAGAAGGCTTAGTTTCTTCTGACCCAGTCAGGGCGGACCAATATGTTGATAAACCGAGCTCATAGACTTCAGCACCTGGGCTTCACTTCCCGATCCAGACGACCACAAAATTCAAGAACAAACATGGTTCTGCCGTACTATCGTGTCTCGCACTTTCAGGGCACAGCTTCTTCTCCCAGAGGAGAACTAGAATGGCTCTCAAAGACACAAACCCGTAAGTGCGTTCGATGTCGTCATCGGACGGACATTTGATGTGTCGATCCCGGCTTGGCCCGAACCGGTGGAGGCGACGATGTTGAGTTTGATCCCTGGTCGGAAGCCAGGTCCCGCCGGGTTCGTATTCGTCCGCATAGTTCTCCTCTTTGCCCTACAATCCGCCAGTTTCGGTCAAGGTGTCCCTGCTGCCGACCAATCCGCCACTCCCCAGATCTCGTCCACTCCGACGGCTCCAAGGCCGGCAGACGTCGTTAGTCCCGACGGTAGTGAGCGGGTCTTCGGGGTAGTGCGGACCTTCGGGATTACCGACGACAAGAATGCCGCGCCCCTCACGCCCAGAGGGAAGTTCCGCATATTCAGGCAAAACGTTACCGACCCATTCACGTTTGTTGGCATAGCAATTCAGGCTGGGATCGGCCAAGCGACCAACGATTTCCCGTCCTATGGCCAGGGCGTTCAAGGCTACGCGAAGCGCTACGGCGCTGCGCTTGCCGACTTCACCATCGGCGAATTCATGAGCACCTACGCCTTTCCCTCTCTCCTGCACGAGGATCCACGGTACTTTCGAGATGGCGAGGGTACTACAAAAAAGCGGTTGGCTCACGCCCTCGCCAGCGCCTTCGTGACTCGGACAGATTCAGGCCGCGCATCCTTCAATTGGTCCAATTCGGTAGGCAGGATCGCTGCTGGAGGTGTCTCCACGTTGTATTACCCTTCGGAAGACCGCACTATCGGGCTGGTGTTTTCCAGGGCCGGTATTGGCATGATCTTCGGAACTGCGGGGGCAGTCTTCTCCGAGTTTGGCCCTGACATCGAACGCAAGCTTCTCAAAAAGAAAAGCAAGATTCCGAACTAGGCCATTCGTTTGATTCTAGCTGGGATCCATTCGCTTCCGAGTGACGGCGGATGGACAGGGACGAGCGAACAAGCTTCCTCGAACATGCCGGCGTAATGACGATGTCATGTGGACAAAAAAACGATCTGACACAACGCGGGAAGCCACATACCCGTCAAACCGGATGGGGGGTTATACGCACTGAGGGGATTTTGCTACACACCACTGCCGGAGTGTTTGAGTGGTGTGGGCCCCAATTTCTAATCGCCGTTTCCCGATTTCACAATCCAGGTCCAGACGACTACGACGGTGGAGGCAGCAACAATAAGTTCCGCCCAAGTGAAAGAAACGTAATCGCCAAACACCCCGACCGGAGGCACGCCAGGCTCCACATTGTTGCGCAGGGCCGGCAAGCCAAAAATAAGAGACACCGACAATGACAGCGGCAACAAGGTGGATTGTCCCTTGACTGCCGTGGCCCGCAGAACCATGGCGAGCAGGCTCAGCGCCAGGCACATCATAGTGAGCATCACGATAATCGTGACACCGATCACATTGTCGGCTCGTCTGATGGACAGGTCGATTCCGGTGACTTCCTGGCTCTGGGCCCTTGAAATTTGCCCACGGAACTTGACTCCCGGGATGGACGCTGTCAGATCAATAGAAATGGGAACGTGATTTTGCTCCAACGCTGCAGGGCCGATCGCGAGATTGGGGACCGAGGGGGCGGTCAGGGCATGTGACGAGGGTGTGGCCGACCGATCAGGTTGTCCGGACGCAGTTAGCAGGAAGCCCAAGGTCGTCTGATGACGGTCAAACGGGTATCGATTCGTATCTCCGTCAAGGGAAAATTCCGCCTCGAAAGGTTTCATAATTTCTCCGACGGGAAAATCGATCTCCTGAGACCCCTGAGAAGCGTTGAGAAACAATTTCATATTACGTGCCGGAGTTACTCCATCGTTTGTAAGATTTCCGGCTGGCTGAAGGCGTATCTGCACTCGGAGTTCTGAACGGTTCAGATTCGCTTCCATCACTCTGATACTCACACTGACACGGTCTCCGTCCTTTGCCTCCCGAAGGCGCAAAGAGCGTCTATCGCTTTCATGAAGATTGAAAATCAGGACCGCAACGTAAAGAAGACCAATTGACGACATGATCAAGATTCGAACTCTTGATCCTGGAATGGGCATATTTAACCCCACGCGGATTCAGGCCGGCTATGGTTTTTGGCATCCTATGAGGTTCAGCGATTGTTTCCTACTGGCACAAGTGACAGGGGGTCGAGTTGTTGGGAAGAAATCATCTGATCGACCATTTTGCCGCAGTTTTCCCTGATCTGCCCATGCAACGCACACGACTTCCGCGGACGACTGGCAATTCTGTCAGTTGTCGAGTTCGACACCGCGCGATAATTTCGCTCCCAAGCAGGATCATCTTTCGTGATTATGGGGAAAAACGATGAGCGCCGACGACAGAGCGGTCAAGCATGACTCGCTAACAAACAAATCAAAGGCCCAAACCAGCGCCCTCGGCATGGCCACGTCCATGGACCGCACCGTGCTGCCCGTCCCCGAGCCTCAGTATCCGCCGATCACCGAGCTTGATGTGCACAATGCACAAGCCCCGCCACGATTCCAGGTGAAAGCGCCGAAGGGGGCGCCCAACGTGGTAGTCATCCTTCTCGACAACTTCGGCTTCGGCGATGGATCGACGTTCGGGGGACCAATCCAGATGCCGACGCTGGACCGATTGGCCGAGACCGGGCTGCGCTACAACAATTTCAAAGTCCCTCCGCTGTGTTCGCCCAGCCGCGTGGCTTGCCTCACCGGACGTAATAGCCATAGCGCAAACTTCGGCGTGATCTCGGAAATTGCCACCGCTTTCCCGGGATACACCGCGATGCGTCCTGCTAGCGTTACGATGCTGCCCGAGATCTTGCGGCTCAACGGCTATAACACGGCCATGTTCGGCAAATGTCACGAGCTGGGGCCTTGGGAAGCCAGCGTTGTCGGACCGTTCGACCGCTGGCCGATGCATAGCGGGTTTGAGCGGTTCTACGGCTTCATGGCTGGAGAGGCTGACCTATTTCATCCGGTCATTTACGACAACATGAACAGGGTGGATCTGCATACCGGCCCCGATTACTACGCCAGCACTGACATCACCGACAAGGCCATCGACTGGGTGCGATCCCAGCATTCACTGGCCCCCGACAAGCCATTTTTCGTCTACTACTCGGCCATTGGCACGCATGGCCCATTTCAAGTGCCCGAGAATTGGCGCGATCGGTACAAGGGCAAGTTCGACCAGGGGTGGGACCAGGTGCGAAAGGAAACGCTGGCCCGCCAACTCAAAATGGGAGTCGTGCCCCCAGGCACGGAACTCGCCCCCAAGCCACCGGGGATCCAGGAATGGGAGGAGCTGACGGCCGATGAGAAAAAGGTCTTTGCCAGGTACATGGAAATCTATGCCGCCTTTGGCGAAGTGACCGATTACGAAATCGGGCGGTTTCTGGACGCGATCGAGAACATGGAACTGATGGACAACACGCTGGTCTTCTACATTACCGGCGACAACGGCTCAGTTTTCCAAGGCGGCCCCATCGGCGCCTTCAATGAGCTATCCGTGTTCAACGGATTGCCAGAGCCGCTTGAGGTAGCGCTCAAAAACCTTGACAAGTTCGGCGGACCCCAATCCCACATTTTGTATCCCAATGGTTGGGCCTTCGCTGGCGCTACGCCCTTTGCCTGGGGCCACCAAGTGGCCTCCTACGGCGGCGTCTGCCAACCCATTGTGGTCCATTGGCCGAAAGGCATCGACGAGAAGGGCGGCCTGCGCACGCAGTGGTACCACATGATTGACATTGTCCCAACTGTTTTGGAGGCAGTTGGCGTGCCCCAACCAGACGTCGTCTATGGAGTTAAGCAGAAACCCATCGAAGGCGTGAGCATGCTCGATACCCTTAATAATGCCGAGGCCAAGTCGCGCCACATCACGCAATACTTCGAGATGGCAGGCAATCGGGGCATCTACCAGGACGGCTGGTTCGCTACGACGGTTCATCGCCCGCCCTGGGAGGCTAAGGCGCGGGCTACATTTGAAAACGACAAGTGGGAACTCTACGACGTAGAGAAGGATTTCAGTTGTGCGCATGACCTTGCCGCGAAATATCCCGATAAGCTTGAGAAGCTAAAGAAAGTTTTTCTGGAGGAGGCTGTCAAGTACAACGTGCTTCCGCTCGACGACCGCGCCTGGGAACGCTTCAATGCATCTCTTGCGGGCCGCCCGGATCTGATGGAAGGTCGCACTGAGATGACGGTCTATGAAGGAATGAAAGGAATACCCGAGAATGGTTTTATCAACGTCAAGAACCGCTCCTTCGTGATTACAGCCGACATCGAAATCCCTGAGGGGGGCGCTGAAGGGGTGGTCATCGCTCAAGGCGGGGAGATGGGCGGCTGGAGTTTCTATCTGAAGGACGGCGCACCCAGGTTCGCCTACAACTTTCTCGGTCGCGAGACCTATAAGACCGTGGGCCCCGCTTCCCTGGCGGCGGGGAAGGTACTACTCCGCTTCGAGTTTGCTTACGATGGTGGTAGGCCCGGCGCGGGAGGCAACGGTTCGATCTTCGTCAACGGCGAAAAGGTTGCCACGGCGCGGATCGAGCACACTCATCCAAACGCGTTTGGTGCGGAAACAACGGACGTTGGCGAAAACCTCTACACCGCCGTCAGCGACGACTACAAGGTGGGCGATAACAAATTCACCGGCCAGATTAACAAGGTGATCATCCAGGTCGGCAAATCCAACCTCAGTGAGGAGGCACAGAATGCTATCCAAGAAATGCGTTTCAAGAAAGCATTGGCCGCCTAACCGTGCTCTTCAGGAAAATGGAACTCGATCTCGGTCTAGGACCCGCGCGGTGTAACCAGTGTTGGTTTGTACATCAACTGGCGATAAAATCTCGATTGCGCCTCACTGACCGCGTTCGTATTCTTCGAGGACCCTCAAACACTCCGCGAATTTGGCGGCCCGAACTGGCCTAGCGCTTGCTGCCGACCACGAGCGGTTGAGGGACAAACCGGAAGTTAAAATCTCAACTGTTGAAATCTCAACTGTTGAAGCCAGGCCTTAGCGACTCAAATTTCGATCTCTTTCGATTACGTCCACATGTGAGCGTTTGCTGGCTAACCCATGCCCACACGCCCCGCGGCAATGAGCTGATCTGGACCTGAGCGGATTCGTCAACTTCTACAATGCTGAGCTGGGTTGATTTGATCTTGACGCTGGATCAAGGAGCTGTTCTGCCCTGAAATCATCCACCTCCGAGTGTGTACATTTCGAACATCACATACACATATACCCGTCAAACGGGATCGGGGATAGGAGGTAGGAGAAAAAAAGTCCGTCCGGTATAGTAACGAATGAGTAAATAGGGAGGCGGAGGGGTCAATGATAGCGATGTGTTCCCGACAGTTGGCTCATTTTTCTTGGCCGCTTCATAGTGGCGCAACCCTGTGTTTAGCAAGTTTGATCGTGAGCGCTTCGCGAACCACAGGTTAGTTACTGGTGGATGGACCGGTGAAGGTTGCGACTCGAGCCAGGTGACGAATCTTCCATTGGTCGGGCAGCCAATCGGGTAATTCGCTCATTTTTGCCTGGGGTAGATTCATCAACAGTTGCGTGAGATACAGCTGAGGATCCACCTCGTGCCGGCGGCAGGTGCTGGTTAAGCTGGCCAGAATCGCCGCCGTTCGCCCGCCGCGTGGGTTGCCGACGAATAAGGAGTTCTTGCGGTTCAGTATGATCCGCTTCATCTCGCGTTCGGAAACATTGTTGTCGATCGGTACCGCGCCATCGCTACAAAAGACGTTCAGTTCATCCCACTGATTCAAGGCATAATTTACCGCTTCCGCCATGGGATGCTTGGGCAACAGCTGCTCTTTCCACCCCAGAAGCTTCTCCCGCAGCTGGGCTAATATCGGGGCGGTTTTCGCTCGCCGCAGGGCGAGGCGCTGCTCCACAGCAACTGAAGCACTTCGCGCTGCCTGTTAGTTAGCGGTTTGTCTACGGCGGCCAGTTTCTTCTGTTGCCATCGTATGCAATCAATCGTGTGCCTCGAAAGCTCTTTGGAGAGATATGCCCCGTAATGCCTCACGCACAGCCAGCACCACCTCCGACGACGCGCATGTCTTCAGCAGGTAGCCTGAGGCTCCGCACGCGAGAGCTGCGGCGGCTACTTCCAGGTCTGGATTCATGGTTAGATAGATCAATTTGACGTTGGGCAGTATGTTTTTGACCTGCCGTCCCGCCTCCAATCCATTCAGCATGGGCATGGTGATATCGCTCACGATCACGTCCGGCCTTGTTTCGGCCGCAACACGTAGCAACGCGCGTCCGTCACTAACCATACCGATTACGTCAAACTCGGGTTCGAGGAGATTCTTGCATAATGCTGCGACTAGGCTGTGATCATCCGCAATCAGAATTCGGGAGGGGAGAGCATTACGGTACGACCTCCGTGGAATGTTAACCGCCAGCTAGCAGCAGCGTTTAACGCCAATTTGGTTACGGCGATTAAAGTCTCCGCGGGAGCGAAAGTCTGTGATTTCAATCACAATCCAAGACTGGCTTTCTGACGCCGGCCCGCAGAGGGAAGCGTCCGGGCGTGAGCGGTGACGCCCTGTATCGAAGGTTGGCATGGGCGGGCTATCTAAGTTGGCAGCAGTGGAGGGCCGGCAAGAATGTGCAAAATATGCGATCATATCGTATATTTTGCATATGTGGATTAAAAGGGCAGTTGAACCTCGCTTGCAACGCTCGGCCAAGACGCGGCCAGTGGTTGTCCTGACCGGAGCCCGACAGACGGGAAAAACGTCCACCTTCCTGCGTCTGTTTCCGAAACATGCATTTGTCTCCCTCGATCTCCCCGCCGAAGCCGAGCAGGCTGAAAAGGAACCGGCCACTTTCCTGCAGCGTCACCCGCCACCGGTCCTTATTGATGAGGTCCAATATGCCCCCGGATTGTTCCGGCACCTCAAGGTGGCCGTCGATGCCCACCGCACTCGCAACGGACAATTCCTGCTTACCGGGTCGCAGAAGTTCACCCTAATGAAGAATGTTTCCGAATCGCTCGCAGGCAGGGCCGACATTGTGGAACTGGAAACCCTTTCCCTTGCCGAGATTCAGGCAGCACTGCCCCAAACCGGAGTTGAAACAGCAGTAGCGCGAGGCGGTTTCCCAGAGTTGTACGCCAACCCAGATATTGACGCTGTGGCTTTTTACAATTCCTATCTCGCCACGTATCTCGAACGAGATGTGCGCTCGCTAACGAATGTTGGCAGCCTCCGGGACTTCGAGAGGTTTCTGCGCGCCTGTGCACTTCGTTCCGCAAACCTGTTGAACAAAGCCGACCTGGCGCGCGATGTCGGGATTGCCCCATCCACAGCGAATCATTGGCTGTCCATGCTGGAAGCTTCCGGTCAGATCGTATTGCTTGAGCCGTGGTTCTCGAATCCGAGATCGGGGACCGCTCTTGCAGGGAAAGGACGAACGGTGAACCGGGCGGAGGACATCTCCGGGGAGAAAGCCGGGGAAAAGCGGGAAAATTAGAAGGCGGTCAGCCGAGCTCGGACCGCACGGTGCGCAGACGGCCCTGCAGGAAGCGCTGTTCGACTTCGCTGGGCGCCAGGGTCACCGCAGTGTGAAGTTCTCCCGCCGCCTCGCTCGTGCGGCCGAGCCGGCGCAGGTTGTCCGCCAGGGCAGCGTGCCATAGATGGGAGTACTCCAGGCCGGCGATGGTCTTCAGGGCAGCCAGCCCCGCCTCGGGGCCGTCGCGCTCGGTAACCGCGACCGCCCGGTTGAGCGCCACCACCGGGCTGGCCGTGATCGACCCGAGCAAGTCATAGAGGCCGACGATCCGGTCCCAGTCCGTCTCCTGCCAGCTGGGAGCGGTCGAGTGGGCCGCAGCGAGGTGAGCCTGGATCTGATAGGGCCCGGCGACCCCGCCGGACCGGGCCACCGCCTCGGACAGCCACGCCGAACCCTCGGCGATCGCGGCTCGGTTCCAGCGGGTGCGGTCCTGGCCGGCCAGGGTCACCGGGTTACCGTCGGCATCGGTCCTGGCGCGGGTGCGGGCCGAGGTCAGCAGCAACAAGGCCAGCAGGGAGAGCGCCTCGGGCTCGTCGGGCATCAGGCCGGCCAGCAAGCGAGCCAGCCGGACCGCCTCGGCCTCGAGATCAACCCGGGCCACCGCGTCCCCGCCGGTCGGGGCGTGGGCCTCGGTAGCGATCAGGTACACCACCGCCAGCACCGCAGCCAGCCGGCCGGGAAGCTCCGCGTCGGCGGGGATCGCGTAGGGGATGCGGGCCGTGGCGATCTTGGCGCGGGCCCGTACCAGGCGCTTGGCCATGGTGGCCTCAGGTACCAGGAAGGCGCGGGCGATGGCCGGCACCTCGAGCCGGGCCAGCGTGCGCAGCGAGAGGGCCACCTGGGCCTCACGGCTGAGCGCCGGGTGGCAGCAGGTGAAGATCAGGCGCAGCATGTCGTCCCGCAGAGACGTCTCTGGCTCCATCGCCTCGATCGCCTCCTCGATCTGGTCCGGTGCGGCCCCGGTTCCCCACCGGAACGCGGCGGTCTCCTTAGCGGCCCGGGCTGACTCGCGTCGCAGCAGGTCAAGCGCCTTGCGGCGGGCGACCACGGCCAGCCAGGCCCGCGGGTTGTCAGGGATCCCCGTTTCGGGCCAGGCATCCAGGGCGGTGATCGTGGCCTCGGAGAGCGCGTCCTCGGCGACGGCCAGGTCGCCGATGGTCCTGGCCAGCGTGGCCAGCACCCTGGGACCTTCGCCCTTCAGCACCTCGGCCAGAGTGTCGGCGGCGTCTATGCCAGGGTGCACCTAGGCGTGTGCCGGCGCTACCGGGCGAAGCTCGATCTTCCCCCGCCAGGCAGCCGGGATCTGCGCCGCCCACGCGATGGCCTCGTCGAGGTCGGCCGCCTCCAGCAGGAAGTACCCGGCCAAGACCTCCTTCGCCTCGGCGTAAGGGCCGTCGGTCAGCAGGACGTCGCCGCCCTTGCCGCCCGAGACGGTGATGGTCGTCGACATGGTCAC
The DNA here is from genome assembly GCA_963752175.1 of uncultured Acidobacteriaceae bacterium. Classification (GTDB taxonomy): domain Bacteria; phylum Acidobacteriota; class Terriglobia; order Terriglobales; family Acidobacteriaceae; genus Sulfotelmatobacter. Next base: position 390,048 of record CAVVXZ010000001.1, read on the forward strand.
CGGGTGCAGAGCTTCGCCGCCGCGCATGACCCCAGCCTCGGTGGCCCGCCGGGCAAACTCGGTGTACTCGGGGGTGGACTCCTTGTCCGGCACTCCGTCCCATGGCTGGTCCCGGTCGTAGTAGCACAAGGCCACGTACAGCGCCATCGTCAAGGCTCCTTCCGTTCAGCCGACCAGGTCCACACCGTTTTACTCTGGCGATCACGACCGTGGCAACGCTGTTGCGGACCCGGAACGTTCGGATCCGGGTACGGGGTGCTCCCAGAAGGGAGCGCCCCGTACCCGGAAGACGGCGCCTTAGCTGGCGGGGCTGTTGTGGTAGGAGGCGATGCGCCAGCCGCCGTCGCGCCTGACCAGCACCCAGGTCGCGCGCACCAGTCCCCCGCTCGCGACAGCGTCCTGCCCGGGGAAGATGATCCCGTCCTCGCTGACCACGATGGCCGTGTCGCCGGTAAGAAAGCGGACGTCCCCCCGGCGGGCGGCCACCCGCGACCCGCTGAGCGGGCCCGCGAACGCCGCGGCCATATTCGTGCGGATCTCCTCGCGGTCCTTCTCGTAGACGCCGGGCTGGATCACGCTGGCGTCCTCGGTGTAATCGGCCACGAACGCCTCGGCGTCGCCGGCTTCCCCCACGCCTGGTACAAGCGCGCAAGCACGTCGAGAACGGCCTGCCGGTCGGCGTCGGACCCTGCCGCGGTGGTCGTGCTGGTCATCGGTCTCCTCGTTTCTCTCCGCGTGGTGGCGAGCGCCACCCGGGGGAAGGACGGACGGGCCCGCCCGGAGAGGACACCCCCGCGGCGCGAAGCCGGAAAAAATTTGAACCACTATTACCGCGCCGAGGCTTGATCTGACACCAGCCAGGGCCGGCCCGCCAATGTCGCAGCTGTTCGCCGAGTTCGGTGTGCCAGCGGGCGGGCCGCCGCCCTCCTGCCCGGTGCAGATCGCCGGGATGAACCCTACGTCGCCCAGGCCGCTGAGCACCCCGTACAGGGAGCCCGGCGAGATCCCTGCCTACTCGGTCCTCTCTCGAGGTCCGGCTTCCCGCAGGACCTGATGCCCGTACATCTGCCGCCGGCTGAGCATTCCGGGCACGAGGGCCCGGGCGGGCGAGATCGAAGGCACACGATCACCCAATATGGGTATTCCGTGCCGCGCTGCCACGGTTCGCGGCGTTCGGTGTGAGGCTCGGCCGGGCCTCACCAGCCGGGCGAGTTGCCCGGCGGTGACCTCGATACCCTCCCAGATGTGCTGGGTGAACCAGCCGGCCGTGCCGATGGGGCACTAGTTCTGCTCACGCTCACCGCTTACCCGGCGGGGCGTCTACGACTCGCTCAGTCGCGACGGATCGTTCGCCGCCGACCTTGCCCGCCGGCCTGGCCGCGTTCATGGCCGACGCTCAGGTCCCGTGGAGCGTCGGCGCGCTAGGCGGCGCGGTGACCGATCCCGCATGGCGGGCCAAGCCCAGCTGGTATCTGGTCGCCACCGAGGACCGGATGATCCCGCCACCGGCGCAGCCGGCCCCATTCTGGGACTATCAACACAAGCGGCAAGCGATTGCTTGCCCCGGCAAATCAGGAGCCGGACGAGGATGCACTCAATTCAGCATCACCCGGCGTCCGTAGGCACACAGATCCCCGATCGGGCGCGGCGCAACCGGCCATGGGAGCGATCAGGATGCAGCACATAGCGGCGGATCTCGTGCGACGGTCGCAACCAGCGATGGTTACGCTGCGCGACTATCATTGCCGGACGCGAGCGAGCCGAACGCCGATTATTCCGCGGACGCTGACGGTATCGCGCCGTGGCACCCGTGCGCAGATGCTCCAGTTCTGTATGGTCTGGTCATCAACCGGGTGCTCGTCGGCAGGAGGCTGCGCCGCGGCGTCTTTCATGTAGGTAGTGCTCCAGCTGGTTTGCGGGCCTTCCAGACTTCTTCACATGGCCATTGCCTGGCCCATTCGAGCGTGACGAACGGGTAGCGGGTGATCGCTCCTGTCTCGGGCCGGAGCTCGATAAGGTCTTCTACCTCCAGGCCGCAGTCCCGCAGCAGCCGGATCATGTCGCCGTGGCCGAGGTGGAACTCCACGGAGTCGTCGTCCGGCCATTCGAACCGGTGCATGCCGAAGTAAGGGCGCACCATCCGCTCGGTGGCGGGCCGGCCGTCTTGGTCGGGGACCGTGAGCATGAGCAGCACGGAATTGACCAGGAAGATCAGCTGACCGCCGGGGCGCAGCAGCCGGGCCGCCTCCGGGATCCAGGCGTACGGGTCGCACCAGATGCTGGCGCCGTACTCGGAGATCGCCAGGTCGAAGCTGGCGTCGGCGAACGGCGCCTGCTCGGCGCTGCCGTGTACCAGCGGGAACCGCTGCCCGAAACGGTCCTGGAGCTGGCGGGCGGTGGCCAGCTGCGCCGCGGAGTTGTCCAGCCCGGCCGGGCGGGCGCCCCGGCGGGCCAGCCAGGCTGAAACATACCCGGTGCCGCAGCCGAGCTCGATACTGTCCCGTCCCTGCAGATCACCGGCCAGCACACCCGCCTTCGCCTCGATAACATTCCAGATGCCCCACGTGGGCTCGGGCTCCGCCCACATGCGCAAGCCCGGTTCCGCGTACTCCGCGGCCAGCCGGTCCCACGCGGCACGGTTGCGCCGCACATGATCAGCGGTCCCGGTCACAGCCGCCAGCATGGCCCGCACCCACCCTGCCGTCAACCGGCATCCCGCCAGCACCGCCCTCAACGCGGCATGAGCGGAATTTCCTGCGAGCCACGCCCGGTGTTCCGATAATGCTTCCGTCGGCAGATTCCTGTGCTTCACCGGAAGCCTTCGCGCGGCTCTCAGCCGAGAATCCCTGCTGCTCGGTGGAGCTGAGGCGAATATCTGCTCACGTGGTGAACACCCGCACCTGGAAGGCATCTAGGCCGAGCGTCAGGCTTCCGCTGGCGGCGTCATATACCGGCTGATCGGTAAGCGGTCCCATTGCCCCGGTCTCGGTGACCGGCAGGGCCTGCCATGGCCAGCCGGGTATCTCATAGGAGGTGAATTTCTGCGGGCCCATGTTCGCCAGGACGATGACCTGGCCGAGGTTGCCGACTGGATTACCGGCGGTCCGGGCGTAGCCGAACACGCGGGGAGCGTCGTTGCCGTCAAATTGCGGGTGGAAATAGAAGAACTGGACTTCGTTCCGCTGAAGTGACGGATGGCTCGCGCGCAGCGTGATGAGGCGGCCGACCTGGTCCTGGAGCATGCGGTTGCCGGGGAATGCGAGCCTGCGGAACTGGACGGGATCTTGCTGCTTGGACTGAACGTCTGTGAAGTCGAGGTCGTGAACGTCGCCGAATTCCTCGCCGGCCAGGAACATCGGCATGCCGACGGATGTCAGCAGCAGCGCGAACACCCCGAATACCCGGTACAGGGCAAACGCCACGGCCCCGTTGCGCTGGGCGCTTTGCTGGGATGGATGCAGCCCGGCCGTGTCGAGGGCGGCGCGGACGTCCGCTACGTCGCCGGGCCCGAGCGCCTGGGCGCGCAGGATCGAGCCGAGCAGGTAGTTCATCATCCGCTCGGCGTCGGCGACATCATGAGAGGTGGCGTAGTCCACGGAATTTGCCAGATCCGCGTAGCCGCGGTCGAAGTGGCCGTGGCCGAAGTCGTCATTCCAAACGCCGTCCCTGGAGATCAGATGGCGCACGCGGTCGCTCCTGGATGCCTGGCCGGACTGCGTGGTGATGTCATCAGCGGCAAGCAGGCGGATTTCGTCGCGGTAGCCGAAGTTCCAGATGGCATCGAGAACGGGACGGCCGTTATACGCGGCCGGGTCAGTGCTGGAAAAATCGCGGCGGGTATCTTCGGCGATAACAATGAATGGCTTGCCCGGGGTGACGGCGTTCGCCGCCGCGAACGTGCGGGTCCGGAACTCCTGCATGAAGTCCCAGTTGCGGATATCGGCGAAGTCGTCGATGCGGAACCCGTCGGCGTGGTACTCGCTTGTCCAGAACTCGCCCATGTACAGGAGGAAGTCGCGGGCGGCGAAGGTACCGTCGTCCGACAGCGTGTTGAAGCGAAACAGGTCCTGGCCGAAGTCCTGGCGGCCATCGGTGCCGTCAGGCACCGAGAACCGGTCAAGGGCCAGATCAGCCAGCGGGCACGTGGTCGAGAAGAAGTTCATCACTACGTCCATCAGGACGCGTATGCCGCGCTGATGGCACGCCTTCACGAAGAACCGCGTATCGATGGGCGACCCCAGGTCGTAATCAGGGGCGAAGAAGAAGCGCGTACCGTACCCCCAGTCGAGTGTCTGGGACGTATCTTCGATCGGCAGCAGTTCGATGCAGTTGATCCCGAGCCCGGCCAGCCGGTCAAGCTGCTCGAAGATAACGCGCTCCAGGGTGCCCAACTCCACAAGCGGATTCTCGTCCGGGTCGCTGGACATCCACTTCACCGGCATCTCGTAGATCACTACGGCGTCGTTCTGCGGCAGCGGTTTGCCCGGAGTGAACTCATCGTCCCAGCGGAACACCGGTCCGACCCGCTGGCCTGCGGAGATGCGGAACACGCCGCGATAGCCGCCGAAACGCGTGATCTCGTCAGCAAACGGATCGGCCACCGGACGGCCGATCTGGCCGTCCAGGATGAACTCGTACTCATAAGCGCCATCGGCCAGGCCCAGGGTGTCGATGTCGATCTCCCACCACCCAGGAAAGGCGGCCTGCGTGCTGGCTAGCGCCTGGACGGGCCATACAGCTGGCGCGAACTTATCGCGCTGCGCCAGCGGCGCGAAACGCATCTGCACCTTGTTCGCGCCAGGAGCCGGGATGCGCAACAGACCGAGACGTCCCGTAGGCTGGGCCGGCATATCGCTCCTCTCCGTTTCAGTCAGATGCTCTCCTGCAGCCCGACGACCTGCGGGTTCGCTGTTCGCGATTGCAGAAGTTGTGCTCTAAGGCTGGCCCGTGGGTTGGCGTGGTGTCCCCCTACTTGCGGTGTCCCCGTCGGCTGGCGGGCGTATCGCGGCGGGTGGTTGCTCTGCCATCTTGTTGAAGTCCGGGTTGCTCGGCTGACCGTGCCCCTTGAGGATGAACGACACCGCGAATGCCATTACACAGATTGTCTCCAGGATGAAGAAGACGTGATTGTCGTCATAGAACGAGCCGGCCAGCGCGTTGAGCGTCGGCATGAGAATGATCGACAGCCAGATCAGCGCGCCGAGGCCCATGTAGCAGTTCACGCGCCACCTCCGGTCTGGCTGGTCCGGCGACATGTCACGGGGGAAGATGAACAGCGAGATCGCGCCGAGAAGAATGAACAGCGCTGCGGCGCAGGTCAGGTGCACGTCGGCCAGCCGGAGTTGGCTCAGCGTGGCATGCTTCGGAGCGGCATGGAAGAACGCGACACCGAGGGCGGCGATGCCGGCGAGCGTCGTTGCGATGTTGTCTATCGCCCACGATGTGAGGCGGTAAGCCACCAGGAAGACTCCGATGACGCACAGCGCTCCGGTGAAGACGTTCCCGACCTTCGTGTAGTAGTACGCGCTGATGGACGACTCGATATGGCCGTCAACGAGTCCGGCGAGGAGCAAGGTCACCGGCAGTGTCAGTCCGATGTACCCGATGATCGCTCGCAGGTTGCGGTACGACAGCGCAGGGTTCTCGCCCCAGGCCGTTTGCACGGACAACATCGTCGTCCATCCCCCTCAGGTCGACGTAACGCCGAGCGGGCGCATTGCCCAAACAACACAGCACGACAGTCTTCCGACGCGCCCGGTACCTATTGACATATCTCAGGGCATCGGTGACTTCCAGCAGCCCGTGGGCCGCCTATCTGTGCGGAGGAACGACCAGGCCCCGCTGATACGTGGCGCGTTCAGATCTCTGAGCTTGTCTTTCACACTCATGTCGGTAGCCGCCGACCGCCCGGCTAGCCCAGCGCGGCCAGGCGTCCGGGACATCTAGAGGGGTAAGGGCGGCGAACTCTTCCCCAATCTCGAGCCACGCAGGACTTGCCGCCAGCCTCACCCCGCAGCGCTGGTAGGGCCTGTTTCGGTCCGAGCAGTACCCTTGGCGTTTCATATAGCAACGTCCGCTCAACACGCATGAGCGGACGGGTGATCGTGCCCGTGGACACGCAGATCGACCGGATATGTGATCACTGCGAGCAGCATCGTCTCGCCTGGATGTTCGTACCTAACGCCGCCTCTTTGCTCAGAACTACAGGCGGTGCCGGGCCTTCATCCATCGTTCCAGCTAGACCAGGCGCCGACGGTCGCCGCCGTCAGGCCCGGCTTGCGGGCGTGGCAGACTGGCCCTGTGACGTCTCCGCCGACGCTCTCGAGGCTGCCGTGGGTGTGGTTCACGGCCTGGCTCCTTGTTGGCGCGGGCTACGCCGTGAGCCTCATCGGGATCGCGTCGATTGGATTGTTCGTACTGCCGCTGCCGGTGCTCGCAACGGTGCTGCTGATCCGGCGACAGCCCGCGACCAGCGGACTGCCCGGCCTGATATCCGGCCTCGGCGTCCCGTTGCTCTACGTGGCCTATTTGAACCGGGCCGGACCCGGAACCATCTGCACCGCTGTGACCGGCGGGCAGGAGTGCACCGACGAGTGGAGCCCGTGGCCATGGCTGGCCGTCGGCGTGATCTTGGTTGTTCTCGGAGTCGCCGCGTTCGTCGGTCGGCAGCGACGAGCCAGCCTCCGGTCCTAGCGACTCGAACCCCAGCCTTCTGATCCGACACGATCGCCGAACCCACGGATTAAAAGACAGGCTCGACCACGGTTGAGGCCGTCCCAATCCGTCCGGGATATTCGGTGGACCTGCGGCAACCTCATCAGCCCGGTGAGGTCACTTCCATGGCGGCATGCCCAGCGGTCCGGGCAGGCGACGGCTCCCCGGACGAACCTCCATGGCGCACAGATAAACCCCTATTGAGCCTCGGACACAGACGCTCAACGGAGCAACCTGGCCGCGCACATCGGCGGCTACGTGTGCGGATGGTCACGGCGACTCGACCACGCGCCGTGATCGGCATCAGGGCCAATGTGCAGACGCGCGAGCGTCCGCGACGCAGTTGAGAGCGGCGTGATCTGCCGCCGCCCGGATATTCCGTGCAACTTCCGTGCGACTTCACCCGAGCCTGTTACGACAGCGGCCCCGCCGAGGCGTGAGTGCGCCCGGCGGGGCCTGGATCTCATCCCCCCGCCAAACCGGAAGGACGAGACCATGCAAGACACCGTAGACCAGGCGCACAGTGCAGTGCCACGCTCCCTGGCCGACATCATCCAGGACGGTGCTCATCACCAGCCGCGCCAGCGAGGACTGGCTCGGCGGCATCGGCCGCATGGCGGTGGGCGGCCTGGCCTGGCACGAGGTCGCCGGGTACGCGGGGGAACTCCTGGCGCCCTGCCCGGCGGCGGCGCTGCGGCCGGGACGAGCGCGGGAGGTTCGCCGGAGCGCGGCGCTAGAAGCGACCTGTCCACAGGTAGGCGGTCATCTCGGGCACTTGCCTGGCGGACCGGCTCATGCGGCTTCCCGCACGCGTCGCACGGGTCCCTGGCCGACCGCCGTCATGCGGGTAAGCAGCGCTCCGAGTGCGGCGCGGTCGTTGTCCCCGTCGTGCTCG
>CAVVXZ010000002.1:0-176530 GCA_963752175.1 uncultured Acidobacteriaceae bacterium
AATTGATTGCAGTGTAGATATAATTTTCATCAACCGTCATGTTGGCAAAACGAAGCGGCGATTCGTGTTCAAAATCTTGTTTCAATTCAATCGTGTTAACCAAGTTATGATCCTGCTTGCCGATTATCCTGATTGTAGCATCCGTTTGGTGTCAGAACCTAAATATACTCTTTATCCACACAGACACCAACGCTCCTTCTGCTCCGGAGTTCCATAACGCGCGAGCACCTCCATGTTTCCAGTGTCGGGCGCTGAGCAGTTGAATACCTCTGGAGCCATCATGCTTCGGCCCATGATCTCGCATAAGGGCGCGTATTCGAGGTTGGTCAGCCCGGCGCCGTGCTGGTCATCGGGCAGGAACAGGTTCCAGAGACCCGCCGCCAGAGCTTTTGGCTTAAGCTCTTCCATCACCGTCGTCGGCGACCACCGGTTGCGCTCAATCTCATTCTGGAAGCGCTGTTCGTTAGGATAAATGTATTCGTCCATGAAGACTCTCAAACGGCGTTGCAGGTCTTCGACTTTCTTGCTGAATGCGAAATTCATGTGCGTTGCCTACGTTACCGCTTCGATGCGCGTTCCACGCTTGGTTCCCCCGGATTGACCTGACCGGGTGTTCAACTCAATGGTCGCCACCCGATTGACTCCGTTCCGCGCGCTCGCGGGAGAAGAAGACGGGCGTGATTATATAAAAGTCGCATCGCGGAAGTCTCGATCACCTGATAGCAACTCGTCCGAGCTGCCATCGGACTTTTCCTGCTTGCGCTGGAAATCCCACATTGACTGCGTGTCAGTGGGCGTCGATCGGATGCAGCGGAACTTTGAGCCGATGCGCAAGCAAGTCGAGGAGTGGTAGAGGAGCGAACTCACCGATGTCGCCGCATTCTCTTGCCGACCTGCAATGGGATCACGAACTTGAAGAACCCTACATCACACTGATTCACGATCAGGTTAGAATGCAACGAGGGCTAGGACCAGACCAGTGATGGCGATCCGTTTGTGATCCGTTAGCGTGTCCTACCATGTAATAAGGTCGACTTTCAGGGCCAGCCGTGCTCTCTATCTATTTGAAACTACGTTTCTGCGCGGATTCGATTCCTTCCGCGCTCACCATCTTTTCGCCAGTATTCATGCTGGTTTCCAGCGTTGAGGACCGGAATTGCTTCCGTGGTTGTTCGACGAGTTTAAGCGGTTCCAAAAAGGCTGTAGAGCAAAACCGAAAACACGATCACGGTGAACACCACGTACATTCCGTCGCGCTCTTTCGCAAACCCAAAGATCGAAAACGCGACTCGGGCGACAGGAGTCGCGATCAAGAGCAAGAGTCCCAGCTGGATAATTCCGCGGCCTCGCAGTTGAAATGCGCTGTGGATGATTCCGCGGAGGTCTCGCAGGTCCGGAGGTTCGCCACGAAACACGCCGAAGTCAACGGGCGAGAGTCCGTGGCGCAAGAGATAAATGGCACCGCCAAGCAATACAACCAGTGCAGACAGAAGTACTCCGGCCCGCAGCAGGTTCCCAAGTACATTTTCAATTCTTTGATCGGTCCAGCTTCTCCCTGGCAGCACTTAAATCCTCCCGGAGAGCCCGTTATAGAGCATCTCAATCGCTAGAAGTACAATCACCAGGCTAAACCCGAGGCGCAGCCACTTGGTATGCGCTTTGATCAAGAGCCGGGCGCCCAACAGCGAACCGGCGAGGACGCCCAGCATCACTGGCATAACAAGGCCGGGGTCGATGTAACCGCGGTTCAGATACACCCCCGCGCTGGCCGCGGCGGTAACGCCGATCATGAAATTGCTGGTGGTGGTCGATACTTTGAAGGGGATTTTCATCGCCTGGTCCATAGCAAGAACTTTCATCGCGCCGGAGCCGATGCCGAGAAGGCCTGACAAAGCGCCAGCGCCGAACATGAGAGTCCAGCCTGCAGGGACATGCTGCACGTTGTAGCTTCGAACACCGTCCACGTCGGGGAAACTGCCGTTCAAGCGCAAGCGCGTAGCAAGCGGATCGGGTGGAACTCCGCGTTCCGCTTGCGATCGAGGTTTCCGGGAAAAATACGCGGAAAACAACAGCACGACTCCAAACACAATGGCAATGGCATGGGTTGATACTCGGGCCGCAAGGTTCGCGCCGAGAAGCGCGCCCAGAGTGGTCGCAATTTCGAGGAACATACCGATTCTGATGTTCGAGAAGCCCTCTTTCACATAAGCCGCCGCCGCACCCGAGGACGTCGCAATCACCGACACCAAAGAAGCACCGATGGCATAGCGGATATCCACCTTAAAGAGCAGGCTGAGCAATGGAACGAGGACAACTCCTCCGCCCAATCCAGTCAGGGCGCCCACCAGGCCAGCGATCAGCGAACAACCGCATACCAGGAGGCTGAACTCTAAAGTGGTCACGAGAGTCCTTTCACGGGAGAGAAAGCGAAACAGAGTATTGTAACCGTCCCTGCCGTTGCTCGGTTGCGTCGCGCTTATCGAGGAGCATAGAGTACAGTGCACGATTCTGCGAGAGGCAAACCCCGGCCGCTTATCGAAGTACTGGCGAGCGCAGGCAACTCGATCACATCTCAGGCCGCGCAGATGTGAGGCACGGTGGTCTGAAAGTGTTCGCTGATAGTCAGTTTCCCGCGCCCATTTCGTGGTGACGGCGGTCTTCCAGAGAATGTGGACCAGTCGCGTAGGCAACGCCACCTTGCTCGGTGAGACAAGCATTCCGGGTTAGCTGCCTCGGACGCTCGAGGGCTCGGCGCACAGTGAGCCTTGCGACGATTCGCGAACCCATTCCATACCAACCCTGCGAGAGCTGCTGCCGAGCAGAACAGGTACAGGCGATAACGTTCCAGTTCCAGTTCGCCGAGTGAGACCATCAGAAACACCATCAGCAAGACTCGTTTCATATCGTTACCTCCATCAATATTTCTTCGGCTCTGCAACAGGCATAGGTCGAAGACTCGGTTCGCCCTTGCCCTTATTCAACGCACATTGGGATGGAAACGGGCGGGTCAGCAGGAAGGCGGTGGTCGATTATAGAGACTTTCGCCGAGAAGGAGGCCCGGAAGGCGCAACCACGCAGGCGCTTTGCGCGGGGCGAACGCGGAGTCGAGAAGCGGCGCGAAGTGCCGAATTGGTGGTACCCACGGGATGGCGTCGCAATCTAGATGCTGGCGCATGGCCTGCGGCGAATTAGATTGCACCTTGATCGGATTCTGCGATACCTGGATGCGGACGGTACGTGTGACCAAACTCGCGGTCAACGCAGAAACAGTAAGGATGACAAGGACGAAACGGGTCGAGAAAAAAGCCGATCGCAAACTTTTGCGTTGCGTCATGCTGACACCTTGACTATAAGAGCGACCGCAGAGGCGCGTCCTTCGTAGAGATGTGGGTTAGGTCGGCATGGTTTCAATGAAATTGCCCTCGGCCGAAGGGGTCTCTCGGAGCGTCGGTGACTTTAGTTCCCACACGGATGAATCAGTAGATGTCCCGCCACGTCTCGGTCCTGAACGTTAACGTTAAGCGCGGGCACGCGAGCGGAATCTCCGCGATTACGGTACCTCCGAAAAAATGGACTTAGCCAACCAAAGCGAGAGTATACTCATCCATGATCGTATAGCCGGATACATGTCACTCAATGGGCATACTCGGAGCAGGCGGCGTGAGGCAATCTCGTTTCAGTCGACGCTTGCTTTTGCGGCTCTGTTCGCATTCCTGGTAATCCGCAATGCCCCGCCGGACTTTCCTAGGCCGCCCTCTGCTCATCATTCCTTGATCACTGTCGTCTCGAATCATAGTCATAGACCACATTTTGATTCCGACGGACTGCAGTGGAGCGCTCCGGTCAAGGTCTTTTTGCCGTTTCCACCCGCTGCGGTATCCGCACACTTCACTTCATCCTCTCAACTGTTGTCCACGTTACAGACCAAAGGCTTCCACTATAACCGTCCACCTCCTGCCTGCTAATCCTTTCAACCCCGATCATTGGTCGCTTACTACACGCTTTTAAGCATTTAGAGTCGCGAGGTTGCGCTCGCAGGTCTCGAAGCCGCTCATGTTCCGTCTGCGGCAGCGGGAAATATTACCAGCGGAAGTAATTGTACATTGCCCCGTCTTCGGTCGATGGCACGCGTATTCCGAGGTTCACATGACTGGTCTTGTGCGAGGACAAACCGTTGCTAGCACCGATCGCTTTACAAATTGGAGTGCAAGTCCAAGGGTGAAACTGATTTCTCTCGGAATCGGACTCATCGCCTTTCTGGTGACGGAGTTCATGCATTTCCTGCTTGTCCCCGATCTTGGGCGTCGCTGGGAACGACTGCTCGCGGAAGGAGTGTCAGCAGTGATCGTTGCTCTACTGACCGCGAGGTTGGTGCAGGCCACGAATCAACAGAGAGAATCTGCACTGCTGCGAATGCAGGTGATTTCCGAGATGAATCACCACATCCGCAACGCTCTGGCGGCCATTTGCCTCACGGCTGAATCCAGCCAAAATCAACAATGCATTGCTGTGATCTCAGAGAGCGTGAACCGTATCGAATGGGCACTTCGAGAGATATTGCTTCGAAGGAGACCACTTCCAGAAAAGGAGCAGGATCGGTTGCGGTATGTCGGACCGCAACGAGAGAGTGGAAAGTATCGAGGAGGCGAGAGTGCAGTTCCACGCTAGGCGGTTGTCAGGCAAGCAAGCGACAACAACTTCTCTGTCCTCAAGTTCTGCGGCGGGAGACTGGCTCGTGGTCGGACGCAGGGCTCGGTACGTCAACGACCGCAAGCCAGGAGAATACAAAATGACTGCCGTTAAAGTTCTGTGCGTTGAAAATCATATCGAGTATCTGGACGCCCTGAAGTACATGCTGGAGACGGCCGGCTACGAGGTTGTGTCAGCGGCGACTGGCACCCAGGGGCTCTCAATGCTCACCACACAACCTATCCAAGGGGTTCTCTTGGAATACGACTTACCCGACGCGGCGGGCGTTTCCGTACGGGCTGAGATGAAGCGGATCAAACCCGAGGTTCCGGTCCTGCTGTTTGCCGGAGTGGGACGTCAGACTCCATTTCTGCTTCGATTTTTAGATTCCTACCTCCGCCACTCGGAAAGACCCGAGTGGGCCTTCCATGACTTGGACGCGGAGCCGAAACAAACATGAGACCGACCCGGGCGAGTTCAACCACGAAAGATGAGGAAAGACTAAAAATGCGCCGGCGGCTGCTTGCGGCAGCGACAAAGAGAGGGAAATGACAATGAAGCCAAGCGATACTGAAAAACTCAAAGGAAAACTCGAACTCCAGCTGGAGGAAGTCTTGCAATCCCTAGGCCGAGTGGAAGCCGAGAAACGCTTGCTGGACGTTGACTCCGCAAAAGATAGTGCCGACCGATGCGTCACCAGTTTGTCGAACGAGTCGCTGTTTGAGCGGAGTAGCCAGCGCAGAACTATCTTACGCCTGATCGAAGCGGCGCTTCGGCGAATCGCTGAAGGCTCGTTCGGAGTGTGCGTTACATGCGGCGAGGTCATCCAGGATCGGAGGTTGGAGGCTTTACCGTGGACGCAGTTCTGCCTGCGGTGTCAGGAGGTGATTGAGGAAGAGGTGGGTGACAACGTATTGACTCGAATCCCCTCCGCCGCTGTCGAGATGTGGAAACGAGCTGGATAAGCGCTTTTCCTTTACGTATAGAGCCTGGGTGGCGCTGGCTAGTGAAAGGAGGTGAAGTTCGATGTCCCGCGAAGCAACTTCGGAGTCCAAGAGCCCCGAAAGCAGTTTATCGTCGCCAGCGGTGACATCGGGCGACCGGGAATCGCCGCGTCGAGATCCCTCAAGCTATGTGGGGACGCCGGCTCTCGGAACTTCGAAAGCAGCCCCGGCAGCAGGGATTGCCTCGACCGGTCCCGCGAACACCATAGTCGACAGGCGCCGCCGCAGGTTCGTTTGGAGCGGCATCGTGGCTTTCCTGGCAGCCTGGTTCATTGCGTTCTTTCGATTCTTCCTGCCCCGCGTACTCTTTGAACCGGCAAACGTGTTCAAAATAGGGTATCCGGGCGATTACGCTTTGGGAATCGATGAGAAGTGGCTGCAACGTTATAGAATCTGGGTGGATCGTACGGCAGGATGCGTACACCCGATTGGAAACCCGCCGAGAATAAATTCAAGTGCCCATGTCATGGCAGTGGTTATGATAGTGAGGGGATTAACTTCGAAGGCCCGGCGCCGCGGCCGATGGATCGCGCCCGGGTTGAGGTGGCCACCGATGGACAGATTCTCGTCGACGTGGGCCGACTCTACTCCTGGCCGAAGGGCCAGAGAGATCAGTTTAACGATCCGGGAGCATTTCTGCCGGCATGAATTTCTTGGGAAAGTTCAATCCCGAGCCGCACACCCGAGTTTGATGTAACGTCGCACACCATGCAATCAAATCACTCTTCAAGGAGGATGATGTGAGAAAGCTGATAGCCGTTGGGAGTATGTGGTGGATTTTGACTTTGGTCGCGCCTGTATATGCCCAACAAGTTGACCTCTCGTTTGGCGGAGGATCGCTTTCCGCGCCCAACAACAATACTACTTTCTCGGGTGTTGGCGAGAGCCTGAGCGGCGGAACGTATGTAGGGTTTGGCGGAGACGCTCTGATCAAGAAACACATTGGGTTCCAAGGCGAGATATTTTGGAGGACGAGCCAGGGTTTGTATCAAGCCCAAGTTCCGTACCGGCCGCTTTTCTGGGACTTCAACGGGATCTATGCCTCAATGTTCAGCAAGCGCGTGGGAGCGGAGGTTGTCGCAGGAATCGGGGCAGAAAGCCTCCGATTCTATCAAGGCGCTTACAACTGTGACTACTACGGCAATTGCTCGAATTATGTGAGCAGCACGCATTTCATGGGAGATTTCGGCGGAGGCCTAAAAATCTACGCTTACAAGAATATCTTTGTTCGGCCCGAGGTCCGGCTTTACCTCGTACATAACAATGTGGAATTCAATTCCAGTCTCGCCGTCCGCTACGGAGCCTCGATTGGATACACATTTGGAGGATCGAGGTAGGAAAACGTCAACGGGAGGCCCGGTAGGGCGGTCGCTGCGTAGGTGGGTTCCATGAGGACGAATGCAGCTTTGATTGGCTTGCTGGCATTGTCCGCAGTCTTGTTTGCGCAAGATGCGATTCCTGCAGAGGCACCGTCCTGCCCGTTGAGTTGAATTCTTCGCTGAAAACGGACAAGGCCAGGCCAGTTGATCAGTGCGCGATTGATGCAAGACGTGCCCTTGCCTGCCGGCGGCAGTATTCATGCCGGCGCCACCGTTATCGGTCATGTGGTCGCAGTCAAGCCAGCGGGTAACGGAACCGGCGCAGAGATTTCGTTACGCTTTGACACGCTGGCAACGGGCGCGAAGCGCATTCCTATCCTCAAAAATCTGAGGGCGCTGGCTACCATGATGGATGTGTCGGAAGCGCAGATCCCGGAGAGCGGGCCGGACCGTGGGACCTCTGAATTGGAGGTGAGGTCGACTACCACGGAGGCGGCGCCGTAGTTCGTGGCTCTGATATTGTTGGCCATTCCGTGCCGGACGGTGTGCTGGTTCACGTCAGCTCAAAACCTGGCACGAAATTCCGTGGCGAAGTCGATGGGAACGACCGGCCCAAGCGTTGTGGGTGTTCTCTTCCGATGCCTGTGGTCTTCGGAATGCTGCTGCGGGTGAATCATCCGACGCCGTGAGTTCTAAAAGCCAGTACCCCATTCAACGTCTATTCGTGGATGGCCAAGCAAGACGTCTTGCAAAACAATTATCCACCGAGAGGGACGACGGAAAGGATTGAATGGCTCATAAAGTTCTTGCGGTTGATGTTGGCGGAACTCGTGTGAAGATTCTGGCGAGCGGCCAGAAGACTCCGCGGAAGGTCGCATCGGGATGCAAGATGACAGCTCGACGCATGTGCAAATGGGTGAGGAAGGCAGCCAGTGATTGGTCCTATGATGTTGCCGCGATCGGGTATCCGGGGCCCGTTGTACACGGTAAGCCCATCCACGAACCATACAATCTGGGCAAAGGTTGGGTGGGATTTGATTATGAGAAAGGGTTGGGCTGTCGCGTGAAGGTAATCAATGATGCCGCCATGCAAGCACTAGGCTCATACAAAGGCGACCGGATGCTTTTTCTTGGACTCGGCACGGGGCTGGGTTCGGCGATGATTGTGGATGGCATCGTCGAACCGATGGAACTGGCGCACCTCCCTTACAAGCAGGGAAAAACATATGAAGATTATCTTGGACTGCGAGGTCTCAAGCGCATGGGAAAAAAGAAATGGCGCCGCTACGTGGATCGCATCGTAAAAGAACTGCAGACGGCTTTGAGCGCAGACTACGTCGTGCTCGGAGGCGGGAATGCGAAGAAAATCAAGAAGCTACCGCCGAAAACGCTTCTGGGCACAAATCGGAATGCATTTCTTGGCGGCTATCGATTGTGGTCAGCAAAACAAAACACCGGACTCAACGCTCTCGCGTCGTAGTTACGATCTCCGAGGATCGCCGATTCCGCGCGATTGTCGGCCTCCTTGTCTGAGAAGTGAATAACACTCCCAATTACTCGTTGGCCACGGTTGCCGCGCCCATGAACTCATCCGCCTAGCGGAACTGACGGGCATCTGGACCTGGAAATCCCTTGTGCCAGGTCCGGTGTCAAAAACGGCTTGTTATCGGAAGCTACCTCCCGGCGCTCGAAGATAGGAATCCGATATAATCGAAAAACTCTCCCACCTATGCGAACCCGGCTTGGCCTGTGCATCGGTCTATTCCTGGCTGCAATCGCGCTCGCCCAAACTGCGCCTCTCACGCCGCCACCCGCACAATCCCGGATTTCGCCAGACCGGGTTCCACAGTTTGAAGACATCGCGCAGAAGGTCGGCCTCACCGTTTCGCACATTTCTTCTCCCGACAAGAAGTATATTGTCGAATCGATGAGCGGTGGCGTCGGCCTCATCGATTGTGATAACGATGGCAAGCTCGACATCATCACTGTTAACGGGTCGACCGTGGAACGCTATCGCCAGGGCGGCGATCCGATGATCACGCTCTATCATCAGGATGCCGACCTGAAGTTTACCGACATCACCAAAGCGGCGGGCCTCACACGCAAGGGCTGGGGGATGGGCATCGCGGTCGCCGATTACGACAATGACGGACTGCAGGATATCTACGTTACAGGGTACGGAGGAAACGCGCTTTACCACAACCTGGGTAACTGCAAGTTCGAAGACGTGACCGAAAGAGCCGGTGTCGTGGGCGGCGGCTTCAGCACCGGCGCCGCGTGGGCCGACTACGATCGCGACGGACGCGTCGATCTTTTTGTCTCGCGCTATGTGCATGTCGACATGGACAAGTTGCCGGAGTTCGGCAACGATCCACACTTCTGCCGGTTCAAGACCGTGATGGTGCAGTGTGGTCCGTGGGGAATGCCTGGCGAATCGGACATGCTGTTTCACAATAAGGGTGACGGCACGTTTGAGGAGGTTTCCAGGAAAGCCGGAGTGGACGATCCGCATCATTATTACGGCTTGGGCGCGACTTGGGGAGATTACGACAACGACGGATGGCCTGATCTTTACGTGGCCAACGATGCCGGGCCGAATTTTCTCTATCACAACAAACACGATGGCACTTTCGAAGATGTTGGCTTGCTTGCCGGTGTCGCCCTGAGCGGCGACGGGGTGCAGCAGGGTTCCATGGGCGTGGCTTGGGGCGACTATCTGCACGAAGGGCGTCTGTCGATGCTGGTCACGCAATTTTGTGGAGCAGGGTTCGACGCTCTATCACAATTTGGGCAGCGACAGCTTTGCTGACGCGAGCGTGCGGGCCAAGATCGTGAAGCCCACGTATCCGCTGGTGAGTTGGGGAACATCGTTCTTCGATATGGACAATGACGGCTGGCTCGATATTTTCATTGCCAGTGGCCACGTCTACCCGCAGGTGGACAGCATTCCTGGAGGCACGCAGTACCGCGAACCGCTGATGCTGTTTCGCAATCATCGTGATGGAACATTTGAGGACGTGTCGTCGACTCTGGCGAACCTGCCGCTGCAATCGAGGCGGGGCGTGGCTTTTGGCGACATCAATAACGATGGCAACGTCGACATGGTCGTGCTGAATGTGGGCGAACCGCCTTCGCTCCTTCTGAACCGCAACGACAGTCCGAACCATCGGGTATTGTTCAAGCTGCTGGGAACCAAGAGCAACAAGGCGGCGATCGGGGCGCGGGTTACGGTGAAAGCGGGTTCTCTGGTGCAGATTGATGAGGTGCGTGGGGGCGCGAGCTACCTTTCGCAGAACGATTTGCGTCTGCATTTTGGTCTGGGCGCGAACGACAAGATGAGCGAAGTGAGCCTTCGCTGGCCGAATGGCGAAACGGAAGTTCTGCGAAACATCGCGGCGGATTTCATTTACACGATCGTTGAGGGCGCAGGAGTTCAGCAGAAAGTGGCGCTGCCTGCTTTGCCACAACGCTGAAATCTTTTCGATTTCCGGCAATAACTCTTCTATCCGATGCCCAGTTGTTTCTGGATCTGCTCCAGCGGCACGCCCTTCGTTTCCGGAACCATGGTCTTCACCCAAAGCAGCTGTAACACCATCATGCCGGCAAAAAATGAGAAGACATAGCCGGGCGGGAAAGCGGCGACCATTTTCGGAAAGAATGTGGTGAGCGCGGCGGCAAAGATCCAGTGGGTGAAGCTGCCGAGGGTCTGACCTTCCGCGCGATGACGATTGGGAAATATCTCGGAAATGAAGACCCAAATGACCGCCCCCTGGCCGACCGCGTGGGCAGCGATAAAAGCGAAGACGCAAACCGGCACGATCGAGAAATGACTGGTAAAAAAAGCCCAGGCGACCAGGCCAAGCGAGGCGATGTAGCCGAACGAGCCAATATAGAGAAGCGTGCGCCGGCCGAGACGGTCAATCAGCCAGAGGCCGACGAAAGTGAAAACGAGATTGGTGAGGCCAATCCCGATGGATTGCAATAGAGCGGCTTTCGCGGCGAGGCCGGTCAGTTCAAAGATGCGGGGCGCAAAGTACAAGATTGCATTGATGCCGGACATTTGGTTGAAGAACGCAATCAAGATGGCGAGTAGGATCGGCTTGCGCAGACGCATCGTCCAGAAATCTCCCGAGGATCCTTCCGCCGAGGATGCAGCCAAGATCTGATCCGCCTCGCCTTCGATCTCGGCTTTCGAAGCCTCAGGTTCGATGCGCTGCAGGACTTCGAGACCGGCCTCGCGGTCGCCCTTCCTGCTTAGCAGCCAACGAGGACTTTCGGGAAGGCCAACGCAGAACGCAGCGTAGAGCAACGACGGAAACGCGGCTACCCCCAACATCCAGCGCCAGGCATTTTCGCCGATGCCGGCGAGCAGCGCGTTAGAGACGAAAGCGATCAGGATGCCGAAAACAATGTTGAACTGAAACATGCCGGCAAGTCGTCCGCGATGTTTAGGCGGTGCAATCTCCGAGATGTACATGGGGGCAACCACGGTCGAAATGCCGATACCCAACCCGCCGATGACGCGCGCGACAATGAACATGGCAACGTTTGTCGCCAAGCCTGAGCCCACCGCACCGACAAAGTAAAGAACGCCGATCCAAAGCAGCGTGGCCTTGCGTCCGAAGCGGTCCGCGGGCCAGCCACCGAGCAGGGAACCGACGACAGTGCCGTAAAGGGCGGAGGCCATGGCAATGCCGTGCAGTCCGGGACTCAGACCCCAAAGCGTCTGTATCGTCTTTTCGGCACCGGAAATCACGACCGTGTCGAAGCCGAAGAGAAACCCGGCGAGTGCCGACGTGAGCGACCAGAAGAAGATGCGACCATTCATAAGTGGGTCGAGCGGTGCTTCCCAAAACAGTCGGTGCGATGCACGAGAACTGAGAACTGAGAACTGAGAACTGAGAACTGATCTCACCCCTTGGTCAGCGGATAACCCTTCTCGCGCCAGCCGCGGATGCCGCCGTCCATCGAGATAACGTTGGTGTAGCCCATTGTTTGCAGGTTGTCGGCGGCAAGTGCGGAGCGAAAACCGCCGCCGCAATAGAGGATCATCTCCGTGTTGAGTTCTGGCACTCGTGCCTCGATGTCGCGTTCGATGATGCCTTTGCCCAGATGAATGGCGCCGGGAAGATGGTCTTTGGCATATTCGCTTTCCTCACGGACGTCGATGAGCATGAATTTGTCGCCGCGATCCATCCTGGTTTTCACGGCGTCGACGTTGGTCTCGCGCACGCGTTTTTTCGCGTCGTCCACAATCTTCAGAAAGCGCGGAGGATGCTGATGGGCCATGAGAGCTCCTTTACACGGACGCAATAGTCGGCGCATGATCCGGTTGCGCTCGGCGTCATTTGCCTGAACATAGTACCAAGCCATGTTGGATTGTGCATGGAGTCCGGTGCTCGCTTCGATTAGCATGAACGCGTGCCGTCGAAAGAAACAGCCCGGAGGATCGGATTGGCGCGCGCGCTTTCGAAGCTGGGATATTGTTCGCGCTCGCACGCGGCGGAGTTGATTCGCGCGGGCCGGGCGCGGTTGAACGGGCGCATACGACGCGATCCGGAGACGCCGGTCCACCTGGAGAGGGACCGCATTCTAGTGGACGGGCAAGCTGTTGATCCGTCGCAGAAAATCTATCTCATCATGAACAAGCCGCGGGGACTGGTGACGACGGCCTCCGACGAAAAAGGCCGCGAGACGGTCTATGAGGTGTTAGCGAAAGCTGGCGAACCGCTGCCTTGGGTCGCTCCCGTGGGAAGGCTCGATAAGGCTAGCGAAGGACTGCTCCTGCTGACGAACGATTCGGAGTGGGGCGCACGAATCGCCGCGCCCGAGACGCACCTGCAGAAAACCTACCACGTGCAAATCGGAACGGTGGTCGATGACAAACTCATGCAGGCAATTGTAAGGGGCGTGACAAGTGAGGAGGACGTCCTTCGGGCTACTCAAGCCCGGCTGCTGCGATCGGGAGCGAAAAACTGCTGGCTTGAGATCATTCTCGACGAAGGCAAGAACCGGCACATCCGGCGCATGCTGGCTACACTCGGAGTCGAGGTGCTCAGGCTGGTGCGAGTGGCCATCGGCCCACTGCAACTGGGCAACCTAGCGAAGGGCGGCTATCGCGCTCTCACCATCGAAGAAAAACTGGCGATGGACCGCGCGATGGCGAAGATCGGACCTCGGATTTCAGGCGTCGGACCGCCCCCGTCCAGAATCTGAAATCCGACATCGCAATCACGCGTGCTAGACTCGGCCTTCTGTCCTCGGAGACCGATCGTCGCATGAGTGATCTTACTTTCCTTTCCGCCGTCGTTATGGTTCAGCAAATCCGCGAGAAGAAGATCTCTCCGGTCGAACTGGCAGATGCTCATCTGGCAAAGATCGAGAGACTGAATCCGAAGTTGAACGCGTTCGTGCACCTGGACGTGAAGCGGGTTCGGAGCGAAGCGCGTGCCGCCGAAGATGAGGTCATGCAGGGTAAGGTTCTCGGACCGCTGCACGGCGTTCCCATCAGCATCAAGAGTTCGCTGGATGTTGCCGGGTTGCGATGTGAATCGGGCACCCGCTTGCGCGCTGGATACGTCGCCACGCAGGACGCGCCCCTGGTGGCACGCCTGCGCCACGCGGGCGCGATCGTGCTGGGCGTGACCAATACCCCGGAACTGCTGATGGCTTGGGAGACTGATAATCTTCTATACGGCCGCACCAACAGCCCATGGGATCTCGAGCGCACGCCGGGCGGCTCGAGTGGCGGCGAAGCGGCGGCGATCGCGGCGGGGATGTCAGCGGGCGGGGTGGGCAGCGACGGCGGTGGGTCGATCCGCGTGCCCGCACATTTCAGCGGCATTTGCGGACTCAAACCTACGCCCGGGCGCATTCCGGCGACCGGCCACTTTCCGGCATCTGGCGGACCGTTTGCCCTGATGGGCGTGGTCGGTCCCATGGCGCGCTCCGTGGCCGATGTAAAAGCTTTGTTCGAAGTCATGCAAGGTCCGGACGACGGTGACACTTGTGCCGCACCGGTGCCACTGCGCTGGCCGAGCGACGACGAGGCCCGGAAGCTGCGTATCGGTTATTTCGAGGATGATGGCCGTACGCCCGTCACTCCGGAGATTCGCGCAACTGTGCAGACCGCCGCGAAAGCGCTGCGGAGCGCGGGTTTTCAGGTCGAGCCGTTTCGTCCTGCAGGTCTCGAAGGAGCGCGCAGGCTGTGGGGGAAATTCTTCGTCACAGCTGGCGGAATGTTGATTCGTTCGATGTTCAACGGGCGCGAGTTCGACCTGAGCCCCGTCTTGCGTCAATTCCTCGACTGGTCGGCAGCGGAAACGCCGCTCACCGGGCAGACGCTGCTCGAGGCGTGGATCTCCCGCGACATTTTGCGGGCGGAGTTTCTAGCCCGAATGCGGAACTATCCGATTCTGCTGTGCCCCGCGGCCGCGATTCCAGCCTTCCGCCATGGAGAACGCAGTTGGACGATCGAAGGCAGGACGGTGAACTATCTCGACGCTTGGAGCTACACCGAATGGTTCAATCTCTTGGGAAATCCCGGGGCCGTGGTTCCGGTGAGCCATTCCGCGGAAGGGTTGCCGATCGGAGTGCAAATTGTCGGGCGACCGTGGGAAGAAGAACAGGTGTTAGCCGTGTCCGCGGCATTGGAGAAGCAGTGCGGCGCGTGGACAGCCCCGCCTATTCGCTAGCGTTCGTAAGTGGGGCCTCGCTAGTATTTGGGTGATTCCGCGGCCGTGGCTGCATCAACGTTATCTGCGCGGGATTTCGGCCACGGCGCGGGTCGCTCTGTGGTTAAATCGTTAGCGAAATGAATCTCCGACTTTCTGCAGCTCTCGTCGCTACGCTGCTCGCTGCCTTCGGCCTGGTTACTCCCGCCTCGCAACCGAATCCGGTTGAGGCCGCGCGCCTGAATAACCTCGGCTGCGCCTACATGAACCAGCAGCTTTTTGAGAAAGGGTTGAAGGCTCTTCCAGCAGGCTGCGGAGGCCGATCCCAAGCTGGCGATCGCACGGCTGAACGAAGGTGTTGCGTATCTGAACCTGCAAAAAGTGGACGAGGCCAAGGCCGCATTAGAAGATGCGCTCAAGCAGGATCCGAAGAGTCCAAACGCATGGTACGGCCTCGGGATGCTGGCCAAGAACACCGGCGACGCGCAGGCGGCAATCGATGCGTTCAAGCGCGTGATCGAGATCGATCCGAACGATGCCGACACCTGGTATTTTCTCGGGCACGGCGTACGTGCAGGCCAAGCAGTTTCCGCAGGCCATTGAAGCTTTCGAGCACGCGCTGAAACTCAATCCCCTGCATGCTTCGGCGGAATTTGGGTTATCGCGCGCATACCAGCAATCCGGCGACGTCGAGCATGCCCGCGAGCATCTGAAGAAATTTCAGTACATCACGCAGAATAAGATTGGCGCACCCATGAGCCTGGCTTACGGGGAGCAGGGGCAGTATTCGCGCGCGGTGGAGTCGCCGCAGGCGGTGTTGAAAGCGCCGGCGCCGATCAATGTGCGGTTTGTGGATGTGACGAAAGAAGCAGAAATCGTGACGAAGGCAACTGTTGGAAGCACCAAGGATGTTGCTGCGCCGGGTGCTTGCTTTCTCGACTATGACAATGATGGCAAGATCGACATTTTCTTGCCCGACGACGGTGTCGAAGGCGGGATGTCGCTCTATCACAACTTGGGCAATGGCAAGTTTGAGGATGTGACGAAAAAAGCTGGACTTGATCCCAGCGTACGCGCGACGAGTTGCACTGCAGGCGACTATGACAACGATGGATTCACCGACCTCGCTGTCAGTTCTCGTAATGGGATTCTGCTTCTGCACAACGAAAAGAATGGCACGTTCAAAGACGTTGCTTCAGCAGCCGGAATTCAGAGCGTCGGAATTGCGGGTCTCACTTTTGTTGATTTTGATCACGACGGGGATCTTGACCTTTTTGGTTTGGGCGGAATGGTTACGATCATCGGTTCTTCGTCGAGCAGTCAGAGCGCGATGTGGCAAAACAACGGCAACGGCACCTTCACAGAGGTTTCCGGTGAACGGGGACTGTCGATCCCATGGTCCGCGAATAATGCGATCGGCACCGATTACAACAATGACCGAGCTGTCGATCTTGTTGTGGCAGACGCGGCGGGAGGGACTATCTTCCAGAATCCACGCGAGGGAAAATTCAAAGCTCTGCACCCATTTTCGACTGCCCCAACAGGAGTCAACGATCACGGATCGCTCGAACACAAGTCAAATCCACACTTCGCCCTGGGCGTGGCTGTCCTCGACTTTGATCACGATGGTTGGATGGATGTCGCTCTTAGCTGCGACAGCGAGCCCGCTCTTGTCGTGTGGCGCAACAACAAAGGCAAATCGTTCGAGCCGGCTGCTCTTCCGAACACGAACTGGATCCGCGCGTACGGCGTAGCCGCCTTCGATTACGACAATGACGGCTGGGTCGACCTCGTCGCCGTCGGGGAAACGAAAGAAGGTAAGGGCGAAGTTCGTCTTTTCCGCAACCTCGGCCCTGATGGCTTCAGAGACGTCACTGCAGACGTTGGCCTCGACAAGATTCATCTTGAAAGCCCGCGCACAGTCATTACCGGCGACTACGACGGCGACGGCGCCACCGATCTGCTGATTACACAGAATCACGGGCCTGCGGTGCTGTTGCGCAATGAAGGCGGCAATCAAAATCACTGGTTGCGACTCTCGCTCAAGGGACTGGCCGACAACAAATCCGCCATCGGCACAAAGGTTGAAGTTTTCTCGGGCGGCAACCGGCAGAAGTTTGAGATTGCGGGATCGAACGGCTACCTGGGACAGAATTCCACCGACATCGTCGTCGGACTGGGCGATTCCAAGGAAGCCGACATCGTGCGCATGCTGTGGCCAACGGGCGTGCTGGAAGACGAGATTCAGGTAGCCGGCGACAAGCAGCAGAACTTCCTCGAGATCGACCGTCGCGGCAGTTCCTGTCCGACCTTGTTTGTGTGGAACGGGGAGCGCTATGAATTTGTGGCGGACATGCTGGGCGCGGGCGTCGTCGGTCACTGGGTTGGGCCGGGACAGCGCGATATCCCGCGGCCGGTCGAGTACATCAAGCTGGATCGCAACGCGATTCGAGAGAAGGAAAATTCCCACTTCTCGCGAAATGCGCGAGAAATGAGGCACCCGACTTTGAGTTTTCGTTTTATGGAACCGCTGGAAGAGGCGGTCTATCTGGACCAGGTGCGACTGATGGCGATCGATCATCCGGCGGATGTCGAGGTTTATCCCAACGAGTATTTCGCGTCGAACCCGCCGTATCCGCCATTCAAAGTTGTGGTGAGCCGCGACGCGCGGCCGCCGGCCGGAGCGTGGGATGAACACGGCCACGACGTTCTGCAGAATCTGCTGGCGCATCGTTATGTTGGCGATTTCGCGCTGACGCAGTTTTCGGGATTCGCCAATCCGCACAGTCTTACGCTGGATCTGGGCGAGGCTTACCGCGGGGGGCCGCTATGGCTGCTGTTGCATGGCGAGGTCGAATACTTTACTGCGAACAGCATGTACGCGGCGTCGCAAGCTGGAGTCGAAGCGATCTCGCCGTATGTAGAAGCGCTCGATGCGAACGGGAAGTGGAAGCACGTCATCGACGACATGGGCTTTCCCGCCGGCGGTCCGCGTACTATGACCGCCGATCTTACCGGCAAGCTGCCGCCGGGGACGCGGAAGATTCGCATCACAACGAATTTGCAGATTTATTGGGACAGCATTCTGGTTGACCGCACGCCTCAAAATGCTGCACGGGAGATCCCCTTCGACAGGCTGAGGGCACGCTCTCGCCCCGCGGGCAAAAGCGCGGGGCTTCGGGACGCCGACCCAGGAAGCCTGCGGTTGACGCCCGTGCCTCTGGTGCGTGCTGATCTCGACTTCCACGGATATCCCTTCAAGATCGAGGGTACACCTCCGGGGAACGTGCAATACATTTATGAAAAGGCCAGTGCGACCGGGCCATACACGCGTCCGTCTGGAACTTATACGCGCTATGGAGACGTGCTGCCGCTGCTGACCGCAACGGATGACAAGTTGGCAGTGTTTGGCTCGGGCGACGAAGTGCAACTCGACTTCGACCCTGCTAATTTGCCGGCGCTTCCCCAGGGCTGGGTGCGGGATTATTTCTTCGCGGCCAATGGCTACGAGAAAGACATGGACTTCTATGCTGCGGAAGGGAACTATGTCGCGCCGCTGCCGTTTCTCAGCATGGGCGAATATCCGTATCCACCGAAGAGATCGTTTCCGCTCGATGATGCGCACGTAAATTATCTTGCTCGAATACAACACGCGACACATGTCGGGAAACGAACAGCGGGGGTACTGGTTCGATTACGGGGATAACAGATAAACGCCGATGGCCGTGGCGCGGCTATAGAAACGTTTTAATATTGACAATTTTGCCCCTTCCATAATCCAATAGCCGGACCCATGGAAACTACTCTCCGCCGCTCCTCTGCCGCGCCTCGGCTTCGCCGCACGCTCACGCTTTGGGACCTGATTTTCTACGGCATCGTTCTCATCCAGCCCATCGCGCCGGTTCCACTGTATGGCGTGGCGCAGAAACTTTCCGACGGCCACTTTGTCACCATCATTCTGATCGCTCTGTTCGCCATGCTGATCACGGCGGTCAGCTACGGACGCATGGGCGCGCTGTATCCGACCGCGGGATCGGCCTACACCTACGTCGGAAAGGGACTGAACCCGCATCTGGGATTTCTGGCGGGCTGGGCAATGATCCTGGATTATCTGCTGCAGCCGCTGATCAATACGGTGTGGATTGCAACGGCGCTGCACGAGCGTTACGTGCCGCAGATTCCTTACATCGTGTGGGCGTGCGCTCATCGCCGGGATCATGACGGTGCTGAATCTGGCCGGGGTGAAGTCGTCGGCGCGCGCCAACAAAGTCTTGCTGGCGGTCATGTCGGTGGTGGTGGCCTTCTTCGTGTGGCTCGCGATTCGCTATCTCTGGCACGGGCAGGGATGGGCTGGCCTGTTTGTCGACCGAGCCGTTCTATAACCCGAAGACGTTCAATTCGCACAAGATCCTGACCGCGACTTCGTTCGCGGCGCTCACTTACATCGGGTTCGACGGCGTGACTACACTGGCCGAAGACGTGGAGAATCCCAAGCGGAACGTTCTGCTCGCCGTGGTGCTGACCTGTATCTTTGCCGGTGTGTGCAGCGGGTTCGAGGCTTATCTCGGGGCGCGGGTGTGGCCCGACTGGCGATCGTTCCCCAACCTTGAAACGGCGTTCATGGATATCTGCAGCCGCGTGGGCGGCGTGCTGCTGTTCAACGCGATGGGCGCAATTCTGATTGTGGCCGCGTTTGGCAGCGGATTGACCGGCACTCTGGGCGCGGCACGGCTGTTGTTTGGCATGGGACGCGACGGTGTTCTGCCCAGGAAATTCTTCGGCTACCTCAAACCCGGAAGCAGCACTCCAACCTACAACATTCTTCTGATCGGCGGCCTCGCGTTCACTGGTGCCGTGCTGCTCAACTACATCGGCAGCGCCTACGAACACGCCGGGGAGTTGCTCAACTTCGGCGCGTTTCTCGCGTTTATGGGCGTGAACTTTGCCTGTTTCTGGCAGTTCTCGGTGATCGCAAAGAAGAGCGGCGGCGAGCGGCGGCTCTTGCGTGATGCGATTCTGCCGCTGATCGGCTTCGCGTTCTGCGGCGTAATTTGGTTCAACTTGAATGTCATCGCCAAGACGGTGGGCGGAATCTGGTTTGCCGTGGGATTGCTTTACGTCGGTTACAAGACCAACTGGTTCCGGTCGAAGCCTGTGATGATCGATTTCAGCGATTCGTAGCAAGGCGCGAAATCACGACGGGGCGCCGGGACGATTCTCAAAGTATCGGCGAGGTGTGGTTCCCAGGGTCTTCCGGAACATCGCGATAAATGCGCTGGGTGTGTTATAGCCGGCTTCCAGCGCGGCATAAGTGATCTTGGCTCCCGCGGCAAGCAGTTGCAAAGATCTCAACAGGCGGAGTTGTTGCCGCCATTTCCCGAGCGACAAGCGCGTTTCCTCCTGGAATATCCTCTCGATCGTTCTTTTGCTGGCTCCTGCTTGCTTGCAGGCCGCCTCCAGAGAGTTCGTATCGGCCGGATTATGTTGTAGAAACTCCGCCACACGCACCGCCCTAGCGTCGGAAGGATTGGGGAGCTGCAGAGGAATTGCTTCCACCGTCTCCAGTTGGTCCACGAGGACATCGATCAGATGGGCGTGGATCTTTGTCCTTCGACTCAGCTTGGGATATGTGCAGGCATGGAGCAGCAACGCTTGCAACAGAGTCGAAACGTTCACCACGCAGCAGGTGCGGGGAAGACGCCGGACCATCCGCGCCCGCAAGTAAAGAGTCCGCATGGAGACTGGCCCCGACATGACGATGCTGTGGGGTGTGCGAGCCGGAATCCAGACTGCGCGCTGTGCAGGTACGACCCAGGTTCCCTGACTGGTCCGAACGGTCATCACTCCAAGGCTCGCGTAGACGAGTTGGTCCTCAGGATGGAAGTGTTCCGGGATGACCTGACCATGAGCGAACTCGTGGACGAGCGTCGTTACCGGGGACGGAAGCCTTGGGCAGGCGTGTACGGTTTGTCGTGTTTTCGACATTCATTGTCACAATAGCGAAAGAAAGCTCTGTGATCAACCGCGTAATATTTTCGCCATTTGACTCGGTCGATGGGCTAAGGAGGATCGAATATGTTGGGTTCAATCAACATCGTTGCTTTCGTCCCCACGAAGGATCCGGATAAGGCTAGAGCCTTCTACGAAGGTGTGCTGGGACTGCGCTTCGTCAAGGACGACGGGTTTGCACTCGTGCTGGACGCGAACGGAATCATGATCCGGGTCGCCACGGTGAAGGATTTCACTCCCGCGCAGTTCACGATTCTCGGTTGGCAGGTTTCGGGCATGGAAAACGTGGTGCGCGGTCTTCAGAAACGAGGAGTGCACTTCGAGATTTTCGGATTCTTCAAGCAGGATGAACTCGGAATCTGGACCGCGCCAACCGGAGACAAGGTGGCGTGGTTCAAGGATCCCGACGGAAATATTCTGTCGGTTTCTCAGCACGTGTGAGCGCATAGTGTAATTTGGAATTGGGTAATTGGGTAATTTGAAAACCGCCGATGAGTAGCGCAGGGATTTTCAATGACTCCATTACCCGATTACACAATTCCTCAATCGCTCTACTCCACGTTCCAGCCGCTGACTTCGACTGCCGGTTTGGCCGTGCCCAACTCGCTGGCGCGGTACGTTGCGGTCACTTCGCGCTTCTCGCCGGGCATGCAGGGAAATGTAGTTGTCTTCCCAGACCACCGGGAGAATTTCTTCTCCCTTGACGCCTTTGTCGACTTTCAGGCGCACAAAGAAGGCGAGGCTCTTGCTCGGGTTCTGGAGAATCACGTGTGTGATTTCTTCTTCGCCTTTGCGCTCGCTGCGATCGGTGACTTTCAGCTTGACCTTCGGCAGTTGCGACAACGCGGTGAAGTCGGCGTAGGACGCGGTTGGCGTCATCCACCACGTGGTTTTTGCCCAGTCGAGAGTTTCCGGCTTGGTCGAGAGCCAGTAGAAATTCGAGCCCACGAGTTTGCCCGCCGAATCTTCTAAGCGCAAGGAGACGAAATAGGTCGGGCTCAGACCGGCGACCTCGGGCAGCGTGAAAACCTTCGCCGTGCTGTCGGCCGGGGCGTCGACCGAATTCGATTGCGTGAACTTCTCGGTCATGTCGAGGTTGTAGATCTTGGTTGTAAGCTTCAATCCCTTCGCATCTTCGTACTGGCTGCTGACCACCCAGATGGAATGATCGTCGTAGCCGTAGATGGGATGGAGCGCTTCCATGGCGCGCTTGGCGCCGAAGTATCCGCCGCCAGGACGCAGATAATAATCGTAGAGATGCCAGATCATGGAAGGCCAAGCATTGTTGAGCATCCATTGAATCACGCCGGTGGACTCGTACTTGTTGCGGCTGTAGGCCTCGTACATGGCGCGCACACCTTCGTAAGTTTGGAGTTGCGACTTCGTGGCGAAGTCTTGCACGTTGTCCGACTTGCCATAGCGATTGGCCAGGGCCTCGCTGAATACGCCGATGGTTTTGAATTCGCCGCCGCCAGCGTGGTAGTTCCAGACATCGTCGATGGGCCACATGTGGTCTTTGCCCACCATGGCGCGGATGCTTTCGACGGGCGGAACGGCCGGGCCCATGCTGGTTTCCGTGTTGAAGCCGTAAGCGCCGCCGCAGCCTCCGGCATTGCACTGCTTGCGTCCGGGTTGCCCTGCGGGAGTGTCGTCCTCCCAATATTCCGGCGCGATATATTCATAAGGGCCAGTCATCTTCACGCCGCTGTCGCCGGTGACGCTGGTCTTCTTTCCCGTGGCTGACGAGACGACGGGGTTCGACCAGAGCAGTTCTTTCTCCACATCGAGATACATCTGCTCCACGTCGGGCGGCGGAGGGTTGTCGCTGCCATTCAGCCACATCACCAGGCTGGGATGGCTGCGCAGGCGGTAGATCTGATCGCGCAGAGACTGCTTGGCGATTTCAAAATCCTTCGGCTGCCAGCGTGGCCAGCGCTCCCAGAAATCGCAGCAGCACCATCCGGCCATGACGAGAATGCCTTGCCGATCGGCCAGGTCGAAGAATTCCTGGGTCTCGAGTTTGCCTTCGAGGCGGATGGTATTGAGTCCCATGTCGCGGACATAACGGAATTCGTCGTGGAGACGCTGCGAATTTTCGCGCAGCATCAGGTCGGGCGTCCAACCGCCGCCGCGAATCAGAATGTTCTTGCCGTTGACATGGAAGGCGCGTCCACCGACGGAGTTGAAGTCGGACGTGATTTCGCGAATGCCGAACTCAGTGGCGGAATGGTCGCTGACCGCGTCCGTTCGCCTCGAACTCCATGGTGAGCGGATAGAGATTCGGCTTGCCCATTTGAGTAGGCCACCACAGGCGCGGGTTCGAGAAGACGAGTTGCTGGAATTTGTCGGGAGTGAAGGTGACGTCTTTAGCTTCGTTGGGTGCGAGTTCCACGTCCTGTTCGAATTTGACCGTGTCGATCTGGCCTTTCAGTTTGCCCTTGACGGGCTGATTGGTGCCGTTCTTCAGTTGCGCGGTGACGGTGAGCTGCGCGCTATCGTTTGCCGGCGGATTCAGTTTCGATACGACTGTGGGATAGCGCAGCGCCACCGGGCCGCTGGAGGTGAGATAGACTTCGCGCCACAGTCCCATGTTCTTGTCGGGAGGCGCGGGATTCCAGTCGACGAAGGTGATGGCGAGATCGTGGTCGGTGGGGGAGTAGACCTGAACCGCGAGGACGTTCTCGGCGCCGGGCTTGGCGGCGTCGGTGACGTTGAATTCATAGGTGCGCCAGGCGCCGGCCACGTCGTCGGAGTTGGCGATCTGCTTTCCATTGAGAAAGATGTTGGCGCGGTAATTGATGCCGTTGAATTTCAGCCAGACCGTCTTGCCCTTGTAGGACGCCGGCACGGTGAACTGCTTGCGATACCACCACGAGACGGCATAAGGGCTGTCGGGCGCCATCGGGATGTTGGAAAAATTTGCGCCGATGGGATAGTTGAGGCCGGGAAAGTCGCGCAGGTTCATGCCGAAGAGAGGGTCAGGAAAGGTCTTGTCCTTGACCAGAGCGGCCACCACGGTGGTGGGCACGGTCGCTTCATGCCATCCCTTGGCGGAAAATTGCGGGGTAGAGATGACTTCTCCCTTGGCTTCGACCTTGGCCGAGGTTTGCAGAGACCAGCCGTCGCGCAAGGGGCAGCCTGGCTTCGGCCGCGTGCTTCGCTTGAGTTGGGTTTTGAGCGAGAAGAGATGAAAGCCAGAAGGAATTGGACCAGAACGAAAATGGTGACCGCCAGCCGCTTGCCTGAGTTCATGGTGCTCCTGTGAATCCGTTCGTGCTCGTAACGATCAATTCGAGGACCAAGTTCGCAGAAAAGGTCCCCGAAGAATGGATAACACTTATATTAATTCGTTTCAATAGCGGATTTCTGCAAGGTGCAGAGGGCTCCGTGGGTCCGGGTCTCAGACCCGGACGGGCAAAGCTCGGCGGCTTGTTGCACGAATGCGATTCGCCGGTTGCCGGTGCTCAGCGGAAAAACCGGCTGTCCCCAATAGGGATTTCCACGCACCGCTCGGACGCAGGCCCTTGCGATTCGTGGTTTATAATTAAAAATTCGCCCCTCTACTCTGGAGTGACAAGAAAATGATTCGATTTTTGCAGACCCAAGGGCCCACTAAGAAGATCATTCTTAGCGGCATTCTTCTCGTGATTTGCGCCGCCATGGTGATCACATTTATTCCTGGCGGCCTAACCTCCGAACTGACGGGCACGCCCGGCAAGGGCGTTGTCGCCAAGGTGGATGGCGGAGACATCAGCGCCGACGAGGTGCGCCAGACCGCGCGGCAGATGGCGCAGCAGGACGCCCAGCGATATGGCGAGATGGCGGCGAAGTTGATGCCCTTTCTTATCCAGCAGGAGACGGTGCGCGCCGTGGATCAGATGATCAGCCGCCAGGCTCTGCTGAGCGAAGCCGGGCGCATGGGACTGCGCGTCACGCCAGAAGAAGTTAAGGATGAACTGCAGCACGGGCGCTATGCGGCGACCTTTTTCCCCGGGGGCAACTTCATCGGCCAGGTGGAATATGAAGACATGCTGCAGCGGGCGAATCTGACGCCCACCAAGTTTGAAGAATGAAGTGGGCGACGATATTCTGATGACCAAGCTGCAGGCGCTCATTTCCGGCAGCGCCAGTGTGAGCGAATCCGAGATTCACGAGCAGTTCATCAAGCAGAATTCCAAGGTGAAATTCGACTACGCCATTCTTAAGCAGGACGATCTGCGCAAGGGACTGCATCCGACGGACGAAGAGCTCAAGGCGTTTTACGACAGTCACAAGGCGAGCTACGCGAACTCGGTTCCGGAAAAGCGCAAGGTCAAGTACGCGGTCGTAGAAACGGGCAAGGCCGCGGCGGACGCGCAGGTAACGCCGGACGATTTGCGAGCTTACTACGATCAACACCGCGATCAGTACCGGATGCCGGAACAGGTGAAGGTCAGTCATATTCTCATCAAGACTCCGCTGCCCGGTCCCGACGGCAAGGTGGACGAGAAGGGCGTGGCTGAGGCGCAGCGCCGTGCCGAAGATTTGCTGAAGCAGTTGAAGAACGGCGCCAAGCTGGAAGATTTGGCAAAGAAATATTCCGAAGATCCGGGCAGCGCGAAGCAGGGGGGATCGCTCGGATGGATCGGCAAAGGCCAGACGGTGCCGGAGTTCGAGAAAGTCGCGTTTTCGCTTCCCAAGGGTCAGATCAGCGATCTGGTGAAGAGCAGCTACGGCTTCCACATCATTCGCGTCGACGACAAGCAGGAAGCGCACATGAAGACGCTCGACGAAGTGAAAGCCGAGATCGAACCGATCCTCAAGCATCAGAAGGGACAGCAGATCGCACAGCAGAAGGCGGAGACGTTGCTCAAGCAGGCTCGTACGCAGGGCCTGGACGCAGCCGCAGCGTCGCAAGGCGTGCCAGTGATCACTTCGGATTTCTTCGCCCGCAAGGACATGCTGCCGGGACTGGGCCCAGCGCCGCAGTTTATGGACGCGGTGTTTAGCGCAGCCGAAAACTCACCGCCGGACGTGGCTCCCGCATCGCAAGGCATCGTGGTATTTCAGCTTATGGGAGTGAAACCCGCCGCGACGCCGACGTTTGAAGAGATTCGAAGCCGGGTCGAAGAAGAATTCAAGAACGAGCGCTCCTCGATCCTGCTTTCACAGAAAATCCAGGAACTGTCGGACCGCGCCAAGGCCGAGCATGATCTGAAGCGCGCGGCCAAGGAGTTGGGTGCGACGGTGAAGACCAGCGACTTCGTTCTGCCTGACGGACAAGTGCCGGATGTCGGTTCGATGTCGGGGCAGGCCGCGGTGGCCTTCACCATGAAGCCGGGCGAGATCAGCGGCCCGATCAACAGCGGCGCGAACGCTGTGGTTCTTGCAGTGCTCGAGAACCAGCAGCCTTCGGAGGCGGAGTATGCCGCAAAGCGCGATCAGCTCCGTGATCAACTGCTGCTGGGTAAGCAGCAGGAGCGCTTCGGCCTTTTCGTTTCCAGCCTGGTCGACGAGATGACGAGATCTGGCAAGATTAAGAGAAACGAAGAGGAGATCAAGGCATTGAGTCGCAGCGGCAGCGAGCAAGGAATGTAGCGGCGGTAACATGTCCTTTCCGCGCGCCGCAGGCATTTTGTTGCATCCCACGTCGTTGCCCTCGCGCGGCGGGATTGGTGATTTTGGCCCGGCCGCCTATCGCTTTGTGGATTTTCTCGCGTCCGCCCGGCAAGGTCTCTGGCAGGTTCTGCCGCTGGGTCCGCTCGGGTATGGCAACTCGCCCTACTCCTCGACCTCAGCCTTCGCTGGAAACCCGCTCCTGATCAGTCTGGAACGCCTTGCAGAACATGGCTGGATCGATCGCGCGAAGCTCGATTCAGCCAATCTCGAATCCATCCCGGGCGCCGATCCCGTCGAATACAACCAGGTGTTCTCGGAGAAGATGCCGCTTTTGTTTGAGGCGGGACGGAACTTCCTGCGCTCTGTCTCGGGCGATGGGTTGCGAAGGCTTGAAAGTTTCCGCGCGAAAAATGCCTGGTGGCTGGACGACTTCGTTTTGTTCGATGCCCTCCGCGCCCGGCAGAAACTCAAGAGCTGGAATCAGTGGCCACATGATCTTGCGCATCGGGAGGCCGCTGCTTTGGAGAAAGCGCGTAAGGAACTGGCCGATGATATCCAGATTCGCAGCGCATTGCAGTTCGCGTTTTACGAACAATGGCGGGCGTTGCGGCGTTACTGCGCGGAGCGGGCGATCCGCGTCGTGGGCGACGTCGCGATCTTCATGAACCACGACAGCGCCGACGTTTGGACGCACCCGGAACTGTTCCGGCTGAACCAGAATCTGGAACCGGAGGTCGTGGCCGGCGTGCCTCCCGACTTTTTTAGCAAGACCGGACAGCGTTGGGGAAATCCACTATACCGCTGGGACGTGATGAAGCAGCGCGGCTATCAATGGTGGATTCAACGCCTGCGCTGGGCGACAGAAAACTGCGACTACATCCGGCTGGATCACTTCCGGGGATTCGACCAGTTCTGGGAAATACCTGCCGGCGAGGAGACAGCGGTGAACGGCCGCTGGGTCGATGGACCGCGCGACGACCTGTTTTTGAAGCTGCGCGAGGCGCTGGGCGGCCTGCCTTTTTTTGCTGAGGACCTGGGCTACATCACTCCCGAAGTGCACGCGCTACGGGAGAGACTGCAAATTCCCGGGATGGCCGTTCTGCAGTTTGGCTTCGGCGATGCAGGTGCGCACATGTATTTGCCGCATCGGGCCGAAGGCAAAGTGATCTACACCGGCACTCACGACAACGACACCGTGGCCGGCTGGTGGAATTCTGGCGCGGCGGAGCACGAACGCCGCAATGCCGAGGCCTATGTTGGACGCTGCCAGGATGGCATCCATTGGGCATTTATCCGCGCGGCGCAATGCTCCACGGCGAGCCTGTGCATCGTTCCCCTGCAGGACGTACTCGGGCTGGGTAGCGAGGCCCGCATGAACACTCCCAGTCTGAATGGCGGCAACTGGCGTTGGCGTTTCCAGCAGCAACAACTCAAAAGTGAACTGGCGGCAAAGCTAGCTCACCTCGCCGAATTGAGCGATCGTCTTCCCAAGCCATCCGCCGCGCTGGCAAATGAGAGCTTTGCCGCCTGAACTGCTGAAACAACTTCCTCACGTTAGGGGAATCGTTTCCTGGCAATTGTTTTCGCATTGCCGTCAAAGTCCAAAGCCCGGCACCCGGAGCTTCTCAATTGTGAACAGCGTGTTACAGGAAGCGCGCTTTGTGCTTCTGCGCAGATCGTGTATAGAAGATACGGGAGTGTTGGCGTGAGCGAAGAGGTCGTCCAAGCGATCATCGAAGCCCTCGGGGTTGAAAAGTCGTATCCGCAGGCGGATGGAACGCGGATTCAGGTCGTCGGGGTGACCAATCTCGCGATTGAACCTGGGAAGATCGTTGCCTTGCTGGGCCCGTCGGGCTGCGGCAAGTCGACGCTGCTTCGCATCTTGACCGGTCTTTCGCAACCGTCGTCTGGAACATTGTTGTGGCACGGCAAGCCTCTTGACGGCCAAATGCCAAACGTGGCCATTGTTTTTCAAAGCTTCGCTCTCTTCCCCTGGCTCACCGTGCTGGAAAATGTAGAAGCTCCGCTGGAAGCGAAGGGAGTACCGGCGGTCGAGCGCCGCAAACGCGCTCTCCGCACGCTCGACACAGTTGGTCTCGATGGCTTCGAAACGGCTTACCCGAAGGAACTTTCTGGCGGCATGAAGCAGCGCGTGGGATTCGCGCGTGCTCTGGTCGTGGAACCCGAAGTGTTGTTCATGGACGAGCCGTTTTCGGCGCTGGACGTACTGACCGCGGAAAACCTGCGGGGCGAACTGTTGGAGTTGTGGCTGAACAAAAAGATGCCGGCCAGCGCCATGTTCATTGTTACGCACAACATCGAAGAGGCCGTGATGCTCGCCGACCGCGTGATGGTGCTGGGACGAAATCCGGCACGGATTCGTTCCGATTTCAATATCCGGCTCAAACATCCGCGGGACCGCAAGTCTGCGCGCTTTATGGAGTTGGTGGATTACATCTACAAGGTGATGACCGAACCGGAAATCGAGCACGCGTTACCCGATGCCGAGACCACGGCGGAGATCATTCTGCCCACGGGCGGGCTGGCGAAAGATGCCCTGAAGAAGCAGGTAGCCCCTATTCGCACGGCCAGATACCAGATGCTGCCTCATGCGCGCGTGGGTGGAATCGCGGGGCTGACGGAATTGCTGCGTGATCGCGGCGGGCGCGAAGACCTGTTCCGCCTGGCCGAAGAATTGGTGCTGGACGTCGAAGATTTGCTGCCGATTCTCGAGGCCTGTGTCTTGCTGGGTTTTGCGTGGCTAAAAGAGGGTGACGTGCAGATTACGCCGCAGGGAGTAGCCTTTGCCGAGGCCGACATTCAGCAGCGCAAGTTCTTGTTCCGGCAGGCCGCGCTGGAGCATGTCACCATCCTGAAACAAATTGACAGCGTACTGAAGCGCAAGTCCGACCACTCCATCGCAGACGAGTTCTTTCACGACATTCTCGACGAACATTTTGCTGAAGATGAGGTGCAGCGCCAGTTCGAGACCGCGGTGAACTGGGGCCGATACGCAGAGATATTCGATTATGACCGCGAGAAGGGCCGGCTGGTTCAGACGGAACCGCCGGCGCCGTCTGAGTCTCCTGCTGCCTCTGGGGTCGACAAACCGAACGAGACTTCCGCACCGAAATCCTGAACGGATGTTCCGATGGGAACGGCGATCACATGAAGAAATCAACCAGCCTGCGAGGATTCTCAGCGTATAGAATCTGGGCACAACTGCCCAACATCGAGATCTCGTATCTGCCGGACCTGCTTATGTTCGGGACTGGAATCGCCATATTTTATGGCGTGCTCATGGTCGGGCGGACCTGGCTCGGACCTTTTACTCCGCAGGTGGAAATTTCGCGTAGTCCGCTGTCGTTGGTGGCTTATGCGGGATATTCCCTGCTGCGGATCACGATTGCCTATGTGCTGAGTCTTGCCTTTACGCTGGTGTATGGCTACGTCGCGGCCTACAACCCGCGAGCCGAGCGGTTCATGATTCCCTTGCTCGACGTGTTGCAGTCGATCCCCGTACTTAGTTTTCTTCCCGGGGTTATGCTCGCGATGGTGGCGTTGTTTCCGGGCAGGCAGCTTGGGGTCGAAGCGGGCGCCATCCTGCTGATCTTCACGGGCCAAGTGTGGAATATGGCGTTCAGTTTCTACGCTTCGCTGAAGAGCATTCCGAACGAGATGCGGGAAGCCGCAAAGATTTACCGGTTCAGTTGGTGGCAGCGTTTCATTGAGATGGAGTTGCCCTTCGCGGCGATTGGGCTGGTGTGGAACTCAATGATGTCGGTCGCCGGGGGCTGGTTCTTTCTGATGGCCTGCGAGATGTTTGTGCTCGGTTCGCGCGACTTCCGGCTGCCTGGGCTGGGTTCTTATTTGCAGACCGCGGCTGGGGCGGGCGACACACGGTCGATTCTGTGGGGCGTCGCCACCATGATCGCGGTGATCGTGCTGCTGGACCAGTTCGTGTGGCGTCCAGTGATTGCGTGGGCAGAAAAGTTTAAGGTGGAGCAGGTCGAGAGCAGCGACGCTCCGCGCTCCTGGGTGCTCGACCTGATTCGACATTCGCGCAGTCTGGCGCAGATTCGCAAAAAGACCGTGCGGCCGCTGAGCGAGCGCCTTATGCTCCACTTTTCCCGCGTGCGTCCGAGCGATGAGGCTGAGCCGCGCAGCCCATGGAAGATTTGGCTTACACGTTTGCTGGCAGTGGCTTTGCTGGCGGGGATGAGTTATGGGGTCGTTCGCGTAGTAATTATTCTGACCGGCCTGCAAAAGGCGGAGTTTCGGGAGGCCGCCATCGGACTGGGCGCAACTTTTCTGCGCGTGAATCTTACGCTGCTGCTCGGCGCGTTGTGGACCATTCCTGCGGGCGTGGCCATTGGCTTCAATCCGCGCCTGGCCCGGATCGCGCAGCCCCTGGCGCAGATTGCCGCCTCGGTTCCCGCGACGGCGTTGTTCCCGGTGGTCTTGCTTTTGCTGATTCGCGTGGGCGGTGGACTGGGCATGGGCTCGATCGTGCTCTTGCTGCTGGGAACGCAGTGGTACATCCTGTTCAACGTAATTGCGGGGGCGATTGCGATTCCGACGGACTTGAAGGAATGTTGTTCCGTGTTTCGGCTAAAGGGCATTGCACGCTGGAAGAAGCTGATCCTGCCGGGGATTTTTCCATACCTCGTCACGGGCATGGTAACAGCGTCAGGCGGAGCCTGGAACGCGAGCATCGTCGCGGAATATTTTCATTTCAAGGGCCACATCTATACGACAACCGGGCTGGGTGCCACCATTTCTCAGGCTACCGATGCTGGCAACTTCGACCTGCTGCTCGCGGCTACCATGATGATGGCAGCGACCGTGGTGACCATCAATCGCCTCGTGTGGCGCAGGCTGTATGCACTCGCCGAGACGCGATACCGGCTTGAAACCTGATCGATGGGACTGCCGAAATGTGCAGGCGCAGTTGGTTGCGGTTCATTTTGCCGGGCGCGGCCGGGTTGCCTCGGAGGGCAGGATGCAGGTCTGCGCAGCATCTTTCAGCGCTTGGTCAAGGGTCTGGCCCAGAAGTACCAGTTCTTCCTGATTCATCAATTCCTGCATTCGCTCGAAAAGTTGGCGTTCTTCCTTACGAATATGGGCGGACATATGCTGAGCGTATGCAGACAGGTCGCTAGCAGACATTTTCCGTGCTTCGGCTTCCGCAAAGCTTTCGCGCAGCATGAAGTGATCGAGCAGTAGTTCCTCTACCAGGGGATTCAATTCCGGAAATCGTCGCGCCGCCGGGAACAATACGTGTTCTTCCGCGGCGAAATGAATTCGTATTTCCGTTTGAAAATGCTGCGCGATTTCCGCCTGCCATGCGGCTATGTCGGAGTCGCCGATGGGCGAGGCGCGTTCGATGCGAACACACAGGGCCAAGGCGTGCTGGTGCTGGTGAGAGAGCGGAATCAGATTTCGGTCTCGCAGCATCCTCGTTCTTTCCACTCAGGAGTTCGCGCTCGCCAGTCCGGGCACCGAAGGTTCTCCCTCCGTCTCCGCACGTTCGGCGGCGGGGCGCACGGTCAGCCAGTCGGTGCGAACACGCTGCCATTCCTGGATCAGCATTCCGTTGGCCTCGAAAAAGCTGCGAATGCGATAACGTTCCCAGCCCGCGACTTCTTCGAGAATCGGCGCCAGCACCGCGAGCGCACTGGTGCTCAGCACGGTGCGTTTTGCGATCTGCGAAACGTCCGCCGACTCCGAGACGGCAATCGTGAGTCCATCGCGCGAGTTGATGTGCAGCATGACGTGAATGTCGGAACTGCCGTCGCCGGTGTAAATCACGTGATCCGGGCCGGCGACCTGCTGCAGAAGCAGCTGATTCAGAACCGCGACTTTGCCATAGCCGGCCGTGGCGCGCACGA
Organism: uncultured Acidobacteriaceae bacterium; assembly: GCA_963752175.1. Taxonomy (GTDB): domain Bacteria; phylum Acidobacteriota; class Terriglobia; order Terriglobales; family Acidobacteriaceae; genus Sulfotelmatobacter. The sequence continues at coordinate 32,184 of CAVVXZ010000002.1, forward strand.
TGGTGTCGATCTCGCCAGAAGGCTTGTAGCGAAATTCCGTGCCGAAGATGTGATCGGGCGGAACAATGTCTTCCAGGGCCGAGAGAATTACCTCGACCGGAGCAGCCGATAAGACGTAAAAATCGAACTGGTGGCCGTCGATGCCCGCATCGAGCAACTGGTAAAGAAGCTTGATGTCTCCCTTGAGGCGAATTCGCTTGCCCACCTCGCGAAGATGTTCTTTCCGAACCTTGGCCTTGAACTCGGGATCATGCAACAACAAGTAGGCGAGTTCTGCGCCTTGCTGCACCAGGTTGATCTTGGCCATTCCCTTGGCTTTGCGCTCGAACTCCTCAGTGGGAATGCCCACCAGTTCCGCGAGCACGTAGCCGGAATCGTTGAAGGTGAGCGTCTGGTCAAAGTCGCTCGCGAAAATGTAGCGTTTGAGAAGCTTATCTGCCATATCTATTCGATTCGCGGTCGCGTCCAACGCCCCATAAAAAGAATTGATTGCGATTATATGCCTGCCGGTTAACTCGTTGTGAATAAAGAATCACGGCCTTTCCACTCTGGCAATTCGATGCCACGAGCGCTTACCACAATGAACACAACAAGCGAAGCGAAGATTCACGCACGGGCTGTGGGAGCGCGCCTTTACTAAATTCGCGAGCGCGTCCAGAATAGAAGGTCTGGCAATAAAAGGTTCGGTTCGCGATTTCCCGCGCGTGCGGTGGAGCGAGTTGCGGCCTGATTTGTCCGACACTATAGAACTAGCAGGTCGGTACTGGAAAGAGGAGCCTCATGGCAGTAGTGACAGGTGAACTGATCCGAGCGATGAACTATGTGGAAGACATCACGGCGACCTTGCGCCGAATTTGCATTTATATTCCCGGCATGAGCGCGGAGGAGCGGAAGCGGCTGGCGGAAAGTTTGCGTACGACAGTTACCGCGGTCAATGCGGCGATCGCCGATCTGGAAAAGGTGGAGAAGTAGGTGGCAGAGGTCACGACGATCGCTGTCATCGGCGCAGGAATCATGGGGCGCGGCATCGCACACGCCGCGGCGCTGGGCGGATATCGCACCATCCTGGAAGATTTGCTGCCCGGGGCTCTGCGTAAGGCAGAGACCGAAATTCGCGTGAACCTCGACAAAGCTGTGGAGCTGGGCAAGGTTGCCGCACCCGACGCGGACTTGGCGTTCCGTCGATTGGAATACGCGGGTTCGGTGGAAGAGGCCGCACGCGAGGCTGACCTCGTTATTGAAGCGGTGCCCGAGGAGATGGAATCGAAGATTGAGATCTTCACGCTGCTCGACAAGATTTGCCGGCCTACCACAATGCTGGCCTCGAACACGTCGTCCCTCAGCGTCACCGAGATTGCGAGTGTGACCTACCGCGCGAAGAAGTGCGTGGGCATGCATTTCTTTAATCCCGTGCACAAAATGAAGCTGCTCGAAGTGGTGCGGGCGCTGGAGACCGACGACGACACGCTGGCCACGGCGGTCGAAGTCGGCAAGCGCATGGGCAAGGAAGTTGTCGTGATCAAGGAATCGCCCGGCTTCATTACCAGCCGCATCAACGCCATGATCGGGAATGAGGCGTTCTACATGCTGCAGGAAGGGATCGCCTCGGCGTCGGACATTGATAAGGCGCTGAAACTGGGGCTGAACCATCCCATGGGGCCATTTGAGTTGGTGGACTTGGTGGGGCTCGACACGCGGCTGAGCATCCTTGAGTATCTGCACAAATCCTTGGGAGAAAAATACCGGCCGGCGCCGCTGCTGGTGCAGTATGTGAAGTCGGGCCGGCTCGGCAGGAAATCTGGACGCGGAGTGTACGAGTATCCGGAAGCGTCTGCCGAGCCCTGACCCGCCACATCAGGAACGCTGCCGCTGGGTTGCGCCTGGGACAGCCGAGGGCGGCTGTCTCCACATGATCTAGGCAACGTAGACAATTTCATCTGGCAAGATTTTCGAGACTCGACGCACTACTTCCCCGCCGAGACTCCTTGCTCTTGCCAATTCTTACTTATCGCCAGGCATGCGTCCCTTACCGAGTTCCCAAGCAGCAGTGAGTCGCCGGAAGCAATGACGTCACCGTTCCGATTGGAAAGCGCCCAGCGGTTTCCCTTGCCCCCGCCGTGCTGCAGAAGCAAGAAGTAATCTGCCTTCTCCTTGATCATGTTTTCAGAGAAAGGCTGGCATTCCTTGCGGCGCTGGAGTTCCTGGTAGATTTTCGCAACCTGAGGCTCCTTGCCATTGTGCGAAGAGTCAACGACCACCTGCGAACTATCGCCCGGTCCCGGATTCGTGACCGCATTCGGCATCACATAGATGACGGGACGTCTGGTGCCTGGTATGGGATTACTGTTTTTGCTTGGATCTGCTTGACCACTCGGCAAGGCCCACAGCCGGAGTGCAACAGCAATGACAACGAGGAGAACGCTAACGCCAAACCTCTTCATCACTACCTCCTTGGCCACAAGCCGACGGCCGACATGTTCTCTATTAACATCGGAATCTTTGTCGATTGTCTGAGGTTGTCCGACACTTTGTATAGTTTTGTGAAAAGTCCCTCTTGCTAAGTCTTCAACCGCTGGTTGGATTTGCACCGAAATTCAGACCCGCCAGGGCCGCTGCCTTCTCTCGTTCGATTCCCTTGCTGGCTACAAGAACGTGAAAACTTTCGCCCATGCCGGCGGGGGTAACTAGATGTTTGAGTTGCAGAGCGACCTTCGCGCGCTCCTGCGGCAGGCGGCAATCTTCAAAGGCGTCCGCAAATTCGTTGGCCTCGCCGATGCCCAGCAGGAACTGTGATTGGGTGATCAGTTTCTGAGCCAGCATTCCTTGTTTTTCCGCGACCGCTGCAAGGGCTGTGAAGTTCACATCGGCGGTGATGTCCTGCTCGCCGGGAGCCTCGTACGGACTGGCGCTGACCGCGTGCTGGCGAATGGCCTTTAATGTTCCGCGATGGCGTCCCGCGAGTTGTTCCTCGCGGGTATAGCCATAGTCGATCACAACCACGAATCCGCGTTCGAGTTTGGCTGCCGCGTTCATGTGTGTCTGCGGCTGGAGTGGGACTTCGACACGCTCTCCGGGCTCGGGATGAATCGAATAACGGTCGAGGAACTCGTTTTCTTCTGGCGGAACAGGCGCCCATGTCTCGACGAATCGTCCATCGTGAGCCGCGATGCGGAGCGAACCTTGCGGGCTGACAACTTCTACTGGAAGGGCATCAAAGAACTCATTGGCAAAGACGATATTCGGGGTACTGAGATCGTTGCTCGACCGCAATATCGCCTTGCCGGATTCAAGGTGACGACGCAGTGTCATCTCGATTCGCTGGCGCAAGGCGGGCGAGCGTTCCTCGAGAACATAGTGCAGAGCATGAAAGAAATCAGGAAACTTCTTTTCGGACCAGTCCAGCATGTCCTGCGCGAAGAGGCCGCGGCCGGGCCCGAGTTCTCGCAGTGTGATGTTTTCCGGCGACCCCAGGACGCGCCACATCTCCTCAAACTGGCGTGCCAGCAGGCGCCCGAAGACCGCGTGCACGTCGCTGGAGGTATAGAAGTCGCCCGCTTTGCCGAACTGCGCGGCGCTGCGTGAGTAGTAACCGAGTTCGGGATCGTAAAGGCACAACTCCATGTAGCTCGAGAAGGGGAGCGGACCGCGTTCTCGGATCTTTTGTTCGATCTTTTGGCGGAGCGTGCTCACAGTCCCTTCCGGTGGCGCTCAGCGCGGTCTTGCGGTGTGCGGATGAACATCTCGACGAAATAGTCGTGCAGGGCATCGAAGAGTTGGCGCTGAAAGCTCCATTCGAACTGGGAATCGTCGAGATCGCGCGGATGCAGATCGAAATAATACGTGTGCACGGGAACGGATTCATCTTTGAACTTGATGATGACCTCGACGCCTTCCCCCTTGGCGCGGGCTGAGAAGTTCAGAAGCGGATGTTCATAGAGGCGCAACTGAGCAAGGACGCGGTCGAGGCGTGTAGTGGGTACATGGGACACCGAAAGATTGTAAAGCAATAATTTGAAGTATGTACAGCAATGCTGTACACTCGCATTAGGAGGGCAGAAATGACAGAAACTACCTATACCAACCTGCGTCAGAGTCTGGCCTCTGTGCTGGACCGGGTCGCCAACGACCATGAGATCATAATCGTGCGCCGGAAGGGCGATAGGAGAGTCGCCATGGTCCCAGCGGACGAACTTGCTGGACTGGTGGAGACGGCACATCTTCTGCGCTCGCCCAAGAATGCGCAGCGATTGTTGACCGCGTTGCGACGGGCGACAAGCCGAAAGGGCAGGCCGGAACCTCTAGAAAAGCTCCGCCGGGAAATGGGACTTGCCCCGCAGCATTGATCGGGAAGGCGTGTTTCATCCCGAATTTCGTCAGGACCTTCGATACTGGGTTGAAACCGACCGGAAGGTTGCGCTCCGCGCCTTCGAACTGATCGAAACGACCTTGCGCGATCCGTTCACTGGGATTGGAAAGCCAGAGCCGCTGAAATATGCGCTTGCCGGATGCTGGTCGCGCAGACTCACTCAAGAACACCGGCTTGTGTACCGGGTGAGCGAGCGGAGGATTGACTTTCTGCAGGCGCGCTACCACTACTGATCCGCAAGTTTATTCGTACCGCAGGGCTTCGATCGGATTTAGCCGGGCGGCCTTGATAGCGGGGAGCATTCCGCTGATCACGCCGACGAAGCTTAGAATTGCGGTCGACCACATCAGCGTGGCGGAGTCGATGTAGAGGTGGATGTCGCCTTCGCTGGCGTTTTCTTCAAATGCACTCCACAGGGTGAGCGATCCCACGGACCACGAGACGAGGTAGGCAAGGATCACGCCCAACAGGCCGCCCAGCGCGGTGATCACCAGGGCTTCCGCCAGGAATTGGAAAAGAATGTGCCAGCGATGTGCGCCCAGCGCTTTCTCCACGCCGATTTCACGGGTGCGCTGCGTTACGCGTCACCAGCATGATGTTCATCAGGCCGACGCCGCCGATGCCCAGCGTGAGCAGGCCGATGAAGCCGAGCAGAATCTTGATGCCGGTGGAGATGACGTGCAGGTCGGCGAGGTCGGCGAACACGTCGAAGACGAAGATGGCGCGCTGATCTTTGGGATCGAAGTTGTGGTGGAAGGCCATGGACTCGCGCACGGCCTTGACGACCTTGGCGTGATCGCCTTCGTATTCCATGACGATCGAACTCAGGTAATACGTGTTGATCAGGTCGCTCATGGCGCTGTAGGGAACGTAGACGTGCTCGTTGATGTTGTCGTCGCCGTTCTGGACCTGATGCTTGAGCACGCCGACGATCTGGTAGGAAATGCCATCGAGGCGAACGTTTTCGCCGAGCGCGTTCTGGCCGGAGAAAAGTTTCTTCTTCGCGTCGGAGCCGATCACGGCGACACGCGTGTGGGTGAAGTCGTCGGCTTCGCTGAAGAAGGTGCCTTCCGCGACGTCCATCTTGCGCATGCGGCCGTACGAGGCGTATACACCGCTGACGCCGTAGTTCGCGCTGCGCGTGCCGTAGGCGACCACGCAATTCTTGAACGCCTCCGGCGAAACGCGCTTCAGCAACGGGACTTCGGCGCGGATGTAGTCGAGATCGTTGATCGTGAGGCGAACCTGGGTTCCGGCTTTGGTGCCGCCAGCTTGCAACTCGGTGCGGCCGGGAAAGATGAAGACCAGGTTGGTTCCGAAGGAGCGGAAGGCGGACCATAGTCCGCGCTCGAAGCCGGTGCCGTAGGCGAGCAGAAGTACGACCGTCGCGATGCCCCAGGCCATGCCGAGCATCGTGAGCACGCTGCGGCGCCGGTTGTGGCGGAGCGCGTTGTAGGCCTGGGTGGCGAGATCGAGGATCATGAAACAGCTCCTAGCTTCTAGCTACTAGCCTTGCCTTGCCTCCGTACGCAATGTACAGATCCGCGTTACAAGTTCTTCTTGCGGCCCGCCGGGCTTCGCCCTGGCGGGACAGCCGAGGCGGCTGTCGCTACATCGTTATTCCTGCCTCAATGCTTCTACCGGCGGTAGCAATGCTGCCTTTCTTGCGGGGTAGAGGCCGGCTGCTATGCCTGCGATTGCCAGCGAGCCGATTGCTGCAAATGCTGACGCCGGGATGATGCGAGGCGTGTCAAAGCCTTCCGGCGATGGCAACATGGCCAGCAGGGTTACGAAGCCGGTTGCGATCGCCAATCCGATGCCGCCGCTGAAGGCTGTGAGAAATGCGCCTTCGATAAAAAACTGCGTCAGGATGGCGCGGTAGGTCGCACCCAGCGCCTTGCGCAGGCCGATTTCTTTGGTGCGCTCGGTCACTGACACCAGCATGATGTTGATGATGCCAATCGCTCCGAGGCCCAGGGTCACGACGCCGACCACGCCCAGGAACCAGTCCATCGCGTCGAAAATTCTGCCCACGCGCTTCATGTTCTCGATCGTGTCCCAGTCTTCGAAGGCGTCGGCCAGCGTAGGACTGAAACCGTGGCGGCGCGCCAGGATGCGGTGAATTTCGTCCTTGGCCTGGACGTGCAGATCTTTCGAAATCGGCTGATAGTTGAGGAACGAGATCGCATCTTCCGAGTTCGCCTTGGTCAGCGGGAACAGGTTGCGCATGGTCTCGATCGGAATAAAGATACGGGAGTTGGTGCCGTTATTGCCGTCGCGTCCGACCTTCGAGACTACGCCGACCACGTCGAAGTTGATGCCGTTCAGCAGAATCGTCGAACCGACGGCGGGGCGGCCCGGAAACATGTTTTTGAGCAGTTCCCAGCCGACGACGGCGACGCGGCGGCGGTCCAGGTATGTCCTGGCCGTTGAACCAGCGGCCGGGTTGCGACCGGGACGTTGCGAATCTGGTTGTAGTCAGCGGCCACGCCGAACACCTGGCCATTGGTCGATCCGTAGTCGCTGACCGCGCGGATGTCCTCGCGATTCAGGACCGGCGATAGCGCACCCACGAACTGCGCTTCGTTACGGATCGCCAAGTAATCTTTATAGGTGAAGTAATAGGTCTGTCCGGACTGCGTGCTGCCTTCGACCGCAGGAATGCGCCCGGGAAACATAAACATGATGTTTTGTCCAAGCGTTTTGAGTTGACGCTCCTGGCCGCTGCGGAAGCCTTCGCCCAGGCCGACCAGCAGCAGCAACGACCCGACTCCCCAGGCGATTCCGAACATGGTCAGGAACGAACGCAGCTTGTGCGCCCACAGGGTCGACAGCGACTGCCGGATGATGTCGAGCAGCAATCGCATAAGTTATGTGGAATTCATGCCCCCACGCCTCCGGGGAGGAGCGTGGGGGCACCCGGGTAACGTTCAGGCGAGGGGTCTCAATCCCGCCCAACCATCTGATCAGAGATACGCAGCCGGGTTCGGTAAAGTTCCCTGCTGGCATGCAGTTACTTAGACCCCAAAGAGGGGAAAAAGGTTAGCCGACGGGACGGTTTACGTAGCAGTCAACTGGGCTACGCAGGAGTGAAGTTTGGGCCAGCCTGCCGATATCAAGAGTAGATCCGTACAAGATTCGGCGGAGGTACGGCGTTGTCTCACAAGATGTTCTGAATGAGGGCGCGTTTGCCAGTAAATCGAATGTGCAGCCTCTGAGCGGTCTGCCCAGTACACCGTCGACACCGAGGAGAGGCTGGTTGCGGTAAGGTTCGGAAAAAAGCTGACGGTTACGAGACATTCAGCGAGATACGCGAAACGCTTACGGCTGAATCCAGCATTCCAGCCAGATTTTTCCGAGATCGTCGATTTGACCGGAAGTCGAAGAAGTTGAGCTGCAAGCCGATGATTCCTGAGGTTCGCGGACAAAATCGATCCCTTCTCGCATGACGCGAAGCGCGCGTTTGTGGCGCAAAACGCAGTCCAGAACCATGCTGCCCGTATGCATAAAGTCCTGCGGACAGAGGAATGTCGAGATTTTCCGCACGGTCGAAGAGGCCGAGCGGTGGATCGGGACCTGACCCCCGCTACCAAGACCGCAGCCGCATTCTATTGCTTTTCCTTGGGCCGCTCGTAGGCCTTCTGCAGATACTTTCCGAGCTTCTTCAAGGGCACCGAAGGTGTTGTCGTTGGTCTGGAGAGCCTGACGGTATTCGTTGACGGCGCGTTCGCGCTGGCCCGTGATGTCGAAAATCTTGCCGAGCTGGATGCGGCTCCAGACTTCGGTCCAGCGTGGCTCACCGTCGCCGTTGATGGCCTCACGGTAGGCATTGGCCGAGGACTGGTAGTTTCGCTGCAGGAAGAAGACTTCGGCGATGCGATAGTGCGGCAGGGAACTGTTTTTGTTGAGATCGAGCGCTTTGTTGAATTCCAGGAGAGCGCCGGTCAGGTCGCCCTGTTGCTGCATCGCCTGGCCACGCAGGATGGCGGCGCGCAACTTCACGTCGCTGGAGTTGGTCAGCACATGGTGGTCGGGATCGATCGTGATGCGGCGCGGACGGCCGAAGGTTTCGATCGAAAAAGGCGAAGTGGTGCCCACTACTTCGATGCGCTGGTTTTCGGTTTTGCCGTCGGTATCGATCTCGCAGGTCCACCGGCATGCGGAACAGATCGAGATCCTGTGAAATTTCGCCGGTCACGCGGAATCCGGGGGACCGCTCCTTTCGCTGTTCCTTCGTTTCTTTTCTTTGGTCGCGCGACGTTGCCGCCCAGACGGTAGGTTGTGTATTTCAGCTTGAACTCGGGCGCGCCGGTGGAATCGAGCCATTGGGAGAAGAACCAGGTAAGCTGGTGCCGTAGTTTTTCTCGGCGATGGTCTGGAAGTCGTCCATGGTCGCGGACTTCCCGGCAACTGGGCGGCGAATTCGCGCATCGTCTTGTTGTACTTGTCCTCGCCGAGCACCCAGCGCAGCATGTGCAGGATCATCGCGCCCTTGTCGGTGACCAGCGACTGAAATTCGGTGGAGAAGATGTCGAGCTTGCTGGCGCTCGAAAGCGGCACGGTGTCATAGGCCAGCGCGCCCACCGACATATCCTTCACTGCTTCTTCCAGGCCCGCGGCGCCGGCAGCGTTTTCCACGTACATCGCTTCCGAATAGCGCGAGAAGCCGTCGCTCAGCCACCAGTCGTCCTTGGTCGGGGGGCTCACCGAGACTCCCCACCACTGGTGGGCGATCGCGTCGGCCAGCAGCCGGTAGTTCGTCTTTTCGGTGATCGAGGGCCCGGCTGAGTCCGGCGATTTCCGGCGCCCAGAGTAGGGAAGTGTGTCGTCCGGGCAATTCCACGACGTTGAGCTTCTGCGAGGCTGGCAATCCGTACAGGGTAATGAAGTAGCGTGACCTCCTGCACCGCAGTGGTGGTGTACGTCGGAGCGAGGCTCTGATGCGTGGGCTTGAAGAAGACGTGCACGTCCAGGCCGGCTTCGTCGCTCTTGTATCTCCGGTGAAAAGACTCCGGCAACGATGGTGCCGGGGAAACTCGGCTTGGTGGTGACAAATGTAAAAGTCTTGGTCGGCAGGACGCTGGCCGTCGGCTTCTTTCGACGCCGGGGCTCGGTGGACGGTGGCTTGCCACTGCCAATCACGGCCATGTGCGCGGGGACGGTCACGCTGATGGTCGAGGTAAAGCGGTTTAGGCCGAATCCGCTGACCGGGAACCAGCGTCCGGCATAGAGCAGGTAGCTGGTGTCGTCGCCGATATAGGCCAGCTTGAGGCCCGGGACGGGGCCGTTGTCGCCGGATTCAAGGGAGCCTTCGTATTCGAAGGTCAGGGTTGTGGAGGCGTCTTTGGCTAGCCCTGCCGGCAGCGGTACTCGTACGGTGGAGTCCTGGGTCGACGCGCTCGGCGGAAAGCGGCTGGTCCTGGTCGTCGAGAACCTTGGTGACTCGCAGATCGTTGTGCAGTTCGAAGACGGCGACGCTCAGATCCTGCAGGGCAGTGAACTTCACCTTGGCGCGGGCCGTGATCTGGTGCAGATGCGGTTCGAGGGTGGCGTCGATCTGGTAGTCGTCCACGCGCAGACGGGTTTTGTCGGCGGCCCACGAGCGGCGTCGCGAGGAGAAGGACCAACAAAGTCAGAGGAGCGGTAAGGACGCCAGAGCGCGCCGCGGGCGAATCAGCATTCAGGAGAGTCTCCAGGAAATGATAACTCATTTCCTATGATGAAGATTCTGACGCAAAAGATGCGTCGGAGCACAAGGTTTAGCTTCACCGTCACTTTGTTATTTCGAGCGAAGCGGGAAACCTGCTGTTTGCCCGCGCGGGCAAACAGCAGGTTCCTCGTCGCTTTCGCTCCTCGGAATAACAACCGGGGCGGGCCTTCATGAGCCTAGCATTTAGGAAGCAGCGAGATGATGATTTCGGCGGCGCGGTCCGCCGGGTGCTGTACAGCCTCAGAGTCAGCCCTTGGAGCGCGAAGCCGCTCCTTCACGCGGGCCAGACCCGTCAGCATCCTCTCCCGAGGCGGACCATCAGGCAATATCTCCTTCAGCCGGGCCACGACGTTGCCAGCCGTGAAATCGTGTTGCACGAGTTCCGGGACGACTTGCTCCACGGCGATCAGATTGACCATGGCAAAGTGCGGGACCCGCACACGGGGCTTGCCCAGCAGGTAAGTGAGAGACGAGACGCAGTAGACCATTACAAACGGCGTATTCATCATCGCGGCCTCCACAGTGGCCGTGCCGCTGGCCACAATGCCGGCCCGCGAGTGCCAGAGTGCAGGCGGGGCATCGGGCACGAGCGTGATTTTCCTTTGGCCGATCAGATTCTGCAAAAAACTGCGGTCAAGCGTCGGCGCAACTGGAAGAAGGAATTCATAGTCCGAACCAAGCTGAGCCGCCGACTCCAGAATCGTCGGCAGGTTCATGCGTACTTCCTTGACGCGGCTGCCGGGCATGACGGTGATCCAGAGTTTGGCCGGATCCAGATGAAATTGTGCCGCATAGTCGCTGCGCTCGGTCGTCGGGCTCGGCAACTCCGCCAGGGGATGGCCGACGAAGATCGCATCCACGCCCCGCTCGCGGTAAAACTGCTCCTCGAAGGGGAAGATCACCAGAGCTTTATCGATGTAGTCGCGGAGCAACCGCACGCGCCCCTGTCGCCACGCCCAGAACTGCGGGGCGACATGATAGACCGTGGGAATGCCGCGCTTCTTCATCTGCCGGGCGACCCGCCAGTTGAAGGCCGGAGAGTCGATGACGATGGCGAGGTCGGGCTTGCGCCGGTCGGCTTCGCGGATCAAGTGCCTGTAGAGGCCGAGGATCTTCAGCAGGCGACTGAGAATCTCAGTAATGCCGACGACGGCGAGGTCTTTGGCGTCAACGACAGTGTCGCACCCGGCAGCCCGCATGCGGTCTCCGCCGACGCCGAAGAATTCAAGCCGACTCTTCGAGTCGGCCGGACAGCCCGGGGCGGCCGTCCCCACATGAGCCGAGTTGGGCGGCTCATGTGCGGAGCTAGGGGTTTGTGTGGGGACAGCCGCCCTCGGCTGTCCAGCGGAGCGAAGCTCCGCTGGTTTTCGCTCGGCAGCCCGCCGCAGAGCTTCAATGAGCTGCCCGCCATACATTTCCCCCGAAGCTTCGCCGGCTGAGATCAGGATGCGCAAGGGAGCATTGTAATCGCCACATGTCGCGGGCGCGCAAGATGCCACGACTCGTGACTCGTTAGTCGTCGCATCTGGCGGTCACTTCGGGTTGCCGGAACCCCGACCCGTTCGCGGGCGCACGCCCAGCGCTGCTCTCCTGATCCTTGTACTGCAATTGATAGAGTTTGAAGTAGATGCCGCGGTTGGCCAGCAGTTCCTGATGCGTGCCCATTTCGCGGACCTGTCCCTTATGCATGACGATAATCTTGTCGGCACGCTGCACGGTCGAAAGACGGTGGGCGATGATCAGTGACGTGCGTCCCTCGACCATGCGTCCGAGGGCGTCGCGCACTTTGAATTCAGTTTCGGTGTCGACGCTTGAGGTGGCTTCGTCGAGGATCAGAATCTTCGGCTCGTGGGCCAGAGCGCGCGCGAAAGAGATAAGCTGCTTCTGCCCGGTCGACAGCGTTGAGCCGCGTTCGCGGACCTCCTCGTTGAAGCCATTGGGCAGGGCGCGGACGAAGTCGCCAAGGTTCACATCTTCGGCGGCCTTCTCGACGTGCTCGTCCTGAATGCGCTCGGTGCCCAGGCGGATGTTGCCGCCGATGGTTCCCGTGAAGAGGAACGGGTCCTGCAGCACGACGCCGAAACGGCTGCGCAGGTCGGCGAGATCCATTTCTCTTACGTCGACGCCCTCGATGCGGACGGCGCCTTTCTGGACATCGTAGAAGCGCAGCAGCAGGGAAATGAGCGTGGTCTTGCCCGCGCCCGTGTGGCCGACTATGGCGACGGTTTCTCCGGGCTCGATGGCGAAGGTGACATCGCGGAGGACCCAGTCGGGCGTGGAGTCGAGGGCCGCGGCATTGCCATTGCCCGGCAAAGAGCCCGCCGAGCTTTGCCCGTGGGGACGGCCAGGAGCGGCCGTCCCCACATGGTCTTTGCCGGGCTCCGATGCCTTGCCCTCATCCGGCACATCTCGATACGCGAACCAGACGTGGTCGAACTCGATGCGGCCGGGGCCTTCTGGCTTCCTGGTCACGGCCGGCGAAACGATGTCCACCTGAGTGTCCAGCAACTTGAAAACTCTTTCGCTGGCCGCCATCGCGGACTGGAGAATGTTGTACTTCTCGCTGAAGTCCATGATGGGCCGGAAGAAGCGCTGCGCGTACTGCGTGAAGGCGATCAGCACGCCCAGGGATGCTGCGGTCGGGACCAGGTGAAACGACACTAGCACTCGGCGGCTGAATTCTACGGAAACACTGCTGGCCACGATGCCCCGCATCACGTCCTGGCCCCCGAACCAGATCACGCAGGCAATCGCGACCGCCGAAAAGAAATCGACGACTGGGTAGTAGACCGAGTAGGCCATGATCGCGTCTTTGTACGCGTCCATGTGGCTGCGGTTGATTTCCGAGAAGCGCTGGTAAGCCTTGCGCTCGCGGTTGAAAAGCTGCAGCACCACCATGCCGCTCACATGTTCCTGCAAGTACGAATTGATGCGGGCGATGGCGATGCGAATGCGACGGTACGAATCACGCACCTTATCGCGGAAAATCTTGCGTCGCCACTACGATGAACGGCAGCACCGCGAACGTGATCAGCGCCAGCTTCCAGTTCATGCACACCATGATTCCCACGATTCCCAGCAACACGAAGAGGTCTTCAAAGATGGAAACCACGCCAGAGGTGAACATTTCGTTGAGCGCGTCCACGTCAGTGGTGACGCGCGTGACCAGGCGGCCCACAGGATTCTTGTCGTAGAAAGCGACGTGCATGCGCTGCAGGTGGCGGAAAATCTGACTGCGCAGGTCGAACATCACTTTCTGCCCGGTCCATTGCATGAAGTAGGTCTGCAGGAACTCGAACACGAAGGTGAGGAGCAGCAGGCCGAAGTAAATCGCGGAAATTTGCGCGATGCCGTGCAGCGGCCGCGGACTGAGCCAGTTCCACAGGCCCGAGGCCGCGCCCTTGACCGGCGCCAGGTAGCGGTCCACCGCCACTTTCACCAGATAGGGCCCTAGCACGTCGCCGAAGAGATTTGAGGATGATCGAGGCAATGGCGATCGTCACCTGCCAGCGGTAGGGACGTAGGTAGGTGAGCAGCCGCCGCATCAGGCGGCTGTCATACGCTTTTCCTAGTATTTCCTCTCCTGGGCCATTGTTTCTCGGACAAAATTTCTCGGGCAATCCGGAGATCGCTATGAACAGGGTACCCTAAATAGATGGCTGCAGCGGCGGGCAAGAAGCAAAAGGTTGGACGGTGGGATAATCAGAATAGTGCCCCTCGGCATCTACATCTCGGTCCCGTTTTGCCGGACGAAGTGCAGCTATTGCAACTTCGCATCGGACGTTTTCTCGCGAGCAGTATTCGAACGCTATGTGGATCGCGTGTGCTCCGACGTGGCCAATACGCCACAAATTGCGAAGGAGATGGGGGCGAAGATCGAGGACGAAGTGGACTCGATCTATCTGGGCGGTGGCACGCCCACCGTTCTCGACGTCCCTCAACTGCAGCGAGTATTTGATGCAGTCCGACAGCAATTTGAGGTGCGGAGCGACGCGGAAGTTACGGTCGAGTGTGCGCCCGGGACGCTTGCGCCAGATGTGGTCGAGGGACTGCTAAAGCGTGGCGCGAATCGCGTCAGCCTCGGCGTGCAGTCCCTCGTTGACGTCGAGGCGGCGGCAGTTGGACGGTTGCACAAGCGGTCCATCGTTCTGCAAGACATCGCCCGCCTGCGCGCAGCGGGGATTACCAATCTCAATATCGATCTGATCGCGGGCCTCCCGCACCAGACCGCAGAAACCTGGCAGGAATCGCTGGCGGAAATGCTCGCGACGGGAGCGTCGCACGCCAGCGTCTACATGCTCGAGGTGGACGAAGACTCCCGCCTGGGCCGCGAGGTGATGGCGGGCGGAACGCGCTATCACGCGCATTTCGTCCCGGATGAAGAGGCCACGGCTGATTTCTATGTCGCCGCCTGCGAACAATTGGAAGCGGCCGGCGTCGCTCAATACGAAATTTCCAATTTTGCGCGAGCCGGGTCCGAGTCTCGGCACAATCTCAAGTACTGGACGCAGCAGCCATATCTCGGCTTTGGCGTGGATGCGCACTCTTTGCTACTCTCCGCGTCGCCGGACGCTGTAGCGGTGCGGTTTGCCACCGCGGATGTGCTGGAAAAATATGTTGCGGGAACGCCCCTGCAAAGGACCGTGGTCTCGCGTGCAGCCGCATTGGAGGAGAGCTTCTTCCTCGGATTGCGTTTGAACCGAGGCGTGGACCTGCGAGAGATTGCCGCAACCTTCGGCCAGCACGCCCTCGAAAATCTACGGTCCACTATCGCGACATTGATCGCGGACGAGTTGATGGAGCGCACCGGCGATTTCATTCGGCTCACTTCCCGCGGAAGATTGCTTTCCAACGAAGTTTTCCAGGCGTTTATCGCGCCTGCAGACGTTGCAGCCCAGGTTTGAAAACGAGTTATAATGCGCTGCGGAGACCTTAAAGGCGGAGGTGCCGCGTGGGCCTTTATTCGCACTACGATGGCGCGCACAACCATCCGGTGAACCGCGCCCTGCACATGATCGCCATTCCAGTCGGTTTTTCTTCATTAATTGTCGTGTGGTTCCACTGGATCATTGCACTGCTGCTGATTCCGGCTGCTTTCATGCTGGCATGGATTGGTCATTTCATCGAAGGCAACAAGCCCGCCTTCCTTACGAATCCGACACATGTCCTCGTCGCTCCGGTTTGGATGGCGCGCAAGATCTTCGGCGCGGGCAAACGGGCGTCGTAGTTACAATGTTCCAAACCATCCGGTCGGTTGGGCAGACCTCGGGGACTGGCGAAATCCCCAGTATCGATGCGGCTCGTCGCGCTCCTCCGTTTAATCTCCGGAGGTAACTTTTTCGCTGCTCCAGCGCTATGTTCTAATCAAAATTCGGGGAGGTCAACGCTCCCCATGATGCGTGACCGTTCTGGTCGCGGTGCCCCGAGTATGTTGGAGGAACCTTGGATTTCCAAATGAACGAAGAGCAGTTGCAATTGAAAAAAAGTGTCCGCGAATTTGCCGAGCGCGAGATCAGGCCCAACGTCATGAAGTGGGACGAGGCCGGCGAGTTTCCGCTGGCTACCATCAAGGAACTGGGAAAACTCGGTCTCCTGGGAATGGTATTCCCTCCCGAATACGGCGGCGCGGGCATGGGCTATGTGGAGTACGTCACCGCCATCGAGGAACTTTCGCGCGTGGACGGGTCGGTCGGAATCATCGTGGCAGCCCACACGTCCTTATGTTCAAACCACATTTTTCTTGCCGGCAACGAGGCGCAGAAAAAGAAATACGTCAGCAAGTTGGCGACCGGAGAATTCCTTGGCGCCTGGGGACTGACCGAGCCGTCGTCGGGATCGGACGCCGGTAGCGCGCGCATGACGGCGGTGCGCAAGGGGAACAACTGGGTGCTGAATGGCACCAAGACCTTCTGCACCAACGGGCACTATGCCGACGTGGTCGTCGTGCTCGCGGTGACTGATCGAGCGGCGCATACGCACGGCATTTCCGCCTTCGTTGTAGAGAAAGATACCAAAGGGTTTCGTCCCGGCAAGAAGGAAAACAAGCTGGGACTGCGGGCCAGCGATACAGCCGAGTTGATCTTTGAAGACTGTGTGATCCCGGCGGAGAATCTGCTGGGCGGCGAGGGGCAGGGATTTCCCGACGCGATGCGCGTGCTCGATGGTGGCCGCATCTCAATCGCGGCGTTGTCGCTGGGCATGGCGGAGGGCGCATACGAGGCGGCCCTGAAGTACTCCAAGCAGCGAAAGCAGTTCGGCAAGGCGATCAGCGATTTTCAGGCAATCCAATGGAAGCTGGCCGACATGGCCACCGAGATCGACGCGGCCATGCTGCTCACCATGCGCGCCGCCTCGATGAAAGATGCGGGCATGAAGAGCACGCAGGAATCTTCCATGGCGAAGTTGTATGCCAGTGAAGTGGCCGTGCGATGCGCCAACGAAGGCGTGCAGATTCACGGCGGTTACGGCTTCATCAAGGACTATCCCGCCGAGAAGTTTTACCGGGATGTGAAGCTGTGCACCATCGGCGAGGGTACCAGCGAGATTCAGCGGTTGGTGATCGCGCGGCAGTTGCTGAAGGACTAGCGGCGTGCAGTTTCCGTTCGCCAGCAGTATAGTGCGTGGTAGTTTGCTGGTGGAGGGCAAATGAGCGAGGCAGCCGACACAGTCCTAGCGGAGCCGACCCAGGATGAGCGGAGCATGGCGGTTCTGGCGCACGCGCTCCAAATGGTGGGGGGATGGATCGCTCCCCTGATCATTTTCATCGTAAAGCGCAATTCACGATTTGTTTGCTTCCATGCGCTGCAGGCCCTATTGCTTCAAGTGGCGTACTTCCTCGTGTCGATGTTCTTCGGGATGATTTGGTTTGCCCTGATCTTCTCTCAGGTACTTACACACGCAGGCCAGCACTCTTCCGATTTTCCAATAGCGTTTTTCATCGTGTTCCCGGTCGTTTGGTTCGGGTTCATGGTGTCCTGGGTTGGGATATTAGTGATCGTGATTATCTACAGCATTAAGGCTGGACGTGGCGAGTGGGCGGAGTATCCGCTGATTGGAGGGCTCGCCAGAAAGATGCTGGGGATCGGCCCAAAGGGCAGCGTCTGACGAACCGCTATGCTCCTCATTCACGGCTCCTACCGTTTCTGGCCAAAGCGAGTCGCCTTTCGCAATGACTACTGCCTTCGATGTCAGGCGCCGCGTCGATCCATCGCTATCAGGACCTTCGATGTGGGGCACATCTTCTGGATCCCGATTTTGCCTGTGGGCTTTTGGAAACGATGGCAATGCGAGGTGTGTGGTCAACCGCCGCACGCGTACCCGAAGGTTCGCCGGCCCTTCAAATGGCTGGGCGTGGTTTGCGCGATTGCCGTTTCGTGGGTCGTGTGGGCCGCCCCGGGCGATGTGGATCTTGGCGTGATCGGTTGGATCCTCCGAGTGTCCTTCCCGGCGGGGGCGATTCTGCTTCTCGTTGATCTGCTTCGTACTCCGAAAGGGCCATCCTTACGAGCGAGATTGGCGGCGATTGAACCCGCCGCGGATGCGGTCTGCCCATTCTGCGCAACGCCGCTGCTGGCTGGCACCGGCACGCGATGGTCCTGCCCCGGTTGTGGCGCCGTCAGGTACTAGCCGAACGACATGCCAACGGAAGACGCTCTGTTTTCCCAGACTCCAGTCCTGCTTTACACTGTTCGCTTGGACACTGCTGGTTTGAATCACGACATCAAGGCATGGATCGAGCCGCTGCGCTCGGGAGACGTGAGAACCCTGGCGCGCGCCATTTCCACGGTCGAGAATCGCGCACCCGGATGGTCCGAACTGCTGAAGGCTCTGTTTCCTCACAGCGGGCGGGCTCGCGTAATTGGGATGACGGGCGCGCCGGGGGCGGGGAAGAGCACGCTGGTCGACCACCTGGCGCGGTTCTATCGCAAGCAGAACCACAGCGTGGGAATTGTCGCGGTGGACCCAACGAGTCCCTACACCGGCGGAGCGATTCTGGGCGACCGCATCCGCATGCAGGAACACTTCGCCGACCCGGGAATTTATATTCGCAGCATGGCGACGCGCGGATCGCTGGGCGGACTGGCGCGCACCACGGCCGACGTGACGACTGTGCTCGACGCCTCTGGACGCGACATCATTCTGGTTGAGACCGTCGGCGTTGGACAGGATGAAGTCGATATCGTGCGGCTGGCCGACATCACCGTCGTGATTCTGGTTCCCGGCATGGGCGACGATGTGCAGACGATCAAGGCGGGCATCATGGAGATCGCCGACATTTTCGTGATCAACAAAAGCGATCGCGAGGGCGCCGAGCGCGTGGAACGCGAGATTCGCGCCCTGCAGTCGCTGGCCCTGCGCCACGATGGATGGACGCCCCCGATTGTGAAGACGGTCGCCACCGACGGAACCGGAGTCGACGATCTGGCTGCGGCAATCGCCGCCTACGAGGCTTATTTGCAGAAACGAGAACCTGGCACTGAAAAAGAGCGTGCAGAACTGGCAGGAGCGGCTGGTGGAAATGCTGCGCGATGCCATGCTGGAAAAAGCGCGCGCGCAACTGGACAACGGCAACATGGCAAGGCTGGCGGCGGAAGTCGCCGAGCACAAACGCGACCCGTACACGCTAGTGGAAGAAATTGCGGCGAAAGTAGGGAAGAGTTGACGTTCCAGATTGACCATCTCGGCATCGCGGTGAAGTCGCTGGCGGCGGCCAAGGCGATTTATGAAAAGCTCGGCCTCAGCGTTTCACCGGAAGAAACAGTGGAGCAGGAACAAGTACGGCTGGTAATGGTGCCCGTCGGCGAAAGCCGGCTGGAACTGCTCGAGGCAACGTCGGAGAATTCGACGATCGCGAAGTTCATCGCCAAACGCGGAGAAGGACTGCACCATGTGTGCCTGAAAGTGCCCAACCTGGCAGCGGCCGTCGAGCGCCTAAAAAAAGATGGTGTGCGCCTCGTGTCGGCCGAGATCAAGGTGGGCGCGGGCGGGCACCAGTACGTTTTTGTCCATCCCTCGAGCACCGGCGGGGTGTTGCTGGAGTTGGTGCAGGATTAAGAACCGACAGTCACGGGACGACAACGGAAGCAGATGCTTCTTCTCATCACCGACACTTCCGGCAAGCAGGGTAGCGTTGCACTCGCGCGTGCGGGCGAGCGCGCTCGGAACGACGCTGGCGTCATTGAAGTTGCGCCGCTGGCGGGTGGTGCCTTTTCGGCGCAATTGGTGCCGCAGATCGCAGCTCTGCTGGCCAGGCATCGTCTTAGCAAGGCCGATATCGACGCTTTTATCGTTGTCTCCGGCCCAGGTTCGTTTACTGGACTGCGCGTGGGTCTGGCCGCAATCAAGGCGCTGGCGGAAATTCTGAAGAAGCCCATCGTGCCGGTGTCGCTGCTGGAAGTCGTGGCGCTTGCGGGTAAGGCTCGGGGTAAGGTTGCGGCTTTACTCGACGCCGGGCGCGGCGATGTTTATTTCGGGGCGTACGAAATTGAGAGCGACTCTGTGCAGGTTTTGCAAGAACAACTGCTGTCGAAGGCTGAGTTTTTATCCGCGGCGCGTGATTCGACCGTCGTCATCCCAGACCCGACCTGGGCAGCGGTCGCGCGGGACGCCGGTCTTTCTGTGGTCGCCTGCCAACCTCCGAGCGCCGAGATGATCACCCGGATTGGATTGCAGAAGTTGCAAGCCGGCGAAACGGTCTCCCCCGAACAGTTAGAAGCGAACTACATCCGACGCTCGGACGCCGAGTGGTTTGCGAAACCGAGCTGCTAGCTCCTGGCTTGAAAAACTGAAATCCTTGAACTCCGAATATATCGTGAATATCCGCCCCGCGACTGTCGCCGACATTTCACACATCATGCGCCTGGAACGGCAATGTGCTACCGCCGCACATTGGACGGAACAGCAATATCTGCAAGCGTTCCAGCCGAAAGGCCCACCAAGACTCGTGCTGCTGGCCGAAGCATCGCCACCCAGAGCATCCCATCTCAAGTCTGGGACCGACGCAGGCTCTAGCATTCGAGGATTTCTGATCGCCCATCATCTCGTCCCCGAATGGGAATTGGAAAACGTCGTGGTAGCTCCCACCGCCCGCCAAAAGGGGCTTGGCAAGCGGCTTCTCGACGCCCTGTTAGTGGTCGCCCGTGAAACAAACAGTAGTTCTGTGTTCCTCGAGGTACGCGAGTCGAACGCGGCTGCCCGAACTCTGTACGAAAAAGCAGGTTTCGAGCAGGCCGGCCGCCGGAAGTCTTACTACACAGATCCCCTGGAAGATGCTGTTCTATATCGCCGAAATCCCGTCTAGCCCCTTCTCATACTGAGATTGCACTGAGATTGCACCACTTTTTTGGCATTGAACCCACTTTTGGCCTGTGCTAGCCTGACCTCATATCCCGGTTGGAGGTCTGCTGGATGCTGACTTCGAGAGACCAACTCCTGACCAATCACGAAGAATTCCGCAGATTGGCTCATGAGCACACGCAGTATGCAAAACGCCTCGATACACTCACCCAAAAACGCTATCTCAGCGAAGACGAAAAGCTGGAAGAAGTCCGGCTTAAAAAGCTGAAACTGCGCCTGAAGGACCAGATGGAGTCCATTGAGCGCGAGTATCGTCAGCACTACGGCGTTAACGTAGCGTAAATTCTGGCCAACTCCCAAGCGGCTTTGACCGCCGGGGGAGGAATGCATCTTCACAGGGCGCTATGCAGCGCCTTTTTTTATTTATACTTACAGAGCTACGGCACGACAGCCAGCGGTTGAATCCTGCCCGCGGCTATAATTGAGTTTTCTCCCATGGTTCGTGACGGATACCTCTACGCAGTCGCTCTGTTTGCCGTCGCCGCTTTGCTCGGCTGGCTGACCCGTCCCCCATGGGCGATCATCCCCTGCCTGCTGGCGTTTTTCTTTCTTTGGTTCTTTCGTGATCCCGAGCGGACCATCCCACAAGATGCGGGTGCGGTGGTTTCTCCTGGCGACGGCAAGGTCACCGATGTTTCCACGGTGGCGGCGGGAAACGAGAAGCAGACCCGGGTCAGCATTTTCCTCAACGTCTTTGATGTGCATGTAAACCGCTCCCCGATTGCGGGCGTGGTGCGCGAGGTGCGCTACCAGCGCGGCCAGTTCCTGAATGCCATGAACACGGTCTCAGCCGACAAAAATGAACAGAATATTGTCACCTTGGACGGCGACGGCCAGCGGGTTGTCTTCAAGCAGATTGCCGGCCTGCTGGCGCGGCGAATCGTGTTTTATCCGAAAGTTGGAGACCGTCTGGAGCGGGGCCAGCGCGTCGGCTTGATCAAGTTTGGATCGCGCGTGGACGTAGTGCTCGACGCCTCCGCCCGCGTGAACGTGAAAATTGGCGACCGCGTCAAAGGCGGCGCCAGCGTCCTGGCCTACCTGCAACCGCAGGGCGCGCTGGCGGCCGCAGGAAGCGCTGCTGCCTCCGAGAGGGCGCATTGATTAATCCAATCACCCCTAAACCGCGGCGTCGGCAAAGCAAAGGAATGTACATTCTCCCGTCGCTGTTCACCACCGCCAACGTGGCGCTCGGTTACTACGCCATTCTCGAGGTGATGCATGCCAGACTCACCGATTTTTGGCACCTCGACAACGCGGCCAAAGCGATTGGTTTCGCTGTGCTGTTTGACGGGCTGGATGGCCGCATCGCGCGCATGACTGGAACCAGTAGCGATTTTGGCCGGGAACTGGATTCTCTGGCAGACGTGATTACGTTTGGCGTGGCTCCAGCCCTGCTGGCCTGGACATGGGGCTTTTACCTGATGCCGCCAGTCCTACTGACCGATTGGCACAATAATTGGCACATTAAGCTGACGCAGCTAGGGGCTATTGCCAGCTTTCTTTTCCTGATTGCCGGAGCAAGCCGCCTGGCGCGGTTCAACATCACCAGCAATCCTCAGCCCTCAAATCCCGGTAGACCGGGGAAGAAGTATTTTGTCGGCATGCCCATCCCGGCGGGCGCGGGCGTGATTGCTGCCGTGGTTCATTTCACCGCTGGCGATCCTCTGGTGTCGTGGTATACGGCGTTGACTTGGCTCGCGATGGTCACGACGGTCGGCTACCTGATGGTAAGTACCTGGCGCTTTTATAGTTTCAAGGACATCGATTTTCGTTCGCGCCATCCCTTCCGCTTGATACTTTTTCTGGCCGCTCTTTTTGCTTCCATCTGGTTCTTTTCGCGCCTCATGCTTTTTGTCATCGCCTTGCTCTATATGGTCTCCGGTGTGTTCTGGCGCGTGCAATGGATCTTCCGCCGCAGGAGTGCTCCTCCTCCGCCCCCCTACAAGGAGGCCTCGCAGGCGTCATGAACGACTCCGTCAAGTCCCCGTCTGCTTCGCATCCCATCGCGGCTCGCGGAAATCTCTACCGGGCCGCGATCGTAGGCGCCGCCTCGCTCAAGGGGAAGGAAGTCGCGGAGATGCTGAATGAACGCAATTTCCCGGCCGCCGATGTCCGCCTGCTGGATGACGACGAGTCCATGGGCCAGCTCGAAGCCATGGGTGACGAGATCAGCTTTATCCAGCGCGTGCGGGCGGAGCAGTTTGACAACATGGACTTTACTTTTTTTGCTTCGGATGAAGAGACCACGCGCAAGAACTGGAAAGATGCTCGCGATGCCGGAAGCGCCATCATCGATCTCTCCGCGGCTTTAGAAAATGAACACGGAGCCAGCGTGCGGTCTGTGTGGGTCGAGCGGGAAAGCGGCCAAATCCCCGCTCCTGAACTGCAACCGGGCCCGTGCGTTACTGCGCATCCGGTCGCGGTGACGCTGGCCCTCCTGCTGTTGAGGGCCAAGAAGGCGGGCGCGATTCGGCGCGCAGTGGCCACGATTTTCGAACCGGCCTCGGAGCACGGACAACGCGGCATGGACGAGTTGCACCAGCAGACCGTGAACTTGCTTTCTTTCCAGCCGCTGCCGAAAGACGTCTTCGACGCTCAGGTGGCGTTCAACATGGTGGCGCGCTATGGCCAGAAGTCGCAGCCCGCACTCGATTCCGTCGAGGCCCGTATCCTCCGCCACTATCAGAAGATCGCCGGGGCCGATGCTCCACCGCCTTCTGTCCTTCTGTTGCAAGCTCCCATCTTCCACGGGCATGCGCTGGCTCTTTTCTTGGAGATGGATCGACCCGTGAATGTGCAAGCCCTTGCGCAGGCTTTGACGGGCGATCATGTCGCCATTCCTAGCGCGGAGGAAGAATCGCCGAGCAACATAAGTTCCGCGGGACAAGCAGATATTCAGCTGTCGCTGAAGATCGATCCCGCGCAGCCGAATGGCGTGTGGTTGTGGGCAGCCGCGGACAATCTTCGCATCTCCGCCCTGACGGCGGTGGAATGCGCAGAGAGTATGACGGCCACCCGCCCGACGGGGAAGATTCAATGACGAAGCGTGCGGCGCGCCGGCTGGCGCTCGCGTTCTTCCTGCTCGTCTTCTTATTCCTCGTCCTCACTGCAGGTTGCGGTTACCACACCGCCGGTCACGTGGTGCAGCTTCCGGAGAACGTCAAGACCATTGCGATCCCGGCCTTCAAGAACGAAACCCTAACCTACCGCATCGAGCAGATGCTGACCGCCTCGGTGGTGCGCGAGTTTACGACGCGCACTCACTACCACATAGTCAACGCATCCGGCGAAGATGCCGACGCCACCTTGCGCGGGACCGTGCTTTCCACCGCCGCTACTCCCCTCACCTATAACACTGCCACGGGGCAGGCAGCCAGCATCCTGGTGGTGGTCAGCATGCGGGTTTCGCTCATCGACCGGAATGGCAAGGTGCTCTACCAGAATCCCGCGTACCTGTTCCGCGAGCAATACGAAGTTTCGCAGGATCTGACTAGCTTTTTTGAGGAAGATTCCCCCGCTTTCCGGCGCCTCTCGCAGGATTTCGCCCGTACGCTGGTCTCTAATATTCTGGAAGGATTTTAGAGCATGACGCGATTCTTTTCTGTGCCGATGCTACTTGCAACGCTGGGTGCATCCGTTCACGCTGGATCACTATACGGATTGAATTGTCGATGCTAGAGTCGAGAATAATGAGCTTCACGGGGACGGGAGAGATCTGATGCGGGCCTTCGCCCAGGCCGAGCGCTTTGTCAGCGAACTGGAATCGCGCAAGCTGCGCGCCGCCTACGTCTTCGTGGGTGACGAGGCCTTTTTCCGCAAGCGCTTTCGAGACGCGATCCTCGAGCACCTGGTTCCGGCCGATCTGCGCGACTTCAGCTTCTTCGAATTCGATCTCGCCGAAACCGATCTCGCAGAAATTCTCGACCGCGCCCGCACGCCCTCGCTGATGGCCCCGTTTCAGGTTTTCTTCGTACGCGGCGTGAAGAATCTTTTTGGTCGGGGCTCGAACGAGGAAAAGCTGGCCGCGATCGAGGCGTATTGCAAGAATCCGAATCCCGACGCCCTCCTGGTTTTTGTTGCTGACCACATCAGCATTCCCGCCGACGTCCGCCGCATGGAGATGCAGGACAAGGAACGCTACCAGCGCATCCGCGAAACCATGGGCCAGTACTGCGGCATCGTGGAACTGGCGCGCGTGGAGGAGGGCGAGGCAGTCCGTTGGATTTCGGAGTACTGTGCCGGCCGCGGCGTGAAAATCGAGCCGGATGGCGCCCGCGAATTGGTCGACGCGCTCGGCGGCGACATGATGATGATCTCCAACGAACTGGAGAAACTGATTCTCTACGTTGGCGAAAAAAAGCGCATCACGCTGGGCGATGTGGAAACCATGGTGCTCGCGGCCAAGCAGCGCTCGCTCTATGAGTTGACCGACGCCATCTCCGCCAGAGAGCGCGTGCGCGCGCTGGAGGTTTTAGATGCGATTCTCATGTCCGGCGAAGGCGAAGAAGCGGCCATCGGACACGTCTACATGCTGGCGAAAACCTTCCGCCAGATGCTGGTAATTCTCGAGCGCAACGTCCGCGACCAGCGCATGCTGTGGGCCGCACTGTGGCAGGGCTTTCGCGTCCCTCCGTTCGCCGCCGACGACATCATCAAGCAGGCCCGCCGCTACAAATCCCGCCGCGAACTGACGCGCGCCATCCGCCTGGTGGCCAAGGCCGACCTGGCTTTGCGTTCCAATCCCGTGAGCAAGCGCATGGTGCTGGAACGCCTGGTAATGGACTTGACCACCGAGCCCAAGCCCGAAACCCCAGGCTGGATGCAGGATCAGTTGCCCGTGTAAGTTTCTGAATCGTTCGTTCGGCCTCTTTGAATACGATGAATGCCGGTGATGTCGTTTCCTATGTGGAAATGTGTGCTGGCTTTGGGGTTAATCTCCAAAGAGGCATGAACTTTCGCCTGAGGCCCAACGAAAGCCTGATTCTGATGAGTCTCCGTCCCGGTGGTCCCTATGCCGATCGCGTCGAAGAGGGCGGCAGAGTAATCATCTACGAGGGGCATGACCTTCCCTTAACCAAGGGTGGTCCCGATCCCAAATCCGTGGACCAACCAGAGTTTCTACCTAGCGGGCGACTAACCCAAAATGGTCCATTCGCCGATGCGGTCAGGCGTCTTAAGGCTGGTAGGGCAGACGCAGAGAAAGTGAAAGTGTTTGAGAAGATTCGGGCTGGCATTTGGGTATACAACGGGCTCTTTAACCTGGTTGACGCTTGGCAAGAAACATCTGAACGTCGTCAGGTCTTCAAGTTCAAACTCGAGATTATCAACCAGCCGCTCGAAGTCGCAGGGATCACCGAAGCTGCAATCGACCACGATAGGGTGATTCCGGCCGCGGTTAAGGTCGAGGTTTGGAAACGCGACAGGGGGAGTTGCGTTCGGTGCGGAAGCAAAGAGAATCTGCATTTCGACCACATCATCCCGTACTCACTCGGTGGTTCGTCGAAAGACGCAAGGAACATCCAGATCCTGTGCTCTCGGCATAACCTAGAGAAGCGAGACAGAATTGAATGATAATTTCATGGTTGATGTAGCTGCCTATTTCGCCCGCATCGGCTATCGCGGTCCTACCGATCGCACAGTAGAAACATTGCGCGCCCTCCACCACGCGCACCTACTCGCTGTCCCTTTCGAGAATCTCGACATCGCACTCGGACGCAAGATTGTCGTCGACGAGGAAGCCATTCTCCGCAAGATCGTCGAACAGCGGCGAGGCGGATTCTGTTACGAGTTGAACGGCGCATTCGCGGCACTGCTCCGGGCGATGGGATTCCAGACCACTCTGCTTTCGGCGCGCGTAGCCAGAGATGCAGGCGGCGAGGGACCCGAGTTTGATCACCTGACCCTGCGCGTAGATCTGGCAGAACCGTGGTTGGCGGACGTCGGATTTGGAGAGTCCTTTCTGGAGCCGCTGCGGTTGCAATCTGGAACGGAGCAGGTGGATCCCGTGGGCACGTTTCGTCTGGTGCAGTTCGGAGAACGCCTGCAGTTGGAGAAAGCCGAACCCGATGGACACTGGAAACGGCAATATTCCTTCGGACCGCACCCGTATAGCCTGCAGCACTTCGCGGGCATGTGCCACTATCACCAGACTTCGCCCGAATCGCATTTCACCCAGAACCGCATCTGCACCCGAGCGACGCCCGATGGCCGAATCACATTGTCCAGGCTGAACTTGATTGTGACCCGCAACGGCCACAGGGAGGAGAAAGTGCTCTCGTCCGAAGAGGAGTGGGCCGATGTGCTTGCGGAACACTTCGGAATCAGCCTTTGAATTCTGCTGCTTTGAAACGTTTAACCCAGCCACTCCGGCGATGTAGGGAAGCCAATAAACTATGCGCCCGTTCGTATTTCTGGGTTGGGGATCATTGAACACGCTCTAAAGAACATTGAGAATTGACGACTCGGGGTCAACGAGTGCAAAGGCGATTTTTCAACAGTTGCTGGCGCGCCGACGTTTTGGGCCGGATTGACCTGCCCCCCATTTTTAGTCCAGGGATAATGAGACTTTCTCCGGTTTTTGTTCTCCCCGCAGCGTAGCGGGGATGGGGGTCTGGGGCAAGGGGCCGGCGTTTGAGGCCCCTTGCCCCAGTCCAGCAATGTAGAAGCCTGCCTTCCACGAAGCGACAAACTCCATCGGTGTTTTGTATCCCAACGCCGAGTGCGGTCGCACGTGGTTGTAGTCTGCCTTCCACTCGGCGATCTTACGACGTGCGTCCGCCAGATCGAAGAACCAGTTTTCGTTCAGGCACTCATCGCGGAACTTGCCGTTGAAACTTTCGATGTAGCCGTTCTCCATTGGTCGCCCCGGCGTGATGAAGTGCAACTGGACTGCGTTCTCGTAGGCCCACTGGTCCACCACTTGGCTGACGAACTCCGGCCCGTTGTCGATCACGATCACCTCCGGTTTGCGTCCCTGCTGCTTCAGTCCTTCCAGTACACGCACCACACGCGCTCCCGGCAGCGAAGTGTCGGGCTCGATCTCCAGTGCCTCGCGGGTGAAGCCGTCCATGAGATTCAACGTCCGGAACTTGCGCCCGCTGGTGAACGCATCGCTGGCGAAGTCCATCGTCCACAGATGATCGGGCTGCGTCGGGCGCGGCGGTAGCACCAGGCGCGATCCCGCGCGTCGGCGTCGGCCCCGCTTCCGACGAAGGCTCAGCTTTTCTTCGACGTACAGCCGGTACACGCGCTTGTGATTCGCTTTCCATCCTTCACGCACCAGCATTCGCGTTAATCGGCGATATCCGAACCTTCGCCGCTCTGCCGCCAGCTCGCGCAACCGCACGCGCAGTCGCGGATCCTCGGGCCGTGGCGCGTAGCGATAGGTCCGGCGATAGATCTGCATCAGCCCGCAGGCGCGTCGCTCTGAGACCGCTACTTCCGAGCGCATCACGACCACCGCCTGCCGTCGCAACTGCGGGCTCACCATTTTTTTGTAACCACCGCCTGCAACGCGCGCTTGTCCAGAAGCAGTTCGGCCACCGTGTGCTTCAACTGCCGGTTCTCCTCTTCCAGCGCCCGCAATCGCTTCGCCTCGCTCACTTCCATCCCGCCGTACTTCCCCTTCCACCGGTATAGCGTCTGCGACGCAATCCCGTGCTTGCGGCACAGTTCCGCCGTCGGCATTCCGGCTTCGGACTCCTTCAGGATGCCAATGATCTGCTGTTCGTTGAATCGACTCTTGCGCACGACTCCTCCTCCTCGCCCTGGGCGGGCCATTCTAAATGGGAGAAGTCACATTTCCACTGGACTACTTTCCGGGGGGCAGGTCACGATAAGTACTGTCAGTTTCAGTTTGTTTCGCATTTTGGTGCTTAATCAAACGAGTTTACCTCAATCGCTACAACACAAATTCGCCCTCATGCGGGGAGCTGAAGAGAGAGTCTGACCAACTATAAGGCCATTACACGTTTTGACCGCTAGTCATCGAGCGAAATCGGCGATAGCGCTCAGAACCTGGTCAGTGAGCGCTATGGCGGCATGACAACATGACAACATCTCTAACGACGTCGGCGCTGTCAAGATACTTGGAGCTCTTTTTTGTAACTCTGGGGCATAACTTCCCCTCAGCGCGCTGGCACTGGTTTGTTCGAGACCGTAGCGATCTTTTCTTTCGATGATGCTTTATCCAACCGCATAGCTCGGGCCCACTGCTTCATCACTGTGGTGGCGTAGCCCACCAGACATCTCTTCGGTCACCTTCGATCATGATGTGTTATGCAAACTCCCCTCCCTGTGGGGAGGCAGGTAGCCTATTCAGTTGACCCGGTCACTGCTCGCGCAGGACCACTGTTGTAATCAGGCATCCCCGCATGGGCTTTCCCCTTCTGCGGCAACTTTCCACGCCGGCAGAACTCTTCGTAGTCAATCTCATCCCGCAGCATGATCCATAACCGAATACCCAGCTTGCGCCCCGTCGCCACCCGCGCCTTGCCCATTCCTTTCTGTACCAGCTTGCGGCGATAGAAACGCTTCAGTTCTGGGTCCTTGACTGCCGCATGCAGTGTCGCTTCGATCCATAAATATCGAAGCAGCGAATTTCCTTCTTTGCTCAACTTTCCTAGTCGCTGCCTTTTGCCGCTGCTGTGCTCGCACGGGATCATCCCGATATAGCTGGCCACCTGGTTGGCGCCGCCAAAGCGATGCGGGTCTCCTAGAAATACTTCCGTTGCCAAGGCGGTGACTGGGCCCACGCCCGGATGCGTCAGCAGTCGGCGCGCCTGGGGTCTTTGTCGGGCTTCCGTTTCCACTTGCTGGTCCAGTTGTTGGATTCGCTGGTCTAGTTGGGTATACAGACTAAGCAACTCATCTCGTCTTTGCGCGGTGTAGCGTGGCAAGGTTAGATCCTGCAGGCTTCGTCGCCCCGCCGCGGTCCACAGCGCCCTGCCTTCTCGCAGGGCATGATTGAGTGCGATCGCCTGCAGTGTGTGCTGCAATCGCGTTCGCATCTTCACCCATTGATGTCGGTCCCGTAATAAGGTTCGCAGATCCCGTTGTTCGGTCGACGGCATCCAGATATCCGGAAAACGATCCTTCATCAGCAGCAAATCCAGAATCACTTCCGCATCGCGTCGATCATGCTTCTGTTTGCGGGTCTCAGCGGCACGAATCTTGGCCGGGTGACCTACCCGACACTCAACCCCTAACTCTTCCAGCAACTCCAAGAACCATTGCATCGCGCCGGTGGCTTCAATGCCCACCACCACCCGCCCTTCCAGGGCGGCGTAGAACTTCCCGTACTGCATTTCCTTCATGCTTCAATACCTTCTCAGTCAACACGCCGGTTTCGGTATCTAGCATGGCTATGCTTTGTTGCCGTGCATGGAGACTCACCGCCGGCGCACTTGTCGATAGGAAACTAAGATTTTGCAACAGCTATGATCCAGAGGGTTGCCTTTGGGAGGCGACTGCTCCGATTGGGGCTAATCCGAGGTGTCGTTGCAGCCGACGTGCTACTTCGATGGCTGCAACTGGCAGCGTTCAAGCCGTAAACAGGCATTTCACCCAGCATCCACGTCAAGGATAGAGGCGTGGGCTCGCCATTTTGCGCCAGCTATCGATTAGCGCTGGCTGACCTGCTTTGTGACCTCCGGCGGACCGACATCGGGCGGTATCTCTCCCGTCAGAGAATTCAAAAACGCTTGCAGGTCGCTGCGTTCCTGCCCGCTCAAGAAATCCAGGACGTGAATCTTGGAGTCCAGGTTCGGATTGGAGTTGCCGGCTCCGATGTAGAAGTCGATGGCCTGCTTCAGATCTTTGAGGCTGCCATCGCTCATGTAGGGCGTTCTGGCCGCAACATTTCGCAACGAAGGAGTCTTGAACTTCCCTTTATCGGCTTCCTTGTGGGTCACGACGTATAGACCGACATCTGTGATGTCTCCCGCATTGACGCCGATTCCGACATTGTGAAATTGGTTATCGGTAAACAGTGCGTACTTGTCTCCCACGGTGTGGCACGAGGCGCAATCGGCTTTTTTCTTTGAAGTGAATACGATGTATCCGCGCTTTACGGCGTCGTCGACGGCTTTGTTGTCATGTCCATATTTCCAGCGATCGAACGGGGAATTGCCGCTGATCACGGTGCGCTCGAACGAAGCAATGCTCTTCTCCACCATTTCATAGGTAATCGGTCGCGTACCCCAGGCGTCGGCGAATTGTTGGCGATAGCTGGGATCGGCATTCAGCCTTTGCTCGACCGTGGTCAGAGTATTGGCCATTTCCACCGGGTTCTGCACCGGGCCTTCCGCCTGGCTCTCCAGGGTGGTAGCGCGGCCGTCCCAGAACTGGACCTTGTAATAGGCGGAATTGACGACTGGGGGAGAGTGGCGGGTCCCCGTTTTCTTGGCTACACCTTCCGAAACAGGCCTGGCATCGGAGAACCCGGATTGCGGGCTATGGCAAGAAGCGCATGAAACGCTGTGATCCAGCGAGAGAATCGGATCATAGAAAAGACGGCGGCCGAGCGCGATCGTTTCCGCAGTGGGCGGATTGTCAGCCGGAATTACGACGGGCGGAAGGCCCAGTGGAACTTTGATCTGGACTGGTTTGCCGACGGGCATCACGGACGACGCCGTTTGATTTTGGCTTTGCAGCAATAATCCAGAGGCAAGAACAGAGAGGAGGAGAAACAGTTTGGCTGAATTCATAGGACCTCCGAGGAATGGAGACTCCGGCTCCCGATTGCAATGACGGATGGCATGAGCGGCAGACTGAATCGCTCTGGAGCGCCGAAGCCCGACTGTGCCATTTGCTGAAGTCTGCCGACAGTAGAAATCGTAGTCCGATCGGATGGCGAAGTTGGTGATGCTGATCACGGCAGACGGTGACAGGAGATTAGTGGGGACAATGCTGAATACAGCGGGACAATCTACAACTTTCGAGGAATTGAAGAATTGAATTATTGAATTCCTATCAAGTACTCCATATTGTGACATTTGAGCATTCTCGGGGGAGGACTGCTTGGGGGCCGCCTGATGTCTAGGCGGCTTTTCCGTTGCATCGGAAATTTTAGCGGCTCGGTTCGAATGACGAAACCATAACGCTCAAAACCCCTCGATGAGCGATTTCTCGCCAGTTACGCGTCAGATGAACAGAGAAATCCCGTTAGGAATCGTATCTCAAGCAATGTAACCACGTCAGGCCAGAAATGGGACAGACAAGAAAGCACACCTTTGGTGCGGAAAAAGGAAAAGCGTGGGACATTCCCGGCCACATACACCAAGCCCAATACGAATAGTGCGCGAGCAACGGGAGGACACTGTACCAGAACGCAATTTGCCGCTTTCGCATGCTGTAAACAATCGTGATTATCAACGAGACTTCCAGTCCCATAGACAACCATGGCGACCCTGCTGGCCAAGCGGGATAATCATTCCACCAGAAAACGTAAAGAGACGCGGTTCGCAGAGCGTAGACCCATAACGCTGGCGCAGCAGCAAGAACGAGAATGCCAGATGTAGCCTCCCAACCCCGATGTTTGAGGGAAAACTGAGGGAGACGCAACAGACACATCAGCGCAAATACGGATAATCCCACAGTTAACATTGCCGCGAGAAACCCAAGCTCCAACGCAATCGAACTCCTAGGTTGAAGCGAGAAGAGGGCGCTAATCCACACAACGATCTTCGCCTCAAGCTCTTCTCCGCGCGAAAGAGGCGCAGTCAGGTAGGTCAGTAAGGAGTAGGCAATGGAGAACCCCAAATTCAACGAAAACAGCGCGTCGTTCAGACAGCGCATGAAGTCCCGTTTGCCAAACCGATTCTCGTTCATCGGTATAACTGCCCCGCGAGGCGTTGGGTTTTCAAGGTCCTCTTTCGGATGCTCAAAAGTTCAGAACGGGGGATCGGGACACTCTTGCAAGTGATAACTGTCGAAAGCAGATGACAGTGCATGCAACCCTCGCAGATGTTGGAAGTGGCTAGAGCGCAACAGGTTCCACGTCGCCCTGATAAGACGTAGCGTGATCGCTGACACTACTTCCTCGTTTGCATTTCCTGTCACCCTAATTTCAAGGCGGCCGCGATCAAGAGAGCCAGAAGAGTCAGAGTTGCGACAGAAGCCGCAACAACACTGAGAGAATCATTACGAGTGGGTTTGCGCGTCACAGCAGACCTCCTTCACGACGGCAGCAGGCGGGCATGGTCGAGGTCGATCATTCAGCTACGAGCGTTTCCGGACTCGATCTGAGAGGCCCAAAATACGAACCGTCCCGACACAACACTGTGTCATGGGCCGCGATCACATCAAGCGACCGTGGGTCGTTGGTGCATTGCGGTTCGTCGCTAGATGTTCCTCGGCGGCGACGGAACGGAAGTTGAAAGCATCCAGCTCGCGCGAACACCGCAAAGAATGAGTGCGCCCAGCGTCACCGCAAGCAAAGCCAACAAGCTGCCCTCGTTGGCCGCCAATATGAGGGTGACTATCGGGATTACCGACAACACAATTATGAGCAGTCGCCCAACTCCGTCGACACCAACAAATCCGATGCCCGACGCCGTTGCGAGCGTCATGAATAGTCCGCCTGAGAGCCATACACCGAGCAGCATAGCAGGACCGACCCATTTGAACTCCCGCTTCATCCCAAGCCTTCGTGCGACCACATAAGCACACAAGAATGTTGCTGGCATAAGGATCGTACATACCCATACGTGCCGGGAATCAAAATTCGGTCCTGCATCCATATGGACAACCATATCGGGCAACCAGAAACTGAGCGCTCCTGCAACTGCAAACGAGAGAGCCAATCGCCGCCGTTTTGTTCCAGAGGACGAGGGCAATGACTCGACTTGTGTTGTGGTCAGGCTCAAACGACGTACTTGTGCCATGGGAGACCTCCCTGTCTTCGAGCTAGATCCACTCGCTGAACGAAGGGGCTTAGAGCTCAGTCGTTCCCTTTGCTTTTCCTGAGCGATGCTTCCTGGAGTTCATAATTCTCAGCCATCTTCTCTCCCAGGATCACCAGTAATTGTTGGCAGAGGTCGGGACGGTTGTGCAATAACGAGTCCAACGCCTCGGGACTCCAAAAACCGAGTTCGGCGTCCTCGGTCACTGTCGCGGTCATGCAATAGTTGCGCCGGGTGAGCGTAGGCGGCAAGGCCCAGTAACGCACCTGGACCATAAGAACGGTCGAAAGCCGAATCGACCCCAAAACCCAAACTCACTTTTCCGCTGAGAACGACAAACATGCCCGACATCCTGTCTCCCTGACGGAAAAGCACGGTGAACCTTGGCTTGCGGACTTTTTCACAACGCTGTTCGAGAGCGGTCTGCAGATTAGCGGAAGGGATGTCGCCAGCCATAAGCTACTTCCTTGGCGAGCAATTCGCCTAGATTAGCCTCAAATATCCTGTTCGTGGTATGACCCATGTCACTACTCAAGGTGACCAGCCGCACAAAGGACCTTTCGACTGTGGCAGCCATCAAGAAGGGGGACGGACCAGGTAATTGGTTATTGGCAATCGCCAGGTGGTCAACAGGTCAACAAAAGGTCAACAGGAGTTCAGAGAAACTCGCTTGAGATATAGAAGCCCGGCCCCTCGCCGCCGAGTGGCGGCGGAACGATGCGACGCTCGCACCTGACGGGACCGGGCCCAATTCAGAGGTATTCAGTTTTGATTCCTCCTACCGCTATTACAAGCGTTTTTCACCTTTGCTGTCGGTGATGTGGGTCACTGCCACGCGGTTCGCGGTTGAGCTAGTCTGTAGTGTAGGGGACGGTTTATGGATACCTCTTCTTTGTCCCTGATACTCGCCGTTCTTGTCGGATGGTGGTTGTTCACGGTCGCCCTCACTACTGGCGCTTACAAAGTCAGAAGGCATCACCCTCACCACCACGATGAGGACGGGAAGCATCAGCTTTAACAGCGCGTTCAGGGTCCCGACTGGCTCTACGAATAGGAATCGTCAGCCCTCGATCTCGGTTGGCGAAACATCGCCTTGTTGACCCTCGGTCGCTCCGTCAGAGGGCAACATGTGTCTGTGGTCACAGACGGCTTGCGAGGAACCGAGTTATGTTGTGGGCGCTTTTTCGGTTTTGCCGTGGATGCCTTCACTCAGCAACGGGTGTTAAAGCTAAGAGACGAGATTGCCTTGCTCCGACACGAAAATGAAGTGTATCGGTCACAACAACACCGCACTCGGGAAGAAGAACCTTCGAATGGCTTGAGACGATTTCGTCTTCTAGCGATCCGTGAGGAACTAAGAACGCTTTTGCAGCAGAAGAGCAATGCCTAGTCCCAGACCGACCTGGGCTAATGCGTACTCTGGTGCGATATACCAAACCCCGCGGGGGGTGAGAATCTGCTGAAACTCCGTCGCCGCTTCTCGTCCTTCATGCGCCCGCAAATGAACAATGCCTCGCACGTAGATCGGAAGAAAGCTGAGAAAGGGAGCCATTTCAAAGCGAACCGCCGGTCGCAGAGCCTCAATACTACTGCCGGATTGCGTGGGATTGGAGTGAATTAGTGCTTGGGCCATAGGAATGTAGGCGGACTGGATCAGAGTGTCCTCGGGATAGTGGACTTTCGGATCGGTGAGCAACTTCTGCGCGCGAGAGGTATCCTCCACAAGGCTGAGAGCGACTAGCAAGTTGGGGCCGTTGCTCCGGCTGTGGGAGAGAACTAGGCTACGGGTCGCGATCTCTCTGGCGCGGGCACGGTTTCCAATTTCCGCTTCAAAGAGCGCTTCTTGAGAAAGAATTTGGGCGGAGGCTTCCCGAAGGCCGTCCCCAAGCACGGCCTCCGAAATCTGTTCGAAAGAATC
This sequence comes from uncultured Acidobacteriaceae bacterium, assembly GCA_963752175.1. Taxonomy (GTDB): domain Bacteria; phylum Acidobacteriota; class Terriglobia; order Terriglobales; family Acidobacteriaceae; genus Sulfotelmatobacter. The sequence goes on from CAVVXZ010000002.1 coordinate 67,436, forward strand.
CGCTGCTTTTACCCGATGCCCAACCTGTGCCGCGGCGAGCGAATTAAGGGCGATCGGAGCGGAACCGTATTCCAGCCGATATACGAGACTGCATGCGGCATGGACGAAGATCGTGCGGGGATGTGCTATGGCAACGTCTGGAAGAAGGTCATAATCGAGCGGCCTGAACTCTGGATTGGGATTCGTTCAGACCCTACCTTCCCACAGCGCGCAATCTCCCTTGGCGGCAAGACCTACTTCCTTGACAGAAGCTGAGCTGGAACAAAAGGAAAATCCACATGAGCGAGATGAACAAGGATCAAGCACTTGAGTTTCTCAAGGAGTTGGAAACAACTCTTAATAAGGAACTGCCCGGCCCCATCGAGATGGAGTCTTGGATCCGCCAAACTTTTGCACTCGCCAAGGCCAACGATACGCAAAAACAACTGCGACTCCCGGAGGCTGCATTCCTCAATGGGGAAGGCCCTGCCCGTCGTTTTCGGGTTGCTTCAGACACGCAGTGGTCTGTCCCTCGAGCAGGCGCGACGTGCATTGCTGAACGAATACCATCGCACAATGCCGGACATCTCCTGTCAGTCTCCCATCCGATGGGAGCGCCATCCGTTTCGAAAAGTTCTCGGCGCGAGCGCCAGCGACATCTATCGGGGTTGGGCGAATCCTGACACAGGCCACGCACTGACACAAAGCTGCCCGGACTTCTCCCTCCGCGATCCGTTTCCACACTCAATCCTGTTCGAAGGAAAGTACTTCCCGCGCGGGTCGCTGGAGTTCGCGCAGCGGCAGTTGGTTGCACTCATCTATCAAGCATTCTTCTATCGCGGACTGCCGCGACTCGCGCCGAACAAGAAGCATCCAGAGTGGAGCTACGATTACGCCTGCCTTATGGCCTACGACGGTTCGCCAGGAGCGACTCTTTCTTCGGCATGGAAGGAACTTCCCGCACGAACTCAGCGCAGTTTTTGGGAAGGAGCCAACGTGTACGTGATGATCCTCCGCGGTTCAACGTAGAAAAATGGTCGGAAGCAGAGCAACGATTCGGCCCCGCAAGGCGCTCGTCCGCGTGTCACGAGCATAGAAACTGACGGTGGAACTACTTGACTCGCGCGATCAGCGTCCCGCCGTAGACATGACCCTGGGCTTCGCAGGTCAACTGCCGCCCATCGAACAGACTCTGAAGGCCGCTCAACGGCTCATGCCCTATGCCTCGCTCCTTCAAGGGCAGTGCTGATTCCGGTGTCCTAAGGACCGGCAGCAAAGCCCAGCAGTTGACGTGTCGGCACCGAGTCACGATGTCCCGCCCTCAGCTCAGCGGCGCGGGCGCTCCCGGTCGTCCACGATTTCAATTTCTCCGCGGGCGACCATTCCTAAATCAGCACCGAACAACGCTTGTTGGTCGGTGACGCGGACTCGCGGCTTCGCCGTGCTCGGGATGAAACTGCTGGCGTAGGCGGGGTCGCTCTTCTTCTCGTTGATATAAGCGTCGAGCGTAAGAGTCCTGTTCGTATCGTCGATTATCCGGATCGCCGGTTCACAGCGAGGAGGCCAAACGATAGTAGCGCGTGACCTCACGTCGTCCGACAACGCACTCGCGGTGTGCAATCCGTTCCTCGTCAGCGCATCCGCGACCCCACCCTCAATGATGCTTTTCGCGCTCGGACCAGTCGTCCACTTGTATTCCTCCATAGGTCCTCCAGTGCAGGTAAGTTAGCACGAAGTCGGGCAAGCATCACTATTGGTTTTCGGCGATATGCGACTGCGATTCGCAGTGGCCACCGAAGCCGTGACACGTCGGCTTTTAGCGCCTGCTCGGGACGAAGGCCTCGCCGCACGCTGGACACTTGAGCCCAGTGGAGTCGATCCGCTGGACCTCGGCGGGCATGATCGTCTTCCCGCTGCCTCACGTCGTTTATGCGAATCGGCTTCCAGCGGACTGTAGCAGATTTTGTAGCGACTACCAGCTTAGATCGCTTGGTACGAGTTAGCAGGCCGAGCGCCCAAAGCACTGAATCCACTAACCCGTACCAAAAGCGCCAACCTGGCACAAAGTGCCTTGCACGGTCTGCAAAACCTTTATGCGTCGGTTCGATTCCGACCCGCGCCTCCAAGTTCTACCTGCTGTCCCCCGGTCACTGTGCTCAGTCCACGCGTAGCAGCATCCCGCTACCGGCTCGGATATTCAGATCACCTGCGTCCGACTTGAGCACGATCTGACCCACCGGATTGGTTCGACCCGCGTGAACAAGGGTTACGCCGGGAAAATCGTATAGACCACACGCATCGGAAGAGAAAACCCACAAGGCTTGTGGCCCGTCGTTTCCGGCAACCGCGGTACGGCATTTGGATCCGGGCTTTGCTGTGACGCGCACCAACACACCATTGGCAACGGAGTAGCCGACGGTCTCCGAGTCGTGAACGATGGCCCCTCCGCCGTGGTAATCGACCTCACCGCCAATCTGGTCCGTGGTCCAGTTATATTCCGAGGTCCCGTGATCCGGGCCGCTCTCCGGGATATACGCTTCTGAAACATCCATCATGCCGGCAAGGGCCCTCAGGTTTGTGACCACAGGGATGTGCCGCTTTCCCACCGTCAAGGTGTCGAAGCGGAACGAGATCGTTGCGCTCTTTCCGTTCCTTGCCGGACTGACGGCGAGCACTTGGCCGCTCACTCTTGCCCCGGCGCGAATCCTAGTGCCAGAGGACAGCGGCAAATCCTGCATGACACGGGCGGCGATGATCTGCCCGGGACGCGCCCGATTCGATTTGAGAGAAGAATTCAATTGCACCGGCAGAATCGTGCCTGCGGGGACTGCATCTTGCGCCGACAGCGCCGAGGAGAGTATCAGGAAACTCAAGACAGCTAGACTCTTCATGACCCCACCTCCAAACCAATCCTCGTTATGACTGGTTCTTTACCATTCTAGGATCTTGTCAAGGCCTCGTGTATATCGAACTGATGCAAGGCTCTCGCGGCGTGGAGGGTTACAATTGCGGGGTAGATTCCTGCGTACGTGCGACCTTCCAATCGGCTGGTTTCGGAGATTTACGTCACTTCCCTTCTATGCGCCGAACGAACAACCCGTACCGCGGCGTTAATGTCTTCTTCCTCTGCGTATGCGTAGTGTTCTTATGGTGCAATCTGTCCTCATCGCAAGCGGCCGAGAAACCTCTGCCCGAGGCTCCGAAACCGGCTACGGTCGAGAAGAAGAACTTCTTTGTCCACTGGGCGGAGTTTTACCGGCAGGACTGGTCTGGGACGGCAACTTCGTCGGCAACATCCTCGCCGACTCCGGCGCGGCGCGGACTGCCGTCTCCACTAGATTCGCCGCCGTTTCCAAATGCCGACTGGTCGTACGGGGGTTCGCCGGTGATTGGGGAACCGGATACGAACAGCTATCCGCTGATGACGGCGATCAATGGCGCCACGAGCCGAACGAAAGTGTATGGCTGGATCGATCCGTCTCTGAACTTCAGCACCTCCACGAATCGCAATGAGCCGGAGGCCAACGATGTCTACTCGAATCGCTTTGAGCTGAACCAGCTTGTTCTCTACGCTGAGCGGTTGCCGGACTCGGTACAGCAAGATCACGTCGACTGGGGCTACCACCTAACAGCTTTGTTTGGCACGGACTATCGCTTCACAACGGCGAAGGGATACGGGAGCGGGCAGTGGGTGAACGATCATCATCAGTACGGGTTTGATCCGACGCTGGAATACGTCGACATTTATGTTCCCCATGTCGGGCAAGGGATGAATCTGCGGTTTGGACGTTTCATCTCTGTGCCGGGAATCGAAGCGCAGCTGGCACCGAACAACTACATCTTCAGCCATTCGCTGCTGTATGCCATCGATCCGTTTACCGACACGGGGCTGATGGCGACGGTAAAGCTAAATGATCGTTGGCTGGTGCAGGTGGGGATCACCGCCGGCCACGACGTGGCGCCTTGGACGCCGGATGCGAAGCCCTCGGGGACGGCCTGCTTCAATTACACGACGTCGTCGGTGAACGACAATTTCTATGTCTGCGCCAACGGGATCAACGACGGCAAGTACGCGTACAACAATCTGCAGCAGTATGACGCGACCTGGTATCACAAGTTCTCGAAGACGTGGCATATGGCAACCGAGACCTGGTACATGTATGAGCGCGACCTGCCGGCGCTGGGAGGCCCGATTCAGCCGGAAGCTGGAGCCAATCCGGCGTACTGTTCGACCGGAGAACTGCGGTGCACCGCTCCGGAGTATGCGGCGGTCAATTTCTTGCAGAAGGAACTAGGCACGCACGACTTTCTGTCGTTCCGCAGCGATTATCTCCACGACAAGAAAGGGCAGCGGACAGGCTACGCGACGCGCTACACCGAGAACACAATTACGTGGTGTCACTGGATCGGCACGACGATCCAGATCCGTCCGGAGTTGCGCTTCGAACGCGCCTGGGACATGAAGGCCTACGACTATGGGCGGCGGCAAAATCAGCTGACGGTGGCGAGTGATATGATTTTTCATTTCTAGTTGCGTGGTTGCGTTGTGTTTGTAGGAAAATGGATTCATGACCGGCGTCCGGATGGACATCTGGCTCTGGGCCGCACGATTTTTCAAGACGCGGCCGCTGGCGAAACGGGCTTGCGAGTTGGGCAGGGTCTTGTCCAATGGACAGGTTGCCAAAGCAGCGCGCGAGGTTAGGGTGGGGGATCGCTTGCGCATCAGCAATGAGGGCGGCGACTTTCAGGTGGAAGTGTCGCTACTGAGTGAGGTTCGCGGGCCGGCCTCGGTTGCGCAGACGCTTTACCGGGAATCCAACGAGAGCCGGGAGCAGCGACAGAGGGTCGCAGCCGAACGTAAGGCGATGCGCGAGTTCGAGATCCTGCCGGAAGGGCGGCCTTCGAAACGCGACCGGAGGCACATCATCCAGTTCCGGGGTAGAGGGTAGGCTGATATTTCTCCGTGTCCCCTGCGTCCACTGTGGTTGATTCCTAGATTTTAACCACAGAGGACGAGAAGGACAGACAACCCTATTCAAGGCTTGACTTTGGATGGCGTTCGGCTCAATATGGCGTGTGACGACATGTCGTTAGAGGTCACAATGGAATCTTTGCCACTTACCGAACCCGTGTTGCTCATACTTCTTAGTCTGGCGGAGCAGCCGCGGCATGGGTATTCGATTCTCAAGGATGTCGAGCAGATGAGCGATGGGCGCGTTCTGCTGAGCACGGGCACGCTGTACGGGGCGCTGCGGCGGCTGCTGGATGATGAATGGATCGAGCGAATCGAGGAGGATGACACTCCGCGGGGGCGTCAGGCATACCGGCTAACGGCGCGGGGACGCAAGAACCTGCAACTCGAAGTCGGACGAATGAAGCAACTCACACGCTTGGCCAATCTGCGGATCGTGGTGAAGGGGGTCTGATCGAATGCTCAGCGTCAGCATCTATCGGAGTCTGCTGCGTCTGTATCCGGCGCCTCATCGCAAAAGGTTCGGCGACGAGATGGTGGCGGTATTCGGGGAGATGGAGACCGAGATCGTTTCGAAGAGCATGGTCGAGCGCGCGGCCTTCTGGGTTCGCGAAACCGCAGGAGTGCTGAGCGGGGCGCTGCATGAACATTGGCGAGCATTGGGTTGTGATGCGATCGGGCTATGGTTCCCACAAAGGAGGTTCACGATGCATACCGAATTTCGTTTTCCGAAAGCAACGGCAGTGCTGATGGCGATCATTCTGGGCGGAGTCATGCTGGCTATCCAAAAGGGAGAATCGATTTCAGCTTCGCTGCAAGGGGCAGTAAGCCCTCCCATCGGACCCATCCATCCCGTGCACTCGGTTTTGTTGGGAGGCATTGTGATGGGATTTGTATTTTTTTACGCTGCGGGATTGATTGGGTGGGCGATTCTGTTCGCGATGCGGCGCTCGGGTGTGCACCGACTGGACGACACTTCCGGCGGCACTAAGTAGTTGTGCTTGCGTCCAGGCGCGTGTGCAGCATGCTCATCTTGCGGGCGAAGGACTCTTGCCGATAGACTCAGGGGCGCAAATCAGCGCCCCTTTTAAAATCCATGAGCCTTCGCCAATTTTCTGCTTACGCCCTTTGTCTGACAGTCTGCCTCACAATCTCTTTCGCGGCCGCGCAGACTCCTGCGGCTAACGCTGCTGTCACCGACTACGTCAAAGCCGAGATGCAGCGGCAGCACATCCCCGGGCTGGCCCTTCTTGTGGTGAAGAGCGGCAAGATCGTGCGCGCCGAAGGTTTCGGGCTGGCGAATGTTGAATTGCAAGTGCCCGTCAAGCCGGAGACCATCTTCCAGTCGGGATCAGTGGGGAAACAATTCACGGCGACAGCAGTCATGATGCTGGTGGAAGAGGGCAAGATCGGTCTCGATGATGCGCTCACGAAATATTTTGCGGATGCCCCGCCCAGTTGGAAAGAAGTGACGGTGCGGGAACTGCTCAGTCACACTGCGGGTTTTGGCGATTATCCGAAGGACTTCAACTTCCGCAAGGACTGGACGGAAGATGAGGAACTGAAGCTGATCGAGAGCATCCCTCTGGCATATCCTCCTGGGACGAGCTGGGCGTATAGCAATTTCGGGTACGTGACTCTCGGAATTCTGATTCATCGAGTGACCGGCGAGTTTTATGGCGACCTTCTGCAGCAGCGAATCTTTCAGCCGCTGGGGATGACTTCCACGAGGGCGATTAGTGAGGCGGACATTGTCCCAAATCGAGCCGCGGGCTACCGGCTGGTCAAAGGCGAATTGAAAAATCAGGAGTGGGTAGCGCCCGTGCTGAACACTACCGCCGACGGCAGCTTGTACTTTTCGGTTCTCGATCTAGCGAAGTGGAACGACGCTTTGTACACGGATAAATTGTTGAAGCGCTCCAGCCTCAACCTGATGTGGACTCAGGTCAAACTAAAGAATGGGCAGCCGAACAAGGGCAACTATGGTTTTGGCTGGTTCATTGACGAGAGGGCCGGACACCGTTGCATTCATCACGATGGCTCTTGGCAGGGATTCGAGACGGCCATCGACCGGTATGTGGATGATCAACTGACCGTGGTCGCGCTTGCGAATCTGGCGGACTCGAACCCGGGAATGATCACGGAACACGTGGCTGAGATGTATCTGGCGGAGAAATAGGAATGTTCACCACAGAGGACACTGAGGACACAGAGGCTGATAAGGCTCTCTGCCGCTGTTTTGAACTCGCTACGACTAGTACGTTGGTTCTCGCAATTCTACTTGCATTCGCATGCCGTACTTGGGCCGTAGAGTAATCAGCGGTTCAGGCTCGACGCGATGTCCAGGAACAAGACTCAGCTTCCATTTCTGCGCGATCGTTGCCAGCAGTAACACTCCTTCCATGCAGGCGAACGATTCACCGATGCACTGCCGGACTCCAGCTCCGAAAGGAAAGTAAGTCAGCTTCGTGCGCCGTGGTTTGCCTTCGGGCGTGAAGCGTTCGGGATCGAAGCGCAGGGGATCGGGGAAAAAACGCGAATCGCGATGGGTGATGTACTGGCTCATCAGCACGGTCGTCTTTGCCGGCATAAAAAACTCTCCGAGCTGGAAATCGGCGCGGGCGTAGCGGCCCATCGCCCATGCAGGCGGATAAAGCCGCATCGATTCCGCCAGCACCATTTCCACATAACGCAGGCGGGGAACATCGTCGAACGAGGGCAAGCGGCCCTGCAACTCACGGTCGATTTCATGGTGAAAGCGGCGTTCGCACTCGGGATTTTGCGAGAGCAGATACCACGTCCAGGAAAGCGCGTTGGCCACGGTTTCGTAGCCGGCAAGGAAAATTGTGATGACCTGGTCGCGCAGGTCCTGCTCGGAGTCAGGCGATCGATCGGGCGAGGCGGCGAGCATCATATCGAGCAGGCTGCCGCCGTACGGACCACGCTGCCGGTGTGCGGCGATCATGCGGTGAACGACTGCGTCGATTCGCTTACGCGCGCGCACGAACGCGGCAAGACCGGGAGGCCGCACATGGACTAGCCATTCCGCGGCGGGCAGCATCACCAGAAAATTGTAGAGGCCCATGATGCGGTTGATAGCGTCGGCCAGTTCGTTCACTTCGTTACCCGATTCCCGGGCGAGATCAGTGGCAAACAGCGCTTGCGCGACGACGTTGAGCGTGAGGTGCATCATGTCGATGGCAATGTCGCGCTGCTCGCCCGCGCGCCAGCGGTCGCGCACGCGGACCGCTTCTTGAACCATCGTGCTGGCGTATTCCGGAATGCGCTGGCGGTGGAAGCCGGGCTGTGCCACTTGCCGCTGCGCACGATGCTGTGTTCCCTCGGCAGTGATCATGCCTTCGCCCAGCAGCATTTTCGTGCGCTGCACCGTGCGCTCTTTGATGAAGTTGTCGTTCTGGACGACCAGGATTTCCCGGATGTAGTCGGGATGATTCAGGAAGACGATGTGGTGCCATCCGATTTTGTAGTGCGCGATGTCGCCGTATTTCTCGGCCAGCTGCTGAAAAAGCAGGATTGGATTCGTCGGGCGCAACTTGCGGAGGGCGAACCAGAGGAGATTCCTCTCGAGGCCGGGCGGGTAGTGGTATGCCGCGGCGCTGGAGACGTTGCTCTTGGGTACGCTGTTCCGGGCTGCGGTTGCCATCTTCTTAGTTTACTTGTTGGACTCGATTTGCCGGAGGAAGAGACGCGAATTCAGGGATGGAATTTTCCTGAGAATACCGAATCAGTTGGAATTTTTGAGGGCGAGGTGGCGCCGGGGAGGAGTCCTCACTCAGCTTCGCTCAGCGGACAGCCGGGGGCGGCTGTCCCCACACATTTCCCTCCCTAGCGCTTTGCTGCTTGAGATTTCTGAAGTACGTCCAGTTCGGCTAAAACTTCGGCGCTGTGCTTCAGGGGATCTACGCTGGTATAGGCTTTCGCGATCTTGCCGGTGGGATCGATGAGAAACGTATGCCGTGCAGCAAACTTCACCACGCCTAGATTCGTGAGCGATCCGTAGGAGTCGGTGACTTTGTGGTCAGCATCGGCCAGCAGCTTGAAGTTCAGGCCTTCTTTGGCGCAGAACTTCTTGTGCGAGTCGACGCTATCGAGACTCACGCCCAGCACGACCGCGTTCCGCTCTGCGTACTTCGGTTGGTCGACTTGAAAGTTATGGGCTTCGCGGGAGCATCCCGGCGTCTGGTCTTTCGGATAGAAATAGAGGACAACCCATTTTCCTCGGTAATCCTTGAGGCTGACGGGGGAGCCTTCCTGCGAGGGCAGTGAGAAATCGGGAGCGCTGCTGCCTTCGGAAGGCGAGGCTGAGTGAGACAGCAGTCGCGGGACTAACACGATCAGTACGAGCACAACCGCCAACAGCAGCACGATCCGCAACATGGAATCCTCCGCGGCGACTTCGATGTACCGGGGCTAAGCGAACTCCAATCCAATTTTTTTCGCGGCACGATCCAGAGTCACGATGCGAAAACTGCGAACCTGCCCTGCACGCACCGGCTCTGCCTTGGGCGGTCCGCCGGAGCCGCTCTTCCAGCGCGCCTGCAGCATGGAACTTAGCGACGACAGGTCCGCTTTCGATTCTTTCGGAACCTCCGTCTTCGCCGGCGCCGCCGCTGCGCTGACCTTGCAGGTGGCATGGATCCCTTCGCCGAGTTCTACCTTCGCTTGGCCGCCGGACTCGTCCATCAAACGGCCTGTGACCATGTCGCCTTCGTTGTGCTCGGCGATATATTCATCGAGACCGGTGGGAACGAGTTGCTTCATGCCCAGCCGCATCTGACGCTTCTCCAGATCAATGGCCAACACCTGCGCCTTGACAACTTGTCCGACGCGCAGCATGTCTGCCGGCTGGTTGATGCGTTTTTCGGCGCTGATGTCGCTGACGTGAACCATGCCTTCGATTCCTTCCGAGAGCTGCACGAAGGCGCCGAACTTGGTCAGGTTAGTAACGGGTCCCTCGACGGCAGATCCAACCTGAAAGCGTTGCGAGATATCGGCCCAGGGGTCACCAAGCGCCTGCTTGAGCCCCAGTGAGAGACGGCGTTCGCCGGCGTTGACTTGCAGGATGACGACCTCAACGGTCTCGCCCTGCTTCACGACGTCGCTGGCTTTTCGGATTTTGCCTTTCGACCACGACATCTCGGAAATGTGAATCAGACCCTCGATGCCGGGCTCGAGTTCAACGAAAGCACCGAAGTCCATGAGGCGGGTGACGGTGCCGCGAACGCGATCACCTGCCTTGAACTTTGCGGCGACAGCATCCCACGGATGGGGTTGTAGTTGCTTGAGGCCAACCGAGATGCGCTTCTTCTCGGATTCGGATCCAACTTTAAGCACTTTCACTTCGAGAGCTTGGCCGACAGACAGGACGTCAGAGGGCTTATTGACGCGGCCCCAGGAAATGTCGCTGACATGCAGCAGCGCGTCGACGCCGCCGAGGTCGACGAAGGCTCCGTAATCGGTAAGGCTCCGCACAGTGCCGCTCACGGTGTCGCCTTCCTTCATCTGCGAATAGAACTTGGCTTTGGCGGAGCGCTCCTCTTCCTCCGCGACTGCGCGGCGGTCGACTACGACGTCTTCATCGGTGACGTCGAGTTTGATGATGCGGCAGCGGATCTCCTGCCCGACTGATTTCTCCATGTCGGCGGCTTCGCGAACTCCGCTGCGCGAGGCGGGCATGAAGGCCCGCACGCCCACGTCGACGCTGAAGCCGCCTTTGATCACGCCGGTCACCGTGCCCAACACGGTCGTCTTGTCGGCGAATGCTTTTTCCAACGCGGACCAATCCATGGGGCGCTCGACTTTGAAGCGCGAGAGTTCGTAGAAACCGTCTAGATCGCGGCCTTTGACCGTAACCAGACACTTATCGCCGGGCTTCAAACTCTCGCCTTGCAAGGCGGCCAGCGGCAGGATGCCTTCGGACTTGTATCCGATATCGAAGAACACCGACTCGGCGTTCACGGCAATTACCGTGGCCTGCAGTTGCTTGCTGCCCTCGGTCCTGCGGGAATGGCTCTTGGTGTACTGAGAGAGAATGTCGCCGAAGGACTCGTTGCTTTCGACGGCAGGTTGGGTTTCTGGAGTTTCTGGATTGGACATGAACGGTTACAACCCTCGTCGCGGGATTGGATTTCTTAGGATAACACCGCAGTCGCAAGTACGGGGGCAGGCTGGCTTACGCTACCTATGAAGTCTTTCGAAGTGTCCGGAAATGCGCCGGCGAGACGCCAGTGCTATTTGGAATGCAGCGCCCATTGCGGATCGTCTTCCGGCCGTACGATCTGGCCGTCGCGCATGTGGATGATACGGTCGCCGTACTCCGCTGCCGCCGGATTGTGCGTGATCATCAGCACGGTTTGCCCCAGTTCCTGATTGGATCGGCGCAACATGCTGAGCACGATGTCGGAGTTCTTGGAATCGAGATTACCGGTAGGTTCGTCGGCGAGCACGACCGCGGGTATGTTGATGAGCGCCCGGGCCAGGGCGACGCGCTGTTGCTCGCCGCCAGAAAGCTCTGACGGGCGATGCCCCAGACGCTTGGTCAGGCCGAGAAGTTCGGTGATGCGATTGAAGTGCGCGGGATCACCATCGCCGTTGCCGGAGATTTCCCGGGCAATGCCAATGTTCGACCGGGCGTCAAGGGTAGGCAACAGGTTGAACTTTTGAAATACGAAGCCGATTTTGCGCTTGCGCATGCGGGTGCGTTCCGCGTCGGAGAGCGTGGCGAGGTCGTCGCCGTCGAGCACGACGCTGCCGCCGTCAGCGCGCGTGAGTCCCCCCAATAAATAGAAGAGAGTTGACTTTCCGCTGCCCGAAGGGCCCACAACGCTGACGAACTCGCCCTTCTGCACACTGAAGGAAATGTCGCGGAGCGCCTCGACCTCAATTTTGCCTACGTGATACGTCTTGCGCAGGTTTTTTGCTTCAATAAATGCGTCGGCCATGCCTGATAAGAATCTTACACGAAGGCTTGCGCCGAATGCGGACACACGGTGTGTCAGTTCTCAAACTGTACGGCAAGCAGACTCTAGGCTGCGCCGATTTGGCGCGCGATTTGTGGAGGCCTTGGCTGCTGTTGCATGCGCTTAGGCCCGCGCCTCCGCACCAGCAGAAGACGAACGCGCTCCAGTAGATCGACGGGCGCGTACATCCCCTTGGTGAGGAAAACGTCCGCCTGGGAGTCGTGATCGTAGATTCGGACCTTACTCGAGATGAGGATAGCCGGGGTATGAGGAGACAAATCCTTGATCCTGGCAATGAGTTGCGGTCCATCCAAGCCGGGCATCGCCATATCGGCGATCACCAGGTCGACTCCGCCTTGTATGAAGCGCGACAGCGCTTCCTCGCCGCGCGAAAAACTCGCCACGCGGTAGCCGCGGGTTTCCAGCATGATTTTGCGGTGGGAAAGGGATTGTTCGTTGTCGTCTACACACAGAATAGTGCGCTTAGGTTTCATCAGCCTTCCGCAATCTGCCGCGCGACACCGCTACCAGCGGGGCCGCAAACTAACAGAGGCTTTTCTCAATATGAAGAATGTCAGAGCGAGATGAATGCTAACGGGAAGAACGCTCACTGTAAAGTAGCGTCGATGCTAATGGGACTTTCTGGCCATTGATTTTCGTTCGAGTGAGTGCGCCACAGTGTTTTCCGCACGTTGCGCAATGTGAGTTAGAGGAAAACTTCGGCGCGCATAACTTCGATTGCGTTGCCTCCAACGCGTACGTTAACTATCCGGTTATCGCGGTTCTGGTTTTGCTGAGACGCGCGTACAAAAATCCGGCTGGGGCGTTGCATCTCGATGCCCTGCTCGATGAGGACGCGCTCGTCGGGCATGGCTACTCCATGCGCGACCATCCAGGCGGCCGCGCAGCCCGCTGCGGAGCCCGTCGCCGGGTCCTCGCCGTTATAGAACAGCATGCGAGCGTGCAAACGGGCCGCTGGATCGATGGTTTCACGGGTCACAAAGTAGAAGAATTTCCCTCCCGTCTTCGCCATGTAGTCTTGAGCGCGGCTGAGGTCGACCCGCAGTTTTTGGATTCCTGGGAGGGATCTCAGCGGAACCACCATATAGGGGATTCCGGTTGACACGGTTTCGATCGGCAGCGCCGCTTCGAAATCGTCCACGCGCAACCCAATCGCCTGCGCGACCGCTTCGCGATCATGCTGCATCCCAAAGACTGGTTCAATCTGAGTCATCTCTCCGAACACAGGCTGGCCCGTCGAATCTTCAAATCGAACCGGAACCCTTCCGACATTTAGATCGAGCGTCATATCCTTCGCTCCAGAATCTCCGCGCAAGGCGAATGCGGTCCCGAGGGTGGGGTGGCCGGCGAATGGCAGTTCCTCCTGTACGGTGAAGATTCGCACGCGCACGCCACGTTCACGTTCGATTTCGGCATCGCGCGGAAGAATGAAAGTCGTCTCCGAGAGATTCATTTCCTTTGCGATCGACTGCATCTCCGCATCGCTCAGTCCACGCGCGTCAAAGAATACGGCCAGAGAATTTCCTTCGAGAGGCTGCGATGAAAACACATCCCACTGCGCCATAGCGAACCGCCGCGACTTGCTCATGAACGTCCCCGAAATTTGCGAAATGTCGTGCCAGAGAAGGGATGCGGGCCAATCCGCGACGATGCAGAAAAGATGTGCGGCGATGACGCGCGGCGAGGCGGCCGGTTTGACACTGACAGGCAGCGCTTCTATCCTAACAATATGTGTTTCCCATCCATCACCTGTGCCATGTGCTGTTGTTGCCCGGCGCCGGCGTGTGGCTAGGGAGTCAGCGAGATTCTTCCCAGCCCACCCGGTAAAGCGGGTGGGTTTCGTTTTCATCCGCTTTGTACCAAGCCTGGCAGCAGGAATGGGCCGAGTTTTCGAATCTTGCGCCATTTGAATTCACCAAGGAGACGACCATGACTACTGCAACTGAAACCTACAGCGTTCCCCGAATCAACGATACGGCCCCTGATTTCACTGCTGAAACCACGCAAGGGACAATCCATTTCCACGATTGGATCGGCGACGGCTGGGCCATTTTGTTCTCGCATCCCAAAGATTTCACCCCAGTCTGCACTACCGAACTCGGCTACATGGCGAAGTTGCAACCGGAGTTTGCCAAACGCAACACGAAGATCATCGGCCTGAGTGTCGATCCGGTCACCAACCACAGCAAGTGGGCGGCCGACATCGAAGAGACCCAGGGCGCGAAAGTAAACTATCCGATGATCGGCGACCCGCAACTCAAGATCGCCAAGCTGTACGGCATGTTGCCCGCCGAAGCAGGCGAAACCTGCGAAGGCCGCACCGCGGCAGACAATGCAACCGTACGCACCGTTTTTGTCGTCGGCCCCGACAAGAAGGTCAAGTTACAGATTAGCTATCCCATGACGACGGGACGTAACTTCGATGAGATCCTGCGCGTCATCGATTCGATGCAGCTCACCGCGAAACACAAAGTGGCAACGCCAGTGAACTGGAAACCGGGCGAAGACGTGATCATCACGGGTGCGGTTTCAAACGAGGAAGCGCAACAGAAATTTCCTGGCTTTAAGACCATTAAGCCGTACTTGAGAGTCACCGCGCAACCCAAGTAGTGAACGGGGCAAGGCATAGGTAAGAGAATCGGCCACGGATCGAACGGATTCTCGTGGATCAGAATGAAAGTCGACTCTGATCTACAGCGGTCTGACGGTCCGTGGCTCTTTGCTCGCAGGGCCATGGAAGCGCATGCGGTCCGGTGATCGTCCCGGTCTTCAAAACCGGCGGGTGGCGGGCAATCCCGTCACCGGTGGGTTCGACCCCCACTCGCTTCCGCCATCTAAAACCCCCGTCATTACTGAGGATTTACACTTTGGTGCTATTGAATGTGCTAGATAGTGTGCTAGCCTCAAGGCATGATTGAGAGACGCCCAGTCGTTGCGGTTTACGTTCGGAGCCACCAGAGCGACTGCCGGTACTCCCGGCAACGGAACCGTTCATTCGTCCGAGACTGCAATTGCATGAAGTGGCTGCGATACTCAGGCGATGCCTGCCTGTGCGGTTATAGCCACGCCGGACGGCAGCACAGGTTATCCGCCAACACACGGACATGGGGAATTGCCGAGGAGAGGCGGCAAGAGCTCCAGCGCCGGTTGGACTCGGGCGAGACAACCCCGCTCGTGCCCGCTCCCGAGGTCAAAAGGCGGACTATCGCGGAAGAGATCGAGACGCATCTGACCGCCAAGCGGAGTGAAGGTCTCAGTCCTGCGACCCTCCGTAAGCTCAAGTACCAGCTTGGGACGTTCGAGCAATTCCTAGCGGCAAGGTCCAAGTTTTTCGCGTCAGAAATCACCTCAACAGATGTCATCGAGTTTCGCTCGGGCTGGACTTGGAAATCAGGAGTGACTCGCCAGAAGGCACAGCAGAATCTCCGGGGGTTTCTCCGACTATGCTGTACGGACAATCTCGAAAAGTTACTCAACGCGTTGAAGCCCATCAAACTATCAAAGGCAGACATGACTCGCTTGAAGCCTCAGCCGTTCAGCGAAGAAGAATTGAAGAACCTCGTCGCACAAGTGCCGAAGACTTTCCCGGAGGCCTCGAAAGCGGCCAAGATGACGGCACTCATTCATTGCCAAGTCTCGACGGGTCTCGCCATTCGCGACACGATACAACTGGAGCGGGAGAACCTTCGTGACGGAAAGTTGCGGATCGAACGACAGAAGACGAACAAGCCCGTAGTGCAGAAATTGGACGATGGGCTATACCAAGAACTGTTGAAAGTCACAAACGGCAATCCCAAATACGTCTTCTGGAATGGAACGAGTCTGCCAACTTCTGCGACGGGATTGTGGCAAGCGGACTTGAGACAGGTGATGAAAGACGCGAAACTGTGGATCAAGGGCAACCTGTCACACCGATTCCGCGACACGGCTGTGGATTTCTGGCTCGAACAGGGTTGCGACATGACGACGATAGCCGCGATGCTCGGGGACACCGTCAGAACGGTCGAGCGGCACTACGCCGATTTAGCCTCGAAGAGGATGGGAGATCGGCTGGCGAAAATGCCGACGCGCTCTTGGGGAGTAGAGGCTGGACGATGAGTGAACTACTGACAGTCCGCGATGTCGCTACAGTTTTGAAGTGCGGCGAAGATGCTGTCGTTCGACGATTCGCGAAGTTGCCGGGAGTCATTGACCTCGGAAAGCCAGAGACCCGAAGTCGTCGGCGCTATCGCGTCCTGCGAATCCCGAAGGTCGTTGTCGAACAATACCTAACGAGAAAGAGCGGACGCTCCACTCAAATCGAAGTACCTCCGAGAGCCGAACGGCGGCGGAAGTCTGCGACGTGGGAAAACCGGGCAATTCTCAATCTCGCCAAAGCTACATTACAGAACGAATGTCAGGACCGCAAGGCGTATCGGCGCATCGCAGACCGGGCACGTCTCTTGACGGTGCATGTTCCCGAGGACCGATGGTCGGAGATTGTTTGGTTCGAGGACGAAAACTGAACACCTCCGCGAGAGCGTGTCATCAGCACCCCGGCGGGTTTCAAGCACATTCTCGACTTAGGGTCGGTTGTCTGAAACGACCTCTAAGCACCTGCATTGCCCCTCAAAACGGTATCACTGGTTTCAGTGGAGAATGGCGGAGAATGGCGGAGAATCGGTTCTTCGTCGTCAAGTACCGGATCGATCGACCCGCGCTCTGGTCAGGTCAACCACGGAATCGGGATTCCATTCCGCTCAATTTCTCGTGAGTTGACGTGATTGGCTTTCCACTTCTACCAGTTCTTCCGAGAGTCGGCGCCTCTTGCGATCGAAACGCGCCAGATCCCGCAATTCCATGCGTGCTTGACTTACGGGAACCCGTTCTTTGCCGCGAGAACAAACGATCGACGCGACGCAACCTTACTGCAGGACCAGCGTGAATCCCGTTGTGCTTACCGTCGAACCACTGGTAGCCGTCACAGTAATGTTGTAATTGCCTGTCGGCGTCCCCGGGTTTGTCGTTGGAGGCGGCGGGCTGCTGCTGCCTCCTCCACAACTCGGTGCCACGACGACCAGCAACAACGTAAGCAGCAAAAAGAACCCGCGGGCACGCTGCCGCTTTCCGCCCACCAGGACCGTGGTAAAGAGAAGCAGCCCCATGCCCATCGTCCACTCTGCCGGCCAATACGCTGGCTGCTGCGAACGTAACATCGTCGTGGCAGCTTTAGTGGTTATAGTGATCGAGGCAGCGTTCGTACTCGCCGTGCCGTTTGCCGTAATCGTCGCCGGCGTAAATGTGCACGCGGCTTCTGAGGGAAGGCCGGCGCAGGCAAGACTGATCGTGCCAGTAAACCCGCAGGGTCGCAAGGGCGAGCGCCATCACCCCGGCCACAAAAACCGACCCCATCAGCAGATTCGCCAGAACACCGGGGCCTACGAAAGCTCCCACGGCTCCCGCCAATTTCCAGTCGCCCGCGCCAAGGGCTCGCAGGAGCACAAAGGGCAGCAACAGAAGCAAGCCCAGGGCTGCTCCCAACAAGGAAAGCCTCAACCCCGTCCCTCCTCCGGCAACCGCGTTCAATGCCACTCCTACCGCAAACGCTGGCAAAGTAAGCCAATTCGGGATGCGCCGGCTGCGAAGATCTGTCCAGCCCGCGATCACACACAGCACCACCGTGCCGACCAGAATCGTTGTCTTCAAAGCGGCCTCCGGCCCTAATGCGCGGATTTTCACACAGGCCGGAATCGAAGTCAATGAACCCTTCGGGTTACGGCTGAGTGCCGACTCTCTTGCTTTGTCACGCGGATTCGATTCGTTCCGCGCTCGATACTATGAGCGTTCAATCCTTTCGAGCTGGGCGGGAGCATGGGCGAAATCTCGCGTAGTGATTGAGAGCTACGCGAAGCGAGTTCCCACAACTCCCGCCAGCTGTTTCGATGAGCGGATCGAAGACACTCACCGAATTTTGCCAGCCCCTTGGCCGGGCGCGGTGGAGATGACCGCTCTTGTCAGAGGCAAGGCTGGCAAAACTGTTTTCAAAGACCAGCGCCTTTGAGGGCTTGTTCCCTCTTCCGGCTCGAACTGATTAGGTCACCGTTCGACGGCCCGCCTTTTGGCCATTCGGCCATCAATCGCGCGATGTTGTCCTTTAGCGAGGCAACAATCGCAGTCAACCAGTCAACCGAGCCTCACGCTGCTGCTCGCCCTTCAGTTCGTCTCGGAGGTCGCGCTTCACATGTACAACCTTGCGCTCGATGCGAATCCCCGGATGGAAGACACTCCGTCGCGCAGGCGCAATCTGGCCCACGTTTCTCTTCCCAAGAACCGGATGAGTGCGGGAGAAGAATTAAGCCAGATGCGCACCGTCAAACTTCCTACGATTCATCAAGGAAAGTGCGAGTGCCGACTTCGATGTCCTTCTCGCCATGACGCAAGTTGCGGAAGCGGAGGGAGTATTATGCGGATAACCAACGAAGTTGATAAAAACGGAGCAGAGCAATGCACGAGTCCATTGACTGGCCGCGGATACAGCCGCCGCGCCGTCGCCATCGCCGCCGCTTCTTTCTCATTCTTGCCGTCCTTGTCGGCATTATCTTTGGCGGTCGAACGGCGTTGTCGTATTACGTGGACGTGCTCTGGTTCGGGTCGCTCGGCTATGGCGACGTGTTCTGGAAAACAGTGAGCCTTCAGTGGGAGATTTTCACGGCCTTTGCAGCGGCCACATTTCTCATTCTGTACGGATCGTTCCTGGCTCTGAAGCGAGCACATCTCTCCGATTTGCCGAACGGTCACACGATCATGATCGGAGGACAGCCGGTGAAGCTGCCGGTTGAGCCTGTTCTGCGGCTCATCGCGCTCGGCATTTCGCTCGCCATTGCCGCTGCAACCGGCGCCGCCATGATGGGCGAGTGGGCAACGCTTGCGCTGTTTTGGTACGCACCTCGCACTACTGGTAGCGTCGTAGATCCGATTTTTGGCAAGCCTCTAAACTTCTTTCTGTTCGCCCTACCGGCGTGGCAGCTCGTCGCCGGCTGGCTACTGACGCTAGCCTTGATTGCCTGTGCACTTGCCGTTTTCTTCATCCTCATCGCGGGCGGTGCCCGTGTGCTCGCCGGAGGTCTTAGCCGCCACGTCACATTGCCTTGGCGCGGGCTCTCCATCGCGTTTGGGTTTCTGTTGCTGATCCTCGCGATGCGTGCGTATATCGGCCGGTTCGAGCGATTGCTTGACGAGCATACGATCTTCGGGGGTGTGACCTATACCGACGCACACGTCACGCTCACAGGGACGCTCGTCGTCTGCGCGGCGCTCGTTCTCGGCGCGCTGATCGCAGCCGTCAACGCCGTGCGGGTGCCACGCGGGCGATGGCTGGTCGCAGCGATCCTTCCGGCGGCGGTCTGTTATATCGCCGTTCAAGGGATCGCCTGGTACGTCAGCAGCTTCATCGTCAAACCGAACGAACTGGTTCGCGAGAAGCCCTACATTGTCTACAACACCGACTTGACGCGGCAAGCCTACGGATTGAACCGGGTCTCGCAGCGCGAATTTCCAGCCGAGACCACCGTCGAGGCGGCCGACCCAGTGAACAATCAGGCCACTCTTCAAAATATTCGGCTCTGGGACTGGCGCGCACTCCAGGACACGCTGCGCCAGATTCAGGAAATCCGCACGTACTATGACTTCCCCGACATCGACATTGATCGCTACGAAATCGACGGGACGACTCGCGAGGTGATGCTCGCAGCTCGCGAACTGAATGTCGATAAGCTCCCGGAGAGCAGCCGCAACTGGATTAACGAGAAGCTGATCTACACCCATGGCTACGGCATCACGATGAACCCAGTCAATGGGTTCACTCCGGAAGGGCTACCCACGCTGATTCTGAGCAACATGCCGGTCCAGAGCACGGTACGTGGTCTAACCGTGACGCGCCCGGAGATCTATTTCGGCGAGATGACCAATACCGACGTCTACGTGAAGACGCAGCAGAAGGAGTTCAACTACCCGCAAGGTCAGAGCAACAACTTAACTTCTTACGAAGGCAACGGCGGCATCCTTCTAGGCGGGTTCCTGCGCCGCATGATCATCGCGCTCGACCAAAGCGACCTTGCAAAGCTACCATTCAGCGATGACGTGAACAGAAATAGCCGGCTGCTCATGAGGCGCAACATACGCGATCGCGTGTCGGCGTTGGCCCCGTTCCTCACCTTTGATCCGGATGCGTACGTTGTGCTCGGCGACGACGGCCGGCTCTCCTGGATCATTGATGCGCACACGGTTTCAGACAGCTACCCGTACTCGACCCATTATCGTCTCGACAACAATTCCATCAACTACATGCGGAACAGCGTGAAAGTGGTCATCGACGCCTACGATGGCACCACCACGTTTTACGTGTTCGATGGGGAGGATCCGATCATCGCAGCCTACCGCCGCATTTTTCCGAATCTGTTCAAGGATGCGTCCGCGATGCCGACGGGGCTGCGCAAGCACGTGCGCTACCCCGAGTTGTTGCTCAAACTGCAGGCGGAAGTTTACGGCCTGTATCACATGACGGATCCGGAAGCGTTCTACAACCGTGAAGATCTGTGGACGGTGGCCACCGAGGTCGGCATGAGCGAAGGTGGGGAGCAAACGACGCAGGCGATGCAGCCGAATTTCGTGCTGATGAAACTGCCGGGCGAAACTGGCGAGGAGTTTGTAGAGATTCTGCCCTTCACGCCGGCGAACCGGAACAATCTGATTGGCTGGATTGCCGGGCGCAGCGACGGCGCACAGTATGGTACGTCGGTGGTCTACAACTTTCCGAAGACGAAGTTAGTCGACGGACCGCTGCAAATCGAAGCGCGCATCGACCAGAACGCGCAGCTTTCTGGACAATTGACGCTGTGGAACCAGCAAGGCTCGCACGTGCGGCGCGGGGCGCTGCTGGTGATTCCGACCGGAAAAGCACTGTTGTATGCGGAACCGATTTACCTGCAGGCCGAGCGAAGCCCGATGCCGGAGTTGCGCCTGGTCGTACTTGCACTGCAAGACAAGCTGGCGTACGGACCAACTTTTGAGTCGGCGATGGCGTCGCTTTTTGGCGGAGCGGTCTCGTCGCTGACTACCCCATCAACGAGCGCCGCGGCTGTCCCCGCGGAGCCGACGCGAAGCGCAACGGCATCGGCCACGTTGCCCCCCGCAGCGGATCGTGACGCGCTCATTGCGGACGCCGCCAAAGACCTTGCCGACTACCAGCGCCTGACAGCGGAAGGCAAGCTCGGAGAGGCTGGACAGAAGCTTGAAGAGTTGAAGCGCGCACTCGACAAACTGAACACGCGCCAAAGATAATCTCGCTGCGGTGAGGCGGTCTTGGCTCGACCCTGGCCCGATTATGCGTCACTAAGCTTGTCTCCTCGCCAAAACGATCTTTTTGACCTGGGAACGGCCGTGCAGTCGCAGGAAATGAAGTGTGAACCGGTCGCGGTGACGATCACGGTCGCGCTGAGGACTTGCCCTACAAGTACACCGTGATCCAGACGATCACAACGCAGCGCTGGGGCGCGAACCATGGCGCTCGACACCAAAAACCACAACGTCTATACCGTGACCGCCGACTTCGGACCGCCACCGCCCGCCACGCCCCAGAATCCTCATCCCTGGCCGAAAGTGATTTCGGAAACCTTCACTTTGTTGATTCTTGGCCAGTAAGCCGCGCCTGCCGTTAGGCGGAGATGGGCCGCGGGGGTCGCAAATCGGATGCTCAGCCGTGTCTTGCGTTGTGTGCGTTACCGTTCCTTTGTTCCTCCTCTTCCTGTGTGCGAATCGCCGGCATTTCTGCCAACCCCGCAAGTCCGCTTCCCCGATGCAGCCTGATTCTGCGCGGTGTGACCTGTGTCCTCCGTTTACTAGGTAACAGTGAAATCGGTACTTGGGGCGTTTTTTGGTCTCATCCGAAATACCGCCGTAAGCGCCTTTCCTCGCCCGCGGACGCGATTCCATTTCGGTATGCACAACGGCCCGATTACGCTGAAAGCTGCACGCCGCCGTCAGACCGCAATCGAGCCAGATAACTGCTAGTCGACGAATCTGGCCTTTCCTACAAGCTGGGAGCCATGCACACCACCATCGAAGGAGATTCAGATTGCGTCATGGACGTAATTCTCCGCTGTCACCGCCGCATGCTGGAATTGGCACCGCGCGTGTTCACCAGCATCACCATCGACGATCGCAGAGGCGCAACCGGCCGTCTTGAAGGCAAGGTCAGAGATGTGGAACAGGTACTCGGCAAGTCGCTCTCGCGTGTCTGAGACAGCGGAGCCAATCACTCGCATCGTTCTGCATAGCCGCTCTTCAGAAGAGTATCGGCAGCTTTGCTTCCTTTCATCGATGCCGCGGATAGAAGCATGTGTGCCTGTTCACAGCTCTGGGGGACCGACTCTCCCTCCAAGTAAAGGTTGGCTAGTGTGACTTCCGCGCTTACGCTTCCTCGCCTGACCGCCTTCCACAACTCAACAGGATCGTTTCCTTTCGCTGCGTCGATTGTTTGGACGGTCCCCAGCTTTGCCGCGACGACGTGCTGAACTCCACTGGCTGGTTTCTGGACGATGTGTCGTTGACCAGCGTTTTCGAGCTTGGGCTGCCCTGATGTGGCCGTAAGTTCAGATGCTGATCCGGATTCGTTAGGCAGGTTGCCTTTGCGGACCTTGTGGAAAAACGAAGTAACCACCATCAGCGCTATCAAGATAACGACGACGGGGATCAATCTCCGGAGCCCCGGATAGAGAGGTCTTTGACTATCGGAACTCGACGGGCCGGCTTCGTGATCGGCTCCGCTGAATTCGTCAGGAACGGATGAAAGCGGCCGAAGGGCTTTAACCGCTGGTGCGGCCGTCCCGCACATCACGCACGTTGCTTCACTCGGAGGATAGCGATATTCACACGAAGCGCAGGTGATGGGTTCGTCGCTAAGAGTGTTGGACACGGTCATCCTCCTCGGGGCGGGAGTTTTTGTCGTCGTGGCAATTAGATTGTATTCAGATTTGTGGAAGAGTCCCGAGTAACGGAAGTAATGTCTGGCCAGTCCATGAACCGCAGCGGCGACCAAGGACTCAGCCCTCGGACTCGGCTTGGAATCGAAGAGATCATTGGCGGGCTTCAGGTAATGCACCACTAGGATTCCCCATCGTTTTCTCGACAACCGAAATCAACCGAGAGACACCGAAGGGTTTCTCCAAGCACGGCGCACCTGTTTTGCGCACTGTGGCGACGGTTTCGTCATTCGCGATATCACCTGTCGTGAAAACAAATCGCGACGCCAGCTCGGGACGATGCCGCGATACCCAAGCGTGAAACTTGGGCCCCGTCCACCCCACCTGGCATGCGCATGTCGGACACCACGCCCAAGAATTCTCTCGACGCAAGCAGCCGCAAGCCATCAGCACCAGAGTCGCTGCACACGACCGTGTAGCCCCTACGTTCCAAAGCGGTGCGGACGTATGCCGTCACACCGGTCTCATCCTCAATGAGTAGCAGCGGCAAGATAGCAGAATTCATGGCAGGTAGTTGATCTCGTTGCCTCAAAGTCTAACCCGCTTTCCCCACGAATCCTCCCGTAGGCGTGGTTCCCCAGCCTCTGTAGCGTTCGCAGCCATCGCCCTCATGAACTCGACTTCACAAAAGTCATTTACGAGACGCTTCCCGTCTGCGGATCGTGTACTGGTCGCTCTCTGGACATAGTCCGTCCAAAGCTTCCCCTCGCATTTCGCCAGTTGCCGGCGTGAAACTCACGAATGAACCGCAAGTCTGGCAGCTGCTATGAAAATGATGACCCCACCGCCCGCCTCGCCAACCATTTGAATTGATCGTGTGGCCTAAATTGGACAAGCGCTCAGTCACATTATCCAACGCCTTCGACGCCTGTCGGAGGACGAAACGCGTGCGTTCAGCTTCTTGCTCCGGATCGGCCCCGACCTCACTGGTCTCGGCAATGGCGGCTTCATCCGATAGTCCAAGCACGGACTCGGCCAACCGGTTCATGAGTTGCTCCAGTCGCTCATCGTGAGTTTTCTTATCTATCATGTTTTTCGCCTTGGCCCCCACCGTTCCTACGGCCCAGCAGTTTCACCCGGATTCGTTTTATCGTGGCCGCATATTTCCGTTCGTCAAGACCATACCTCGACTTGATTTCACTCTTCTTCAGACCGTCCAGGAAATCCTGGAGAATTTGCGTAGCTTCAGAGTCGTCCTTGAATATCGTCAAGACCCGGTCTTCCTCGTCCTGTTCGATCAGGCGCTGGTCTGCTGCCTCATGCTCTGAAGCCACATTGTCGAGCGGCGACTGTTCTTGTCCATCCGCATCGCGTACCGGGAATTCCGATATCAGATAGGCTTCCGTCTCCTTGAACTGCCGCTTCCAGTGGTTAGAAATGCTCTGCATGGCCCCAGTGAGGTGCCCCACGAAATCGACATCCTTATTCCAGTGTCTGCCCTTCTGGATGTCCTCTGCCCCTATTAGTGTCCGCATCAGGGCTTCCTGGAGCAGGTCTTCTCCGGTCCGGCCACGAGCAGCCCGCCCAAGACCCCGTACCCGGAACTCGGCGAATTGCCGCAGTCGCAGCAGCTCTGATGAGGTTAAGGCTTCGATGGCTCGCTCAACCTCGATTTTCTCCAGCAAACTGCGCAACTTAAAATTGCTGATGTCAACTAGAAGAGGGATGTGCATCAATTCCAGCGGCCGTGGCACTTCTCGCGCATCCCGGTAGGCCAATGCTGTAATGATTATTCCCTGCAAGGGATGAATCTGGCGGATCGCCATTGCAAGTCCGATCCCGTGTTTCTGTAGTGGTGCGAGATAGTCGATCCCGAACCCGTGGTTTACTGGCACGCAGTAGTCGATGAGCACGACATTGAACGGGCCACAATCACGGTACAAACGGAGTCCCTCTTCACTATTCGTAGCGGTACGTACCGCGTACCCATCGTCCTCCAAGGATCTTCTCAAGAAGCTCAGCAAGGATTCGTTATTTTCGACCAGCAACGCCGATTTGGGGGATGCGTTTATGCTTCTTGGCGGCGGTAAAGGGGGTGCAGGAGATTCAGGGTAGGGGAGCAAATGCGCCATTGTTCTTCTCCGCAAGCAGGCTCTAATAAACTATTGCTCTCAGCGCGGCTTGATTTGCTGACTTTTGTGGGTCGAAGGGATAACCGAAGTAATGATGGGGAGCTGCATCTTCAGTTTGTTGTTGAGGTAGCTTGACGACAGGTAGCCGCGGTAATCGATGGAGGGTGCTTAATTCTGGAGGCGAGCGAGGTGTTTTGTCGGTTTTTTATGGTGATACTGCGCAACTCCCCACGTGCTATCTCTCCTCTGCGTTCGCGCTCGGCTTTGTGGCTCCGGAGACCGAATTCTGCTTCGTCGATGTCCATTCCAACGCCATAGCTGAAATCCGCTCCGATGACGCTTAGAGTACTTCCATCAACCAGTTCCACAACTACCTCATGATCCCGAAGGATAGCTCTGGCACGTTCGAGCTTAGCCAGTAGCTCGTTGATATGGTTGCCACGACACAAGAACTCATCCCCTTTGTCGTGATAGGCTTCAAGACCTGCCTCGCGCAGAGCGTCAGCCTTCGCCTTGAGAACGGCGTTTCCCGCCTCATACCCATATTTATTCAAGGCTTTGAGCCCGTCTACGTCGGACATGGCGACCGCAAGTGCTGCGCCTGCTTCACCAAAAGCGCGACGGTTCGGTAGTCCTGTTACTTCAGAGGTGAGCAGTTCTCGCCGCATCTCTTCCGGTGACATCTCGGCTACACGCCGCCGTCTCCCCAGAGCGACCCGGCGCTCACAGCCCGGAGGATTGCCCACGTGTTCCGCCATCAGTGAAGCCTCCTTTGGGATTTATGGATGACAAAAAATAGGGTTTGGAGCGCCCGCTGGAGCGCATGTCTATCTATGGCGTACATCCTTTCAAGCTCGGTTGTTTCCCATCCACTCAGGCGACTCAGAGTCATGCCAAGGAGGTCGGGATCGGCCGCGCCATGCTTCACTTCAGAAATAGGTTCTGCGTGATCGAGACCGTATACATCGAGGATTCGGAATACAAATTCGACGAACGTTTCGCCTTCGCCTCGCGGAGGTATGCTCTCTCGTGGCGCGTTTATAACGAGTGGAGAGGCGGCTTCGGTTTGCTGCCGTAATGCCGACCACTCGGGGGATCGAAAACGCACAACCTTATTGCTTTCTCGTGCGTGTGCCTCGGCCTCCGCATACGTCTCAAAACGCATCCATGTTGTCCAAGTCCAACGATCACCAACCCTAATTCTGGTCATTACGGCGTAGCCGGAATCGCTGGCCGCTTCTGCTGGAGTTGCCGGTGTGGTTTCTACTGCGGGGTTGTCAGTGGAATGGCTGGGAACAGCGCATCGAAACTCTGACTCCTCCTCTGCAGTCAAAGAGCGCATGGCACGATTCTCGACGGCGACAACATAGCGGCCAGCGCATGGAATACAGGATGCCGCTTCCATAATCGTTTTGTGTTCGTGCGAGCAACCGAGGAGAAATCCAGAATCGGTCCAAGCTGCGGAATAGAACATTGAATTCCTCGCTTCCCGGCTACTTGCGTCCCGGCTGGAATTTCTTTCCCGTCCACTTATCTAATGCACTGTTTTGAGCAGATTCGGACAAATGGAAAACAATCTCTGGGTGGCGAACTTTTGCGCATCGCCAGCACCACACCTGCTATCTGGGGAATGCCGCCATTCTCCGCAATGACCATCCGCAACAGCGGTGCGGGAACTGGGCACTGGTCTTGAGTTCCTCGCCATGCATCTAGCTCGGTTTCACGGGCACGCATGTGCCGGTGGTAGACTGCCCGTATGGCCAAGAACAAAACTAATAACAAGCGCACGAAACCGAAGGGATCTGCCGGGAAGAAAAAGAAGCCGATGAACAAGAAGGTTAAGAGGAAGCTGGCCAAGAAGAGGGGAACTCCGAAGAAGAAATTGGCGACGAAGAAGCTCGCGTTGAAAAACGCGGCGGTGAAAACGACGAAGGCCCGCGGCAAGAAGACAACCGGTGCGAAGACGCCGACCGCACTCGGGAAACGGATTAGGGGAAAAAGCCAGAGCGTGGACACGGAGGCATTTGCACTCGAAGGACAGGGAGCGAGGGGTGGGCAATCGGGAGATTTACAGGGATTGTCCAACATCGAAGGTGCGGATTCGGAGAGTGTGGCCGAGTTGATCGAGGAAGGAAACGCGTTCGAGGCTGACGCAGTGACGGGCGTAGAACACGCTAGCTAAAGGCTGTTGTGAAACCCCGAGGTTTTGAAAATGGGTGGTTTGAGCCAGTAAATTCGGGAAAAAAGCGCGCTCGGGGTGTTGGTCGGAGTTGCTGGCGTGACCGCTTACCGGCAACTCGCCCAGGCCCGATCCGTTCCGGTGGCCCATGAGTCTCCCAGCCGGGTGGACCAAGATGTCCCGCAGTCGACGCACAGTCATGGATCAGAGATCGAAGAGGTCCAGCGCGAGGCGGATCGAATCTCATGCTGGTGACAACCGAAACTGTGGGTGCGTCGGAGGCGGGTTCTCTCCCTCGATCGAACTCTGGTCGCAAGCCGACAATTGGCAAGTCGAGGTTCAGGTCGACTGCCTGAGCAAAGCTGAGGCACAGAGCCAGCAGTATGCAGCAGACCAGGGTTAGATGGAACCATCGTTTCATTCCGAATCCGCCTCGCGGGCGCGCTGCAAATTGCGTTCCTTATTCAACTCCGCCAGTTCACGCAAACATTGCTGCATTTGTTGCCAAGCGGCGACGCCTTCTCGCGTGGCCTCCTCGGCTCCTTTGGGAACATAGTAGCCGGTGGTCTTGCCCTTCTCCCCGCGGTAACTCACATTCAGATGCGGACCATGCTTGGGTCCATCGCCCTGACAATGGCAGCCGGCTCGTCCACAGGTGCGATAGGTTTCCGACAGCGTTCCAAAGACAGCGATCTCGGCCAACCGTTCGATCTCGCCCAGCAGCTTGCGTCGTTGGGCTGTGCCCTCAACCGACTTGGCCATGGTCCCTCCGACGCTGTTGATAGCGAGCGATGGA
Organism: uncultured Acidobacteriaceae bacterium; assembly: GCA_963752175.1. GTDB lineage: Bacteria > Acidobacteriota > Terriglobia > Terriglobales > Acidobacteriaceae > Sulfotelmatobacter. The sequence goes on from CAVVXZ010000002.1 coordinate 95,453, forward strand.
AAATAGATTCTTGGTAATTACACACCAGCCCACGTAGCGCTCGAAGCCACGCCCTCCTTTATAGGTAGCTCGCGCCATCGAGAAGGGGTGTTTCAAGGTGCTCATGGTGGCTTCAATCCCCGCCCGCCAGCGCAGCGCGCGGCGGAACCAGCGCTGCTTCTGCTGCTTGGCCCGCTTGGCCGAGAGCCGTCCGCGCGCCGGCAGCGCCACCTTCTTCACTCCCAGGGCTTCTGCCTCGCGCTCGTTCATTGCGGAAAAAAATCCGCGGTCGCCGGTGGCCATCTCTGGTACTCGCCCGAAGCTAGCCTGATGTTGCTCGAGCGCCGGCATCCAAGCCGTGCTATCGGCCGGATTGCCGGTGAGAACTTGGTAACCACTCACGATGCCGTTTTCCACCTCATCAATCCGCACCAGCCTACCAAACTCGTTGGGCTTATGCGCTTTGCCCTTGCGGATGACTTCGGTGTGGGGCTCGAACAAACTCAACACTTTGTCCTCCACGTGGCTGTTCCCCTTCACTACTCGTTCCTTGGTTTGCCGGATCACCTTCTCCACCAAAGGAAGAAAGTGCCGCAGCTGGCCAATCTGGGTTGCTACTCCCAGGACTGTGCCCACCACTTTCAGCCGTCCCTTCCCCCAGCGTTGCACCACTTCGCTGGCCTGGCGCACGACGCCACGAGTCAGAGCCAACAACTTCTGGTAGCTGTGGCGCATCCGCTTCTGGTTGGCTTCGGTGAGGGACTTGGCGGCACGGCTGATTTCCAGCAGACGATGTTTCACCGCGCGTGCGTGATGGACCACTTCCACGGCTCCGGTCTTACACTCGTCGGCGATGCGTTCGAGGCTGCGGCTGAGCACCCGGATGCCGTCGCCCAAAAGCGAACTGTCGGTCGGGTAGTGGACGTTGCTTTCGACGACCGTAGTGTCGGTGCGAATTTTTTCGCCCTGGGCTATGCCATGCTCGCAGGCCAGGCGGACCACGCGCTGATGAATCTCGGCGGTGACGGCCGGACTAAGCAGGGCAAAGCTGCGGCTGAAGACCGTGAACTCGGGGGTAAGATCGGCATCGAAGTGGGTGAAGCGGCGGTACACCAGGTTGCTGCGCAGTTCCCGTTCCAGATCGCGGAAGCTCCAGCCTTTCAGGTGCTTCATGACACAGCAGCGCAGCAGACGATCGGGGGCCAAGCCCCGGCGACCGGTACGAGTAGAACGGGGGCTACGTTTGGCCAAACATTGGCGGACCAGGTCGACTAAGGCAGGATCGTCCAAGAGTAGATCGACGGGATCGAGCAAATCGTCTTTGAGCCGGGCGGCTTGCTGGGCCAGAGGGGAGTAGAAGAGCCAGGCTTGGTGAGAGGAAGAGGCGATCATATATGTACTCGAGTATATCGAGTAAGTTTTACATTGTCAAGAAAATAAGTGAGTGGACCATTTTTTTAGTGGGGAAATCTGGCGGGAAGAAAATAAGCAAAATCTGCAGATCCGCCACGTGGCTGCGTTAACGACCCGCATCATTCAAGGGGTTGAGCCCTGGGTTTCGCATCGGCCTTTAGCTAGTGACAGTGACGAGAAGGAGGTTCGCACGCATGAGGTTCCGCAGGATGATGTTCCCGGCGAGTATCTGGATAAAAAGTAATGAGCGAGCGGCTCCTCGTAGTCGGGCGGAAATTCCAGCCCTCCCCGCGTAGCTTGACAACGGTGCCGCACAAGCCTAGCATTGTAAGTGAGCGAGTTACCTCTTCTTACTCTTTCAGGTTCCCTGAACTAAGTCAGCCCATCTGAAGTTTTCTTTCTTAGCAACCCCAACCCAGGAGGTTGCCCATGTTTGCACGCAACGTATCGATTCGTTTGAAATCCAATATGCTTTCTGATTACAGCCGGACCTTTGAGAACGACGTTCTTCCTTTACTTCGCAAGCAGAAGGGTTTCAAGGACGAAATCACATTGTCAAATCCCAGCAGCCTGGATGTGGTCGCAATCAGTCTGTGGGAGAGCAAAGCCTATGCAGAAGCTTACAACACCAATACTTACCCAGAAGTGTTGAAAACCTTTGCAAGAATGATCGATGGAGTGCCCAAGGTTCAGACGTTTGAGTCCGTCACTTCGACCTTCTATAACGTTGCTGTAGCAGTGTAAAGGTTTGTAAGTATATCGCACGGGGGGGCGGGTAACTCCGCCTTCCCAGCGCGCATTTATCACTTGAAGCGGAGGTTCCTGCCATGAGAACTCTTTTATTGGCCGTTCTATCTCTGTGCTTTTGCCTGAGCGTGGTCGACGCTCTCTCACAGGACGCTGCCAATCAGGCGCCGCGGAAGACTCAGGTAGCCGCGGGGGCTCGGCTGACAACCATCATGGGCACAGTTCAGGAAGGTGGCGACAAATTGAGGTTCGTCACTGACCAAAGAGTCTGGAATGTGGACAATCCGGAGATCCTTGAGGGTCACGAAGGACACTACGTACACGCGACGGCTTACGTCTACCCGGACCAGAACCTAATTCACATCACAGCAGTGAAGATTCCCACCGCACTTGAGACCAAGATAGATGACATGAAGTAAGCGCGATGACTTCACCGCAGGCACCCCACCCGCGCCCCGCCCGCTCCGCCCGGTGTTTACTGGGTTTTCACTATGAACGACGGAACTTCGAACCTCCCACTTCCCATCCCCCCAACCGTTTGTTCCTCCTCAAGAGGAGTCCTACGCTTGCGCCCCATTTTCATTGGCCGCTCAGGGAACAGAGCCGATCAATTACAATCCCTTGCCGAGGGGGAATTCATGGCAAACCTAAAGGGGCTGGCGTCCATAGTGTCGGAGTTGAGGGCAGAGAGAACGAATCTAGTCAACCAGCTTAAACATTTTGATGCGGCTCTTTCAGTTCTTGGAAAGTCGAGTGGTGGGAGTTACACGAAAACGAGGCGTACTATGTCAGCGACGGCTCGTCGCAGGATCAGTTTGGCGCAGAAGGCGCGATGGGCAAAGCAGAAGGCGAAGGGGCACGCTCCGAAGCCGAAGCGAACGATCTCGGCGGCAGGGCGCAGGAGGATCGCAGCCGCGCAAAGAGCCAGGTGGGCGAAGGTCCGTGCGAAGAAAGCGGCCTAGGACCTTCGGACTCGGGAAGACAAAATGATTCCTCCCACCTACAAACCGAAGAAGAAGTTTATGCAGCTTGCGATCGCGGAGGCAAAGCGCGCCCGCGACCGGGGCGACTATCCTATCGGTGCGGTCATCACGCGTCTTATTGGGAAACGGGAAGTGGTTATCGCGTCTGCCGGCAATCGGGTAAAAACTTCGGGTTCATCCATCAAGCATGTGGAGCTTGAAACCTTGAAATACGTTTCCTCCGGCTACGGTCGGTATCTGCCGGATTTCGTGTTGTATTCCACGCACGAACCTTGTGCGATGTGCGCGGGCGCCTGCGTCTGGTCCAAGATAGGAGCGGTGGTATTTGGCGTTTCCCAAGAAGATATCACCGCCTACGGCAAGAAACACGGTACCGAGGAATTCAAATGGCGCGCCTGTCTCATTTCATGCAAATTCGTCCTTGAAAAGGGCGGCCTTCACATTCCCGTCTTCGACAATTTTTTGAGACTGGAATGCCGAAAGTTATTCGGATATAGAGCCTCCTGACGTGCCTCGCCCCTCTCGGGCCGCCCCCGCTCGAAGCCGTTATGCGAGTGCCGTCTTCAGAAACTTGAGCGTTCGCTCCCACGCTGCCTTGGCGCACGCCGGGTCGTACACCTCAGGGCGTGCTTCGTTCATGAACGCGTGGTGTGCCTCGTAGCGATAGAGCTCGAACTGTGATTTCGACTGCTTAAGCGCAGCCTCTAGTTCGTTCACCTTGGCGGGCGTGCACCAGTCATCCTTGTTCGCGAAGTGGCAAATCAGGGGAATTTTGATTTTCTTCAAATCGGCGGCGGCTAGGGGCGGAATGCCATAGAAACAGGCGCCGGCGTCCATCTCCGGTACCCGCACCGCTGCCAGGATGGTCAGCGCCCCGCCCATGCAGAAGCCGCCCACGGCCACCTTCTTCGAGGATTGTTTTAGGTACTGCACGGCGCCGCGGATGTCTTGACCGGCCGCATCGGGGAAGTTGAGGTTCGTCATCAGGTGGTTTGCTTCGTCGGCGGCCTTCGTGACCTTGCCTCGGTAGAGGTCCGGCACGAGCACCCGGTGGCCAGCTTCGGCGAGCCGATCCGCAGTCTTCTTAATCTGATCGTTGAGCCCCCACCACTCCTGGATGACGACAAAGCCGGGCGCGCTTGATCCTGCTTTGGGAGTCGCCAGATAGCCAGGGCAGGTCTTTCCGTCTGGTCGCTTGAACTGAATCATCTCACCCATCGGATCTCTCCACTGTCCAGACTGTCAGCCTCATACTATAACTTTGTGACTTTTTTCTCCGTGGGACGACCATAACTCGCTAGCTGGGCTTCCTTTACGTGGTCGCTATGGTGGTACTGGTGGTACAAAAGGCTGCCTGCACCTGTGAAGCGCCCTAGCCGACCCGAAACCTTTCCAGCAGCCCTATCCGAGCAGAATCGCTTTGTCGAATGGGTCGCTCAAGGCCGACCGTCCGTGGGAAAATGAATCCCCGCACATGAACGCCGCAATCCCAGAACGGAGACCTGCGACCGAATGGAACACGAAAAAGAACACCATCACGGTTAAAGAGCGCAGTCGTGATTTGGGTGAGAGTTCATTTTGCTATTGGCGGTCCGCCTTAGTGACCCATCAGGAAGCCCTTTCTGCTGGGATTTGGCTGCCGGGAGGGTTGAGGTCGGCTGGGGCATTTCAGAGGCTATCTCACGAGAGGGCTCACGCGCTTGGGGTCGTACTTGAAATCCACAAGCCCGTCACGGTAGTCCAATTCCACCTCAAGCTGCCTCAGCATGGCAAATCCCAGAAAGCCAGAAACCTCCGTCCCCGTGTGGCGGCTAATGGTGGAGAGGTCCAGCGTGATGATGTCTAAGTTCGACTGCTGAAAGTGAGCGAATCGCAAAGTCGCCTTCTCCGAACTGTAGACCTTATTCACCGCGCCGTTCACACCATGAACCCGCACTCGGTCTTCCGAACTGACCTTGCTGACCTGCCGCCCAGCACGCACCGAGAGAATGTTGCTAAAGGCACCCGTATCGAGTCCAAACAGCATAGCTTTCGAATCGTTCACGCTCGTGGGCACCAAGATGCTGTGGCCAAAGCGGAAGACTTTCGTCCAGCCTGCCATTTCGGGCGCAAAGTAACGATCTTTGGGCAGGCGTGGTGATGGTTTCAGTGTCGGCGGTGGTGGGGATTTCTGATCCTTCGAACTCCCCTCATTCCCGCTATCTTCTTTCTGTTCAGCGTTCGCTTGCTCCTCGCCCTCGCTGTTCAGCGACTTCGGAGCCACTGTGTCCTCGGGGCGCTTAGGCAACGGAGAGAGTTTGAGCCGCATTCCCGGGAGGTCAATGTCGATGAGGTAGGCCCCGAGCACATCGGCTCCGATTAAACCGTCTTCATCGGCCACCGAGCTTTTGTCGCTTACGGCAACCACACAGTCTTGGAACTCCAGTTCGCCGATTCGGATGTGGTCTGCTACCGCCGTGTACCCGCTCTGCAAGCCTTTATCTCCGATGCCTCCGTATTGCACCGCAGAAATTGGAGTCAATCCCGCTTTCTCAGCGAGCTTACGGTTCACCATGATCCCGCCTGCTCCGGTGTCAAGCAGGAGATGGGCATTCCGATCATTGAGTCGAACCGACAGACCGATTCCTCGCATCCGATGTATGTCCTGCCCATACATGGTCTCCAACTTCGTTTCGGTTTGCTCCAGCTTGCTGATCAGCCTGCACGCATGAACGGGCTTATCCACTGTAGCTTTCAGAAATCCCAAATACTCGGTCATCCACTTTGTTTCTTCTTCATCATCGGGATGGGGACCGCTGAGGTAGGCCTCCATAGCTGCCAGTCTTTCTTTTCGCGGAAGCATTCTCAACCACGCCCTCTGCACCTCGATATCGTCAGGAGCGATTTCGTGGGCACTCTGTAGCTGGTCATAGGCTCGGCGGTACAGGGAGTAGGAACCGTACAACCGCGCCAGCCCGAGATAAGCATGCACCTCCTTCGGGTCAAGCTTCTTTGCCGTCAGGTAAGACATTTCGGCATCGGACATTTCAGCGCGACGAAACTGGGCATCACCTTTTGTCGCCACCAACGCCGCAACATTTGGTTGTGCGGCCAAAGCGGTGTTTACGGCCTCCATCGCTTCATCCATCTTCTGTTGCCGCAACATTGACCGCACAAGTCCAACTTGGGCAGCCACTAGCTTCGTATCCGTCTTGAGTACCGCCTGATAGCTGGTCTCGGCCTCCGCGAACTTGCCTGCCCCATAAAGTTGGTCGGCAGCGGCAAGCTCCGGATTGATAACTGGCGGCTTGGTGTCATCACCGGACGCTAGGGTTAGGGGCAGCAGAAGAATAACGGTCACAAACGTCGGGCCTAAAAAGGAGGACATTGGATTATGCACTCCGGGTAAGCGGAACAGAGTAGCACGATTTTTGGTCTTCTGTGCAGCCCTTTCTGGGTGGTGCTGGGTGGTGCCGGAAGCAGAAGCCGTTTCGTCATGGAAAAGTAACGCGCTCGATAACGCCGGAGATTTGCTCGGTCCCGGGTCGGCGCTCTGGCATGGCGCGTTCATGTGGGGATTCATTTTGCCACGGTCGACTGGGATGGGGGGCATGCGTCAGGAAGCCGATTCAGCAGGGATTTCGCAATCTGAGCGGCGGAGTCGTACACCAGACATACAACCAACTCTAAGTAGTACCCCCCCAGACGGCGCGACTCCGGGATGTGCTAAAACTGTGCTAGCCCCCGGCGGATGTTAAGGTTTTGATAGGAAAGCAGGATTGATTCAAAAGGATTTCCTTTGTTTTCAATACCCTGAAGCGTTCGACCCCCACTCGCTTCCGCCATTTTTCAATGACTTACGAAGGGGCGCAATCCGTTCGCAATCCGTTGAGCGCCAGCCCGGCCACTTTCGAAGCCGCTGTGTCATCTCATCGGTAACAACCCTGCCGTAGACATTCATGGTGGTGCGAATGTCGCTATGCCGCATCAGCTTCTGTTGGGCCACGATTCCAGTTCCTACTGCGTCGAGCCAACTGCGATAACTGTGACGCATAGAATGAGTACCCAGCCAGCCGATGCCTGATGCGGTTCCTGCTTTTTGATACGAGCGAAGTACCTCGTCGTAGGACCACGGCTGTCGGCCTAGCTTAGTTGGGCTGGCGAACATCCAGTCGTCTTGTGCGGGGAACTGCGTTAGTTGCTTCCAACCTTTGAGCACCTCCAAGACTTCACTATCGATGCTCAGGCGCGCTTGCGAGCCAGCGGTTTTTACATCGCCGACTCTTTGCCGCACGATACCCCGTTCGACCGTCAATTTGGCTTGGAGCCAATCGACATCCGACCATCGAAGAGCTAGGCATTCGCTGATGCGTAGCCCAAAGCAAACGCACACTAACGCGATCGTGCGGAATGGCCCCGAGAGACGCATAACGAATCCGTGGAACTCTTCCACGGTCAAGCTACGGGGCTGCCGCGTTCGTTTGCTGGCACCCTTGACCCTCACCAGCTCTATGGGGTTACGTTGTGTGGGTATTGAACCGTTCCACATTCCGAAATCCAAAAGCGTGTGAACAAGGCCGCGGATGTGCGCCCTGCTTTTAGGTGCCAGATCAAGGGATGCAAGCCACAGCTCTACCGGGCGGGCTTGAAGAGCGGTCAACAGGTCGGCACCCCACCGAGGCAGGATGTGACCGTTAAGCCATACACGTCGTAGCTATGCCGCGTGCTGTATCGTGTTGGCATCTTAATCTTGTCTGTAATGTTTCACGAGGACTGCTACCGTGGGAGCTACGTTCGCTACCTCAGGCGCTTCCGCGAGCGAAGCGAAGGCTTGAGCGGCGCACCGAGCTGCACTCTTCGTTGGGTATTGTTGGAGAGTGCCGATCGGCCTTGACTTCCGCTTCCCGTTCTCCCACTGGAGAAAGTTCCACGTCCGTCTCCGCCTGTCGAACACAACACTTCCAGTCTTAAACCGTGCTGCCCTTTTCATTGAACCATCCTTTCAGTAGGGCGCACGGATGGCGGTTCAAGGGTAGCATCCAGATCTTGCCGCACTCTCTCTAAGCCACCTTGATCGACTCCACCGCCCCCCGTGAATGAGTCACCAAAGAACTCGAAATAGGTCTCGTCGTTGAAAACGAGGAAGACCTGCTGGCTCTTTCGGCCTTGTGCCTTCGCCACTATCACGCCGCTGATTGTCTTTCCAATTACCTGCTGGATGCCATCTTTCATTGCCGTCAATCGTTGAGCAAATGCCGTATGCTGGATGGAGAACCGAAGCCGTGTGAGTCGTCAATGCAAATTCGCCTTAGCGACCCGGCGCATTTCGGCCGAGTTCGAGCGGGGCGCCAATTTTGACTTCGGGAGGATTTTCATAGAGAGACTTCATCACGAGCGGATTGGCGTGGTGGTGGAGACGCGGTCACTTCCCGTTCCAACGCGACGAAGGAAAATCGCCGACAGCACATACAGAGTGGCCGCGAGGATGGCCAGCGACCGCAAGCCAAACCACAGCGAAAACGATTCGAGCAGACCGCCGAGCAACGAACCGAACAGGTTCGATCCGAGAGCGCTGCCACGAAAGCCCGCGCGGGCAAAGCTGGAGACGAAAATAATGCCAGCAAAGAAGACGGGAACGCAGAGAGCCAGCGTGGCTGCGATGGCGCGTACCAGCCACGATACGAAGAACAGCTTTTCCACTGGAACTGCAAACATCACAGCGAGCGTGGTAAACAGCCCGGCGTAAGCGATCCACAACGGAATTCGCGGCAAAGCACCATAGACGAGATTGGCGGCTACGATCAGACATAACAGGCCGGATACTACGATGGCGTTTACGACCCACGTGGTACCGAACAGGAGCGCCATCTTGCTGACGATCTGCGCCTCCAGCAGCATGAAGCCGGCTCCGAGGAACAGGAAATGAAGTTCGCCGCCAGCTCGTTCTCCGCTGGTTTGGCGCAGGAACCATCCACAAATAATCAGCACAGCCAGAGAAATCAGAATCACGCTGATAGGCAGCCCCGGCTCATGCTGGTAGAAGTAAGGCCAGTCATCGGTGGTCAACCGCGCCGCCTGCATGGGCATCTTGGAATGGGTTGCGAGATAGGCTGCGAGCGCAGGATCGGACATCGCCTGCGCCAGGCGCTCGCGCGAGCCACCGACGAAGAATCGTCCGGAAGCATCGTAGCCGCCCAGCTCGCTCTGGAATTGGATCGGGTCCTGACCGAACGCGTCCTGCATCAGGTTGAACAATCGGCCGGCGATCCAGGGATTATCCACCTGAAACTTCACAATGAACAGGCCGTCCGGCTTGAGCAGACGCTTGGCCCGCTGCAACGCTTCGCGAGTATAGACGTAGTTGTCGATGCGGATATTAGTGAAGTGCGATGTCGTGGTGTGAGAATCGAGAAGAGAAAAGACGATGAGATCGAACTGTTCGTGGCTGTTCTGAATGTAGCTGCGGGCGTCGTCGAGGACAACGTGCGTGCGCGGGTCTTGGTAGGGGTGCTCGAAGTGCAGTTCGCGGCCAAGCTGCAGAATCAGGGGATCGATTTCGACGGCGACCACGCGGCTCGCGCCGTTGCGAAGAGCAGCGGCTACGTCGTTTCCCATGCCAGAGCCCAGAACCAGCACCGACGGCGGGGCAGGATAGAAGCGGTACGGCATGTTGTACGAGTTCCATTCCACGGGATGGCGGCCGAATTCTTCCGGATGCGACTGCACGAAGGCCGGCGAGAGGTTCAAGATCGTTTGATACAAGGAGTCGTTCGTGGTCAGGGAGTAGGTTTCCATCTGCCCATTTCGATAGATAGGCTGCACCACCAGTTTCTGATAGGGCGACCAATACGTACTCGCATGGCGGTGGTCCGGGATCGCCAGCAAAGCGACGCAAGCCAGGAAAGTAGCACCGAGAGCTTTGCGAGCTGCTGGATTTCGCCAGAACACCAACAGCGAGAAGATGCCCGCCACCAGGAACCACATCCAGGGTGGCTGATAAAGGAAGCAGAGCAGGGTAAATCCCGCGATTCCGGCAAGACTCGCCAGAACGTTGAGGCTGTAGGCCCCGACTCCATTCGAAGCATTCTCCAGATACCACCCCACCAGTTGGCCGAACGGGATAAACGTAGTGGCGATCACGGCAAATAGCGGGACGACGACCGCCATCGCCAGCAGCATCCCGCCCCAACTTGTGGGCGCGGCGGGAACTCCCCAGACATGCACTTCGACGCCGCCTCCCAGCAGCTGCGGCAGCGCAGACATGGTGCGACGCAGAGGGGAGATGGGACTTTTCAGAAGTACGGTCAGCAACAGGAGCGGAGCGATGATCGCGCTTAGTTGGACGCGGCGCCGGCAAAGATAACAACCCAGGCCGAAACCGAGGAAGCAGGCGACCAGGACGAAGTTCTTGAAATACGCGAAGACTCTGACTTCCGAAGATACCCAGCGGATCATCAGCATTTCCACGAACAGGCCCAGGAAGCTGACCAGCGCGAGTTGGCGGTAGCTGAAACTGCCCAAATCCTGGACCGGAATTTCCAGCCGGCGCATCGCCGGGGCCGCGCTCTGCAAGCGATTGAACACGGAGTGTACGATGAATATGGCGACTGCGGAGATTAGGAAGAGAAGCGTAAGCGAGAAAGGCGAATGAGTGATCGTCTCCACTGTGCGGGGCTATCCTCCGGCAAGGTCGGGAAATTTTAGGTGAGGGAGCAACTATATCAGACGGCGTCTGGCCTACGTCCGCGCGTTGGGTGCATGGGTGCAACTCACGCGCACCCAGATTTCTAAGCGATTCCAGACCAGACAGTGAGCGTTGACTCTACTTTGTTCGGAACCAGGGGGTCGGAGGTTCAAATCCTCTCTCCCCGACCAATTCCTTCAAGCAGTTAGAGCGATTTCAGCACCCGCAGTTTTGGGTGCAATGGGTGCAACTGGCAATTTCGGTGCCACGGTGGGCATGTGGAAACCGAGTCCCGCCTGCTCCGCGGTGAATCTGCGAAACTCAACATCTTCCTTCACCTTCGAGTAACCGCCTGTGACGCTCTTGTAGGCATGACCGATCCAGAAACGCAACAGATCCTCTGGCACTCGTTGCTTGCGAAGATGAGTCACACGGTATCTCCGAAAAGCATGGAAGCCGCACTTCTCGCGGCCCATCTTTCCCAAGATCTTGTGTAGGCTCCTTCGTAAAACGTTTGAGCGAGCCAGCGGTGTTCCTACTGCACTTCTGAAGACGAACCCCGTACGACGTCCGTTGAGATGACCGTGTAGCAACTCAGCCAGCAAATGATGGAGGTCCACTTCGCGGAGCCCGGCCGCGGTCTTTGGCGAGTACCGCTTGCCGTTCCACATGCTGTGGCGAACACGGATCAGAGAGCCTTCGATGGCTGCAGCCGTCGAGAACCAGCAATACTTTCAACTCCGACGCTTCGCGCCTCAGCTCAACACGACGTTCTGAATCTCTGCGGCTGCTCTAGTCGAAGTGGCGGTAGGCGTTCCAGTCCTTGGTGAGATCGCGGTCGAATTTGCGGCAGTGGTAGATGGGCTTTTCCCAGTCGGGACGCGCCCACTGGACCTTGGGATCGGCGACAAGCGTGACCGAGGCGCAGTGACGCTGCAGGTCATCGAGGTCGACGTCGAGGGTGATGACGCTTTCGCCGGTGTAGCCTCTGCTTCCCCAATACCAATAGGAGTGGTGAGTGCAGATCGCCTTGGGCAATCCCAGAGCGGGCCCGAAGTGATCGATGGCTCCGGCTTGTCCGTAGAAGTTGGCGAAGATCGCCGTCTTCTGGCGTTCTTCCGCGGGAAGAGCGTTGTAGTAGCGCGCTACGGCTTCGGCGCGCTCCTTCCATCCGAGAGAGCTGCTGTAGTAGTCCGGGACAGCGGAGTGCGCGTTCTCTTCGGATTCGATTCGGTGCAGCACCATCCTTTGGTGGTAGCGCGCGAAGGCATCGATCGAGAGGACGGGGACGAAGCTCGGCAACATGAGTGCCGATAGGGCGCAGGCTGCCATGACATACGCAGCCACGAAGCGGCGGCTCCACGTGCTGGCGAACCAGCGCTCGGCAGCGACGGCTCCGGCGGCGAGCATGGCTGGATAGACAGGCGTGACCAGGTAGTCCTTGGCGTGGAGCGTGTACATCAGCAGCATGTAGGCAATAAAGGTCCAGCCCAGGGCTTGGAAGCGCTTCATGGGCGCAGTAAAGAAGAACACGGCGCCGGCAACGACGAAGGCGGAACTCAGAATGTTGACCAGCAGCGCCTGTGCGTAGACGAACTGCAGCAAGGGAAGAATGACGTTGCGGTGATTGTGCTGCAGCTCCACGAATGGGAAGTGACGATGTGCCTGCCACAAGATGTTGGGCAGAGTGATCGCGAGAGCGATGGCGACGCCGCCCCAGAACCAACGATTGAGGAGCCACCTTCTCCATGCTGATAGTAGCGTCCCGACCGCGAGCGCGGCGAGGTAGAACGCGAGGCTGTACTTGTGCATCAGGGCAATGCCGGTGACTGCTCCGAAGGTGAGCCAAAGGCACGGGTTCGAGGTCTTCTCGATGCGGACAAGAAGCAGCACTGCGGCGGTCCACAGCGGCATATCGAGGGCGTTGGTGCTGAGGATGTGTCCGAAGGCGAGAGCGACAGGAGTAATCGCTGCGAGTATTGCGGCAATGATGACCGCGCGTCGCCCACCGCCAAGCTCGGACGCGAGTCGCGCTACCAGGAGCACGGTGGCGGCCGCGGCCAGTGCGGGATAGAGGTGAACAGCAGTGAGCGACGCGCCGAGCGTGTGCATCACGATCCAGGTGAGCCAGGGAAGGAGCGGCGGAAGGTCGACGTAGCCCCACGCGGGATGCTCGGCGCACGCGAGGAAGTAGAGTTCGTCGGCATGGAATCCGTAGCGACCGGCGAAGCAGACGAGAAGCACGAACACGAGTGCAGCGAGGAGTGCCGGGAGCTTGAGACTGAGGAGGCGATCCTTGGTTAGCGATACTGTAGAGGGCATTGAGGCAGTTGAAGAAATATTATGACGTCTGGGGCACGGATAAGACGTATCCACACATGGCAGTCGGCTGGACTTGGGCAATGGATACGCCCTTCAAGTGGACCAAGCAGATTGCATCGTATTTCGGAGGGACGCGCAATGGGATGGTCATCGCCTGGCCCGGCCACATTAAGGATGCCGGGGGCATCCGCAACCAGTTCCACCATGTCATCGATATCGTTCCAACTATTCTAGAGGTCACTGAAATTCCGGCACCCCAATTCGTCGATGGCATCGCCCAGAAGCCGATCGAAGGCGTGAGCATGGCCAGAGCATGCTGGACCAGCATCCTGAGATCGAACCCACAACAAGCAGAGTTCGAGTGATGAGTTTCGTAGGCGCTGCTTTCCAGTTGGAACTGTTCGCCTATGGCAAGACGGGCGATTGGGGACAATTCACCGCCATTCGGCAGGACGTGATCCTGAAGATCGCCGAGATCGTGGAAGCTTCCGGTACCCGGTTTGCGGCGCCGACACAATTGGCGTACCTGTGCCGAGACAAAGGCGTCGATGCGGAGAAGGCAAACGATACTGTGCATCGTGCGACCGAGGTAAGGGCTAGCGATATGCTCAGATTTCCTGCCGAAGGTCGAACTGGCACGGAATAATCACACGCCCATTCTGTGCGGACAAGCCTCCGTCCTAGCTGTCTGGCAGGTCGACAACAGCGGATCAGGAATGTCAGGTGAACGATGGCTATGAGCAGATCGTTCACGGAGCGTCCCGCGAAATTCCTCGAGTGGCCTCCGCTCGGTTCCGGTCTTCACCAACCTGCTATCGCGCTAAAGGGACGTAACAGATTCGCCAGAGACGCTTCCGGGTTCTGGCATCGCTACAATCCGAACGGCTAGCGATTCTCCTCAACCCGTGTTTGGGTCCCGGGAATCTGGTCTCAAGACTTCCCGAAGTAGCTAAGTTACGGCCACGCAGTTCGGGCAGCGCGACTTGAAATATACGCAAAGAGGTTCTGCCATGAATAACCACACGATAATTCTTGGTTTCATTCTAGTTCTTGTCACCACGCCTCTTCTCGCAAGGGACAAGACCGACGTGCTGGTCATGAACAATGGCGACCACATGACCTGCCAGGTCAAGGGTCTCGATGCTGGAGTACTGTACGTCGACTTCGATTACATCGATGGCACGGCGTCTGTTGACTGGTCGAAGGTAGCCCGTCTGGAAAGCAAGCAGTTGTTTTTGGTAAAGACCGCGGATGGCTCGCTCTATTCGGGTACGCTCAAGACTCCGGAAACACCCGCCGGCCGGCCGGTGAGAATCCAAGTAGTCGAAAATGCGACGCAGGAAACCGAGATTGATCGACCGCAGATCGTGACAATGATTGCGACCTCCGACAAATTCTTTGAGCGATTCAACGGCCAGGTCAGCTTCGGGGTGAACTATACCAAGGGTAATCAAGCCACCCAATATTCTCTGGGTTCGCAGACAGCATACGTTCGGGAGCGCTGGGGCGCCCAAGCCAACTTCCAATCCAACCTCTCGTCCAGTAACGGCACCACTGCCTCTACGCGGAACGAGTTGACCGTGATCCCTCAACGCTTGTTACCTTGGAACAACTGGTTTTATGCTGGGTTGGTCGACTTCTTGCAGAGCTCGGCACAGGGTATCTCCTTGCAGAGCAGCCTCGGTGGTGGCGTCGGCAGGTATTTGAAGAATACGAATCGGACGAGAATCTCTCTTCTTGGCGGTGCGGTCTGGCAAAACACGAAGTATCAGCCGTCGATTGTCTCTGCGAACACGCAGAACCTAGGGGCGGCTTTGTTCTACGCGAACGCCGACTTTTTCCGATTCAGCAAGACCAACCTGACCGTCAGCGCCGCAATTCTCCCTGCCGTCTCCGATCCTGGCCGTGTCCGCTTCAATACCAACGTTTCCTATTACGTCAAGCTAATCGGCAACCTGAAATGGAATGTTTCTTTCTATGGGAACTGGGACAACCGGCCACCGGCTGGTTTGTCCGGCAGCGATTACGGAAGCAGTTCCGGGCTCACTTGGACGTTCGGCCTGAAATGATCAGAGTGCACAAGCATTGCGTCCACTTATTAGCAATTAGCCAGTAGACACATTGACACATGTGCGCTCGGATGACTTTCTCGCGCTCCGGAAGACGTGACCCAGAAAGTCCATAGCAGCGGACAGTGGTCGGCCCTCTATGCTCGGGGCAGTGTAAGGATGCGGTAAACCGGAAAGCACAACAGGAACATTGCGATCGCCAGCAGTCCAATCCGGACACCCCGAGTGTTGAAACGCTGGCTGATCGCTATCAGCAGCAGCACGGTTGCCAGTGTCACGGTTGCTCGCACGTATTCGTCGGAGTGCTGTCGGTCTCGCGTGCCTTGATCGAATACATCTGTGGCTTGGTCATTCAACTTCGCCGCCTGTTCCGTCTTGGAGCTTCTGTATTCCGCCATCAACTGAGGGCCGGCCGGAGCATTGGGGTTGTTGAGTGGGTCGGTCTTCTTCCAAGCTTCAAATGCGGGACGAAACTCGGGAAGGAAACGCCGTTCAAAAAGGTCGGCGAGCTTCTTGTCGCCATGAGCTTTGGCCTTCAGCCACTCAACCACGGTAGAAGCGTTATACAAGCGCTCCTGATTGGCGTATGTGGCGGCTCCCTCAGCTTGAACCCGCAGTTTGCTTGCTTGGCCGTACAGTTCCGCCTGCTCCCCGGTCCACAGCGCCGCCTGATAGCCGCTCCAGGCGGTGGCGATGGCGACTACGGCGAGCACCACGGCCTCCGCGATCTCCAATAGTTCGTGCCCCAAAGACTGCGACGATGCTTTGTGCTCGCTCAGGTGATGCGAGATTTCAATGTTGGAACCACCGGCTTCGGACATTGAGAAGACCTCCTATGTTCCTAATTCAGCAGAATTGACAGCGCCGTCGTTGGCGGCCAATTACTATTGAACCTACAACATGATGACATCAGAATGAGCGTGTTATGTCAGTGAAGCGGGTCACGTCTTAGCGTGAAGGAGTGGCCAAGAGCCGCAGAGCGAATCCCGCTTTCCGCGTTCTCGTGTGCTTCGGCTGGTTGAAGACGATCGCGCTGATGCGGAAGGTTCGACATCGCGGGGTGAGCAAAGTGCACTGGGCCTTTACCCTCGCCTGTGCCGCCTGCAATCTGCTGCGCGTGCGAAACCTGGCCGCCGCAGTTGGGGTGGCGTAAGGCGGGGCCGACGTGTATCGAGTTCGAACCAGAGGCCACCAGGAGGTCAGGACCATGCGCTGACGAAGAAGAAGAGGGCGAGCGAACAATAGACTGTCGCCCCGCGATCCGTTTGCTGGTCTACTACTGCTTTCCATAGACTTCGGTGCCATCCGTCGCCCTGCGTGTTGTTGAGTTTGCGTTTTCCAGCAGTTTCGCCTCCACTCGCTTCCGCCAATTTTCAATCGGCCAGCCGCGAGAAATGCCGGAGCGGTAACACGTTACTAGTCCTCGCCTTGTCCTCGGATTGGCCTGATTCCCGCGCCCCCAGCACCTCCGATACCTGTGAACCAACTGCGCTTCAACGTATGCTCCGGGCATCCTTCATTCGGAGCAAACCGATGGACTCCCCCCAGCGGCAAGAACGACGAGACGTTCGCTACCCTTTACACTTGCCAGTCCTGATCAGGATGGCCCCACGCAAGGAACTGCGCGCTCGATCAGAGAATATCAGCCTGAGCGGCATTCTGCTGTCGAGTTCTTTCTTGATCCCAGAAGGCTCCTCGGTGGAGGTGTCGATTGGAGTGGAGCACCTGACCGATCCGGGCATTCTGTTGAGTGCTCACGGCAAGGTTCTTCGGGTGCAGTCTAAGGAAACTGGCGACTTTGCGGTCGCAATCCAGTTGGATGGCGCGTTCCGGCTTCCGCTCTCTGAAACTGGGCTACTCTCCGTTTCAAAGAAAGAGAAACCGCCGACCCCGGAAGCTCGACGAAACGCAGCGATCTGGTCGAGTGGAATAAATCTGGTACCTGCGTGGCACACCGAAACCTAGCAGGAATCGTGTGTAGCGGGTCGTGCCACTATCGGTGCATTGCGATAGCACGCTCGTGCCATTCTCCGCTCTTGGGGCAGAGTCTATGCTTCTTCTTGAGCAGCACTTGGGGGAGGGCTGATCAACAAACGTCCCAAGACTCAAATTGAGTCTGGGGCGTTTTGTTTTGCGCGTGCGCGTGAGAAGTCGCCAATTCCGCGTCGTTTCACCAGAGCTGCGTCTGCGTCTCAGGCTCCGGCACTTCGAGTGCACATTCCGGGCTATCGTTTTCGGGCCTGTTGACGAGGGAACTGACGGGATGCCGGCGCATACAGTACGCATCGAAGGGCACAAGCAGTTCCGCTAACCGCTCCGCCTCGGGCGCGGGCGCCTTTAACCAGGCTTCATAGTGCCGCCGGGGAAGGATTACGGGCATGCGGTCATGCACTCCGTCGAGCAATTCGTTGGCAGCAGTCGTCAGGATCGAGCAGGACTGAAGCATCGGACCACCCGGCGACCTCCATCGGTCCCAGACTCCGGCAAACGCGAACAGCGAATTGTCTTTCATGCCGAAGTGATACGGCTGGCGCTGCTTGCCCGATTTTTTCCACTCATAAAAGCCGTCGGCGGGGATCAAACAGCGGCGAGTGCGGAAAGCCTCCCGGAAGGCTGGCTCTTCCAACACGGATTCGCCGCGGCCGTTAATGAGTTGGTTGCCAATCTTAACATCGGTGGCCCACGAAGGCACCAGGCCCCACCTCATCATCGAAAGGATTCGGCTCGATCCGGATTGTCGGATCGTCGCTACCCCTTGTGTGGGGGCGATGTTGTAGCGGGGACTCCAGTCTTCTTCTTCCGAGACTTCTGACGCGCTCTCGAAGTACTCTTCCACGACCTGCTTCCGCCGTGAGAGTCGATAGCGTCCGCACATGAAGAGATTATGGCAGCGCCAAACTGGAGTCGCAAATCGGTTAAAATATTTTCTTGAACAGATTCCTGTCGCACCTGCGCCATACGGCCCTGCTATTTGGCTCCTTCGTGATCGCACTGACGTTTGTCGGGGTGGCTCTGGGGGACAATGCCGCCTTCGATCTCGTCGGTCCGAAGGTTGGTGTCCGGGTGCAGCGCGCAGGAGTGACTCTGCCCATCGCGCAAGTGCCCAATCTGCAAGAAGGAGACCGCCTGTGGGTGCATCCCGACCTGCCCGACAGTCAATCGGTGCACTATCTGATGGTCGTGGTCTTTCTTCGCGGAGCCACCAACCCGCCTCCCGATTCCTGGTTTACTCGAGTCGAAACCTGGAACAGGCCGGTCCACGAGGAAGGTATCTTCGTGACCGTGCCCAATGAGGCCGAGGAGGCTCTGGTCTTTCTGGCGCCGGAGACAGGGGGAGCCTTCAGCACCTTGCGCACCGCAGTCCGGGGCAAACCGGGCTCGTTCGTGCGCGCTTCGCAGGACCTGGTGCAGGCCAGCCTCGACCGCGCTCGCCTGGAGAAATATCTCGATGCCGTTCGCGAGATTGCGGTCAGCGATCCCGAACAATTGAAGGCGCGCACCATCCTGCTGGCGCGTAGTTTGAACATCCGGCTTGATCAGCAATGCTTCGATAAGCCCAGTTCGCAGCAGGTACCGTGCCTCACCCAGAACACCGACCAATTGGTGCTCGACGACCAGCACAGCCAGTCGATGGTTGCGACTCTAACATCAGGTCCATCCACTGACCTGCTGGCGCAGATCAGTTCCACGCCCAATGCGCGTAACGGTTACTACAGCCCTTACATTGGAGCGGTCGTAGACGTGATGCGCATTCTGGGGACCGCCCACACAGCGCAGTACCAATACATCCCAGCCCTGGCTCTGCCCAAAGGGGACGAACTGAATCTGCGCCTGAATAATCCACCGTCTTTTCGCAATCCGAAGTCGGTAATCGTAATTGGGCTCCCTCCGGTTCGGCCACCGCCAGTTCCGCCATTGCATGCGGTGGATCCTTCGCAGGTCTTTTGCGCGGGGCGGCCTTCGTTGCTGCTCCCGGCTGAGGGAGCGCCGCTGGTGTTTGCGACTGAACTTGCGCACAATTTTGTTCTCCACGTAGACGCCAAGTCGGGCCCGGGAATCGATGTGCCCGCTAAGCCGGATCCGGTACGCGGAGGGTTCCTGGTCGAGACGCAGGCGCTGCAGTCGGCCGATCTGGACGGAGAGGCTACTGGGGTTCTGCGCGGAGCATGGGGCTTCCACCCGTTCGATGGACCACGCTACCGGCTGCGTGCCTCGCGGCCCGCGCAATGGGTTGTCGCGTCGAAAGACGCGAGTGCGCTGATCGTTGGACGCGAGGACACACTTCACCTGCAATCCCCAGACGCTTGTTGCGTAAGTGATGTGAAGCTCAATGACGAACAGGGAAAGACCCTCGAAACCGAGTGGAAGACCTCTAAGCCGGACGAACTCGAAGTGAAAGTCCCGTTGCAGAAAGCGAGTGCAGGATCGGTGACGATGGTGATCAGGAAGTCCGGACTGCAGGAAGCAGACGAGCTTCCGCTTCACACTTATGCCGAGGCCGGCCGGCTCGACAGTTTCAGCATTCACGCTGGCGATGCCAATGGTGTACTCAAAGGCACGCGCCTGGATCAGGTGGAGAAGCTCGAACTGAACGGCCTCCGCTTCGTCCCGGAGTCGCTCACTCGCTCTCATCAGCAAGACGAACTCAAGCTCACCACTCACGACAATGCGGTCTTCACGAAACTGCGTGCCGGAGACGAGATCGTCGTCCACGCAGCACTTAAAGATGGGCGGATCCTCGATCTCAAGACAGAGGTCGAGTCACAACGACCGGTGGTGAGCGTACTGAGCAAGAGCGTGCAAGTAGACCAAACAGCACCGCCGCCGACCGTCCGACTGGGAAGCCAGGATGAAATGCCGCAGGATGGGCGGCTCAATTTCTTTCTCAAGGCACAGGTACCGGAGACTTTCCCACCCACCGAAAAGATCGAAGTCGCGACCGCCGACGAGTCCTTTCGTGTGCTCCTGAGCTTCAAAGACAGCAATCTTACGCTGCAGGACTCGAAGACCGTTTTCGCGGTTCTCGACCCGATGAAACTGCTTGGCCCATCGGCGTTCGGACCCTTGAAGTTCCGTCCGGTCACGTCCGACGGCATTGACGGCGACTGGCAACAGCTTGTGAATCTGGTGCGGATACCGGCGCTCAAGGGAATTCGATGTGTCCCGGCGCCCGAGAAGCAATGCACGCTGAGCGGCGATAAGCTATTCTTGCTCGATTCGGTGAGCGTCGACTCTGATTTCGTCAATGCCGTCAGCGTCCCCGAAGGTTTTGTAGAGGACGCGCTGGCGATTCCACCGACGAAAGCGAAGACCTTGTACATCAAACTACGCGACGATCCCAACACCGTGGATACAGTGACGCTGCCGATGTTGACTACGCAGCAATAGGACGGCCCGTCGCGGTATACTCGGCCTTCAAACCTGAATGGCCAACATTCTTTATGGCGTGAACGGCGAAGGTGCGGGACACTCCACCCGGGCCAAAGAAGTGCTGGCACATCTGGTCGCTCAGGGGCACATTGTCCACGTAGCCTCGTTTGACCGCGGCCTGCAAAATCTGAAAAGCCAATTCGACGTTACCGAGATCTATGGGTTTCGGTTCGCCTATCTGAACAATCGCGTGCGCTACAAACGCACGATCGCCAAGAATTTGATCACGGTACCGCAAGCTGCAAGGAGCTTGTCGCGGCTCAAGGAGCTGGTCGACGAATGGAAGACCGACCTGGTCATCACCGACTTCGAGCCACTCACCTGTCATATCGGGCACAGGAAAGGGCTCCCGGTTATCTCCATCGACAACCAGCACTGCCTCACGAATGCTGTGGTTTCCTATCCAAAGCAGTACCGGCGCGACGCGGCAGCCGCCAAACTTGTGACCCGCCTCATGACGCCGCGCGCGAACACCTACCTTGTTATTTCGTTCTTCAACGCGCCGATTCGCAAGCGCAATACCTTCCTGTTTCCTCCCCTGCTGCGGCAGGAAATCCTCGACGCGACTCCGACGCAAAGCGACCACGTGCTGGTCTACGTGACGTCCCCCGCGCCGGCTCTCGCAAAGCTGTTGAACTCGGTTCGGTGCCGCTTCGTTGCCTACGGCTTCGGACGGGCGGGGCAGGACGGAAACATCCTTTATAAGAAGCCGTCTCTCGAAGGCTTCTTTGCTGACCTGACCAGCGCCCGCGCCGTCGTGGCCAACTCTGGATTTTCACTGGTCACCGAGGCTTTGCATTTGGGCAAGCCGTACCTGGCTGTGCCGGTGAGCCACCAGTTCGAGCAGATCTTCAATGCCTACTGGCTGGAAAAGTCCGGCTACGGCGCTTACTGGGAGGAGTTGAACAAAGAGCGGGTCGAGGCATTTCTGTACAATCTTCCGCACTACCGCGAAGCGCTGGAGCAATATCTGCGACAGGGGAATGGGGCCCTGCTCGCAAAGCTGGATGCACTGATCGCCCGTTATGCAACGGTTGGAACTCGCTGAACACTGTACGAACGTAACCTCTGCCGGCACGCCCCCCAACGATACCATGGTCGGAGCAAACGCCCCTTCAAAGATTGCTACCGGAGGTTTCTTTATGCCGACACGACGCTTTTTCACGTTGCTGGCAGCCAGTGCGCTACTATGCGCTTTCACAGCTTACGGTCAGGATTCGCAATCTCTGGGAGATGTGGCTCGCCAAACCCGTCAGCAAAAGCAGCAGAAGGATGCGCAGGCGAAAGACGCGTCCCCCAAGGACGCTTCCAGCAAACAAGCTTCCGGCGCGGACGCGAGCGCGAAAGACTCGCAACCCAAGTCGGCCCACGTCATCACCAACGATGAGATCCCGTCGCATCTAACACCAACCAAGACGGCGGCAGCCGGTTCTCAAACTGCAGGCGAGCCTGATGCAGCACTAAATTCGAGCGACCGAGACGCTCTAGCGGAACAATTGAAATCGCGAATTCAGGCCCAGAAGAGCGCCATCGCGAGTTTGCAGAGCGAGATCGCCGATCTCAGCGAGTCCGTCCACTATGTCGGCGGAAACTGTGTTGCCAATTGCGTGCAGTGGAACGAGCGCCAGAAGGAAAAGCAGGATCAGGTGGAATCCATGAAGGCGCAACTGGAGGAGCAGAAGAAACAACTGGAAAACATGCAGGAGTCTGCACGCAAACAAGGTTTCGGCAGTTCCGTCTACGAGTAGAGCGGAAAGATGCCGTAAAGGCTGCGACCGGTCGGGAGGAACCCCTGCAGAACAAATCCGCTAACTTACGATTTTCACATTCCCCAAAACCGCCCCGTCATGCGAAATTAGTTCATGTCTTTAGTCGTCCGCCCTTCGCCCATTCATTCCGTCGGTGTCTACACCTCGAAACCCATCCGTAAAGGAACGCGCGTGGTCGAGTACGCCGGTGAACGCATCACCGCCGAAGAAGCAGACCGCCGTTATGACGGCGTTTCTCGCACGTATCTCTATGGACTCGACGATGGCAAGACTGTCATCGATGGCCATGGTCTGGGCGCCTATCTGAACCACTCCTGCGAGCCCAACTGCGAAGTCGACGAGATCAAGGGCCGTGTCTGGCTCTTTGCGATCCGCGACATCGCAGCCGGGGAAGAACTGGTGTGGGACTATAACCTCTACGACGATGACGATCCCGCGCCGTGCCACTGCGGTTCCCGCAAATGTCGCGGGAGCATGTATTCGCGCGAGTGGATGGCCAAGATGCGCCGCAAGGAAGCCCGCAAGCTGAAACGGAAATCCGCAGCGATGCAGAAGAGCCAGCCCGCGCGAAGGGTGAAATCCAGCTCCGAAGCTGCTGCCTAGACGCTGCCGGCTTGTTTTGTCAGGAAGTGTGCGGGAGCCGACGCCTCCTAATAGTGCTCCCATATAAGATAAGGTGCTGAATTTCACCGTAACCTTATTGCCATCCAGGCGGATTCAATTGTTACGCGGGGATTCGTGTGACATTTGTCATCCCACCCTGATGACGATCTCCACTGGCGATCGTGAGCGCCGTGCGAAAGTATGGAGCACGAAGTGGGTCATTCGTGGGATTGAGCATCTCTATGACGGAAAAAATCGAATCCGGCCCGGTTGTCGATAGCACGGTTCATCGTCTATTCTTGGTGGGCTGGGACGTGCCTACCTCCTGCGCCCAGCTTCCGGTTCCCTCTGGAGTGCGCCGATGACATTGACCCGGTTTGTCACGAAGAACGCGTTCCGCAACAAGCGCCGCAGCATCCTGACGGTGTTGAGCATCGCTTTCTCTTTGCTCCTGCTCACGCTGATGATGACGATCTGGCGAGCGTTTTATCTGGACCAAGGCAGCGCAGAGTCAGCGGAGAGGCTGGTCGTGCGGCATCGCGTGTCTTTGACTTTTTCTCTGCCCGGCTACTACCGCGAGAAGATTCGCGCGATCCCCGGAGTTGTGGCGGTCGTGCCGATGTCCTGGTTCGGCGGAATCTACAAAGACCAGAAGCCGGAAAACTTCTTCGCGCAGTTCGGCACCGATCCGGATGAATTCTTCAGAGTGTATCGGGATTGTGAAATGCCCCCGGAACAAGTCACCGCATGGCAGCGCGACCGGCAAGGCGTGATTGTGAATGACTCCCTCGCCACGAAGTACGGCTGGAAGCTGGGGGACCGCATTGTGCTGCAGGGCACGATCTATCCCGTCAATCTCGAGCTGATCGTGCGGGGCATTTTCCACACGAATCCTGACAACAAGTCGGTTTACTTTAACGCGAAGTACGTGGAAGAAGCCGTCGCGTTCTTCAAGGGACAGGCCGGCACCTTCAGTATTCTGGCGAACTCTCCGGAGGACGTGAGTAAAATCGCAAGCGCCGTGGACGCCACGTTCCGCGACTCGCCCCAACCTACCAAGACGGAAAGCGAGAAAGCTTTCGGTCTGGAGTTCGTGGCCATGATGGGCAATGTGAAGGCGTTCATCCTGAGCATCTGCTCGGCGGTTGTGTTCGCGACGTTGCTGGTATCGGCCAACACCATGGCCATGTCGATCCGCGAACGCACGCGGGAAGTGGCGGTGTTGAAGACTCTCGGCTTCACCAAGCGCGGAGTGCTGGGATTGTTCGTCAGCGAAGCAGTGGCTTTGTCGCTGGCAGGCGGCCTGATTGGTGCGGGCCTCGGATGGCTGATGGTTTACGGCCTAACCCATTCTCCGCAGTTTTTCAGCTTCTTTCCCATGAAGGTAACGCTCGGGATATGGATTGCTGCCATTCTGACCTCCGGTCTGGTTGGTCTGCTTAGTTCGGCCGTGCCTTCCTACACGGCTTCCCGGGTCAACATTGTCGACGGATTACGCCACATCGGGTGAAGTCATGACGTTGGGCACTTTTGTCGTGCGCAATACGTTTCGGAACAAACGACGCAGCGTGCTGACCATGCTCAGCATCAGCTTCTCGCTGCTGTTGCTCACGCTGATGATCTGCATCTGGCGCTCGTTCTATGTCGACCAGGTTGCGCCGGAGGCATCGCGGCGCCTGATTATCCGAGACCGCGTCTCGCTGGCATTTTTTCTGCCGGCGTTCTACCGCGATAAGATCCGTAGTGTTCAGGGGGTCACGGCAGTGGCACCAATCACATGGTTCGGAGGACGCTACATCGATGACCGGCCGGAACACTTCTTTGCCCAACTCGCCACTGATCCAGACGAGTACCTGAAAGTTGCTTCAGACAAGATCATTCCTCTGGATCAGGTGAAGGCATGGCAGGAGGATCGAGCCGGCTGTATCGTGGACGTGACACTGGCCAACAAGTATGGCTGGAAGATTGGCGACCGCGTTACCTTACAGGCGAATATTTTCCCCACGAACCTTGACCTGACGATTCGCGGCATCTATCACCGCGATCCTCCGCAGAATGGGCTGTACTTCAACGCCAAGTATCTGGAGGAAGCGGTTCCCTGGTTCAAGGGGCAAGCCGGCTGGTACGCCGCGCAGATCGACTCGGCCGACAACGTTTCGCGGGCGTCCCAAGAAATTGACGGCATGTTCCGCAACTCTCCGCTGCAGACCAAGACCGAGAGTGAACGAGCTTTTCAGTTAGGCTTTGTCGCTTCACTAGGGAACATCAAGGCGTTCATCCTAGGCATTTGTGGGGCTGTGGTGTTCACCATCATGCTGGTTTCGGCCAACACCATGGCGATGTCGGTGCGCAGCCGGACGCGCGAAGTGGCCGTACTGAAGACCCTGGGCTTCACGCGCCAACGTGTGCTGTCGATCTTCGTCGGTGAATCCGTCGCTCTTGCGGTTGGCGGGGGATTGATCGGAGTTCTGGTGGCAATTCCTGTGATCGCTTTCCTGACCCACAGTTTCATCGGGCTCGGAATCCCGCTCAACATGAAAGTCAGAGGAGCAACAGCTGGATGGTCATTGCTCGTGTCCCTGGTTTTGGGACTGGTAAGTGGCTACTTGCCCGCGTACAACGCGTCGCGCATGAAAATTGTCGACGGACTGCGCCACATCGGCTGAGTTGAGACTTAACTATGGCGATACCGATCAGCTATAACGTTCGCAATTTAAGGCTCCGCAAGGGGCTCACCGTCATGACGGCGCTGGGCATCGCGCTCACCGTGACGACAGCGATCTTTCTAATGGCTCTCATTGCGGGGCTGAATCGCGCGTTCGTCAGCAGCGGCAGCGCGAAGAATGTCCTCGTGCTACGCAAGGGATCGGAAGCCGAGCTTTCGGGCGGATTCGACGCGGCACTTTTCCCCACCTTGAAGACGCTTCCCGGCATTGCGAAAGACAGCCATGGAGAACCGATGGCGTCGGGCGAGTGGGTGGTGGTCATCATCCTGCCACGCAAAGACGGTACTGGCGAAGTCAACGTCACGGTGCGGGGAATGATGCCCGATGGTCTTGAGATGCGGCAGACGCCCGACGAGCCAGGAAAGCCGCCGAGTGTGAAATTGGTGGAGGGACGCTGGTTCCAGACGGGACAGCGGGAAGTGGTGGTCAGCAAATCGATTCAGGGGCGCTTTTCGCACGCCAACATCGGCGACACCATGGAGTTTGGCAAGGGATCGTGGACGGTTGTCGGGGTGTTTGACGCGGGCGGATCGGCATACGAATCCGAAGTTTGGGGCGATGTAAATCAAATGGCGTCGGATTTCGATCGTCAGGGAGGCTATTCATCGGCGTACCTGCGCGCGACCGATCCCATCTCTGCCGAAGCACTCAAGAACCGGGTCAGCGATGATCAGCGGTTGAAACTCGAAGGCGTGCTCGAAAAGGACTATTACGCCAAGCAGACCAGTTCCGGCGCGCCGATCAAAGTCATTGGCATTGTGGTGGGCTTCATCATGGCAATTGGCTCGATTTTCGCGGCCATGAATACGATGTATGCGGCGGTGGCGTACCGCGGACGCGAGATCGCTACACTACGCGTGATCGGCTTCTCACGGCCTGCGATCCTGACATCGTTTGTGCTGGAGTCTTTGCTGCTGGCCTTGCTGGGCGCCGCGGCGGGAATTTTATTGATGCTTCCGTTTAACGGGATGCAGACCGGCACGTCGAACGCCGTCACGTTCAGCGAGGTGGTGTTCGCGCTGCGCATCACGCCGCAAGTGGCGGGATATGCAATTGCCTTCGCGTTGATTATGGGGTTCGTAGGCGGGCTGGCTCCTGCGTGGCATGCGGCGCGGCAGAATATTCTCAACGCACTGCGCAGCTAACTGAAGCGGGAAACTATCTGGCGAGTTAGATCGTAATCACCCTTATGGCGATTGACACAAAACACGAAGACCTGCAGAGCTTGCGCATTGACCGCACGCAGCGCGGCGACTCCGGCGGAGAGCCGCCGGCCTGGGCGCGCCGCTACATCCTCGGTGGAATTGCGGTGGTGGTATTGCTGGGCGTGATCACGATCGCTTACCGCGCGTTCTCCTCCGATACTCCGGAAGTCGAGGTCGTTCGCGCCACCGCAGAAACCAGCGGCAACGACCCGGGCGGCACCGTGCTCTCGGCCACCGGCTACATCGTGGCACATCACACCATCAACGTGAACTCGAAGGTCACGGGCCGCCTGGCATGGATCGGGGTGGAAAAGGGCGACAAGGTGAAGGAAGGCCAGGTGTTGGTGCGCCTGGAAGATCAGGAGTTCCGCGCGGCGTACGAGCAATCCAAGGGCGCTGTAGCCAATGCTCGCGCCTACCTCGACGAACTGCAGCATGGATCACGTCCTGAGGAAGTACAGCAGGCACAGCATAATCTTGATGAAGCCCGCGCCACACTGGCGAATGACAAGATTACGCTGGACCGCACCAAAGAGTTGGCGGGCAGCGGCGTGGTGTCGCGCCAGCAACTGGACGATGCCACGGCGAAGTTCGAAGCCGATCAGCAGCGCGCGAATTCGCTGGAGAAGGCATTTCAGCTGTCCAAGATTGGACCGCGGGCAGAAGAGATTGCTCGGGCGCAGGGCGCGCTGATGCAGGCGCAGGGGCAACTGGACTATGCGCAATCGCAACTCGACGCCACGGTCATCCGCGCACCCGTAACGGGGACGATCCTCGACCGCACGGCAGAAAAGGGAGAACTAATTACTGCGCAGTTTGCCAGCGCGGCGGCGGGCGGGCCTCAGGGGTCGGTTGTGTCACTCGCGGATCTGAACGATCTGCAGGTCGAACTCGATATCGCACAGGCGGACTTCGCCCGCCTTGGTCCGACGCAGAAGGCGAGTGTGACCACCGATGCGTATCCCGACAAGCAATACGACGGGGTCATCGCGCAAATCTCGCCGGAAGCGAATCGGCAGAAGGCGACCGTGCAGGTTAAGGTGCAGGTGCTCAATCCGGGCAAGTATCCTGACGTTCAGCTGCGGCCGGAAATGAACGCGACGGTAAAGTTTCTGGCCAACGAGGCGCCGAAGACTTCCTCCAAGGAACCGACAGGAGTCTACGTGCCGTCGACCGCGATTCGGGATCGTGACGGCAAGAAGATTGTATTGATCGCCTATAACGGAAAAGCTGTCGCCCGCGAAGTTCACGTCGTGGGCCAGCGCAGCGACGGAGCGCTTGTCGATGGGCTCGTCGGGGGCGAAAGCGTGGTCACAACGGCTCCCGCGACTTTGAAAGATGGAGACAAAATTAAAATTAAGGGGCAATCATGAGCACAGCTACTCAACCCAACGTTGCCACGGGAACGAAAGTTGTACAGGTTCGCGGCGTCAGCAAGGTTTTCAAACGCGATGCCTTTCAAGTGACCGCGCTCGACGACGTGTCGATCGACATCGCCAAGGGAGAATTCCTTGCGCTGATGGGACCGTCCGGATCGGGCAAGACCACCCTGCTCAATATGATCGCGGCCATCGACCGACCGACCAGCGGCGAACTGCTGGTGCAGGGGCAGGATATTTTCCGCTTCAGTGACTCGCAGATTGCCCGCTGGCGTAACGAACACATCGGCTACGTGTTTCAGACGTTCAACCTGATTCCAGTGCTCACGGCTTTTGAGAACGTGGAACTGCCGCTGCTGCTGACGAAACTGACTTCTCAGCAACGCCGTGACCACGTATTGACCGCGCTGAAGTTGGTTGGATTGGAAGATCGCGTCGGCCACCTGCCCAAGCAACTCTCGGGTGGACAGGAGCAGCGCGTGGCCATTGCCCGGGCGATTGTGAGCGATCCGACTCTATTGCTAGCCGACGAGCCCACCGGCGATCTGGACAGCCATTCCGCAACCGAAGTGTTAGAAATTCTGAAGAGGTTGAACGAGGATTTCCACAAGACAATTGTGATGGTGACGCATGATCCACATGCTGCCTCGTACGCGCACGTGACGCGGCATCTTGAAAAAGGAATGTTGCTGCCCCCGGGCTAGGACTCAAACTGGGGCCTAAAATAGAGAACAGGCGGGGACGCTCAGTTGTCCTGAAGAACGTCGCCCGCCCGCTTAACTGCGCCTAAGCAACCAAGCCTAAGCAACCAGACCTGCTTCGCTACCCGCCGCTGGAACCTCCGAGGGTAGATCCGCCACCCAGCGCCACGCGCGTCTACCATTGGACACCACGGCCTGCGCCTCGCCGTATTCGACCAGGCGGTTCAGCACGGTGGTGACCGACGCCATTGGATCCTTGTGGCGCGCCAGCAACGTCGGCATTCTCTGCTGGAAATAGTCGCAGATGTCGCGCGCATTCATGGCATGTCCGGCCTGCATCAGGATCATCCGACAGGCTTTGGTGAAGCCCGGCTGGCGGCCGCTGCTCTTGCGATCGACCAGTTCCATCAGTTCCTCGCTCAAGACCGCATCGCCAAACAGATTCGCCAAACCGGAGATGGTCTGCTTGACGGTACCGATGCGTTTCATGATTTCCGCGCGCTGTTGCAACAGCTGGCGCAGTTCTCCGTGCGCCTGCCGAATCACTTCCTGCACGTGGCCCACGTCATACCTCTCGACTGGTCGGAGCGAGCCGATGCCCTTCTGCCCATTTTCCATACATATCCCCCATTCGGACGAGTGAATCACAGCTCCCACTTCGATTGCGCGACACCGATTACCACGAGTTCTCAGCCGCAGGCACAAGGCCATGCGGTTTCCTCGACACAATTTCCTCTAGACCACCAGGCGGGGGGCAGAACCCCGCTTAGAAATCTATACGCAAGAACTCGTTCCCACGTTCCCCGATTCTTAGCGCTTCTCGAAGGAAAGCCGGTTCTTGTGCAGTTAGACGTGGCAAGTGCAGATTGGTTAACAAGCGCCCAGTGAGGTAATTTCTAACTAGCCAAGGGCTTCGCCCTTGATATCCCATCGAATCCTATCGCTTTTCCTGGCTAGGGTGAGTGATGCCGTAGAAGCGTTCATGGCAGTAATCTTCTGGGTATTCCACTACACAGGAGACAGCCATGAACGCTTTCTACGAGCACCACAAGAATAGCATCGAGTTCGGATATCGATGTTTCGATCGCCTCCTACTGAACGGACTGATTCAACCCTTCCAACAACCCGAACGGGTACTCGGGTTCTTCAACACCTATCGAGATGGAAAACGGGTGACCCGCCACACCCTGACCGAGATCGCCGACCAGTTCCACCATTGGGTTACCAATCGTTCCGAGAAGTGGGGTGCACCCATCGTCGAGGCACCGCAACACGAACGGCGCGACGATTTCGTGCACGCCGTACTTGCAGAAGACCGAAGCCGATCATGTGGCCGTCATTCTGAAGGCTCGCGAACCCGCCCGCATCCTGGTCGCAATTGGAGGAAAGCAGAACAACAGCCCTCACCTAGAACTGAAGCAGCGCTGGGTGAATCAATACAATTTCTATCTCAACGACCCACAATGGGGGCCCATGTTTGTCCGCATGTGTCCCTACTTTCCTTTCTCCGCCCGAGTATGCCTGAATCAGCATCATTGGCTGGCTCTTCGGATGCAACAGCAAGGCATCGCCTTTCGGCAATGCAAGAACGCCTTCTTGCATTGCTCCGACCCGCAACGATTGCAACAGCTCGCCGACTCTCTGACCGCCCAAGATTTATTGCGCTGTGGGCAGAAGTGGCTGACCGCCTTTACTCCCTTCTTCACCTCCCAGGAACGACGACAGGCTAGCTGTCAACACCGGCTCTTCTTTTCCCAGGTCGAGCTTTGCGACAACCTGATCTTCTTCCGCCGCGCCGCCGTCGACCAGTTCGCCGAGCGCTTGCTCGACATGAACCGAACCATCGGACAGCCCAAGAAAATTACTCTCATCTTTGGTCGGAAAGTGACCCGGCAATACAAAGGCAAGCTGCAAACTGAGCTCGAAGACCTCGATCTTCCCAATCCCGTCATTCGCAGTCACTATGCCCATGGATTCGCCAAGCAATACGTCCGCGATGACCGCTTACTACGAACCGAGCCGGCCACCAATGACGTCACCGACTATGGGGTCAAAAAGAACGTCGAGAACCTGCGCAGTTGCGCCAGCGCATGTCCGAGATCATTGACCACTACCACGATGCCCAGCAAGACATCCTGGAAACTTTCATCGATCGCGGCCAACTCCAAAAACTGGCTGAGCCCACCACCCTGACCAACGGAAAGCGCATCCCCGGCCTTAAGCTCGATCACCCTCGGCAACTGGCGGTGATGCATGCTCTGGTCCGCTATTCCAATATCGCTGCCGGCTCCACCTTCACCACCGCCGATCTCTACCCGCCGGTGTTGGACGCTCTCGGACTTCCCCAGTCCCAATACTCCCTGGCATCGCTGCGCTACGACCTCTCCAAACTGCGCGCCAAGCACGTGCTAGACAAACTGCCCCACTCTCGTCGCTACCGTCTCGCCAACAAGGGCTTTTCCATCTGCGTGCTCTTCCTCAAGCTATTCGAGCGCATCTATGCTCCACTCACCGCGGGTCTCCTCAAGCCTTTCGCCGGCGATCGCAACCTCGCCCCGGACAAACGTTGTCAACTTGACCGCCTCTATCAACGGCTCACCGACGATCTCGACGCTCTCTTATCCGCAGTCGGCCTCAAGACCGCCGCTTAACGAATCCAACGAGAACAAAATTCTCGTTTCGAGGTGCATAATCGACTAAACACTTCGAGTTAGGCGATGTTTCGCCTGTGGCGAAGCGAGACGGAGCAAGCTCCGTTTCCCCACAATTCTGGATCCTACTGGAGGAAGATGACCAGAAGCCTTCCGTCGGAATGGTATCCATCCCCGGTAGCATTCTTCGCGTCCTGCACGGGGTTCGACGGCAAGTAATAGGCTAGTGTCTTGGCTTTATTGGCCTTTTGGAGGCTACTCCCAATGTTTTCCCGCTCGCCGTCAACAGCCGGGTCGATCTTATGCGTGACGCTGCCATTGCGCTTATCTTTCGCAAATCCTATGTCGTGGGTGCCGGCGCCGCACCATACCTCGCTGCCCTTCCAGGTAAATGGAGCCTTCCAGATGCGGAAGTGGTGTCGGCTGGCCACCATCGCGATGGGCTCCGCCATTTCATAGCCGAAGTCTTGCTTGCGGCCGAACAGAAATAATGTGCTCATCGGCATGGCCAGGTAGTCCTTGCTGTCGTATGTCTGCATGACCGCGTTGAGCACTGCGTTTTGATTGCTCGTATCGGCAACGTGCCAACTGGCGGCGTCGAGGGCCGCCTGCACATCTTTTTGCGATCCCACGATCACAAAATTCACCATGTCGCCCTGGTTTTGGAACTGATCGTTGACCCGGCGCGGCAGGCTGTCAATGCTCTTGCGAAGTTCCGCATCAAGAGGAGCATCAGAAACTTTCAGCGGAGTAACTGGAGCCGAAGAGCCCTCCGCAGACGTCCCACTGGATGTACCGGAGTCTGCCTTACCCATGCCGAATTGCCCCGACATGAACACTTGCGCCGCGGTGGCAAGTTGTGACTTTAGGACCTGGCTGCGTGGCGTCTGCGGCGCATCGGTTGTGCTGCTCGCGCTGGAACCCGCTGGAATGACGTGCACTTTGACAGCAAGCACTCCCTGGCATGGCGCAGTGCCGGAGATGTTCATCCCCAGCATCAAATGAGAAGCCTCCGCGATGTGGATCTGATTGCTCGCACCCACGAGAAGTGGAACCGCTCCCTGTGAGTGCAAACGCGCGATGAGCGCACCCACGGGCGCAGTGGGCAAGGGCAGGTTTGCCGTCGTAGAACCCGCGGAAGTCACGCCCTTGGGATCGCAGGCTGGCGCGCCGGAGGCAGCATGATCTGATGAAACTGCGGCCGAGATTTCGACAGCATCTCCTGGCTGCAGGTCAAAGCCGCTGTCAGTCCACGGCTGAGCAGTCGTTACCTGGACGGTGATGGCCTGGGCGGTTGTGGTTACTTGGGCCGCAAGCTGAGAGGCACAACCCAAAAGAACGGCGAGCAGCGGAAGCGGTGGCCTGAGCATATCGCACCCCCGGGGATGGATCTTATTATCTTCTAATTCTGCCCCTTCTTGGCAAGTCCGGGAAGCGTTTGCCGGGTGCCGCTTTTCGTTGCGATTCAAAACCGCTGTGATTTCGAATACCCCTACACTAAACTCCTGCGGCTGGATTCCGATGGTAATAACTAGTGACGGAGTAACCGCAATGCTGACGGCTGCAAAAACTGCGCGCGAGCCCGCGCCCCTGCGGGTTCTGTTGGTGGGCAATCAAGAGGAAGACTTCTTCCTGATTCGAGAGATTCTAGAACGTAGCCGCAACCTCCTCGTCGCCGACCTCGACCATGCTCACTCGCTGGAGGAAGCCAAAGTAATGGTGCAGCAAAGGAGCTACAGCCTGGTCCTGTTCGAGCATGAAACGGGAAACGTCGAGGCAGTTCACTTTGTGGCCGAGTTTCTCCATGCCGGAGTTTCGATCCCGTTCGTCCTGCTGACTGAGGATGCGGATGAAAAGACGGTCGCCGACATGATCGGCGGCGGGACATGGAACGGTGTAGCGAAATCGCAACGGGACGGGTGCGACTCTCGTACGAACTATGCGGAATACGAGGATGGGCACGGTATTCAAGATCTAGTTGCCTTCGGTCGAGGGGCGACACAATCCGCGGGAACTCGAAGATGCCAGAACCGAAAACGCTCCCGGCGGAAATCGTCCTGCTGGTGGAAGACGAGCAAGCCGTTCGGCAAGCGACCGCGGAATTCCTGGGCCTGCAAGGCTATACCGTACTTGAAGCGAAAGATGGTCTTGATGCTCTGTCGGTGGCCAAGAACCACGCTTCGATCATCCACTTAGTGGTCACCGATGTAGTGATGCCGAATATGAGCGGCGGCCAACTCTCAAAAGAACTAGCGCAACTCCGGCCGGACACCAAGCTGCTCTTCGTTTCCGGCCATGCCGGCAAGACCGTCTTCGACCACAACGTGGTTGACCTGGAAACGAATCTCCTGCAGAAACCTTATACGCTGAAACAACTCTCACTCAAGATTCGCGCAGCGCTGGATCCTAACCTCAGCGTCAATCAGTTGCCGCGCGGGTGATGTGCAGGTTTGATCGAGCATCTTGCCAGACCCTATAATCAGCCTTCGCGGACTCCGCATGAATCCTTCAAGAGCCGACGGGGGTCGGGACACCGGAACCCAAACAACCTCGACAAATCCAGATCGTCCGACCCCGCGAGCAACTCCCGCGTCGCTAATAATCCTCACCGCCCTCTGGCTTGTGATTTATGCAGCTGGCATGTTCACTCCACCTTTGCTCGACGATGTGGACACAATCCACGCCGAAGCTGCACGAGAGATGCTGCTGCGCCACGATTGGGTCACGCTGTATACCAACGGTCTGCGCTACCTGGAGAAGGCGCCTTTGATGTACTGGAGCCTTGCGGCCAGCTACGAAGTTTTCGGCATCAGCGATTGGACCACCCGTCTTCCTCTCATGCTGGGGTTCCTGGCATTGGTTCTGGCTACCTATCGACTCGGTAGTTATGCGTTCGGCGAACGCGGCGGATTTTATTCCGGCCTCGCATTGGTTACTTCGATTGGGCCGTACATCTTCACGCGCTTTCTGATCCCCGACGTGATGGTCGGGCTGTGGCTTGCCCTTTCGTATTATTTTTTCCTGCGCTCGCTGGAGGAAGACCCGCCCACGCGCCTGACCTGCTGGGGGTTTGCCGCGGTCTGCGCGCTGAATGTGCTCACGAAGGGGCTCATCGGACTGGTGTTTCCCATCGGCACCATCGGCCTCTATTTGCTGCTCACGCGAAATCTGCGCCATCTGGCCAAGCTGCGAATCCTCTCCAGCACAGTGGTTTTCTTTGTGCTGGCGGCGCCGTGGCATATCCTCGCCGCGATCCGCAATCCGGCTCAGGGACAGGCGCGGGGGTTCCTGTGGTTCTATTTCGTGAATGAACACATCATGAGGTTCCTGAACAAGCGGGTGCCTCCGGGATACGACACGGTTCCGCTGGTATTGTTCTGGGTTCTGCTTTTGCTGTGGCTGGTACCTTGGGCGGTATTTCTACCGCAAGCCTTGCGAGATGTACCGCTGCGGTGGAGACAACTGGCGGGGCCCATGGATCGGCGGCAACGAGCGAACTTGCTCTTTTTTCTCTGGGCGCTGGTGATTCTGCTGTTCTTCAGCTTCTCGACGCGGCAGGAATACTACACAATTCCCGCGCTGCCCGGCATTGCGCTGTTGACCGGAGGATGGCTTGCGCGTGAATCCTCAGACGATGCGAGTGCATCGGAACGTCGCGCCGGACGCCGATCATCTCTTGTTCTGATGATCGTAGGAGTGCTGTCTGCCGTCGTGGGTCTGACCCTTCTTTCGATGACGCACCGTCCGCCCGCAGGTGTTGACCTGGCGGAACTGCTGAAGAAGAATCCGCAGGACTACGATTTCTCTTTGGGTCACGTGCTGGACTTCACGCCTCAAGCGCTGGGAATGTTCCGTGGTCCGCTTCTCGGCGCTTCTCTCTCTCTGCTGTTCGGAACGGTCCTGAACTGGTGGATGCGGCGCCGTGGCAAACCAGTTCTGGGAAACGCGGCTTTGTCGCTCATGATGGTCTGCCTGCTGACCTGCGTGCATATCTCTTTCGCGCTGTTCTCGCCGATCCTTTCGTCGCACGATCTCGCGGTCGCGATTCAGAAGGAGTATCGACCCGGCGATCTCATCGTAGTGGACGGCGAGTATCACCAGGCTTCGACGCTCAATTTCTACACGCATCTTCCGCTGCGCGTGTTGCACGAACCCAGCGGTAATCTGTGGTTCGGAGAGAAGTTCCCGGACGCTCCCCATGTATTCGAGACACCGCAATCGTTCGCCGCACTCTGGTCCGGACCGGCCCGCGTTTTCCTATGGACTGACCAGGATGATCCCAAGGAATTGCTGGGAATGCCTCATTTTCTGCTGGCCCGCAGTGGCGGAAAGGCGATTTTCACCAATCGCGCGCCGTGAGGTCGTCCGCGCACGGAATCCCTGCTCTTGGCCCGATCGGACCAAGGCCCCGGTTATAATCGTCCTTCCTCGATGATTCTTGGGACTCTCAATACTCCCGCAGTTCATTTGGTGGTGCTTGCGCTTTTGTTCCTGGCGTTCGCAGGGTCCTTCACTTCGACGGTCTATCTGGTCATGACTCTGGTAGCGACCGCCCTGCACTTGCGCCGTGCCCGATCGGCGCAGGCAGCGGTGGCTGCGACCCCGTCCTCATCCCTACCTCCGGTCACGATCTTCAAGCCTGTTCACGGCATGGAAGAGGAACTGGCTGCCAATCTGGAGAGTTTCTTCCAGCAGGATTATCCAGACTTTGAAGTGATCTTCGGTGCTCGCGACGCGGACAACCCAGCGGTCAAAGTAGCAGAGGAGGTCAGGATGCGTTACCCGCACGTCCCCAGCCGCGTGATCCTCTCGGGGCCGCCACCCTGGCCCAGCGCCAAGGTATTTTCGCTCGACAAGATGATTGCAGCCTCGTCCCGCTCGTATTTCATCATCAGCGACAGCGACGTCCGAGTTGCTCCCGATTTCTTGCGCAGCACTATCCCGCCGCTACTCGACCCCGAGGTGGGCCTGGTGACCTGCATGTATCGCGGCATTCCTGCGTCGGACTTCTGGTCCTGGCTTGAGGCTCTCGGGCTCTCCGTAGAGATGTCCTCCGGAGTCATGGTCGCGGACATGATGGAGGGAATGCGTTTCGCCCTCGGACCTGCCATGGCCGTGCGGCGCGATGCGATCGACGCCATCGGGGGAATCGCTGCCGTGGCCGATTACTACTCCGACGATTTTGAATTGGGAAATCGCATCTGGGCAAAAGGCTACAAAGTCATTCTTTCGCATTACATTGTCCGCAATGTGCTGACCTCCCGCTCCGTGATTCGCACGCTTGGCGATCAGCTTCGTTGGATGAAGAGCACTCGTTATTCGCGTCCTGCGGGACATGCAGGCACGGGTCTCACCTATGCGATGCCATTCGGAATTCTGGGATTGATCGCCGCGGGAGCGCTCGGGCATTGGGCGCTCGGTGTCGGCCTGTTCGCCTTGGCCTGCGCGAATCGAATGCTTCAGTCGATTGCCGTGGGATGGAGCGTAGCCTGCGATCCGCAGGCCGTACGTTATTGCTGGCTTTATCCGGTGCGCGATCTCTTGGGCTTCGCCGCGTGGGCCATCAGTTACACGAGCAGAGACTTCTACTGGCGCGGAGAAAAGTATCGTTTCGGCAAGGGAGGAAGAATCGCCCCGTTGGAAAGATCGAACTCCGCGTAGAACTGAGCTACAAACGAATCAGCCGCCCCTTTCTCAACTCGAATCGATCGCCGCGCCAGGTAACGGTGTGCCCCGCAAAGCTCGCGATCCAAACGGCGACCGCCACCAGGTCGCGAACCGGCAAGAGCCACAAACTCCCCCACAACCGTCGGTCATCGAGCACACCGTTGCCCACCACAAGGGCCACGGCTAAACGCAGCAAAGCGGTGGCACCAAGCACGGCCCACGACCACAGCGCGGCGCCCCCTGCGATCAGGGCGAATAGTCCCCACATAAGTCCGTAGGTGGAAACCAGACCGATGTAACCTCCCGCGCGCGAGTCTCGCACGCCACGGGCCCAGCGCAACTGATGCGACCAGAAACCTCGCAAGGCGTAAGCCGGCAGGTGTGTCTCGACAACCACGTTGGAGAGCACAACTTGTAGCCCAAGTCCGGCAATCCGCCGCCCCAGTTCGTAGTCATCCGCAAGAAAATCGACGATGGATTTGAAGCCGCCGATGCGCTCCAAATCGGACCGCCGGAAAGCCAGCGTCGAGCCCAGTCCGAAGCGGAGGCCGCCTTCCAACTGGCGCGCCACCAGAACACCGGCGCAAAAATCCGTGCTGATGCCCAGGGATTCAAGGTGCGAGCCGAGGGTAGATGCCGGAAGCCCGCGGTAAAGACAAGTCACCATGCCCACCCGCTCATCCGTCAGCGGCGCCATGACCCTGCGGAGATAATCGGGTTCGACACGTATGTCGCTATCGTTCACGAGCAGGTGCTCGTACCGCGCCCAGGGAAGCGTCTGCTCGAGATTGCTGACTTTTACGTTTGCCCCAAGCTTATTGGGGGACACGACCAGACGAATGGAGCGTTCTGGAAATTCCCGCTGCAACTGCTGTACGCTGGCGACGGCCGGATCGTCGGGATCGCTCACGCCAAAAATGATTTCGTACTCGGGATAGTCCTGCAGGCAGTGACTGCGGAAGCTCTCGTAAATGTCGGGGTCTGCGCCCTTCAGTGGTTTAAGAATCGAGACCGGGGGCAGCATTTGTGGGCGGGCGCCCCCATCGGCCTTCTTCTCACGCAGAAAAGTCCGCGCGCTCCACAAGCAGAGAATGTAGTAGGCAGAACTGGAGAGGCATCCGAGGATCGCGACGACCTGTAAAATCCTGAGGATCAAGTGAATCATGCGTGGGCGCAGGCAAATTTATTCGTAACGCAACGACTCAATCGGGTCCAAATTCGCCGCCTTCCACGCCGGATAAATGCCGAAGACCAGCCCGACTCCAGCGGCGGAGGTGAAACCAAATGAAACCCAGAACATAGACAAATGAGCCGGCAAAGAAGGCCACACCGAAGGAATGAGCCAGACGATCAGGGCCCCCGTGAGGATGCCGATCACGCCACCCACCGCGGTCAGCATGATCGCTTCCAGCGTGAATTGCAAAAGAATGTCGCGCTTGCGCGCTCCGACTGCCTTGCGTACCCCGATCTCGCGAGTGCGCTCGGTCACGCTCACCAGCATAATATTCATCACGCCGACGCCTCCAACCACCAATCCAACGCTGGAAACCGCGAACATACCCACAAACAGGCCGCCGGTGATCTGGTTCCAAACCTCGGTGATCGACTCAGTAGTGAAGACCGCAAAGTTGTCAGGTTTGTCGAAGGGGACCTTTCGCCTCCGCCGCAGCAACTCCCGGATCTCGTCTATGGCCTTCGGCACATCTTCGTGAGAGGTGGCTTTGACAACGATCCAGAGTTGTTTCATCTCCGGATGCAGGGTTTTGAACGTACTGAGTGGGAATAGGACACGATTGTCGATCGGATCCCTTCCCTGGTTGAACACCGATTGAATCTTGCTCACGGTGCCGATGACTTGAAACAACCGCCCTTCGATGCTGACATCTTTGCCCAACGGGTCTTCGTTCCCAAACAGTTCTTCGGCCGTGTCGTGGCAAAGAACGACGACCGGAGAGCGATGCTCGTCGTCGAACTCACTGAACCACCGGCCGCTGGCGATCGGCAGATCCTCCACATCCATCATCGAAGCGGTGTCTCCCTCGAGGATGGTATTTTTCGCCTTCCGCGCCTGATATTTGACTGCGTACGTGCCGCTTCCGATCTCAGGACGAAGCAAGCGGAGAATTGCGGATCCGGCCCGGATATGGGGCAGATCTCGAAGCGCTTCCGCGTCGTCTAACGTCAGCTCTTTGCGAGCCCGCATCTCTTCCGACATTCGCCCGAAGGTGAAGGGCTCCAGGTGGTAAACGAAAATAACGTTGGATCCGACGGTAGCGAGGCGATCGCGAATATTGTCGTCGAGTCCGCGGCCGATGGACGACACGCCGATGACCATGGCCACTCCAATCACAATGCCCAACACGGTCAGACCCGAGCGCAGCTTGTTCGTGCGAATCGTTTCCGTCGCCATCTGGACGATTTCGCCGAACTCGCTCTTTCGCATGACAGGAAAGTTCGCCCGGATTCAGGAACCGCACAACAGAAACCGTCTACTCGTAACGCAACGACTCAATCGGATCGAGGTTCGCCGCTTTCCATGCGGGATAGATTCCGAAGACGAGCCCCACTCCGGCGGCGGCGCTGAAGCCGAATGTGGTCCAGAACACAGACATTCGAGCCGGCAACGAGGGCCACAAGAACGGAATCCCCCAGACCACGAGTGCACCCGCACTCACCCCAATGATTCCACCGACCGCCGTTAACATGATGGCTTCGAGAGTGAATTGCAAAAGAATGTCGCGCTTGCGAGCGCCGATCGCCTTGCGCACCCCAATCTCGCGCGTGCGCTCGGTGACGCTGACCAGCATGATGTTCATCACGCCGACGCCACCAACGATCAGGGCAACACTGGAAATCGCG
This sequence comes from uncultured Acidobacteriaceae bacterium, assembly GCA_963752175.1. Lineage (GTDB taxonomy): Bacteria > Acidobacteriota > Terriglobia > Terriglobales > Acidobacteriaceae > Sulfotelmatobacter. The sequence continues at coordinate 135,619 of CAVVXZ010000002.1, forward strand.
AACATGCCCACGAACAGCGCGCCGGTAATCTGATTCCAGGCATCAGAGATGGAATCCGAGGTAAAGACTGCGAAGTTGTCGGGCTTGTCGACTGGAACTTTGCGCCGCCGCCGCAGCAGTTCGCGTATCTCGTCGATTGCCTTGGGAACGTCGTCGTGCGAAGTGGCTTTCACGCTGATCCAGTGCTGCTTCAGTTCAGGATGCAGCTTGCGCAGAGTGCTCAGCGGGAACACGACCTTGTTGTCCTCTGGGTTCTTGCCCCCGCCAAACACCGATTTCACTGGCTGCACCGTTCCAATCACCGTAAAAAGCTGACCTTCGATGTTTACTTCTTTACCGAGCGGACTCTCGGTACCAAACAGTTCCTCCGTGGTGTCAGCGCACAGCAGAACAACGTTCGACCGGTGCTCTTCGTCCACTTCGCTGAACCAACGGCCACTCGCAATCAGAAGGTCGAACACTTCCTTGGCGGAAGCCTGGTCGCCTTCGAGAATCGTGTTCTTCGCCTTTCGGTCCCCGTACTTCACGGCAAATGTGCCAATGCCCAACTCCGGCCGGAAATAGCGGATGCCCGCCGTGACTGCCTTGACGTGGGGCAGGTCGCGCATGGCCACGGCGTCATCGTAGGTCAGTTCCTTGCGAGTCCGCATTTCCTCAGTGGGCCGCCCAAAGGTGAAGGGCTCGATGTGGAAAGCGAAGATCACATCGGAACCAATGCTGCTGACGATCTCGCGGACGTTCTCGTCCAAGCCGCGCCCAATCGATGACACGCCGATCACGACAGCGACTCCGATCACAATGCCGAGCACGGTCAGCACGGAGCGCAGCTTGTTGCTGCGGATCGTGTCCGTCGCCATGCGAACGATTTCGCCGAATTCGTCTTTGCGTATCATAAAGAGCCGGCTGCCGGCTTCCGCTATCCGGCTTCCCGAAGGCAGCTCCAAAGCCGAGCTTCCAACTTCGTTCCAAACCCCCGGTTTTTCCGGAAGCCAGACGCCGAGAGCCGAAGGCCTTTTACATTTCAAACCGCAGCGCCACAATCGGGTCCAGCCGCGCCGCCTTGCGCGCGGGATAAACTCCGAAGAACACTCCCACACTGGCCGAAACCAGCAATCCCGCCGCGACGGCCCAAAGCTTGATCGACGACGGCATTCCAATCACAAGCGTAACCATTTCAGCCACTCCCGCCCCGAAGAGCACTCCCAACACACCGCCGATCAGCGCGAGGATCACAGCTTCAATCAGAAACTGCAGCAGTACGTCGTCGCGCTTGGCCCCCAGCGCCTTGCGGATGCCGATTTCGCGCGTCCGCTCGGTCACTGAGACCAGCATGATATTCATAATGACGATTCCCCCCACAACCAGCGAGACCCCGGCAATACCAATCGTCGCCATGAAAAACGTGCTGCTCAACCCCGACCAGATGCTCAGCAAGCTGGCATTGGTCTCGACTTCGAAGCTGTCTTCTTCGCCGACACGGTCATGGCGTTGGGCGCGCAGCGCCACGCGGGCCTCATCGATCGCCTGGCTCAGCGGAGCACCCGTCGATGTGGCCTTTCCCCAAATGCGCAGACTGTCGTTGTGCGACCCGTACTGCTTCAGATAGACGGTCACGGGAATCAACACGTAGTTGTCGGCGCTCTGCCCCAGCGTCTTTCCTTTCTTCTTTCCCACACCGATCACCTGGTAGCTCCAACCGTCGACGCGTATCTCCTGGCCTAGTGGGTCGGCTCCACCCAGCAGATGCTCCACGATGTCGGTACCCACAACGGCCACCTGCAGGTGATTGTTTAAATCGGCGTCGTTCAACATGCGCCCGTAAGTCAAATCCGTGTCGAGGATCGACGCGACCGAGGGCGTGATCCCCTGGATGGTCGTGTCGCTGATGGACTGTTCGTTGTGCTTCACTTTACCGCTGCCTCGCGCCATGGCGCCCACATACTCGCAGTGGCGGCAGGCTTCCAGCACCGCCTGGTAGTCTTCCAGCTTCAGGTTCTTGCGTTTCTCCGCCACCAGAAAGTGTTCGACATTGGTCTCGATCGGCGACATCTTGGCAATAATGAACACGTCAGCGCCAAGGTTGAAAATCTTCGTCGCCACGTAATCTTGAATCCCCGACACAAACGTGACCACCGCGATGACCGCCGCAATGCCAATCACGACGCCCAGTAGCGTGAGCACAGACCGCAGCTTATTGGCCCACAAGGACCGCAGCGCGATTCGGATGGCTTCAGCAATGTTCATGGGGTCGGCTTCCGGCTCTCGGCGTCCGGCTTCCAGGGGATGACTGTCTGGGTAAGTTTATCAGGAGGCAGGCCGGTTATTCGTACCGTAACGACTCAATCGGATCCAAGTTCGCCGCTTTCCACGCTGGATAAATCCCGAATATGAGCCCGACCCCCGTAGCCGCGCAGAAGGCCAAAACCACCCAAAAGGCGGACAGGCGCGCCGGCAAGGTAGACCATATCAGCGGCAGGAGCCAGACAATGAAGGCACCCAGCAACACGCCGATGATGCCGCCGATCGCGGTCAGAATCACCGCCTCGATCGTGAATTGCAGCAGGACGTCGGCCTTGCGCGCGCCAATGGCTTTGCGCACTCCAATCTCTCGCGTCCGCTCGGTCACCGAAACCAGCATGATGTTCATCACGCCCACCCCCCCGACCATCAACGCTACACTCGAGACGGCAAACATGAACACGAAAAGCATGCCGGTCAACTGGTTCCAGAGATCCGACATTGCGTCCTGCGTGAAGATGGCGAAATTGTCCGCGTCCTGGGGTGGCACTTTGCGGCGGCGGCGCATGACTTGGCGGATTTCATCCTCCGCCTTGGCCATGTCTTCGTGGGATGTTGCCTTCAGCGTTATCCAATACCCGGTCCGCTCGACTTCCGGATGCAGTTTTATGAAAGTGCTCAGGGGAAAGAAGACCAGGTTGTCCTCTGCATTCTTCCCGCCGCCAAACGCACTCTTACGCTTTTCGGCAATTCCCACCACCGTAAACAACTGCCCATCAATGTTGATTTCCTTGCCCAGTCCGTTCCCGTTGGGAAACAGTTCTTCGTCCACATCGGATCCCAAAACAATCACCGCGGCGCGATGTTCTTCGTCCATTTGAGTGAACCATCGCCCTTGCTTGGGCTGCAGGTCGAAGACGTCTTTCCAGGTGTACACGTCGCCTTCCAAAATTGTGTTCTTGGTTTTGCGGCCCTCGTATTTCACTGAGTAGGTTCCCGTACCGAACTCCGGCCGCTGGTAGCGTAACCCACAGGTCGCGGCCTTCACGTGGGGCAATTCGCTGATCGCCTCGTAATCCTCGAAAGTCAGCACCTTGCGAGTGCGCATTTCCTCCGTGGGCCGGCTGAAACTGAAAGGCTGAATATGAAACACGAAGATCAGATCTGACCCCATGCTTCCAATGGATTCCATCACGCTGGTGTTCAGGCCGCTGACGAACGAGGAAATTCCGATGACGACGACCACGCCAATGACGATTCCTAACACCGTAAGCGCGGACCGCAGCTTATTGCTGCGCAGGGTGTCGATCGCCATGCCAAAAATCTCGCTGTAGTCATGTCGTTGCATGTGGGTCTTCGTTCAGAGACTCGTTCTTACATTTCGAACCTTAAGGCCACAATCGGATCAAGACGAGCCGCTCTCTTTGCCGGATACACTCCGAAAAACAGGCCCACGCTACTCGATACCAGTAGTGCCGCAATCACCGACCACAGTGGGACAGATGACGGCATCCCGATGAGCAGGGTAACGCTCTTGGCCACGACGATTCCGCCCACCACACCCAGAAAGCCCCCGACTAGCGCCACCGTGCTTGATTCAATCAGGAACTGGAGCAGAACATCCTGACGGCGCGCGCCCATCGCCTTGCGGATTCCGATTTCGCGCGTTCGCTCAGTCACGGACACCAGCATGATGTTCATGATGACGATACCCCCAACCACCAACGCGGTCGCGGCGATGGCAATCATGGCGATGAAGAACGTCTGGGTCAGGCTCGCCCAGAGGGAAAGAAAGTTCTCGTTGGTCTCGATTGCAAAACTGTCGGGTGCGCCCGGCGCATCGTGGCGCCGGGCGCGCAGTATCACCCGGGCCTCGTCCATCGCCGCATCCAGTTGGCTGCCAACCCCGGCGGCCTTGCCACAAATGATGATGCTGTTGTGGGTGCCGTATTGCTTGAGATAGGCCGTGATGGGGACCATCAGATAGTTGTCACGGCTCTGTCCAAGTGTCGTGCCCTGCTTCTTTCCGATGCCGACCACCCGATAGGACTGCCCCCCGGCATGTATTTCCTTGTTTAGCGGGTCTTCTCCCGGGAAAAGGTTGTCCACCAGATCAGTACCGATCACCGCCACCATGGCGTGGTTGCTAATGTCAACTTCGTTGATCGGACGTCCCGCACTCATATCGATATTCAGGATGGCCGGCATCGAGGGCGTAAGTCCCCGTATGAAGGTATTCGTAATGGACTGCTGGCCGTATTTCACCTTCCCGACGGGGTTCGCGACCATGGCCCCCAAGTCAGCACATCGGCCGCAACCTTCGGCGACCGCATAATAGTCCTCCAGCGTGATGTCTTTGCGCTTTTCGCCTTCCAGCAGTTGGTCAATATTGGTGATGACCGAGGAGTGTTTGTTGATGATGAAAACATCCGCCCCGAGGTTGAAGACCTTCTCAGCAATATAGCGGTTAATGCCGCTGACGAAGGTAAGCACTGCGATCACGGCGCCGACGCCGATGACCACGCCCAGCAAGGTCAGCACCGAGCGCAGCTTATTCGCCCAGAGGGACTGCAGCGCCACGCGGACGGCTTCGGCGATGTGCATGAGGTGGTTTCCGGTGCTCGGCGTCCGGGTTCCGCAGGAGCGCGCTTGCTCCCGTCAGAGTCAAGTCTACGCCTAACCTATGAAGATACGGCAAAAGGGCTGGCAGAGTTCCCGAAGCTGCTAGCCGGTGAGCGGAGAGCCCGCAGCCGGGTATAATCGTTTCGTAGGCAGCCGGACCGGACGGTCGCTCTCAGCGTCTTCGGACGCGGGGAGAGGAAAGTCCGAACTCCGCAGAGCAGTGTGCCGGATAACGTCCGGGAAGCCGGGTTCAAGCCCGGTTGACGGAAAGTGCCACAGAAAACATACCGCCTTGGCGGCAACGCCAGGGTAAGGGTGAAAAGGTGCGGTAAGAGCGCACCGCCGCGACAGTAATGCAGCGGGCAGGGCAAACCCCACACGGAGCAAGACCAAATAGGGAGGAAGTCTGGGATTTCGATTCCGGACACGTGCCGGCTCGGTGCGTCAAACCTTCGGGTAGGTCGCTAGAGCCGCGCAGTAATGCGCGGCCCAGAGGAATGGCCGTTCAGCGGGAGCAATCCCGCGGACAGAATTCGGCTTACAGGTCCGGCTGCCACAAGCTTTTGTTTTCAGCCACTTGCCGAGCCCGGAGTGCGATTGTGACGCGGGTGTGACGCACATTGCGTCAGCTGGCAAGAAAATCGCTGTCATTCCGCGTTGTTCCTCGGCCCGAAAACTACTGATAATCCCCAGAAAAGGCGTGGTGTGTGGACTGCTCTCTCGCTTCGTCCGCGGACACACAGGGATGTCCGCAAGGTGTGAGATTATTCTTTGATCGAGTTCTGGCAGTAGAAGGTGATGATGGCTTTACGTGAACGAATCTGATCCAAAACTATTGGACCTGCAATCTACTCTTGCTGAGGTGCAGCGCCTACGGGAAGAAAATGTTCGTCTGCGGCGTCTTTTGCAAGAGCACGGCATACAGCTTCCGGTGGTGCAGTCCCCGAACGGTATTCCCGTCACAACGAGCACCCAACCTAGTGCGCATATCCCTGTCTTGAAAGCTGAACAACGCATTGCTTTGTTCCGGAGCCTCTTCCACGGGCGCGACGACGTTTATGCTGTTCGCTGGGAGAACGCCGATGGGCGGTCTGGGTACATGCCCAAGGCGGATCGTGACTGGAAGGCCTATCTTCGCGCCAAAGACCAGGACCGCAAGAAGGTTGATCGCCTGACTCGAAAATTCCGACGCCTAACCGACGAGGTAGTGCGTGGACACCTCGTCGGAGATCACACCATCGGTATCTATCCGCTTCTGCAGGACGAGACATGCTGGTTCCTCGCGGTCGATTTCGATAAGAAAACATGGCAAAAGGATGCCACTGCGTTCTTGGCCGTATGTCGCGAACTGAGCGTGCCAGCGGCACTAGAGCGTTCACGGTCAGGCAACGGTGGCCACGTGTGGATCTTCTTCGACCGATCAATCCCAGCAACCACCGCGCGAAAACTGGGCTGTGTAATCCTCACTCGGGCCATGGAGTCCCGTCACCAACTTGGATTGGATTCATACGACCGCTTCTTTCCCAACCAAGACACCATGCCAAAGGGCGGTTTTGGCAACCTGATCGCGCTGCCACTGCAGAAGCTTCCGCGCGCAGATGGAAACAGCGTCTTCATAGATGCGGAGTTTCGTCCATTTGGTGACCAATGGGCGTTTCTGGCAAGCGTGAAACGGATGCCCGCTTCTGCTGCTGAGGCTGTCGTTCTGGAAGCTCAACGAAGTGGGGACCTTATCGGAGTGAGAATCAGCTCTACGGAAGATGAGGGACAAGACCCTTGGGCATTGCCGCCATCCCGAAAGCGAGCAGAGCGTCCAATACCAGGCCCCCTTCCGGTGCAGGTCCGAATTGTTCGCGCCAACCTTTTGTATATCGAAAAGAAGGATCTTCCTTCCGCGATGCTCAACCGGTTGCTTCGCCTTGGGGCATTCCAGAACCCCGAATTTTACAAGGCGCAAGCAATGAGGCTTCCTACTTTCAACAAGCCACGAGTCATTGCCTGTGGCGAGGAACTCGCTAACCACATTGCCCTGCCACGCGGTTGTCTGGTGGAGGTCATCGAGCTGTTGAAATCGCACCGCATCAAGCCAGAAGTCAGTGACGAACGGTTTGTTGGTCGCCCGATCGAGGTAGAGTTTTCCGGCCGACTGCGCCCGTTACAGCAGGATGCCGTTGATGCATTCGTGCAGCACGATGAAGGAATTCTCTGTGCTCCCACGGCTTTTGGCAAGACGGCTGTGGCAGCATGGCTGATCGCGGCAAGAAAGGTGAACACTTTGGTGTTGGTACATCGTCAACAATTGTTAGACCAGTGGCATGCGAGATTGGCAATGTTCCTCAACCTCCCCGCCGAGTCAGTCGGACAAATCGGAGCAGGGACGACAGAACGCAGTGGTTGCGTGGATATTGCCATTCTTCAAAGTAGCCACGACAAGCAAGGCGTGAAAGACTTCGTGGCAGAGTATGGTCAAGTGATTGTTGACGAGTGCCACCATCTATCGGCGTTTACCTTTGAGCAGGTGATGAAGCAGGTGAAAGCGAAGTACATCGTCGGACTGACAGCAACTCCCGAGCGAAAAGATGGACACCATCCCATCATTTATATGCAGTGCGGTCCGATTCGATTCAGGCTCAGCGCCCGCTCGATGACGGCAGCTACCCCTTTCGAGCATGAGGTAGTTCCTCGGTTGACAGACTTTTGCTTGTCGCCTGAGCAAGCCGATATGACGATTCAGGAAGTGTACGCCGCACTTGTCGATGACCGCGTCCGCAATGAATTGATTCTTACCGATCTCGTCCAGGCAGCCGCAGACGGGCGTTCACCGTTGCTTCTTACCGGCAGAACTGATCACTTGAAATATTTCGAGGCAGAGCTTGCTGGCAAGGTGAACAACGTGTTTACGCTGAAGGGTGGCATGGGCAAGAAACAACGACGATCGACAGCAGAGGCAATTGCGGCTGTGCCCGAGTGCGAACCGAGAGTCATTCTGGCGACCGGCAGCTACATAGGCGAAGGATTCGACGACGCTCGCTTGGATACACTCTTTCTGGCAATGCCCATTTCCTGGAAGGGAACGCTACAGCAATACGTAGGGCGTCTCCACCGACTTCATGATGCCAAGCGTGTTGTGCGAGTCTACGATTACGTGGACTCCAACGTCCTTATGCTGGCGCGAATGTACGCGCGTCGCCTGAAAGGGTACAACCTGATCGGCTACACGATCCGGGACGCCAGCAACGAAAGATCGTTCTCTCAGCAGGTTGAAAATCGATCTCCCAAAGAGCCTTTGATCAACGGAGAAACATGACGAAACGGAACAGTCGCCCGGCGGTTCTGCAGCTGCGGAAGCTGAAAGGCGAGTCTGGGACAAATCTCCCTTCGCTCAGCAAGGCGAGGCTGAAGGAATTGATCGAACAAGCGATCGTGGATGCTTACGGCGAAGAAGAACCAGCAGGCGGTTTTTTCACCATGATTGAGGAACACCTAGCGTTGCCGTTCTCTGTGAAGGTCCTCGGCGTCGATGCTGACGTGGAGAAAGTCGACATGACGCTAGATGGCCAAGTTGTTGCCACTCCCAGGGAGGCCAACTCATAAAAGTGATATATACATCACAAATGTATTGAAAATCGTTAAAAAGTGATGTATACATCACATTATGCAGACGCTGGCAGAACTGGGCGAAGCGGTCTCAACCAGACGAAAGGCTCTTGGGCTGAACCAGAGCGAGGTTTCCTTGCGCTCTGGCATCACGAGGGAATCCCTGGTGCGCCTTGAACGAGGACAGGTATCGGAGTTCGGTTCCCGCAAACTCCTGGCGGTACTCGCCGTGCTGGGTCTTGAAATGAGTTTCACCGAGGTAGGAGCCTCAGGTACCCTCGACGAACTGCGGCGCGAACGGAGTGGTGCTTGAAGCTGAATGTCCACCTCCTCGGTCGCCACGTTGGCATTCTTGAACAAGTCGGCGACTTCAAGAGCGTGATGACTTACGTTCCAGACGTGGCGCCGGAGAACCTCGTCTCTTTGACGATGCCCGTCCGCACCGAATCGTACCCGTGGGACGACCAACTTCACCCCATTTTCCAGATGAACCTTCCGGAGGGCTACCTTCTGCAGGTCTTGCAGGAGGAATTCGGACCGCATATCGGCGCGAGCCCAGTCGCACTTCTCTCCGTTATCGGTCGAAACATGGTTGGAAGGCTCCAGGTCGCTCCACCGGGGGCCGCGCTGGACGAGCCAGCAAAACCGATCGAAGTTGCCGAGCTACTGAAGGGAGACAACTCGGAGGAGGCATTTTCGCAGCTGGTTCGGGAACATGCAAAGAGCGGCGTTTCAGGCGTCCTGCCGAAGTTCTTAGACACCGAACAAAGGAAACAAGTCGGGCTGGGGCCGCACAAGAAGGCTTCGTTGCTGACCCACGAGCACATCATCAAAGGGTCATCCAGCAAGCTTCCGTTCGCGACTGCCAACGAGCACTTGTGCATGCAGGTGGCAGCGAGGGTTGTCGAATGTGCGAAAACCGAACTCTCTCAGGACGGCAATGTTCTCGTGGTGCGCCGGTTCGACGTCGATGAGAACGGGAAACCGTTCAGAGCATTGGAAGATTTTTGTGCGCTACTCGGACTTCGGCCATCCGCGAAATACGAAACGACATGGGAGCGAATCGCGAAGGCGGTTCGGACCTATGTGCCGGGCGGAGATCAGCGCGAGACCTTCCAGAAGCTGACCACAATCCTGCTGTTGACGTACGCGCTGAGGAACGCTGACTGCCACTCGAAGAATTTGGCATTGCTATACACGTCAAGAACGGACGCACGTCTCGCACCCGCGTACGACTTCTTCACGACTTCAGTTTACGAGGGTTATCAGAACAATCCCCCCGGAATCAGTTTCATGGGGAGGAAGACATGGTTGCCCGGAAAAACTCTGGGCACTTTTATTACTTCCACCTTTGGCATTTCTCAACGCGAGCAGAAGGAAATCCTGGAGCGCATCAGTGATGCGGTGGCAGACACCGCTCCTGCCGTTCGTGAAGTAATGAAGAGCCTGGCAGGTTTTAAGAACACTGGAAAACGGATGCTAGCTGCATGGAGCGAGGGAGTGAGTGTTCTGCGCGATTCCCGTATGTACGGCTTGAGCCCGTGGAAGTCGGCCGCAGCTTTCGAGGGAATCTCCGACCCACCGAAACTCAAAAACCCGCGAACCGTCATCGGTCGCTCGGAGTTATTGGCTCACCGTACCAAATCCAAATCTAAGTGACCGGTGCAACAGCAAACCGAGCTCGCTAGATAGATCAACTAGCGCGACGCGAACCGGAAATCTGGGAGCAGGTCGCCGTACATATCCTGAGGCGGCAGTCCAACGACTATGCCAGGGCGGTTGGCTTGCTGACGGACTTGCATGATCTCGCAGTCCGCCGGGGCAAGGGGGCCAAATCTCAGATGGAACTTGAGAAGATTCGGCAGACACACGCCGCCAAGGAGAACTTCTTGCGTCGACTTGCCAAGGCAAACTTGTAGGTAGGCTGATCGTGACTGACAGCAAACAATCGTCTCGGACCGCCCATTGTGACGCCGGTGTGACGCAAAGCCTGCCAACACTGCCAAAGTTGACATAGTTGACCCTTCACGGCGACTGATTGCAAATAAGTTGTCTATTTTCATTCCAGCCCGGCGAATTCGGCTTATAGGCCCGGCTGCCGACAGCTTTTGTTTTCACCTGCTTATGGAGCTCCGCTTGCGATTGTGACGCCGGTGTGACGCAAAGACGCAAAACGTGCACACGGTTTGAAGCCAGTTTTCGGCGCTGAACTTTCACCGCGCCAGCATTGCTCCAAAAATCTTCTTTGCGCATTTCGGCGCGAACGCTGACAGCGCCTTTGATAGCAGGCCATCTTACGGTCGGGCACTGTGCGGAAATCTACAGTTATCGTGCTATCACCGTTGTGCGCATCGAAGAATACCGAACAGGCCAGGCATCACAGGATTAGGTAAGGGTTCTGGACGCGCTGAAGAAGGCCGATGCGCGAGACCCGAACCACCTCAGCGATGAACTAAAGAACGTGACTGACGAGTACGCAAGAGCGGTTCGCGAATTAAATTCAAAGTAGCGATTTTGCAACAGCGACCGGGTCGGCCTGCTCCACCGTCTACTGCTCAGTGTCACGCGGCGTCGCTGAAAGTTGGATCTACGGTGAGGCACCATGCCCTAAGCAGCCATTCTGGGATGTAGACACGGTTCCTGTTTTGCTTGCACCAGGTCCGCAGCTCCGCCGACGAGGTGTACATCTCTGCCGTGAGCTGCAGTTGCCTGACCCGCAGTTCGAATTCAGTAGCGAGCGCCTGGGCGGGCGCGATGGGACATCCCCAGTTGGGATTTCCGCGTTTACGAGTCATAGCTGGGACGGCTGATATCACCACACGGGCCGATCATACTCCGCCACTGCTGCCTCCGCAGCAGAAATCCCCGCTAGACTGCTGGCAGCAACGCGCCACACTCCAAGCAAAATGGTTTTGAGCGCGCCGTGATCGCCCCACACGACCGGCACATCCTTTGTGATCCGTAAACCGCAGTCTGAGGATGTACTTTAATAAAGCGCCCTCGTGAGGTGACCTTCCTCAGCCGACGAGTGATGACGGACTGCACAATACGATGGAACAGGGTGGGTTCCATGGCGGCCTCGCTTTTCTGTTGGTTGCGACGTGACGAACCAAAGGGAGGCGATATGAGCCGCCTCCCATCTCTCTTGCAAGCTACTGGTCTTAGGCGGCCTTGCCGTGAACCTTGGCTTCGAGGGCCTTCTCACTGCCAACATTAACCTTGATCTGCTTGGGCTTGGCTTCGGCCTTCTTGGCAAGGCTAATTTTCAGCACGCCCTTGTCATAGTGGGCGGTCACTTGCCCCGGATCTACCGAACTGGGAAGCGTGAACGACCGGGTGAACTCTCCGTACTGCCGCTCGACGCGACGGAAGTTTTCCTCTTTCTCTTCCTTCTCGATCTTGCGCTCGCCATGTACGGTGAGGGTGGTGTTCTCGATGCGGACATCAATGTCTTTTTCGTCGATGCCCGGGACTTCAAGCTTCAGAGTAATGTTGTGCTCGTCTTCGTAGATGTCCACCGGCGGTGCGTAGCTCGTGGTGGTTAACGCCTCTTCCGGGCCTTCGGGGCTGTACGACTCACGGAAAAGACGGTTCATGCGGTTCATGCGGTCTTGCATTGTGGAAAACTCGCGGAAAGGCTCCCAATGGGTCAATAGTGTCATAACGCAGTTCCTCCTTTAGAAGGAAGCTAAGGGGGGCAAACTTCAGATGGGCTGACTTAGTTCAGAGGACCTGAAAGAGTAAGAAGAGGTAGCTTGCTCAATTACAAGGCTAGGCTTCTGCGCAGCCGGTGTCAAACTGCGGTCGTGTCAGCTAGCGGGTCAGTCTGATTTCCATAGGGCTAGGGGCGGTAACTTTTGGCTTAACTTGCCTTCTTCCCTTCGCCCTGCTCTCGCACTTCTCCCGCATGGGCCAGCTCCGCTCCGGCGAGATCAACTTCGAGAGAAAGACCGGTCAGATCTGCGCTGTTTGCGATTCGGAACAAGACTTCCGAAACGCGGGAGGCGGCATCCTGCAGTAGGCGCTCCTGCTTCTCTGGATCGGCTATGTACGAAATCATCGTCATCTGGGTGAGGGCATTGCGAACGTGATGGTTCAAGAAGGCTAGCTCCAGGGTTCGTCGAATCGCTCGCTTCCGGCGTTGTTCAAGAACGATGGTCAGCAGAACGATCACGATTATCGTTTGCACCAAACCATCGACCGTGGCCGCCACGTGCCAGGAGGTCTGCCGATAGAACCACACAGCATTCATCGCGGCTCCTACCAATCCAACGAAAAGGCCGATTGTTGCTGCGGTGGTCAAAGACTGGAAGAGAGAAGCGGACTTGAAGTCGAAGGCATGGTGCGAGTGTTCGTAGCTGTGAGCGCGCTCATGCTCATAGGCTTTCATGACCCAACCTCTTATCACGGAAACGTGCCTATAAGCGTACTCTACCACCGGCCGCTTTCTTGTCAGGAGTTTCTTCTAGTGTCAGTTGAGGTACGCCGCAGACGACCGGCGGCATTTAACCAATCGTTGATTTGCGATGTGTTCCGCAGAGCATGCAAGGCGTACATCGCGTCATCAAGAGCTTCTCCCTCTTCGCTGTTGTCTCCGGCAGCGTGAAACAACTCCCGTGCCCTCAGTTCAAGAGCTTTCTCAGCTTGCGCAATGCGGTCGGGGAGTCTGGTCTTATCAACCTCAAAGACCGCGGCCTTGTACAAAGCCCGCCACGCTCTGCCCTTTAGGTATATAGAGCTGCTTGTAATCATAGTTCCCGCCGTTTCGCTGGGGAAATGGGTCTGAAAGTGTCTCGAATTGTCCCGAATGCTCTTGCAGGAACAGCCAGCAACATCGTCTCCCCAATCATTTAGATACGATGGCGCCGGTCATCCCTGCTGGGAACTGACTCGCGTTCCAGCCGCGACCAAGTTCTGCCTGGTACGTGCTTAATCTCGAAGGCAGGGTTCACCTTGATGCCCCTCCCGCTTGTGATCCAGTATCGCGTGAAGGCATGAAAACTCACGATCTGTCCATCCCGACGAATCTATGTCCCGGCTTTCCGCCCTTGCCTCAATAAAATCCCGTTCCAGTTGGTCTAACTGTTGGCAAACCATAAAACAGCTCTCGTTTTAGGCAGTGCGAGTTTCACGCATGCCTTGCTAGGTTCTTGCGTACATTTTGGGTGTACTACGCTCTGGCTCTCAGATCGGTTTCTGCTTGGTACCGATCCTGTTCTGCCCGGCCATCAACTCTGCCGCCATGCTCGTAGAGCTCGTAAGCACGGATTTGCACCGCCGACTCTGCCACTGCGATGGCCGCACTGTCCTTAACTGAGGGTTCTGGTTGTGGAGAATGGGTGGGTTTCGAGCGAATGTTGGTTTTTGGATCAATCACGTCAACCTCCGAGTTGTCGAAACTAAGGGGAGCGAACTTCAGAAGGGCTGACTTAGTTCAGAGGATCTGAAAGAGGAACTGGAAGTGACTCACTCATTTCTGATGCTACGCTGATCCCATGAGACCGTCAATTCGATCGCTGACGACGATTTCTGGCGAAAAGGTCCTGTTCGCCGCCTCATTCAGCAAAGGGGTTGGGCGGACCGATCTGGACGGAAAGGAGCAATTTTGAGTCAACAAGATTGGCCACATCCCGCGCAACGGTCTTCCCGTAGATCTGTTTAATGGTGTGCCAAAGAGCAATCACGTTACTGCGCGAAGATTCCGTGGCATGACTGGCAGGGTCCTTGGCGAGTTCCTCCTCGTACGCGCCGAGAAGGAATCTACTCTGCTCGCCAAGACGTTCGACTGTTCCTGAATAATGCTCCTCTAAGTAATCCATACTTCATTGTACGCATAAGGCCGAAAGAAAGTTCGGCGTCAATCGGAAGGTGGCGCGCCGATTGACAGGCCGGCCACTTAAGACTAGGGTTGTAGTTGGGGTGGTTACCACCTTCTCCTCTTTCAGGTCTCCTGGACTAAGTCAGCCCATCCGAAGTTCTTTTTCTTAGCAACCCAACCTAAGGAGGTTGCCCATGTTTGCACGCAATGTCTCGATTCATCTGAAACCCAATACGCTTTCCGATTACACGCGAACGTTTGAGAAGGAAGTACTTCCTTTGCTTCGTAAGCAGACTGGTTTTAAGGACGAAATCACATTCGCTGGCGCCGGCGGGGGTGATGTGACTGCAATCAGTCTGTGGGCAAACAAAACCGATGCCGAAGCTTACAACGCCAATACCTATCCGCAAGTGTTGAAGACGCTAACGAAGTTCATCGAGGGAACGCCCAAGGTTCAGACCTCTGACGTTGTCAGCTCGACCTTCCACAACAGCGCCGTTCACGCAACAGCGTAAGAACTGTGAGCTTTCGCACGAGAAGGCGGTTAAATCCGCCTTCCCGGGTGGCAAAGCGCCGAGGCATTTAATCTTCTGGAACGGAGGTTCCTTGCATGAAAACCCTTTTATTGGCCATCTTCTCTCTCTGCTTTGCCCAGAGCGCCGCCGCCCTCTCGCCGGATGCTACGAACCAGACGCCGCGGAAAACCCAGGCGATCGCAGGGGCTCGGCTGACAACCATCATGGGCACAGTTGAGGAAGATGGCGACAAATTGAGGTTCGTAACCGACCAAAGATCCTGGAGGGTGGACAATCCTGAGATCCTTAAGGGTCATGAAGGACACTACGTGCACGCTAGGGCTTATGTCTACCCGGAGACAAATTCAATTCACATCACCGAGGTAACGTTGCCCACTCCAAGTGAGCCCGAGAGAGATGACATAAAATAGGCACGACCACGCACAGGTCTTTCTGGCTTTTATGCCTGTCTGGCTTTTGCAGCAACCGATACTGATAAACCGACTGACTACTTGGAAGTCCAATCGCTTGACAGCCCCACTGAATTAGGACCAGCGTCAAGGTTGAGCGATCTTATCTTGCGCTCCGTCAGATCTCCTGAGCTAAGTCAGCCCTTCTGAAGTACGCCGCCCTTAGTGTGAGAACAACCCAAGAGGTTGAGGCTGTCACCTCGACCTTCCATAACGTCGCTGTAGCAGTGTAAAGGGATCGTCCGCCGGACTTCGGCTTTAATGCAGTACCACGCAACTGATCGTGTCGGAGGAGACATGAGTCCCAAGCGCAAAACTGCAGGACAGAAAGCCGCTCTAACCCGCAAGCGCCGCGCCGCTGCAAAGAAGGCTGCTGCAACGCGCAAACATCGAGCAGCCGGACGAAAAGCTGCCGAGACCCGCAGCCGTCGAGCCGCCGCGCGAAAAGCCGCAGCCACCCGCGCCGAGAAGCAACCAGCGCCGCAGCCACCAACCGAACCGCAGCCGCCAGCAGAAACAGCGGCAGCCGAACCTCAAGCCGAGAGCGTGCCACCCGTGCGATGATTCCGCTGCACCGTCACCCACGGCGGAGTATGATCGGGACCTATATGCCAATACCAGTTGCATACAGGCGCAAACGCGGCAACCCTAATTGGGGGCGTCCCATTCCGCCCACTCCGGCGCTTGCCACTGAATTCGAACTGCGGGCGAAGCAACTGCAACTCACGCCGGAGATGTATACCTCCTCGCGAGAGCTCCGCACCTGGTGCAAGGAAAACAGGAATCGAATCTATATCCCCGAATGGCTGCTTAAGGAATGGCACATCACCGTGGACCTAAACTTCAGCGACGCCGCCTGACAATCAAGAGGCCCGAACACAACAGTCGCAACTATTCTCCCACCGCATCCGGCGCCGCGGCCTTTGCCGCCTTCTTTTCCTCAAATCGCTTCCTCTCCCACGGCGCAATGAAATAGTCGGCTCCCATCTTCTCCCAATCCGGCTTCTCGTCCCCCGTGCGCAAAATGTACCATGCCCGGCGGAAATTCCAGCGCAGGCAATACCCCACGAGAACGCTCGGAGCATCGTCGAGAGCCATTTGCGGGAGAAACTCGGCAAAGCCGCACCAAAATCCGCGACACCAAATACCCGCCCCCACCAAGACCACCATTGAGCGGTCTTTTTTCTCAGTTTCTGAATTGATAGAACGCTTGACACGAAAACATGTCCGGCATAGGATTTTGGCGCCCTGGGTAAGCACGAAGGAAATAGCGGGCTCGAGGATGCAAGGCCTGCAGCGTACCTGTGCTTCGGCACGTTACACGCGCCTCAGTGTGCTACCCAGGTTTTTTCTTGGACCGCAGATCGCCCCTCGAAATCCGCGAATCGAAACGATTCTCAGTTCACAGCGCGGGACCACTCCCAGTAAGACTTTTTTCTTTGAGAGCCCATTGTCCTGTCGGACGAGACACTTTAGTCACTTCCTTCGTTTGCAATTCCGTGGAAAATAGTCTCCAGCGACGGGCAGGAGTTCACCTTCCGCGCTCGCTCTCGATGTGTTCCGCCCGTCGCCTCCGAGCTTCAATTCCAAACGCACGCAAAAGGCAGGAGATGTATGAGTAAACGCTTGATCTGGGTCGAAGAGGACGACTTCACCGGTTGGTCCTGTTCCCATTGCCCCTGGGGCATCACCGCTCCACGTTGTGACACCACCGTTGCCGCGCTCACCTTCAATCGTGTTGCGCAAGAAACTTTTGAGAAGCACAACTGCGCCGCCCGCCCCCACCAAGACCGCTAATCCCGGTCTTTTCATTCCGATTCTAGAAACGAAGTTATGGGGAAGTTCGTGCGAGACAGTAAAACTCATCATGTACGAGAAGAGGACAAGGGGTCATCTTTTTGTTGGCTGAGCAGCCTCACTTGGGGAAAGAGCGATCCCACCCAGTACTTCCTTCTTGGGTGCCTCTTTCTGGATGTTGACACTTCCCTTTAAGTCCGCGCCTTCCTCAATGGAGATGCGCTGAGTCGTGATATCGCCCACGACAATGGCCGACTGCTTTAAGTTGACCCGGTCGCTCGCATGAATAGCGCCTTCCAGCCTACCCTGCACGATTACAGCGCGAGCATTGACGTTGGCTTTAATGCTCCCGTTCGGTCCGATGATCAGACGGTTTCCTTTCGGGTCGATGGTGCCTTCTACCTGGCCATCTATATAAAGGTCTTCGCTGCACGAGAGTTCCCCTTTAATCACAACCGACTTGCCGATGCGGGTCATTTCCCCGCGGGTAGTATCCGGCGCGTTGAGCGTTTCCATGAGTGCAACCCCCTGGGAAAACTGCTCGGTGAGTTTGATTCTGATTCTACTCCAATGCGTACGACTCCACTCAGAGACCCACCCCTAAACAATCTTCGCTTATTTCTTCGCGGTCGGCGGCAGCAGGCCGTTGAGGCGGAGATACATGGCGGCGGCGCTGTAATGGTCGGCCCAGTCGTTGGTGAGGGCGATCAATGCGAAAGCCCGAGGTGCTTTATAGCCCCAGACCTCAATCGTATCGCCCAGCGTAGCGTCCGTTACTTTCCGCATCGAAGTATCGCAGAAGTCGAATGAAGCCTTGAGTGCCGCAACAAGTTTGTCTTTGCCGTCGGTTTCTTTTAGTTCTTGAGCCTTGGGCTCCGGGACGTCGCCAGCCTTGGCGCAGAGGTAGTTGTTCGATTCCGTCATGTGCAGGACGAGGTTGGCAAAGCTCATCTGCTGCGGCGTGGGTTTGTAACCGAATTTGTCCGCAGGCATCTCCTCGACGGCAGCGACCAGGTTTGTTTTCTGGTGGGGAAGGATCTCCTTCACTACGCTCGAGACCGGATCTTTGTTCTGCTGTGCGAAGCCAACCGCAGCCGAAGCAAACAGTGTAAAGGCAATAGCGCGTTTCATGGCAATGCCTCCACAAGTGTGGCTCAAGAATAAACCTCCGAAGCCAAATTCGCCACCGAAACACAGAGACGCGGAAGGTTTTCAATTTTCGATTGCCAATTGAAAACCATGATCGATGGGCACTTTAACAGGCTCTTTCTCCTCCGAGATCCCACCTTCGTTTGCGATGAATTGGGTTGCGGGGCGTAGTGTAATAGCTCGTTGCGCCCCACCTGCGAACAGGACTATGCTGTTGTTTCGCCGGCAGGGTGCGGACGGCACAAGGGTTTTCACCGTTTCCTCTGTCTTAGGCCCGGCCAAAGCGCAACGGTGTCAGGCTGGACCACGTCTTACCCTGCCGTAGAGTTCACCCTTCAGAAATTCCCGGCAGGTTCCCAGCGCGCGTCGTGCGGCCGCAGCCGATAGAGCAAAGCGGCTATCGCGAGCCGCACGACAGACCTCCCCCACAGGAAGTACGCTGGGTACACCCTGCCAACGTCTGTCATCCACAGCGAGAGCAGCGGCGTCACCGCCAGAATGCAGAGCCCGGCAATCAGCGCGTCCACGATGGCCACGTTGCGTACCGGATTACGTGAAGCGAGCCACAGGAGCACGCTGAGCATGAGCGCCATGCCGCCCGTTTCCTTGAGGAGCGACAATAACAACGTGGACACCTCTCCTTCGGGCGGTCGCAGAAGGATCCGCACGATGAGGGGCTTCTCCGCAAAGATCATCAGCAGACCTCCGAGTGCAGCCAACAGTGAGAACGCGCGCAGGAAAATGCGCAGAGCGCGATACGGTGGTTCGGGCATAGCGGCCTCCTCCCGATGCCAGTGATTGTACGTCCGAGAGCACCCCGCGGAGGGAAGTCCGTGGACCGGACAATGTTGTTGCGCTCCGCTCTCGCCAGTTCTAGAATTTCCCTAGCCACTCCTTCCCCGAGCAGGTTGGGTATGCCCTGCTATGAATTCTTCTGCGGCGATTGCAAGAGACTCTTCTCAACGATCTTGTCCCTCGTCGACTACGAAAAAGGGGACATCCTCTGCCCGCACTGCGGCAGCAAGGAAGTCGAGCAGTGCTGGTCGGCCTTCAGCGCCATCACGTCGAAGAAGAGCGCCTGATAAACGCATCTACAGCCCGTTGCACCGATTCCGGGCAATTGACACTCTCCACGAGCCAGCGTAGGTTGGTGGCATTCCAAGAAAGCCAGTGGTCGCCGCGCAAGATGCGCGACGTTACTTTCATCCCTTCCCACCAACCGAAAGGAGCGCTTCCCATGTATACGAGAACTGTTGAATTGACCAGCAAGTCCGGAAAGGCACGCGAGCTCTGCAATACCATCGATGACAAGGTCCTGCCCATCCTGAAGAGGCAGGCCGGATTCGTCGACGAGACCGTGATCGTCTCCGACGCGGAGCCGGATCGCGTCCTCGCGCTCAGCTTCTGGAATACGCGAGAAGACGCCCAACGCTACGAGCGCGAGCAATTCGACGAGGTGCAGAGGATCGTACAGGACTTGCTCGAAACCGCGCCCGTGGTCCGCACCTTTGACGTCCACACCTCCACCGCCCACAAAGTAGCCGCAGAGAAAGCCGCGTAACAACCCACCGAGCGCGAGGGCGGACCCATACGTGGCCCGTCCTCGCGCCCATTGAGAAAGGAGGCACCCAGGATGAGTGCGAAAAACCTGAAGACGCTCCATGCGGCGCACGAGAGCTGGAACAAGCGCGACTTCGCGGGCGTCATCGACAACGCCGCGGAGAAGCTCGCCTACACCGATCACGCCCGTGCTACCACGCTGGACACACGGGAGAGGTTCAGAGAGTGGACCGAGGGATGGGCCAAGGCCTTCTCCGACGGCCGCATCACCGATCCCCAGTACGCCGACGCGGGAAACATTGTCGTCGCCCAGTTCACGGTCGAAGGCACCAACGACGGGCCATTCGGCTCGATGGAGCCGACCGGTCGCAAGATGTCTCTGCCCTTCTGCGAGATCTGCCACTTCGACAAGCAAGGGCGGATCGTGTCGGGCGGCTGCTACTACGACCGATACACGCTGTTGACTCAGCTGGGCCACATCCAGCCACTTGCTGTCGCAGCGTAGCGTGGCCACTTCTCACTCACTCAAGAGGCGCGCGGGAGCGCGCCTTTTCCTTCTCAAACCCCGCGATTGCGGCAGCGTTTATTGGTCCGCACCACCTCAAGAGCGGTGACCACGTACCAGTAGCGGCCTTGGGAATCGTCTCTAAACTCCTGGACCGCGTACCCCGACGGTAGGCGTTCGATACGCCTTGGCTTGGGCACAATACACTTCTTGCGGGTTACGACGAACGGTTTTGAGGGTGCAGCCATTGCACAAGAGATAGTACATCTATGCTGCCACAAGAACAGGTGAACTTAGGAGTGCCATGTTCGACACGGTGGGACGGGGATTCTGAGATGTCTGCAGCCGTCCCCCGAGGATTGTCCGAGATTGACGTCCCCATATTTCATTTCTTAGCGTCCGTTTAGCGTCCACGCAAAACCACGCCCGCAGGTCATTGCATCCGTTCAAATGAACGGAACTTAGGAACTTAGGGGAACCCACCGATCCCACCCAGAGGACTACTAACTCCAGAACGCAAAGAAGAGAGCGGGAAGAAATCTCCCGCTCTCTTTCTTGTTCGGACGGTCTTTAACGAGCTATGCCGCCTTCTTCTTCGCCGCCTTCCACTTTGCCCAGCGGGCTCTTTGGGCCGCCGCGATCTTCCGCCGAGCTGCTGCCGACATCGGGCGTCTTTTCCTTCCCGACTTTCGCGCGCCTGATGGGCTGCTACCTCCGAGCTTGTGGAGTACCGAAATCGCCTGATCCAGCTTTTTCACCTGGCCTGCCAGTCGACTACGTTCCTGTTCCAACTGCTTCACTGTATCGGCGATATTCGCCATGGTTTCCCCCTCAATGTAGATAACTGCGCATTTCATACTACACGCCGCCCTCAGTAGCTGTCCCCGTTTCCACGAAACTCACCGTTTTGGTTGACATGCAATCTAGATACCAGCATGCCTCATAGATGAGGCCCTCTTCAGTTGCACTGTCACTACCAGTACGCATCCTCTCCTAACGTGCGGCATTCGGCGATGCTCTTCCAAAGCCGCTGCAAGACCAAGTAGTAGCGCTGATACCAGGCGAGAGCATCCCGCAGACGATCATTGTTCGGCAAGTCGTCCTCCTTAAATGGATGTACAGTCGCATGCTTAAAGAATCTCTTGAACGATGAGTCGAACAGCGTTGCCTGAGTTATGAACGCACTCAAATCTTCAATAGCGTTGGGTACCCTGGCCCGAGCCCTAACGTCCGAGTAGCTTGGAGCCGGACGTCTGGGAGCAAGATTCATGATCGATTCCAAAGCGTCGACCATCTTTTCATATTCCGCCGCCATGGGCATGTTCGAATTGAGCGCGATGCCGTACGGTGTCCGGAGATATTCAACGCGGCTAGCTGCGCTGTTTGCGATCTCGGCAATTGTGCCGAGCCTAACGAGAATGTCCTTTGCCAATTGTCTGCACGTCATATCGACTTCGCTGGAGTCGCTCGTGGGCATCGTTTCACAGTGGCCGAGATACTGGTTCAAAGTCTGCTGATGGTAGATCGAGTCACCACCACATAACATGGAACCAGAAAATTCCCCGTATATTTCCAAAATCTTGTCAGCAAACCGAGACCTTGTTGGCTGGAGTCCCTTTTCCGCTGTATCTGCGAGGATTTGTAATCCAATGTCTGTTTTGAGCAACTCGCCCCGCAGGTTTTCGGCAAAGCTGTCTAAAATACTCTCAGCGACTTCGCCTATCTTTTCCGGCACATAGAACCCCGTGCTGATAAATGATCCGGCGAGATCGGCACTTTCGGGCGCGATCTCCGCCTTCTGGAGCCTGGTTAAAAGGCCCGCAAACTCTGGATTGTCCCGCCAATTCTGTAAATTTTCCCTGACCCCTTCCAGTTGGACAAACTGATCCGCAGTAGCGTCAATAGCCGCTCTGACTGCTTCCACCATAGGCTTTTCCTTGAAAAGCCGCTCTCCCGCAGCCATCGCTACTTTGATCAGGAAATGGGCCGACATCGGCTTATTACCCGCTTCTTCAGACTTTTGTTCCAACAATAAATTGTTCCCTTGTTATGGCCTTGGCCAGCGTCCTCTTGCTCGGAAATTGTACTCTGGGCCGGTTCACGACGTATCGTGCGACCACATACCTCGACTCACGCTTCTTCATTTAAGTGTCGCATCCCTCTGAACCTCCCTGATTTATGAACAAGCCGTTTGTGCACAAAACTCATTGATGCTGAGTTTCTAGGCGCTTCATACCCGATGAGCAGACGAGCTGCGCATGAAGTCTGGACTGGCACGAAGGTTGACGACAGGCCTATAATTGCGCCACTCGAGGGAGGCCAACGTGAGCCTCTGGAAGTTCAGCCGGTCGCCTGAAGCTACATCAAAGGCGCTACTTCTCAGCGAAGCACTGCTCGTCGGTCCGAGTGGACTACCCACACCAGCCTCGCCTCCATTTGGGACGTTCTTTGGCATTCTTGGTGTGGGAGTGATGTTTCAGAAAAATGTGTCCGTGGCTGTCGTGCTTATGGATGATAAACAGGTTGGCAAGGCCTTTGAGCCTATACCCCTTCTGTCTGTTGCAAGCGCAAAGAACGCCCTCGGCGTGCTCTTTGGAGACGGGGCCGAGACTTGGGCCACCAATGTTTTCGCATTGGGCCTGACCGCACCGGAACTGTACGTCTCGCCTGGGGACGATGTGATGGCACCCAGCTCGGGCACCTGTGGTTCTCACGTTCGATGGGGTAACTCGCAGGGAATTCTCACGGCTGGACACGTGGGTTCTTTGCTCATGAGCGCCGCGTATAGCAATGGGGCTCACATCGGCAGAGTTGTTTTCTCCTGCAATCCAGCCAACACGGGCGCGCAGGTCGGGGCGGACGTGGCACTTATCGAATTGAATCCCGGAGTTCCTTTGGCCAGCACCATTACCGGGACTGCCCAGGTTCAACCTCTGAACAACCTGCTCGTCCTGAACCGCAATAGGCAGCAGGCTCAAGTCATGGGCAAGGCGAACTGGCTAACCATCCCTTCCGCGAATGGAACCTATGGAGAAATCTACTTCACGATGGGCGGAGTAACTCAGCCCGGTGATTCAGGTGCTGCAGTATTGCTCCAAGGCACGCAGCAAGTCGTCGGCCATGTGGTGGGCGGAAGCGCCGGTATAACCTCCTACATTCAGGACATTGACTACCAATTGCAAGCGATTCGCTCCAGTCCCATGTTCGCATCTGTCGTACTTTAGGAAGCCAGAAGGCAAAAGGCGGTGCAAGTTGGCAGCACAAGCAGTGACGTGGATTTCCATCGTGTTGTGTGTCCTCTCGTTTGGACTTTTTGTCTACTTCTCTTTCGCCCTCAGAGTGAAATCAACGGCGCCGCCGAAAACGGGCCTAGGGAGTACAGCCGAGGTTCAGTCCGGACTATCGGACATGGCTAAGCTGGTTGAGGCTCTGGCGAAACTGGCTGATAGTTTTGCTAAGGCGGGCCCCGCAGTGATGTCGCTCGTCGCATCTATCCTTTTCCTCTTGGTGGCCACACTGGGTGCCGGCTTGGAAAAGATTGCCTCTGTTCATTGATTGGCGGTTTCGTTTATGGATACCCTCCGATTGCGCCACGTGGCGGAGATCGCCGTCTCGGACATCGACAAGCCCGAGGAGGCACTTAAGGAACTCGCCAAGACCTACGCCGAGAGAAACATGACCGCGGCGAAGGGCTTTGCCGCCACCGCTGCATCCATCCTCACCACGACCGTACTGCCTTCTTTCGCCAAGTCCCAGACCAATGAGGATCTCACCGTCATTTTGGTTTGCGGCACCCTCATCTTCTCGTGTGCCGTCTGCTTCTTCCTGCTCGCGAGGAAGTTCGCCGTGCTATACGTCACCGCCATCTATTATTTTGGAGTGTTCAAGAAGCGACGCGCGCTCCCTAGGTTCCGACTGCTGCTGACGAGGAGCATCACGTTTCGGATAGCCGTGAGACGGATCCCATGGCTTGGCTCTTCATCCAGGGTGCGGTGGTCTTTGTCGGCTATCGGCCGAGCGGTCTTGCAGCCTTTGCCATCGCCATCACCATCATCAGTCTGGCCACCGCAGCACGTGCGACCGGCTTCCTGTCGGGTATGCAGATAGGCAGATTAGCAAGCCTCGGCGAGGCTAGCATCGAACTCAGGCAAAAGGTTCTCGAAAGAGAGATCTCCGAGCAAGATCGGGAAGAGGCGCGACTGAAGCTCCTTAGCTCGCATTATTCGTGAATGCGAAGAGATCCGAAGACAAAAGAAGCCTCCTCTGTTACAAACATGATGACTAGTCAATGTTTGCGTAACAAAAGAGGCTTCCTTAATGTCAGACGATAGCACAACAGAGTGTTTGTTGTTCCCAGGAATTTTTCTCAAGCCTGTCATTGCCCAATTTGATCAGCGAGAAGGCAGTTCCGATGGCGGCGCTCTACTGCTGAAGGCTGCCAATCAGCACTATAGATTGGTGGAGGAATTGACGGCCTGTCTGCGGGACGAAAGACAAGCCGGCAAGGTCGATCATACATTGCAGGACTTAGTCGCACAGCGCGTGTTCTCCATTGCCTGTGGCTATCCCGACGGCAACGATTCGGCCCGATTGGGCAGCGACCCTATTCACAAGCTGCTTCTCGGTCGCGATCCCATAGAAGGGCTCGACCTGGCCTCGCAACCGACAGTGTCGCGTTTCGAGAATGCGGTCGGAGTCAAGGAACTGTATCGCATGGGTGAGACTTTGGCCGGGAGCGTCATCCGGCGGCACGCCAAGCGACTACGGCGCCGGGTGTACCGGGTCACCATCGATCTGGATCCCACCGATGATCCCACCCATGGTGCACAGCAACTCTCCTTCTTTAACGGGCATTACGACAGCTGGTGCTATTTACCGGTGATGGGCTTTATCAGTTTCAATGAGGAAGCCGAACAGTATTTGTGCGCTGCGGTGTTGCGTCCTGGTAACGCCCCCGCCGCGGTGGGCGCCGTAGGATTGCTGCGGCGGCTGATCCGGATCCTTCGTGGTCATTTTCCTGGAGTGACCATTCGGGTTCGCCTGGATGGTGGTTTTGCCAATCCCGCGGTGCTGGAGTTTTTGGATGGGCAGAGCAAACTGGAATATGTGGTGGCCATGGCCAAAAACGCAGTCCTGAAGCGGATCGCGGCTCCGGGAATTGGTCGCGCTCGTAAGCTGTCAGAAAGCAGCGGAAAAACGGAACATATCTACGGAGAAGTTGACTACGCGGCTGGCAAATGGCCTCATCGACGCCGGGTGGTGATCAAAGCGGAAGTCGTCCGGGCGCCGGAAAAAGATCCCAAAGACAATCCCCGTTTCGTTATTACCAACATGAAGCAGAGTCCGCAATGGATTTACGAACGGGTGTACTGCCAACGTGGCGACGTTGAGAATCGAATAAAAGAGTTGCACGACTTGGAAATTGATCGCACCAGTTGCACCAGTTTTTGGGCCAACCAGTTTCGGGTTCTGCTCACCGCTGCGGCTTACGTCTTGCTGCAGGAGTTACGTTTACGAGCGGCGGGTACAGCCTGTGCCCGGGCCCAGGTCCTTACCTTGCGCCAGCGCTTGCTCAAGCTCGGGGCTCGGGTAATGGTCTCGGTACGGCGCTGGGTCATTCACCTGCCCACGTCGTTCCCGTTTCTACCTGCCTTCCGTCTTATCGCCTGCCGTTTGGGCGCGCAGAGCGGATAAGTCTCCCACTTTTTACAATCCGAAAACCAGACTGGTTGCACTCTTGGCGAAGGTGTATCACCACTTGTCAAAATTGACGTTTGAACCCGACTAATTCTTTTGGAATCAGTAACGCGATCGAACAAAATTCCGCCGTTGTCGCAATTTCATATCACTCATGCGAACAATCACACTCCACTCAACTCTTCATGAATGATGCGGGTTAGTAGAGTGCTCGACATGCCTGTCGCGGATTGTGCCACCGAGCCCACGGCCCATGACTCCGTTCGCAGTGCGCTTGACCTCCTGCTCTCCTTAGAGGATAGGGAAGCGGGCGCAGATCTGCTGTAGGCAAAACTCCGTCCATAAAACTCATTGATCCATGGACAGAAAAGCAGCTTCCAACCGCTTCCACAGACACACCCCTGGACAGGCTGTGCCGGTAGTTCAGAATGGAGTTGTGGAGTGATACACGAGTTTAGCAATATTCACAAAAAGCTGTCGGTTCAGGCACCTCTCGGACGTCTATTGGTACGAGTGGGCAGGGACAGGTCAGCTTTCTACGTATGAGCCAACACCATATCTCGACCAAGCGGTACAAGATTCTCATCGGCTGGGATAAGCCCCTGCAGTATTTCTTCGGGACTGTCTGGGACAAGGCGCAGACGGATCCGCACGACGACGGAGTCGTCTTCACAACTCTGTCTCTTCCTGGAGGCAGCGCGGGCACGATTGCCGAGCTCGCGAAACTTCTGCGTCCGTACGTTGACCTCCCACCTCATATTGTTGCAGCACTGACGGAAGACCAGGCGGTCAACCGCGGTAATGCGTTCTATGTGTGGAAGCTTGAGGATACAGATGCGGAATAGCCAAGCTGGCGGGAACCTGAGGGCTGCGCCTTGCCCGGCATTAAGGCCGTCGGTATAGTGAGTGCCTGGTGGAGGCTGAGACCGGTCGTCCCTCTGTCGCACTCAACGCGTAGAATTCCTTGTCACCATGGCGAAGCTAAGCACAACTAAGTCGAAGGAATCAGAAAGCGGCAAATTGCGGATCGGCGATGATTGGAATGCGATCCGTATCATCGCTCTTTCGCAAAGCAATCCGCTCAAGGCCATCGCGGAGTTCGTCGAGAACTGCATCGATGCGCACGCCAAGACCATTGCCATCACACGTGGCCGCGAGCACGGAGAGCACTATCTGATGGTGAAAGACGATGGCGACGGCGTGCCCCGCGATCCGCACGGGCTGCCCGACTTCAAGTACGTCGCGACTCATATCTGCGACTCGATCAAGCGACGCATGAAGGCAGACGGCTCTGGAGGCGGCTTGCAAGGGGAATTTGGCATCGGACTGTTGAGCTTTTGGACCGTGGGCGAGAGGCTCACGGTGACTTCTGGCGGTGCCGATCAACGCCTCTATCAGATGGCTATGAACAAAGGGGATCCGCGCTACACCGTGAACCCACGACGCGTGCTCTTTGCCGACCCCGGCACCGAGCTCAAGATCAGCCCCCTGCTCAACGGCATCCGTAGCTTGAGCGGCGAGAAGATCCAGTGGTATCTGGCCTCGGAGCTGCGCGACCGGATCCGTGCTACCCAGGTTCGTATAACGGTGGTCGACAAGCTTGCACGCAAGCAGTACCAGGTCGAGCCGCGGCAGTTCGAAGGGCGCTTGCTCCACCAACTGCCGGCAGTTCGCTCCCCATTCGGCGAGGCGTATGCCGAACTGTATCTCACGGAACCCGCCGAGAACGGCCGGGTCTCCCTTACCCGAGGTGGCACGCGGGTGATTGAGGATATCGGTACGCTGCCCGGTTTGGAGCGCGGGCCCTGGACTTCTCGTTACTTGCAGGGTCTGATCGACGTGCCTTACCTGAATCTGACACCCAGCACCCGTTCCGGGGTCATCCACGATGAACGCTATGGGGCATTTGCGGAAGCTCTCGTACCACTTGAGGCACACCTCAATGGCCTCATCGACGCGCAGCGGCGCGCCGAGGAAGAACAGGCGAACCGGGAGTCCTTGCGTGCCATCCAGCGTGCGTTTCGCGAGGCCATGCTGGTCTTGCCGCCCGAGGAATACGATTGGTTTGATATCCAGTCACGCTCGCCGCAAGCGGTCGGTGGCGGCGAGCTGCTGGAGCGACGCGTGGAGGCATCTGCGGAGAAGGAGGGGCCCGTACCGGGTGTTCCGGAACCGAGCGGAAGCGAATCCGCCCAGCGTCAATTCTTCGACTACGCTGGGCCTTTGCGCACTGTCGTGATTTCGCCAGCGGCGAGCACATTGACCGTGAACCAAAGTCGGCGCTTTCGCGCACTGCCCCGGGATCGCTCGCACCGGCGAGTTGAGCAGGATTTGCTATTTAGCTGGGAGATCGGCGAAGGAAGTGGCATGCTCTCTTCCGCCTCCGATCAAGAAGTTAGCTTTCAAGCGCCGTCGTCGCCCGGTCTCGTGCGTTTGTCCGTCACCGTCTCACAGCGCGATGTGTGCTGCAGTGCGGAGGCACTGATCACGGTCACTGATAGCCTTGATGCGGCTGTGGGCCCTTCTCTCTTCAATGCGCGCGGCTTACCGGGCTACACGTTTGAACGAGCCGCTGGGGAACTGTGGCGCTCGCGATTCGATGCCGAGCGGAACCTGATCGTCGTGAATAACGGGCATCGCGATTTTGTCTTCGCCACGCGCAGCCGCGCCCTCCAGTTGCGGTATCTTGTGCGGCTCTACGTTAAGGAGTTGGTGCTCAAGAACTTTAGGGGACTGCCAGCCGAACAATTGATGGAGCGCATGATTGAGCTCTCACTCTATGTCGAGGAGAAATTGAAACCTGCCTGAAGAGTGGTAACGCACCTTTTCGATTGGATAGAGGCTTAGCCCCCGCCCAGAGCCCACTCTGACTCAGGCGCCACCGGTTCGGGGCGGCAGTTCATGTTCCACCCACCGGACGTCAATACGACAACTTCGCCTCACGTCACCGCCCCTTGTGGTTGCACTGTCAGCACCTCGGACCGCAGCGCCGCAGTATCGCGGACGTCGCTCACCGTGCTTCAGGTGCTATCCCTCGCACGCTGCTGCCTGGCGGCACGTCTCGCTTCTCTTTGCGCCGCTTCGACTCGACATCGCTCCTCGATAGACACGACGTTGTCGGGAGTAGTTTTGCCGAAACGTTCGAAATAGAGTTGCTCGATGAACTGGGGCAGTGGCAGTTTCCACGGCTCCTGCTTGTGGTTGTCGATCTTGCCCAGTTTCGCCGGGTTCAACCCAAGCTCCCGGGCCATCTGTACCTGGCTGTGAGACAAATGGCGGCGTCTTCGCGCATCGATCCATTCTTGCATTTGCTGATTTGTTTTGATTTTCTTCGCCATACGCTATCGTATTCCTCGGGTAAAATCAGCTCATGAAACGGGCGAGCGAGGCAATCTGCTCTCTAGTTTCTGTCAAGTCCGACGGTGTTTGCAAGAATCAAAATGGGGAGAATCCAATCGAGTGGGCCCGGCAAACACGATCATCATTGATCTAACATTCCGATTGCGCTGATGTGCATTCACCCTTCATGAGAGAGGTTCTTCTTGGTAATCGAACAACAGATTTCTGCGCGTCGCGAAAGGGCTCACGGAAGCATCGCGCGCATTCTGACCCGGCCGGATGGGAACTTGTACGGAGATTATTCCGTACGCTCGGCCAGCAACAAAACTTACCGGGTAGCGATGCGAGGGCCGGGCCTGTTCGATAACTACTGTTCCTGTCCCGACTTTGCGGTCAACACCTTGGGAACATGCAAGCACATAGAGGCTCTGCTCGCTCGGTTGCGTAGGCGCCGCGGCAAGGCACTTGACCGCAAGGTATTCAATCGCGCCAGGGCTTCGCTTTCGCTTCATTACGGTGACACTCTGAATGTGCGGCTTCGGCTCCCCCTCTCTCCCTCGGCGTCGCTGCAGGCGCTGGCTCAAGCATACTTTAACGATCAGGGCCTACTGAAATCCTCCCGCTTGCGGGATTTCGGAAAGCTCATGGATGAGCTCCGTAAAGCTGACGATCAAGCCGTTATTTACAGTGACGTTCTGAACTACGTCGACAGAGAAAACGAAATTGCTGAAGGGCGGGAGACAGAGAAGAAGCTGCTGGCGAAACACGGGCGCGGCCGGGATCCGCTTGCTGGCTTGCTCAAGACTTCTCTGCTCTCCTATCAGGTGCGAGGGGCCATCTTTGCGGCATGCCGCGGCCGTGTAATCCTAGCCGACGACATGGGGTTGGGTAAGACCGTGCAAGCGCTCGCAGCCACCGAATTCCTGCGTCGCAGCCGTGGGATACAACGAGTGTTGATTGTGGCGCCGGCGTCGGTTAAGTACCAGTGGAAGAAGGAAATCGAAAAGTTCACCGGCCTGGACGCGCAGGTCATCGAGGGACTGTTGCCTCAACGGCACAAGCAGTACGCTTCCCCAAAGTTCTCAATCTCACCAGCTACGAGCTGGTTCTGAAGGATATCAAGTACCTGCACGACCTCCAATCGGACCTTATCATCCTGGACGAAGCGCAGCGCATCCGGAACTGGACAACGGCCACGGCACGGACCATCAAGCAGTTGAAGAGTCGCTATACCTTCGTGCTGACCGGTACCCCGTTGGAGAACAAATTGGAAGAGCTTTTTTCTGTGGTCGAATTCGTCGATGGGCGACGGCTGGGACC
Source organism: uncultured Acidobacteriaceae bacterium (assembly GCA_963752175.1). Classification (GTDB taxonomy): domain Bacteria; phylum Acidobacteriota; class Terriglobia; order Terriglobales; family Acidobacteriaceae; genus Sulfotelmatobacter. Next base: position 166,246 of record CAVVXZ010000002.1, read on the forward strand.
CGCCTTCCGCTTCCTTCAGGAACACCGGATGGAAGACGCGGAAGGAAAATTGCTGGGCTATCGAGGCCTTGACCAAATTCACCGCCAATTGGAACCCATCCTTCTTCGCCGCACTCGCGGGGAAGTATTAAAAGACCTTCCCCCTCGAACCGACCAGGTGTTTCATGTACCGCTGACCCCAGAGCAGGCAGAACCGTACTGGGAACAGAGCGAGATTCTGGGTCAGCTCATGCACAAGTGGCAACGCCAAAAGTGGCTTTCGGAAATTGACCTACGCCGCGTCCTGTGCTGCCTCCAAAACATGCGCATGCTCTGCAACTCTACGTTCCTGTTCGACAAGCGCACCCACCACTCGCCCAAGCTGGAAGAGTTCCGCGAAATCATTCGCGAACTGACAGTCGAGGAAAACCGCAAGGTTGTGGTCTTCAGCGAATACGAACGCATGACATCCTTGGCTGGAGAAGAACTGCGGAAAATGGGAATCGGATTCGTTTCGCTACATGGGGGCGTTCCCTCTCGGAAGCGTGGTGCACTCATCGAAACATTTCAGAGCCAGCCTAACTGCCGGGTATTCCTCTCTACCGATGCGGGCGGAGTAGGACTCAACCTGCAGGCGGCCTCCGCTGTCATCAACTTCGAGCCGCCTTGGAATCCGGCGCGTCTGGAGCAGCGGATTGGGCGCGTTCATCGCCTGGGACAGGCCAATCCCGTTCAGGTCATCCATTTTCTTACCGAAAAGACGATCGAAGAACGAGTGTGGGAAACACTGCAACTGAAAAAATCGCTGTTTGCCGGTGTGTTCGACTCGCCCGTTTCCGAAGTCAGCTTCGCAAAGCTCGGACGCAAGAGCGTCCTACAGCAGGTGAAAGAAATCTTTGCCAACCAACCCGGAAGACCGAAGCCCATCATCGATACGCCTCCGCCGCAAGCAATCCGGGTTGGCGAGACAACAACCTCGGCACCAGCGGTACAGAGTACCGTGGAGCCCTCCAGTTCCAGCGTCCCAGGCAGCAGCGAGGATGGAGTTGGCGCCGTCGAACGAGCCGCGGTTAGCTTGGCCAAGGCCGGGTTGGCATTCCTCCAGTCCGTTGCCTCGGAATTTAAGAACTGCGCGGCCGCGCCCGGCCAGCAATCGCACGCAGCCGTTTCTAGCCTGTTCTCGCGGCACCCGCAGACGAATCAGCCAATGCTGGCGGTTCCGCTGCCACAATCCTTTACGGCAGAGCGAGTCACGCGAGCGGTGGTCCGGTTCTTGAGCGCCCTCGAGGAGCAGGCTTAATAAACCCGGGCGCAGTTGCGACGCCTCTACCCCAATCGTCTCGGACTGCCAAATTGTGACGCCGGTGTGACGCAAAACCTGCCATCACTGCCAAAGCTGACATCATTGACACTTCGCGGCGACTGATTTCAAATAAGTTGTCTGTTTGCAATGCAGCCCGGCGAATTCGGCTTACAGGTCCGGCTGCCACAAGCTTTTGTTTTCAGCCACTTGCCGAGCCCGGAGTGCGATTGTGACGCGGGTGTGACGCACATTGCGTCAGCTGGCAAGAAAATCGCTGTCATTCCGCGTTGTTCCTCGGCCCGAAAACTACTGATAATCCCCAGAAAAGGCGTGGTGTGTGGACTGCTCTCTCGCTTCGTCCGCGGACACACAGGGATGTCCGCAAGGTGTGAGATTATTCTTTGATCGAGTTCTGGCAGTAGAAGGTGATGATGGCTTTACGTGAACGAATCTGATCCAAAACTATTGGACCTGCAATCTACTCTTGCTGAGGTGCAGCGCCTACGGGAAGAAAATGTTCGTCTGCGGCGTCTTTTGCAAGAGCACGGCATACAGCTTCCGGTGGTGCAGTCCCCGAACGGTATTCCCGTCACAACGAGCACCCAACCTAGTGCGCATATCCCTGTCTTGAAAGCTGAACAACGCATTGCTTTGTTCCGGAGCCTCTTCCACGGGCGCGACGACGTTTATGCTGTTCGCTGGGAGAACGCCGATGGGCGGTCTGGGTACATGCGCTTCTGCAGGACGAGACATGCTGGTTCCTCGCGGTCGATTTCGATAAGAAAACATGGCAAAAGGATGCCACTGCGTTCTTGGCCGTATGTCGCGAACTGAGCGTGCCAGCGGCACTAGAGCGTTCACGGTCAGGCAACGGTGGCCACGTGTGGATCTTCTTCGACCGATCAATCCCAGCAACCACCGCGCGAAAACTGGGCTGTGTAATCCTCACTCGGGCCATGGAGTCCCGTCACCAACTTGGATTGGATTCATACGACCGCTTCTTTCCCAACCAAGACACCATGCCAAAGGGCAGTTTTGGCAACCTGATCGCGCTGCCACTGCAGAAGCTTCCGCGCGCAGATGGAAACAGCGTCTTCATAGATGCGGAGTTTCGTCCATTTGGTGACCAATGGGCGTTTCTGGCAAGCGTGAAACGGATGCCCGCTTCTGCTGCTGAGGCTGTCGTTCTGGAAGCTCAACGAAGTGGGGACCTTATCGGAGTGAGAATCAGCTCTACGGAAGATGAGGGACAAGACCCTTGGGCATTGCCGCCATCCCGAAAGCGAGCAGAGCGTCCAATACCAGGCCCCCTTCCGGTGCAGGTCCGAATTGTTCGCGCCAACCTTTTGTATATCGAAAAGAAGGATCTTCCTTCCGCGATGCTCAACCGGTTGCTTCGCCTTGGGGCATTCCAGAACCCCGAATTTTACAAGGCGCAAGCAATGAGGCTTCCTACTTTCAACAAGCCACGAGTCATTGCCTGTGGCGAGGAACTCGCTAACCACATTGCCCTGCCACGCGGTTGTCTGGTGGAGGTCATCGAGCTGTTGAAATCGCACCGCATCAAGCCAGAAGTCAGTGACGAACGGTTTGTTGGTCGCCCGATCGAGGTAGAGTTTTCCGGCCGACTGCGCCCGTTACAGCAGGATGCCGTTGATGCATTCGTGCAGCACGATGAAGGAATTCTCTGTGCTCCCACGGCTTTTGGCAAGACGGCTGTGGCAGCATGGCTGATCGCGGCAAGAAAGGTGAACACTTTGGTGTTGGTACATCGTCAACAATTGTTAGACCAGTGGCATGCGAGATTGGCAATGTTCCTCAACCTCCCCGCCGAGTCAGTCGGACAAATCGGAGCAGGGACGACAGAACGCAGTGGTTGCGTGGATATTGCCATTCTTCAAAGTAGCCACGACAAGCAAGGCGTGAAAGACTTCGTGGCAGAGTATGGTCAAGTGATTGTTGACGAGTGCCACCATCTATCGGCGTTTACCTTTGAGCAGGTGATGAAGCAGGTGAAAGCGAAGTACATCGTCGGACTGACAGCAACTCCCGAGCGAAAAGATGGACACCATCCCATCATTTATATGCAGTGCGGTCCGATTCGATTCAGGCTCAGCGCCCGCTCGATGACGGCAGCTACCCCTTTCGAGCATGAGGTAGTTCCTCGGTTGACAGACTTTTGCTTGTCGCCTGAGCAAGCCGATATGACGATTCAGGAAGTGTACGCCGCACTTGTCGATGACCGCGTCCGCAATGAATTGATTCTTACCGATCTCGTCCAGGCAGCCGCAGACGGGCGTTCACCGTTGCTTCTTACCGGCAGAACTGATCACTTGAAATATTTCGAGGCAGAGCTTGCTGGCAAGGTGAACAACGTGTTTACGCTGATGGGTGGCATGGGCAAGAAACAACGACGATCGACAGCAGAGGCAATTGCGGCTGTGCCCGAGTGCGAACCGAGAGTCATTCTGGCGACCGGCAGCTACATAGGCGAAGGGTTCGACGACGCTCGTTTGGATACGCTCTTTCTGGCGATGCCCCTTTCCTGGAAGGGAACGCTACAGCAATACGTGGGGCGTCTCCACCGACTTCATGATGCCAAGCGTGTTGTGCGAGTCTACGATTACGTGGACTCCAACGTCCTTATGCTGGCGCGAATGTACGCGCGTCGCCTGAAAGGGTACAACCTGATCGGCTACACGATCCGGGACGCCAGCAACGAAAGATCGTTCTCTCAGCAGGTTGAAAATCGATCTTCCAAAGAGCCTTTGATCAACGGAGAAACATGACGAAACAGAACAGTCGCCCGGCGGTTCTGCAGCTGCGGGAGCTGAAAGGCGAGTCTGGGACAAATCTCCCTTCGCTCAGCAAGGCGAGGCTGAAGGACCTGATCGAACAAGCGATCGTGGATGCTTACGGCGAAGAAGAACAAGCAGGCGGTTTTTTCACCATGATTGAGAAACACCTAGCGTTGCCGTTCTCTGTGAAGGTCCTCGGCGTCGATGCTGACGTGGAGAAAGTCGACATGACGCTAGATGGCCAAGTTGTTGCCACTTGCCGTCGAGGCAAAACGCGCCAGAAGATCCCAATCCTGGACCTGCCTTTGCCAACGCCGGCACCGGCGGGCGTGGAATGGATTGTCGCTTATCGTCACTGGCGCCGAGGGTCCTGGTGAGCGAATATCAGTACTACGATTTCCGCGCAATCGACCGTCCGCTGACCAAAAAAGAGATGGCCAAGCTACGTTCCATCTCGACGCGGGCCGCAATCACCACAACGAGCTTCACGAACCACTACGAATGGGGAGATCTGAAAGCCAATCCGAGCAAGCTGCTGGAGAAATATTTTGACGCTTTTGTCTACTTCGCGAACTGGGGGACGCATGAGTTCTATATTCGCCTCCCGCAGGAATCGGTTGACTACAAGTTGCTCAAGGCCATGATCCCCGGCGAGACCGTGCGTGTGCGAAGAACCGCGAGATTCGTGATCGTTGAGTTTGGATGTGAGTCGGAGTGGGATGGCGAGGACGACGGGACCGGATGGATGGCCTCCCTGATGCCTCTGCGCTCAGACCTGCTTCGCGGCGACCTCAGATGCCTGTATCTCGGCTGGCTTCGCAGCGCGCAGGATGGAGGACTTGATGAAGATGGAATGGAGCCGCCCGTGCCTGCAGGCTTGCAAGAATTGTCCGGTTCCCTCGATGCTCTGATCGAATTCCTCGAAATCGATGAGGATCTCGTCGAGGTTGCAGCGCAGGCTTCAAAACCACTCGCTGCTGGACCGAGCCGCAAAGAGCTGTCCGCATGGATTCGAGGTTTGTCGGAAAAGGACAAGAACGAGTTGCTCATTACTGCGGTCGTGGAGCAAGGCGAGCGCTGGCGAAACGACTTCATGCGGCGTTTCCGGGGTCAGGACTTACAGCAACCCTCTGAAGTGCTCTTTGCAATCGAACGGCGTAAGGTGGGCAATCTTCTGGCAGCGGCCCATGCGCGTGCGAAGGACAGAGCCCGGCTACTGAACGAGCAGCGCATAGCGGAAACGGCAAAACGAAGAGCGGAAGACGAAGCAAGCCGGACTCGATATCTCGATCAACTAGGTCGACGCGAACCGGAAATCTGGGAGGAGGTCGCCGTACATATCCTGAAGCGGCAGCCCAACGAGTACGCTAGGGCGGTTGGCTTGCTGACCGACTTGCATGATCTCGCAGTCCGCCGGGGCAAGAGAGCCAAATTTCAGATGGAACTTGAGAAGATCCGGCAGACACACGCCGCCAAGGAGAGCTTCTTGCGTCGACTTGCCAAGGCAAACTTGTAGGTAGGCTGATCGCGACTGCAGCAAACAATCGTCTCGAACCGCCAAATTGTGACGCCGGTGTGACGCAAAACCTGCCAACACTGACAAAGTTGACATCATTGACAGTTCACGGCGATTGATTTCAAGTAAGTTGTCTATTTGCAATGCAGTCCGGCGAATTCGGCTTACAGGTCCGGCTGCCACGACTTTTTGTTTTCAATCACTTATAGAACACAGCACCCCGTTGTGACGCCGGTGTGACGCGCTTGCTTGGGCAGCGGCGCGGTATTCGGAAGCTGGAACGCGCGTCAGCTGCTTCGGCAGGAGCAACCCGTTAATCACAGCTCGGCAGAGGAACAATCCCGGAAGAGCGTCACGACAAGGTCGTTGTCGGGACCAATCTCGAAAACGAAGCCATCTTCTTCTCTATTGCCTCTCATCCGTTCTTGAAGCGGTGCCTGATAAACGTCTGGCGCAAGTTACGGCCGAGGTCGGACTCCGGGTGATGGTTAGGAAGTGGCTGAATCAACGCAGGCCGTCAGCCAGGAAGAGGGAATAGATTCGCTGCAACTCGTAGGCCCAATGAGTGCCGTCCAACGTCATGCGGATCCTTGGTATGTCCTGCAACTGCGGTTTTGTCTGCAGGAGAAAGTGTGAGGTCTGAGCCAGGTCAGTTCAAAACGGTATCTCCCAGTCCTCTTGCGCGGACAAATCTGTTCCCTCCCAATCCTCTGGGACAATGACTTCCGCTTCTTCCGAATTGGATTGGGCGAAGACTTCCCTAGTCCTCCAGTCCCAGGTATGCGCAAAAATCAAGCCCGTGTTTTCCAACTTGCGTAGCAGTTCCGGATGCTTCTGCGCAAGGAATTTGAGTCTCCTGGTTTTGTAGGGTTTTAGCCGGGCCACTTCCAGGACAATCTCGGCGAGACTGGCGACCTGCGGATTGTCCGACTTCGCCATTTGTCCCAGACGAATCACATTCTTCTCGGAGATGTGCGACTGTTTGAGAAACCGGAAGAGATCGTCCTGATCCTCGATGGCTCGGCGCTCGGTCTCCGGCTTGTCCTGGCAGCGCTTGCACACATGAATCTTGTGACCTTTGCCCGAGAACTGCTCGTTCGGCCGCTCACGCCCGCAGATCCTGCAGTAATGCCCCATACGATCCTTTATGACTACAACCCCCTCGACACAATTTTCGGTTGGGCCAATCCTACGCCCGATTGTGACGGAAGCTGCACTTATCCCGACTCTGCCTCAACTTTCGCGCGATTCATTTCTTACTTCCTTGTTATGGCACAAGAACGCTATGAAAGTAGAAGCGCGAGGTCCTCGGGCTTCAGGTTCCGAATGACGCTGCTCTCGGCGCCGATGATTTCGGCGGCCAGGTCGCGCTTGCTATTTTGCAACTCGAGTATCTTCTCCTCGACGGTGTCACGGGTGATCAGCCGATACGCGAAGACCGAACGCTGTTGTCCGATGCGGTGCGTGCGATCCACCGCCTGCGCTTCCACGGCCGGGTTCCACCAGGGATCGAGGATGAAGACATACTCGGCGGCGGTAAGGTTCAGCCCGACTCCGCCTGCCTTTAAGCTGATCAAGAAGATTCTGCAGCTTGGGTCAGTTTGGAAACGCTCGACTCTGGCCTGGCGGTCGCGAGTCGCGCCATCGAGGTATTCGTAAATGATGCCACTTTCATTCAGCCGCTCGCGAACAATTTTCAGCAGGCTGGTAAACTGCGAGAACACCAATGCCTTGTGTCCTTCGTCGAGGACTTCGCGCAATTGTGCGAGCAGCGCTTCGAGTTTGGCGCTGGGGGCTCCAATGCGTTTGGGGTCGAGCAGTGCGGGATGGCAAGCGGCCTGGCGCAGACGCAACAAGGCTTCCAGAACCTGGATCTTTGATTTAGTCAGGCCATCCGTTTCGATTCGCTTCAGCAGTGACTCGCGATAGTGCTGGCGCAATTCGTCGTAGAGCTTGCGCTGGGCGGTCTCCATCTCACAGTAAATCGTCTGCTCGCTCTTGGGCGGAAGTTCCTGCGCCACTTGCTGCTTGGTCCGGCGCAGAATGAATGGCCGCAGGGCCTGAGCCAGCAAGCGGCGCGTGTCTTCCGTGGGATTGCGCCATGTGCCGCCCGCAACCTTGAAAACGCTGGCTGCGCCAAGCATTCCGGGATTAAGAAACTCAAATAAGCTCCAGAGTTCGCCGAGATGATTCTCGACTGGAGTGCCACTCAGCCCCAGACGATATCGTCCACGCAAAAGGCGTACTGCCTTCGAGGATTCAGTGTCGGCATTCTTGACCGCCTGAGCCTCGTCGAGGATGACGTAATCAAATTCGAGATCCTTAAGAGAAAGGATATCCCGTCGCAGCGTACCATAGGTGGTGAGGATCACGTCACAAGCCGCGAAGTCGTTGCCATCGCGGGCCATGCCGGTGTGGTCCAGAACCCGCAGTTGAGGCGTGAAGCGCTCCGCCTCCTGCTTCCAGTTAAACACCAGGGATTTTGGCACCACGATGAGGGACGGTGCGACTGGCTTGCCGGTGCACCGCAACTCGCGACGCATTTCGAGAAGAGCCAGCACCTGCGCCGTCTTGCCTACACCCATATCATCGGCCAGGCAACCGCCGAAAGAGTATCGTTGTAGAAAAAGGATCCACGCCAATCCTTCGCACTGATAATCGCGCAAACGGCCCACGAATCCCTCAGGCTGTGCAGTGGTCTCCACCGCACTGAATTGGTGGAGATCGGCCCGGACGCGCGCGAACGTCTGGTCCCATTGTGCTTCGGGCTGTGTGGCCAGCAGGGCATCGAGAAGTCCTGCCTGGGAACGGGTAAAGTGAATGTGTCCGTTCTCGGGAGAACCCATTCCGGCCAGGGGACCGATCCGGCGCAGCCATTCCTCCGGCAGCATTCCGTAGGTTCCGTCATCGAGCTGCACCATGTTGTTGCCGCGACGCAGGGCCGCGAGCAATTCTGGCAGTCGCGCCTTGGTGTTGCCGTAATCCACTTCGCCGTGCAATTCGAACCAGTCCACACCGCTGGACACTTCGAGCCGGTACGATCCCGGCCGGCGGAAGATTTTTCCCTCGGCGTCAATGTGCCATCCTGCCTCGACCAGCGACCGCACGACCCGTGGCAGCTTACTCGCCGCAAACCCGCGGACAGGTTCGGGCTCCCAGTAACTCGCTTGGCCTCGTTTCACGCCCAGTTGATCAAGCAATGCATTAGCCGTTGCTTCGGCGTCGAAATCGCGGATCAGAAACCGCCGGCTGGCAGCGTCAAAGATGCCCCGCGAGGAATCGAACTCCGGCACAATCCGGTCATCGTAGGCAAACGAGAGCTCCGCTTGCAGGCGCCCTGGTCCTAAGCGAGTCGGCGCTTGGGAAATTTTCAGACGCGGAGCGGGAATTGACGCCAATTCCTCGTACCGCATTTCCTCTGGCACAGTCAGTGGCGGCAGGTTCCGGGAGCAGAGCAAGGCGGCCAGGAATTGATCTTTTTCGCCCTCGGGAGCCACAATCGAGCACTTCTTGCGAAGAGCTGAAATCCACTCAAACGAAGCTTCCTGGGCGCTTCGTGCCACTCGGTCCCTGGTAAGTAGAAGGCCAGGTGCGACGAGAAGCGGGGCCGTCAGTTTCATTCGCTCTTCACCACGGTGGAAAAATCCGGTGAGCGCACACTGTCCGCCTTCCGCCTTGCCCAACTCAAGCCCAAAACTCCAAGCCTCGCCGTCATCCCAAGCCAGCGGTAGCAAAGCTTCGGGCTCGTTCTGAGGCCGCAAGTAGCAGCGGCCGGTTCGGACCATGAGAGGCATGAGCATAGCGCTCAGTGCAGGCGGAAGCATTGACAATTCAGGAAGACGTTCATAAGGATCCGAGTATCCATAGGCGTACATCTGTGTTCCAGCGACCATCGACAGTACTTGTTGGTCTTCGGTTATGGGAAGACGCTGAATCTGGCTGCGCTTCATCGCGAGCGGCTTGGGGCGTGTCCAGCTGCCGTCTTTCTTGCGATCACGAGATTCCAGCGTGAGGCACAGTCCGCCGCCCGAGAGACACGTTGCAATGTCCACGATGTATAGAACCTCCCGCTTAGCCGGCCACGTGGACTCTGGCGCGGCCGGCCGCGAGCCGGGGGCGACGATCTCGCTGAATTGCTGTTGCCACGATGGCGGTTTCGGCACCCGCTGTTGAGTGGTGACAGGTACGCGCGAGCGGGCAACCGAGTCTCGCCATCGGGTCTTTAGCGTCCTGAGATCAGCGTCGTCAAAGGGCAATTCAGAATCGTCGCTCAATACCAGTTGCGGCGCAGAAGTAGCCGCAGAGAGGCCACCCTGTGCCTCGGCTGCCAGAATCGTGGCCCAGAGATGCTTGCATGGGACGCCATTGTCCACGAAGTAGGGGCAGTCACACCAGACCGACAGGATTCCGTCTCTGAAATTCAGCTCTACATCATAAGTCTGCGAACCCCGCACCCGGGCGTGCAATTCGGTTTCAGAAGCCCGCTCAATACGGACTTGGTCGCGCCAGTAGTATTCTTCGCCCCGATGCCGGACGTTCCTGGTGAATTGCGGTGCCAGTCGAGTGGAAAGATTCAAGGACATGGTTCAGGCCTGACGGCATTTTATCGAATAGAAAGAAGTGGAGCATTAAGCGCGAGCAGCTGGATCGAGAGGGGTATCATTATTTCATCGACAGGCTGAAATTTCC
>CAVVXZ010000003.1:0-259727 GCA_963752175.1 uncultured Acidobacteriaceae bacterium
GCCCGCAAAAGTTCTGCTACACTATGCAGCTGTACGCCAGCTGTAAGGATAGCAGGAGTTCTGAGCCATGGATGGTCGCGGATATTCTACATGGGACGTACGCGTTCGTGCAGTCGAAGCGGTACGAAACGGGATGGCTGTTTCGCAAACGGCGACGGCCTTCGGCGTTGATCGGACGACGCTGCACCGTTGGCTTGCGCGACACGATCGGCACGGCGACGCGGGGTTGCAGCGCCGGCCCGTCAGCGGTAGGCCGAGAAAATTGTGCGGCATCACTCCCAAGCGCATCAGCGCATTGTTTTGGTGCCGGCGACGAAGTTCGGATTCGAAACCGATCTGTGGACCGTCGGCCGACTGCACGCTGTGCTGGTCGATCGTTTGAAGGTGGACGTTTCCGAAGACACCGTTTGGCGGCGCCTGCGTGAAGCGGGCCTGACGTGGCAAACGCCCGAGCGGCAATACTTCGAGGCCGACCCCGAAACGCGACGCCGCTGGCAAGAGGAAACGATCCCCAGGATTCGCGAAACCCTGGAAACGACGGGCGGAATCCTGTATTGCGAAGACGAGGCTTCGGTTTGCCTGACGCCGCTGCTGGGCAAGACCTGGGCCGAGAGGGGCAAGCCTCGCAAAGTGGCGGTGACAGGGGGGCGGGCCAGCATCGCGGCGATGTCGGCACTCAGTCCCAAAGGCCGACTGGTGTTTCAACTTCACGACAAGCGCATCACATCCGTGGAGGTGATTGGTTTCCTGAAGCAGTTGCTGCGTGAGCATCCGGGCAGACACGTCGTCGTCGTGATGGACCAGGCCAAGCCGCATACGTCGAAGATGACGAAGGCCTTCATCGTAAGTCGGCCGCGACTGCATGTGTACTATCTGCCGCCGTACTCGCCCGACTGGAATCCCGACGAGAAGGTGTGGAATCACTTGAAGAACCACGAACTCAAGGCGCACCGTGCGACGAACAAACAGGAGCTTTACAAATTAACGGAGGAGAAATTGGAAACCATGAGCCACGACCACCACCTTCTTCAAGGTTTATACTTCAGATGTTGTGTTGCAGAACTTTTGCGGTAGGCCATATAAAGGGAGGCAAGGGGTCCGAGGGGACGTATCGTGGACGGGGCCAGACTGAGAATCATGATCCGGCGGTTGCGGCGTGTGGTGACTCCGGCCAGCGACGGCGGGCTGAGCGACGCTGACCTATTGCGGCGCTGGGTCACCCACCGCGACGAGGCCGCCTTCGAGGCGCTGCTGTGGCGGCACGCGGCTGCTGTGCTCGGCGTTTGCCGGCGCGTCCTCGGCGACGAGCACGAAGCGGAGGATGCTGCTCAGGCCGCCTTCCTGACCCTCGCCTGCAAGGCCGGCTCCATCGGCCGACGCCAGGCGGTCGCGGCCTGGCTCTACACCGTGGCTTGCCGCACGGCCCTCCGGCGCGTGCCTGCCGTCCGGCAGTGTTCCCTTTCCTTTCCAAAACCTGGACGCTCTGCCTGCCCGCCCGGCAACGGATCCCGCCTGGCGCGATCTACCGCCCCAGTGCTGGACGAGGAGGTCAGCCGGCTGCCGGAGCAGTACCGTGCGCCCTTCGTGCTCTGCCACGTCGAAGGCCGCACCAATGAGGAGGCGGCCCGGGAGCTGGGCTGTCCGGTGGGCACGGTCCTGTCGCGTCTAGCGCGAGCGCGGCAGCGGCTGCGCGACCGGCTGACCCGACGGGGAGTGACGCTGGGTGTGTTGGCGGCAGTCGTCGCCGGGGAAGCGCGCCACGGCCGCGGCACCCAGCGCCCTGGTCCTGGCGTCGGTGCGGGCCGCGGCTCTGGCCGCGGCGGGGAAGGGCCTGGCCGGGGTCGTCTCAACCGAAGTGGTAGCCCTGTCAGAAGGGGTGGTGAGAGCCATGCTGCTAACGAAGGTGAAGATAGCGGCCGCCGTGGTCCTCGGGGTGGTGCTGCTCGGCGGTGGTGGTGTGGTGAGCTATCAAACGGCGGCCGGTGAGCCAGGGCGCACGCCCGCGGACTCGGCCGCGACCCAGAAGGCCGCGCGACCTGCGCCGGCGGATCAGGAGAAGCTCCAGGCGCTGCTGGGCGGAGCAGGAGAAGGAGATTCGTGAACTGCACGAGCGGGTCGAGGCCCTGCAGGTGTCGCTGGACGCGAAAACGCGCCAACTGGAGAAAGCCCTCAAGCAGGCGGAGGCGCAGGCAGAGCGAGCGCGGGCCACTGAACAGGAGGCCCGGCGCCAGGCCGAAGCTGAGCGCAACGCGCGGAAGCTGGCCGAGGACAAGGCGGTGCGTTCGGCCGCCGGGTCAGGAGGGGCGGGGCCACAACCCGCGGGGGCGGGAGATGCCACGGCGAACGAAGTCCCGAATCGGGGCGTGAAAACGGACCGTGCAGCGCAGGTGGATCAGGCCCGGGACGAGGTGGAGTTGCTGGAAGTGCAGCTGGGTGTGAAGAAGGCACAACTGAAGGCCGCGCGCCTCAGTGTGGAAGTCGCTCACAAAGGCGGGGTCAGTCCCGTTGAACAAGCCGCACTGGTTGGCCAGCTTGAGGTGAGGGAAGCCGAGTTGAGGGAGTCGGAGGTCCGGCTGGAACAGGCGAAACGCCGGCTGACGAAGTTGCAGGGACCTGCGGAGTCTGGAGGGGACCTGCATCGCCAGCAGGTGAGCCAGCGGGCGGCCGAGCTGGAGAAGAAGCTGGACGCATTGCGGGAGGAGTTGAAGGGCCTGCGCAAGGACCTCGAACAGGCCCCGCCGGGCCGGCGCTGAGAGGGCGGGACACTGCGTCAGCGGCGGCTGTTCTTCGCTGCTAACCTCCTGCTGGGTTCGTCCTGTTGTGGCTGCTTCTCAACCCGACGCGAAACCCATCGCTCGCCGACGCGATCCTGGCCACCGCAGTCATCCTCGCGTGGGTGGCGGCCCGGTTCCTTGGGCCTACGAAGTGACTCGGGCTGCATGTGCCACTGAGTTACAAGCCCGACGCTTGCCCAATGGCGGCGGTGTCCCCGTGCGATTCGATGCGTCGCTCGATGTGACCGAAGCGTGCTGCGCTTCGCACGCAGGAAGCTCTTTTCCCAGCACGGGATGGGCGTCGCGACCTGAGCTGCGATACGGCTGCAGCTAGGGGAGTGAAAAGCCTCGCCGCAACCCACCAAGGGGTGCAAGGATTCTTCCGCCGGTCATTCCCACGGGCTACAGGACGAGCGGAGCGAGTAGGTACGGCTCACGGAAATCGTCCCATCGGGGTAGTAGTAAGTGAAGGGGTTACCCGGATTCGTGTACATCGGCGCGTTGGTTGGGTTCGTAATCACGGGGCCGATCGGATCGGTGATCGAGGCGCCGCGCAGCTGAAACGTGAGCGATCGCCGGCGCCCCCCCGGGGTCAGGATGGAGAGGCGGACGGTGTAAGCGCCGGGGCCAGCAACACGGGGGGGCCGGTCACCGTTTGTCCGGCCGGGGCAGCCAGGGTGAAGACGACCTTGCCGCTGCCGTCGGTGATCGTCATCTGTACGGCGGCGCCCGCCGGGGCCCCCGCGTCCGTCGCGGACAGCGAGAACTGGAAGACCTGGTCCAGGGCGACGTACAGCGCGGTCGTGGGGGGCGAGGTGGTTGTGGTCACGCTGCCGGCGGCCAGCACCGGCAACAGGGCCGAGGTCTGACTGAAGTCCGCGACAAGCGAGAAGCTCGCGTCCTCCCCCTCGCCCAGGGTCGGCGGCGTCGAGCTCAGGTAGTACGTCTGACCGGGCGCCAGGGCGTCGGCCTGGATCGTGTAACCGCCTTCGCCGTTCACCAGCACCTGGGCCGCCACCGGCTGCTGGTTGGCGTCAAGCACCTGCACCTGCGGCAGCACGCCGCTCTCGCCCGAGGCGCTGACGGCGACCGTCAGCACCAGGGGGGTCCCCGACGGGCTCAGCGGCGACTGAAGGCTGTAAGTAACGACGTTGCTAAGGCTCCCCCGGGTCTCATAATGCTGGTTGGCCGCATAACCCGGAGTGGTCCGCAATGCCGGGATAGTACCGAGGCTGGCATCGTCCGAAGACTCTCCGCCGGACGAGCCGCCGTGCACGCTGCCCAGCATCGCGGCGATCTGATCGGGCGTCGTCTTCAGCGTGGCATCGAAGGTGACCGCCAGCCCATACCGGCCCAAGGCAAAGAGATCACTCGTGGCTGCTTCGACGCTGACGTAGTAGGTGGTGTTCGCCGTCACGCCATTGAGGTGGACGCTGACCCCGTCGCCCAGGACATCGGTGGATTGCGCCTGCCCCAGGACGTTGCCGTTGGCATCGTAAACGGTCAGATTCGGCGCGAGCAGGCTGATGCCGGCGGTCTGGAGGCGGAAGGTCATCGGTCCGGTGAAGGCGGACGTCTGCACCGAGAAGAAATCGTTCTGCCCAACAGCGACGAGGTCGCCAGAGGCCACCAGCGGCGTCGTCCCGGTAAAGGCGACCCCGTCGTCGGAGGGGTAGCGAATGGGCGCGGCGGTCGCAATCGTGTGATTGTGGGCCCGGCTGGGGGCGGGTGCACCATACAGGGCCTGGATGGCCGCCACGTCGCTGGGGGCCAGCTGCGTCGTCACCCAGGTCGCGTTCTGGTAGAGGACCGAGGCGGGGTCGGGGCTGGGGCCAAGGCCGAACACGTGGCCGAACTCGTGCAGGAGGACGCCGTAAAGATCACTTTGCGGCTGGGTAAAGTCGATGGTGCTGTTCAGGATGACGTCGCCGGACCAGTTCCCGGAAAGATACGGATCGTGCGGGACCGAGACGGCCAGCACATCGGGACTGAGCGGCGCGGCCCCAATGCGGATGTCGCCGAAGCGCGCACCCTTCCTCTCCCCGACCGGACGTGCCGAAGGGCTGGCCGTTGTCCGCCACGACGCCGATGTTGAGATTGGTGTCGACCGCCCAGGTTTGTACGGCACGCAGGACGATGGTCTGCCAGGCCGCAGCCGGCTCCTGGGCGTCGAGCGTGGCGAACAGGCTGCTGGTCTGACCGCCGATTGGCGTGCCGTCGGGGGCGAAACTGAGGGTGAGGTAACCGGGGTTGGACCAGGGAGTGCCGAAGACGGCAGGGGTGGTGCGGTCTTCCAGGACTTCCAGCGTGAGCCGTCGGGATCGTGCCATGAGAGTTGTCCTCGTCAGTCCGGGCTGCTTATCGGTGCGACCGCGTTCCGTCAGAGAAACGCAACGTCCGAACCGCTTCGAGGAGGCGACGATATTCGGGCTGCCCGCGGATCGGCCGCAAGTCGGGATCGATCTCGAGCAGGTCGAACCCGTGGCCCTGTCGCAGCGCCGCTGCGAGCAGGCGGAACGCCTCGCGGCGGTCCGCGGGATTCTTCTCGGATGGTCAGGGCGTAGATGCCGGCCGCCTGGTAGAGCACTTCCGGCCGTGGGTCGAGTCGCTCGGCGTCCGGCGCATCGCGGAGCGCCTCGTCGCGCCGGCAGAGCCTGGCCAGCAGCACGCCTCGGCCGGCCCGGGCACTGCCCGCGTCTGCGCCGCCTGATCGCTCGGTCCAGGGCCTCGACCGCGTCGTCGGTTCGGCCGAGCTGCTCCGCCAGGACCGCGGCCCGATCCTCCAGCGCCGGCAAGTAGTGCGGATTGATTTTCAAGGCTCGGTCAAACTCCGCGAGGGCGCCTTTCGGATCGCGTCCATGCGAGCCAGACCGCGGGCCACCCAGCTCACCTCATCGCACGGCTCGCGGCGCAGCCCCTCGGCTCGGTCCGCGTCGGCCCCCGAATGTCGCCGGCCTGCCGCCGCACCTCGGCGCGGATGAAGTAGACGCGAGTTGCCGGGGTGCCCGCTTCAGGGCGTGCGTCAGATCTGCTTCGGCATCATTGTAGTCCCCGAGCGCCGTCGGGCGAGGGCGCGATCGACGTAGGCGTCGAGAAAATCCGGCCGCAGGCGGATGGCCGTCGCTGAACTCGTCGACCGCCTCGGCATGTTCCTCCAATTCGTTATGGACTCGGGCACGCTGATAGTGCGAGGCGAAGAAATCGGGCCATAGCGCCAGGCTGGCGTCGAATGCGTCGGCCGCTCGGTGGTAGTCGCCCATCTGCGCGTAGCACAGCCCCAGCGCGTAGCAGACGTAGGCATCCTGCGGATCGAGCCGGCGGCGTCGCGCTACAGGTCGCGTGCCGCGCTGTAGTCGCCGCCGGCCATCGCTCGATGGCCGCGAGGTAGTAATCGCGGGCCGTGCTCAAGGGCAGCCATGCCGCGTTCCAGCAGGTCGCGGGCCTGGTCCTCGTGGCCGGCCTCGCGCAGCAGCAGGGCTCGCTGGAGCCAGACGGCGCGCAGCGCCTCGTCGCCGGCGGCGCACGCTCGGCCAGCTCGTTGAGCGGCGGGCCTCCGCGAGGTGGTCCTCGCGGTCGGCGGCAGGGCCTGCAGTCGCGTCCCGCGGCCGAGGAGCAGCAGCAGCTTCGCGTAAATCGGCGCGAAGCCGGCTGGCGCTCGTGGGCGGCAGCGCCGCGAAGGCCGGCGCGTACTCCCACGCGGCGCCGTCAAGGACGCTGTAGCGTGCCAGGGCAGCCGGCGCCGCTGCCGTGCCTTCGGTTAACTCGTTGGCCGCCGGGGCCGGCCTACCCAGGAGGTAGCGGCGCCTGCCTCAGGTCGGCGGTAAACTCGGCCAGGTCGCTGCCCGCGCCGGGCTCGCTGAACAGCTGGCACCAGATCTCCCGGCCCGTCCAGAGCTCGCGCAGCCAGCGCCGCTGCTGCTCCTCGGTGCCGTAGGCCACGATGGTGGGCGCGGCCATGCCCAGGCCGATGGCGTTGTGTTCCGCATCGTTGCCCGGGGAACCGGCCGCGGCGAACTCCGCGTCGACGATCTGCTGCAGTGAGCGGGACAGGCCGAGCCCGCCGAGCCCCTCCGGGTAGTGCACCCAGGCCAGGCCGGCGTCGAATCGCGCGTTCAGGAAGTCTTGCCTGGGCATCTCATGCGGGTCAGGACGCCCCGGCGAGGAACGCGCGGGTCCGCTCGCGGAGCTCTTCAGGGGTCAGCACAATGTCTTCCTTAGCACAGTTTCCTGTCCATTAGCAGAGGGGTCCGCCGGCGACGTAGATGACCTGGCCGGAGACGAAGCCCGCGCCCTCGCTGACCAGGAAGGAGATCACGTTCGCCACGTCGGCGGGCTGCCCCACCCGGCGCACCGGTATCTCCTGGGCCCTGGCCTTCTGGAAGTCCTCGAAGCCCACGCCGATCCGGGCCGCGGTGGCCGCGGTCATGTCGGTGACGATGAAGCCCGGCGCGACCGCGTTCGCCGTGACCCCGAACGGCCCGAGCTCGATCGCGAGCGTCTTGGTGAAGCCCTGCATGCCGGCCTTGGCCGCGGAGTAGTTGACCTGGCCGCGGTTGCCCAGCGCGGACGACGAGGACAGGTTGACGATCCGTCCGTAACGTTGATCAACCATGTACTTCTGCACCGCGCGGCTCATCAGGAACGCCCCGCGCAGGTGCACCCCGAGCACCGTGTCCCAGTCGTCGTCGGTCATCTTGAACAGCAGGTTGTCGCGGATCACGCCGGCGTTGTTGACCAGCACCGTGGGCGCGCCGAGCTCGCTGGCCACCCGCTCGACCGCGGCCTCGACCTGGTCCCGCTGGCTGACGTCGGCACCCACCGCGACCGCGCGCCCGCCGGCGTCGGCGATCTCCTTCACGGTCCCGGCACAGCCGGCCTCGTCCAGGTCGAGGACCCCGACCGCCATCCCGTCCGCGGCCAGCCTGCGCGCCGTCGCGGCGCCGATACCCCGGGCCGCGCCGGTCACGATCGCGACTGTCTGCGTCACTGAGTGTCTCCCTCCTCGGGGGGTCCGGGGGGTCGTCCCCCCGGGTTAGCGCTGCTCCGAACGGGCCGTGGTGCGTGCTGCCGTCTTCCTTAGCTCGCGGCGAGCGAGCGACCTCTTGTGTACTTCGTCAGGGCCGTCGGCGAACCTGAGCGTGCGTCGCGCTCGCCCACAGGTGGGCCAGCGGGAAGTCCTGGCTTACCCCTCCCCCGCCGTGGGCCTGGATCGCCTTGTCGATCACCCACTCGGCCATGGCCGGGGTGACGATCTTGATCGCCTGGATCTCGGTGTGCGCGCCCTTGTTGCCCACGGTGTCCATCAACCACGCGGTCTTCAGCACGAGCAGCCGGGCCTGCTCGATCCGGACCCGGGACTCGGCGATCCAGTCCTGGACGACCCCCTGCTCGGCCAGCGGCTTGCCGAACGCGGTCCGGGAGGTCGCGCGCTGGCACATGAGCTCCAGGGCGTGCTCGGCCGCGCCGATCTGCCGCATGCAGTGGTGGATGCGCCCGGGACCGAGCCGCGCTTGCGCGATCGCGAATCCCTCACCCTCACCCGCGATCAGGTTTTCCTTCGGGACCCGCACGTCGGTGAACTCCACCTCGGCATGGCCGCCGTGCGTTCCGTCGGTGTAGCCGAACACGTACACCCCGCGCTGGACGTCGACCCCCGGCGTGTCGCGGGGCACCAGGATCATGGAGTGCCTGCGGTGACTGTCGGTGGCATCGGCCGTCACGCCCATCACGATGAGGATCTTGCAGTCAGAGCTCATCGCGCCCGAGGACCACCACTTGCGGCCGTTGATGACGTAGCTGTCGCCTTCCCGGGTGACCGTGGTGGCGATGTTGGACGCGTCGCTGGAGGCGACGGCGGGCTCGGTCATGCAGAACGCCGACCTGATCGTCCCCTCGAGCAACGGGCGGAGCCAGCGTTCCTGCTGTTCCGGCGAGCCAAACTCGGCCAGCACTTCCATGTTGCCGGTGTCCGGCGCGGCGCAGTTCAGCGCTTCGGGCGCCAGCGCGGGACTCCAGCCGGTGATCTCGGCCAGCGGCGCGTACTGCAGGTTGGTCAGCGGCGGGTCCGGCAGGAGCGCCGGGTCCAGCGAGGCGACCGCCTTGGCGGCCTTGCCGGTCAGGAAGAGGTTCCACAGACCGCGCCGGCGGGCCTCGGCCTTCAGTTCGGCGGTGACGGGCAGCCGCTCCCAGAGGCGGCCCGCGGCCTCGGCCGCCTCGGCCTGCTCCCTGAAGGTCGGCTCGGCCCGATACACCTGCTCGTCTAATCCGCTCCACCTGGTCTGTACAGTTCGGCAGGACCGGGCTCCGCTCGGTGGCTCCGCTCGGTGGCTCCGCTCGGTGGCTCCGCTCGGTGGCTCCGCTCGACGGGCTCACCGGGGAGGACCCGCCGGGCTGACGCGAGCTTCGGCGTCGTAATAGGAATCTTCCTATGAAATTGCTATAGGCATTTGCCAAACGTCTCCGCGGAAACGCCCCGGTCTCACTGCCGCGGTGCCCGCGGCCGGAGAAACCGAGCGTGACCAGGCCGAAGGTCCCACTCAGCCGGGACCTTGGTCCGTACCGTTCAGGCGGGGCAACCGGTGGACTGCGCGGGTGACCACTGGCCAGCGTGTCTCAGCACGGCTCCTCTTCCTTGAGCGCTGCCTGCTGGCCGGCAGCATCTTCGTAACCGACGACGGCGGATGTAGCGGCGCGTTCTGAACCGCATCCCGAACCGCCTCGTCGTCAGGAGATCAACCGTGTCACGTTCAGCGTCGCTTGGCGCGCGTCCGGCCAGCACTCGCCAGCATCACCGCGTCGTCATCGTCGGTGGCGGCCAGGCAGGAATCAGCGTTGCCGCCCGGCTGCGCCGGGCCGGAGTCAACGATGTCGCCCTCGTCGAGCCGAGCCCTCTGCACTGCTACCAGCCGCTGTGGACGCTGGTCGGCGGCGGCCTGGTAGAGATGACGAAAACGGTGCGCGGCCAGGCATCGTTCATCCCCAAGGGGGTGACCTGGATCCTGGACAGCGCCGTAAGCGTCGACCCCGTGCAACAGCACCTCACCACGACCCGCGGGCGAGTGCTGAGCTATGACCGGCTGGTGATGGCGCCGGGTATTCAGCTCGACTGGGACGCCACCCCCGGCATGCCCGAAGCGATGCGCACGCCGTTCGCCTCCTCCAACTACGACCTGCGGCTGGCACCGAAGACCTGGGAGGTCATGCGGGACCTGCGGGGCGGGACCGCGCTGTTCACCATGCCGGCCGGCGCTATCAAGTGCCCGGGGGCTCCGCAGAAGATCGCCTACCTGTGCGCGGATCACTGGCGTGCCCGCGGAGTCCTCCGCGACATCCAGGTCGTGCTCGCCATGCCGGGCGGCGGGCTGTTCGGGGTGCCGGTGTTCGCCCGCGCCCTGGAAAGCGCCGTCAAGAAATACGGCATCGACGTGCGGTTCAACACCGAGGTCACCGAGATCGACGGCGACTCCAGGAAGGTGTCGGTGCTCGATACCGCCACCGGCGTCACGGACGTCATCAGCTACGACGCCCTGCATGTGGCGCCTGAACACGACGCGATCGGATCTCCACTCCATCCTTGCCGTAGTAAGGTTTCCACCGCTGACTTGGAAGTTGTCTTCCCAGCTGGAAACGCCATTCGGCTTGCGGTTTCCCGTGGATGGATAAACTGTAAAGTCGGCATCACAGCCGTGACAAGTCTTGTTCCACTGGGAAAATTCGATATCAATTTCGTTCTCTGCGTCGGCGCCAATGTGGTGAGTGGGTCCATACGTGAAGAGCCCGAGCACCGTTGTCTGATCCATGTTGTAGACGTCGCCCTGGATAACCCACTGGTACGTCCCAAATCCCATATTGTCGGTAGTAAACAACTCCGCGGCAGTCCATTTTCCCTCGCGCTTGGCGATTTGGAGATGTAGATATCCATCCGGGTTGAAATCGACATTGGCCGGATTCCCGGGAGCAACGCCTGCCATACCACCGCTGGTGACTTTCCAGGTATGTCCAGCCCATCTGATCGTCTGGCCCTGGACGCACTGAAACACACTGAGCAGAATGCTGCAGATCGTCATTCGAATGAATAGTGTGTTCGCCATTATTCTTTGTTCTTTCATTTCGCGCGTGCGGCGATTTCAACAGCCACAGGCGATAGCGCTCAGTGACTCCAATGAGTGGAGTCGAGAAGAGGCGCAGTGACTTTAGCCTCCCGGTGGCAGTTGGTCAGGGGTTTTCACCTGGCCGCCTCAATCCGGTTTGACGTGGTGCTGTTTCCTCTTCCCGCTCATCGAACTGGACAGAGGCGATTGAGTCGCCGGGCGGGGTGATGTTTTTCACGTCTTCCGTTCTCCTGCTCGGATGCGCGCTTTCTACGACCTTTGCTGTTTGACCCACATGGCCACAGAACTGGCAATTGCCATGACAAAGAACAGCATCGCCCCATCCAGGAAGCTCCGATATGAAATCGGGATTTTCCCCTCCGTTGGCGCAGGGAACACAAATACACCAATCGCTGTGAGTAGCCGTGTGACTATGGCAACGACCGTGGAGCCGACACCGATCCAATAGGCTACAGTGCCTAACTGCTTTTCCATGTTCATTCCCCTTTTCGTGGATTTCCGGAGAAGGCACCGACTAACGAACACGACACATCATCACAACGCTTACCCGGTTTCGATTTTTGCCCCACCGGATCCGCGCTAATATACACCTCAGGAGTCCGTGCGACTATTTATTTTGCCCTTCCGCGTGACTGGTGCGAACAGTCCGTCACACGCAAAACTCCGAATGGTGTGGAGTACCACAGCAGGCGCTGACAGAGGGGCAGGAGAGTGAGCATTGCTCTCTCAACCGTGACGAGAGACGCGAAAAATGGAGCACAATAGCCGCCGAATGAGAGGCTCTGAGCCTTTTTTTCCCGGCTCAACTCTTCAATCTTCTCGTCATACCGTGCAATGCAATCATTCACCGTCTCGACCGACCGCGGGTTTGGTTCGCGACATCCAGCGACTCTCACCATAGAAGACGCTCGTGTGGTGTCGTGCCCCTGGGTAATGCTCAGGGGGATTCTTTCAGAATGAAAACGGCCCCGCTCTCCGGTGGGGCCGTGCTCAGCAAGTGATCTACACTCCGTTGTTACTTAGCACCATAGCCCACGGGGCTGCCGACGCCCGTGCAGAGGTCATACCCTGGCTCGGTGAGGTTGCCATTCCACGGACCGCAGACACCCGACTTGATGTCGTTGAAGTCAAGCTTGTTGCCACGGCTCTTGTAGATGGTGGTGAGTTCAGCCGCGCTTGATCCCGAGTTGTTTCCGGCCGCACTGACGATACCAGCCCAGATCGGGGACGAAGCGCTGGTGCCGCCGACGATGTACCAGCCGCCGTTGCCGCTATCGAGGACCCAGACGCCAGAGTTTGGATCGGCCTCCGCGGAGACATCAGGAACGCCGCGCTGAGTGCCGACGACCTTCGTGACCCCTTTCTGGTACGACGGGATGCTTTCGTACTGGGAGAGGCCGCCCCCGGTGGAGTTCCACGCGCTTTCGAAAATATAGGCGCCGTTGGCGCTGCGGCTGAGGGTCGTGCCCCCTACCGCAACCACGTTAGGAGACGCGCTGGGATAGAGGACGCCCGGTCCATCACCCGCGGAAGCTACGTAGACCACCCCTGGGTACGAGAAGAAGGAGTCGTAGGCAGTCTCGTCGACAAACTCGCTACCGCCCCAGCTATTGGAGACAACGCCACCACCTTCGTTCGCCACGATCGATGCCGCTACCGTTTCCGCCGTTAACAGATCATAGAAACTGTTGGATGCGGCTTCCACCAGGTAGAGCTTCGCGGTGGGAGCCATGGCATGCGCCCACTGAACATCAAGCGACTCCTCGATTTCCCATCCTGGGTCATTGAGCGGTCGCGTGCCCGTGGCGAATACCACCTGGAAGGTCGCTGGCGGCAGACCGAACTGCTTGGAGAACTTCGCCAGATCTTTCGCGGCACCAGGGTTGTCGTAGGCGTCGACGATGGCGACGGCACTCGAGCCGCCGGTGGGAACTGCTCTTACGGTGTTAGGATCGCAGCCCGCCGACTGGGGCACCAGATTGTAGATGCAGGCCAGAGAGCCCGGGGTTTCGAAGAGATAACCGGCGAACGGGGGGCCAGATGAGACAGCAGCGGACGCCTTGGGCAGACCACCCGTCGGCGTAAAGAGTTTGATGTTTGTGTGTGCGCGGAGTCCTATGTCGCCGTTACGCTCTGTGCTGGAGGCGGGAATGGTGACCTGGCCGCCGCGGTGTTGCGCTTGAGCCGACGCGAAGTTTACCGCACCGAAAGAAAATGCAGCGGTTATGGCTAGAGTTCCAAACTTATGTACAGCGGTTTTCATCCTTCAATTCTCCTTGTGGTCTTTTTTTCTTTGTATTTATGCAGGAAGTCCCGGCTCTGAAGCGATAGTGGTCCAGAGTCTCGACGGTCCCTGGCTATTTCTTGAGCCGAACCATCCAGCCACCCTGGTTGTAGTTCGCGTCCTGCCACACACCAACGATCGTCGAGCCATCGGCCGAAATGTCGAGTGCGGAGGTGAGGGTAATGCCGAATGGGAGGAGCACGCCTCGCTGATGCAAGTACTTTGGGAGGGATTGCATCCCAAGTTGGGGACTCCAAATGAACGCCTGGATACCTAGCCCGAATGGGTCGCCACTCCACCCTACTGTCGTCCCGTTGTCGGCAACGGCATTCGCGTAGCTCTGATCGGTGGAGATTCCAGAGACTGTCCCCAGAGAGACAAGATGGCCTGCGGTGTAGTGGAAAGCATAGGAGCTTGAGGTTGTGAAGTCCCACACCTGTCCGACAATCTGCGAGCCGTCTGAGCTGACCCCAGAAGCTTCGCCCGGAGTGTGAGTTCCTGCGAACAAATACGTTTTCCCGCCGAACCAGCGAACCGGGCGACGAACGCCCGTTGGCGGGTCCTCGGAGAAGCCTACGATCGTCCGGCCATCGGCCGAGATTGCTGACGCTCGACTGCTCGTACCGGCGGGACCAGAAGGATGCGAAAGAGCGGTCATGCCGCTTGTTCGATCCCAAACAAAGCCTTCGGCTCCAGGGCAGTACCAAGCCAGTCCTACAGCGACTGTGCCATCAGCATTTACGCCGTAGCCACCACCCCACTGACCGTCCAGGCTGCAGCCGTTACCGGGGTGGCCCAGATCGGTCCAGCCGGTTCCTTGTTTCCACAACGCCGGATTCACGTTGGTGTCAGGGCCGACGCGGGAGGAGATGATGGTGTTTCCATCGCTCGAAATCCCGATTTCGGAGTTCAGAAAATAGCCGGGCCCGATGAAGCTGAATCCGCCGAAGGGAAACTTCGGAGTGTCCGGACTCCAACGGTAGATGGAGCCGCCGTAGTTCGCTGCCATCACCTTGCCATCATGGGAGAGGGCATAGTTTATCCAGGTGCTGGAGCCGGTGGGGTTGGTTAGCATCTGGAAGGTCGGCGTCTGACCCCAGGCCACAGAAGAAACGCTCAGCAAAAGAATGCAGAACAAAGGTATTCGTAAAACAAATCGATCGTTCATTAGACAGTTTGTCTCCTGATTTCAGATTCGCGTCCAAGAGTCAGGCGTTTTCCAAGGGGAACACGGCGGGACTAAGCAAGGCGGGACTAAGCATGACGACAATGACACACGCGCTCGGAGCTGTCGTTGCGCCGGGGCAATGAGGAACCGACAAGTCCCGGTGCTGGGGAAAACTGACGGGTATTCTCAGACTCCTCACCGACAAGCGGCGACGCCCCATAACCACTACCTTCGGAGGGTTGGACAGACGGTCTTGTAAACAATGAAGAGTGGAGCACAATAACTGCTGAATGAGAGCCCCTGAGTCCGACTTGGAAGCTCCGAGTCCGACTGTAAACCCTTGAAAACGAGTGAGGGCGTCGAGAAAGCTGGCTTCTACGGAACACCATAGTCACTAGATAACCACTCTACCTTTCTGACCTGGTTGGACGCAGATAGCTACCTTACACAGAAAGATTTCACTGTCCCGAATGGTGTCCTGAAATTGACGAATGAGGTCACATTAGGTCAGTTTTGGTGCGTGAATACGATTGTAAGTAGCTGAAATTACAGGGTGTCGCATCAGAGTCGACAATTGCTAAACCGTTGTACGAGCTAACACCTGTACCGAGGGTTCGAATCCCTCCCTCTCCGCCAGATTTTCTACGCTTTTATTTCCAACCACTTGCAGCGTAATTCCGAGCGAAAAGGCTCTGCTTACGGATTTTAAGGTATTTCCTCCGAACCTCGGTATTAGGTTCTGCGGAGGAAATATGGCGTTGTCGGTGAAGTTGTACAGGGTGGTGGGCAAGGGCAAGGATCGGCGCTACGTTCCGATTGATTTGGAACGGCGGGGGCGCCGCTCGAAGGAAGATGTCACGGGTCCGTTCTACCTGCGGTACGGGGTGAAGTACGAATCCGTTGGCATGGATTTCAAAGCAGCAGTCGAAGCCATGCAGCGCAGGCAGGCTACGCTTGAGGCTGTGGTGAGTGGCGTAGCGGTCAAGCAGGATGGCGACCCCAATCGCAAACGGGTCGTGGATGAGGTAAAGAAATTCCTGGGCAAGAAATCCCTCCTCAAAGACCCCAAGACCGTCAAGGCGTACACCGAGCGGATGGAGTATTTTTTGGACTGGTGCGAGCGTAGCGGCATCAGGCATCTCGATCAACTCACTGGGGGCGACGACCTGTTGCCTTACGTATCCTTCCTCCGGCAGCGCAAGACCACCAGGGACACCCTATTTTAACCCCGTTACGTCTACAACATCTTCCAAACGTGCAATACCTTTCTGCGTGCCAATGCCATCCTTTTCGCTGGCGAGATCCTTGGGCAGTTGGATTACGAAGAGAAGGAAGTCAAGCCATACAAGCCGCACGAACTCAAAGCGCTGTTCCAGGCGGCAGACGACGAAGGAAAGTTGTGGATGAGCTATTTCTTGAACACGGGCTGCCGTGAGCAAGAAGTGGCGAATGCGGAATATTGCGATCTGCTCGATGATGTCAACGTGGTTTGGGTGCGTTCCAAGCCCCACCATGGATTCAAATTGAAGGGCAAGCGGTGGCAGAACAAAGGACGAAAATTGCCCGTGCCAACGGCGCTAATGGAGAAGCTGCGGGACCGCATGGTTGCGAAAGCTGCCAAGCCAGGCGATCTAATCTTCCCCAACACTATCGGCGGTGTGGGGGGACACTTCCTCCGCAAGTTGCAAGCCATTGCTGAGCGTGCGGGTGTAGTGGAGCCAGAACTTCACCGATTCCGAAAATCCTATGCAGACACTCTTGCGGATGAGGGCTTGCCAGTGCCGACAATCATGAAGCGATTGGGTCACTGCTCTCTTGATGTGACCCTGGCGTACTTGCGAGGGCGGGAGGCTGAGGGCGAACAGGAACAGAATTTTGCTAACCAGTCGGCGTTGGCGTTGTATGCCTAGATGTTTGCATCCTTGGGCACAACAACCGCATAGCTTCCTGTTTGCTGACCACTCGCTATGAACACAGCACGATCTATGCACACAGGCTTGCGGCTATGAACGATGGCCACAAATAACCTGATTCAGAGGCTATTGACCAATTCGAGTTTCGGGGCACCTGGGGAAAGAAGGGCTCGGACGTCTCGCATAGGGGGTTGGCCGAAGAAGCGGCTGTATTCGCGATTGAATTGCGTAGCGCTTTCGTAGCCGACCTCAAAAGCCGCACTGGCGGCATCAAGACCATTGTTCAGCATCAGGCTCCGCGCTGACTGAAGGCGGAGTTGTTTCTGATACTGAAGCGGACTCATCGCGGTCAGTATCCGGAAATGATGGTGTAGCGTTGACACGCCCATGCTCGCCACCTGTGCGAGCCCTTCCACGCGTAGAGGCTTGGCATAGTTCGCGGCGATCCACGCAATCGCTTTCGCCGTCCGATGGCTTTGATCTCCGAGTGTGGCTACTGCGCGCAAGCGCGCTCCCACGCGTCCTCGCAGGACGCGATAGATGATCTCGCGCTGAATCAGTCCGCTCAGAAAAGGAGTGTCCTGCGGATTATCCAACAGATCCACCAAGCGGCAGCATGCGTTCAGGAATTCCGGCGTGGTCGGGCGGGCGACATAGAAGTGGATGTCATGCCGCCCGAGGTTCGCGGCGCTCCTCCCAATAGTCCTCAAAGCGTCCATTGAGATGGGAGCAGCGCAGCGCCAGGATGGCGTTGGCTCCGCGGACGGTCCAGAACATTCCCGATTGTTTGAGACGAGAGCCGACCACCGTCTTGCATCCAGCTTCAATTACCCCCGAGCCAACAAACAAGTGTTGGCGGCGAAATTTGGGATAACGCATGCGCTCTGCATTCCTCGCGAAGTAATCGGCCTCGGTGCGAATCTTCTCGTCCATGGCGGGATTGCCGGTGGCGATGGCCCGCAGCGCGCCCACCAGTTTTTCGATTTTCCCCTTGTCCAGCAGGCGCTTCTGGTGGACCTTCATCCAAGCTTTCTGTTGGGCTTCGTCCTGGGGATAGAGTTGGCGCGCCACCGCCCACAAATGCTGGCGAGCATGGTAGAGATCGACAATCTGGATGGCCTCCGGAAAGTGTTCGGCGACTAGGTTCCATATCCATTCCGCGCCGTCACCGATCACCACCTTCTTTTTCGCTCGGTTCCAACCTCGTGTCAGCGCTTCCCGATAGATGCGCTTGCCAAACTGTTCTGCGGTTTCGATGGCTCCGGTGTAGGTGGTGGAATCCGGATCGCGGAGGGCGAAGCCTTCCTCGTCCCAGGTGGTTTGCGTGAACACACATCCTAACTTGACCTCCCGGGTATGCGCGGGTTGACCGTCGGCCTTGCCTGGCCGACCCAAAGTCTCTTTCTTCACCACAGGGACTCCAGTCCCGTCCATCTGCACATACAAGATGGGAATCGGTTCACCGGCGATGACCGGCAGATCCAACTGCAGAGCTTTCTGGATCTCTGCTTGCTCGCGCTGGGCGATATCGCCTCCGATGGCCTCGGCGATACGCTCCACGGATTTGGTGGTCACCTCCAAACCGGCCAGGAGCTGCATCTGCTCCCGACCATGATCGAAGGGGGCCTCTTGGCCCACCAGAGCATGCATGCGGCGCACCCCGGGAGAAAACTCCGTATTTTCGATATCCAGTTCGACATCCACCGGAAACTGGCCCAGGTGACACCGGGAGCACAAATAGTAGGGGCGGGCCATACGCACCGGACCGACGATGGTCAGGATGGATTTGAAGCGGATTTCCTGGTATTGGGCGTGATGGCCGCAGGGGCACGGCAACTGACGCTGCTCCGCCTCCGGGATTTCGAATTGCAGCAGCTCGCTTAAGGCAGCGGCGCCGGCTTGGTGGAGAGCCGTTCGCAAGGCCGACTCGACCGCTTCCAGATCGGTCCGGCGGTCTTTCCGGCGTTGTGCAAAGATACGGCCGAGCAGTTGGTTTACTTCCCGGGCCACTTCCTGATGGATCGCAGCAGCCGTTTTTTTTCCTGCTCCGTCCAGCCCCCACGTTCCTGCGCCACCGGGCGCAGTCGACAGATCCTGTCGTTGAGAGCGACTAGGTCCTGACTGAGCTTCTGGAAGCGGTGAAACTCGGCGACTTCTTGCTGTGCCTTGCGGAGCGCGGTGGGATTGGGAAAGGTTTCCGTCACCGTCTTGCCCGACACGCGGCGGGTGAGCCGAAATTGTGGATCGTGTCCCGGGTCGTTGTGTTTAGCGCAGTGGCAGGAAGGCTTGCCGCAACGTCGGGTCACCGCAGTGATGGAGCCGGGGCGCAGATCACCCAAGCGGAGGAACTCTTCCATGAGCTCGGATCGTTGGGTTTCCAAAGTGGCGAGGTCATCCGGCATAAGGATCTCCTTGGTCTATAGCGCAACTAGTCTGTACGTATATAGACGCTCAGAATCATGCCATAAAAAAAGGCAACCCGCCAGGTGACACTTCCATGTCGCCCGCCCGGCGTGGTCTCGCCGATTGACATGGCGGGACTGTCAGATGGAGCTTCTGCGACATGAATCTCCTCGCGGCTGAGCAACTCCCGCACCATAGACATGTCCAACTTGATTGACAGCGCGAGACAAGGGACCTCCTCGGTCGCTTCGGCCACCCAGCTGACGATCGGCAAATCGACCGCAGTCACGACGAAGCGCGACTGGTCGTAGGTAAAGCTGGTCTGGCCAAGGTTGACCCGCTTGCTCCCCTGTGCGACTACGATGATTCCCGGATGGTAAGTCATCCGGCATGGCGGAGTAGGCGCAGTCCGCTGGTGGAGGCTGACGCCCTGGATCTCTGTTGTCCGATTCTCTTCCTTGCCCAAGAAGGAGGCAATTTTCTGCGCGAGTTCTGCCTGCCACCCGCGCGCTTGGTTCGCTGTCTTACTGGCCTTTTCTCTGGTGTTTCTCATGTTAACGATCTCTACCGTCCTTATAAAGATAGCCGCGTGTCTCCAGCAAAGCCATTGGTTTTTCGCCTGACGAGAGGAATAGGCAATAAGTAGGCAGGATCGGGCTACCAGTTGACGACCCCTTACCCATAAATTCGAGGATGCAAGAGAAACAAAATGAAGACGCTGGAGAGAGCCATGAAAGCCTTAACCCTAACTATGGGTCTGTTTCTATTAACGATGATTGCGCAATCGTCCTTCGCGCAACAGTCGCCACAGCCGCCAACGGAAACGATTAAAACTGCCGCAAGTCATACACCCGAGCAACAAGAAGTCATCAACCTCTCAAACATGAAATGGGATTGGATGGCAGACAAGAAGGTCGATTCCTTAGAGGCACTATTTGATGACAAAGCCATGTTCACTCACATGGGGGGGACATGGGGAAAAACCCAAGAACTAGCCACCATTAAGAGCGGCGGCATCTGGTACAAAAAAGCTGTAGTTTACGCAGTTGACGCTCGCATATTTGGTAACACAGCCATCCTGCTAGAGGACATTGATTTACAGGCAGCAGTCGGTGAGCACGAAGTCACCAATCCTTTTATGGTGACTGAGGTGTATAGCAAGGAAAACGGCAAGTGGAAGCTCGCCCAACTCACGTTCTCGCATCTGCTTAGGCCAGTCAAAATGAATAACAATAAAAATTAACCACACAGGTAGAGAGAGCCGGGAGTTCCACAAAATTCGGCGCTCTTGTAAAGCAGGGGTTCTGGCTCCGAGGAATGTTTCGTCAATAGCTTTGCAAGGAGAATCAAATGAAGAAGCGCTCACTCGGGAAAAGCGGACTCGAAGTCTCGGCACTGGGATTCGGTTGCATGGGATTATCGTCGGCCTATGGCCCCCCGACACCGCGTCCAGACGGCGTGAAGATTATTCGTACAGCCTTCGAGCAAGGCGTGACCCTCTTCGATACGGCAGAGGCATATGGCCCGTTCGCAAACGAAGAACTTGTGGGTGAAGCAGTCGCACCATTTCGTGATCGGGTGGTGATCGCGACAAAATTCGGCTTCGACATTGATTCGAAAACAGGACAGCGACGCAGCGGCCTGAATAGCCGTCCGGCGCACATTCGGGAAGTGGCTGAAGCAATGCTGAAACGCCTGAAGACTAGCACAATCGACCTGCTGTACCAGCATCGAGTTGACCCTGCGGTTGCCGTCGAGGACGTTGCGGGCGCCGTTAAGGAACTCATCGCAGCAGGCAAGATCAAACATTTCGGGCTTTCCGAGGCAGGAGCGCAAACCATACGCCGTGCGCATAGTGTGCAGCGCGTGACTGCCGTTCAGAGCGAATATTCGCTGTGGACCAGAGATGTCGAGCAGAACGAAGTGCTCCGGACATGCGAGGAACTGGGCATTGGTTTTGTTCCGTTCAGTCCGCTCGGCGCGGGCTTCCTCACGGGCAAGATCGACACAAACACTACCTTCGATGCGACCGACTTCCGCAACATCTCGCCGCGCTTCACCCCTGAAGCACGCGCGGCGAACCAGGCCGTCGTTGATCTGCTGAGGAAAATCGCGGGCCAGAAGGGCGGGACTCCGGCGCAGGTCGCCCTTGCATGGCTGCTCGCACAGAAGCCGTGGATCGTTCCGATTCCGGGTACGACGAAAATTCACCGCCTGGAAGAGAACCTCGGCGCTGTGAACATACAACTCACGGCCGACGACCTCCAAGAGATCAACTCCGCGGCAGCGAAGATCGAAGTGCAGGGGGCGCGGCTGCCTGAGGCTGTGCTGAAGATGTCAGAGCTGTGATGCGATCCGGAACCAACCGGGTCGCTCAGGCGGTGTGGGATTCTGCCATCAATACAGATTGATGATCACGCGGAAGAACTCCTAAAGGATCGAGATGAATAACTCCGATAAGGCTCATTCATATGCCGGGCGTGCTGGTGCGACAGGACGCCGCGACTTCTTGACGAAAGCGGCTCTTGCGGGTGCAACCGTGGCACTCAGTTCCGTGCCGCTCGTAGGTTCGCAACCTCAAGCAACACCCACAACACCAGGCAGCGGGTCGCCGAAGCTCAGCGGACGACGTAATCTCGGCTCGCTTGAAGTTTCCAGCGTTGGACTCGGCGTGCAGAACATGAGCCGAAAGTATGAGACGACCGTGCCGTAGCGCCCGGAGATGATCAACATCATCCGCGCTGCCTATGACCGCGGCGTAACGTTCTTTGACACGGCTGAGGCTTACGGTCCTTTCGAATGCGAGCGGATCCTCGGTGAGAGCATCGCATCCTTCCGCAACAAGGTCGTGATCACGTCGAAGTTCGGCTGGAACATCGACCCCGAGACCGGTCAATTCCAAATGGGGCTCAACAGCAAGCCTGATCACATCAAGCGCGCAGTCGAGGGGGCGCTCAAGCGGCTCCGCACCGATCGCATTGATCTCCTCTATCAACATCGCGTCGACCCGCAGGTTCCGATCGAGGACGTTGCTGGCGCGGTCAAAGACTTGATGACACAGGGCAAGATTCTGCACTGGGGTTTGTCCGAGATGGGGCTGAACACACTGCGACGCGCTCATGCCGCTCTGCCTTTAACCGCTGTGCAGAACGAGTATTCGATGCTGTGGCGTGGCCCTGAGAAGGAAGTCATTCCACTGTGCGAAGAGCTGGGCATTGGATTCGTCCCGTGGAGTCCGCTCGGTGTGCAGTTCCTCACCGGCTGGATTGACGCGAATAAGCTCCTCCCGCGTCCGCCGCAAACGCCAGCGACTTCGTCCAAATTCCCCTATCGCAAGTGCCCCGGCGGGAAACTTTCCGGTCCACCCGAGTGCTCGGCGCCGGCGCACTTGTCGATAGGGTACTAAGATTTATCGCCAGTCTGTTCAGTCGGGTACCCTCCGTACATTCTGCACTACTGAACCGGACGAAAGTGGCCTCTATGGATCAATCTCCCATCTACACTAACCCGATTCCGTTGAGTGACGCGGGATACAAGACAACGGGTGGTGGCTTCGGCAACCGTATGCGTCTCTCCGAGGAATCCGCCACGCGGCATGTCTCGCCCCGCAATGACCAATGAGCTAGAATTTCAGGACAACCTGTATCTCATTGAGAAGGACAAGGTGGCGAACGAGTTTATCTCAAACTTCAAGGGCGGGCCGTTCAACGCAGCCACAGGCAAGCCTGTAAAGGGCGGCGTGGGTGGTGGGTCTCAAGGAGCAGACATACCAGCGACGGACTACAGCTGGACCAAGGGCCGCGTCTCTGTCCCGGAGGGTGCGCAAACTATAAGTGCGGGCAACGCTTTCAACACAGAAGCAAAAGGGGCCTATGAGAGCAGCCGAGAGCCGGGAGCTTGGGATAAACTCTCTCCCGCTGAGCAGCAGGTCTACCGTGACCGTCTGGCCGTGGGGAAAATGCGCGACGCCGGGAAGCTGAATGACCAAGAATATAGCGACCAAATGACCGCACTGAAGGCCCGGCTCAACGAGGCGCGGGAACCCGGCAGCAATCTCCGCCGCGCTCAAGAAACGTATGAGAGCAAGGTGAAGGAAGAGCAGGGATACAAGACGCACTACGGTCGTACCTACTGGGAGTCTGACTACGGCACTATGTATGGTCCTCAGGGTGAAATGACGGGCGCAACACAGAACGAGCACGACGCAGCTTGGGACCGTCTATCCCCCGAGGAGAAGCGGCTTCAGTCCGATTGGTATGAGTTGAAGCAGGCCGGAAAGCGGGGAGAAGTGACCCGTGAACAGTATGCTCAGCAGGCTCAGGCTTTAATGGAGCGGGATAGAGAAGCAGGACGCCGAGCCGGTGCTGTGGCTGACCGTCCTACCGCTTAGCCACTTCACGATCATTTTGGAACTAGACCGTGAGTATTCTGCTTCCGAAATAGGCCATTTTCGTGCATTCTGCTCGCTTGACTTGGTAGAACCTAGAGATAGAGTGGTTGGTTTGTTGTTCGGATCGACCGACGACCCGAAGCGGGTGAACGCTAAAGAGGTGAACGAACTAAATCTCGCTGAAGGCGGCGTTGCGCGTGGAATATGTGGAAGGCAATGGAAAGAAATGCTCCGGGATGACGCCGATATGCCCGATCCGTTTACGAAAACCCACGAGTTCCTGGCCGCTGCGGGTAGCTTTGGTGCGGTTGGAATGCGAACTGTTCAAAGACTTGTCATTCGGTTCGACGGCTTTACCGATTTTATGCGCATTCCACCCTATCTGCTATTGCGTGACATTGATGACGCAAACTTCGCCCTTTTTCTTAATCGGTCTCTAGCCGACAAGCTTGCCACTGTTTGCGTATATGCGAACGAATACGAATTACCAAAATATTCCAAGACTCAGCTTCGTATAGATAGGCCATTCGGCAATTTTGGAGTCCCGATGGTCTTCGCTGATTCGGAACTATCCGACGAGTGGGTCCGTGTAATGCATGATTTGTCGCCCTTCCGGGTGTCGTTTTCTGATTCGACACCGAGACGCAGATTCTCAGCCGCGGAGGTTAATTCAGAGAGAGCTTGAATTCATTTATGCAAAGCTTCGCGTCAACGGATGTTGATGTACCTGCGAGGTCGGGAAGCCGAGGGCGAACAGGAACAAAACTTTGCTGGCGCTGTACGCCTAAATACCAGTTCTACCGTTCAAGACCAACCGCTCAGGCGAACGAGTGCAAGCATTCTCAGACGAAGCGGTCACTGAAGGCACCATCACAGATACCTGCCTACGAATGTTGAGCTTCAGCCCAGCCAGCGCAACGAAATGCCGTGCTGGGAGCTCGGTTACCCGCCGGTCCCAGTTGGAACGATCAAGAGATAACAGCAAGTCTGAAATATTTGCTAATAAACTGAGGACACGGACTCAGAGGCAAACGCATGATCCGCCATGCCATGTGGTCTGTGAACCCAGCAGACTGGGCCTATAGGGCGAAACTCCAGCTACTGCAGCTTCGCGTACTCCGCCTTGGCTTGCTTCAGGATTGGGATGTCGGGGTCAGCGTCTTTCCAGAGTGAGAGGAAATCTTTGTAAGCGGCGAGCGCCCGAACGCGGGCGGCATCGGCATCAGCTCCTTGCGAGGTTCGCGACTGCAGCGCATTCGCACGAGCGAGTCCCAGGCGCGCCAAAGCTCCTGTCCAGCAGTTCCACACAATGCCGCTGTGGTCGAGAATCTTCTGAAACTCGACGGCGGCAGCGTTACCCTGTCCGGCTGCTAAGTATGCTTTTCCGCGTACGTACGTCGGATATAGGCAGGAAATGTTGGGGACGAACAGAATATTACCTAACTCGATGGTTGAAGCAGCTTGCAGTACATTCAAGGCGACAGCCGTGTTCTTTTTGTCCAGCGCCAGCTGCGCCTGAATCGCTGGCAGCCAAAGCGACTGCATCTGTGTGTCCAGCGGAAAGCGTTTCCCCAAGTCTTGAGCCAAGGATTCGGCTCGTGCCGTATCGCCCGCCATCGCAAATGCAAGGGCCGCTTCGGCTGCGGTCCCCGGACTCGCCGGAGCAAGCTTCAAGGCCTTTGCCGCTGATTGCCGCGCTTCCTCAGGATTACCGTAAGCGGCCTCCAGCTGGGCTGCAATCGCCTGCAATAGCGCCCCATTTTCTTTGTTGTCCGCACGTATGGCGGAAGCGACCGCCCGCTTGGTCACTTCCCGCGCCTTACCCAGATGACCGCCATATGCCTCGGAGTCAGCTGCGAGCGCAAGCCCATAGTTTTCGTAAGCGGGCTTGCCCGCAAACCACTGTTGCTGTTCTGACATCGCCCCGGAGTCCGCCCTGAAAAAAGCAAGAGCGTAGAGAACAGTGTGGAGGCTTGAATCATCCATTTTTCGCGCAAACGCCTCGTAGATGATCTGCCGTGCTTCGTCGAAGCGTTGCAATGCAACGCTGTAGGTGGCAAGATTCTCGAACCAACCTACATCATCCGGCGCGAGGCGCACAGCTTGCCTAGTGATCTTCGCAGCCTTCTCGTACAGCCCCTGCTGGGCGAATTCATTGCCCAAGCCGCCGTACGCTCCGCCCTCCTGCGGGTAGCTTTCAATTTCCTCCTGATAGATCTTGGCCGCTTTATCCACTTCTCCGGTTACACTCCGATAATAGTAGGCGGTGATCGCCAATCTTTCCCGTTCACTGGCATGCTCCCGCAGCTGGAATGCTCTGGTGAGGTACTCGCCGCCCCGCCCTGGTTCGCCGAGGCTGACGTAGTACGCTCCAATTATCCAGTAGCCCATGGCAAAATTCGGATCAAGCTCGATGGCGCGTTGATCGTAAGGCAGCGCTGCGGCGGGGCCCTTCTCATTAAAGGCCTTTTGTCCAAGACTATACTCTTTCAGGGCTTCGAGCGAAGACGTGGTGGCCTCTGCCAGCGGAACATCAAACGTCTGCACCGTAGCCAGCGATTCGCCCAGCTCGCCGCGTAGCTTGGATGCTGCGTCACCCAGCGCACCCAGCACATTTTCCTTGGACGCCGCCGTGACCTGTTCCTCGGCCAGCGTGTCTCCGCTCTGGCAATTCACCGCTTTCAATCCCAGCACATATTCACTTCCCAGATTGGCGATCGACCCGGCAATGTATGCCTTGCTGCCCGCCCGCTGGCAAAGCTCACGGGTCACATCGGACATGAGTTTCGTGCTGGCCGGACGGGTCATCAGTTGCAAGGTCTTGGCGACTTCGCTGTCGGAGAGCACATTGAGGAAGGGCGATTGCCGCAGGGAAACGTTGAGAGCCGTCTTCAACGTGTCGTCGAATACCGGATCGCCCGTGTTATTGGCAAAATCGGCGAGAACGATCGTGTCTTTCTCTGTCAGGGGCTTTCCTTTATAAATTCCGCGATAGTGAAGTCCGCCGGCTACGAGCAAGGCAACTACCAAGACGGGAACTGCAATCTTCCAGAGCTTGGCAACCCGAACCCCACGAGCCTTCTTAACGGGCACGGCCGACTTGCCGGAGTCCGAGTCCCGCTTCAGCCGTTGCAACTCAGACCTCATATCTGAGGCGTGCTGATAGCGCAGATTTCTATCCTTCTCTAGTGCCCGGTTGATGATGTCTTCCAGCTTGGGTGGCAGATCGGGATTCAGCCGCAGCACTGGCGGAGGGGGCGCATCCAGAATGGCTTTGAAAATCACTCCAGTGCTTTCACCGCGGAACGGCAGCGTGCCTGTCGCCATCTCATAAAGCACCGCCCCGAATGAGAACAAATCCGTTCGAGAGTCCAACTCCTTGGCCCGGACTTGCTCCGGCGACATGTAAGCGACGGTGCCAAGCGTGGAACCGGGGCTGGTGAGATGTTGATCGTCGATCTTGTCTGCCTTGGTGTTGGTTGCCCCAATTTTGCTCGGCGAACTGATTAGCGGCGCGAGCTTCGCCAGCCCAAAGTCGAGAATCTTGGCGTGCCCACGCTTGGTGACAAAAATGTTGGCGGGTTTGATGTCGCGGTGGATGATCCCTTCGGAATGTGCTGCATCGAGCGCGTCTGCGATCTCAATTCCCAGCGACAGCACGGTTTCGGTTTCTAGAAGTCCCACAGCAATGCGGTGCTTCAGGGTTAAGCCATCCAAGAATTCCATCGCGATGAAGCGTTTGCCGTCTTGTTCACCGATTTCGTGGATGGTGCATATATTGGGATGGTTCAGGGCTGATGCCGCACGGGCTTCTCGGCGAAAACGTTCCAGCGCTTGCGCGTCTTGGGCTACGCTTTCAGGAAGAAATTTGAGCGCGACAAATCGGCCGAGCGAGGTGTCCTCGGCTTTGTAGACAACCCCCATGCCTCCGCCATCGAGCTTCTCAACAACGCGATAGTGGGAAACTGTACTGCCTATCAGGTTCGCTTCGCCCCCTGAGATCACAGGCTCGTTCGCAATTAGTTTGCCCATAACCTGCAGTGCGGGTGACTCAATGAAATGCTCGGCCGCTTTCTCATACGCCAGCAGCGACTCCACCTCGCGTCGAATTGCTTCGTCATCCCGGCATGAGTGTTGGAGGAACTCCATTCGGCGGCCCTCTTCCAGCTCCAAGGCACGGTGATACAAATCTTCGACTCGACGCCAGAGTTCAGGTTCCACGTTTAGTTCGCTTCGCTCAACTCCCGCAGGAGCCAAACCTTTGCCAGCCTCCAATCCCGCACCACGGTTTCGACCGAAACTCGCAATACTTCGGCGGTTTCTTCTATGCTCAATCCGCCGAAGAATCTCAGTTCCACAACCTTACTCTTCCTCTCATCTACGGCCGCCATTGCCCTCAACGCATCGTCCAGAGCCACTAAGTTCGTATCGGGTTCGTTGTACACCGACGGTGCCTCGTCCAAGGACAGGTGAAGCGCACCTCCTCCCCTCTTCTGATAACCACGGGAGCGGGCAAAATCGATCAGAATGCGCCGCATTAGCTGCGCGGAAACGGCAAAAAAATGTGCCCGATCCTGCCAATTAATTTGTCCGCAGTCAACAAGCTGTAAATAGACTTCGTTGACGAGAGCAGTCGTTTGCAGGGTGTGGCCCGATCGTTCACCCGCCATGCAGCGTTGCGCCACTCGGTGCAATTGCTCGTACACCAAAGGGGTGAGCTTTTCCAGAGCCTGTTCGTCTCCCGTGGTCCATGCTTTGAGTAGCTGAGTGATTTCGTGGGTCGAAGGCAGAGCCATCTAACCCTCCGTGGTTTCAACACATTACACCTTTAACGGACAAAAACCCAGTCCCGGTGGCTGTTTTCCTCCGAAGGGGGGCCTCATTTCATTCAACTTTTTCTCCCCTCGGTTGCTATTTCGACCTTCCTTTCGCGCCTTACTAGGTAGGGATCGAGTTTGGGTCGTGGGGACGACGACGGCAAGTAAACATCAAGGCTCGCAATCTCCTGGCGGCGCTCGAATCCCCGATACCGAAAAGGAGCAATTATGAACACACAGCGAAACCAAATATCAAGTCCGCAAGCGGACCCTCCGGGCACAACTCCGGTCGCGGCACGCAAGGGCTGGTTTTCGCGTAATTGGAAATGGTTTGTACCTGCGTTGCTCATTGTTTTTTTCGTTTTGCCGCTCGGGATTCTCGGAACAGTCTTCGCAGCGATCAAGAGTTCAGATGCCGCGAAGGAATCTTTCCTTCGAGCCCGATCAAACCCACTGCTTGTCGAAAGGATTGGTGCGCCAATCGACGAAGGCTCGCTGGTAACCGGCTCCATCAACATCTCAGGGAATTCTGGGGATGCCGATCTTTCGCTGCCGATCTCTGGTCCCAAGGGCAAGGCCACCGTTTATGTCACGGCCCGCAAAACCGCCGGCACATGGAGGTACAGCCGGATGATCGCTGCGATTGCAGGAAGCGGGGAGACAATCGACCTGCTCTCCGACGAGCGGCCTGTCGAACCGCAATCTAACACTCCGAACCCGGCAGCGCCAAACCTTGGAACGCAAGCTACTGAAGACAGTACGCCGACCACGCCAGCCGCAGACCTCCAAACTCAAGCTGCGCAAAACAGCACGGTTGCAACCGCGGCGCCTCCCCCGCAACCCGGCGATCCTGCACGGAACTCATCGGCTACTACGAACTCGGACATCATCCAGAGCCAGGACACGAGCATCTCAGGAGTGGTCGGCGAGCTCACGCAATGCAGGCGTTCCGACGGCGTTCTCAGCGTCAAAATTCGTTTCCACAACACGTCGGGTACCTACGTTCGCTTCCTCGTTGCCCCGAACGGAAGCTATGAGAAGTTCTACGTCGCCGCCGCGAGCAAGAAGTACTTCATCCTGAAAGATTCAGACGGCACGTACCTGGCCCCCGGTAGTGATTATTCCTGTGGCGATCAGGGCGTCTGCGAGAAATTAGCCGCCGGACAGTCGAATACCTGGTGGGCGAAGTTTCCCGCGCCCCCTGCCAGCGTGAC
The DNA here is from genome assembly GCA_963752175.1 of uncultured Acidobacteriaceae bacterium. Taxonomy (GTDB): domain Bacteria; phylum Acidobacteriota; class Terriglobia; order Terriglobales; family Acidobacteriaceae; genus Sulfotelmatobacter. The sequence continues at coordinate 29,075 of CAVVXZ010000003.1, forward strand.
GAAGGTAGACGTGTTTACCATGGTTACGCCGCCATTCGAAGATATTCCAATCACTGACAAATAAAGTCGAGCTGCGAGGACACCCATGCAAATCCATCGGTGTTGGACCTTATTGTGGCTGCTGCTCGTCGTCGGCGTCGCCACGGCTCAATCGAAGTACACTGATCCCGATTCCCCGGCGACAGATGCTGCAGCGCGCCAGGCTCTAGGTCACGCGCAGATCCTCGGCATCGTCGGCATCACGACAGGCATCCAGAGTGTTCTTCAAGATCTCGGAGCGAAGGTAGTGGGTCAGGAGCTCAGAATCGATCTCGCTGCCGACGTGTTGTTTGATTTCGACAAATACACGCTCCTCCCCAAAGCCAGCGACACTCTGCGAAAAGTCGGCCAAGTAGCGGCTTCCTATCCAAGTTCGCCGATATTGATCGAAGGACATACCGACGGGAAGGGCACGCACCCATACAACATGAAGTTGTCTGAGAATCGGGCGAACTCAGTGAAGGCATGGCTAGTGCAGAACGCGTCCGTTACCGGATCGCGAATCAGTACGTGGGGTTGGGGCGAAACCAAGCCCATCGCTCCGAACACGAAAGCAGACGGCTCGGATGATCCTGAAGGACGGCAGAAAAACCGGCGGGTGGAAATTGTATTAACGCAGACGGGACCCCAGACGAGACCATGAACAGTCTGACAAATATGCTGGCGACGAAAAAACAGAACCACGCAAAGAAATGTGGGCCTTTCCCGATTCTTCGCGTTATCCCAATATAGAGGCCGGGTTCCGATCGTGAAGATAGAGCTCAGTTGGGCCAGGTTTCAGCGGAAGGTTCCACCTGGCACAGCGACGGCATGTTTCACCACAGTCCGCGAGCAGTTGGGGCGGGTCATTCAGAAAACGAGTTCCATTGGGGTTATCGAGATGGAGAAACTACGGTCGTTTTTGCAGAACGGAATCGTGTGGACGACAGGAAGAGCCCTCCTGGCGTTCATCGCTGTGGCGATGATTGTGGATCTTTTATTGAGGGCACTGGGATTGCTCCAATGTGCATCGCCGCACACATGGCTGCTCGACGTTCAGCAAAACCTGGGAGCTGACGGGGCCGCCGGAGCCGCAGGCGCGGCAGCAGCGAGCGGCGGGTTCAACCCGAACGACAAGGACGTGGATCCTGACCCGAGCCCCTTTAAATGGTTCGGTGCCGGCGACCCCACTTCGAGCCCGGGCCCGGGAGCTCCTGCCGGTGGGGGAGGAGGCGACGGAGGGAAGGGGGGCGGCGGCGGTGGAGACCCTGGTGGGCTCGGGATCGGCACCGATATCGCCCAGCATACTTGGATCCATTCGGTTCTTGAATTCATCGCCGCCGCAGCAGGTGAAATTGGTGAATTCTTTGGTCCAGCTGCCACGATGGCAGCGGGGGCGGAGCAAATGGAGAAAGGATCCCAGGAAATCGAAGATTCGCATGGCGCAACGGGAGGTGCGAATCAGAGTGGGGGAATCCTTACCGAGAACATGAACAGTGACGGTAGCTACCAGACACCCGGTGCTGGCGCCGTTAACTAGTGTCTTAACGAGTGACTCATGGCAACCCTGAAGTTCTTTATTACTGGCGGAACGGGTTATATCGGGCGCGAGGTTGTGTCTGAGCTCGTGCGGCGCGGCATTGTCGTCATCGCTCTGGTCCGCAGAGCGACGGACCTGGAAGGTTGCCGCACAGTTGTGGGTGACCTCACGTGCGTTGGGCAGTTGGCGGAAGAAGTTGCCGGAGCAGACGGAATCATTCACCTGGCAACCCCCCGTTCCTATCTTCGCGATGCGGTCATGAGCGAGGTTACCGCCGTCGCTCTTTTGATAGACGCCTGGCGCACAGGTCCATTCGTTTTTGCCAGCAGCGCAACGATTGAAGGATGGGGCCCTGAACCCCTGCACGAGAACTCGCCAGCTCAAGTGCGCAATTGGTATGAATTGGGGAAGCTTTGCAATGAATTCCAGTTGCGTGTCGCACCGCGGCTTTATCAACGTGCGCCCGCGATCAGTTTGCGACCAGCCGGGTTGGTGATCGGCTCCAATGAGCGCCGCCGCCCAGATCAACGCTTCGCGATCTTTTACGACCAGTGCCAGCTTGGCTGCAGGTTCGTTTTTCTATCTGAAGAATTGCTGGAGACGTCTGGGTCGTCATTCATCGGCGCTGCCGATCTAGGTCGCGGGTTCGCGGAGTCCATCACTATCAAGACTCCCGGTGCCTACAACGTGGCCGGCGGGTTCTGCACTTGGAAGTCGCTGATCGAAACCGTCAGGCGGGTGGTGGGGACGCGCTCGAATGTTGTGATCCGGCCCGATGGCAGCGTTGGAGCCGGAGAGTTCATGCTCCCACAATCAAGAAGATGCCTTGATGTCAGCTCGTTTGCGCAGACCCATTTTGCTCCGAAGCAGACGCTCGAAGAACTCATACATGAATTTGTTGCCGCCGAGCACACCAAGGGGGCCCCTGAAGCAAAGGTAGCAATTTAGCCGAATTGCGTGTCCGGCCACCAGACGCCAGGAGAACACCATGACCCAAACCACCAGTACTATTCGCGCCCGACGCCCGAGAACGGTGACCTTGGGTGGCCACCAAGTACCCATACGTGCGCTCATCTTCTGGGCTGGAGTGACATTCTGGCTCGGCAACATGATTGTGCACACTGGTTCGTACGGGATAGCAGAGCTCCGGGCTTCTCTTTCCTTTGTTATCGAGCTGGTAGTCATCACCAGCGCAACACGAACGGTCTCCCTTAATCGCGTGGCGGCGCTCTACTGTTGGGGCGGGACAGTGATGGGAGTGATGTGGCTGGTCGGATCCGTATTCACCATCTTCGTGCCGGAGCCAGACGCGGTCAGCCGGCAATTCTTTGTGCCGTTCATGGAAGAATCGCTGAAGCTCGCACCCGTCCTGTACATACTTTGGCGAGGGCACAGGTCACGCTCGTGGACCATGGGAGCGAGCGACGTCATGTTGATGTCAGCAGCGAGTGGCGGGGGCTTTGGGCTGGTCGAAGAGGCCTACTTTCACTTTCACAATGGCGCCACTCGTGCCCTTGACTGGCTCCCACTTACCCGCATCAACGGACCCACCCTGACGGTCGGGCACTCGACCTGGACCGGTCTCGCTGGAGCGACCTTAGGGCTTGCGCTGTTGTGGCGGCCACGGAAGCCCCTGAACTATCTCCTCGCCGGCAGTGGACTGCTCTGGTCCATCCTCGATCACAGTCACCACAACTACGGGGTCGATCGAAGCGGACTCAGCGTCGACTTGTTCAATTTCGTTACCGGCCATGGCTGGATCGCTCTTTACCTATTCGTGCTGGCTGTCATTCTGGTCGTGGCCTCCGACCTGTACGTTGTGCGCGGAACTTTGCCCGGGAGTGCTGAACTGAAAATACCTCGCATGAGAGGGCTGGAAGATGTTAAACGAGTTTGGCGTTTCCTTTTGGCCAGACGCCGGCTGGCCTATCTCATATTCAAATCGCGACATGTTCCGGGCCGGAATCGTGCCGAGTTGATTCTTCAGGGATGCAAGATGGATCAATTATTGATCTCGTTTCACAGCCGGCCGAGCGGCCCACCGTTGCCCAGCCTCGAGGAACGAGCCACCAACGCCTAGTTGCAGGAGCGCCTACGCCAGAACTCGCGCCCCTCGATCGCTGCTCAGGGATGCTCGTGTTCCGTGAATCACGGTAAAAGGCAGACGGGCACCGGTTTTCTGGTTGCGATTGAACTGAAATCAATTCGGCTCGGCACGCGCCTCGCTCGATCAATGCAGCAGATGCGCAGCGCGGTCCATAAAGAGCGGCAAAAGAACGCCGAGTGGAGATCACATTCAGAAGTGGCCGGTGCTACGGTACAAGGGCAGCGTCGACGCCCTGCCACAGATAGCCGGGGTTGAATTGTTTTCTTGAGCTGCTTGGGAGGTTGAAGCGTGAATTCGGCGCTAGTCACCATCGCGAAATTCAGCCAGACGATGCTGTGGGTGGTCGGTGCCCTTTTCGTTGCGGACTTCGCCGTGATCATGATCTCTCTGGTTCGGAGCGGTACGGCGGATAAGGACGAGGGCTGTGTTGTAAATGAGGCGCTCGGCAGTGACAGTCTCGACGCAATGAAAGGCGATGCCGCTGTCACCAGCAGGTACCCGGCGAAAAAGAAAGTTCTCTTGAGCCGCTCCTCGTTCATCAGTGACAAGTCGCTGGTTGACGGGACCGCGACGAAAAGCCAGCGACTCATCGTTTATGGCATCAAGCTCGCTTTCCTTCTCTTCTGGCTGGTGTGGGTTTTCGGCTTACTCACTCTGCTGCCGTCAAATCCAGCCCCGGCGCTGTTGATGATCGTTCTTATAAGCATCTGGTTCTTCAGAGCCGTCGCCCTGGTGCGGAAGGGGCGACAAGACGCGCTGCGCAAACTTGGAAATCCTTAGGGGTTTCAAGGAAGCCTATTCATGCCACCCGTCATGGAGATTTAGCCGAAAAACGAGCTAGTAATGCCTACGGAGATACTCCGTCCGAATGGACCGAACCAGCGATTCTCGGAATGATGGCCGTGACGCTCGACAGCCTCCGGCACCGGATGGCCGTGCGGCGCGGACCGCCCGGGTCGTCGCGGTCCACCTCGCACGCCTGTTCTGGCCGGCAGCAGTTTATCTAGGCTCGACAGCCCTCGATTTGATCTATGCCGCGCGCCTTGGGCTGATGATGCGTTCCCGAGCGAAGTTCCCTGATCGCGCCGGTAACCTCGACGCGCAGATGGCGCACCTTAGGGAACAGAGACTCACGCGATGGTCGTCGTGGAAAACACTCACCGGTGGACGCCGGATGGAGATCCGCTTCGCTGCCACCGTTCTCGCTTTGGCCGCAATTCTCGGACTGCGGGCTTACTTCCAAGGGGGCGAAAGTTCTGCCGGGCGAGTCGCGCATCAGCCGACGCGTGCTCACGCTTCATCGGCACCGTCGTCGCGAGGCGATGCCTCGACTCCGGCGACCATTTCGGTTGCGGAACAAGAGCTAGTTGATGCAGACCATTTCAGGGAATATCGCAAACAAGCAGCGCCCGGCCAGTGGATTGCATTCGGGGTCGAGCCGGTGGAGAGCGCACGCGCCCATCTGGCCGAAGCCCAGGTGCAGACGAAAGCGGCAGAAGCAGCATCGACGGCTGCTTGCCATTGGCTTTATGAATCCAACGCCGTTAACGCCTCCAGCGAGAAGCGGGCCGCATGTAATAAAGCGGAAGATCGGATGCGCGCCATGCAATCCGCTGAGGTGGCAGATCAGAACGCACTATCTCGTGCGCGGAACCCGGTGGTCCACCCCGTACTGTCACGAGGTGAGGTCGACCAGTGGGACGGCTTCAAGGTGATGTCACCGGTCGTGATCAAGGACGGTAATCGCTACCGTATGTGGTACGTCGGATGCCATTTTATGGGCTCTGATTACACGTGCGGGATCGGTCATGCGCGATCCAGCGACGGCGTCACTTGGGCGAAGTCGCCGGGGCCGGTGCTGACGATTGAAGATTCCGTCATGAGTCAGGACCTGCACTCAATCTCGGTTGTGCGGGCGAGAGACGCGTACCTGATGTGGTACGCGATCGATTCGAATCCGCTCCAGGGAAACAATTGTTCGACTCTCAATCTCGCGACTTCCAGAGATGGTCTGGCCTGGAAACAGCAGGGTTTGGTGCTCAGCACCAATTGCCAGAATGCCGCGCATCTCTGGCAAGATGCGTTCTCTGACGGGAGGACGGTTCACCTGTGGTACGCGGACTATGATGCATCCGCCAACGGTTCGCTGGTGCATCGCGTCTCTTCGGATGGCGAGAACTGGCAGCAGGCGGGATCGACGGATATAGGAATCCTGGGCATGGATCCAGGACGGCTTTGGGTTATGCCCGGCCCCGCAGGTTATCGCGCGCTGTTTGCCGCGCACGACGTTCGCGGCTATTTCGGGATGCTGCAATCGCCCGATGGAAACAGCTGGATGACAGCCGACGACGCGCCGAAGCCTGTCGAGCCCGGCGTCTTCCCAAGCGGAATCCTCCTGCCGGAGGCACCGGTCGCGATTGTTGAATCAGGTGGCACGTGGATGTGGTTTGCAGTCCTTAACCAGGACGATGGGGCCGAGGACATCACGATGGCGTTTCAGAAGGAGGCACAATGATGAAATCAATTGCCAGAAACGCGGGAGCCGGAGTTTTGGCGGCGGCGGTCGTACTGATGGGGACCGTTCCGGCCGGCGGGGATCCACAGACCATTCCGGATCAAGGTTGCCTAGGAGAAACATTCAATGTGACGGTCGAGCGCCACGCGCACATCAACACCAAGATTAATGAAATGTCGCTTTATTCACCGACCGGCACCCCAGAGTTTTATAACTACGACCTCTCGATCAGGGGCACCTATGTGCGCGAGCTCCGCGCGGGAAAACTTCAGTGGGTCTCGCGAACCATCGATTGGTCTGGCCAATATTCGGCCGAAATTCTTGGATGCTACAGCTTGGCAAGAGAGGCGGGCGGGCACTTGGAACTCGGCCCCACGGACGGTGGCGTGGATACTATCAGTCCAGCGGAGCGAGGCAAAATGATATGGAATATAAAACCAGGAAAAGGATTAGGGGGGAGTTGCTTCCTCTTCGCAATTGGAGGTTCGGATCCAGTGCAATTGCCATCTCCCTGGCCCCGCGCGACTGGTGACCAGTTGCGATACGCGCACGGCGCCGCCCAGACCGAAGGATATTACAGCAAGGTGGAGCGAGACGGCACGCGATACAGCGAATGGGTCGAGGCAAAGGGCAGTGAGAAGCTGAATATCAGTGCGGAACACACTGAAATTGATCCTAATCAGCCAGGCAAGGGCAGCGCAAGTAACTGGGTGCCGACAGATCCTGACGAACCGGGCAGCCAGCTGACAATAACCGCGACTTGCGATGGCGCTCCGCTTAAGGACCGTCAGATCGGAGTCCGGATCGATGCGGAGCCACGCAGCGGCCACCACAATCACCTTGGCAACAACATCCTCGGCACGGAGTATCCTCGCCCACGCGGCGAGTTATCCGTCGAAAACGTCGAGGCGGATTGCGGAAAAAGCGACAGGGATATTCTGGGATCTGTCGCCCGCCCGGCGGACAGCGACAACACCCCCTGCATCACGGTCAAGACTGACGCCGACGGCAAGGCAAAGGTCAAATTCAAATCGCCACTGACCGGCATCGTTGATCACCCGAGAAACGGCTCTGGCAATTACATGAGCGGCATTGCCGGAACCTACCGGATTACCGCCACAGATGTGCAAACCACAGCAGAACCCGCCAGCACTGAGATTCTCGTCAAAGTCAGGGACCTTGAGCGGGCAAAGTTTGGCACAAAGCTCACTGGAACGGGGGCTACCTCAGAGCATCCCGATAATTTCTATGGAAGGGGTGCAACTCTAAGCAAATTCAAGGAGTTCGCGGAAAAATTCTACGACTATCAGGATAAACACAACAAGGCACTAACCGGGCAGTACTGTAGCAAGAAGACATGGGATATCGCAAAGCTCAGCTTGAACGACATCGCGCTCAAGGATGGGGGCATATTCGATTTGATGGAAAAACACCCTGCTTGGGGCCCCCCACATTATACCCACAGCATAGGCGGGGGTGGTGATTTCAATCGTTTCACAGACTCTGGGCTCAAAACTGGGATTGAATGCGGTGGCACCACGGCTAATCTTCAGATCTGGTACCTGCAGGTTATGGTCGAGCTCGGGAAAGACTACGGTAAATGGGATTGCAAAGATCTGGGCGCAAGCAGTGGGACTTTCATTACTGAACAGGGCTGTCAGGATGGGGACATCCCGACCGGCGAAGGCTTCTACTCAATTCCGCCAGGTTTTGCCGGGCCGCCAGCGGCTTATGTTCCGCCCCTGCTGCATCTGCACGTGGAGGACTGATGCGGATACATGAGCACCGGCTGGCCGTTGTCTTTGCTCTCGCTTTGGCCATCCTCGTAGCGGGTACGGGCCATCCATCGCGCATAGTTGCTGCCGGTCAGGGCCCCAACCTGGGCGTCAACATAATTCGTCCGGGCTCCGACTGGCGCTCGCTGATTGTTCCCGGCCAAACCATTACGATCGATGTAGGAGTCAGCAATCTGCGCGGCGACTCGCCTGCTCACGACACCGCGCTCACGGTTCATCTGCCGTCCGGTCTGTCGCTGAAGGAGTCCAGACCCGCGCCTAACAAAACTGAGACAGCCCAAGACGGCGTCCGGCTGACGTGGAACCTGGGCGTAATGGAAGCCGGCGCCTTTCCGAAGATGTTCGATCTGGACGTGCAGGCGGCCGCTGACCTGAAGAAAGGATCTGCACTTGCCGTCGAGGCCAGCGTAACTACGACCGATACAGTTGTTGATGAAGGTAACACGCGTACTGCGTTTGGGATCCTGGTGGGGGATGCCGCCGCGGATCTCATCGTGCAATCGAACCTTGATGGTGTTCCGTTCACGGTTGACAGTCCGGTCGATTTCACTATCGACGTCACAAACCTCGGTACCGTCTCCGCCTCGGCCTGTGTCCTGAAGATGACTATTCCTGCGAGAGCCACCTTCACATCGAGCGCCCCCTCGCCGTCCAACAAAAGCGGCAACATCGTTACCTGGGAACTCGGAGACATCGCGCCGACTCAATCCCATTCGGTCAAAGTGGAAGTCGTGTTGGACCGGATTCTGCGCGCAGCCGCGTACGGTTTAGCCCCCCAGCAGCGCGGTCTCAACTTCAAGTTTGACGCAACCACCGCGACTACTGTATTTAATCCGGACGACGGCCATCTTGATATCAGCAGGTATCCAGAACCCGCGGGCTCGAACGTCAAGGTCGCACTTAACGTTCCGGGAGCTGAGTATCCGGGAGAGCTGCCGGTGGGGAAAGATTCAACTTTCGAAATCATATACGGCAATTACGGCAATGCACTGGCCAGCCACGTAAAGATCTCGCTGACCTTGCCCAACGGGCTCGATCTGGTGGGCGCCATGCCGGTCTCTACGCGCTCGGCCAAAAGTGACAAGTCCGGCCTAAGCGTCTCCTCGTGGGACCTGGGCGACCTTGAAGTGGGCGACTCCGGCACGATCAAGTCTCGGATTCGTGTCACCTCGATTGGAGCCGACGGGAGCCTTGTTAGTGCCGAGATTTCTGCCGCGGGTAACGATGTCCCTTCGCGCGAAAAGATTGCTTATTCGCTGCAACGCGCGGCGAACTCGCGCGATGAAGTCGGGGACATGCACGGCGGCCATACGATGGTGTGGCTTTTCCTGATCGCAGTTCTCGCTGCGGTTGTTGTCTGGGCGCTTCGTCGCGCCAGGCATAAACCAGCATCGTGATATGGAATAAATGGGTCCCAGTAGAGCATTGTTCAGGGGAGATATGCACTTTGCAGGATGTGTCCTATACTCTTGGGCCGGAAGAGGGTGCGAAGCCATCCTTCTACGGTATGGCAGTCAATAAAATATCTACCGTGTTGGTCAGCAGATCGATGACCTGCGGCATCCCAAACCAGAGGTGCAACGCTCGGTAGCCGCCGCGCGGACTCGATACGTAGTCGGCACTGCTTATTTTGAAGCCAGCATTCTTCAGCGCCCGGCTTAGGAGTTCACGAGCACGTCGCGCGTCTCGAAGGTTGTTGCAGACGATCCGGAAACCAAGGCACGTCTCTTGCTTTGGCAAGTGCGTCTGGAATGGACGACCATCCATGCTCTGCAGCTTTTCGCCGAAGGCTCGCCAAAGTCTTGATTCGGCTGCGGGCAAGAGGAATCTATCGCGCCAAAGGGCGCAACTAAATTCACCGGAACATTTTCCCGGAGGATTTCATTTTCTGGACCGCTTGCAGGTTTTTCAAGGATCTTAGCAGCCCGTGGCAGAACTGCTGATATTCCGCGAGCGGTGACGAGACATGCGGCAACGGAAAGATGATACGAGGGGCTGACCAACAGCGGCAGTAAGTCGCCGGGCAGGCGAAACAGTGGTCACTAGGCACAGCAGAAAGCGCAAGAGTCGCGAAAGCGCCTGGCCCGCGCGATTTTTCAGCTTCCGCGCGGTGCCCGCTCCCAGCAGCTTTCGCAGAATCAGACTCAGGTTGAACGCCCCCACGTGCACCAACTGCCGCTTCAGAATGTTCTCCCGCCCCCGCAGATGGCAGCGCGGCATGCCCCCCGTCTCGTAGCGGTGCGCGAAGCTGCGTTCGATCAACTCCCCGCGCCGTCGCAGTAAACTCTCCCCGTACGCGCCCCGCACCCGCCGCCGGTTCTCGTAAACCGCCTGCTGCTCGGCGCGTTTGCCTTGCCAGTCGCGCCGTCCCTTCTGCTTCTTCTCCGGAATGTAGCTGCGCACCGCATAACTCTTCACCCGCTGGACCACCGCCCCGCTGTGGTAGCCCTTGTCCGTCACCAACTCTTCGATCCCATTGAGGTTGATCTTCGGCTCACTCTTCGGCTGCAACTCGGCTTCGCGCCCCATCTGTTCCGCCACCTGCTCACCGGCCTCGCATAACGTTTCATCCAAGGTCGTCGTATCGCCCTGGTCGGCCGCCTGCAGTGTCACGGCCACGATGGCGCCCGTGTCCATATCCACGGCGTGCTCCGCCTTGTGGGCCAGATGGGTACGCCCGTCTTTCATCTTCGCGATCCGCGCGTCCTCATCCACCGGACTCTTCCATTCTTTGTTCGATGTCCGCTTCTTGCGCTTCCGATCCAGCCGCGCCAGATCCTCCCGCGTCGGCGTCTCGATGCCAGACGCCTTGGCCAATCTCCGCAAGAACTCTTCATACGTCTCGCCGGTGTCGCGTCGCACGATCGACCGCATCGCCGCATTCGCCTCCAAGGTCGTCGCGTCGATGCCCATCCGCCGCTCCTTCAGCAGTCCGCGTTCCGCCAGCAGCCCCAGCACCTACGAGAACACCTCACCATGCGTGTCGATGTCGATCAATCGCCGTGTCCGCGATATCGTCGAGTGGTCCGGTGTTCGCTCGTCGAGTCCAATGAGCAGAAACCGCCGCAGCGCCAGCGAATCCGCAAGCCGCCAAGCGATCCCACGCTCGCTATCGATCCCCTCGAAATACCCCACCAGCAGCGCTCGAAAGTAAACCCCAGGCCGCAGCGATGGCCGCCCTAGTCGCGCATGATAGGAGCGCGCACATAATCCTTCCACCAACTCGTCGAACCCGGCACCCTCCAGTAACTCGTTCAACCGCTTATAGAAAGGATGCCCGGGCGCCACCGCCAACTCCGTGTGCGCGATCCAGATGTCCTCTTGCTTCTCCCCACCACTCCGCTTGCTCATCGCCATGCGCGCATTCTACGAACGATCCCTGTGGATCACACCATCTTTTGTTTCAGGTACCCAGACTTACACCACGGCCTGTTAGGTTCGTTTGACCTTGGACAGGAACCGTGAACTGTTGGCGACCAGAGCGACGGCTCTGCGTCCGTCGCGTGCACGACCCAACGAATAGGTGGCGACCGAGAATAAACTTCGCTTAATTTGCTCGCGCAGCCACCAATAGCGGATAAAACACGAAACTGCAGCCCGTATAGGAGGAACAGGAAAGGATGCGCGTTTGAGTTTGCTGGGAATGGCTCCGCGAGTGGGCCTTTCTCGATGCTGTCTCCTGCCCGCGCCTTGGTGTGAAACGTCACGGATTGAGTTTGTGGCCGGGATTTGATGTAATTTTGCTCGCGATGACAGTAGCTGATCGCGCTCCGACTGAATTGTGCGGCCCCGATGCGCAGAAGCTCGTCTCACGACGTTTTTTCTTTTCCACTTCTGGAACTGCGTTTCTGATCGCAGTCAACACGATCGTCTATCTGATACTCCCGATAGCGTTCAAGCGTGATTATCCCGCTAACTACGTAGCGCTCGGTGGGGCTTGGAAACCACTGGCCCTTTCGGAAGAGTGGTGGCGCCTAGTAACGTCAAACTTCCTCCAGATCACGCCTGACCACTTGTTAAGCAACATGGTCGCTCTCTGGATTCTCGGTAAGCGGATGGAGAGATTCTTTGGCAGTCTCGGTGTCATCGGGTTCTATTTATTTTGTGCAGTGTCTGCAAGCATTATCATCCTCACCATTTATCCTCCGACCTTCGTGTTTTATGGCGCATCGTTGGCTATTGCGGGTATGGCAGGGGCGCTCCTCGTTATTTACGGCAGAGTGTTCTTAGTCCTGTCGAGACGAGCGATGTTGAAATATGCCGCACTCGTATTGTTCGTCGCCAATCTAGCGAGCGGGGAACTCGTAGTGACCCACGTTTTCTCTCATACGGTGGGGCTATTGATAGGATTGAGCTTTGCCGTAGTCTTTGAATCGGTTGGGCGCAAGGACTAAACCGGTACCGGACTCGTGCGCAACAATCGTGAGAATTATTTTGCACAGCTTCTTTACGCATTGAGGGTTTTTTGAGGGTAATGGACTGATCAGCAACTATAGCTGCCAAGATCACCGCGGCATGTAACGGTCAAGCAGGGGCAAGAGCTGCGACACAAGCTTCATCATGCGCGCCTGTGCGGCATCAGGAGACTCACCTTTAAGTATTGGCGTCATTAGTCGTATCATCCCGCCATCGCTGCGATTGATGTAAATCGAATCGGAGATCAGATAGTATTTTGCCTGCCACTCGCTGGCTACCACGCGGCCATGCGCCTGAAACCAGTAAAGCACCAATTGCCGCTCTCCCGATTTTGTAACCACGTACCGATTGACAGGGAACGAACTACCATCGGGACGCGTGATCCGAACCACCTCGCGCGAAATCGGAAACCACCCCGCACCTAACAGGCAGTGGTCCGGCGAATGGATGGTATCGCCTGCCTTTTGCGACGGAAAAAACGGGATAAAAAGATTGATCTCTGTTTGCGGCTCGCTTGAGTTCTTATAATTGCGCTTCAGGTACTCGCCCGGTCCGAGGATGTCAAGCTCCTCCCGGCTGATAGGGCTGTCCCTTGACGGTAGAGAGCTCACATGCTTAACATCCCCGCTCGAATGGGCCTGTAAGCCGATCGCTGTAGCCAACATAAGCACAGCCACAACCCAAGAGCGAAAATATCCGTCCTTGACGGGCATTCCCCGAGTGGGCTGTTCTTTCAGATGTGGCATGTTACGCGTTGCAGCCGGACCGTCAACCGGGAACAATATCGAATGGCGAAGTTTGTGGACTGGGTTTAGCCAGCTTCTGCTACGGCCCTTGCTTCGCAATGTTCTCGTATTTCTGTCGGGCTTTTTCAAAGATTGCCAGCACCGCCTGCTGCTCAGTTTCGGTGTTCCACGCGGTGCTGCTCTGCGCCGCCCTGATCAGCCGTCCCACCCATGCCACGAAATACGCTGCATCCTCCGTGTTGCGCAGCGGGGCGCCAGCCATGTACACATAAACCGGACTGGTCGTCGCGTACGGGTACAGATCTAAAATCGGGTACTCTGCCTTGTCACTGAATGCGCGCAGAATGCACCAGCCACTGCTTTCGAGCGGCAGCCTGCCTTCGACGAAAGCGCTTGTGCGATTTGCACTGAGCTCGAGTTCGCGCGCCACCTTCCCGTTGCAGACGATCTGCAGATGATCCACTGGGACAATGGACCCCAGAGCCGCTCTAAAAAGGACATCCTGCTTCTTGTCGAGATGGACCTCTCCTCCTGGCGTCTCCCGTCCGAGCTCAAAGCGCAGCAACGGCCCGTTCGTTGCGAAAGTCCGCCCTGCTTTGATGGACTGGAGCCATGGCTCAAGCTTCAACGGTCCGGCGGGAACATCTGCATACACGCGGTTCAACCCAATCGGCCCTCGCAGCGAGGCGTAGTTCCCCATGAAATCTGTTCCGGCGGCGGTCGGCAGCCGGAAACCGCAGTTCAGCAACTTGTACCAAACCTCCGCTGTGGATTTATGGTCCGAAAAGCCGACAACCTCGATGTAATCCACTTTGCCAAGTGCCACATCAGCTGGCAGTTCTAACGTGACTGCGTTTTTCGCCGGATTCGGTACGCTGTCCAGCGGATGAACATACCCCACCAGCGCTCCTTGTTCGTGCGCCAGATCAGCCACGTTGGCATTCGCCGGAAACAAACTGGCCGCATCCGTGTTTGGGTACCCGGCATATCCCGGCAAGATCAGATTCTGCGTCAGGTTCAGAAGCCCGAGATGTCCCCAGTAGCTGGTGTGAAATTCCTGCGCATGCTGCAGCAAGCGCTCTTCGTCGGAAGCCGGATCAAGCTTCGGCGAAAAGTACGCGATGTCCGGGAAACGCTGTTCTTTATTGACGACCAGATTTTCAATGATCGACAGATTCTCGGCGGCTGCCTGCTCAACCAGATGCGATGGTGTGTTCCGGTACGTGCCCGCGTAGTTCATATGGACATGAGCATCCCCACTGGCCCACCGTGTCTCAGGACTCTTCCACTCGATTCGCCGCAGCGGAACCGTGACTTCCGAAGTCTTGCCCGCCACAACCTCTAAGCTTCGTTCTTCGAACCGGTATTCGAAGCCGCGCATGACGCCCACCTGCACTTTTCCAGCTGGAACCGTAACTTCAGAGATTCCCTTGGTGTCAAAGTAGTGCGCTTCAGACCGACGCTCCTTGCGATCAAAACTGTCGTCCGCTTCCATCCAGGCGTCACCCGGTGCATACGCGCGACCGTTTTCCGCCGTAACGAAGACTCGCGCCGCCACCGGCTTCCCGCCGCGGTCTGTAACTCGCAGAAGCAATTTCCCCATTGGCTTCAAGTACTTTCGCTCTCGGGCGACAACCTCGTTCTGCGCCCCGCCGGGAATCGTTTGGATCCACAACGACGTATTGCCGCTGCGGTTGGAAATAAACGCAATCTTTGATCCGTCCGGTGACCATCGCGGATTGATATTGTCGTAATCTCCATACGAAATCGGAAATGCGTCACCACCTGCCTCCGGCATCACCCAGAGCTGGTGCCACGACCGTCCTACATACGACGCGTACACTATGCGCTTGCCGTCTGGCGAAAAGTCCGGGCGGGCTTTCCAGGTCGTCTCCTCGTAGTGAATCTCATGCGCTTCCGCGCCGGGTTGCGCCTTCATCCGCCAGAAGCCGCCGGTACCGTGGATGTGCCCCCGATTGGAAATGAAAAGGATCTCCGACCCGTCCTGTGACCACACCGGGCTAATCTCGTGGTCTGCCTGGCTGTAGTAATAGCGAGGAAGAGGGCTGACGTTTTCGAGAGTGAGTTGCTGCACGTCGCTCAGCTCGCCATCCTCGAATCTTCCGGCAAAGATATGGAAATGGCCCTTGTAGGAAGTCGAAACAAAAGCCAGCCGCTTTCCGTCGGGAGAAAACCGCGGCTCGAGGTTAACCGAGCTTCCGGACGTGAGCTGTCGCGTGCGTCCATCATGCAAGTCGAGCAACCATAACTCCATGGCATCGTGGTCGTAGCGCGAAAAAGCGACCCAACGCCCATCCGCCGACCAATCGGGCTGATAGTCATAGCCCGGACCTGCCGTCAGTTGCTCGGCGACCGTGCTATTCACATCCTGCCGCCACAGCGCTCCGGCCATGGAGTAAATCAGCGTCCGGGAACCCGGAGACCAGGCCGCCGCGCTTGGTCCCGTAGTGAGCTGAGGCAAGTACATCTCGCGATAGTAATAAGCATGTGGGAGGTCAATCTGCTTGAGCACCGGTTCACGCTGCGCCACGCAATTCGCGCACAACAGGAAAACGAAGATGAAAAGCCGAATCATTCGGGATCGGAACAAGGTTCCTCCGCAAACTAAGAAAACGGGACAGATTATTCCGTGCCGGACCGAATCAGCAATTTACCTCACGACCGGGATAATGGGCAGCACTACCTGCGAGGGGTGCTTTGTGTCGTGAAATACGCGAATGTGCGCCCTTTTCATCTCGGCCGTGTTCACCTCCGATTCGCCACTCTGGAGGTTGCGAGAAAAGTTCGGGGTGAAGCTGGCGGAGATCTGCAGGCGGATCCGGTGTCCCTGCAGGAACACGTTGCTGGTAATCAGGTTCTGCAACTTCAGGTCATAGATTTTTCCGGGTGACAACAGCTGCCGGCCCTGGCTGAGATCACGATAGCTCGCGCGCAGAACATCCAGCCCTGGACTCATCAGGTTGATCGCCATTCCATCCGGGGAGACGTCCAGAAGCCGGGCCCACAGGTCGAAATCGCGACAATCACACGAAACAAAGATGCGGACTTTGATCGGCCCCGTCACTTCGGTGTCGTCCTGCAGCACCGCAGAATCGAAGATCAGAACATCGGCGCGATCAGCCAGCTTCCGATAATCGTGGGCGCCTGAGGCGTCGTAAGGGTTTACAACGGGGCTGGCCGGATCGGATACAAACTCGCTGAAACTGTCCTGGTTGTCGAAAGGTGTAGTTTGCAGTCGACCCGAACCTGTACCGTCGGGCCCCGGAGCTAGGAAAGTTGCCATTTCCCTCGCTGCGGGTGGCCACTGATCTGCCTCCCGCCATTGGTTACGTCCCATCACGAAATAGCGAATTGGCTTTTCGCGGTCCACGCCGTTGTCTATGCCCTTCAGATAGTGGTCCATCCAGCGCAGGATAACTTCATCGTAGTCGATCGCCGCGGCCGAACCGAACTCCCGCTCTCCGGATCGAGTTTTTCCGGTGTTATCCACGCCATGGACCCACGGTCCAAGAAGCAGGCGAGTGCGAGCGTCCTTATCGCCCTCGCGCGACTTGAGGAGACCAGCATAGTTCGTGGTCGCACCTTCAGGTCCGTAATTGTCGTCGTACCACGCCGAAAGGTTAAGCACAGCCGCGTGCGTACGAGAGTATTTGTCACGCAGTTCACTCCAGTTCCACCACGGATCCTCCGGAGGATGTCGTAGCCAGTCGAAATAATAGGGGGCTACATGCTGCAGAGGCTTCAGGTCAAGCAAAGGCAAGGTATTCAACATGTTCGCACTTTCTTCCCTCCAGGCAGCCAGCGCCTCTCCGTAAGTGCGCGGGCCAGGCAGGTTCTTTTTGGCCCGGGTATCCCAGGCAATGTTGTCCCATATCCACTCGATCCATGACATGTCCCACGTTCCGCCCGCGTAGAAGAAGTTCTGCGGCGTCGAGAATGTCATGGCTGGGATCATGGCCTTTAAGTGGGGAGGACTCTGAACGGCCGCGAGCCATTGCACCGCACCGGGATAAGAGAGTCCGAATGTTCCCACAGCGCCGTTCGACCAGGGCTGGCGGGCAGCCCACTCGATGGTGTCGTAGCCGTCCCACCCCTCATTTTCGTAGGGACGGAAATCACCGTCCGAGTGGTAACGCCCGCGAACGTCCTGGATTACGACGGCATAGCCACGCTCGGCCGCATGCTTGAAAGTTGTGTACTCCTGCTGCGCGGCGTCTTTCCCGTAGGGCGTCCGATACACCAGTACGGGAAGCTTGGCGTCCCCAGTTGGGCGCATTACATCCGCGCGCAGAGCCACACCGTCGCGCATGATCACGGGGATGTTCTTCTCCAGAACAAAATGCGTTCCCGAGTTCGCAGAGTCTTGAGCAACCATGAGAACGGAAATTGCAAGAATCAGAACCAAAGTCCAGAGCTTCATCGGGCGTGAGACTAACAGGTGCCAGGCGTGGGGGCAATCTCGCAACTTCCTCCTCCATTCCCTCCACGTGATAGCGAAGCTGTGCAACCCGTTTCGGATTATTGAGTCTGCCACCAACTCGATTCTTGCTATAAAATGCCGACGCTGGGATTCAAGTGAACTGAATGTCGACTTCTGACACCCAATCCGTTGCGACGACTCTACCCGCCCGCTACTACACAGACCCCGATGTCTTCCGCGACGAACTCGAACGCTTCTACTGCCAAACCTGGATCTGCGCCGGGCGTGCCAACCACATTCCGACGCCGGGCGACTACTTTCTGCGCGAGGTCGCGGGTGAAAGCATCATCGTTACGCGGGACGGGAGTAATTCGTTGCGCGCGTTTTTCAACGTCTGCCGACATCGCGGAACCCGCATCTGTGCCCCCGCCGAGGGGCATTTCCCCGGACGAATCCAGTGCGGCTATCACGGTTGGACCTATGGACTCAACGGGAGCCTCATCGGCGCCCCCCACGTACACGATGGTTTTTGCCGCGAAGATTATCCCCTCAATCCCGTTCATGCCGACGCTTGGGACGGGCACATCTTCATCAACCTCAGGTCAGAGCCTGTCGCCCTTGCGATTCAGTTGGAAGATCTCCCTCAGAAGTTCCTGCATTGGCAAATGGCTGGGCTGCACACCTGTCGGCGCATTGATTACGAGGTGAAGGCCAACTGGAAGCTGATCATGCTCAATTACAACGAGTGCCTGCACTGTCCCATTCTGCATCCGGCGCTTAGTGCCATCTCCGATTACCTTTCTGGTGAAAACGATCAGCCCCATCGCGGATACATCGGCGGCTCAATGGAGTTTCAGGGTGGCGCCAAGACCATGAGCAGAGATGGTAAGCTGCGGCGCGACTACCTTCCCGGACTCAACACAGACGAACGCGATAAAGTCTATTACTACGCCATTTTTCCTAATCTGCTGCTTAGCCTCCATCCGGACTACATGATGACGCACACGCTCTGGCCGCGTGCCGTAGATCGTACTGACGTTGTCTGCGAATGGCACTTCCATCCTGACGAAATGGGCAAGCCTGATTTTGAAGCGGATGATGCAGTCGAATTCTGGGATAGAACCAACCGGGAAGATTGGGCCATCTCCGAGCTCTCACAGGCCGGAATCAAGTCCCGCGCCTATAAACCCGGTCCGTACTCCCGCTGCGAGTCGCTACCGCGCGCTTTCGACCAAATGGTGCTTGACCGCGAAAAGCAGGTACTCAAGAGACAGGTCCGCTAGGCGGCGGACGTCGCTTTAGCGGGTTCTCGCAATGTGATGGGTCCCGGATCGTTCGCACGCGGAAGCGACCGGCGTGCACGCTCACTCGTTCGTTGGACTGCTCTCAAATGAAGGCCTACTCGGAGAACAGTCGAAAACAGGACATTGAGCTCCGACCAGGATCAGCGGTGTTTGATGAGGCGTTGGTATTTTCACGGCGATTTATGCTTATTACTGAGTGCTACATCTTGCGCAACCAGTTCGCCACGGCTCGCGGATCAAATCTGACGCACGTGCCGATCCTGAAACACGGATACGTCCGGCAGCTGCTTGCTTGAAGATCGTTACCTTGGACACAGAGAGGAGTTCTGCTAGATCCTCTGCGGTCAAAGCGTGACCGGTCTTCTCGATTTGATCTGCAATTGACATATTTCAATTCAGACAGCACTTCTTGTATTTCCGGCCGGGATCCATTCAGGCAAGGATCTTTGCGGCCGGTCTTTTGCTACTGACGCTCGAACGGACTACGGTTGGCTCGGACGCTTGGTTCGCAGTCGTAGTCCTGAGGGATCTCGGTGAGATTCGATGCACACGAATCATCATGAAGGACGGTCGCGGAGTGTAGGTCCGCTGCGCGTTGCGCCGAACCCAGCATCATTCGCAAGATCTAGCTGCCTATGCTTAAGTCCACAACCCCCGTATCGTCATCTACCTCCACTCGCTCAATCATGAGATCGCCAATGCTGTGTCCCCAAATCCCCCATTTGCTCGTTAAAGCGTTTTCGTCATAAATCTTGCGGTAGCCCGAGCGAATACATTCGATAATCTCGGCCCGCGTGAATCCCGTTTCCGACCAATCCCAAGCGTCCGCGATCGTACCTGAACATTTCAACACTCGGCGGAAGCGCGGCGTCGGGAGCTATTATGCCGCGTAAGATTCGCTGCGGAACTCGTAGAAACCCCAGTATCATCGGAAATCGTCTCGAGGGTCAGGGTGATGGCGAGTTTGCGAGCTTCCCCACTTTAGTTTTCTTACATTTATCGGAAGCCCGCGTATTTGCGGGCTTTCCTCAGGTCCAATCGATTCGCCTGCGTCGCTTGTTTCAATCGCCGAGTACCACATTCTGTAGATTCCGGTACAACGCCTGCCCGCGGTTTTGCGTGGTGCCAAGTCACATGTTTCCATTCCCCACTGGAATCGGCGGAAACGGAGATTTTGGGACAGGGTGCCAGTCGACATCTGGCCCACAACCAGCACACTGAATCGCTGAAGACCTCAGGGAAATTACGGATTCCGCCTGATCGCTAGGTTAACGCGAAACTGATGGTGAATCGCTACACTCAACGAGAACCAGACGTTTGTAGAGGGCCGGGGGCGATCCCGCGACAGATCGCCGCAAGAGAACTGCTGGGCACGAAGTGCTTGATCAGACACGACGAAAAGCTCACGCGAGACTTAGCAAACCGCCGCATTCTTGCCCTTGCCAGAGTTCCTAAGGCTCCATTGATCGAGTCTTCGGTGTCACTCCCCGGCCTGCTGTCATCTCAGCCGGGGGGCAATGAACCACTTGTCCGTCGTCGTCCTGCAGTTGAAGAAGGAACGCGAACACGTACAGAAGCAACTCCAGCGCATAGACGCAGCACTCGCGGCGCTGGGAAGCAGCTCGAACGGCGCATCACGCACGATGTCAGCAGCCGGTCGGCTCAGGATCAGTCAGGCGCAGAAGGCGCGCGGCAAAGCAAAAGGCACAATCTCACATAACACGCTTGAACCCCACTTGCGTGGAATGAAGTTCAGGGTGCGCTTGTTGGTGCAACTCCCGAATGGCAGCCTCCACCAGGGAATCGATGCTGGCTGCAACATGGGACGACAGCTCGCAAGACCAATCGGTGCTGGCAGGCTGCACGCCGAGCAGCACGACCTCGGGCTGCCGCTCGGCAAGCATTCGCAATGCCACCAGCAGATCAGAAACTCCCAATTGGTGGACGTGGCTATGGCCGGGTAGGGAATTCAGATCCTCCCCAGACATCCGGACCAGCGTGCCCGGAGGCTCACCGACCTCAATTGCATCGATCACAATCAGACGAGCGCAATCCCAGACATAAGGAAGCAATTCCAGGCCGAGCGTTCCGCCCTCCACCAGAGATACATCGGCTGAAACTCTGGGGTCGGCGCGCAATCGGCTGATGGCCTGTGCGCCCGCGCCATCATCGCCATGCAGTATGTTGCCAAGCCCCAGCACTACCGTTTTGTCCGATGCGGCACTCATTATTTCGGAGGCAGGATCGAGTCTTCTTCCAACTCGTGCCTGGGAACGAATTTGTACCCGGTGAAGATGCTTTCGATGAGCCCGTTACGTTCTTCCCACGAAACCAGGACCGCGCTGTAGACGTGGTGAATCACGAAGGCGAAGAACGTAAACATGATGCAGAAGTGCATCAGCCGCAAATACTGGATGTCGATCACGCCCGGTATCCAGCGGAAGAGCCATCCCAGCAACCAGGGCCCGCGGAGATAGGTGTACAGCGTGAGCCCCGTAACGATTTCGATGAGCATGAAGGTGAACATCAGCAGATAAGTGACCGCGGCGAGCGCATTGTGGCCGACGTAGTGCACAACGTTCTTCCGCAGGAAGCTGTAATAGGCGACCATCTCACCCATGCCTCGCCATTGCCGCTTTTTGATGGGCCAGAATGACTTCCAGTTCGACCAATCGTTCCCCACGAAAAACCAGTACATTCGCAGGATAAATGCGCTGATGAACACTGCCGCCGTTACTTCATGAATAAACCGCATCCTCAGCATCAGAAACTGAGTGCTGCTGGTGGCCACAATGAACGGATTGTGCATGTAATAACCGGTAAACGACAGCACGGCAATTGACAGCACAATGAACCAGTGCGAGACCCGCACCGGCAGCTCCCAGACATAAGTCCGCACCGGTAATGTAGAAGGGTAGGGGCTGTGCGCTTCGCTCCATGCATGTTGTCCTGGTGCCAATGAGCCCATTGCAGGCCTCCTTTCCCCAGTGTCGTAGCAGCGTGCTTCAGGCTGCTTTAATCGGGGTATATCGCCGTCCCTGAGCATCCACCACATGCACCGCACATGCCAGACAGGGATCAAACGAATGCACCGTCCGCAAGATCTCCACCGGCCGCTCCGCATCTGCGATCGGTGTCTTCAACAAAGCCGCTTCATATGCGCCGCGCTGTCCTTTGCCATCCCGTGGCCCGGCGTTCCAGGTCGTCGGGACCACGCACTGATAGTTCTTGATCGTCTTATTCTCAATCTCGACCCAATGTCCAAGCGATCCACGCGGAGCCTCGTGGAATCCCCAGCCTTGCGCCTGTCGCGGCCAGGTATCCGGATCCCACTTTTCGCCGTTGTGAATGCGCAGATCGCCGTGCCCGAGCTTGTCGCCCAATTCAGCGACCCACTTCGTGACCTGCCCCGCCATGACCTTGGCTTCGATCGCACGTGCCGCGATGCGCCCAAGCGTCGAGAACAAAGCCGTGGCGGGAGCATTCAGCTTAGCCAGCACCGCATCCACGACCGGCTTCACGTCCGGATGCCCCGAGGCATAGGCGACGAGCATGCGCGAAAGCGGTCCCACCTCCATGGCATGATCTTGGTACCTTGGGGCTTTCAGCCACGAGTACTTCTGATCCACATTCAGATGTTCGAACGGAGGCTTCGGGCCGGTGTAATTCGGCTTGGTCTCGCCCTGATACGGATTCTTGCCATTCTGATCGCCGTCGCCGTACTGATACCAGGAGTGCGTGACATACTCGGTTACGTTCGCCGGATCGACCGGATGCACCTTCGACAGATCGTGTCCGAAGATCGCTCCGCGCTGCAGGTAGAACCGTGCCGGATCTTTTACGCCGCCCTGAGGATAATCGCCATAAGAGAGGAAGTTGCCCAGCCCCTCGCCGTATCCAAACCAGTCTCGATAGAAGCTCGCCACGGCCAGCACATCCGGCACGTAGACTTGATCTACAAACTGCTGCGCCTGGGCCGCGAGTTCTGTGAGGAACGTAATCCGCTCGGGATTGATGGTCGCGCCCGGCTCATTCGGATCCATTGAAGTGGACATCCCGCCGACCAGATAAGTCTGCAGGTGTGGATTCTTTCCGCCCAGCACAGCGTGTATGCGGATGTACTCTCGCTGGAATTCCAGCGCCTCGATGTAATGGGCCACAGCCAGCAGATTTGCCTCGGGCGGCAGATGATACGCCGGATGGCCCCAGTATCCGCTGCTGAACAAACTGAGTTGCTTGCTTTCGACCAGAGCCTTCAGCTTATCCTGAATCGCTTTGAAATACGTCTTGCTCGATTTGGGCCAGGGAGAAATGGACTCTGCCAGTTGCGAAGTCTTTGCCGGATCCGCTTTCAGTGCGAGCGTCACATCCACCCAGTCAAGCGCGTGCAGATGATAGAAGTGAATGACGTGATCCTGAACATACTGGCTGGCGCCAATGATGTTGCGAATCAGATTCGCGTTTTCCGGCACTTCGATGCCCAGCGCGTCCTCTACTGCGCGCACGGAAGTCAGAGCATGGACCGTGGTGCAGACGCCGCAGATGCGCTGCGTCCAGATCCATGCTTCGCGCGGATCGCGCCCACGAAGAATGAGCTCGATACCACGGAACATCGTTCCTGAGCTCCAGGCATCGGTGACCGCGCCGCCATTCACTTCGGCTTCGATGCGCAGATGGCCTTCAATACGAGTCACTGGATCGACTACGATGCGTGCCATACGCTCCTCCTCTGCCTGCTTTACACTTTGTCGGGCCCGGGTGTAGTGCGCATGCGGTCTCGAATCGCGCTTCCGATGCCGTGGAGCACAGTTGCTCCCGCGACCGCCGCCGTGATCCCGATACCGATCTGCCCGGCGCTGACGTCTGCTCCAAATCCCGGGACATTCGGGAGACGTTCGTAGAACGGAGATTTGGTCTCCCAGAAGTTGTAACCGCCGCAGCCGACACAGCCATGCCCCGCCTTCACCGGCCAACTGGTGCCGTCGTTAAAGCGTACGGATGGGCAGTTAAACGTTGCCTGCGGGCCTTTGCACCCCATCTTGTAGAGGCACCAGCCTCGCCGGTGACCTTCGTCGCCCCACTCCTGCACGTAGCGACCGGCATCGAAATGCGCGCGCCGCTCGCACTGATCGTGGATTACCCGTCCATAGGCAAAGAGCGGCCGGTTGTACTGATCGACTGCCGGAAATTCGCCGAACGTGAGGTAATGGACCAGCACGGCTGCGGTATTTGCCGGATTCTGCGGGCATCCGCCGAGGTTGATGACTGTAGCCTCGGGCACCGCCTCCGAAATGCCCACGGCGCCAGTGGGATTCGGCGAGGCTGCCACCAGCCCGCCATACCAGGCACAGGCTCCCGCCGCGATCGTCGCCGCTGCGTTGGTGCACACCTCTTTCGCGATAGACAGCGCCGTCTTGCCGGCAACTGTGCAGTACACGCCGTTGTCGGCCAAGGGGATGGCGCCCTCCACGACCGCCAGGTATTTGCCCTTCTCTTCTTTCACGACGCGCTGCAGCGCCGCCTCGGCCTGGTGCCCGGCGCCAGCCATGACGATCTCGTGGTACTCCCACGAGAGCAGGTCCAGCACTACCTCCAGCACCGACGGATGGCTTGAACGGAGGATGGCTTCCGAGTTTCCGGCGCAATCCTGGAACTGCAGCCACACCAGCACCGGCTTTTTCGTCTTTTCCAGCGCGGAGGCAACTTGTGCGACGTAACGCGGTGGCAGGGCTAGGGTCGCGGTCATGGCCGTGCAGAACTTCAGAAACCGACGGCGGTTCACACCTTTCTTCTGCAGGGCTCCATAAAACGTCTCGTTCGGCGGGATCATAGGGTCATCCTTCCTGGGAATATGCGATTCCGCTCCACCTGGAGCCGGAACCACGCCCTACGTCATATGCGGATTGCGCTTAAATACCACTAGTTGCTCCAGGTGGATGTGACCTTGCTCACAGAGTGGTGTGATCCTGAGCAAACCACTCACTGAAGGGTTTTCGCTGGTGCTTGGGTTTAGTCGGAACTGGCGAAGGCCTACTCAGGAACGTCGGCTACGACGACCAAGACGGATCGTTTCGTCACCCAGTTTTATTCAACGCGCGACGGCGCGCCGACCGCCCGCGGGGACCCGTTCAATTAATGTTGCTGTGAATTGTCGCCGGCTTTTGGGGCCGATGAAGAGCCAGAGGCAAGAAGTACCCAGCTGGCGCGAACTCCCCAAAGGAGAAGTGCGCCAACCGTCACCGCAAGGAGAGCAGCAAAGCTGCCATCATAAGCTGCCAATATGTAGACAACGCCCGGGACCAGCGACGACACAATCATGAGCAGCGAGCCCAGAACTCCCTGGGGGCCAGCAAATCCGCTTCCAGATGCAGTCGCGGAGAGCGTCACGAATAGTCCGCCTGTAAGCCAGACGCCGAAGAACATAGCTGCACCGAGCCATTTGAAATCGCGCTTGACCGCGAATCTTCGTGCCCCCAAATAGGCAAGCAGAAATGTCGCTGACGCCAGGATTGTAAGTACCCGGACGTGTGGGAAATCAAAACGAGCACCGGCATAGATGTGGATAGCTAAGTCGGGTAACCAAAAACTTAACGCTCCGGTCACTGCGAACGAGAGTGCCAGTCGTGGCTGCTTTATTCGCGAGAGGAAGGCGACTTGTCTGATTTGTCTCGTGCTGCGATGCAATCCGCCTGCTTGTGCCATGGCAGACCTCCTTGTACTTCCGACCTAGGGACCTCTTGACTATCGGTTCGCCGGGCAAAGGTCTTACCGCTTAATGAAGGTCCATACACCAGAGACATCGAATTGGCCGTGATCTTGGTCACCGCAGTCTGTGTTGGGTCTCACCATAAGCCTATCCTAAGACAAGCCGTGCAACTCACTCTGCAACTTCTGGTGCTGCATTGGATCTTGACTGCCATCACAGGTCTCTGTGACCTCAATCATCGTCCTAGACCAAAATAGAACGTAAGGAAGAACAACACGCATTTCGGGCGGGTCATTTTCCAAACTCGGATGCGGGACAACGAACGTGTTTAAAGACATTGAACATCTCATCCGGCTGGCTGTGGTCATCGTGATTGCGGTGCTCGCATTTGTCGTCTTACGCGCCGCCGTCGTTCCTCGCAGCTTCGGGCAGTATGGGCACTACCGCGGTGCCGCGATCGGCGAGGCGGCGGCACGTCCCATTGCCTTTGCCGGCGGCGACGTTTGCGAGGGCTGCCACACGGACGTCGCCGAACAAAAGAAGCAAGGGAAACATGTGGTCGTCGCC
Source organism: uncultured Acidobacteriaceae bacterium (assembly GCA_963752175.1). GTDB lineage: Bacteria > Acidobacteriota > Terriglobia > Terriglobales > Acidobacteriaceae > Sulfotelmatobacter. The sequence continues at coordinate 55,231 of CAVVXZ010000003.1, forward strand.
TGCGAGGCTTGCCACGGTGCTCTCGCCCGCCATGCCGACGATCCCGTTTCCGTTATGCCCGCCAAGCTCGACACCCTTGTCCTATGTGCCCGGTGTCATGAAGCCAATAGCGCCAAGCCAAAGTCTTTTCCGCAAGTCGTGACGGCAGATCACTCGGGCGGAATCGCCTGTGATACCTGTCATCAGCCGCACAAACCAAAGATCGAGGACGAAAAGCCCGCGGCGGGAGGCAAAAGTAAATAATGGACATCACCCGTCGCCACCTCCTCATGCTTGTGCCCGCTGCTGCAGTTGCGTGGAAATACATTCTCGCGGGCACGCCCGAGGCTTCACCCAACTACACCCTCAGCGAGCACTGGTGGGGCATGCTGATTGACATTCCCAAGTGCATCGGTTGCGGTAGTTGTGTCCGCGCCTGCGCTGAGGAGAATGACGTTCCTGACGGTTATTTCCGAACTTGGATTGAGCGCTACCACGTCGCAGACTGGAAGATTGAACGCCCGGAAGTGGAATCTCCAAATGGCGGCAAACAAGGCTTTCCGCCGAATGAAATCAGCGGAGGCAAGAACTTCTTCGTCCCCAAACTGTGCAACCACTGCGCAGATTCTCCCTGCACCCAAGTCTGCCCGGTCGGCGCGACCTTCGTCACACCGGATGGAGTCGTTCTGGTCGATAAGACGTATTGCCTTGGCTGCCGATATTGTGTGCAGGCTTGCCCCTACGGGTGCAGGTTCATCCATCCGAAAACAAATACTGCGGAGAAATGCTCCCTCTGCTATCACCGCATCACCAAGGGGCTGACGACCGCGTGCTGCGAGGTTTGTCCCACAGGGGCTCGCCAGCTTGCCGACCTCAAGAATCCCAAGGATCCGATTCATGAGTTCCTGCGGACTCACACGGTACAGGTTTTAAAACCACACATGGCCACGGGCGCGAAAGTCTTTTACAACGGTATGGATGGTTCAGTCAGATGAGGGAAATGCGGTAAGGAGGCCCGGTGCAAATTCCCGTCGAAGGTTTCATGTACCCCAACGAAGTGGAACTCCAGTGGAGCGTTCTCATCGTTCTGTATCCCTTCATCACGGGACTGGTGGCCGGAGCATTCATTCTCGCTTCGTTGGAGCGGGTCTTCCGCGTTCAGGCGGTCAAGCCCACCTACCGCCTAGCCCTGCTCACCGCTCTCTCGTTTCTGCTGGTCGCGCCGCTCCCTCTGCAACTTCATCTCGGGCATCCCGAGCGTTCTCTGGAGATGTACCTGACGCCGCACCGCTCCTCCGCGATGGCCATGTTCGGCTTCGTCTATCTCTGGTACCTGATGGGGGTCCTGCTGCTCGAGATTTGGCTTGACTACCGGCGCGACATCGTAGTCAAGTCTCAGACCTCCACCGGTCTCGCGCGCCTTCTCTATCGCGGACTCACGCTTGGCTCCAGCAATACCAGTGAGCGCTCATTGCGAATTGACGAAAGGCTCGGCTACTTCATTACGCTGGTTGGAATTCCTTCGGCATTTTTGCTTCATGGATATGTCGGCTTCATTTTCGGATCGGTCAAGGCCAACCCGTGGTGGTCGTCGCCGTTGATGCCGATCGTTTTCATCTTCTCCGCCATGGTATCGGGCATTGCGGCCGTGATGCTGCTGTACATGGTGTCCACCTGGCTGCGCGGACGCGAAATCGACATTCGCTGTCTCGATAAGATCGCGCAGTATCTCCTCTATACATTTGTCATTGACTTTAGTCTGGAAATGCTCGACCTGCTGCAGCGCATCTATGAGGCCGATGAATCGTTCCGCAGCCTGGATTTCATGGTGCACACACGTCTCTGGACGTCGCAGGTCATTGTTCAAATTCTCCTGGGCACGGTGACGCCCATTGCGCTAATCGGCCTGACGCAGATCGTGAAGCTCACCGACACGGCCCGCAAACGAATCTATGCTCTGGCCGGATCTCTCACCGTGATCGGCATTTTCGCCATGCGATGGAACGTCGTCATCGGTGGCCAGCTCTTTTCCAAAAGCTTCTTGGGATACACGACGTACAAGATGGGCTTTGCCACGCGGGAAGGATTGCTGACAGCGATCGTGCTCATGATTCTTCCCTTCATCATTCTTTGGTTCTTAGTGAAACTCCTGCCGCCCTGGCCGGATGCGGACTCTCTGTCCGCCTCTGCTGCAACTGGGGCGGCGCACGGAACCAGCTAGGCCCGTATTCCGGCAGGGCAGATGCGGAGAGAAACGATGCCGCAGGCCGTCAACGTCACAACCGATTTAGGACAACTTACCGAGCGATTGGCCGACCTGGAACGGCGCGTTGCCGCGCTCGAAGGACACCCCGAGAATCTGGCTTCCGGCCAGAGTGAACCGGCGACACAATCTCTCCCACCGTTGCAAAAACCGAAACTACCCGCAACTTGGCGAGGATTTCCACCGGCTGAGTTGCCCGGCGGGATCATGGCCGCACTCGGCAAAGCGGTCCTTGGAATCGCCGGAGCCTATCTGCTGCGCGCCATCGCAGAGTCGGGCGCGATCTCCTCGAAATTGCCTGTGCTCATGGTGGCCATCGTTTACGCGGGGCTGTGGATAGTTTGGGCAGTCCGAATTCACGACGCCAGCCACTTTGCCAGCGCCACTTATGGCATCACCTCCGCGCTCATCCTTTCGCCGCTGCTATGGGAGTCCACCGTGCGTTTCCAGGTTATCTCGCCGACTTTCGCAGCGGTGGTGCTCGGCGCCTTTGGCGTGCTGGCGCTGGCATTGGCATGGCAACGTAACCTGCAATTCATCCCATGGGTTGCGACCCTAGCAACTGTGATCACCGCACTAGTTCTAATCATCGGGACTCATGACTTGGTACCGCTCACGGCTGCCTTGTTGACTCTGGCCCTGGCTACGGAAGTGGCCGCCTGCGTCGGACACCGGCTCAGCCTGCGAGCAATCCCGGCACTCGCAGCCGACTTCTCTGTATGGTTGCTGATCGATGTTATGACTTCGTCCGGAAGCGTACCGGAGGGCTATCACGCTGCAGGCCCAATCACCGTCATCATTCTGTGCTTTATTTTGCTTGCCGTTTACGCTGGCACCATTGCTGCTCGGGGCTTCGCGCTGCGGAAGCAGTTGACTGTCTTTGAAATCGCACAGGCTATGCTGGCCTTCGCGCTCGCAACACTCGGCACCATGCGCGCTAAGCCAGGTTCCGCAGATCCCTCGCTCGGCGTTCTATTCCTTCTGCTGTCGGCCGTTGGCTACTGGGGAGCGCTCTCGCGCTTCACAGACGAACCTTACTCTCGCAATCGGCGCGTCAGTGGTGCTTGGGCCGCGACGCTTTTGACGGCGGGGACCTTCCTGCTTTTTCCTGCAAGCTTTCAGGTCCCGTTCTTGTCCTTGGCCGCATTGGCAGCGGCTTTCGCATATTCGCGCACGCACAGCTTCAGCCTCGCGCTGCACACGTCGTTTTACCTGGCGGCCGCTACCGCGGTCTCGCCTCTTCCCAGGTACGTCGCCAATGCTTTCGGCGGGACGGTGCCGGCCGCTCCGGATTGGCAGCTCTGCATCGTAGCCGCTTCATCCGCGCTCTGCTACATCATTGGTGGGAGGAATACTGACGATCAACGCAAGCGCCGTTTGCTTTGGATAGTTCCAGCGGCACTAGTGAGCTTTACCGCTGCTGCCCTGGCCGTAGCCGCAGCGGTATCGCTCATAGCCGGCAGCATCGAATTGGGCGCTTCGCATCTTTCTGTGATCCGCACGATGATCAACTGTGCGCTGGCTATGGCCCTCAGTTTCCTGGGGTCACGCTGGAAGCGCGTCGAACTCGGCTGGGTCGCGTATACTGCGGTCGCATTCGGCGCGTTGAAACTTCTATTTGAGGACTTGCGATTCGGCAACGCCGCATCGCTGGTGGTCTCGCTTCTATTCTACGGACTGATCCTGATCCTTCTCCCGCGACTCACCTGGCACGGCCAGACGAAGTCCTGATGGGACGCGGGCCAGAAGTGAGTTTCAGGGTCACATAACCACCCCAACGGGGTGGCCCCCGCTTAGTGCTGTATCTGAAGCGCCCACGAGCGGAGAGCTTGGAGTTGAGACGCCGTGAAGGGGCGCTTCGGATACAGCGACCTGAAGGAAGCCGCCCCGAGGGACTATGGGATTTGTATCTGGATGAGCCGGTGTTGATCGTTTGAGGGTTTGCCGTTGCGGTCCGAACGCTTGGGTCTCAGTAGGGGCTTGCAGAGAGAATGGGCGTGGGTCGGCGCATCGGAGAGTCTAAATCCCACCACCATACTGCATTCTGACAGGTGCGAGACAGAGAACCAGTGTGCGCGCCGAAGCATGAGCGAGATTCGAGGCTGGAGATGTGGATTCATGCGGCGCACCGACTGAGATGAGGCGGAGATCGGAGGAGAGCCAATGAGTGCAATGGGGATGTAACGCCAACTATTGCCGGACTCTGGTGCGTGCGGAGCCAGCTGTTGGTTCCCAACCTGGATTCTAGAATCGGGCCACAATTCGGTTAGAATTGTCGCCTATGCGACGAGCCGCCGCCACGCTCTTGTTGCTTTGCGCCGCATGCGCGGGTCAGGTGCCCGCGCCGATCCCGGACAGCGAAGTGCCGCAGCGCAAGGAGATCCTGCGCAACGATCGCGTGACGGTGAGTCTCTTGGAGCTGGCGCCGGGCGAGGCGACACCGATGCACCAGCACGACCGCGACATGCTCGCGGTGTTCGTGAATGGCGGCCGCACCCGAGACACAATGCTTGGGCACAAGCCGGCAGTGGACAAGATGGCGGTTGGCGAGGTGCGGTTTCGCAACGCGGGCTACGCGCACGCCTTAAAGGACGAAGGCGCGGTCCCGTTTCGAGTCGTGATGGTCGAGTTCGCCGATCCGCAGGGAGAGATGAAACGGGTCGGAACCGCCTCGCACTATTGCAATCCCGGCAGCACGGCGGCGTGCGTCGATGAGAAGAGCCTCTTTTGCACGGCGCGGGTCTGTGTGGTGGACGTGAGAATCGCGCCCGGCGCGGTCACCACCATGCACAGCCACGCCACCGACCACATGCTGGTCGCGGTGTCGGACTACGAGCTGACCGACCAGGTCGAAGGCAAAGGCACTGTCGTCCGCTCGCGAAAAAGTGGCGAGGTTGAATACATACCGGCCGGTATCACCCACCGCCAGACCAATACCGGCCAAGCACCCGCACGCTTCGCCGTCATCCTTTGGCGCTGAAGGGTGGGCGTCTAAAGCCGTTTGCTGGTTGGCGTTCAACAGGGCCATACCGCTCATTGACCGTGTAGGTCAGCGCAGAACCCGTTTTGCAGATTGGATCAAGCCGCGTAGTGATGCGAGCCGGCGGGCCGACGATTCTACTTGCTGTGTCCGTGCAAGATGAAGTCGCCGCGCTTGAAACCGGATTCCATTTCCCATGCGTACTCGGGGTAGTCCCTCTTCGCTCCGTGCATCGCCTCACGAATATTGTTCTGGCTCATCGCGGTTGCTTGCTGGGGACTGGGAACAAGCCGAAATGGGAGCGACTCGCTCCTGGCGGCAACCCCTTTTTGCAACCATACATCCATGAAGTAATTCTCCCACCAACGTCAAGGTCGGAAGTGAACTAAAGTATCACTGCAGTACATCCTTCGACGTATTGACAAACTATTGTTAATAGTAGAAATTCCTTCGCGGCGCGAAAGTGCTGGCATTTCTGCCTCCCCCCATCGCGCCGAAGGCCCCAGATCACCAGATTTGGGGCTTTTTCAATTCTCCCCTACCCCCTATCAGTTGTGCCAGTACCAATCTGACAGCCCCGATGTTGAGCTTGAGACGCGATTGTGCTGACATAGCGCACCAATCGGCCTGATGTTGGCGGGAGGCCAAGGTTTGATCCCAATCCATCCCGTCTCGCGGAAACTCATCCTGTGCGTCGATGACGACGAAGCGATCCTTTCCTATGAGAAGACGCTGCTCGAAAGATCGGGGTACTCCGTCATCGCAGCAGCATCGGCACAACAGGCTCTTGGACTAGGCATTGGTGCTCATGCACTGATGCACAGCGAAGACATCTCGTATAAGCCGCCAAGCGGCGAAGTCGAGTTGTGCCGGCGAGTGGGGCGGATGGGGTCGATTAAGTGAGGATGGACCGGGACACTATAACCCGATCCGGAGCGTTGCAGCGAAGCTAGTTGGCGTTCTAGCAGGTGAAAGTCCTGCCGGGGGAACTTGCCCAGTTGCCCCTGTAGTTATATCCGGCGGCGGAGCGGGTGACCAATCCGTCGGAAGCCCGGACGTAAAAGTCCTCGTTGGCTGGGTGAAAGCTTGGTCAGCTCCGACAGGAGGGCGAGCAAATCGACAGGTCGTAACGAAAGCGAACGGTAGTAAAGCCCCGAAATTATGGGTCCTCACGAGAATCGGAGTGTGAGGATTATTGGATGTTGCCGAGACCCTCGCTCCGGGTCGAAGGCCAGTGTCCGCGGCGAAGGAACTGGGTGTAGGCAGCCGCGGAACGCCCGGGGTCTCAGACGATAACATGTCGATACAGAATAGCCAACGAAAGCTCGGAACCACTCGCTGGTCGCCTAGGCGTCGCAGTTAGGACGCACAGCGAGGGCATCTCGTATAAGCGGTGTCCGTGAAATCGAGATGCGCCGGCGAGTGGGGCGCATGGGGTCAATAAGTGCTGATGGACCGGGACAATATAACCCGGACCGGAATGAGGACCCCTGGGGTAAAGCGGCATTGGCCGCTTGCACGGTGGTGCCCCGGCGCACCGCAGCCCCTCGGCTCAGAACGAGGATAGGTTGCAGGCAGCGAAGGGCACGAAGGGCGGACGCAAACCGCACGACGCGAAGAACTCGTAGTCGAACGGGCAGGCCCCGTCTGATATACCGGCCTTCCAGCCGTACTGGGGAAAACCCGCTGTACGGGAGCGTGTCCAGGAAAAAGCTAGTGTGCTCAGTGGGAGATAAACCCACCAAGGTAATAGTCAGAGGCCTTGTAGCTTGGATAGCAGAGAGGAGAGAAATCGAATGTCTGATGCCTATCGACAAAGCCATCTTTAGGATGGTGAGCAAGTCATCGGGCCGTAACGAAAGTGAACGCAGATTTGGCCTCGAAAGGCGATAGCCCCAGAGAAAGCCGAGCTCGCTTCCGTAGGGTGAAGGCTGCATGGGACGACGCAAACTGACTGAAGCGCCGGACCACTCTGGCGGGGTTAAAGCGACAGCACGATGACAAGGGTACACCAAGCAACTGGAGAGACCCTCCTCGTCCCGTTCCAGAAATGGGCGGAAGCAGGAAGCCGTATAACCGGGAACACCGGGAAATCGGTGGAAGACGAGAGGGAGTCGGAGGGGTCAACAGTAGCGGAGAAGCGGAGTAATGTCCGTGGAGCAAAGAGACCCTGCTGTTTGCAAGGTTCGGACAATATGGGAGGCAAGGGTGAATGACAAAAACACCCATTAGTTTGCAGGACCTGAGGAAGAACCTATACATCAAAGCGAAGACTGAACCAACCTGGCGTTTTTGGGGATTGTACACCCATGTCTGCAAAAGGGAGACTCTTCAGAAAGCCTACGAAATGGCCAAGACGAACGACGGGGCTCCGGGAATAGATGGAGTCACGTTCGAGGCCATTGAGGAGAGCGGAAAGGACAGTTTTCTCGAACGGATCAGGGAGGAACTAATCACCGGCACGTATCAACCCATGCCAGTTCGGAAGAAGGAGATTCCAAAAGATGGAGGAACCAAAGTACGAGTACTCTCCATTCCTTCTATCCGAGATCGCGTGGTCCAGGGGGCCCTCAAGCTCATCCTGGAGCCGATTTTCGAAGCCGACTTCCAACCGGGATCGTACGGATACCGACCGAAGCGGACCGCTCATGAAGCGATCAACCGCGTGGCCCAAGGGATCGTGGAGACAAAGACCAAAATCATCGATTTGGACCTGCGAGCCTACTTTGACACGGTTCAGCATTCTCTACTGCTGGACAAGGTGGCGCAGCGAGTCCGAGATGATCAGGTGATGCGACTCCTGAGAATGATTCTGAAGGCAACGGGGAAGAAAGGGGTGCCGCAAGGCGGGGTGATTTCACCCGTGCTCAGTAACCTCTACCTCAATGAGGTGGACCGGATGCTGGAACGGGCGATGAAGGCCACCCGCTTTAAACAGTACACGGCCGTCCAATATGCACGATTTGCGGATGACCTCGTGATACTGGTGGATGCCCATTCGCGGCATGACTGGCTGGCAGCGGCAGTGACCAAGCGATTGCGGGAGGAGATAAGCAAACTCAGAGTCGAGATAAATGAAGAAAAGAGCCGAATCGTGGACCTAAGGAAGGGCGAAAGCTTTGGTTTCCTGGGCTTCGATTTTCGCCTCGTTCGCAGCTTGAAAGGAGCGTGGCGACCGCAGTACACGCCTAAGCTGAAAAAGCGGACGGCGATACTGGCGAAACTCCGGGAGATCTTCCGGCGGAACAAGAGCCAATCTGTAGGTAAGGTGATCGAACTGATCAACCCGATCCTGCGGGGCTGGGTGAACTACTTTGCGGTAGGGCACTCCGGTCGGTGCTTTGCATTTATCGAGGACTGGGTAGAAAAGAAAATCCGGCGGCACATGATGCGCGCAAAGAAACGCAAGGGATTCGGCTGGAAACGATGGAGTAGGGAGTGGCTCTATCAAGTGCTCGGGTTGTTCAGCGATTACCGAGTGCGGTATTACGAGTCAACCCCGAAAATCGCCCCGGCCCGATAGGTCTCATAACCCTTGATGCGAAACAAACAGGAAAGCCGAGTGACCGAAATGGGCACGCTCGGTTTGACGCGGCGGGGTCTGGAAACCGGTTTACGGTTCGGCTAGTGAGTCCACTCCCAGAGGAAACGGGGAGCCCCAGGTAGGCGGAACCTAAGGGACACGGCGCCAGACCTCGACCCTACTGATAGGGGGGACGATGGAAACGGCGGCATCATTCGAAGCCCGATTCGCGCCATCGTCCTACCCGGCAGGACCCCTGGGGTAGAGCGGAGGAACCGCTCGAACGGAGGTGCTCCAGCGAGCCGCGCCCCTGGGCTCAGCACGAGGAACAAGACGCGTCCAGCGAGGAGCACGAAGGGCGGATGCAAACCGCACGATGCGAAGACCTCGCTAATCGACGGGAAGGCGTCGTCTGATAGATCCGGCCTTGAAGCCGTAGCGGAGTAAATCCGCCCTACGGAATTTTAGGGGGAGCAGTGGAAACGTTGGCATCATTCGAAGCCCGGTCCGCGCCACTGCTCCACCCGGCGGGTGTGGAAACGTGGCATGGTGAGGATATTGAGGCACCGGCAAACGAAAGGGCCGGACTCGGCTAGGCCGCACCTAAACCGTCGCGCCACCCCTCGACTTCACCTCAAAGTCCCCGAGAAAGGTCCAAGAGACGGCGCAAGCTTGTGACACGGTCCGATTGCGACAGTTAACATCAAACCCATCAATCGGGCTAGCTTAATTCTTCCGGGGCGGATCCGTTGTCCATGGCGGCATGACGCCGATGGAACGGGCGTAGGCGATTTGCTGGCCTAAGTGCTGCGCGATGTGCTGAACGATGTAGAGCAGGACTCCACGTTCGGTAATCTTTCCTCCGTTCCAGTCCAGAGTCCTTTCCAGGTCCGAGTCGGGCATGGCGCGGATGGCCGCCTTGGCATGCGCGTAGGAAGCCTTGAGCGTGGCGATGATTTTTGCTTTGTCGGTGGTGGACTGCTCCAAGGTTTTGGTATCGACCCTCGCCGGCGTGGGCCTGCCGACGAGTTTGTAGAGGTTGTAGTTGGCGGCGCTGGCGTGCAGGAAAACTTCGGCAATGGTGCGAACATCCGCGGAAGGACGCCATGTGTATTTATCAGCGGGGATGGCTTCGGCAAGGCGAACGAATTCACTTTCCTGAATCATGACCTCGGCCATGACCTCCGATCGGTATCCGGTGACCCCGGGAGTTCCGTCCCGATACGGATACACTTGGGCTGAGACCCGAAATGCGGTCGTGGTTATCAGGAGGAAGCAGAGAGCGGATAGCATTCGCAGCATCGAACCTCCACTTTTTGTGGCCACCGTTGAATGAATTCGCGCGATTATATCCCAGTTTTACAACCGAACTTACCCGCCGTTTCTGCGCTCGACGACTTCTCTCAACACGAGTCCCAGCGTTGAGTGGCGCAATCGCTATACCACTCGTTGACCGCGCGTGCTGCTAGAATCCCGGCGAGGGGGATTCAATGACGAACCTGGGCGGCGTAGTTCGGATGCTAAAGAAAGAGCATGATCGGTTGACCAAGGAAATGAAGGCAATTAGCGCAGCGCTCTCCGCTTTCGGAGCGGCATATGGGAAAGGGGCAGCACTTCGGGGCGGGATTTCTGCCGCTGGAAGAGCCAGAATCGCGGCTGCCCAAAGAACACGATGGGCGAAAGCGAAGGCCAAGAGCGACAAAGGCAACTTGATTGCAATGCCTCTCCAGAAACTCCCGGATTTAAGCCGCTGAAGCTTCGATGATTTGGAATCCGAGCTGGCTGGCTTTCCGCTTGAGATGGCTGATCTGTAGCTTGCGGTGTTGGGCCTCGTAGAACTCCGCTCCCTGATCGACGTATTGCATCCCGAAGCGCAGCATGCGATATATCAATCGGGCCAGCTTGGCGGCCATGGCTTTGATGGCCACCGGAGACCCCAGTTTGGTTCTGAGGCGGCGAAACTGTGCTCCCAAATAGGTCTGGCTGATTCGGAGAGTGCTGGCTGCCATCTTGAGGGAGATAGTCACCCGGTTGTTGGTCGGGAGCCGACCTTTGCCAATAATCTTGTCGCCACTAATCCGGTTGTCCGGACACAGCCGCAGCCAGGAAACAAAATGATCCTCGGTCTTCCATTTGCTCATATCCCATCCCACTTCGCTGAGGATCGTCATCGCGGTCATGACATCGACGCTGTCAATGAGCGTCAGGTCTGTGCCTGCCATGCGAAACAAAGCGGCGCGTAACTCGAATTGTGGTTTATTGCCTTTTTTCTTCTTGCGTCGTTCCTTTCGCTTCTCGACCGGCAGACTTGCACCTTGGCTGCGATCTGCCCTCTGCTGGAGACACTCCTCGAGGTGGCGATCGCACTCGGTCATCTGCGTCTGGCAAAACTCGTATCCGTCCTGCTCCTGCTGCAGCACAAAGAGCAGATCGTCTTGCCAGTTGCCCTCCAGACTGCCGGCTACCTCCTCCTGGCTCGCCTGCACCCGGCCATTACAGAGCGCTGCCAGCTCACCAGCATCCCGCTCCCCCTGCAAAATGGCCTTGATAATGGCCTGCCCACTTTTTCCGCTGATGTCACTCAGCACGTTGGCCAACTGAATATTCATCTGCGTAAGGGCTTTCTGCATGCGCTGGATGTGCCGCCCAGCCGCCCGTATCAGGTCACCGCGCTGCCGCCAGTAGGTCCGCAGCGTGCGAATTTCTTGCGGCGGCCGAAACGAATTCCGCAACAGTCCATAGGTGTGCAGCTTCATCAGCCATTGACTCTCTTGCACGTCGCTTTTGCGCCCGGGTAGATTCTTGGTCTCTCGCGCATTCACCAGATAGACTTCCAACCCGGATTCTTCCAAGATATCGAATACCGCGATCCAGTAAACTCCGGTTGATTGCATGGCCACGGTCCGGATCCCGCATTGCTTGAGCCAATCGGCCATGGCTCGCAGTTCGGCGGTGGTGCATCCGAAGCGACGTACGGCTTCGCCGCTTCGGTTCGGTGGTACCGCCACATAGTGGACTTCGTTACCGATATCAATGCCGGCGGCATCGGGATGCACCACCTCCAAGTTGAGGTCTTGACTCTGGATTTTTCGCTGCATCTCCCGCCGTTGCTTACGGTTCATCTCGCTCCAAGGTTTCTGGCTGGTACGTTGACGGCTGCCTTTCTTGCCGCTTTGCGGTAGCTGGTTTTTCATGTGCTACTCTTTCCCGGTTGAATTCAACGCGGCTCGGCCCGGTCGGCGAAAACTCTCAATCTCTCCATCGGGGTCGGGATTTGTCCTTTTCAGGACAACACCGCCACCATCTATACAATCGCCAATGCCGGAGCCATGCTAAGAATCGGGCACAAACGCTCCATAGAAAAGACGGCCTTAACTGCCGAGCCAGGTTGTGCTGCAGATTCTAATTCGGATGAACTGAGATCAAAATACCGCCCTGACCAGAGACCACTCTGGACGAGTTTCAGGCTCACACAACCACCCCGCAAGGGGTGGCCGCTGCTAAGAAGCGAACGAAGTCAGCCGCTGGCCGCAGGAAGATTGCTGCCGCACAACGCGCCCGCTGGGCGAAAGTGAAAGCCTCAAAGAAATCGGCTTGAACGGGAAGGTCAACCTGAAGGCGCCCAGACTCACGAGATGAGCTTGGGCGTTTTCATTGCTCGCTTTTTCGTACTGACAGGTTTTGTGCGTTGCCCAAAATCCCTTTCGTCGTCAGCTTTACAAGTAGCTGAATCTTCGAGATCGTTAGACTCGTGTCCGGGTTGCCCAAATACAGATTTATTTAGGGCTGCGCATCTGTTACCCGTCCCGAGCTTTGAGGAACACAAGCCGACTTAAACGCGAGGTACCGTAGTGCTTACGTTCGCGTGTCGAAGAATCCTCAGAATCATGTCTGGAACTCCGAGACGGCAGGATTGCTTCCAAGGCCCCCGCGTGCTCCGTGCGAACCCGTGCCACTCAGGAACATGTTGCGTCACATGAAGCAGTCCCTACTTCCACATGGAGAGATCCCGAATGTATTCAGCCTCACAAAAGAGCAAACGCAAGATCGGCATCGACTTTGGGACAACGAACAGTTCAATCGCCTGTGCTGACTGCTCAGATGAGGTTCAGCTTGCCAAGTTCCCATACTTGGGGGGCCTGACTGATGCGTATCGGTCGCTGCTATATCTTCAGCGGGAGAAGGAAGGAGGAGCAAATATTCTGAAGTCGTGGACAGGCCCTGAGGCCATTGAGCAATATCTCGCCGCGGACGTGAAGGGTCGACTGATCCAATCCCTTAAGTCATTCCTCAGCAGTCGCAGCCTTCACAGCACAGAGATTTTCGGTCGAAGGCACACGCTTGAAGAACTGATCGGAAGGATTCTCAGGGACCTGCGCAAAAACGCGGAACATCAGTTTGGGATCAAAATCAGCTCTGCAGTGGTCGGAAGGCCAGTCCATTTTGTTGGAGCAGAGAACCAGGAAGACGACACTTATGCGGAGGGTCGACTTCGGTCGGCCTTCGACTCGGCTGGCTACGAATGCGTAGAGTTCGAGATCGAGCCCATCGCAGCGGCACATTATTACGAGTCCATGCTCGATCACGACGAACTCATTCTTATTGGGGATTTCGGGGGCGGGACGAGCGACTTCTCTTTGGTTCACGTTGGCCCTACCGTTCGTCGAAAAGATATGGCCTCAGGCAGCATAGTTGGGAACGCGGGAGTGGGCTTAGCGGGAGATGCCTTCGATGCGAAAATCATCAGGCACCTCGTGTCTCCAGCTCTTGGAGCCGGATCGCAATTGCGTTCACTGGGCAAGATCCTAACGGTTCCAAACTGGGTTTATATAAAGCTAGAGCGTTGGCACCATCTATCCCTGTTGAGAGCCAGAGAAGTGCTGGGGATGCTGAGAGGAGTGCGCGCGCAATCGCTTGAACCCGCGAAGATCGAGGCCCTTATTCACTTCATAAAAGAAGATCTCGGGTTTCACCTCCACCGCGCCGTGCAAAGAGTTAAGAGCGATTTATCGAATGCCCCTCAGGCCACGTTTAAGTTTTCGGACGGGTTTGTGGAGCTAGCAGCGACCGTGGAGCGAGCATCCTTCGAGGAGTGGATCTCTGAGGAACTTGGGCAGATCGCACATTGCGTCGATTCTCTTCTTACGTCTTCAGGTGTCCAGCCCAAGGACGTGGATATGGTCTTCCTGACCGGTGGCTCGTCGTTTGTACCAGCAGTAAGGAGAATCTTCGAAACGCGATTTGGAAAGAAGCGAATTCAGGGAGGAAACGAATTCACCTCGGTCGCTCGCGGCTTGGCCTTGAAAGCGATGGACTTGCGCTAACTGCAATCTTCTGCGGAGATACCATGCCAGGATGGCAAAATCGCCTGGTGCCCTCGCCTTCCAAGTAAGTCTCCAGCCCCCAAACCGTAAAGGATAGCGTTGGACGGCACGCGATGACAGTCGCTGAGATCCTGCTATTGCTTGTCGTAGACCGAGGTGCTTGAGACTGGAGGCGGCAGGTTTCGATTCAGACGAGATTGTTGACGCTAACAGGCGATATTACGCCAACTGACTCGGCGCTCCCACCACGCCACGAGCAGCGAACTTGTCTACGGTTGGCGCGCCGGTCCAATCTGAGGTGCGCGCACCGGCTTGGCCATGCCGTAGAAGATGACGACGCCTTGGCCACCGCAGCGGGTCGAAATCGCCTCGGGAGGGGTGCCTATACAGCTGCCGATGTCCTGCCAGTTGTTCATTGCCCAGACGTTGCCTGCGGGATCGACAGCGATATCGGTCATCATCTGCAGTCCACCACCGACGTATCCGCCGGGTGGCGAAATTTGTTCGCCCGTATGCACGCCGGGCGGGCAGTGCTCCGTGCGCACGCCGCATAGTTCTACGATCGGACGCCATTTCCAATCATCGCTTGTTGGCCTTCGACCAAGAACGCGTCACCTTTCGCTGGAAGGATTACGCCCACGGCGGCAACCATGGCAAGATGACACTTGCCACCACTGAGTTCTTACGGGGCTTCTTTCTGCACGTGCTCCCTAACGGGATTCGTGCGCATCCGTCACTTTGGCTTCCTCGCCAATCGCCTTCGTGCTTCCCGCTTGGCTCTATCCCGACATCTGCTGTCGAGCAGCTCCTTCACGCTAGTCGAAGCTGCACCCTGCAAAGCTTCGGCGGAGGGTTCTTCTGTTTGGCATTGCCCACGCTGCGGCGCGACCATGATCGTGGTTCAGAGATTCACGGCTGCGGAATTATCAATATGCTCTTACTTCGATTCTTCATAACCCCTCTATCACTCTCGACCCGAGGATGTGCTCAGGCACGCGGACGCAGGCCTGTGTCCGCTTCCTCTCCACTACCTCGCCAGCAACTTTCCGCATGCGCTCTTACTCATCTCACCCGCCACTCCCACCATCCGGATGGCATTCCCACCAGGCCTCGCCGCTCTCCCCAAGCTGCGTTCAGATCCAGGCTCCCGTTCAAATCCCATAGCGCAACCGCGTCCGCCGCAAACGCCAGCGGCTTCCTCCTAGTCTCCTTATCGAAAACGCCTCGGATCGAGATCCCGCTCCGTCCCCTGCAGTCTGCCCCGAGGCGTTTCCGATCAAGGCTACGACTCGGGAGTTACCACGCGCGGCGCCTCGAATCGAAGTGTCAGCGCGGTTACTTCTGGAAGAGATCGTTAGGATTTCAGCACACCGGTCGCGTTGCATCGTCCTGCCCATGTACCACTGGCCGTCCGCCGAAATGGGCTGCCAGAAGCCGGCTTACTGTCCTTCCGAAAAAGTGTATGTGCACTTCTGGCTCTTGACGGAGTACCACTTCGGGTCTAAGTTCTCTGCAAGAAGTCCTTAATCTTCCAGCCTGCGGACAGATAAATGCAGCGTCGGACTCTGACGCTTGCTCTTGATGATTGTTCTGGCCGAGCGAACACACAAAACCACCCTTCGTCTGGGTCTCAGAGCTGACAGAGCAAGCTGAGATCAGGAGCGATGCGCCAATGCCACAAAAGGCAACTCCGGCGTTGTGCCGGAAGTGTGCTTGCCCGTCCATGGTACGAAATGACGAAAATGAGATCTGTGGTAGGGTCCTGTCCCTGGAGCCGCGCGGTACCCGTAAACGGAATAGCCAACTGCGTCAAAATCCGATTAAAGGAGTCAGGCCCATGCGATGGTGGAAAGCATTAGCGCTCGCGTTCGCGTTGATTACAGTTAGCTTTGCCGGTGAGGGACCAAAAGATCCAGGACCCAGACCAGGTCCAGCAGGAGCCGGAGGAGTTAAAGGATTTTATCCAAGTCTGAATACAGCCGAACAAACCGCATTCGCCAACGGCATTGCTCAGTTCATTGAAGATGAACCAGTGCCAGACATTCCGCAGGGCAACGGAGGACTGGGGCCGGGATTCAATAGCACAAGTTGCGGCTCATGCCATTCCCAGCCAGCCACTCTAGGCTCGAGTCCGAGTCCCTCAAGTCCTCAGGTTCCTCAGCCCAATCCGCAAATAGCGGCTGCGATGGAAATGGGAGCTAGGAATACGATTCCATCGTTTATTACGGCGGACGGACCTGTAAGGGAGGCTAGGTTTATTAGAAAACCAAACGGGGAGCCTGACGGCGGGGTGCATAATCTGTTTTCTATCGCGGGAAGGCAAGACGCTCCGGGATGTAATTTGAAACAACCGGACTTCGCGACTGAATTGGCCTATAACAATGTGATCTTCCGGATTCCGACTCCATTATTCGGGTTAGGGCTGGTGGAAAATACTCCTGACTCCGCGCTAAAGGCCAATCTTGAGAGTACGAGATCTCAGAGAGAAGCGCTCGGAATCGGCGGCCGATTCAACAAGAGTGGCAATGACGGGACGATCATGAAGTTCGGCTGGAAGGCCCAGAACAAGTCTCTCACCGTATTCGCAGGCGAAGCCTACAACGTCGAGATGGGCATCAGCAACGACGTAATGCCGAATGAACGAAACGCAGTTCCGGGATGCGTATTCAATCCCACCCCGGAAGATTCGCATGCCGCAGCCGGAGGTTCCGATGTCGATGCATTTGTAGATGCTATGCGGCTATCCGCTCCTCCTGCGCAAGTTCCATCCCGCGACTTTGCGGCCGGGCAAGCGGCGTTTAACAGCGTCGGATGTGCATTGTGCCACTCGCAAACTTTGACCACCGCTCAGTCATTCAACACCGGGTTGAGTTTTGTCCAGTATCAGCCATTCTCTGATTTCGCTTTACATCGTATGGGCGAAAATCTAGAAGACGGTATCACGCAAGGAATGGCTAACGGAGACGAATTCAGGACAGCTCCATTGTGGGGCATCGGTCAGAGACTGTTTTTCCTTCATGATGGGAGAACGTCTGACTTGATGGAGGCCATCAGGCAACATCGTTCGCGAGGCTCGGAAGCGAATCAGGTAATCGAGAACTTTCATCATCTTCCTCAAGAACAGAAACAAGCCATTCTGGATTTCTTGAGATCGCTGTGACGGCGTCGGACGGACCGGGCAGCCCGTTGACGCGGTCCTATGTATCTGTGGTTTTCTTCAGGCGTTCTTGGTGGAGTTTGGGTCATGCATAGGAGTTTCCGAGATTGTCGGACATGCGGCACTGAGGTCACTGAACACGGTGATTCGGTCTGTGTGCGATGGCGTAGAGACTTTTCAATGAGCAGCAGATGAGTCTCAGGAACTTGATCTTCCAGGCGGAAGTAGTAGAACAGCGCTTCGGAGCGGTCGTGTTGCCCCATCATGATCGGCAGGCCTCCGACGATCAAAATCCAACAGAGCATGGGCAGATGCTTTCTTCTAACACGCTTCTGCTGAAAGATCGCTCTGGCCGGATGTTCCGTCTCTCTGTTCCTTGATCCGAACTCAGGCAGTGTCAACAACCGACCAGAGGCGCGATCAATATAAATCTCGGGCGATTCGGTGTCACTCGGCGATTCGCCTTACTTCGATGGTCACTTCCCTGTCAGTCTGAGTTTCAATAGGACCGGCTCGGGCGACTTACGTTCTGGACCAACGACTTCCTAATCGGGTTTTGGTTCGGCGACGAGTGCTGTAATGTCTGCGATACACTGCGGTGTCGTCGCCCACTCTCCGAGCGTCCTGCGGCATTGAGAACACACGAGCAAAACCGACGGATTGTTAAACGTAATGTCGGTCCTAGCGTGGCATTGCTTGCAAACTATCTGACCGTTTGCAGTGAGGTCCACAAGGTCCTTTTGGAGAGGCATACAGGCGCGAGAAGTCTAGCCCCGCCCAGAGAAATTGCAAGAGATTTCAAGGCCCCGAGCGGCGGCACAGCTAGGTCTGACTGGAGGGTGTAACGGGACTGGCGAGAGCGGTTGACGTGCAGGAGGACGAGGCCTGCGGAGATGAGGGTGCAGTTGTGTGAACTTACTTGACGAAAGGGGTATGATTGGGCGGCGTCGGGGGAGGCGCGAACATGAATCACCTTCTAATTAGGCTGTGGCGGGACGACGAAGGCCAAGACATCGCCGAGTACGCGGTGATGCTGGCCGTGATTCTGGTTTTAGTGGTGGGCACAATTCGCTTGATCGGAAGCAATGCGAACACCGTGTTTTCGAACGTAGCCAGTTCAATTCAATAAACGGCCCGGAGTTGCTAATCCCTTGGAGCTAGAGACAACCAAATGTACGTTCCGTTCTTGCTGTTCGTAATCGTGATTGTCCTTGTTTTGATCTTCTGGGAACTGAGCAAGATTAATAGTCGCCTCAAAAAGTCGCTCGTTTCCACACAGGACACCACTAAAGGCAACAACGGCAAGCAACCCCGAAAATCGAAGTGAGATTGCCCTCGTCGGATGTTCCGTCTCTCTGTTTAGTCGGCGAAAGCAGGCAGTGTCAACAATCGAGGCGCGGACAATATGAATCTCGCGCGCTGCCCTTACAAACAACGAATTTCAAACTGAGGGAGAAGCAGGCAGTGCGCCTCCATTTTCATCTTCGACGCCACCTAGCTAAGCTAGCTAACGGTTCGACTAGAATCAACCGCAATAGCTGGTACAGAATCGGATACGAGGCGACGGATGCCGCGCAAAAGGCCAATTCTGAGGGCGACCTTTATTGGGATGTTGTACCGTGCACCTCGGATCGGTGTGAAGGGCGGAAAAACGTCCGTCCACCTGGCGACGGCATTAGAAATTTGGGTATGTAGAAGTTGATTTTCAAACTGAGGCACTGCCGGTGCCGGGCGTCCCTAGGTCCTCCTTATGGCCATTGAATCCCATGACGCGCGCGCTCGTCGGTCGCTCTCACCCTTTCGACGTTCGCCGGTTCCGGGCTTTTCTTATCGGGAGCTGGAGTAGCATCGGGAGCGGGTTTAGCATCGTGGACGCTGAGCCCGCGTTCCAGCCGGGTCATGAGAGTTCGAAGCTTCTGCTCCTCGGCATCTAGGACCTTGCGGATTTCTGCGCCCGCCCGTATGGCTTCTTCATACGCGGCGCGAGCTTTGGTAAGACTTAAATCCGGCGTGAAAATCGACGGTTTCGTACGAATTGGCCGAAAACTGCGCATCTGCACGGAAATTTATGCAGCGGTCGATCAAAGTTTCATTGAGCTGGCTTCAGGCCTGCAGCGGTTTCAACTTGTGAACTCGATGCAGGATTTTCTCAGCCCTCATCATTACGAGGGGAGAGTTGGTTAATCGCAAAGTAGGTTGGTGCTGCGGACGCGTAAGTTCACCCGGCAGCCAGAAGAGCCTATGCCGGAGTTTGCTTAAGGTCAGGGTTTGCCATTCTTCAGGGAGACACGTTCGCTGAAAAGCTGTCACTAGGTTGTAGGCCAGCCGAACTACTTCCAGATAGAGTGCATTGGCCTCAAAAGCACGAGTCGGAATCTTCGACAGTGCATAGTCCTCGCGGATTTCTCGGATGCGGCGCTCCATGGCGGCGCGACCATCGTAGAAGTGCCACACGCCGGCAGGTGTCAGTTGTTGCAGCAGGCCTTCGACGCTGGTCAGACTGCATTTCTTTACCTCGCTCCTTCAACTGCACGATCCAGCTGCCTTCGCTGCCTATCTCGACCCCCTCCGCCAAGCAGAATGGGTCGTCTATGCCAAAGCCCCCTTTGCCGGGCCCCAGCAAGTGACTCGACTACGTCGGACGCTACACTCATCGCGTCGCCATTTCCAACAATCGTCTTCTGGACATCGAAGATGGTCAGGTGCAATTCCGCTACAAGGACTATCGCAACCGCAGCCAGCAGAAGGTGATGCCCCTCTCCGCCGATGAGTTCATTCGCCGCTTTCTGCTCCACGTGCTACCCGATGGCTTCCAGCGCATCCGCTACTACGGCTTCCTCAGCAATCGCCACCGCGAAGAAAAACTCGAACGCTGCCGTCAACTCCTGGGCATGGCATCTGCCCATCCGACCACTCCAGCCACTGAACCACCGAAGGACTATCGCGACCGCTATGAAGAACTGACTGGCGTTTCCCTCCGACTTTGCCCGGTCTGCCGCCGTGGTCAGATGATTCGTGTCCCTCTGCCCTCCGTCGCGTGCACATCCTCAACGTTAGAGGACACTTCATGAGACCGCCCGGCTCGCAACTACGATCGCCCACACATGCCCCGGTCAGGTCCGAGGAGAAGTGTCTCCCGATGCTCCTCTCACCACCCAGAACTCACTCATTCCAGTTCCATGCCCAACGAATCCGCGCCCTTTGGTCATGCCACACCCCCGCCATCACTCCTCTTTGCACCAGGCCATCACTCTCCGGCGACCATTCGGACGATTCAATGCCCATAGCGCCGGCGCCATCGAGGCGGTTTAGTCCAATACATTTTTAGCTCACCGGCGCGGCTTCCAGGCTTCTTGCCGACCATGCTCCCTCGTAGCCGCGTCGCCGAGCTAAAAATGCTCTGCATTCTGAGGGCGACCTTTATTGGGATGTTGTACCGTGCACCTCGGATCGGTGTGAAGGGCGGAAAAACGTCCGTCCACCTGGCGACGGCATTAGAAATTTGGGTATGTAGAAGTTGATTTTCAAACTGAGGCACTGCCGGTGCCGGGCGTCCCTAGGTCCTCCTTATGGCCATTGAATCCCATGACGCGCGCGCTCGTCGGTCGCTCTCACCCTTTCGACGTTCGCCGGTTCCGGGCTTTTCTTATCGGGAGCTGGAGTAGCATCGGGAGCGGGTTTAGCATCGTGGACGCTGAGCCCGCGTTCCAGCCGGGTCATGAGAGTTCGAAGCTTCTGCTCCTCGGCATCTAGGACCTTGCGGATTTCTGCGCCCGCCCGTATGGCTTCTTCATACGCGGCGCGAGCTTTGGTAAGAAGCGGTAGTTGTTCAATGAGCGCAGTGGCGTTCTTGGTGAACTCGTCCACCGCGCCTGTGTACGTCTTCATACTTGCGGGCGGAGATGGCGAACTCTGATCGTCGGAGGGAACCCTCTGTGCAATAACTGCTGGATTCCCCTTTTTGAACTCGTCGTTCATTAAAGACCGAACGAGTTGGTCGCCGAGCGCTGCCAAGTCCGGTTTCTCCTCCGAGGCCAACTCAGGATGCGTGCCCAGATGTGAGTCGTCGCTCTTGCTCCACATTCGCTTCACCCCTTTACAACTTCACGCCTGTCGGATGCGGCGGCAGCTGAGCATTATGTGCTGGATCGCCAACAAGGTCAAACTTTAACCGAGCTGGCCCTTCCTCCTCGGTCATGACCTTGAAGTGATTGCCTTGCACGCAGTATGGGCATCGGATCGGATCAGGATCAGGATCGGGCATAGTTTTGGCGGCCAGTAAAGCGCCTCGCATTATTCCCTGAGGAGCGAGAACCTCGGGGCGCCGTTGCACTCAGGGGAACTCAGCATAGCTCCGCGCTGATATGCGGGCCAAGTGGCCTTTTTGCAAAGTGCCGTGGTGGATCGCGGGAAGGTTATTGCGTTCCACGCGCCACGCACTGAGCAGCAATGGCTCGGTCACTCTGACATGGAATCGACGACGAGGTATTTGAAGCCGTCCCGCAGTCAGCAAGTACGGGAGAAAGTGAACGAAATCTTCGCGTAGTCGTTTTCGGCGATCGTCTAATTGATTACCTTGACTCCGACGGGAGTCGAACGCATCATAGTAGTGAGCAGTAACGGTGAAGGAGTTCACCGCCAACCGCTGTCCTATCTTTGAGCCGGGAACAGCTGATGACTCCTGACAAGCGGGCCTTGTCGCGGAGTCATGGTACCGGCAAGCATCCGCAGACGAAGATCAGAAGTCGAGGTGTCGTTCTATGCAGAACGTCTGGGTTCTTGCGTCTCTGTGGGTCGGCTTGGCCGCAGGCAAGGATGACCTACAATGCTGCCCAGTTCACTTTACGTCAGCGGACTCATCGGGGGTTGGAATACACCCTGAACTACACGTTTGCGAAATCCTTGACGGACTCGTCCGGGAACTATGCCGTTGGAGCGCAACAGAACAACAGTTGGAACGGACTGTCGGTGCAGAATGGTTACGATCTTAATGCCGACTACGGCCCTTCTGCCATGGACGTTCGCAACAGCCTGAGCTTCGTCGGCGTATATGAATTACCCTTTGGACACGGAAAAACTTACGGCAGCAACATTAACCGGGGCCTCGATGCGGTCTTTGGAGGATGGAGAATTGCGGCCTCCGCCATTCTGTATTCGGGATTTCCGGTCACTATGTTCGGGCCCAACAACAGCAACACGAACAACGGTGGTTGGGGCTTCAGTCGGGCTAATCAATACCGCCCAATGGTCATTCGGAATCGTTCTCTCAAGAATTGGTGGGGAACCGATCCATCGGCTACTCCCTGTATTCCCCCCGCAGTTGCAGCCGGTGTTGACAATGGAACTTGTGCTTATGGTGCAGCCGCGTCGTTCACATTCGGCACGGCGAACAATAGCACGGAACGCTCCCCGGGCTACCGTAGCGTCGACACGTCGTTCTTCAAGGACTTCCACATATTTGGCGAACAGCACATCATTGGTTTCCGTGCTGACTTCTTTAATCTTTTCAATATCGCCAGCTATGGGAATCCGGATAACAACATAACGGATTCCAGCTTCGGCGCAATCAGCAGCGTTCGTTCACAGGAGAGGCATATCCAGCTTGGCCTGCATTACAGTTTCTAGAATAGCTCCAGACTGCCGAAAGGATTGAGGCGGGCCGAGAACCCTCCTCAGGAGCACGGAAGCAGGTGTAATCTCGGCAGATCAGAAATCAAGGAATGCCGGGATCACGATGCAAATGGTACTGTTGTGCGTCGAATGCTAATCAAGGGAACTCATGGCTGAACAGGTGCTTATCGAGGTCTGCGTCGATTCGGTTGCCTCCGCTATCGCATCGGAGCGCGGTGGAGCTCAACGGATTGAGCTTTGTAGCGATCTGCTGGAAGGAGGCGTGACTCCCAGTGTCGGGCTGCTTGGTGTCGTGCGCTCCAAACTTTCGATTGCCGTCCATCTCATCATTCGCCCGCGACCCGGCGATTTCTGCTACTCGGAGGCGGAATTCGAGAGCATGTTGCGAGACATCGAAATCGCAAAGAGCGAAGGAGCGGATGGGGTTGTTCTTGGGCTACTGGAGCAAGAAGGAAACGTTGACATCCCGCGCACTCGGCAGTTAGTCGAACTGGCGCGGCCTCTTTCGGTCACGTTTCATCGCGCCTTCGACATGTCGGCAGATCTGTTTCGGGCCCTGGACGATGTCTGTGCGACAGGTGCGGACCGACTCCTCACATCGGGTGGTGAGCAAGAGTGTTTGCAGGGGGTCGACGCGGTCGCGCGGCTTGTTTGTGCCGCTCGTGGCCGCATCACAATCATGGCCGGTGGAAGGATCGGAATCCACGATGCTCGCACAATTATCGAGCGCACCGGCGTCACAGAAATCCACGTGGGGCTTGCTACACCTGCCAAGAGCCCAGTGCTTCGGCGGAACTCCCGCGTATCACTCGGAAAGGCTCAAGGCCTCGAATACCAACGGACGCAAGTGTTGGAACAGAGTGTTCGCGAGTTGAGTCGAGCTATTTCATCTCAAGCAGAAGCAACGTTGGATTGAACTACCTTTGTGTTCTAGGTGTCGAGCCGAAACTCACCGAGACTGAACAAGACCTACTTTCGCACATCCAAGACGGATACCAGCTTGAAACTGATTCGCTCGGCGGGAACCTGGTTCTGCGGCGGTTGAAAGATAATGAAGAAATGCGCCCTCTCTGCGCGACTCGCAACACCATCAAAGCGCTAGAAGAGCGCGGACTCATCAGTCCCGGCAAAGGGCGGACCCGCGGTGTGGCGTCTGAAACAGAAATAATAAATAGAACTCGCAAAAGACGTGGTAGAGATTTCTAGGGCATGGCAGTTGCGATCGCTACTGGAACCGATATCCCGGGTTTGGGTTGCAGCGATAGACGCGCCCTTTGTCGGGATTGACTCCCGCACCGCAGCTGGCCCAACTCAAAAACAGCGATGGCCCCATCGGAAAAATGATGGTCTGTCCGTCCAAGTCTGCCTCTATGCTTACGCTCTCTGCAGCGGAGGGAAGTGTGAATGATAGTCCCCCGCCAAAGATCACGGGATACGACCAGTGTTCGCTCTGACTCAGCATTGGGCGAAAGACCTCAGCCTCCAAAAGAAAAGTAGCTGTGTCGGACCAGTTTCGGGCTGACACTACAAAGGTCTGCCCCCCCTGCGACAAGTGGTCGGATTCAATTTTCGTGAAGGGACAAGGACCAGCGATGCATGAGGCGCGAGCGTCGCGAAATTCATTACCTGCGCCCGCATCCAAAGTAGCCGACCCTAAAGCTGCTTTCCACTTACCGTCGGGCGAGCAGGGATGTTGATTCTTACACGGCACGTTGCCCTTGTTCTCGATCGCGAACGTTTGCACCGCGCTTCCGATATTCAGCTCCGTCATGCCCCTGACCGTATATCTGACACGCACGTTGGTCACCTTAACATCCGGCTGATCTTTCGGAGCGGGATTGCTGGAAAGCGGAACCAGACGAACAACGTAAAGTTTGTTGGCGACAATATCTTTCAGGTCCAGCGGACGGTACTGCGCGGCGCGAAAAGAGAGCACGAGCGGATGCCCCTTCCGGATCGGTTTGTGCAGCTTAAGCAAAAAGAATCCGGAGGAATCGGACTTCGCCTCGGTTGCAAGATCTCCCGCGGAGACCGTAACGCCCTCGACTGGTTGCTGTTTGCGGGGGTCGGAATCCTCCATCAGAACCGCCCCACGAAGAGAAATCGGTTTTTGTCGCTGCCAATAAATCAGAGCTAGAACGCCCGTGAGCAGGAAGGTGACCAGCAAGGCGATCCAAACCTCAATTTTGTGGGTACGGGTCATACACTTGGGTACGGGTCATGCACTAATGATGAATGATTACTACTAGCTATGATATGACGAATGCCGCTCGCACGTTTCCCTACAAGCGCAGCAACGGCAACGACTTCCGTTGCATCCTTTTATGGGTGTCGTAATCAAACAAAGGGTTGCCTCTTGTTTGGTATATTGTGTTCCGTTCCAATGCCATGATCAGGTCGCCCACGATCCACATTGTGACAGACGAACGGGGTCGAAACAACAATTCCAGCCGCGACAATGTAGAGTTGCAGTGACTCGAAGTGCCTGGTCCAGAGTCAAATGATCATTGAGAAATTGAGCATCCGAAATGGAAACGAATGACAGATGACAAACCCAATCTGCTTTCGCGACGGCGGGTCCTGCGACAGGTTTTCGCTGCGGGTCTGTGTCTTCCATTTGCAGATCTGATTGGCGCTCTGCCCAGCCAGGCGCCGCCCCCGGTTCCAGTTGGCGGCGCTGCCGGTGCGTCGGTCTTATCCCCGGAAGACGATCAGTTCCTCAACGACGCAGAGGCCGCAAGTTTTCTTTTTTTCTGGGAGCAGGGTAACCCGAAAACGGGAATGGTCAAGGACCGCTGTAACGTTCACACAGATAATCAAGGAGGTGCGTCGAGCATTGCCGCGACCGGCTTCGGTCTTACAGCGCTTTGCATTGGCAGCCAGCGGGGCTTCATATCCCGCGACGATGCGCTGGAACGCGTCTTTGCCACTCTGCGGTTTCTGTGGAAGAAGTTGCCCAACCACCGCGGATTTTTCTACCATTTTGCCAACCCCGAGACTGGGGAGCGCATGTTCGACTCTGAGGTTTCCTCGGTAGACACTACAATTCTCCTCTGTGGTGTTCTTACGTGTCGCGAACACTTTCGTCATCCCGGGGTCACCGAGCTTGCCAATTTGATCTTTCGCCGTGTGGACTGGACCTGGCTCTCAGAGGACACGTCCCTGCTCACCCACGGGTGGACGCCGGAGGTTGGATTTCTTCCCTCTCGTTGGGATTACTACAGCGAACTGATGATGATGTATCTGCTGGGCATGGGATCGTCGGCCTATCCCCTGAAGCAGGAAACTTGGAATGCATGGAAGCGTTTGACGTTTGAATACGATGGCCTGCGCTATATCGGGTCGTTTGCGCCGCTCTTTGTGCATCAATATTCGCAGGCGTGGTTTGATTTTCGCGGCAAGCGCGACAAGTTTGCAGACTATTTCCAGAATTCCGTGATTGCCACGGAAGTGCATCGGCGTTTTTGCATAGAGTTGGGTAAGCAGTTCCCCGATTATAGTGACGACCTGTGGGGGATTACCGCTTCTGATTCGCAGCACGGCTATGTCGCCTGGGGCGGGCCTCCCTCCATGGGACCCATTGATGGTACAGTTGTTCCAAGCGCGGCCGGTGGTTCATTACCCTTTCAGCCCGCGGCCACGATCCGGGTTTTGAAGACCATCCGCACCCGCTACCCGTCGGCCTGGAACAAGTACGGGTTCGCAAACGCGTTCAATCCTCTGAACAACTGGTATGACTCGGATGTGATCGGGATCGATACGGGAATCGTCCTGTTGATGGCTGAGAATCTGCGAACCGGGTTTGTCTGGGAAACCTTCATGAAGACCCCGGAAGCGCAGCGTGGAATGGAGCGCGCCGGTTTCCATAAATACTAGCGATTGAGGCCGGCGCCCCATTCGGAGGTTCCTGGCCGGAGGCTTTTCACGCTACCCAACCTCACAGGCGGTTTTGTCATCGAACCATCGCTGATCGGGCCTGATTAGACTGAAATTCACTGCGGAGCATCCGGCACTTCGGCCAAGGCCACACGGTCGCCCCGGGGTGGGATTACCGGGACGACTCGATCCGGGCGACGGGTTCATATTTTCAGTCGCGTTTATTAGAATCATATTGATTCGGCCATGTTGATTCGATCATGAGCGGGAAAGCAGACTTCTTTGGAGGATGGCGGGAGCGACTCTCAGCTCTTCGCAACGTCCCGGCAGTCCTACGCTTTGTGTGGGAGTCGGGACGTGTGGTCGTCATACTTGGGCTGATCGCGCGAGTGATTGCGTCGCTGGTTCCGCCCGCACTGTTCTGGGTTTCAAAACTCATAATCGATACCATCTACCGCGTCCTCACTACGAATTACCCTGTCGGTGCCCGGCTGTGGTGGCTCGTTGGCATTGAGTTCGCCATCGCCGTCGCTGCGGGCGTTTTGGGCCGTGCCATCGACTATCTGGATGTTCTGCTCGCGGGCAAGTACACGCACCACATAAGTGTTCGCGTCATGGAGCACGCCGCTGGACTCGATCTCCTGGCCTACGAAGATCCCGCCTTCTATGACCGGCTAGAGCGGGCCCGGGTGCAAGCCACGGATCGCCTGTACATGATCCAGGCGATCGGACGCCTCATCCAGCAAGTGATTACGACGATTACGCTGTCAGTCTCGATTATGGTGTTTTCGCCCTGGCTTCTGCTCTTGCTGGTCGTAGGGGTGATTCCGGCTTTTGTGGGCGAGACTCACTTTGCATTTCTAGGATATGCCAAGAACTTTCGTCAGACTCCTATCCGGCGCCAACTCGACTACCTGCGCATTCTCGGTGGCAGCAAGGAGGCGGCCAAGGAACTGAAGTTGTTTGGTCTGAGAGATTTCCTGACCGGCAGATTCAAGGGACTTTCAACTCAGGTATATGAAGAAGACATTGCGCTGGCGCGTCGCAAAATGGGG
Organism: uncultured Acidobacteriaceae bacterium; assembly: GCA_963752175.1. Taxonomy (GTDB): domain Bacteria; phylum Acidobacteriota; class Terriglobia; order Terriglobales; family Acidobacteriaceae; genus Sulfotelmatobacter. Next base: position 83,019 of record CAVVXZ010000003.1, read on the forward strand.
TGGGGCGCGGTCCTCTCCGCGATCGGCACGGCCGGCTATTACACGGCATACGTATTCGCGGTTTGGAGGACGGTCACCGGCGTCTTCAGTTTTGGCACCCTGAGCTTGTTGGCGAATGCCATTCGCGAGGCCAGTTCGAACCTGCAACAGACCTTTTCAACGCTCTCAACCATTGCCGATCAAGCCTTATTCCTGACTGACCTCATCGCATTTTTCGAAATGCGTCCCACGATCGAATCCAAGCCCAACGCTTTGCCGGCGCCGCGTCCCATCCGGCGCGGCTTTGAATTTCAGAATGTTTCCTTCCGCTATCCGGGAAGTTCGCGCCTGGTTCTGAATAAGTTGAATTTTCACTTGCATCCCGGCGAGCGAGTAGCGCTGATCGGCGAAAACGGGGAAGGCAAGACCACCATCGTCAAGTTGTTGACTCGTCTTTACGATCCGGCGGAGGGACAAGTCTTGCTGGACGGTGTGGACCTGCGCGAGTACAGCCTCGAAGATCTCTATCGCGAGATTGGCGTCATCTTTCAGGATTTCATGCGCTACGAGATGACTGCGCGGGAAAACATCGCGGTCGGCCGGATCGAGCAAATCGATAACGCGCAGTTGCTCGAGCAATCGGCGCAGAAGAGTCTGGCCGATGGCGTAGTGCGAAAGCTCCCCTCGGGATACGAGCAGATGCTTGGCCGGCGCTTTGAGGGCGGTGTCGATCTTTCGGGTGGCGAATGGCAAAAAGTTGCGCTGGCCCGTGCCTATCTGCGCGACTCGCAAGTGCTGATCCTCGACGAGCCGACCTCGGCGCTCGACGCGCGCAGTGAATATGAAGTTTTTCAGCGTTTTGCCGAACTGACCGCCGGGAAGATGGCCTTGTTCATTTCACATCGATTTTCGACAGTGCGGATGGCAGACCGAATTGTCGTGCTGGAGAACGGACGCATTGCGGAAGAAGGAGACCACGATGCGTTGACGCAACTCGGCGGCCGCTACGCGGAAATGTTCGAATTGCAGGCCGCGAGTTACCGCTAAGGCCGCAAGTCTTAGAATGGTTTCGATCAGGTAAGGATGGATTGCAAGCATGGCTACCAACCCTCAGACCGATGGCATGATTGGAGATGAGCGGCTGCCCTCTGCCATTGTCAAGGGCACAGAAGCTGAGACGCTTCGCCGCGCCGCCATTGAGTTGGCCTCGAGTCTGCGTTGGCTGCCGAAAGCGCCTTCATCGGATGTTTTCTCCAAGCGTTGCCAAACGCTCGCAAAGGCCTACGAGGCTATAGAAGAACGGGTAGAGGCAGCCTTTGCGCGTGCTCCCGATTCGGAAGATCTTTTATGGCTCCGTGACAACGCGCAGCAGCTTTCCTCGGCAACGCGACTGGTGGCAACTGAACTTGTACCCCTGACGCACCTTCCGAATGCAATCGGTAAGGGCGAAATCTTGCCCCGTGTGCTGGCGATCGCACAGGCTTTTTTCGATGAGGCGGGCGGCAGCTTTACCAAAAACGACTTCACGGCATTTTGTCTGGCTTTTGAGGAGAAGTCTCCTCTCGAGTTTCGCGAGATTGGTTCTCTCGTCCCGACGCTAAAGCTTGTGTTATTGGAGCAGATCGCGGCGCGGGGCGGCCGCTTGGTGAATGATCCGACAAGCCTGCCCGCAACGAGTGTGACCACCTGCATTCTCACCTTTCGCCATGTGACGCAAACCTCGTGGAAGGACGAAGTGGAGACGCTCATCCCCTTCGATCGGATTCTTCGTGAAGATCCTGCTGCCGCTTATGCGGCAATGGATATTGAGAGCCGGAATGTATATCGCGAAAGGGTTGCAAGGATCGCTCATGGTTCTGATCGAACAGAGTTGGAAGTGGCGCGAGCGGCTCTGGCTCTTGCGCAACAGTCTCAGAAAAATAGATTCGACGACGCCAGGATCGCACTGCGAGAGTCGCACATTGGCTACTACCTCGTTGGCGAAGGAGCGACGCTTCTCTGCCAGAGGGTCGGTTTCCATCCCACCTTCGGGGAACGCCTGCGGACATTGTTGCGCAGCCATCCCGATGACTTCCTGGTTCTCGGGATTGCGATCCTGACTCTTGTCATCGTTACCGGAGCGGTATGGCTGTTGACTCCGGCCACGAGCTCACTGGGGCTGGTGCTGCTTGCGATGTTGATTCTGGTGCTGCCCAGTTCGCAGGCGGCGGTTCAGTTGATGAACTATCTGACCACGAACCTTATGCCGGTCGAGGCTCTGCCCAAGATGGACTTCTCCGGGGGCATTCCAGACGACTGCACCACCATAGTTGCCATTCCGACGCTGCTGCTCAATGAAAAACAGGTGCAAGGCCTGGTAGAAAATCTGGAGGTACGCTTCCTCGGTAACCACGACCGCAATCTTCACTTTGCCATCCTCTCCGATCTGCCGGATTCGGATCAACCCGCGCCGGATGAGAGTGCACTCGTGGCCTTGTGTTCGGCACTGATCGGCGAGCTCAATGAAAGATACTCCGGGAAAAACATGGGATCGTTTTTCTTTCTCCATCGCCACCGCGTCTACAACCCACGCGAGAGAGGATGGATGGGATGGGAGCGCAAGCGCGGCAAGCTGCTCGATCTGAATCAGCTGTTGCGTGGCCAATTTGACAGTTTCCCGGTGAAGGTGGGTGATCTCTCGATTTTTCCCCATGTTCGCTACGTAATTACGCTCGACTCCGATACTGAACTACCGCGAGGATCGGCGCACCGCATGGTAGGAGCGATTGCCCATCCTCTGAATCGGGCAATCATCAACCCCGAAACGAATATTGTGGTTGCGGGATACGGCATTTTGCAGCCACGTGTCGGCGTCAGTGTGCAGTCAACCGCGCGCTCGCGGCTGGCAGCCATCTTTGCCGGTGAGACCGGTCTTGATCCGTACACGCGAGCGGTTTCCGATGTCTACCAGGATCTGTATGGAGAAGGCACATTCACGGGAAAGGGCATCTACGACGTGGATACTATGTTCCGCGTTTTAAACCGCCGCTTTCCCTGGAATTCCCTGCTCAGCCATGACCTGATCGAAGGCGCCTACGCCCGCGCCGGACTGGCCACGGACATTGTGGTGATTGAGGACTATCCCTCGCACTACAGTGCCTATAACCGGCGTAAGCACCGCTGGCTTCGCGGTGACTGGCAGATTGTGGAGTGGTTAACGCAACACGTGCCCGATGAATCCGGTGTGCGGGTTCCTAATCCGATCTCCACGGTTTCGCGCTGGAAGATTCTCGACAACCTGCGCCGCAGCCTCGTCGAACCAGCAACGTTGGTGTTGCTTCTGTTCGGCTGGCTCGTGACGGGGCATCCGGTCCTCTGGACGCTCGCCACGATTTGCATTTTGTTTGTTCCAGCATGGGTCGAATTTGCCTTCGGACTGACGCGCGCCGTCGTGGCGCGGCAGATGCAGATTGCTCGCGAAGCCGCGAGCAACCTTTTCGCGGCTAACTTTACTGTTTTGCTTACCTTGACGCTTCTGGCGCACCAGACGCTTTTGTCGCTGGATGCCGTGGTACGGGCGCTCGTCAGACTACTGGTGACGCGCCAGCGTATGCTCGAATGGGAAACGGCAGCGGAGGCGGAACTGGGAGAGCGCCGCACTCCAGTCGACCGCTATATCGACTGGATGCCATTCTTTGCCATCAGCCTGGGATTGGTGATTTGGCGGGTGCGCCCGCAATCGCTGCCGGCAGCGACTCCGATTCTTGTGCTGTGGGCCTGCAGCAAACTCCTGGCCCTCTGGCTCAATGCCAGTCCGCTTGATCCGGCCCCCGAGATCACCCCCCAGGATGTCATGCTTCTGCGCAGATCCGCCTTGCACATCTGGCGATACTTTGCGGAATTTTCCACCGAAGAACACAACTGGTTGGTGCCGGACAACCTCCAGTACGAACCGCGAAAGATCGCGGCTACTTTATCTCCGACCAACGTCGGACTTCTTCTTAACGCAAGGCAGGTGGCCAACGAACTCGGCTATATCACAGTGCCAGAGATGGTGGATCTCACGCGGAAGACTCTCAGTACTCTGATCGGCCTTCCTAAGTACCGCGGGCACATCATGAACTGGTACGACACCCGCACACTCCAAGCAAAGCCGCCGTTTTTCATTTCGTCGGTCGATAGCGGCAATCTCGTAGCTTCTCTCTGGACGTTGCAGCAGGGATGTCTCGATCGCTTGCATCAGACTCTTCTCTCACGAGCGCTGGCCGAGGGCTTGTTAGACCACCTTCGAGTTCTCGTCAAATTGCGGGCGGTCCCGAAGCGCGTATTGTCGCGTTCCGAAGCGCAGTTCCGAGCCGCGCAGGTCCGCAATGACGACTGGCTGGCATCTGTCTTGACCCTTTCCGAAGAGGTTCTGGAAAAGAAGAACTATCGCGACAAATCTGAGGCCTCGCCCGATGTCGCCTGGTTCCGAGAGCAAGCGCATTTGCGAGTCCATAAAGTCCGCGAATTTGTGCAGGCCTATCTGCCCTGGATGCTCCCGGAGTTCGCGGCACTCCGAATAACGTTGCGAGATGACATGAAGCCGATTGACGAGGTCCCTTTGCGGCAACTGCCAGACTTGATTTCCGAATTGGAAGTACGCGTCGGTGACGCTCTTCGTTCTGCTCAAAATGGCAATGCGTCGCTCGGCGAGCGCCTCGGACTCCTGCTCCCTGCCGCGCGGCAGAATGCACTTCGTCTTATCGAGGATCTTCGACAGACCAGCGAACAGGCGAGCGGCTTGGCCAACGCCATGGACTTTACATTCTTGTTGGATAAGCAGCGTCTGTTGATGTCGGTCGGCTTCGATGTGCAGTCTGAAGAACTGCAACCCTACTATTACGACTTGTTGGCCACCGAGCCACGCACCGCCATCTTCGTTGCCATCGCGAAGGAGGATATTCCACAGGACTGCTGGTTCCGCCTCGACCGGTCATTCGCGAGCGATCACGGCCGCCCGGTCCTGCTCTCGTGGACTGGAACCATGTTCGAGTACCTGATGCCTTCGATATGGATGCGTAGCTATCCCAACACATTGCTCGACCGCGCAGCCGTGGCGGCCGTGCGAGCGCAACAGGCCTACGCACAAGAGAAAGGCATTCCCTGGGGCATTTCTGAGTCCGCCTGCGCGAAACGAAACGAAGTCGGCGACTATCACTACGAAGCGTTTGGCGTGCCGAGCCTGGCGCTAAAAAAAGACGGATCGGAGCCGGTGATTGTTTCGCCATACTCTACATTTCTGGCCTTGAATGTAGATTGCAAAGGCGCGCTCGCCAATCTGCGCCGGATGGACGCCCTGGGATGGTTCGGTTCGTACGGATTCTATGAGGCCGCCGACTACACGAGTCCGCGTAGTCGCTTCCGTTGGAATCGATGCGAAGTCGTCAGGTCTTGGATGGTTCACCACCAGGGAATGAGCCTGCTCGCGCTCGGCAACTTTCTTTGCGGAAATGTTGTGCAGCGCTGGTTTCACTCCGACCGGCGCGTGCAGGCGACGGAACTGCTCTTGCAGGAAAAACCAGTCTCCCGCGTGCCCTCGCGAAATTAACATTCACCGGCCGAAATGTCGGGCCCCCGACAAACTTACTGCCCCAGAGACCGGCAACGGATTTCGGTGGAGCAGATCGGGCGTGTAAAGCTGGCAGCGATCGGGTGCCCAGTGGCAGAGTTGATCCTGCACGTGGGGATCACAGAGCAAACGCTGGATCGCCCTTCTTCGCACGGAGTGACGCGAATGAGCCGTTCAGATATATCGCGACGCGACTAGACCCACAAGCTCGGAATTGTGCTTGTCCGGTTTTCGAAACAAATCGGATGGGTCTTAATTCTTCTCATTCGCAGCGAGGAATTCGACGAAAAGCTCCGTAGGCACAACACGTTAAACACAAAATCGAGTATTAGCCATATAGCCTGTGTTCCAAATTCCGTAAAAACCTCAAATTGTTCTTGCCTTCATGGAACTTTCCCGCTAAAAAGAACAACACTCCTGCACTGGACGCCGTGTGCCCGCCGTCCGACAGGTCCTGGTTTTGCCGCGTGCTCCGACGCCATGTACTCATGCGCGGAAAGTCCAAACCGTAGATAATTGATCGGGAACGACACTTGGAGCTCTGTCCGTCTCGGTCGTCAGCGGAAAGCGTGCACGTGCTGACGGACTAATGGTGCCAGATCAGCGCGAGCAGGAGTACGACACCCAGCAACACCAAGCATCCCTGAACCTTGTCGCGCACTGTTACATTTCCACTTTTCTGCTGCGGGTTTGCTTCTTCTACAGTCAGGCCACAGTTGATGCAGCGCTTCCCATATACCGGCACAGCCAGAAGGGACAGGCCACCGGTTAGAAAGGTCCCGAGTATCGTGCCCGCGCCAAAGGCGCGCTTATGCCCTGTGTTCTTCTCGCAGTTCGGGCAATAAGCTATCTTCATTCAATTGCTCCTGGGAAGGTGTTTGGTCCGTGCGCCGAGACTACCTGCGCCCCAGTATTCTGTCTCTAGCACACGCGTGCCGGACAACGTCACTTTCAGGCTATTTCGCAGCAGCCAATCGTGCCGTAGCCTTGAACCGCTGGCGGCGAAGGCAATTCAGATAGCGGTGACAGAACGCAGGGTTCGCCGGCCTACGCCATCGTCGCCAGTCCAACCCGCAACATTCGCTGAGAAAAGTCTCGCCGCGAGTGGCGCTCTCCCTATTGCGTAGCTGCATCGGAAGCATTACGTTAATCGGGTGATCTTCCCCCGGCGCAGTGGAATCCTTCTCCATGTCACGTCTTTGCCTGGCATCCACGGCATCGGCGATCTTGGAGATTCCGTCTATGAGTTCATCGAATTCCTAGCCCGGTCAGGGCAGAAAATCTGGCAGGTCTTGCCGTTGAACCCCACCGGATACGGCGATTCTCCTTATCAATGCTTCTCTGCATTTGCCGGAAATCCCCTATTCATAAATCTGGAAGCTCTTCGCGAGCAAGGACTTCTGTCGGCGCAGGATCTCTCCAATGCACCGAATTTTCCAGACGAACGCGTGGCGTACGGCCGAGTCATCGCCTTCAAACAGGAACTCCTTCGCAAAGCTGCTCGCACTTTTCTTGCAGACAGAACAGAGGCCGGCCGTCAGGCCTTCGACATTTTCTGCCAGGACAACAGAGAATGGCTGGAGGACTTTGCGCTCTTCATGGCATGCAAAAAAGTCCACAATGATGTCTCCTGGGTCCATTGGGACGTTGGATTATGTCAACGCAATCCCGCCGTTTTGAAGGAATGGCGGAGCGAATTGTCGTCTGAGTTGGACTTTCACAGGTTTGCCCAGTTCGAATTTTTTCGGCAGTGGAAGAAGGTAAGAAATCTCTGCGGGCGCCACGGCATTAGCATCATGGGCGACCTTCCCATCTATGTTGCTCACGATAGCGCTGATGTCTGGGCTCATCCGGAGTTGTTTCGCCTGGATGAACGAGGGCGGCCTACTGCCGTTGCGGGCGTTCCGCCCGATTATTTCAGCGCCACAGGTCAACTTTGGGGTAACCCTCTCTATCGCTGGGATGTTTCTGCGTCTTCCGGTCACCGTTGGTGGATTGATCGCTGCCGGGCATCCCTTGCAATGTTTGACCTTGTGAGACTGGACCATTTTCGCGGTTTCGAAGCCTATTGGGAGGTTCCGGCCACGGCTTCAACGGCTGCTGAAGGGAAGTGGGTAGAGGGCCCAGGTGCAGAGCTTTTCAAGGTTTTGCAAGCTGCATTGAAAGAATTGCCATTTGTGGCCGAAAATCTCGGTGTAATTACTCCCGGTGTAGAAGCTCTACGCACCAGCTTTGGTTTCCCGGGAATGAGCCTTCTGCAGTTCGCCTTCGGAAAAGATCCCCAAGGTCCCAGCTTCCGCCCGCACAATTATTCTCGTGAACTGGTCGCGTACACGGGCGGACACGACAACGACACTACTGTGGGGTGGTGGACGAGTGCAGGAGTCGGCGAAAGCACGCGAACGGACGAGGATATCCGCGAGGAACGCGACTTCGCTCGTAGATATCTAGGATTTCAAAACGAGGAGGTCAATTGGGTGTTCATTCGTGCCGTCCTGGCCTCCGTCGCGAATACCGCCATCGTTCCCTTGCAGGACGTATTAGGCCTGGGCAGCGAGGCTCGCATGAATTTGCCTGGTACTGTGAGCGGAAACTGGAGATGGCGCTACAAAGCGAATAGTCTCACGAAGGAAGTTCGTGAAAAATTACTAGCTCTAACACTTCTGTACGACCGTTGAAGTCGGACGCTTTGCCCCAGGAGCAGAATGTGCTAAAGGGGCGAGAGTTCATCTTCGTCCTGCTCTTTTTTGTTACGAACGAACTTCTCTTCCAAGAAACGCCGTGCCAGCTCCCTGCCGCCGATGCCAAATGCGATGGCCAAGCCAAGCATGAGGGCTCCGAAAGCAATCCCGAAGGCAACCAGCATGGTCTGTTCCGCCAGGCCCAGTTCTTCGAAGACGATAGACAATACGAAAACCATAATGATGCTGCGGACGGCAAGACTCAGAAGGCGAGGGGATGGGACATTCGCATTCACCGCAGCCAGCAGAGCGGCACGAGCGAAAAATCCGGCGGCAAGCATGCCGAAGAACAAGATCAACACCGCCACGAACAGACGCGGCAGGAACAGGAAAAATCTTGCGATTTGTTCCTGCAGGCCCAGGATTCCCAGCACGCTCACTCCCAGCAGAATGAAGCCCAGCCACGTCACCCAGAAAACAAATCGGCTCAACATCTCCGTCGCCGAAGGAAGTGCCGCCTTGGCAAGCAGCTGAGAGGCGCCGGCATTCTCTGACAACCGGTCGAACTTGATGAACCGGAGAATGCTGCGCAGAACTACTTTGACCACGTAAGCGATCAACCATCCTACGAATGCGAGGATGAGCATTACGATGAGACGAGGAAGGTAGTGGGCGAAACCTCTGGCGAGGTCGTCCACCGCCTGAGTCAGTTCGCTGACAATCATTTCCCGCATATTTGCCTCACTCTTTCGATTTCCACATCTCGAGCAGATATGGTTTCAATCGTTCGAACTCAAGGCATAAGCCTTCGATGTTGTGCGCGACGTCATTCGCAGAACTGTTGCGGTTCTCGACGACAAACGTGAACACTCTCCCGCGAAACAGCGGTGCGAGTGCCTGAATAATGTGATCTCGATTGATCACCGATTTCTGGTAAGCCGCAGCAAACTCATATACCGTCTTGACCCATAATTCCGCAGGGTAACGAAACTGCTCTTCCAAGCCCGCGATCCGCTTCAGTTCCGCCAGAGTGGAAGGAGAGAGGATCGACTGAAAGACGGATTCCAACTCTGATACTCCACGAACGAACATCTCCCGCAGGCGTTTCCGGTTGACCCGCAAGGGATCCAGGACTAACTCCTGGTCACTCCCGGTTGTAGGAACCTCCTGAGAACCAGAAACTGCGCTCCACGCCTGGAAGTCCGCATCTAACGCGGAGAACAACACTCCAACGGATTGCCGCAATGTGGGGACCAGGTCAGCTGCACGCCGTTCGACGGGATTCTTCTTTCCGAGAAAGGACTGGCAGACGCGGAATCCGCCCGTGACTGCCGAAAGAGTGAAGCGGAGTTCGATCCCATCTTCGCCGATTCCATCGTTCCATCGATTCTGGCCAAGGAATTGGCTTCCCAGACGACCGGAGAATCCGAACTCCGGCATGTAGGCTTCGCGGATCCTTACTCCATAGAGCGCGCGAACCATCGGGTACAGTAGGTTCGTCATCAAGAGCCCGTCAAACTTGTGCCTGCGATAGGTGGGCGAGACTAGATCGAAGCCGTCGTAGTATACGGGTCGGACAAGGTTGGAGACCCATTCAGGGGTGATGTTTTCGGATTCGGGGGAGATCACAACACATGCCTTGGCTCGAAGCAGCTCGGCGGCCGCTAGAATCGTACGCAATGCAACTCCGCTGTGCGGGGTACCGGCATACTTTGTGCTGATTGCGTGCAGCGTGCGGAGCGCGTACACACTCGAGGCCCGACGCACATCATCGATGGAAACGCCAGTGATCAGTTCGGGAGTGCCGTCGTGTGACCCTCCGTCGGCATTGATGATGACTGCCCGCTCTCGCGGAAATCCACGGAGGATGCCGGTTCGAATGGTGTGGACGATCGAATCCACAGTCTTGGCATTGTTATGAGTGGGCAGGCCGACAAGGATATCAACCTCGCCAACATTGATGAGCTGGCGGAGAAAATCATCGGTAAGAAAATTTCCGTCTTCCAATTCAGGATTCCCTGTGATTTTGGTGAATCTCGGGCATTTGCCATTCCTTCATCGTTCGTGTTCGCCTAGACTCGTCGCAGCCGAAACCAGTACGACTGGTAGGGCCCCAGCGTCAGCAGATAAGGCAGGTCGCCGACGCGAGGGAAGAGATTGTTGCCGAACATCTCGATGGGAACATTTCCCTTGTAACGCCGCAAATCCAGTTCGACAGCCTGCGCGGCACTCGAAAGATTGTTGACGATCAGGACGTTTTCATTGCCGAGTCGCCGCAAGTATGCCAGTATTCTGTGATTCGCTGGATAGAGAAACTCGATCGCCCCCCTTCCGAACACAGCACTGGATTTCCGGACGGCGATGATGCGCCGCATCCAATGAAAGAGAGAATGTTCACTCTCCTTCTGGGATATGACATTTACCGCGGGGTACCCATATACCGGATCATGAATGATTGGAGCATACAGCCTTTCGGGTTCCGCGGTGGAAAAGCCAGCGTTCCATCCTCCACTCCACTGCATGGGAGTCCTGACTCCGTTGCGGTCGCCCAGGCTTATGTTGTCTCCCATTCCAATTTCATCTCCGTAGTAGATGATCGGAGTGCCTGGCAGCGACATCAGCATCACGTTCATCAACTCGATCCGCCTGCGGTCATTATTCAATAACGGAGCGAGTCTCCTCCGAATTCCCAGGTTCAACCGCATCGTTTTATCCTGGGCGTACATGTCGTACATGTAGTCGCGCTCTATGTCGGTGACCATCTCCAGAGTCAGCTCGTCGTGATTGCGCAGAAAGAGCGACCACTGGCAGGTGGGTGGTATCTCTGGTGTCTGCTGCAGGATTTCTGTGATGGGCTTACGATCTTCGAGCTTAAGCCCCATGAACATCCGGGTCATCAGCGGAAAATGAAACGCCATATGAAATTCGTCGGAGTTTCCGAAATATGGACGCAGGTCCGCCGGCCACTGGTTGGCCTCCGCTAGAAGCATTCTTCCGGGGAAGTGTTCATCCAGTCTTCGCCGCAATTCCTTGAGAATATCGTGGGTCTCCGGCAAGTTCTCACAATTTGTGCTCTCGCGTTCGACCAGATACGGCACAGCGTCTAGCCGGAAGCCGTCCACGCCCATCTCCAGCCAGAACTTCATCACACTCCACATCTGCTCCCGCACTGCAGGATTGTCATAGTTGAGATCAGGTTGGTGGCTGAAAAAGCGATGCCAATAAAAGGATTTCGAAGTTGGATCCCATGCCCAGTTGGACTTCTCGGTGTCGAGAAAGATGATTCGGGTGTCCTTATACCGGGTGTCGGTGTCACCCCACACGTACCAGTCGCGGCGGGGATTATCCTGCGAACTTCGCGCCTCCTGAAACCACGGGTGTTGATCGGAGGTGTGGTTCAACACCATTTCGATGATGACGCGGATCCCGCGCCGATGAGCCGAGTCGAGAACCTTGCGGAAATCCTCCAATGTCCCGTAGCTGGGATGGACCGAGTCATAATCCGCGATGTCGTAGCCATCATCGCGCAGGGGCGATGGGAAGAATGGCATGAGCCAGATCGCGTTGATCCCCAACTCCTGGAGGTAATCGAGCTTCTGTTCAAGCCCGAGGAAATCACCGATCCCATCGCCGTTGCTGTCGTGAAATGTGCGGACATGAACTTGATATATGATCGCGTCCTTGTACCAAAGCGCATCTTTGTTTACGTTCAACCGCTTTCTCCTCGGGATCCATCAGAACTCTTGGCAAAGCTGGACTCAAAACCCAGTTTAAACGAAGTGAGGCGTTCGTCCCCCTGCGCCCTTGCTCGATCGGACGCCTACGGGTAGCCAAGTGAGGTACGACCTGCTCGAAAGCGACGAAGTGGTCGCGCTTTTTAGCTCGCTTTCGCCTCTGTGTCGCGCTTTCGGAACGCAGCTTCTCCAACGTCAGACACCTCGACCCATTTCTGGTTCGGTGTAGCCTCGGCGTTGTAGTTGTCATGCCAGTTCCACCACTTGTACGGCGGAGTCTGAGGATAGCCCTCGGGCGAGTCCTCCCAAATCTCCTGACGGCCCAGCGGTGTGAGGTCGAGGTAGCTCCAGGTGCTGCCCATCGCCTCATCGCCGCGGTTATTGATGAAGTAGGTGCGGAACACCCGCTCGCCCTCGCGGAAGAATACGTTGTGGCCGTGCCATTGATCGACGCCGAAGTCCACGTCGAAGCTGTCGGTGATGGTGTACCAGGGCATCTCCCAACCCATGCGGGCCTTCAGGCGCGCGATATCCGCCTCCGGCGCGCGTGAGGCGTACGCCAGGGTGGTGTCGCGGGCGTTCAGGTGGGCCAAATGGGAGACCTGATCGGCGCCTAGGGAGCAGCCGCGGCAGGCGTGGTCGGGCCAGCCGAACACCCCGGGCTCGAAGAAGGCGCGATAGACAATCAACTGAGGGCGACCCTCGAACAGGTCGAGCAGGCTAACCTTACCCTTGGGGCCTTCGAACTCGTACTTCTTGTCCACAGCCAGCCAAGGCATTCGTCGACGCTCGGCGGCCAGCGCGTCACGCGAGCGGGTTAAGGCCTTCTCCTTCTCGAGGAGCTGCTGCCGCGCAGCCTCCCACTCCTCCTCCGACACGATCGGGGGTGTGTTGATCGCGAGATGCGGTTTTCCGTGGTCCTTGTTTCTCTCTTGGTTCGTCGACATTTTCATTTCTCCTTGTTAGTCAGATTCGGAATGATTTCTTCTGGTTCGTTCTTTTTTTGAGAAACTTTCACAGCCAATGCTGCCAGACCGCCGGTAGAAACCGCCCCGGCGACAACTAATCCCACGGTTGCAAAACAGAATGGACACATCGTGCACCTCCTCGGTGGCCAACTTCACCGTTAAGCCGCCTCTATTGGGATGACGGGCAGGGTGGGGTTATTTCGACAGGAAAAAATAAAAAAATCAGCCCCGCCGTTGCAGCAAAAACTCTCTCACTGCGGGGTCTTCAGTCAGACCAATCGCCCGGTCGAAGGCCTCCAAGGCCTCAGGTGTTTTCCCTAGCCGCTGCAACAAGTGCGCGCGAACCGCCCAGTACGGCTGATAAGCGGTGATGTCGTCCGGGTCGATGGCATCCAACGCAGCCAGCCCGGCTTCGGCTCCGTTGGCTTCGGCTACGGCCGCGGCGGACCCAATTCGCGTGCCGAGCGTAGGCGATATCCGGATCAGCTGTTCATAGAACACCATGATCGCGTTCCATTGAATCGCGCCGCCCCGCGCCCGCTCGGCATGTACCGACTGAATCGCAGCTTCGAGTTGAAACCGGCCGGTACGACCGCGACTCGACGCTTCGCCGAGATGCCGTTCCGCCTCTTGAATTAAGGGCAGAGACCACTTCTGGCAATCCTGCTCCGAGAGCGGTATATACCGGCCGTCCGGCCCCCGCCGCGCCGCCCGGCGGGCTTCGCAGTGGAGCATCAGAGCCAGCAGACCGTGAACTTCAGCTTCCCCTGGCATCAATTGCAGAAGCACTCGCGCCAGCCAGATGGCCTCCTCGGCCAGATCGCGTCCGCGCTGGTCGACACCGGCCATATCATCCCAGCCAATCCCGAAGGCGGCGTAAATCGCTTCGAGCACCGCGTCAAGGCGCTGCGGCAATTCACGCTCCTCCGGGATTTCAAACCGAATTCCTCCGTCGCGGATCTTCGTCTTGGCACGCACCAGGCGCTGCCCCATCGTGGTGGGCGAAATCAAGAACGCGTGGGCAATGCTCGCGGCATCAAGGCCGAGAACGGACTGGAGCATGAGCGGCGTGTGCATTGCCGGATCAATTGCCGGATGAGCACACACGAAGAGCAGTTTCAATCGTTCATCTGGAAATTCCGGCGATAAAATCATGTCCTTGGAATCCTCTCGGAGGAGCGCGAGCGTGGGTTCGCTGGCCTCGGCCACTTGCCGATGACGCACAAGATCGATAAAGGAACGGCGCGCCGCCGTCAGCAGCCACGCCTCTGGATTTTCTGGCACGCCGTCTCGCGCCCACGTTTCGAGCGCTGCCACCAAGGCATTACTGAGGGCATCCTCCGCGCTCCCCACGTCGCGTGTGTTAGAGGAAAGGTACGCCACCAGCCGACCGTAGGACTCGCGAGCCACCCGTTCGATGGTCCGATGAGTGCTCCGGTGGTTGCTCTCTGGTTCGCTGCCGCTCATCCGGTGACTCGACGCTTGAATTCGGGCGAAACGGGGCGCACCTCCACAGCACCGATCGAGGCGGCGGGGCATCGCGTTGCCCAGTCGAGCGCCGCGTCAAGCGAGGGAAGCTCCAGGATAGTGAATCCCCCCAGTTGCTCCTTGGTATCGGCGAAGGGCCCATCCTGTACATGCCGCTTTCCATCCTTCAGTCGGACTGTCGTCCCGGTTTCCGGCGGTTGCAGTGGATTGCCGCCGACATAGATGTCGGCCTCGACGAGCGCTTTGTAGTACGCCCGCCACGCACCGAGGTAGGGATTATTGTCGTCCGCCTTCCGTGCCGCAAAAGCTTCTGGGGATTCGAAGATCAGCAGGGCGAATTGCATCACCTTTCTCCTTGGAAACGATTGTGAGCGCCGTGCGCTCCTGAATGTATGACGGATGAGACGCGGCCTATTCGACAGATTTCAGGAAATTTCGAGAAATTTCAAGGGGGCAGAAGCGTAGCAGAAGCGATCAGCGCAGAAGTGTCTCGTGCCGCCGTCGCGATGGCCCAGTGTGGCCAACTAGAAATCGGCAACCTCTGCGACCGTCCAGAGATTCAACCAGTCTTCCCTGTTTTCAGGAGTGTTGCAGCCACGGCTGCGACCTCCAACGCGACCATGACGCTCGCCTCCTTATCACCAAAGTTGATTTCCGTCGTTCCGCTTCCGTAATCACTAACGTGGTTCACGCGGTCAGGGTTGACGAATGTTTCCCTGCCGTTGATGTCTTCAAACCTAACTAGTTTCATGTGAACCTCCTCGGTTGCAGGTGCGCAGATCTTTAAGCATTGAAACCTCCGCCGTACTTATTAGCCGTTCACGTTGTCAGGACATAAATTCCCAGCCCAACGAATACCGCCGGTACCATCCAATGTCCCCACCGTTCCAGGGAGCGCAGGATGAGCGCATGATTCCCGAGCCACCGGCCTACGAAACACCAGAACGCCACCAGCGCGGCGTACACGATCAGGATCAGCCATAGGTTCGCTCGGCCAATGACGAAGAACGGCATGTATACGCTGATGTTGTCCGCCCCATTCGACAGAGTCAGGAGCCCGATCGAAGTAACGCTTTCGGTCATGACGCCAGGCTGGTCGGCGCCGCTTCGCCGTGCTTGCACCAGGCGCCGAATTCCTATCGCAAGCGGCAGCACTCCCAGGAAATGAACCCAGCGATGCGGGATCGCCAAAGCGCACCCTGCGCCGATCAGGCTGATGCCGATGATGGCCGCAAACCCGACGTACTGGCCGTCCACGATGCGCCGGGTCGGAATCCGCCGCGCAAAGAACAGAGTCAGAAGAAAGGCATCATCGATATTCGTAGCAGCGAAGGTTGCGATGCTCGCAGACAATACGCCAAGATGTCCATTCACCTAGGGCTCCGTCTCTCCTTTGATCTTTTCCACCCACCGCTCAACGGTCACGAGCGTTGCTCACCGACTCCAGGAACCTGCGCGCGAGTTCGGCAATGCGATCGGGCTGACGCCGCCGGATCGCTTCTCTCGGAATCAACTCGCCGCCCACACCCAGCGCAATCGCCCCGGCTGCAATGAAGCTGAACGCGGTCCGCTGATTCACTCCCCCAGCGGCAATCATCGGAACGTAGGGAAACATCGCCTTCAGGTCCTTAATGTAGCTGTCGCCTCCGATGTGTCCACAGGGAACAATCTTGACGAAATCCGGACCCAGTTTCCATGCGGTGATGACTCCGGTCGGAGTGAGGGTTCCAGGGATCACGACAACATTCTGCCCCACCGCGAACTCTACGGTTTCCGGATCAAGGCCATCGCTCGAAAGGAACTTTGCCCCCGCGTCCAGACAGCGCCGCGCAGTCTCGGTGTCGTGCACGCTTCCGGCGCCGACGATTACTTCGGGAGCACGTTGCACCACATGGGCAATCACTTTGATCGCTTCGGGTACGGTCAGCGTGACTTCGAGGATCGGTATTCCACCACGGGCGATTGCCTCGGCAGCAAAAAGCGCATCCTCCATCGTCGAAACGCGAATGGAGGGAATGATCCCAAGTTGTTCGATCCGGCTCCGTACGTCTTGCTTGTTCAACGCTCCGGCTCCTTGTGAGAAAACGCCCGTAACTGTTGTTGTCGAATCAGGGCAGCGACCTCGTACCCACCGCCTGCCGCAACTGCTCAAGAGCGAGCAAGTATGAGGCCAGGGCTTGCCGGTAGGCAAGTTGCGTAGCTCGGTAGCTGCGCTCGGCGTCCAGAAAATTGAGCAAGCTAAGGCCTCCGTGCCGGTAAGCATATTCACTGATATCGCGCGACCGCGTTGCCGCCTCTAGATACTTCGAAATATACAGCTGTACCACCTTGTCATTGGTTCGTAAGCCCTGATAGGCGTCGTACACATCGGTGAGGGCCTGGCCGTTTGTTCCCTTCTCCAGTTCTTGCGCCTGTGTAATGGCGAAACGCGCCCGAGCGATTTCACCCTGGTTGCGATTAAAAATCGGCAGCGGGATGCTCCCATAAATCGTTGCGGCGTTGATTCCGTTGACGTGCGAGTAGTTTCCTTGAACGGTCACATCTTGTTTCCCGTTAGCCTTTTGCAGAGTCAACTGGCTGTTCGCAGCGGTCACGCCTTGCTGGGCTGCACGCAAGTCTGGGCGATTCTGCAGAGCTTTCAACTGCAAGTCCTCGAGATTGCCCTTCACCGGCTGGTATTCGAAGGAGCCAGCTACGTCGTAATTCTGAGCCACCGATTCGTATCCCAGTAGCTGTCGCAGGTCCGAGAGCGCCTGGACCTTGGCCAACTGCGCCTCTTCAAGGTCGCTTTCGAATTGCAGCAACTGTAGCTTGATCATCAGGTAGTCGTTCTCGCTGATGCCGCCAGCCTTGTACTGGTGCTCGCTGATATCGACCGTCTCCTGAAAGCTCTTCAAGTCCTTTTCGGCTAGTTCGAGCGTCGATTCCGCGAGTTGGACGTTGTAAAACAACGTAGCCACCTGAAACGTAAGGCCGCGCCCGTTGTCCTCCACCAGCGAGCGCGTCTGGGCCGTGATGTCTTTCTGAGCCTGCAAGCGCGCATGGCGCTTCCCGCCACGCTCGATCAGGTAGCTGAGGCCGATGTCGGCCTCCGTGTTGTTCCTCAGATAGTCGTTGGTAGACACGCCTGGATACAGGTCCGGATTTTGTTTCGAAGGCGAGCCGACGGGCAAGTACTCCCAGTCGGCAAAAAGAGTGGGATTCGGGCGCAGGTTTTGCGTGATCTCTTCGGCCTGGCTCTGCTGGATCGTGGTCCGTGCCGCCAGCATATTGTGATTGTGCTGCAGCGCCATTTGGATAGCTTCGTCGAGTGTGATACTGGTCGGCACGTTACTTTGGGCGCATCCCGAAGCAGTTAGCGCACACGCCAATAATGCAGCCACGCCTACAGTCGCGCCGATTCTCCGAAACCGCGCAGGATTATTCAAGGGCGGCCTCCGGTTCTGGAAGCTGATCGCCATCTTTCGCGATCCATACATAAAACGTCGGCAACAATACGATGCTCAGGAGCAGATCGGAAATCAGTCCTCCTACGATTACGATCGCGAAAGGCCGTTGCGAATCCGACCCGATGTCGTGCGACAGCGCCGCCGGCAAAAGTCCGAGCGTAGCAACGAGCATCGTCATCATGATAGGGCGAAGTCTCAAGACGGCGCCTTCGACCGCGGCATCCTGGATCGAGTAGCCACGCGCCCGCAACTGATTGATGTATTCGAGCATGATGACTCCGGTTTGCACCGAGACTCCGAACAGCGCCAGCATGCCTACGCCCGACGACACGCTGAGATAAGTCCCAGTAATCAGAAGAGCGAGGAAGCCGCCCACGCGAGCCAGCCCGACGTTCAGCAAAATGAGCAGCGCCCACTTGTACGAGCGAAACATGGTGTAGAGGATGATGAAGATGACGAGGATCGTCAGCGGAACGATCAGGGCCAGCCGCGCCTCCGCACGTTTTTCGCTCTCGTACTCGCCCGACCATCCAAGGCTATAGCCCGATGGGAGTTTCACCTTTTGGCCAATCTGTTTGATCGCATCCTCGACGGTGGTTCCAAGATCGCGTCCCCTCACGTTGAAAGTGACTGCCACGTAACGGGTATTCCCCTCGCGGAAGATGTCGTACGCGCCGTCCTTGACTTCGACGCTGGTCAATTGCGCCAGAGACACGCGTTCGCCCGTGGGTGAGAGCAGACGAACTCTCTCGATTGCCTGTTGCGTGTTGCGGTAAGGCGCCTGATATCGAACGACTACATCGTAGCGCTGCTCGCCGATGAGCACCTGGCTCACCGCATTGCCCCCGACCGCGGTCTGAACCGCGTCCTGAATGTCGGTCACGTTGATTCCAAAACGGGCAGCCTGGCGACGATCGATGGTCAGATCGAGATTCGGCTGACCGAAATCGCGTAAGAGCTTGACGTCATGCATGCCCGGAATGTTCGACATGACCGCAGTGACTTCCTCGCCCTTCTGCTCGAGAGTCTTCAGGTCGTCCCCAAAAATCTTGAGTGCCAGCGAACCCTTGGTGCCAGTCATCGTTTCTCCGACGTTGTCTTCGATCGGCTGGGAGAAGTTCCAGATCGCGCCGGGATATTTTTCCAGCGCACGGTTCATGGCCGCGATCAGTTCCTCTTTATTTTTGTGAAATACCGGGCGCCATTGATCATGCGGCTTCAGGTCGACGAAATACTCGGTGTTGCCGAATCCGCCAGTGTCGGTTCCATCGTCGGGGCGGCCTACTTCAGACACTACTGTCTTTACCTCGGGAAATGAAGCGAACACGTAGCGGCAGTTGGTCGTGAACTTCTCGCCTTCCGAAAGGCTTGTACTGTTGGCCAGAGTTCCGCGGGCCCAGATGGCGCCCTCATCGAGGTGAGGTAAGAACTCCGCGCCGATGACACCACCAAATCCCAGGTAGAGAGTTCCGGCCAGAGCGGCGATGCCGACGCCAGCCACGACCCAGCGATGCTGAACTGCCCAGCGGAGTCGCAGGCGATAGCGCTCCGTTAGATAGTCCATTACGCGGTTGCGGCGTTCGTGGACGCCGTTGCGAAAAAATATGCCAGCCAGCACGGGCGCGACGAGAACAGAAAACGTCATGGCGCCCAGTAGCGCCAGCGCGACCGTCCAAGCCATCGGCCGGAAGAGCCGTCCCTCGACGCGTTGCAGCGTGAAGATCGGCATGTAGGCGGTAATAATGATGGCTATCGCGTAGAAGACGGGCCGCTGCACCTCGTGCGCGGCTTCGCGAATCGCCTCCGCTGGCGTTTTCTTGCTCCCCGATCCATGCCCGTTGTTGAGGCGGCTCATGTGCCGGACGATGTTTTCGACCATCACCACCGCCCCGTCCACCACCATTCCAAAATCCAGCGCACCCAAAGAAAGAAGATTTGCTGGTATGTGGCTCAGGTCAAGCCAGATCGAGGCGAAGAGCAGAGAAAAAGGAATCGTCAGCGCGACAATAAGCGCAGCGCGCACATTTAGAAGGAACAGGAACAGAATTACGCTGACCAGAATCATGCCTTCGGCCAGGTTGTGCATGACGGTGTGCAGCGTGAAATAGAGGAGATCGCTGCGGTCGAGCATGGGAACGACCTTCACGCCTGGGGGCAGGAGGCCGTGGTTGAGTTCGTCGACTTTCTTGTGAATCGCATCGAGCGTCGGCTGTTCTTCGGCGCCTTTACGCATCAACACAGCACCCTGGATGATATCGGGCTCGTCGATGATGCGCCCGTCCTCCATATGATTCGCTCTGGCCATATGTCCCAGGCGAATCTTCGGCCCCTGCGTTACTTCAGCGATGTCTTTGACCCGCAGGGCGGTTCCGGTCTGAGTTTTTAGAACGGTGTCCTCGATGTCGCGGACGCGGGTAAATAGGCCGAGCGCGCGAACGTTCATCTGCTGCATGCCGACTTCAACGAAGCTGCCGCCGGCATTGATGTTGTTGTTGGCGAGTTGCTGCTCCACCTGGCCGATGCTCAATCCATACGAGACGAGTTTGTTGGGATCGACGCGCACCTGGTACTCGCGTACCGTGCCACCGAAGTCGGAAACGTCCACAACATTCGGAACGGATTTGAACTGCTTGAGCAGAACCCAGTCTTCGATCGATCTGAGTTCCATCAGGTCATAGCGGGGATTCGTGCTGCGCAGCGTGTACCAGTAGATTTGTCCGGTTGTGCTCCAGTCGGTGCCGATTTGCGGCTGAAGATTTTGTCCTGGTGGAAGGTTTACCTGAGTTAACCTCTCGAGTACTTTCTGCCGGTTCCAATCGTTCACGGAGCTGTCGTCGAAGATCATGATCACGAACGACAACCCGAAAATCGATTCGGACCGTAGAAACGTCATGTGCGGCATTCCCGACATTTGAATTTCGATCGGGATCGTAACTTGCTGCTCCACTTCCTCTGCCGATCGGCCCGGCCACTGCGTGATGACCGTGACATAGTTGTCGGCGATGTCGGGGTAGGCTTCGACGGGAAGGTTGTGGAACGAGATGGCTCCCCAGCCGGCCAGCAGGATGGCAATGGCCAGCACCACGAACTTGTTATTCAGCGCGAAGTCTACGAGGGCCCGAATCATTCCTTGTCCTGTCCTGTTTGTCGATGCCCCAGCTCGTGACGGGCCGCTGCTCCAGAATTTCCGCCATGAGCCGCACTCGCGAGGCCGGATCCGCTTGCTTCATCCGTTATTGAGCGAGTACGTGGTCCAACACCAGCGCGTTTGTGACTACCTGTTGCCCTGGTTTGAGGCCTGACTTGATTTCCTGCAAACTCGTGTTCTCGGTCAGCACGTCACCACTGACGACCTCGATGCGGCGGAACTTTTGGTCGGGTGCGGGGACGAAAACAAAGTCGCGATCGTGCATCCGCAGTACGGCGGACGCTGGGACAATCGTGTGCATCTCTACGGTTTGACCGCGGAACGTGGCTCTCGCAAACATGCCCAGCCGCATCATTCCCGGATTCTCGATTTCGAGTCGCACTTTCGCGGTGCGAATACTGGGGTCGAGCACCGCACCAATGTTGCTTACTTTCCCCTTCAGCACGCGGCCGGGATAAGCGTTCAGGGTGATCTCCGCGGTATCCCCGAGCCGGACATTCGGCAGGTCATTCTCGTACACGTCGCAAACAACCCAGACCGTCGAGAGATCGGAGATCGTAAACGGACTCGGCGATGAGTAGGCTTGCACCGTCGCCGCGTTGGTCACTTCCTGGTCGGTAATCACGCCCGTGGTGGGAGCAACGATGTCTACGATGCCCAGGGGTTTGTCGGGATCGTTGCCCAGCAGGCGGAGGTGTTCGGTCGCGGTGTCGAGCGTGACCTTGGCATCATCTGCCGTGTCCTGCGCGACTTCGAGATCTTGCTGTGCGATTGCACCATGGGCATACATGTCCACCGCGCGGTTCAATTGCTTGCGTGCGAGAAGTTCATCGGCAACGGCCTTGCGATAGGCGTCGAAGCCGCCTGCTACGTCGTCGCTGCGAATCGTCAGCAACAACTGCCCTTTCTTCACGGTGTCGCCAAGTCGCGCATGAATGGCCACCACACGCCCCGAGGCGAGCGAGACTACTGGAACGTTGCGAGCGACATCAGGCGTGACTGTTCCCGTAACCACCAACTCAGAGGTCGTGGGACGTTCCACTGCAGTGATGAGCGGAAACTGTTCGGGATGATCGACGGTGAAGAGTGCGGGATCCGCTCCCGGCACAATGTTTGCGGGCGGCGGCGCCTCAGCCGACGGGTCAGCATGTGCCGTGCAACCCACCATTGTCAGCAGCCCAGGCAAAGTCAGAACTAAGAGGAAGCGGAGCAACGCCGCAGCGGAAAATAACTCTCCAACGCTGCTCCGGTTCATGTCCCGCATGGTCGTCTCGTCTCCTTTGTCGTCCGACTAGAACTTCACCATGATCGCGTACCTCATGCTGGGTTCATCTTTCCGCAGATCGGGGCACCAACCCGTGGCTCCTGCAACGCAGGTGAAACCGGGTGTAGCCGAGAGGAACGGGCCTGGTGCGAACGTGGTGTTTCCCACCACCGACCCGGCACCTGGGTTCGGAACGGTGCTTGGGAAGCCGTTGACGCCGGGTGTGACTCCGCCACGGCCAGTCCAGTAAGGAACGTTCGCGTGGCGATACCCGTACTCCGTTCGGAACGTGATGTACTGTCTAGGCATCCAGTCGAAGGTGATCGAACCATCCCAGGCTTTGTACGGATCACCGGGGTTCTGCGTGAAATAGGGCGAGCCACTGATGGCATCGGCGCCATTGATTGGCGGTAGTAGAGTCAGGTAACGGCCCGGATTATCCATCGCGCCGCCGCCGATGGTCAGACCATACGTGTCCTTCTTGAACCACCAACGGTTGTAGACCATCCAGCCGGCGAACGTCTGCTTGCTGCTCGTTGCCGTGTTGTGGTGGCAATTTACGTTGTTATTGATGGTTCGACCCTGTGCGCTGACGAACGATCCACTTGCGCCGTATTCGCAGCCCAGATCACCAGTGAGAGAAAATGCCATCTTGTCCAAGGTCTTTTCGGGATGGTCGTAGTACTTGACCTCAACGCTGTCGTCGGTATGGATGCGCGAGCGCCCGAACTGGCCATTTCCGTTTCCCAGCGTATCTTCACCCATGCCGTAGTTATTGAAGACGAGAGAGAGCCAGGCCTTGGGGCGATATAGGATCTGGCCGCCCAGACCGGGCTTGCTCCCAATCCTGCCGTAGGACTGCCAGCCATTGATGATCCAGGGCTCGATCTTTAATTTGTCCGTGGGGAACCACTGGATTCGCAATCCGTTGAAGAACCAGGGCGTATTGGAGGACACGTACGACGGTTGATACGTCCAGTTATCGAAATTGTAGTAACTAAAGAGACCGATGTAAGAAACGAAAATTCCGGCATCAACATTGAGTCCGTGGTTTACGTCGAAGTGATAACCGGCGTTGGCCTCTGAAACGTATTTGTAGGCGCCACGAAGGTCCCATTGGCCACGTCCAGCGCTGGAGTCATTACGCGGCGTGGTGACGCCGAACATTCCGTTCATGGTCAGGATGCGGGCCTGAACATTCTGCCAGTGGAAGTTACCGCCGAAGCTGATCTGCTCCACCTGAATTTCGTTCGAGCGGAAGATTTCGGTGGAACCACCCATGGTGTCGTCCCTCGGATGGTTGAAATCTGACACGTAATTTATGTCCATGCGGATCTCTGGAGTGAAGAATGCTGAATCCCAGACTGCGTCCTTGTTGCGCGGGTTCCCGTTCAGCCAGGTCCAGTCTGCATACGCAAACGGGGCCGCCGGCGCCGGCGTTTGGGACTTGGTCGCCGTATCTGCAACCTGCTGCGCCACCGGCGGAGCCGGATTCGCGATTGCGATTGCGGGCGTGGGTTGCGCTACGATCGCCGATGGGGCAACAGCGTGTGTCGACGTTGGTGCGGATTCATTGCTCTTCAACAACAAAGCTTTGAGCTCTTCAATTTCCGCCTGCATGGCGGCGAGCTGTTTCGCGACTGCGGGTGATATGTCCGGATCGGGGGAGGGTGCCGCCACACTTGGCGTGGCCTTGTTCGTCGTGCCTCCGTCACCAGCCGGACCACTGGCCGCGGGTTCATGCAGCGCAGCAAGTGTCGTCGGAGCGCCAGCCTGTGGTTGGGCCTGTGCAGCACAGCGCTGGGCTGGAGCACAAAGCAGAATCGTTCCCAGGGCAAACGGCATTACTACAGCGGTTAACGTCCGATAGAAATGAGTACTCATGGTCATCACGCCCCAATCTCCTGCTGATTTAGGTTTGTTAGTACATCTCTGGGACCGAAGGCGGAAGGTCCGTCGAGCGGAACTCGGTGTTCCCATCACCTTCGCGGTCAGGGTAAAGCTAATTACATCCAGAAAGTCATAAAGATCGCGTAAAACAATCGTATGGAGTGCATAAGGCCCTGCATATCTGCACGAGTAAAGGACGCTTGCGATGTTGCCGTCGGGTCCCTTGGCTGCACGCCACCGCTCTCTTGGTCGGAGAACAATACAGGGCAGGGCATGAAGAATCCGTGAAGACCGGGATTCATAATTTGTTTGGGTTGGATAAGCGTTTCTTATAACGCGGGCGAGTCTCCTTCAGGCGGGCGCAGCCTTCCGCGAGAATACTTCTCAGCGCACAGCAAGATACGCCTGAGAAGGATTGCACAGCCGGTATCCGACCCAAGGCTCGGTCAGCAGATACTTCGGCCGCGCAGGGTTCTCTTCAATCTTCTTTCGAAGTGCTTTCACGTAGGAGCGCAAATAATCAAGCTCAGTGCCATACTCCGGTCCCCAGATCGAACGCAGCAGCTGGGCGTGAGTGACGAGACAGCCCTGATTGCGCATCAAGAGCGCGAGCAGATGGAACTCCGTGGGAGTGAGATGAACGAATTCGCCGCCGCGGTAGAGCAGACGGCGGTTGACGTCGAGTTCTAGATCGCCCACGCGCAGAACAAGCAACTCGGCTGCATCTTCAGCGTGTAGCCTGCGCGATACGGCCCGCAGCCGTGCCACCAGTTCTCGAAAGCGGACCGGTTTGGTGAGATAGTCGTCCGCGCCCGCCTCCAGCGCCTTCACCATGTCACCTTCGGAATCACGCACGGTGATCATCACAATCCCGATCCGCGGCAAAAACGCGCGGACTTCGCGGCAGGTTCCCACTCCTCCGGCGCCCGGCATGTTCATGTCGAGCAGCATTAGATCGAACGGACGTTGAGCCAGGATCGCGATTGCGTCTTCACCACTAGGAGCCTCTTCGACCGCAAACCCACTGGCCGCCAGCGACGTCCGCAACGCTCTCCGGAACGACGGCTCATCATCAACCAGCAAAGCATTCAGCTGTTCGGTAGACATAGGCAAACGATCCTTACTGAGCCGGTTGGGCGAGAGGCAGCGTCAGACGGAAAGCAGTACCTTCCCCGGTCGCGACGTTTTGGTCCTCGAGTTCCATGCGGCCCCCATGCGCCTGCACGATCTTGTGCGCGAAATACAAGCCCAGACCTGAACCGGCTGCCAGACGTCGCGCTTCCACTCCGCGATAGAAACGTTCAAAAATCCGTGTTCGTTCATGCGCGCCAATCGCAGTCCCGCTATTCAGCACACGGACGGCTGCCTTCTCGTTCTGCAATTCCAGACAGACCTTCACCGCCGAGCCCGGCGGCGAATACTTGCAGGCGTTGTCCAGCAACTGCCGCAGCGCAAGTTGGAGCAGGTCGCTATCCGCGAGCACTTCCGTCGCACTCGCTCCTTTGGTGACGAAGAAACGCCGGTCCGCGCACTGACGCGAATACTGCTCCACCAGGTTGACCACCAGTTCGGTGATGTCGGTACGATCGAGTCGCGGCTTCACCTCTTCTCTGTCTAACCGGCTGGTTCCGAGAACTCGGGACGTTAGCCCACCCAGGCGGGCTGACTCTGTTTCTATGATCTCGGTGAGCTCCGACTGAACGGCGCTGAGAGGGCCAACCTCGCGGAGACCTCCGGCAGCGGCGAGAATGGTGGCCAGCGGGGTTTTGAACTCGTGGGCGAGGGCATCCAGCACGGCCCCGCGAAACAACTCCGCCTGAGCGGTGGCCGCGGCATGGCTCGCGCTATGAAAGGTGTGCGTTCTTTCCAGCATGGCGGCAGCCAGAGCAGAGAGCGGCCCAGCCGTCAGGTCCGGATCGCGCAGGCCTTCGAAACCGATCGCGCCGATTCTATGGCCACCGGCGACCAGACAGCGAATGAGAACGCCCGATCTCGGATCATCCGTCTCTCGGCCAGAAGAATGCCCTGCCCTCGTCCGCTCCGCCAGGCCATTGCTCGGATTGCCCACGTAATGGATCTCCGCTTTGGCAGCGTCGAACAGACACACCGCCCGAAGGTCAAGAAGATCCTGAAACAACTCGATCGACTGTGTGTGCGTAGTCTTCTCGGGATCCAAGGCCAGTAGCCGCTGCGCCAGCCCGTACAATTGATTCACTTGCCGGCGTTGGTGGTCTGATATCGCTGCTTCTTCGCGCACTCGAGTCGTCAGCCGTGTGATCACCAGCCCAGTAGTCAAAAACGAAATCAGAGCCAGAATGTCCAGTGGGTTGGTGACCTCGAGAGAAAAGAGCGGCGTCGTGAAGAAGAAATCCAGACACAGAACGGCAACCAGGGAGACCACGGCCGATGACGCGAAGGTCCCCACCAGAGACTGAAAAACAACCACCACGAGGTAAACGAAGCTGGTAACGGTGAGATTCAGTTGCAGGCGATAGCAGACGAATGTGGCCAGCCCGATCAGAAGACAGCCAGGTACGGTTCGAATAAGAGAGGGCCAGACTCGATAGCTTTTTCCCATATGCAGCTGATGCTCTTGCGGCTCATACTTTTGGTGAGCCGTGGATTGGAGGCGGTTCACTCCTAGCCCAAGATTTCTAACCGCAGGCGTGAAGTGCGTCCAATTCATATTTCTGATTGCGCCCATCAGACTCTCCTATAGGGCGCGCCGTGGGTTAGGTGGATTCGTTGGGTGGATTTCGTAAGCTCGGGGGAACATCAGGTGGGCGTCGCGCAAGGCGTCAGGCGATCTCATGCACCCGCATGAGATCACCTGATCGTCGTTTCAATCGCGAGGGAGGGCTCTACCCCATTTCGGTGGTCATAATGAAGAGCGGCTTCATTTCAAAGCTCTTGTAATGGGGACGGAGGCGGTCAATATTGTACTGCGCTTTTACGTCGACGACCTTCTTGCTCGCGGTCACGGTATCGATGGGCATGTTGTCGTAGCGCCCATTCCTGAGAACGACCAGCCGTCCGTGAATCTTGCTCAGCAGCAAATCGAGGGCGAGATTGCCATAGGCCATTGGGACGATGGAGTCGATCGCGTCGGGATCGCCGCATCGCACCAGGTACCCCAGCTTCTGGGTAATCGTGTCGATTGCCTTGCCATTGTTGTACTTGGGCGAGAGTTCCTTCAGCTTCTCCGAAACCAGATCTCCGATGCCGCCGAGTTTCTTGTGGCCGAAGGCGTCGGTGGTTTCGGCCTCGAAGATCATTTCTCCCCCCTCGAACATCGCCCCCTCCGAAACCAGGACGACGGAATAGCGGCTGGGGTTCTTTCGTCGGTCCGCAACCAGTAATTCGGTGAGGCGCTCGATGTTGAATTTGTGCTCAGGAATCACGCAGCGGTTCGCGGCCCCGGCCATCGTTGGAAGCATGGCGGTAAATCCTGCGTAGCGGCCGAAGACCTCCAGCACCATGAAACGTTCGTGCGAGCCCGCGCTGGTGCGCAAGCTGTTGGTCATCGAGATGGTTCGCGTTACGCACGTGCTGAAGCCGATGCAGTAATCGGTGCCGGGGACGTCGTTGTCCATCGTCTTGGGAATGGCGACCACCTTCACGCCCTCTTGATAAAGCCGCACGCCATAACTCAGGGTGTCATCGCCACCAATCGGAATCAGGTAGTCGATCCCGAGCCAATCCAGGTTTTTCAGTACTTCGGGCGTCAGGTCATTCTTCTCGGCGTTATAAGTGGCCTGCAGATGAGGCGGAACGCTAGCCTTCTTGACCTTGCTGGGATTCGTGCGCGAGGAATGCAGAAACGTCCCGCCGGTGCGGCCCGTGCGGTTGACCAGATCCTCCGACAATGTCTGAAAGTTCTCGCTGTTGTCGTAGTCCTTTTCGCGGGCCATGTCGACCAGCCCGGCCCATCCGCGACGGATACCGATCACCTCACATCCCTCACGCAGCGCGCGAATAGTCACGGCGCGAATCGCAGGGTTGAGGCCCGGTACGTCGCCTCCGCCGGTCAGAATTCCAATGACGCCCTTCTTCGTTTTCACAGATAATGCCTCGTTTTCTTCAGTGGTGCTCGTTTCACCTGAGTTGTGGGTTCGTGCGAATCGCGAAGACAACCTTTCAATTTTCGCGTACGGGACAGAATGAGGTCTGTGACTTCAATCACAACGAGCCGCGAAGCGGCCTAAGAATGCAGCCCACGGCGTAAGCCGTGGGAAGGTGGGGAAAAAAGGTGAGCCCCAGCGGGGCGAAAGAGTCGCGCACACACTTCAGCCCCCGGGGACCCCGCAGCTTGCTTTGGAAGCTATCTATGGCCCATGCGGGCGCCACTCGACATGGCGCCCACATCAACCGTTGCTTGATCAACGACAGCCGATTCCTAGTGCACCGGATTTCCGTCGGCGTCGATCTTGTGGACCTCGCCCAGGTTCAGTTCCCGAACACCGGCCTCGACTTTACTCATGTCTCCCACGACTACCCAGATAAGATGGTCCGGCAAAATGTATTTCTTGGCGACCTCATTGGCGCTCTCCGGTGTCAGAGCCAGCGCCTTTTGAGTGAAGGTGTTGTAGTAGTCCTCCGGCAAGCTGTACTGAATGATGTTGCCGTAGGCCCCGCTGAGTTGCTGCACCGTTTCAAAGTTGCCTGGCAGAGCGAGGGTGGTGTTGCTCTGCTCGTCCTTGAGTTCTTCTGCAGTGATTGGTTTTTCGCCCGCGATGCCCTTGTATTCCTTGACCAACTCAACCATGGACTCCTTCGTCTTGTCGGTCTGCACCGCCGAGATGCTGATATAAGGACGCTGCCCCTTGGCAGGCGGCAACACGGCGCGGACACCGTACGACCAGTGCTTGTCCTCGCGCAGGTTCATATTGATCCGAGCGCTGAACTTTCCGCCAAAGATGCCGTTCACCAGTTGCAGTGCGATGGCATCCGGAGCATTCTGCGGAGGCGCCAGTTGCGCGCCAAAAATCACGCTCTGGCCCGATCCCGGGCGGTCGATGAGGTAGACGACATCCTTCTCGGGTTCTCCGACGTGCGGTACGTCTCTCTTTGGCACGTCGCCCGGCTTCCACGACGCCAATAATTTTTCCAGCTTGGGTTTGATTTCCTCCAGCGTCGTATCGCCGACAACCAGCAGCGTGGCATTGTTGGGCTTGAACCAAGTGTCGTGGAACTTGGCTAAGTCCTCGCGAGTCATCTTCTTGACGGCTTCCTCGCTGCCGGAGCCCGTGAACGGCACGGCGTAGGGATGTCCTTTGCCGTACAGCAGTGTCGGTACCACGCGCAACGCCATCGGCTGAGGCGTCACCTTCTCGCGCTGGATGCCAGCAATCCGTTCTTTCTGCAGCCGCTGGAACTCTTTCTGCGGAAATGCGGGATGCAGAATCAAATCCGCATAAATATCCAGCGACGGATCCATCGTGCTCTTGAGCGTATTGAGACTGACCAGCGAATAGTCGAGACTAGCTCCGGCGTTGAAGTTGGCGCTGAGCGATTCCAACTCTTCTCCAATCTTCAGCGAATCCCGCGTCGGAGTGCCTTCTTCCAGCATGCGCTGCGCGAAGCTGGCTGTACCGGTCGCGTCGGCCTGATCAGCCGAGTAGCCGCTCTCCACCATCAAAGTGAAGTTCACCACGGGAGCGGTATGGCGCTCTGCGAGCACAACCTTCAACCCATTGCTGAGAGTGGCTTTCTGCAAAGGAGGAAGTTTGAGCGACATGGGATCGCCCGCTGCCGGCTCTTTCGAACGGTCGAGTTTGGCGTCGGTCTTGAACGTGGTGGGATACGGGTGCACTTCCAGCACATAGTCGCCGTCACTCAGCCACTCATCCGCAGCCTTTTTCACGGTGGCAGGGGTCGCAGCCTTCACCCATTTCAGATAGTCCTTGTAACAATCGGGATTGCCGCGGAAGGTCTGGCAGCGTGCGAGTAGATCGCTCTTGCCGCCGAAGCCGCCAATCCGTTCCACGATCCGCGCATACCGGCCGAGGATCTGTGTCTTCGCCAGTTGCAACTCGGCGGCGGTCGGTCCGTTCTTCAGGAAACTCTGCAACTCTTCGTCTCCCGCCTTTTCCACCTTGCCGAGGTCCTCGCCCGGATTCGCCGTGAGCGTGAAGTCGAACTGTCCGCCGATCTCGCTTGTGTCATTCGATGCCGTCGCGCTGGTCGCAATCTGATCTTTGTAGACCAGCCTCTTGTAGAGGCGCGACGTCTTGCCCCCGCCGAGCACCTGCGCTGCCAGGTCAAGCTGCGCTTCTTCGGGCGACCCAAATTCTGGCACGTTCCAGATGCGATAAAGGCGAGCCTGGGGGACGCGATCCTGCACCCAGCCGCGATGCGTGCCGGTGCGCTTCGCAATCCACACTTCCTGTTTGGCAATGGGCGGGCCCGCGGGAATGTCCCCGTAATATTTCTCGACCTTCTCTTTCGCCACTTCCGGCGTGACGTCGCCCGCGATTACTACCGTGACGTTGTTCGGGCCGTAGTAAGTCTTGAACCACTCCTGCACGTCGCTCATCGAAGCGGCGTCAAGGTCTTTCATGGAGCCGATCACAGTCCACGAATAAGGATGGCCGACCGGGTAAGTATTCTCAGTGATGATTTCTTCAGTCACGCCGTAGGGTTGATTCTCGCCCTGGCGTTTTTCGTTTTGCACCACGCCGCGCTGCAGGTCGAGCTTCTTCTGATCGAGCACGCCCAGCAAGTGCCCCATGCGATCGCTCTCGGCGAACAGCGCGTAGTCCAGCATCGAGGTGGGCACGTTCTCGAAATAGTTCGTTCGGTCGTTATTCGTGGTGCCGTTCAGGTTCGTGGCGCCCACTTTTTCCATGGCATTGATGTAGGTGTGATTGAAGTCGTCGCTGCCGCTGAACATCAAATGCTCAAAAAGATGGGCGAAGCCTGTCTTGCCCGGCTTCTCATTCTTGGAGCCCACGTGATACCACGTGTTCACGGCCACGATCGGGGCCTTATGGTCCTCATGCACCAGCACGGTCAGACCGTTGGCAAGCGTGAACTTGGTGTACTTGATATCGGGAATCGGGATGTCCACGCTCGCGGCTGCAGCCGGCGCCTTATGGGCCGGAGCCGGTTCCTGTGCGAGGAGGGAAATTGAAGTAGCGATTAGAGACGTCAACACTGCAAGCAAAATCACTGCAGATGATGTCAGTCTATTTCTCAAGTAGTGCCTCCAGATAGTCCAGATCAAGCTAGAAAGTACCGCACAACACTCTACACAAGATGCACACTAGTCGTCACGAAACCCTGGGAAGGTTCACGAAGGACCTGTTTCTTGGATTCCTTCGTGTGACTTCGTGTCCTTTGTGGTTAAGTCTTTCTCGTGCAGCGCCAAAGTGACTCACATCTAAAACTGGTCCTAGTGCTGCGCCGGATCCGCTTTCAAATAACGGTCGAACCATCCGACGAGCCGTTCCATGATGTCGCGTTGATGTTCCGGCTTGCGAATGGAGTGCCCCTCCCCCTCGTAGACGACGAACTGCGTTTCCACGCCGAGACTCTTTAGAGCGTGCCAGAATTCGCGGGACTGCGGCTCCGGCACTTCCCCGTCGCGTTCTCCCACCAGGACCAGGGTGGGCGTTTTGACATTCTTAATGAACGTCATTGGCGAGCTTCTAGCATAGACAGCCGGATCGTCATACACAGATGCGCCGAAATAAGGAATCATCCATTCGTCGATGTCATTTTCGCCATAGTAACTCAGCCAGTTCGACAGTCCCGCGCCGGCCACTGCCGCGCGAAAACGGTGGGTCTGCGTCACGGCCCACATGGTCATGTATCCGCCATAGCTCCAGCCGAAGATGGCGACTCGTTGGTCGTCGACGGGCAAGGTCTTCACTACTTCGTCGACTCCCGCCATGATGTCGCGGAAGTCTCCGTAGCCAAAATCTTTGACGTTTCCCTCGGTAAACTTTTCGCCCTGCCCGAAACTGCCCCGAGGGTTGGGATAGAGCACGAAGTATCCCTTGGTGGAAAGGCTGTCGAGATTGAAGCCGCGGCCGGGCCAACTCGGGCGGACAGCCGCCGCAGGGCCACCATGCACCACAACCACCATGGGATAGCGGCGGCTCGGATCGTAATCCTTCGGGTAAAGCAGCCAGCCCTGAATGCGCATTCCGTCGCTGGTCCAATGCAAGCTCTTCATCTCGCCCCAGTCCGGACGAACCGCATCGTTGTAATGAGTCAGCTGTTTCCAACTGCCAATGGAGCCCACCCAAATCTCGCCCGGATGCTCTGCAGAACTCCTGATCACAGCTGACTTCGCATGATCCGCCGACAACGAAATCGTCAGAGATTCCGCTCCCGACCATAGTTGGGCAATCTTCCCATTCGCAAGATCCACCGATCCAATGCCCGACAGACCATCAATATTCTCGGTGAACAAGACTCTGTCGGCGGACGCCCAGAAAATTCGATTCGGCGATGCCGCGATTCCCGGAGTGACACTACGAGCATTCCCCCCGCCTCCCGGCACAACATAAATGTCACCGCCCGTGGACCCCTCATCGCTCATCAGCCCTTCAATGAAGGCAATGTTCTTTCCATGGGGCGACCACCGTGGCTCCGCGATCTGCAAACGCGGCTTGTAAACCGGATGCGGCTCTCCGCCCTCCGCGC
Source organism: uncultured Acidobacteriaceae bacterium (assembly GCA_963752175.1). GTDB lineage: Bacteria > Acidobacteriota > Terriglobia > Terriglobales > Acidobacteriaceae > Sulfotelmatobacter. The sequence continues at coordinate 115,862 of CAVVXZ010000003.1, forward strand.
CCAAGGTATAGATCTGAGCCACATACCAATTCGAATCTCCTGCACCGTGGGCCGCGGTCACCGCGAAGCTCTTGCTATCCGGTGACCAATCGTATTCGTAGACGTACATATCTGCCGGAGACAGCTGCCGGACGTTGCCCGATGCAACCTCTACCGTCGTAAGACGCTGCTCGTAAACCTTGCTATCAACCACTCCAGTCTCGGGCGTCATCGGCATCAACGGACCAGCCGCTCGCGGCGCATTCTCTGTGAACAGGATCGCGATGGTCTTCCCGTCAGGCGCCCAGGCCGGATCCGCTAGGAAACCCTTCAGGCTCGTCAGCTTGCGGGAGAGCCCGCTGCCCAAGTCTGCTACGTACAGCTCCGATTGGTCGTTGCCGCCCGCATCGGATAGGAACGCGATCTGCTTGCTGTCCGGCGACCAGCAAGCATCTCCCTCATGCGCGGCGGCGCCCTCGCCCGATGCCGAAACGCGCTGCGGCTGCAAACTGGACGATTTCAAATCCTGAACATAAATGGCCGAGCCCCCGCCGCCGGTGCTCACAGGTTCCCCCCACGCCACATGGGTCCCATCCGGAGAAATCACCGCCTGCCGAACGTTTTTGACGGATGGACCTGCCCCTTGTCCTAGGGCGACACCTACCGTAGCAAGGTAGATCGCGGATCCGAAGACGATTCGTATCAAGAGGGGTTTGCCTCGTTTGGCCGGTTTCATGTGGGTACGTATCTCCATGGTTTATTAGGGAAACAGCCGCCATCCTACACCGATTCGCCCTCCTCGCGCAGGTACGGAGCGCCGGGCTATCGGCCCTTTGGAGTGACTCCCCCAGCGCTTCGACGAAAAAAAGTTCAAATTGGCTGAAACGGTGGGGGATTCCCCTGCACTATCCCTATACGTGGAGGACATCGGGCTTGTTACCGATGAGCCACAGTTCAGGAACTCAGTCTGGCAACCACTAGTCTGGGATTCTCGTAAGTGCCGGAGTCGATCCGGGGGGAAGCGGCTCCGGCGCTTTTGAATTCAGTCTTCCTCAGGGCCCTAAACGTTCGATCCAAGCTCTTCGATCCAGTTGTATCGATCCAGGCTTTAGGAGTTGATTCCTCCCAGTGCAAAGCGCCCGGACCAACCCGCCCACTGTTTGCCGCCGCAGCGGCCTGTCTCTTGTGAAACGCTCCGCCACGCCCGCACCCGCCGCGGAAAACGACAGCAGTCCGCACGCCCCGGTGCTACACTTTCTGACACTTCAGAATGTGCGGGGCAAGTACTTGCAGTTCCAATCCTTTGACGAGTCCTATCTCAGTCGGCTGCGGTCCGGAGACTTCCGCACCCAGGAGCATTTTTCGGCCTACTTCGGCGCCCTGATCAAGATTAAGCTAGGCGCTCGCCTGAAGTCGCCCGAAGCCGTTGAGGATGTACGTCAAGAGACCTTTGCCCGGTTTTTCATGGCCCTCCGCGACGGCAAGATTCTTCAGCCCGACCGCCTGGGATCGTTCGTAAACTCCATTTGCAATAACGTCCTGCTCGAGCACTACCGGTCGGCCGCCCGCAATACTTCGCTCGACGAGGAAGAGGAGAAGAATTTCCCCGCCCTTAATGTCGATCTGCTGGGTGCTCTCGGTGCTAAAGAAAGAGAAAAGAAAGTCCGGGAAATCCTCGACAAGCTTCCCGAACGGGACCGGCGTCTGCTCCGGGAGGTTTTCCTGGAAGAACGGGACAAGGATCAGGTTTGCCGTGATTTCGGCGTCGATCGTGAATATTTACGCGTACTGTTGCACCGTGCCAAGCAAGCATTCAAGTCATCGTATCTGAAGCATTCGGGAGAGAAACCCCCAGATTTTGCTCCAGCTTAGAGATCGATGCTATGCAGGCAGGCACCCACTTCGTCCGAGGGGGAAATAAATCATGGACCACACAGCGGTGGTTCGAGACAAAATGACGGAAAGATACCTACTCAACGAGCTCGAGTCCGAAATGCGGGACGAGTTCGAAGAGCACTATTTTGACTGTCCGGAATGCGCCCTGGATGTGCGCGCGGCTCACCAGTTTGTCGAGGAGAGCAAGGTTGTTCTGGCGGAGGAGCCCGCGCCGGTTCTTGTCCGCGCCGCCTCCCGCCCAGAACCTGCTCTCCCAGGATGGTTCGCCTGGCTTCGCCCCGCATTCGCCGCGCCCGCGCTGGCGCTACTGCTGGCGGTGGCCGGATATCAGAACCTGGTTACCTACCCGAGGCTGCAATCAGAACTCAGGCGGCCTCAGGTTTTGCCGGCCGTTTCAGTGAACGTGGGAACGTGGGGAGGCGGCGGAACCCCCACCTCAATCCCAGAGGGTCAGGGCCTGCTTTTGTTCGTTCGGATCCCGCCTGACGGCGCTTATGCGCGCTATACCGCGGAGTTGTACAATCCCGCCGGAAAACTGCAGGGTTCCTTCACCATTGTGCCTACGACCGGGCAAGACCAGTGGTCGGTCACAGTCCCAAGGGCCGATCGGGAGGCCGGAACCTACACCATGGCGGTCCAAGGCGTCACGGCCGGAGGAGAGACAAAAGACCTCGGAAACACGTCCTTCCAATTACAAATTCAGAGATGAACTGCAAAGGAGTGGAGGTACACTATGGCCACTATGACGGAAATCCCAGAAGCAGCCAGCACAGTCGAACGCTCGCATGACTACCATGCCGAAGCCCACGTCCTCAGCGGACACTTGCAGCGTCCCATCGAGCAAAAGATCGAAGAGCACGCGCCAGTCAAGTTAAAAGACCGTAGAGGCGGCCACCTTACCCGCTTTGCGGAAGAAGTCAGCATCGAGGGTTTGATTACCTTCGCCAAGGGTCACACCCGGGTGTCAGGAGCACGAAGCCTGAAACATAATGGGTGGATCACACTCTCCACCTCCGTCGTCGAAGGCCTGAACGTCTTCGAAATCATCACAGCCGACCGCGTCGTATCGCAGGTCTCGACCGATCATCCGTATTTGAATGGGCACGTGCCCCAAGTGACGTTCCTGGGTACGCAGTATCAGAACTTCCAGGTCAGCGGATTCCCGGTCACGCTGACGCTCAACCTCGGAATTTGTGGAGATCGGCCCGCCAACGACCGCTCTTATCTGCAGGACGCGAAGTTTCTCAATACAGTGAAAGAACAGACCGAAAAAATCGCCAAGGCGAACGGCCTTCCCAAGGACTTGAAGGAACAGTACCATGGGAAACTTGCCCGCATCGAGAAGCTCATTAAGACCAGCGACGCGAGCGACCAAGGTCACCGCGAGCCCATCACATGTTCCCTGGTGCAGAGCATCGGCGCGATTCCGATCCCCGGAGTGCAGATCTTCGGGCACGTAATCGTGATTCCGGAGTTCGGGAGCGTGGCACTGGGCGAAGTCGAGATCGGCGAGGAGATAGACGATCGGACCAAGAAGCCCGGCGTTTACTTCGAACTTACGAGCATCAACATGAAACTTGGGTGCGTTGGGCATGGCACTGCAAAGGCCGGCACCGCCAAGACCAACGGTCAAACAGCACCCTAAAGTGTGGTTGGTTCCTCGGGAGAGTATCGTCCTCAAGTTCGGGACGACACTCGTATCGACTAGTAGCCTCGGGCCTGTCGATGCTAATCATCATCTGCGGGCTAGCCTGTAGTCGTCTAAACGACCCACGGGCGGTTTATGATCGTACTTACTTGCTCTTTCTTCGCGGCAACCTAAAGCAGGCGGAAGAGGAAGCCGCGCGCGCCCGCCAGTACTTTCAGGTCTCGAGCCCCGAATGGGCCTGGAGGTTCAGAACACTCGAAGCGGAAGCGCTCTTGTGGCGCGGTATGTACCCGCAGGTCTTGGCACTGTTGGGGACCGATCCGACTCCACCAACCGACAGAAAAACGGTCATTCGAATTCTTGCGCTGGAAGGCGCTTCCAATGCCCGCCTGCACAGGTTCTCTGACGCGGAGAGCCAGTTGACCGCTGCGGAACGCCTCTGCTTGGAGTCCGAGGATGGCGTCTGTGGCACCGTGTTCGTGGCTAGAGGCGTTCTGGCTAATCAACGAGCGCTGCCCGCACAAGCTCAGAAGTACTTCAAGGAGAGCCTAGAGTTTGCCCGTGGGCATGGGGATTCCTTCCTCGAGGCGACATCAGTTCTCAATATAGGTGCTTCCTACCTGCACGAGGAACATTTCGACGAAGCCATCGACTGGCTGGAGAGGGCGCAGAAACTCTCTACTGCTCTCGGCGCCGGAATCCTCGCGCAGAAATCCAAAGGCAATCTTGGTTGGGCGTATTACAACCTCGGTGACTCTGAAAAGTCACTGGAGCTTTCCCTAGAGGCCGAGAAGAACGCAATCCAGGTTCACGACTTCATCGATCAGCTCTCCTGGCTCACGAATGAAGGGTATGTATATCAGCAGGTAAACGAGGTCTCTCGCGCGAAAAAGTCCTACCTAAGCGCGCTGCAACTTGCAAGAGAGATTGATGGTCGAGAGGATATTTACAACTCGCTGCGGGCACTTGCATTGGTGTCTATTCAGAGTGGAGAACCTCAACAAGCGAGCATCTATATCGACGAAGCGATCGCTATCGCCCAGAAAGATAACAATCGGTTGGATGAACTCTATCCATTGCTGGTTAAGGGGATCGTTGCTGCTCAAGCGCAAGATGCAACTCAGGCCGAGCGCCTATTCCGCGAGGTCGAGCAGGATCAGAACGGCAATGCCTCGCTGAAGTGGAGGGCCGAACATGGGCTCGCCCGTCTGTACGAGGATGAAAAACGCCAAGATGATGCTGATCGTGAGTATCGGGCAGCGCTCGCGACCTTCGAGCAGGCTCGGTCGTCATTGCAGCGCAACGACTCCAGACTTCCTTTTTCCAACAATGCCGCGCACATCTACGACGACTACATCCGCTTCCTGGTGGCGCAGGGAAAATCGGACGATGCTCTTCGCTGGGCCGACTACAACCGTGCCCGAAGTCTCTTGGAGGGGCTGGGATTCCTCTCCAAGGGGTCTTCGAACGCCAGCCACTCCGGCCCTCCCCCGCTGAACCCTCGCGAGCTCTCCCGCCAGGCCAAGGGCACACTTCTCTTTTACTGGCTGGGCGAGAAGCAGTCCTATCTGTGGGCAATCACGCCGCAAAAGACCAGCTTGTTTCCACTGCCTCCCGGTGCCGCCATCGAGGCGTTGGTGCAGCGCTATCGCACGGCCCTCAAAGGTCCCCAAGACGTCCTCGAATCCAGCGAAGATGGACGCGCCCTCTACCGCACTCTCATTGAGCCAGCCAAGGCGCTTCTCGCGAACAATGCCAAAGTGTTCATCATCCCCGACGGCAGCCTGAACAACCTGAATTTCGAAACGTTGATCGTTGCCGACCCTAAGCCCCACTACTGGATCGAAGATGCCGACATCACTAACGCTAGCTCACTGCGTGTGCTAGCTGCATCCTTCGTGAACAAGAATGCTCGCAGCCGGGCCCGGGAAAAGAAACGCGACAACAACCTGCTTCTCATCGGCGATAGCGTCGCTCCCAGCAAGGAATATCCCGAGCTCCCCCGCGCCAGCCAGCAAATGGCGAACGTCGCTAAGCACTTCGCGCCAGCGCAAGAGCAGGTTTACCAGCGAGACCAAGCGACTCCGGCAGCGTACCTGGCGGGCAGCCCCGAGAAGTTTTCGACCATTCATTTCGTCGCACACGGTACCGCCAGTCGCTTGAGTCCGCTCGACTCGGCCATCGTGCTATCAAAATCCGCCAGCGAAACCGACTCGTTCAAACTCTATGCTCGCGACATCGTCAAGCATCCTTTGCACGCCGATCTGGTTACGATCTCGGCATGTTACGGTGCCGGCGAACGTGCCTACTCGGGCGAGGGCTTGGTAGGACTCGCCTGGGCTTTCCTCCGCGCCGGAGCCCACAATGTGATCGGCGGCCTTTGGGAAGTGACCGACGCCTCGACCGAACAACTGATGGACCGTTTCTACGACGAACTGGGCAAGGGAGCCGATCCCGATGTGGCTCTGCGTGCGGCCAAGCTGGCATTGCTCCATGGCAGCGCCTACCATAATCCCTTCTACTGGGCCCCGTTCCAGCTCTACACCGGCTCGTAAGGCCATCCAGCAAAAAGTGCGCATCCTACGGCGGCCGTATCCGTTAATGAAGCCGGTCACGGGACTGATATAAGCTCGTATAGGGCCCACATTGTTTATGCACATTCTGCACGTAGTCGGAGCGCGTCCCAATTTCATGAAGGCTGCGCCGGTTTTGCATGCCCTGCAGGCGCGCCCGGCAATCCGGCAGACGCTCGTGCACACCGGCCAGCACTACGACAAGAGTCTGTCGGATGTTTTCTTCTCTCAGCTTGAGATTCCACCCCCAGACGTTAATCTCGGAGTCGGCTCCGGCACGCATGCCCGCCAGACCGCTGACATCATGAGCGGCTTCGAGCCGGTCTTGCTGGAGCGGCGACCGGACATCGTGCTGGTTTACGGAGACGTGAATTCCACGGTCGCGGCCGCTTTGGTGTGTGCGAAATTGCTGGTTCGTGTTGCTCATGTCGAAGCGGGACTCCGCTCTTTCGACCGCACCATGCCAGAGGAAATAAATCGCATCGTGACCGACCGTTTAGCGGATGTTCTGTTCACGCCTTCGGAAGATGGAGACGAGAATCTTCTCCGCGAAGGCGTCTCGCCGCGGAAAATTCACCGCGTCGGCAACGTGATGATCGATTCGCTGGTGCGCCTGCTTCCCGCCGCCGAGCGTTGCCCGACCAACGGACTGCCCGACCGTTTCGCGCTGGTGACGCTCCACCGCCCCTCTAACGTTGACGACGGCGAAACATTGAAGCGCATTCTGGACTCGCTATTTGCTGCCAGCAAACAGCTGCATGTTGTGTTTCCCGTTCACCCACGCACCCGGGCCCGAATCTCCCAGTTCGGAATCAGCACTAGGAAACTGCACCTTGTCGAACCGCTTCCTTACATCGAATTTCTTGCCCTGCAGAAACGCGCCACCGCAGTCATCACCGACTCAGGTGGGATTCAGGAGGAAACAACCTACCTTCAGGTACCTTGCCTGACGCTACGCAGCAACACCGAGAGGCCGGTTACAGTGACGCTAGGAACGAATACTCTGGTGAGCCAGGATAGTGAAAGACTGGCGCGGGAATTAGCGCTGATTCTTGACGGTAAAGCCAAACGCGGAACCATTCCGCCTCTTTGGGACGGCCATGCCGGCGAACGCATTGCCGACCTGCTCCAGCATCTTTGAAATTCCTCGATCCTCAATTCAGCGACCGACTTGAATCCTGATGCGGCGTTATTCGCTGGTGTAGTTAATTTCCATGCGCCGAACCTGGATGCTCGACGCATACAGAGCGATCAGGGCGACAATTAAGATGCCCAGCACCGCGACGGGAGCCGACACAGGATCAGAGTTGGAAATCAACAGTGCGAGCACTGGCGAAGTGCCGGAGTCGCTCGGGATATTCACCGGGCACAGCGCTTTGAGGTAGTAAATGACGCTGAACTGCTTCAGGACATTCGGCAGGAACGGATTGATCGCTTCCCAGATCAAGATCACCGCCGCGGGCAGAATCGGGTTCTTGAACATCATTCCCGCGACCAGAAAGAATGCTCCATAGCCAACGCACGCCAGCACCGTTACCCCCAGATAGATGGCCGCGTGCTGGAGGCCGTGATTGTGATACAGGTAAACATCCCGCATGCTCGGAGGGAAGTGCCACAGGAACGCTACGGTCTGGAGTAGTTCGCTGGTGACAAAGATCGTGCAAGTTGCCAGCAATCCGGCAAGGAATTTTCCTACCATCAACACTTCGCGGCGGATGGGCGCAAGAAAATAGAAGTGAAGGCTCCGATCGAGCACTTCGCCCCGGAACAGATTCATAAAGATCCCGAGGCATCCGAAGAAAACAGCCAAACGAATGAAGAAAAACTGGAACACGCCGGCGAACATGATCGAATCCCGGCCCAGGTTGGTCCCCTCCTGAATATTGATGCTCTCGACCTTGCCATTCGCCAGCTCTACAAACAGATCGCTTTGCCCGTCGGAATAGCGATAATCGTCATGCCGAATCTCGACGGCCTTGTCTTTCTCGCTTGCTGGCGGCTGGGTTTCCGTCCAGCGGAAATCCCTCGGCGGCTTCCCAAGGAGAGCCACCACTTCCTCGCTTGTCATGCCAGGCTTGACCGCCTGCAGATCCTGATAAGTCAGCGGCCTCGTCCCTTGCCGCGCGACGTCCGAGGTCTGATGCTGCCGTTGGGCGCTTGCCACGACGTATGCGACGAAGATCAGCACCGGCAGCGCGGCCACCACATAAATCCAAAGGCCCCGCTTCGCGAAGAAAGTCTTCCGCATTTCCAGCCGGACCACGGCTTTGATCTGCGCCCACCAGATTTTCGTCGCCATTCTCGTCATCGGACTGCCTCTTCATTCCCGATCAAATACTCGTAAACCGAAAGCACGTCGTCATCGGCCGGGGCGATCGATTCGATGTCGATTCCATTCAGCGCCAGTTGATTCAACTCCAGGTAAAAACGGTCGGCATCCCGGGTTTTCAGCAACAGACCATGCTCGTCCTTGTGAATGGATACTTCGATGGCAAGCTCGCCTTCCAGCATCTTCGCGCCGAGATCGCGTGGGCGGGTACAGCGAATCAGAATCTGCGTGGGGTGCTCCTGAATCTCGCCGCGCACGGTCGCGATTTGGCCCTCAGCCACCACGTACCCGTTGCTCAGCAGGATGACTTGATCCGAGATGACGTCCACTTCATGCAGAATGTGGCTGGAGATAATCACATAACAACCTTGCGCTGCGGTTGCCCGGAACAGAGCAATCATTTCCGAGCGGGCGAGCGGATCCAGTCCGTTCAGCGGCTCGTCGAGCACCAACACTTTAGGATCGTGAGCTATCGCCTGCGCCAGCCGGATGCGCTGCCGCATTCCTTTGCTGTACCCTGCGATGTTTCGTTTGGCGGCGTCGACCAGGTTCACCCGCTCAATCACCCGCCACGCCAGTTGTTCGGCGCTTTGGTCGTCCCGGCCCGCCAGCCTTAGATACGAATAGATAAACTGAAATCCGGTCAGGCCCTTTGGAAACGCGTCGAATTGCGTGGAGTATCCCAGAATCTTGAACAAGTTTTCGGGATCGTCGGTTTTATATCCGAGCACCTCGACGCGCCCGCGCGTTGGCCTCACCAGCCCCGTCATCAAGTTCATCAGGGTCGTCTTGCCTGACCCGTTTGGCCCCACCAAACTCGTGATCCCTGGCGGAATCAAAAGATTCACCCGGTTCACGCCCAGGATTTCGCCGTAGAACTTCGAGACATCTTCGAAGACGATGCGATCACTCACCGGATCACCTCGTAAGCCCGCACCTTCCGCATGAGTAGCCAGAGGCAGATGGCGCAATAGATGAGCAAAGCAACCCAAGCCTGGGCCACTGGGATCGCATGCCGCGAATCAACCTGAAACAGCGCATTCCATACGGTTCCCATCAGGTAGGCGACGTTGAAGAACTGGCCAGAGTCGGTTCTCATTACAGCGTTAATCGCCTGCGCGAAGCCCGCTCCGAAGAACATCACGCCGAGCAGCAGGGCGCCGGCCACAATTCTCCATTTCACCCACGCCGAGAGCGCCATCGCGAGCAAAGACAGAATCGCGATCCAGATCAACGAAGACAGGATCAGACTGCCCGCAATCCAAAGATTCGACCAAGTCCAACTGGCCCCTGCGAGGCCGGCCTGCATGGCAAATAGAATTAATCCCGGCACCCATGTAATTTGCGAAAGCAGGATTGCCAGCACCGACGACTTGCCCAGCATGTACTCCGCCCGCGAAAACGGGCGGCAAAAATACAGCGGCAGAGCCCCATTGGCAAGATCGGGTGAGATCAATCCAGGCCCAGCGAAGGCCGTCAACAGAAAGGCAAACACTCCCTGCACGCTGATGAAATTAAAGAAGAACTTGTTATCGATCGACAGCACGCCCGCCGGTACGCCTAATTGCTGCAGAAAGCTCGCGTTGTGAGCCAGGTAGATCATGAGCAGGCACACCAAGGGGTAGAAGAAGCACACTACAAACAAGCCAGTGAGGAATTTGGAACGAAACAGATTCCGTCTGGAGTACCGGAACAGAACCAGGCACCGCGACCACTCCGGAGTCAGCCTCCCCGCATACGGTTTGTAGTTACGCCGGTAGACTGCCATCTCAGCTCTCCATGGCCTTCAGAAAAATATCTTCGAGCGTGTCGCGCCGGAAATTCATCCGCCGGATGCGAACTGCACGTTCCGCGGCGATGCGGAAAATGTCGCGGGTTTCAACTCCATCCGCCAGAATCATCTTCATGCGATTCCCGGTCACAGCGCACTCGCAACCGAGCTTCTCGATCGCCTCCGTGAAGTCGCCATTTGCCCCGTAAGTCTCAAGTTCGACGAAACGCTTGTTCGCGCGCCGCTCTTCGTCCAGATTCGAGTAATGCGCGATCCGCCCTTGTTTCAGGATCAGCACCTCGTCGCACGTATCTTCGACGTCGCGCAGCAGGTGCGAGCACAGCACAATCCTCATCTCCTTGCCGTCCCGAATGTCCTTGATCATGCGGATCATCCGTTGTCGCGCCGAGGGATCGAGGCCGTTGGTAGGCTCATCGAGAATCAGCAGCTTCGGACCATGCACGATCGCCTGTGCCAGCTTCGCCAGCTGTTTCATGCCCAGCGAATACGTTCCCAGCTTGCGGTATCGAGCCTCCGCCAACCCAACATAGAAAAGAGCCTCGTGCGCACGCTCCAGGGCCATGCTCGGGGGCAGGCCCGACAGTTCCCCCATCATCTGCACAAACGACACCGCGCTCATCTTCGAGATGAACGCATCATTCTCGGGCATGTATCCGACCAAGCCGCGAATGTGTCTGATTTCCGTGCCGACGTCGTACCCAAACACCCGCGCCGAACCGACAGAGGATTTGTAAAAGCCGAGGAGGGTATTGATCAGCGTGGACTTGCCGGCTCCGTTCGGACCCAGCAAGCCAATGGAACGCCCGCGCAACGAAGCTGTAAGACCTTGCAGGATGTCCCGATTGCCAAAGCGAACCGAAAGACCCTGCATTTCAACCAACGGCACGAGCGCAGCAACAGGCGGCGTCTGTTCCTGCACGCCGCCTGCTACTCCGCTTTGTATCGTCGTACTCACTGAGCTTGATGTGTCGACTGATTCAAGGTGCCGCCCAGAAACATCTGCGGCAGAAACGGCCCATGGCCCATCGTCAACAGGGTGCCGAGATCAAATCCCATGAAGCCAGTGTTGCTTGCCACCACGATCCGGTTAGGCTCGCCATAAGCATAGATCAAGCCCGGTGCAGAGTATGCTGTGAGTGCGTCGACCGATTGCTGCTGCTGCGGAGTCAGCGCGCCGCTGGATTTCAGTTGCGCGGCGAGCGGACCCACGACCGGGCCGATGTTGTGATAGAAGATCGCCGAGAAATTCGTGTATCCATCATTCGGCAACAGAGCTTGAAAGGCGCTCGAATGCGACAGCGTGTAACCCGCCTCGCGGGATTGAATGGCCCGTGAGATGGTACCCATATCCGGTGCAGCGACCAGATAATTGTCGACAAAGGTGTAGTCAACTTCGGCGTTCGGCGTGTTCGGGCTGCTGACCACAAAGTAAGTACGGGAGCCGACTTGCCGCTGCGTCAATTGCAGCGAATGCCCCTTATTAGCGGCTTCCCGATTGAAACTGTCGACCAGTTTGGAGATCGTCGCCTGTAGCGTCGTCGGATCGTACACTTCGAAGATCAGCTTCCACCGCGGCGTTGGGATCATCGGTCCGTCGAATGCCATCGTGACTTCGCCACCAAGAGGAGCCGCGATGTCATTCAGCACGTTCACGCCAGACTTGGCCTCGAATTCAGCCAGGTGCTCGCTGAAGTCTGCATCGCCGCTTCCGATCATCTTGAAGACTTCTTCCATAATGCTTCTTGGATTCTTGATCACCGCCGATGTCACCATGCTGGCCTCGGGCGATACGAACTCCAGCGATCCCATCGATGCGGGTTCCGCCAGCCACGATGCCACGCCTTGCCGCTCGGACGCGAACATCAAATCGGCATGGCTTTCACTCTTGCCGCCGACTTCCCGGTGTTCCATCGTCAGGTATCGCACGTCCGCTATCCCCGGTGGCAGTTCATTGCCCTTACCATTAGCTTGTACGTTCTTCGCGACAATTTGTTCCATGTCGGCGCAGAAAATCCATTCCGCACCTTGCTGATAGGAACGCGCAATCTGTTGGTAGAACGGCGTCTCAGAGAAAGTGCCGGCGCTGCCTTGCTTTGCGCGCAGCGCCATACGCTGCAGCTCCGTCAAGTCCGGACTCGCGATCATCAGATCGTTGCTGACATAAACCAGCAGCGGCTTGTTGGCCGCGGGCGTCGCCGCCCACGGATTCGGGACCGACTGCAGTGCAGCTTGCGTTCGCAGGAAGGTCTCCAGCCCGCCCTGCTTTACTTTCGCCAGCACCACTGGAGCCGAATAGTCTGTGCCGTTCTTGGCCACGGCGAACACAATTTCGTCTCCCAGATAGGTGTTGAACGTCCTCACCTGGTTCAGCACATCTTCCAGCTTCGGGCCGTTCCCTTTTTGCTGCTGCTTCCACCAATCCCGCAGCGCCGGACTCTGCTTCAGCCGATCCTGGAAGAGTTGGCTGGCTTCGCCCAGCGTGTTCGCAAGATTGGGAATCGCAGCATAGACCACGGTGTTATCGGGAACATACGGTAGAAGATCAGAGCTGTAGCGCAGTCCCGGCCCCGGAATCGCGGCAAACTGCTTCTGCAGAATCGCGAAGTCGCCGAGCAAAGCTAGGTACTTAGCGGAGTTTTTGCTCCATGCGATCTCGTTTTGGATCGGCACTTTCGACACGCTGGCGCCGGAAGTTGCTTGCTCCCCGGCCGTCAGGTCGGTAGTGTTTTCTCCAAAGTTCACCCGCACCACGCCCTCAATGACTGCGACGCGAGAGCCCTTCGTCCCGTGATTCACGGAAAAGATCGTGCCTTTCACCGAGACCAGGCCATCATCGGTCGCGACATACAGCCGGCCCGACTTCTGCTTGGCCGCCTGCACGATGACCTGGCCGCCGTCCAGGCGAATCGTCGTGCCCTTCCATCCTCGTGATACCGAGAGATCGGAGCGCTCGCCCATTTCGACGAGCGAGCCGTCAAGCAGTCGCACCACCGCGGTCGATCCCTTCGCGGTGCGAACTTCGTCGCCGTTCCGGATCTCGTATCCCGCCGGAATCAGCCGCATTTCGGCGCCGGCGCCGGTATAGAGCGAGCCGTCCACGGTCTCGACTGACGCGCGGACCACATGCTGGCCGGGAAGCATCCCGGTGCTGAACCCGACCACCGCGATTGCTGCGGCGAAAACTGCAGCGGCACCCATTGCCCAGCCCCATGCCATTGAACTGGGGCGCTTGGGCTCCGCACGAAACACCTTCTGTAGTTCTCCGCCGCGAGCGTGCTCAAGCGCATGTCGGCACGCCACGCACGCATGCACATGGTCCTCAAACAGAAAGGTCCGCGCGGGGGCAAGCTGCTTTCCCACATATCCCGGGATCAGCGCCTGGAAATCCTCACAGCCGCGCAGCGTGTGTGCGCTAAGGTCCATGGCCGGGGCTGCGCCGGCAATCGACTTGTAAACTCTCTCGCCCGCCTGGGCGACAATCTTGTCGTCTACTCGTTCATTCCGAATTTCCGACAGCAGACGTTCAAATTTATCGTTCTTCATGGCCTGTCTCCTAAGTTCTCTTCTGTAGGTACGCGCCAAGCTCCTTGCGGAGCTGTTGCCGAGTGCGATGGACAATGACCGCCACCGCGACTAGTGAAATACCGAGCATCCGCGCAATTTGCGGATTGCTGAACCCTTCAAGAAATCGCAATGCAAAAATTTCTGCCGGACGCGGCTTGAGTTGTGCCAGAGCCCGTCCCAAAGCCTGCCGCAATTCCCGAGGATCGTCGTGCGCAGGTTCAGCCGGCAGATCGACCAGTTCCACCGTACGATCCGCCTGCCGCGATCGAATCACATCCAGGGCCGCGTTGATCGCTGCCCGGCGGAGGTAACTTTCTTCATTCTCCAGAACATCCGCCCCGGTCCGCCGGCGGAACAGGCGCAGGAACACGGTCTGCGACACATCCTCGGCGTCCGCCGCGTTCCCCGTGATCCGGTACGCCGTGCGAAAGACCAGGCCGTGATACGCCTGAAAGACTCGATCGAATTCGGTCGGGATCGCGATTGCCGGAGCCTCTGCCAGTGCGCTTTGCAGGGTACGCCTCCTGTTGCTCTCTTCACCACTAAAGACGGCGGGAGGGATGAGTTATTACAATCCCACCAACTTTTATTTGGAGGCGGAGGCGCGAGCGTACCTGCAGCGCTGGCTTCAACCTGTATCATATTTGGGTTTAACGGGTTAGCCGCACAATCATGGCGAAACTGAACCTCAAGCCAAAACGCGATTGCATGTGGGATCTGGTCAGCCTGGGCGAAGTCATGTTGCGCCTCGATCCCGGCGACGAGCGCATTTCCACCACCCGCCACTTCCGCGCCTGGGAAGGCGGCGGCGAATACAACGTAGCCCGCGGGCTGAAGCGCTGCTTCGGCCTCGACACCGCGATCGTCACTGCGCTCGCCGACAATCCCATCGGCCGCCTCGTCGAAGACTTAATGCTGCAAGGCGGCGTCAACCAGAAATACGTTCGCTGGGTGCCGTTCGATGGCGTTGGCCGCACGGTGCGCAACGGCTTGAATTTCACCGAACGCGGTTTCGGTATTCGCGCGGCTGTGGGTTGTTCTGACCGCGGGCACACCGCCATCTCCCAACTGAAGCCCGGCGAAATCGATTGGCATCAGATTTTCTCGAAAGACGGTGCCCGCTGGTTTCACACTGGCGGAATCTTCAGCGCGCTCTCCGAGACCACGCCGCTCGTCGCGCAGGAAGCGATGGAGGCTGCCAAGCGAGCGGGCACAGTCATTTCCTACGACCTCAACTACCGTGCCTCGCTCTGGAAATCGATTGGCGGAAAAGCAAAAGCTCAAGAGGTCAATCGCCGTCTCGCTCCGCTCGTCGACGTCATGTTGGGCAATGAAGAGGACTTCACCGCCGCGCTGGGCTTCGAGGTCTCTGGCCTGGATGAACATCATTCCAAGCTGGATTCGGCAGGCTTCAAGAAAATGATTGAAGCAGTCGTAAAGGAATACCCAACGATGTTAGTGGTTGCCACGACGCTTCGAAACGCGAAAACGGCCACGCGTAACGACTGGGGCGCCCTGTGCTACTGCGAAGGAAGCTTTCATGAGACGCCCGCACGGGAAGATCTTGAAATCTACGATCGCGTTGGTGGCGGCGATTCCTTCGCTTCCGGTCTGATTTACGGATTTCTGTCCGGCAAGGACCCGCAGTGGTCGGTCGAATGCGGCGCCGCGCACGGGGCCCTGGCGATGACCACGCCAGGCGACACAACCATGGCAACGCTGGCAGAAGTTCTGCAAGCCATGAAATCGCGAACCGCTCGGATCGAACGATAGAACTTCAGTATTGAGTCGCGAAATATATGACCATTGACGAAGTAATTCGCAGAATTGAAGAAGTGGGGATTATCCCCGTAGTTCGCGCCGCATCGGTCGAGGAAGCGACCCGCGCCGTGGAAGCGATCGGCGCCGGTGGCATCCCGATCGTCGAAATTACGATGACCGTCCCCAATGCCGTTTCAGTCATCCGAGAGGTGGTGAAGCAGCACGGCGCGATGGTTCTCGTGGGTGCGGGCACGGTCGTCACCGCCGAACAAGCCGAGTCTTGCATTCGCGCAGGTGCCGAGTTCCTGGTGAGTCCCGGCCTGTCGATCCCGATGCTTTCGGTCGCGCGCGCCGCTGGAAAACTGGCAATCCCGGGAGCCTTGACTCCGACCGAGTTGATGAATGCTCACGAGCACGGCGCGCGGTTGGTCAAGATTTTTCCCTGCGGCAACGTGGGCGGACCGAAGTATCTGCGCTCGCTCAAGGCACCGTTCCCGAAGGCTGAATTGATTCCAACCGGAGGCGTGAATGCTGCGAACGCCGCAGACTTCATCGCGGCCGGTGCGTTCGCGCTTGGAGTAGGGGCAGATCTGGTGGACGCTGCGGCCTTGCGAGAAGGCAATCTGGAGAAGATCTCTGCAGCTGCGCAGGAACTGGTTCAGGCGGTGATTTCTGCGCGCGCAGCGCTGCGCGAAAAGAAGCCAATACCTGTAAGTCGTTGAGTCCTCGTGGAAGTGATTGAGGACTCGTGGAAGTCGTTGAAAATTCGTAGAACGCGCTTACGAGCCTTCAGGACGCAAGATTATTCCGCGGACGACAGGGTTTCCTCATCCCTGACCTTGATCGTCGCTTGTAGGGTCCTTCCCGGCTCAGGAAATGGCAGTCCACGCGACGTCGTGAGCAATTCAGGTGAGGTTAGGACTCAAACCTGGGAGCATGCTGTACAACAATGTACGTACAAATAAAGCGAAGTGCTGCGGAATGATGCCCTTACTGATTCACGCCGCTCGCCAGAACCCCGCCATCCACTGGCAACACGGTTCCTGTGACAAAGCTGGCTGCGTCTGATGCCAGAAAAACCGCCGCTCCCACCAACTCTTCCAGTTCGCCAAAGCGCTTCATGGGAGTCCGCATCAGCACCTCGTTCCCGCGGCCCGTCCCGACGAGTAACTTCTCGCTGAGCGGCGTGCGGAAATAACCTGGAGCAATCGCGTTGACGCAGATTCCATGTTTGGCCCATTCGATTGCCAGAGATTTCGTCAGAGAGGTGAGTCCTGATTTGCTCGCGGAATAGGCCGCCACCTCGAACAGCGCGAGAAAGGATCCCATCGACGCGATATTGATGATGCGCCCGTACTTCCGTTCAATCATGTGCCGTCCGAATACTTGGCACGACCGCAGCGTGCCCGTAAGATTCGTCTCCATAATCCGGTTCCAGTCGGCCTCGGGAAAATCCAGCGTAGGTGCACGCTTGGTGATGCCCGCCGCATTAACCATGATGTCGACCTTGCCGAAGGCGGCGACACAATCTTTCAGCAGCGTCTCCAGCGACTCGCGATCGTCCACGTCGCAGGTTACCCGCAACGATCGCCGTCCCAGAGATTCGATCTCATCGGCCAGCGCTTTCACCAGTTCGATCCGCCGCGCACTGGCGACGACATCGGCACCAGCCTGCGCCAGACCGAGCGCAATCGTCTTGCCGATTCCAGAACTTCCTCCAACAACGACTGCGACTTTACCTTCGAGATCCAGCTGCTTATAACCCATATTTCCTCAAATGCTCCTGCAAAATGAATGCCGCGACTCACTACCAGTTAAACATCGTTCCGTCGAGCTTTCGGTTTACCGGCAGATAAGCGCGGTCATACGGAAATTTCTCCGCCAGCTTCTCGTCATAGTCGACGCCCAATCCCGGCGAATCGCCAGGATGCAGATACCCGCTCTTGAACCAGTACGCATGCGGGAAGACCTCATCCGTTTCCTTCGTGTGCCGCATGTATTCCTGGATTCCGAAGTTGTTTACGGAAATATCAAAATGCAGAGCCGCTGCCATCGCCACCGGAGAGAGGTCTGTTGCACCGTGGCAGCCCGTCCGCACGTGATAAATCTCCGCCAGTGCAGCAAGCTTCTTCAAGTGCGTCAGCCCTCCACCGTGAACAACTGTCATGCGCAGGTAATCGATGAGCTGTTCCTGAATCAGAATGTGGGCATCCCAAATCGAATTGAAAACCTCGCCCACGGCCAGCGGCGTGGTCGTGTGCTTACGGATGATGCGGAAGCCTTCCTGCAACTCCGCCGTCACCGCGTCCTCCAGCCAGAACAGGTGATAAGGCTCCAGGCTCTTGCCCAGTCGCGCCGCTTCGATCGGAGTCAGCCGGTGGTGAACGTCGTGCAAAAGGTGCAGATCGTCCCCAAACTTCAGTCGCAGAGCCTCAAACAACTTGGGAACATGCAGAAGATATTTCTCGGTCGACCAAGCGTTCTCGGGAGGCAAGCCTTTTTCCGCGGGCTCGTAATACAACTTATCCTTCGCCACGCCATAGGTGGATGGCAGGCCCGGGATTCCGCTCTGCGCCCGGATCGCCAGATATCCCAGCTCCTGATACCTCGCGACCTCCTCGGCGGTCTCTTCAATGTCGCGCCCATTGGCGTGCCCATACACCATCACGCCAGTCCTGCTTTGACCTCCGAGCAGGTTGTAGACGGGCGTCTTCAGCGCTTTCCCTTTGATGTCCCACAGGGCCATGTCGACGGCGGCAATCGCCGTCATCGTGACGGGCCCGCGACGCCAGTACGCCCCGCGGTAGAGGTACTGCCACACATCCTCGGTCTGAAACGGATCGCGTCCGATAAGGCACGGAACCAGGTGATCGCTTAAGTAGGATGCGACGGCCAACTCGCGCCCATTCAGGGTCGCATCGCCCAACCCGTAAACACCTTCGTCGGTCGAAATCTTCAGCGTGACGAAATTTCGCCCCGGGCAGGTGACGAATACTTTGGCATCCGTGATCTTCACAGAGATCTCCTCAGACCAACTCCCAGAGTGTAACCAAAGCTTCAGACCCGGCGCACCAGCCCACGCTCTGTCGCTTCCGTATTCCTGAGCAGCATCAGCACCAGAATCATTCCCACCAGGGGTAGCAGCCCCGCCACTATTACGATCGGATCGAACGAATGCGTACCGGTAGCCTGCCGAGCATCCGAAAAATAGCCAATGAGCTTGAACGCGATGATGGTTCCGATTCCCGCGCCCGTCCCGCTCAGCCCGCTGACGGACGCCACCGACTCACTGCCGAACAGATCCGAAGGCAGCACATTCGCCATGGTTGTGAAACCTGCATAAGTAAAAGTCACGACCGCAAAAAAGAACGCGATCACATACAAGTTGGTCGTAAAGATCGTGGCGATGATCAGAGTCATACCGATTCCGCCGTAGACGATGGGCGCCTTGCGCGCCGCTCCCAGCGACCATCCACGCTTGATGAGAGAGCCCGACACCCATCCGGCAAAGAAACTTCCCACGTCGGCAGCGATGAAGGGAATCCACACCGCAATCAACCCGCTCTTCAGTTCAATACCCTTCGCGACCAGATAGATCGGAAACCATTCCGTAATAAAAAAGAAGATGGGGTCGGTAAACGCCCTCGCGATAATCGCTCCCCAGGTCTGCGGAAGCTTCAACAGGTCACCCCACCGGGGGCGCGTCTTGCCGTCCTGCGGCGATTCTGATGCGCGCTTGTCGGCCATGATCATCGCAAGCTCAGCTTGGCCGATCCGTGGGTGCTCTTCTGGAGGGTAGTACAGCCAGCGCCACGCAATGAGCCACAAAAAGCCCAGAGTGCCCGGAACCATGAACGCGGGCCGCCATCCCCAGCGTAAGTAGATCCACAGAACTATAAAAGGAGCGACCGCGCCACCAATCGAGGATCCGCTGTCGAACAGAGCCGTTGCCAGCGCCCGCTCGCGCTTCGGAAACCATTCCGAGACCGCCTTGGTGGCGGCTGGCCAGTTTGCTGATTCTCCAGCGCCCAGCAAAAAGCGAAACGTGGCGAAGCCATAAAACCCCCTGGCCAGCGACGTGAGCATCGAGATCGTCGAATATCCGATGACCGAGAGCGTCAGCCCGCGGCGCGTGCCAATGCGGTCCATGAGCTTGCCGAACCCGGTTTGGCCGATCGAATAAGCCACGCGGAATGCAATGGCGATATTCGCGTAGTCCGAATTGGTCCAGTGATATTCGAGTTTGAGATAAGGAGCGAGAAGCGAAAGCGTCTGGCGATCGATGTAGTTAATCACCGTGGACGCGAACAGCAGCCCGCCAATCCACCAACGTAACGACGGGATCGGCTTCCGGGCGCTCGCCATTGGGGGCTTCAGTACGCGTACGAACTCACTACAACCTGCGATTCCTCAACCAGCGCGCTCTTCAGGCCCGGACTCAGTAGCGACGCCGAGTCGGTGTCGAGGTAAACCGTCGCGTTGGGATGCCTGCGCAGAATCGACGCCGGTGCCATGGGGCTGATCTCTCCTTCCAGGCAAGCCTTTACTGCCGATGCCTTGCGCTGATCCGGCACAACCACCAGCAACTCCTTGGCTTTGAGAATCTGTCGTGGCGACATCGAGATAGCGCGCGTCGGCACCTGCGAAATATCGGCAAACCATCCCTCGCCCACCTGCTGCCGGCGGCAAGGCTCATCCAGATTCACGATGAGGTACGGATCTTCGGTAGTGAAATCAGCCGGGGGGTCGTTAAACGCGATGTGCCCGTTCTCTCCAATCCCCAGAAATGCGATGTCGATGGGCGCCGATGCCAACTCGTCGCCCACCTTACGAATCACCGCGGCAGGATCGGCGGCGTCTCCCTCGATCCAGTGAAAATTGATGATTCCGGTCTTAGTCACCAACCGCTCCATCAGGAACTTGCGGAAACTTGCCGGATGAGTCGCGGGCAGGCCAATGTACTCGTCCAGATGAAACGCCTCGACGCTGGTCCAATCAACACCCGGCGAGCTCGTCAACGCATCCAGAAATTCGAATTGCGACGACCCAGTTGCGGCGATAATCCGGGCCGCGCCACGCTCCGCGATCGCGCGCCGAATTGCAGCCACAGCCTGCTCGGCGGCCGCCTGGCCCAACGAAACTTTGTCACGGAACAGCTTGAGTAGCATAGGAAGCCCGCTCACGGGACGAAGAAACTTATTTCTCGCGGGAGCCGCAGAATTATACAAAACACCCATCCAGCGCGAATCAGACCTGCGCCGGTTTGAGTCGCGGAGCCAACACCTGCACAAAGCCGAACGCAATCAGATAAGCCAGGCCAGCCATCACGAAGACGGGCACGTACGACCTCGTATGTTGCAGAATGTAGCCCACAGCCTTGGCAATGCACATTCCGCCGATCGCGCCGGCCATGGTGCCAAAGCCCACGACGGAACCCACCGCGCTCCGTGGAAACATGTCGGAAGCCAGCGTGTAAATGTTGGCCGACCAGCCTTGATGGGCTCCCGCGGCGATCGCGATCAGGCAGACCGCCAGCCACGCATTCGTTGTATGCGCGGCGATCATGATGGGGGTCACCGCTACAGCACACACCAGCATTGCGGTCTTGCGGCTTGCGTTCACCGTCCATCCTTTTTTCAGCAGTGAACCCGAAAGCCATCCTCCGCTGATACTACCTACGCAGGCTCCGCTGTAAATTACGAACAACGGCAACGCCATGCCCGTCAAACTCAAACCAAAATTGCGGCTCAGGAAATCCGGCATCCAGAACAGATAGACCCACCAGATCGGATCGGTAAAGAATTTGCCCAGCGCGATCGCCCAAGCCTGACGCAGCTCGAACAGAGTGAGCAAAGAAACGGTAGTCTGCACCATCGTGTTCTCGTCGGGTGGATCGCTCTGAATGTAGGCCAGCTCTGCCGCCGAGACTTGCTTGTCCTCTTCCGGCCGGTGATAGACCAGCAGCCAACACAATATCCAGAGGAATCCCAGCGCGCCGGTGGCGATGAAGGCCATGCGCCAACCAAAGCGATAAGTAATCCACGGCACGACCAGCGGCGTCACGAGAGCGCCGATGTTCGAGCCGGAATTGAACAAGCCCGTGGCCAGCGCGCGCTCGCGCTTCGGGAACCACTCGGCCACCGCTTTTACCGCGGCCGGGAAACTGCCAGCCTCGCCCAGTCCCAACCCAACGCGCGCCACTGCGAACTGAATCATGGAGCCGGCAGCGGCGTGCGCCATTGCGGCCGCGCTCCACGCAAAGACCGCTGCGGAAAATCCCTTGCGGGTTCCCAGCCTGTCGATCAGCTTTCCGATGAATAGGATCCCGACTGCATAGGCGCAGGTAAATGCAAAAATGATCGTGCCGTAATCATTTTCTGTCCAGCCGAACTGGACTTGCAGCGTTGGCTTCAGCAGCGCGATCACCTGCCGGTCCATGTAGTTCACAGTGGTCGCGAAGAACAGCAAGCCACAAATCAACCATCGCCGGCGGCCCGTAGGAGCCTCAACCTCGGGTGGCTTTCTTTCCGGAACGGCGGGTATGGAAGCTAGGTTCACTCGATTGTGCGCAGCGGCGATGTGCATCACTACACATGGTGGAGGGCCTTTCCGTCAAGGAGTTGGTGAACCGGGCGCGAGGAAGGCATTCAACCACGAAGGACACGAAGGTACACGCAGGAAACACCTGCAAATGAATCCCTTCGTGATACTTCGTGTCCTTCGTGCTTGCTGCTTTTCGATTCCAGCTCGACGGATGCACTCGTTTGAAACTGATATGATTCATGCCTTGAATCGCCCATGGCTGGCTTCCTCACCCAAGACTTCCTTCTCTCGAACGACGTAGCGCGCCGTCTCTATCATCGGTTTGCGGCGTCGCAGCCGATCCTGGACTACCACTGCCACCTTTCTCCACGGGACATTACCGAGAATCGCCAGTTCGCGAATCTGTTCGAGATCTGGCTTGAGGGGGACCACTACAAATGGCGGGCGATGCGCGCAAACGGTGTCCCGGAGAAACACATCACCGGAGACGCCACCCCCTACGAGAAATTTCTCGCCTGGGCACGAACCGTTCCTTACACGCTGCGCAATCCTCTTTATAACTGGACGCACCTCGAGTTGCAGCGCTACTTCGGCATCCACGAATTGCTCGATGAGACATCTGCGCCGTCGATCTGGGAGCGAGCGAATGCGGTGTTGCAAACGCTGACTACGCATGCCATTCTGCAGAAGTTCAAGGTCGAGGTTGTGTGCACGACTGACGACCCTACCGACGACCTCCGGCATCACCGGTCGATCGCGCAGTCGAACCTGCCCACGCGCGTCTTTCCCGCGTTTCGACCCGATAAGGCTCTCGCCATCGATAGTCCTGATTTTGCAGTCTGGGTCGACAAACTCTCCGCAGAAGCGAATGTCGAGATCCGCGATCTAAACAGCTTTCTCGCGGCCGTGCGCAAGCGCCACGACGATTTCCATGCCTTGGGCTGCCGTCTCTCCGACCATGGACTGAACCATTGTTATGCGACGCCATGCTCCGAGCCCATCGCCGCAGCCATCTTCTCGAAAGCGCGCCGAGGCCAGCCGGTCACCGAGGACGAGCACACCCAGTTCGCTTCCTTCATGATGCTTTTCTTTGGCCGCCTCGACGCCGAGAAGGGATGGACCAAGCAGCTGCACCTCGGCGCCCAGCGCAACGTGAATACCGCTGCCCGCCTGAAGCTCGGAGCCGACGCTGGTTTCGATACAGTCGGCGCTTTCCCGCAGGCTGCGAGTCTTGCAGCATATCTCGACTTGCTGGCTCAGGAGAAGGCCCTGCCCCAGATGATCCTTTACAACGTCAATCCCGCAGACACTTTCCAGTTCGCGACGCTGATTGGCTGCTTTCAAGACGGAGAACGTCCCGGCAAAATCCAGTACGGCAGCGCCTGGTGGTTCCTCGACCAGAAGCAGGGAATCACCGCCCAACTCGATGCCTTATCGAATGTGGGATTGCTGTCGCGCTTCATCGGCATGGTCACCGACTCTCGTTCTTTTATGTCCTACCCGCGCCACGAGTATTTTCGGCGCGTCTTGTGCGACCTCGTTGGGCAGGACGTGGCGCGAGGGGAACTGCCCGATGACGACGCGCTGCTCGGACGTCTCATTCAGGACATTTGTTATCGGAACGCAAAGCAATACCTGCGCCTGCCCAAGTGTCCCCCTGGCTAACCAACGCTTTATATCCTGTTTTCAATAAGTTAAAAGCCTGGCTGGGATTTCGTCGTTCCCTCCGGGGCTCAAGGCATCTCAAATTCATTTTCATGCAACTAACAAATTAGTTGACGTTTCCCGTTGATCCACGTCAAACTTTTTAGCGACCGAAACCCTGGGAGGAAAGCATTGGCCCGCAGCAAATCCGCAACCCTGACCGAAGCTGAGTTGCGCATCATGAACGTCCTCTGGGATCGGGGGTCTGCGACCGTCCACGAGGTGTTGGAATCCCTTCCCGAGAAGCCGGCGTTGGCCTACAACTCCGTTCTGACCATCATCCGCATTCTTGAAAAGAAGGGATACGCCAAGCACGTGAAAGATCAGCGTGCCCATGTGTATCTCCCGCAGGTGGACCGTAAAGACGCCACTCGGTTCGAAGTGCGGCATCTGGTGAGCCGTTTCTTCGGCAACTCTCGCGAACAACTAGTGCTCAACGTGCTGGAAGAAACCGGAATCGATGCCGAAGAACTCGACCGCGTGCGGCAGTTGCTGGAAAGGAGCAAGTGACCCAGCGATGACTGCGCTCTTCAATCTGAACGCAATCGCTCAAGCTTCGACGGTTCAGATCGTAGATTGCCTGGTCGAAGGCAGCCTGGTCGCGATCTTTACCGGGTCGGTCTTGCGCTTGATCCGCCGTCAGAGTTCGGTCACACGCTTTGCTATCTGGTTCGCCGCCCTGATGGCGATTGCAGTTCTTCCCTTTTTCGCGAATTCTATGGGGACGTATGTTGCTCCGAGTCCGCTGGCCATGGCAGCGCGACCTGCGCTCACCCTACCCGGAACCTGGGCGCTCTATTTGTTCGGGGCCTGGGTGGCGATCGCAACATGGCTCTTGGCCGGCGTCGGCAGGGGCCTGTGGCATCTGTATAACTTGCGCAAGAGTTGCGTTGCGATCGATCCGGCGACGTTGGATCCGGTTTTGCAAAACACGTTAGCTCGTAATCAGTCTCCGCGGCAGATCGTGCTGTGCACTTCCGATCTCACGAATGTTCCGACAGCCCTCGGCCTGGTGAAGCCCGCGATCGTCATCCCGGCATGGGTGATGCAAGAGCTTTCGGCCGATGAACTGAATCAAATCCTGCTCCATGAAATCGCGCACCTGCGCCGTTGGGACGACTGGACCAACCTCGCGCAGAAGCTGGTGAAGGCCCTCTTCTTCTTCCATCCGGCAGTCTGGTGGATCGAGAAGAAAGTGTCGTTGGAGCGGGAGATGGCCTGCGACGATGCGGTTCTGGCAGAAACCGCGAGCCCCCGCGCATATGCGGAATGTCTGGCGCACCTCGCCGAGAGGACACTGATTCAGCGCAGCCTCGCCTTCGCACAGGCGGCCTTGGGGAAAATTCATCAGACCTCGCTCCGCGTGGCGCAGATTCTCGACGTGAATCGTCCCAGTGGAAACGGACGTTCGTGGAAGCCAGCCGTCTCGCTCGTGGGCGCTTTTGCCCTGGCCTGCGTCCTCGGTATTGCAAGAGCCCCCCGGCTGATTGCATTCAGCGACAACGGGACAAGTCAGGTCTCCACTTCCGCGATGATCGACTCCTCAATCGATGAAGCCGCGAGTCGGCGCATGTTGGCCGCCGCGCCGATCGTGAATGTAAGCGCGAAACTGGACCCTCAGCGCAAGACAAGACTCACGCCCGCGAAGATCAGCACCCTCGCGAAGCCTAGCAAATCAGAAACTCCGGCAACAGCCCCGGCGATTCAGTCCGCACCTGCGGAACAACGGGCGGCTAGATTGGTCCATTTGACGAACGCAAATGCGGCTCCGGTGGCTTTCACGGAGACGTTGTTTGTGGTGGTCGAAGGTACCCAGAATGGGCCCTCCGACGAGCCCGTACTTCAGATCCAGATGTGGCGTGTCGTAGTTCTGCATCCGGTCGTCGATCCCGACAGCAACCGAATTCCCGCGAAACAAACTTAACCATGAGCTTAGGCGGACAGATGCGGAGTAGCAATTTTAGAAACTAACGAATTAGTTGTACGCAATCTCGAAAAGGAGTAACACCCAATGAATGTAGGACCGAAGTTGAAAGACAGCACCAAGAAATGGACGAAGCGCCTGGCAGCGCCACTGCTCGCACTGGCACTGATCGGCTCGTTCGCAACCTATGAATTCGCAAAACCCACCGCGGCGAAGGCTGCAGACGCAGCGCCCTCGGCCGCGCCACTGGATGCCGACAGCGTCGGCGCTCTGCTCAGTCTCGACAAGGCGATGGAGACGCTGGCAGCTCGCGTCACCCCCGCGGTCGTCAACGTCACCGTAACCTCGCGCACCAAGCCGGAGACGGCCGGCAAACAGGCGCCCGAAGACATGCAACAATTCTTCGGCCAGAACAGCCCGTTTGGCCAGTTCTTTGGTCCGGGCATGCAGCAGCGCCGGCCGCAGATCGAGCACGGCATGGGCAGCGGCGTCGTGATTTCGCCTGACGGATACATCGTCACCAACAATCACGTAGTCGATGGAGCCGTCGACATCCGCGTCACCACCAGCAATCGCCGCGTGCTGAAGGCAAAACTGATTGGCACCGATCCGGTGACTGACCTCGCCGTTCTGAAGGTCGAGGGCAAGGATCTCGCCAGCGCACCGTGGGGCGACTCGAAAGAAGTGCGGCCCGGTCAAACCGTGCTGGCCTTCGGCAATCCGTACGGATTCCGCTTCACCGTCACGCGCGGCATCGTGAGCGCGGTGAATCGCGCAAACCCCGACCCTACCGATCGCTCTAAGCCTGGCGAGTTCATCCAGACCGATGCGGCCATCAACCCCGGTAATTCCGGTGGACCTTTGGTTGATGCTCGCGGCGAAGTCGTCGGCATCAACACTTTCCTGATTTCACCTTCAGGAACCTTCTCCGGTATGGGATTTGCGATTCCTTCGCAGATCGTCAGGCCGACGGTCGAGACGCTGATCCGCTACGGCAAAGTCAGCCACGGCCACATCGGCATCGGGATCGCGGACGTGACTCCCGAGAACGCGAAGTTCTTTGACGAGTCCAATGCCACCGGCGGAGTCGTCACGCAAGTTGAGCCCGACTCTCCGGGAGCGAAAGCTGGCCTGCAGATCGGTGACGTCATCACCGAAATCGACGGCCAGAAAGTAAGCGATGCCGGCGAACTCCAAGTGCTGGTCGGACAGAAGCAGCCCGGCTCGAAGATCACGCTCAAAGTTCTCCGCGATGGCAAGAGCATGACGGTTCCTGTCACGCTGGAAGAACTCGGCAGCCGCAACGCCGAAGGCAAAGATGAGTCTGGCAACGGCGAAGGCAAAATGCACTGGGGAATCGGCCTCGGCAACCTTACGCCGGAACTGCGCGATCAGCTTCAGGCTCCGAAAGAGCTTCACGGAGCCGTGATCGAGCAGGTACAACCGGGTAGCTCTGCCGACAATGCTGGACTGCAGCAGGGCGACATCATCCTCGAAGTCAACCGCCACAAAGTCCAATCCGCCAGCGATGTGAAGGACGCCCTGTCGAAAGTTTCCAAGGGCGAAGACGCATTGCTGCTGGTTTGGTCAAACGGCGGAAACACCTTCCGGGTTCTGCACGCTCCTGAAGGCGCCTAACGAACCACGTCTAACGGAATCACGCCGCACTCTTTTCCATCGGGAAGGGAGTGCGGCGTTTCTTTTGCAGCAGGGCACGAGCGGAGTCGTTGGGCGCAATCGTGCATCCAATCGTGAAGTACCATAAGACACCATGCCCCAGCTGTTCGATCCCCTCTCGATTCGCGACATTACGTTTGCCAACCGTGTATTCGTGTCACCGATGTGCGAGTACTCGAGCACCGACGGTTATGCGACGGACTGGCACCTTGTGCACCTGGGAAGCCGAGCCGTCGGCGGAGCGGGTCTGGTCGTGACCGAGGCGACCGCCGTTCTCCCCGAAGGCCGTATTAGCCCGCAGGATCTTGGCATTTGGAAAGATGATCACATCGAGCCGCTGTCGCGAATCGTGCACTTCATCCACGGACAAAGCGCTGTCGCGGGTATGCAACTGGCGCACGCAGGCCGCAAAGCCAGCACGTACCGGCCCTGGGAAGGGAGCGGAGCGATCCTCGAAAACGCAGGCGGCTGGAAGAAAGTCGTCGCTCCGAGTGCAATACGTTTTGCCGACAACTATCCCATGCCCCAAGCACTCTCCGTGGAGGGCATTCAGGAGGTCGTTGAGGCCTTTGCGGCGGCTGCGCACCGAGCTTGCGAAGCTGGGTTCCGCGTGATTGAGATTCACGCCGCTCACGGATATTTGCTGCACGAATTTCTGTCGCCTCTCAGCAATCATAGGACGGATTCGTACGGCGGCTCTTTTGAGAATCGCACGCGAATCGTGCGTGACGTTGTGGCCGCTGTTCGCGAAGTGTGGCCGGAGCAATTCCCACTCCTCGTGCGCATCTCGGCCACCGATTGGTTCGAGGACGGTTGGGATATTCAACAGTCTGTGGAACTGGCCCGCCAACTGAAGAAGCTGGGCGTGGACCTGATCGACTGTTCTTCCGGCGGCAACGTGGCGCAAGCCAAAATTCCGGTGGGTCCCGCGTATCAGACGCCGTTCGCGGAGCAAATTCGACGCGAAGCCGGCATCATGACCGGTGCTGTCGGAATGATCACCGCGCCGTCGCAGGCGGCGCAAATCATCGCGGAAGGACGGGCCGACTCGGTCTTCCTCGCTCGCGAACTCTTGCGCGATCCGTATTGGCCTTTGCGAGCGGCCCGCGAGCTAGGCCAGCCGATGACGTGGCCGATCCAATATCTTAGGGCGGCACCGGAAGGCTCGCAACCGCGCGCTGCCGCTGACCTGAAGAACCCGGACTCCTGCTCCGAGGTCGCGGCCTTGGCCAAGAAGTAAGCAGTGCAGAAGACGAGGTCCAGCATGAAAACATCTCGACTCACGATCGCCGTATCCTCGCTCCTCTTGGCGCTCGCCGCCGCCTCCGCCCAGACTCCGCCGGCCGCAACTGTGACCGAGAACCCCGTTTTCCAGACGAACTGCGCGAAGTGTCACGGCAAGACCGGGGAGGGGCGCCACTTTGGAGGGCCATCGCTCGTCTCGGAGAAAACTACGTCCGCGTCGGCTGACGAGCTCCGCGACATCATCACCAACGGCAAGCACCACATGCCCAAGTTCGCCGGAAAACTGACTCCGGAAGAAATCGACTCCCTGGTACAGCAGATCAAAGCATCGAAGCGGTGAGGGGCTTACTTTTCACTCTTTGTCTCCGCGTGGGCCGCGTTCGCCGCCAGAATGAACGACGTCACTCCATCCACCACATATTCGTTTTCGTACCACAGGAACGGCCATCCTTCCTTGAGTTCCGGAAAGTCCGGTTGAAGAATGACGACGCCCGGAATGATGCCTCCCGGAACAAACGTATAGTCGGCCCGGTTATTGCCGTAAGCAATCAGTTTCGACTGCGTCCCCACGCTCGACACATAGGAAACGTTCGACACCGGATGGCGCCCGAGCACATAGTCCAGACCATCGAGCGTGTACTGCGGGCCAATGCTCGCAGGGAACGCCTGATGCAGCAGGTACATCTCCGTCGCGAACCTCGTCACACCACCGGATCCGCCCCACGTCCCTAAAGAGATCGGGACGCCCCACGGATTCTTCGAAAGCATCTCGGCCAGTTTGGGCTTGTAAGCATCGAGTGCCGATCGGACTCCGTCTTTGAACTCTTGATCCATGAAGGGAAGGGCGCGCGCCGCAGTCCCTCCTACAAATGCGAACTGGTCCTTAATCACCGGAAGGAGCTCGTTCAGTCGTTTCCGGTAGATATCGCCGCCACGAGTTGAGATGAGCAGTTCGACCGCCGCTTCGATCTCGGCCTGCGGCAGATCGCTTCCAGTCGTATTGAAGGAATGAAACAGCGCGGGCGGCTGCTTGTGCTCTTCGTCCCACACCCGGACTGCAGTTTGCAGGCACTCCTCCGCCATCTTGTCGTTATATCCGCGAAGCACTCTGTTGGCAGCGGCGAGGGCCTCGACGGCGTCAAAGCTCAGCGCCGTCGTGTGCGTAGTGAATGCCCAGCGATCATCGGGAACGCCTGAGTGAATGCCATGGGTTTCTAACGGCGCCATTTTTTCGGAATAGATTCGCCCATCGGTCTTGGAGGCCGCATCTCCCAAGTGTGTGTACTCCTCGAGCGTGGGCTCGACGATTCCGGGAATCGAGTGCCCGATGGCGTGATACTGCGCCAGCAATAGCAGCACCCCGTGTTCGACTTGTTGCACCACGTCCGGGATGCCGTCCGGCTTTCGCATCTGGACGTACCGCGCCGTTACGTTCACTGAGGTGTCATCCGACCTCACTCCGAACTGTTCCCACGCCAGCACGAGGTCGCTGATAACGCGGGTCTGTGTCTGAGTCCGCAGATCAAAGTCTCCGGCGTCGTACCACCCACCCACGTTCAGCCCGGGAATGTGCTGCCCAGGACTAAATGGTGAGTCCGTCGTCGGCCCCTGCTGGTAGCCGTCGAAGTGCGTGTAATTCACGGGCGCCTGTCGAGCATCGTCGAGATGCGACGCCCCATGCCATATTCGATATCCCTCACGCACCTTCACGTGGTCCATCTGTTCCGGCAGATACGTTTCGAGCGAGGGGCGCCAGATGCCGTCGTACACATTCTTCGCAATGCGAAAAGGTCCAGTCCTCTGCCCTGCATATTCGATCGCGTAGATTCCCGGCTCACGCACCGTAGAAAAATCGAAATGCGCGTACTGATAGCGCATCCACTTGCCCCAGGGCTTTATTTCGCCGCTGATTACCTCCTGATACTCTCCTTCCGGCGTCAGGCGTAGAACACGTGCCGCCTTGGGGGCGTCGAATTGCGGATCGAGTTCCACCACTGCTACTTTTTCGCGCTCAGGCGTATAGCCGACCTGGTTGTAGCCTACGACCGGAGGACGCGTCCAGCCTGTAACCACGTTGGGACGAATGTGCCACACCACGACATCGCCGGTCTTTCCAGCAGGAATCAACGTGCGCACGACAAACCATCCGTTTTGCGCCTTGTTGCGACCGTCGAAAAGAAAGATGGGACCGCTGTCGGAAGTGATGGTCACGCGCGTCGCTGGATCCTCCGGCGACAAAACAATTCGTTGACCTGAGGCCAGCGGCAGCGGCTCAACGGTTCCATCCGGTGTTTTCCGCATTGGGCCGTCCGAATGACGAGGGAACATTCCGGCGCCGTCATCCACTAGATACGACTTGCCGAAATACAACGTCGGCAAAAACTCCAAATTGAATCCTGCCTTACCCGCGAGCGCAGCGGGTACCGGCTGTTCCATTTGCACGGCGACTCGAAATCCTCCCGGCTCGGGCCGCATGTCGATGTGGTAACTCAGCCCGCGATCCGTATATGTGCAGATCGCCGCGACTTCGTCTGGAGCGATCCGTTTCCGTTCTTTGAAGTCCGGAATGGGGTCCCACTGCTCCGGCGTCGCAGACAGTCGCACGTCTCCACCAGTCGCTATGCGCTGATCGTGCAGAATGATTTCCATCCCGTTCATCTTCTGATCGCCGAATACCCGGTGATATTCGTTGTGAAACAGAAGCACGCTCAAGCCATGCGTCTCGAGCACGTCATGTTCCGTCAAATGCAGATCGGAATTCGATGACGAAGAGGCAGGGGTACTCTTTATATAGCGCGCGGCAAACGTCAGGAACGTGGGCCAGTTCGGTGCGGTCGTGTGCCCGCCGCTATGTTGACGGAACGCGACGTCTCCGTCGATCAGCGTTGTCTCGACCGGCGGGAACTCAGCGGTGCCGAGATCCTTTTTTCCCAAAAGTTTGTATACGGGTCCAGCGCCCACCGCGGCCAGGAACATGCCCTTCGCATCGACCCATCCGTCCCCGTTGGTCAGCGTGCCAGCGCCAATAAATACGGGACGCGGCGCACAGAGCGCGATTAATTCATGCGCGTCTACCGGCAAATCGTTCTCGGTCAAGGGCCCGGCATATTTCAGGAAGTTGCCCGCCATCCAGTGATACTCACCGGTCCCTGCGATGTTGCCGATCTGCTCACCAAAGTTGCGCCGGAAGAGTTTCGCGCCAGCCTCACCCGAAGAACTGATGTAGGCAATGGCAAACCGCGGGTCATTGGCCATCGCGACCAGCGCAGCTTTGCCGTAGCGCGAGTGGCCTTCGATTCCCACCTGTTTCGCGTCCACCGATTTGTCGGTTTCAAAATAATCGAGCGCCCGGCTCGCGCCCCACGCCCATGCTCGCAACGCGCCCCAATCATCGAGCTTGCGCGGTTCGCCCTTGTTCGCTAGTCCGATCACGCCTTGTGCCAGACCTTCTCCGTTGTCCGCCTGCACGCTAGTTGGAATGTACTCTGCGTAACCCCAACCCTTCGCCAGTACTTGCTGTTGCCACGTGGGTCCGGGGCCGGGAGCCATCATTTGCGGATACCGCTGCTTGAGCATGGCCAGCACTTCGGGACTCAACCCGAACTCCATCATCACCGGCACGGGCTCCGCGGCATAGGCTGGAGTCGTGAGCGTCAGATCGATTCCTACGGTCACCAAGGGGAATGCTGAATTGTCGAGGTGTCCAATCAGTTTCTTGGTGATGACTGGAATGCCGCCGTTCGTCTCCTTCGTCGTGCTGACAACTTCCCAATTCACTTTGGGCGTTTTGTGGGGCACGCGTCCGTAAATTTCGCCGCTGAACTCTTCCGCAATCTCCTCCCGGCGCTGATCCCACCACAGTCTTGCCGTGGTGACTGGCTTGCCGTTTTTCAACAGCAGGGGATCGGGAAGCTTCGAGTTCGGTCCGGCTTTGGACTCGTCGTAGTTTGCGGCATTCGGCGACTTCGGATCACCGTCCGCGCCCCTCC
Organism: uncultured Acidobacteriaceae bacterium; assembly: GCA_963752175.1. Lineage (GTDB taxonomy): Bacteria > Acidobacteriota > Terriglobia > Terriglobales > Acidobacteriaceae > Sulfotelmatobacter. Next base: position 148,486 of record CAVVXZ010000003.1, read on the forward strand.
GCAACGAAGTGATGTGCAGCAGATCCATGGTGCGTTGATGGTCCTGCTCAGAGGTTAAGTGCGGGGGCGATGCAGGTTTGGTGGCTGTCGCCTGGGCGCAAGCGGGATGGCAGGAACTGAACAACAAGGCAAGGAAAACGAGGGACAGCAGCGATCGCACGTTCAAGGTGAACTCCTGAAGCAACAGACGATTTATTTCGAAGGGGCGGCTTCTTCAATCTTCACGTTGGAGAACACTGCGGTTTCCAAGGTCGTTGCCACGTGCGAGCAGACGCCCAGCCCCACATACACGGGTTCCTGCAGCCCGACATATTCAATCGGACCCACCACTTTCAATTCCTCGTTCGGCTTCCCGGCATACATCGTGAAGCGGCTTTGTTTCCTCTCGATCCGCAGCCGGACTGGCCCATCGACCTGCGTGAAGACTTGATAAGTCTGTTCATTGGCCGCGCCGCGAAACTGCAGAGATGTGAGTCCGTTCCCATGAGACACCGCGTCTGCATATGCTGAACCCGGCTCCAGACTCTGTCGGATCATAAGCACCGCCTTGCGATGCTCCGCGCTGCTTGTGCCGACCCACTGCACATCGGCTGAAAGAGTCATATCCCCGGACGCCTTCTTCCAAACGAAGTAGAAGGCGTCAGCGGTGCCCCACACGTTGGCGCCGCCCCCGGTAATGCGATACTCACCCTTCGCCGGATCATAGTGCGCGATGCCACCTGGCGGCGTCTGGCCGACGCTTCCCTGGTTCGTAAAGATGCCCAGGTCGGTTGTCTGCGTCTGGGATACGGCTACTAAAGCCAACATCATCACTAGGGCAAGGGAGAATGCGAAGAAAGTTTTCACGTTTCACTCCGGAGGTGCCATGGGCGCCCTGATTCTAGTCGAATTACAAAGCGCGTTCAGAAAAACTCTTGCCCGATCCGCTTCTTTCGCAGGAGAATGTTGCCTCCATCGGCCTTCACACCTTACCTGCGAGAGCAGACCCGAGGTCTCCCATGCGCTCTATTCCTGTCCGCGCCACTGCGGTCCTAGTTGCGGTTATCCTCGCCTCTGCCTTTTGTTGCATTCAGGCTCAGACCAGTCTTCAGTACCAGAAGCCTCCCCAGGCAATCGTCGACCTGGTCGACACTCGTCCCACGCCCAATGTGGAAGTCTCACCCAGGGACAGCGCTGGCACGCAGTGGCTTTTGATCGAATCGTATTCCGGTCTGCCCACGGTTGCCGATCTGGCGCAGCCCGAACTCCGTTTGGCGGGCCTGCGTTTTAACCCGCGCACGAACGGCCCGAGCCGCGGACGCTATATCACCTCGCTGAGGCTGCAGGCTCTGCCCAACGGCGAAGCGAAACCGGTGACCGGACTGCCTGCGGATCCCAAGATTCGTTTCACCGCGTGGTCGCCCGATGCGCGCCACGTTTCCTTCGTGAATGCCAGCGACAATCCCACCGACGCAGGCCTCTCTCTGTGGATCGTCGACGTGGCCTCGCTCCAGGCCCACCGCGTGCCCGGGATCGCCCTCAACGGCATTTTTGGCCGACCCTGCGAGTGGTCCAGCGACAATGCCAGCCTCGTGTGCAAGGCCGTTTCACCCGGACGAGGCGCAGCCCCTAAGCGAAGCGAGATTCCCACCGGCCCCGTTATTCAGGAAAATCTCGGCCGCATCACCCCCGGCGCGACTTATCAGGACCTCTTGAAGAATCCTGAGGACGAGAAAATCTTCGATTACTACGCGACCTCTCAAGTTGAAGTCGTCCGGCTCGACGGCACGACCAAAGTCATCGGCGAGCCCGCGATAGTCCAGAGCGCCTCGCCTTCACCGGATGGCCACTATGTGCTCGTCGACGAACGTCATCATCCCTACACGTATCTGCTTCCGTACCCGATGTTCCCCGAACGGGTTCTCGCTATTAATCTGGCGACTGGGACCACCAAACAACTGGCCGACAAACCGTTAGAAGACACGATCCCGAATATTCACGATGCGGTCGAGGCTGGGCCGCGCGAATTCGACTGGCGCAGTGATGCGCCCGCCACGATCTCTTGGGTCGAGGCTGCCGACGGCGGCGACCCCCGCAAAGAAGTTCCCATCCGCGACACGGTCTTCCTGGTCGACGCCCCGTTCGATGCCTCTCCGCGCAAACTTGCGGATCTTCCCGTCCGCTTCGTTGGCCTGACTTGGGGAAACGGCCATCTCGCGGTGATCGAGGAAGAACGCTGGAAAGACCGCAAGCGCATCATCCTCGCCGTGGCTCCCGCCGCCCCGGCGGCTCCGGTGAAGTTGTTTGAAGGATCTTTTGAAGACCGCTATCACGATCCCGGCCAGCCGTTTGAAACCCTGAATGCCTCCGGTAAGTATGTCTTGCAAACCACATCCGATTCTCAGGGAATCTATTTCCATTCCGAAGGGGCCTCGCCCGAAGGCGACCGCCCATTTGTCTCCGTCATGAGCACGACGAACGGCGAGACCAAACACCTTTGGCAATCCGCCGACAAATTTTTCGAGTCGCCGGTATCGGTGCTCGATGCTGCCACGCCAACCATTTTGCTCCGCCGGGAATCCCCGGAACTTCCTCCAAACTATTACCGCAAGGGTCTCTCCAACGACGAATTCAAGCAGATCACGTTTTTCCCCAGCCCCTACGGCAACTCGCCCCTTCCCAAGAAACAGGTTCTCAAATACAAGCGTGCCGACGGCGTCGACCTCAGCGCCAACCTGTACCTTCCTCCCGGCTACAATTCCTCAGACGGACCGCTCCCGACGCTCATGGAAGCGTATCCCACCGAATACAAAACGAAGTCGGCCGCCGGACAAATCAGCGGCTCGCCCTATGAATTTCCCCTCCTGTATTGGGGCTCTCCCGTCCCGTTTGTTACGCAGGGATACGCGGTGCTCGAGAACGCCACAATTCCGATCATCGGCGAGGGCCAGGCCGAACCCAACGACACCTACGTGGAACAACTGGTCGCCAGCGCACAGGCCGCGATCGATGAAGGTGCCCGCCTCGGTGTGGTCGATCGCCACCGCGTCGCTGTCATGGGGCACTCCTACGGCGCGTTCATGACCGCGAACCTGCTCGCGCACAGCGATCTTTTCAAAGCCGGCATCGCGCGCAGCGGAGCTTACAACCGCACCCTGACTCCCTTCGGATTTCAGAACGAAGAGCGCACTTACTGGCAGGCGCCCGAGGTCTATTACAAAATGTCGCCGTTTTCTTACGCCGACAAGATCAAGACGCCCATCCTGCTCATCCATGGCGAGGCCGACAACAATTCCGGCACATTTCCGCTGCAGAGCGAACGTCTCTTCAGCGCTATCAAAGGTCAAGGCGGCACCGTCCGCTTCGTCCTGCTTCCGCTGGAGGCGCATGGCTATGCCGGGCGCGAGTCCGTCTTGCACATGTTCTGGGAGATAAACAACTGGATGAACACCTACGTCAAGAATCCGCCCGCAGCCACAGCTGCCGCGAAGCCGTAGATATGTTCTGACCCGACGATGAATCGATGTCACTTTTCCCCTCCGACGAAGGGTCCATCACCTTGGTCACTATCGTGCAAACGCGCCGCGCCCCTAGAATCTCAATATGACGTTGGACTCGCTCCTCCTGAGCCAGGATCCGGAATTGGTTCGTGTGATCCGGCCCACGCTCGAGAAATTGTCGATTGATGTGGAGATCTGTCATGAGGCGCGCGCTGGCGCCGACATTCTGATCTCCGACAAGTTCGACGCGGTCATTGTGGACTGCGACGATTTGAATGGCGGACTCGCCGTGCTGCAGGGCCTGCGCAGCACTCCCAGCAACAAGAACTCGGTTGCCTTCGCCATCCTCAACGGACATAGGACGACCACGCAGGAAGCCTTTGGCATGGGCGCCAACTTCGTTCTGCAGAAGCCCATCAGCATTCTCAATGCCTCCCGTTGTTTTCACGCGGCGCTGAATTTCATGATCAAGGAGCGCCGCCGCTACTTCCGCCAGCCGGTTAAGATGCTGGTCAAAGTGATGTACGACGGAAAGACTCTGAACGCGACCAGCACCAACATCAGTGAAGGCGGTCTTGCTTTGATGTTGCGGGAGGCGCTGCCGAAAGGCGCTGCGCCGCATCTGAAGTTCTCACTGCCAGGCTCGGGTCTTGATGTTGAAGTCGAGGCCGAAGTGGCCTGGATCGACGTCAAGGGCCTCGCCGGATTCCGATTTCATAACGTTCCGCAGATTTCCCAGAAGCACTTGGAACACTGGCTCGACGAGCAGATCGAAAAGGAATTTCCAGGAACCAAAGAGCGGCTGGCGGCCGCGGAATCCGAAACCTCGCACTAGGCGCATCTCCCACCCTGAATCCCCACTTACCTGAAGTCCATCAGTGCCGGCTCCCAGTCTGCCCAGAGTGGGGGTATCTCCCTTTAGACTTGCGCCCGGCCCTGTGCGTGGCAATCTGATAGATCACCAGTCGAAGACTCCCGGAGAGACAGAATGTTGACCAATGACTTCCGTATTGCCAAGGTGCAAAGAACACTGCGCTGGTTTGAAGAGGATATTCCGCTGCTCAACATGCGGGTGAAGGAGCTTTCGAAGGAGCGGCAGGAATCCGCCCGGAAATTTGCCGCGGCGGTGATCGATCAGACTCGGGCTGAGCTGCAAAGACTGCTGCAGGAGCAGCCGCACGACATGCAAGACTCCAGCGAAATGCCCTGCGAGCCCGCGGACTAGCAGCCCGAGATCCACCAGGCCACCTTTGCCGGCTAACGGAAGGTGAGGCTGGGCACTCTCTTAAAATAGAACCGTTTCCGGCTCACCAATTTCGTGTCGGGATCAAAGTTGATGACGTACCCTCTCCACGGATCCTCAAAGCGACAGATGGAATCCCGACTCTCGTAATGTAGGGCACCACAGCTCGTGTAACCAGGCCTGCTGCCCTCTATCAGGCTCACAGCTTCCGGCTGCGGCATCCAGAGGCGAATTGCGTTGTACTCATGCCAACGCGAGAGCTCTGAGGGCGTGATCCCCCAAAGAATTCCTGCCATGGCACCCGCCAAGATCGCATACGAGACGATCGGACGTCGCGAAGTTCTCTCTTTGTCAGCACTTGCTTCGGTTGACAAGCTTATTCCACACCCCCGGGCCCGTCAGCGAACTCCGTTTTCAGAACTTTATGAGTCGCAGGATCGAGATCAACCTGGCACATGTCACCGTTACTGCCGAAAGCGAACCCTCCTACGCTAAGAGATTCGTCACCCGGGGAGGTTCCTGAATGAATGAAAGCGTCCACGTCCGAAAATGTCATTCCGGGGCGGATCGCCGCGCACTCCGACCGAATCGAAGGCTGGGTTACACGATAATAGAGGGACGGACCTGCCCACATTAACGTGCGCACACAGATCGCAATGATGAGCCCAACCAATGCGGTGACGAACACTTGAAAGGGAGGTCGCATCATCCTTAGTCGTCCTCAGAGGACGTGATTACAGAGAAGATCCCGCGGCCGCTTCGGCTCCGGGGTGGCTGCTGCTGGTCCTGTCTTCGTCCGGGAAGGTGACTTCCTCCCAGAGGGTCTTGTCGCGCAGGATGCGCGAGACCAGCGCGGTATGCATGGCGTGACCAGCGCGGTCGGCGACTACGTTGCCCAGAATCTGCTTGCCTAACAGCGCCAGATCGCCGACCAGGTCGAGCACTTTGTGACGCACGAATTCATCGGGGAAGCGTAACGGCCCATTCTCAACCCCATCGCGTGTAAGCACGATGCAGTTCTCGCTGGAGGCACCGCGAATCAGCCCCATGTTGCGCATGGCTTGCTCGTCTTCACGGGAGCCAAACGTGCGCGCGCCCGCGATGTGCTTCAGATAGCTTCCGTTGGTCAACTCCACCTGGAAAGTTTCCTTCCCAATCAGAGGATGAGGGAAATTGATCGCATAGGAAACTGAATACGTGTCAGAGGGATAGACCGCGATGAACTTGTTTCCCTCGCGCATCTCAACCTCGCGGCGAATCTTCAGATACTTGCGGAGACGCCGTTGCTTGCGGATTCCCGCCTTCCGAATCATCTCGACAAACGGACGCGCGCTGCCGTCTAGGATGGGCAGCTCGAGGTTGTCGAGCTCGACGATCGCGTTATCAATACCCATCCCAATGAACGCAGACAGAACGTGCTCGGTGGTGGAGATGAGCACGCCCTTTTTCATGAGGCTGGTGGCGTAACTGACGCGGGCCACATTTCGGCTGACCGCCTCGATTTCGAAACCGTCCAGATCGGTGCGGCGAAACACAATGCCGGTGTCGGACGGGGCCGGCAGGATGCGCATCGAGACGGGCGCGCCGCTATGAAGGCCAACCCCACTGCACTCCACGGTGGAGCGGATTGTTTGCTCGTGCGTCAAGAATGACTCAAAGATGTTCCAGTGAATGAAGTAGAGTACGCTTCTGGGAAGAAAACTGTCTGTGGCAAAAATGCTACAGTCCGTGGCTTTGTGACGCAGTAGAAGAGGAGGCTTGAGTTCGCCGATGGATAGGCGTAACTCTATTAATAACAACAAAATACGTTGGATCGAGACAGGCGCGGGCGTGGGTTGTGGGTTATCTAGAAGGGAAACAGGATGCCCCTGTCCTTCAACTTCTCAAAGTTCGCCGCCACGAACTCATACAAGCGAGCGGGTCGGCGTCCGCCATGGCGGTACTCCCGCGTGGGACGCAGCACCTTCAGCAGTGCCAGCTTGCGCCGGAAGTTTCTCTTGTCGAGTTTCTTTCCCAGAATCGCCTCGTAAACTTCCTGCAGTTCGGTCAGGCTAAACCTGGAAGGAAGCAATTGGAACCCGACGGTGGTGTACTCCAGCTTGTTACGAAGGCGCTCGAGGGCGTAGTCAAGAATCTTGCGATGGTCGAAAGCTAGGTTAGGCAATTCACCAACCGCGCACCACCGGGCGTCGGCCGCATCCGTGCCGGCTACCAGAGAGCGATCCGCAGAGATCAGTGCGTAATAAGCGACGGTAATCACACGGCCGCGTGAGTCTCTGCCGGGATCGCCAAAGGAATACAGTTGCTCCAGGTAGACGTCCCCCACGCCCGTCTCTTCCTTCAACTCGCGCAGTGCGGCTTGGTCCAGACTTTCATTCTCAAGTACAAAGCCTCCAGGAATCGCGAACTGGCCGGCGAAGGGAGCGATGGCCCGCTTGACCAGCAGGACCCGCAAGTCTCCCGACTGAATCGTGAAGATGACAATGTCGACCGCGACTTGCATGTCTAAGCATCCTACCCTAGCTGGCTTCCCCAACCACCAGACGAGCCCGCTGATCGGCCGCATGGACCTGTGCGCTGGCTCCGGAATTGAAGTTCAGGAAGTCGGCTTCCATGCCGTCGCTGAAGATGACGCCGCCGGAGGGCATCAACGATTGCAGCGAGAGGTCCTCGCCCGGACCCAGCATTCCGGCGACGATAGCGGCTTGAGAATGGCGGCTGAGGAATGGTTCGCGGACCACATAGAGCAGACGGCGGTCTTCCCAAGGCAGGCGAATTGCGGGCCCAGGTTTTCCTCCGCAAAGCTTCGCCACGCCCGCAGCCATGTTGAAGGCGGATGAGATCCACCCGGTCGAGCCCGCGCCGGTAGAGACGAGCACTCCACTCGAGGACTGCGTTTCCGATTGATGGCCGCACGCGATCCGGTAGAGGGCGGAAACATGGCTGCGTGCGCCGATGAACAGATCATTGAACGCCAGCAAGCGTTGGCCATCGTTGAGTATCACCTCGGCGAGAGTAATCTCGCGAATGTTGGCCTTCGCCTCCATCACCTTGGCGACGGCACCCCGCGCCTGATCCGGCGTGAAGGGCAATAGCACGCCATCAAACCGCGAAGGCTCGGGATTCAGCGCGACAATTGGTTGGTTGCCCACGTACTTTGCCGTGTTCGCGACGACGCCATCTTGGCCCAGTGTGACCACTAGGTCGTCCTTCTGGAAATGAAAGGTCGGCACCAGGCCGCGATCCACCAGTTGTTGGGGAATTTCGAACTCCAGCGATCTTCGAACAGTGTCCAACGAGCGTTGGTACGCGTCCTCCTCACACTCGTAGTCAGTAAAATCCCCGCCTGCATGCTCGATGTAGAATTTGGCCTGGGAGCGGGTGTTGAATCGCTCGACGAGCGCCTGCAGGCGGGTCTTCCGGGTTACGATAATCAGCTTTTTGTACACAAATCACTTCCCGGCAGCGCTGGTGATCAGGGACTTCAACAGATCCGGTGAGACATTCAGTTCGCCAATCTTCTGCGCATTGTCGGCCATTCCCTGAAATGCCATCGCGATCATCGCTTTGGGATCGGCGCCTTTTCCGCTGAGCATCATTAGCGTCTTCCAATCCAGATCGCGTAGGGGCTTCAACGTCTCGGTGATGACATAAGCACGGCTATCAGCGTCCTTGCGCTCGTTCTCGACGCGTCGGTCAATCAACTGGGCGCGCTGTTGCTCGACGGCGATTTCGGCCGCCATCTGCGTCTCGCGAATCTGACGCTTCTTGGTCTCGACCGCGATTTCAGTGTTCAGTTCGCTTTCCTTGATAAGCCGTTCCTGTTCGACGGCGGCATTCCGCCGGGCGTAAATTGCTTCGTCAGCGCGTTGCTGCAGCGCTTCGCGCGCGTCGGCCTCCAGTGCGCGCGCTGTCTCGGGAGTAGGCTCGATCCCTAGCAGGGACAATCCCAGAATCTCGATGCCCAGCGTCGTCACCGCTTCCGAGGACTTCAGCTTGGTGAGGACCTCGTCCACGATAGCGTCGGAACTGACCAGAACGTCGCGCAGCAGCATTCTCTGCGTCACCGCGCGCGTCAGCGTCTGCATGGTGTGCACCAGCCGCTCCGGCAGCTTGCGAGGATCGTCGGAACAGTAAACCCGGCGCGAGTTGACACTGAAGTCCAGCAGAGTGGCCAGCCGTTTCGGGTCGGCGACGCGGTACGTGAGTTGCCCCTGCAGAGTCACCGATTGAAAGTCAGCGGTCGCCTCCCGGAACACGAACGGCACGTCCGCGCTGGCGACCGGGATCGAAACGATAGTCGAGGTGGGCACAGAGTAGATGAACGAGAGTCCCACGCCTTCCCGCTTGACCTTCCCGCGCTTGAATTGCAGGACGTAGGTGGTGGGCGGCACTTTCATGAAGTTCAGCATGGCGCCTCCAATAAGTGTCTTATTGACACCCATGATAGTGTGCATGAGACACTAATGTCAAGTGAAATCCGAACGCTTCGGAAACACTCGCAATATCAGCCGTTTTCAGCGCTTGTTCTTGCTCGGGACTTTATTAGGGTTGTAGCCGGAATTGGGGTTGAACATCGCCTCATCGAGTCCCTGGTTGATGGTCACAGAGTTCAGGAAGCGCTGGTTCGACATGTCGCCGTTGAAAAAGCGGGTAACGTTGTAGGGCGCCATCACGCCGGACACCTGGCGGTAATTCTCGTAGACTTCTTCTTCCAGATTTTTCTGTCGGTCGACGGGGTCGCGCCACGTGAAGGACTTCTTTACGGGAAGATGCGTGTCGGTGTCAAAGTACAGGGTAACGCTCTCATCCTGGGAGTTGATCAGGGTCACTTGGTCAGAAGAGTGTTGCGCGGCGATCGCGGGGCCTTCGTACAGAAAAATCACGCCCGGATCGGCGACCCAGGTGCGCAGCACCGTGTCGAGCGAGAAGCGGCGGCGGCGCATGTAGTCGAGACGATCCTTTTCCTCGATGGCGCGCGCGCCTTTGTAGGTGAGCTCCCACGCCTTGTCGCCGACGAACAGTTGCGCGATATCACGCTCTTTGGTGAGTTCGACACGCTCTTTGTCAGGAAACTCGGTAAAGCTCCAGAACACACCCCCGCCGCTCTCTCGGCCATGATGAAAGCTATAGATACGGCCTTGCTGTTCGCGGTCACGAATGGTGAGGAAGGCCTGCCCGCCTAGCGCTTGAATCCCCTGATTGATGATCGCTTTGGCCTTATGCGCATTCTCCTGATCTGGGGGGACGGCGGGCGGAGACTGCGATGGGTTCGGGGCTGACGCTTGCGGTGCAGGTGGACGAGCCGGTGCGCCGGCCGGAGCCCAGGCCGAACACACCAAAACCAGAATCGGGAAAAACTGTTTCATTCCGCTTGAGGGAGTGATTGCGTGCAATGAGAATTGTAGCGTTTCTTGTAGACTTTCCGCCCGCAGCAGTGCCAGCTCCTCTCTTCCCTTGGATGCAGGAAGCGGCCCAATTGCAAGCTGGCAGAGTGCGTTTTTATGGGCTTTCGGAGGGCCGCTATCCCGCGAGGACTGCGCCGCCGTTCACATTAAAGACCTCTCCGGCGATGAAACTCGCGTGTTCCGTGCACAGAAAGAGCACCGGAGCCGCGATCTCTTCGGGCCGGCCGGCGCGGCCCAGTGGAATCGTGCGGCGGATCTCGTCCCCACTTTTAGGGTCGGCCAGAGCTCCCGCGCTCATGTCCGTGTCGACCCATCCAGGCGCCACGCAGTTAACGTAGATTCCGGCGGAAGCCAGTTCAGTAGACAGGCTCTTGGTGAGGCTGATAATCGCGCCTTTGGTGGCGGAGTAGTCGCAATGAAAGGCCTCGCCTCGCTGGCCGCTGGTGGAACTGATCAGCACAATATGTCCCGCAGGCGCCTTGGTCCGGGGCTGCGACTTCATCTGCGTGACCGCATGCTTGACCAGACCGAACACTCCGTCGAGATTGATGGATGACGTCGATCGCCACTGCTCATCCGTCATGCGCTCGACCGGCACGTCCTGCTCCGGCCATACGCCGTGGTTGGCTACAAGAATATCGAGCCGGCCGAAGTGTTGGACGGTCTCAGCCACCAACGCACGTGCAGCTTCAGGCGTATTCAGATCGGACGCAATGGGATAGCAAACGGTTGCGCCACATTCTTTAGCCAGCGCCTCGGCTTGAGAACGTGCGCTGCGATAGCTGAACGCAACTTTCGCGCCAGCGGCAGCAAACATGCGGACCGTGGCTGCACCGATGCCGCGCGAACCGCCAGAAATGAGAGCGACTTTACCGGAAAGAGAAAGAGGGATGGACATAGCAGACTAGGCTATCCCATAAATCGGCGTTCTGAATAGTCAGCGAAGGGCCGCGTGCAAGTCGTCTTGCAGTCTGGAAAGCGATTCAATAGGCGCCCGATCTCACGATGCCATCACGATCTGGAATATAACCAGAAATTACATCGGGGCCATCTTCAAGCCACTTCGGGTATTCGCCCACAGCTACGTGTCTTCCGCGCGAATCTTCGAGAGCTTCGCGCAGTTCATTGTGCGACTCGCCGGCCTCGTCGTGAAACCACGAGGCTCTTCCAGCAGTGGTTCGAACGGTCTCCACCACTAAGAACTCTGTTGCCATCCGCAATACTGTTCAGACAACTGCCAATGAATCCATCATCAACAATCCCGCGAATAGTGAGCTGTGGCTTGCGGAACCCGATGATATTTGTTTCAGGTGCCAGCTGACGGACTCTCTCCTCAACGAGAGCAAAGGAGGTGAAGAATTCGAAAGACTTGTTTCCTGCCGCCCTTGAATAGCGGATCACCACCAATATCTCAGTCTGGCTCCGCAGCCACTCTTGGAGCGTTTCAAGGAACGTTGCGTCAGTCGCGGATTTGAGAGGCATGATCTTCGTGCGGAAGCCGGTCAGTCTCCGGTGCCGGAAGACATGCGCTCCGATTTGAGTCCGCGCAGCAGCAAGCGCACCAGCATGCCGTCGTAGCGGGTGCCGCTCATTTTGGAAAGTTCCTCAAGTGCCTGGTCGGGTGTCCGCGCGGCCGCAAACGACTGCTCGGTCACCATATTGGCATACGCATCGGTAAGCGCAATAATGCGCGCCCACAGCGGAATCTCCTCGCCACGCAACGCATCAGGATAGCCCGAGCCATCGAACCGTTGATGATGATGTTCGATCGCCTCCCGCATCATTTGGGAGTGCGGAATCGTGCCCACAATCTCCGCGCCCACCTGGGCGTGTTCTTTCACCTGCTGGAATTCGTCCTCGCCTAGCGGACCCGGTTTGTTCAAAATGCGCTCAGGCACAAAAATCTTGCCCACATCGTGCACACGGGCGGCATACACCAGGTCGGCCGTTTCCTCGGACGACAGGCCCAGCGCGCGGGCAATTACTTCGGTATAGCGCGCCACGAGGTCGCCGTGACCCGCGCTCTGCATCTCACGCGACTCGGCGGCGCGACTCAAAGATTCGATGGCCTCTTTCAGCAATGGTACATTGCAGCCTTCGTCCCCGCTGCACAATTTCTGCAGCGTGGAAGTCAATTCCTGCAGGTGTTCGGGCCCCGAATTCTCCCGTTGCAGGAAGCCCTCGATGTACGCCGAAATCTGCTGGCGCTGGCGCGCGAAGTCCTGGCCCTCGACGAATTCCTGCGCCGTCGACACGGAGTTTCCTCCCGAGCGCTTGGAAACATACATGCCTGCGTCGGCCACGCGGATAATGTCTTCAATCGAGAATCCGTGCATGGGGAAACTGGCCACCCCAAAGCTGCCGGTAATGTGGTGCTCGCTCAGCATGGGGTCGCCCGCCAGCCACTGGCGCAGGCGCTCGGCGAGCACCTGGGCCTGTTCGGATCCCGTCTCCGGCATCAGCACGATGAACTCGTCGCCACCATAGCGGGCCACGACATTCGATTGCCGCGATTTTTGTTCGAGCAGGCGGCCGACCCGCGCCAGCACCAGATCGCCCTCGAAGTGGCCCATCGTATCGTTGACCTCTTTGAATTTGTCGAGATCGATCAGCACCACCGAGAATGGACGTCCGGAACGAGATGCGCGCTTCCACTCCGCCGACAGGGCTTCCCAGAAAAAGCGGCGAGTCTTGATGCCGGTCAGGCCATCGGTAATCGATTGCTGTTGCAGCTTCTGGAAGACGAACGCATTATGCAACGCCGTGGCCAGCAGATCGGCCAGCGTATTGAGAATCAGCACATCCTGCGGGGCGAATGCATTTTCGCTGCGGCTTTCGATGTTGAGTACTCCAAGTAGCGATTCGCCGTAGGTGATCGGGATACAGAGCACCGCACGAGAATCGGGCAAGATCCCAGTCAGATTGCCGGGGATCGCGTTCTGAACCAGGGCGCGTTCGCCCGTGCGGGCGACACGGCCCAGGATGCCGGTTCCCAAGGGGATTTTTTTACCGGTTGCATGGGTTGTGACTCCAGCCTCCGCCTTGATCTCGATCTCCTTGGTTCCGTAGTCGAGCAAGCCGACGCCGATATGATCGAAACTGAAATTCTTCTGGATCTCGCTGGCAATCTCCCCCAGCATGTGGACCGGGTCATCGCTGGAGATGGCGGTCCGGGAAACGTTGTTGAGGAAGGCCAGCTGCCGGGAACGGCGCTGCTCCTCGGCGAACAGGCGCGCGTTCTCCACGGCGACGGAGACCTGGCCAGCGGCGGTTACAAGCACGTCGAGATCGCGCTGTTCGAAGACGAATTCCCGCTCGGGTTTCATGGCGACCATGATCCCCGACGCCTTGTTACCGAGCTTGCTACCCAGGAAGATGGGCGCGGCGATCAGGCATTTCGCGGGGCGTTGCGGAACGTGTGAGATGCCCAGACTCTTGCGCGTGTTTTCCAGATCGGAGCGGATCAGCAGAGGCTCGCCCGTGCGGATCACGTACTCGGTGAAAGCGTTCCGCAGTTCTCGAGTGCGCTTGGGCAGGACGCGACTGTCTCGAACCTCAAGCTCGAAACGAATCTGGTCGCCTTCCAGGAACGCGATGTAGAAGTGGCTGGTATCGAAGATCTGCCCCAGTTCCACCTGGATGGTGCGAAGGATCTCGTCCTGGTCGAGGCGGGAACTGATTGCCTTCCCGATCTCCGTCAACAGTTCGTATTCTTTTGTCCGCCGATGGGCATCGTGGCTGACCACATAGTTTTCGAGCGTCAGGCCCAACTGCAGAGCCAGACCCACCATGAGCCGTGGACCGGACGATCCAAACGCCCTGCGTTCAACATGAGGAAACAGGATCACGCCGAAATTGTGCTCGCGCGTCTGCAGGTTTACCGCAGTCAGGTGGCGGACGTCCGCGGCCGTGAGAATCCGCTTGAAATCCGCGAAGGTTCCCATCGGCGCCACTGGCAAGGGTTCTGTCATTTCCGCCAGATCCTGCACCGTATAGATTCCGCTCTGGCGGTACGCCAACTCGCAAATGTAATCGCCAGCCCCACTCTTTTCCAGCGCCTCGAGGAGTCCCGGGGAGAAGCCCTGTTGAACCGAAGGCAACAGTCCACGCCAGCGTTCGGTGATCACAATGGCGGCGCGGTCCATGGGCAAAGCGCTGCGCAAGCGCTCCAGCGCAGCCTGCATGTTCGGCACTAGATCCTCGGCGAAAAGCAGACGGCGCGCATCCACGCCTAAAGTCGACAGTGCCAGTGTGTTTTCCTGCACGGCGTTGCGCTGGTTTTCAAACAGCACCATCACCATGGCAATGCCCAGCAGCATCTGCGGTACCGGACCAAACAGGCGGCTGGCATTACCAAATATTTGCATCCACGGATGCTGCAGCTGTCCCACGCCCATCAGAACCGCCCACAGAGCGAGCGAAATGGCGAGCACCTGGAAGGCCAAGGATCCCCGCTTGTGGCCGTTCAAATAGAAGACTGCGGAGCAATACAGCAGAATGGCGGCCAAGCCGATGCCGAGCCTGATGGTCGGTTGGGCATCGGGCCGAAACATGCCGTTCAGCATGTGCCCATTAAGCGTCAGGCTGGCGAGCGTGACCCCGATCGCCCCAACCACGACGTCATACCAACGGAAATGGTAGGAGGCGCGCATGAGGCGCGTTGAAATGAAGATGCACAACGCCATCGCGACCAAGAAAAGCTCGCCGACAAAGAAGGCAAAAGGAGACGACGGAAAGGCATCGAGAACATAGTGGAGGGAGTAGAGTGCCCAGGCCCATTTCCACGCAAGAAAGTAGGGCTGGCGGCTTTGCGCGTAGAGATAGCTGAAGACCCCGAACAGCAGAACCGAGACGAATCCCGGGATCAAAACCGTCGTGATGACTACACTGTTCATAGGCTCGGCGAAGACACCTCTGGCCAAGCGTGCTGGCTCAGTTTCGGGGGGAAACAGTGCTCCAATGTTTTCATATCAGGGATACGAACACAACAGGTTTTACGTACACTGTCCGCCTTCGATACCGATTTGAAATCAGTGGGTTGCAAACAAAATCGTTATGGCGCTCGGCTTGACCGATGCTTTTGGCTGCCCGTACCATCGGAAGTCGGCTAATCCGGGTCGGCCAATCGAACGTTTCGACTGCCACGCCGCTTGCGGCAGATCTTTCCCTGGGCGTGCATTTGCCCGATGCGGCTTTCTTACACTGATCTGAATATGTCTGAATTTTTGAATTCATCTTCGCTGAATAAGCCGCGAGTGCGTTTCGCGCCCTCGCCTACCGGCTTTCTCCACGTAGGCAGCGCCCGTACCTTCATCTTCAACTGGCTCTACGCACGCCGGCACAATGGGACGATGATTCTGCGGCTCGACGACACCGACGTGGAACGCAACACCGACGCCTCGGTCAACTCGATTTTCGAAGGATTGAAATGGCTCGGCCTGAGCTGGGACGAAGAATATAAACAGTCCGAGCGCGGAGATCTGCACCGGCGGATGGCGGAGAATATATTTCAGAAAGGTCTCGCCTATCGCGATTTCACGCCCGCTCATACAGGGGATAGCGAACGGTCGGGCGCGCAGGGAACATGGTTGTTCAATCCCGGGATGCGCGAACTCTCGCGCGCGGAAAGCGACCGGCGCGCTGCCGCCGGGGAACCGTTCGCCTTGCGCTTTCGCGTGCCTCGCGACGGCGGAGTCGTGCGCTTCACGGATGCAGTATATGGCGAGCAGATGAAAGCCGGAGCCGACATCGAAGACTTCGCGTTGTTACGTTCCGACGGCATGCCGACTTATCATCTGGCGTCGTGCGCCGATGATGCCGACCTGCGCGTCAGCCACATTATCCGCGGCCAGGACCATCTTTCGAATACCTACAAGCACGTGCTGATCTTCGAAGCCGCGGGCTTCACCCCGCCGCAGTTCGCACACCTTCCGCTGCTGGTCGCGCCCGACGGGACGAAGCTCTCCAAGCGCCGCCACGGTCCAGTCGTGAGTGTGACCACCTACCGCGACGCAGGGTTCTTGCCCGAGGCGTTCATCAATTTCCTCTGCCTGCTGGGCTGGTCGCCAAAAAACGATCGCGAGCAGATGAGCAGGCAGGAACTGATCGACTCATTCTCCCTCGAAGGAATTAATCGCGCGAATGCGGTCGTGAACTTCAAAGAGCCGGCCGCGACCCCCGAAGAGACTTTCGATCCGAAGGCCGTATGGCTCAACGCGGAGCACATTCGTGGCATGGCCATCGAAGATCTCAGCCACCGCCTGCTGCCGATCGTACGAGAAGCTGGATTGAACATCACATCGGAAAAGATGCTGCGTATCACGCCGCTGATCCGCGAACGCATCAAACTTCTGCGCGACGTACTCGCGGCAGCCGACTTCTTCTTCGTCGATCAACTCCCGCCGTACGATCCGGCCGAGCTCATCCCTCAAAAGGGAGACGCTGCCATGGCGCTCAGGGCTCTGCAGCGCTCGAAAGAAGTGCTGGCGAACGTCGAATTCAAGCACGACCCGCTCGATCAGGCGTTGCGCGCGGCGGCCCAAGAACTTGGCATCAAGGCCGGACAAATGTTCCAGCCGATTCGCGTGGCCGTTTGCGGGCGGAAGAATGCACCGCCGCTGTTTGAGACATTGGAAGTATTGGGACGGGACACGACGCTGGCGCGGATCGGACAGGCGCTGGGGAAACTCGGCTGAGGTGTCCTGCAAAGCGAAACCCCGAAGCGTTTCCAGTTCGGGGCCATCAACCTGTCCAGCTAAACATCACGATGACCTGAAACTCAAGGGTCGAAGTAAATATTACTTTCGAAAACACAGCGAGGGTACCGTTATGAAAGCAGTGCAAATCAGCAAGGCAGGTGGAAATTTCGAAGTAGTCGAGCGCCCTATTCCCGAGCCTGGCCGCGGCCAGGTGCGCATCAAGGTCGAGGCCTGCGGCATCTGCCACAGCGACGCGCTGGTGAAAGAAGGACTTTGGCCGGGCATTCAGTATCCGCGAGTGCCGGGCCACGAAATCGCGGGGCGCGTCGACGCGGTCGGTCCCGATGTAACGTTGTGGAAGCCCGGCCAACGGGTCGGAGTCGGATGGCACGGCGGCCACTGTTTCCAATGCGATCCCTGTCGCCGCGGCGACTTCATCAACTGCAAATTCGAGAAGATCACGGCGATCCACTTCGATGGCGGATATGCCCAGTACATGGTCGCTCCGGCCGAAGCAGTCGCGCTCATGCCCGATGATCTGCCAGCCGACGAAGCGGCTCCGCTGATGTGCGCGGGGATCACGGTCTTCAACGCGTTGCGCAATTCCGCAGCACGCGCCGGCGACCTCGTCGCGGTGCAGGGCATTGGCGGCCTCGGACATCTTGGGATTCAGTATGCCCGCCAGATGGGTTTTCGCACGGTCGCGATCGGACGCGGCAGTGACAAGCAAGTTCTAGCCAAGAAGCTCGGCGCTCATGAATACATCGACAACAGCGCAGGGGATCCCGCCGAGGCGCTGCAAAAATTGGGCGGTGCCGACGTGGTTTTGGCAACTGCTCCAGATTCAAAATCCATGTCGGTGCTCGTGAACGGATTAGGACCAAACGGAACTTTGATCGTGGTCGGAGCCGGAATGGAATCTCTGAATGTCACCCCGCTGCAACTCATCGGTGGGAGCAAGTCGATTCGCGGATGGGCCTCAGGCACGGCCAGAGATTCGCAAGATACGCTTGCGTTCAGCGTGATTAGCGGTGTTCGCCCCATGATCGAACGCTACCCCTTGGAAAAGGCTGCGGAAGCATACCAGCAAATGATCAGCGGAAAGGCTAGATTCCGGGTGGTGCTGACGATGGGTTCATAACAATCGCACCGGACGGACCGACGCAAGAAACGAAATGGACTGGAAGCGGTCGCGCTTCCAGTCCATTTTTTCATTCCAGCTGCTTCAGATTTTCAGCCTTCCAAGTCATTGCGTCGTGGATGCGGTTTCTCCCGCTCGGATGGTCGTAGAACATGAATTCTTCCAGCGGGCCGGGACTCATCTTCCGGTACTCTCCAAGATGGATGGCCGCCTGGGCAAAGCCATCCGGCTGGCGACTGGCGTTCAAGCCGTACATATCGGCTTCGTGCTCATTGCCTCGTATATGTGTGTTGATCACGGGGGTGGCGACGAACGCGAAAATGGAGCCCAGCAACACCACCAGCGGGAGCACGGCAGTATCCCCAATGCCGCGGATTTGCCATTTCTCTCCCCACTTCTTCAGCGACCAATCCAGCGACCAGCGCAACGAAACGAACAGGACCACGATGACCACGCCAAAAAAGAAAATATCTTTCGGGACGTGATTCAAGACGTAGTGGCCCATTTCGTGCCCCATCACGGACTGAATCTCTTCCGGTGATCCGCGGCGCAGCAAATTGTCATTGAGAGTGATGCGCATGGTCTTGCCAAAGCCGCTCACGTTTGCGCTCATGCGTGTGGTCTGGCGCGATGCGTCGATTTCAAAAACGTCTTTGACCGGAATCCCATTTGCCCGGGCCAGGCTCAAGATCGGCCCGGTGATTTTCGGATCATCCAGGCGGGTTACCTTGTTGAAGAGTGGAACAATGTAGACGGGCGCGATGGCAACAACACAGGCCATGATCGACAGGGTTGCAATGGCCCCCCAAATCCACCACGTGCGTCGCAGCCGCCGGACGATGCCGAACAACAAGACCGCGAGGATGCCTCCCAGCACGAGATTCACCAGGAACCCCTTCATCTGGTCTCCCATCCACGGACCGAATGTCTGGGTCGCGAGGCCGTACTTGTGTTCGCGGAAGTAGTCCTCGTAGACGGTTAACGGGAAAACCATGATGGTTGTGACCACAAGGTATTCCGTCCAGTAGATGAGAGTCTGCAGGGGCTTGAACCGCGTAATGCGCTCGGCCAGGTTGCGCATGGCCGCCGACCATCGCAGGTTCAACAGCACAAGCGCGACGCCAAGACCATATAGAAAATCCCAGAGAATCAGCCAGTATCCGCCTTCGAAGTAGGCGTCGGAACGAGCCTTCGCATCGGACGGGATCAACGCCAGGTAAGCGTTGGTGGCGGCTTCGACGTCGAAATTCGGGGAAGGTTGTGCCGCAGTCGGAACCGTCGTGACCGGGCGAGCATCGGGCGAACCGCCCGCGACCGGGCTTTGCTGACCAAAGGCAGCGCAGGAGATGAGACCGACGAACAGTGTGACGATGCAGATGCGAGAGATCATGTCTTTCCTTTGACGACCACGGAGGATACGCAGTGGAATGCCGGATGGTTCCATGGATTGCAGATTCCAGGCTTCCTCTTTGTCTAGTTGACATGAAGTACTTTGTATCATAAAGTATGTTCATGATCGCAACCGACGAACCTTTCCTTCGTGCCGTTCCGAAGCGCTGGATTCCCCGCGAAATGACTATGGCGCCTGCCCTCGATCCCAACGAGCCTCGAGGATTCCTCGAGCGTCGCTACGCTCTGCTGATCAATCCCTTTTATCCGAAGGATGCCAACGCAAGCTTCGGCAAGCACGTGCTCACGCCGACGCTCGCTCTGTCGAGCTTTGCCGCAACGACGCCCCCGCGCTGGCGCGTCGAATACTGGGACGAGAACCTGCTCGACGGACGGCCACCATTCCAGCCGATGCCGCATGTGGTCGGCGTCACGGTCCATCTGACCTTCGCCCGGCGGGCCTTCGAACTGGCGGACTGGTATCGCGCTCGCGGATCGAAGGTGATTTTTGGCGGGCTGCACGTCCTGTCATGTCCCGACGAATGTGCACCCCACGCTGACGCGCTCGCCCTGGGCGATGGGGTACAACTCTGGCCGCGCATTCTGCGCGACATTGAAGCGAACACACTGCAGCCTCGCTATGCCGCTACTTACGAGAACGACTACCGCGATGACCCCTCGCCTCGGCGCAGCATTCTTCCCCGCAAAACCTTTCTGACGACCACCAGCCTGATCGCGACCCGCGGATGTCACAACCGCTGCGGCTTCTGTTATCTCGCGACCGACGGTCTGCGCATGCCTTATCGCATGAAGCAGCCGCAGCAGGTGGTCGACGAGTTCAAAGCAGACGATCAGCCTTACGCAGTCTTTATCGACAACAATCTCGGTTCGCGCCGTGACTATCTGCACTCTCTCTGCAGCGCCCTGCGTCCGCTGAACAAGATATGGAGCGCCGCTGTAACCATCGACGTCACCGACGATCCCAGCCTCATCCGCAACATGGCCCTCGCCGGATGCACCGGCGTGTTCGTCGGCTTCGAATCGCTCTCCGATGACAATCTGGCCGACTCGCACAAGAAGACTCCAAAGACTTCCGACTACGCGCGCCGCGTGCGGATCCTGCACGACTACGGCATCCAGGTGAACGGATCGTTCGTCCTCGGCTTCGATCACGACCGCAAAGATGTCTTCGTCCGCACCGCCGAATGGATCGAAGAGAACCGTCTGGAGTGCTGCACGTTTCACATTCTTACTCCCTACCCGGCCACGCCCCTGTTTCGCCAGATGGAAGAGCAAGGCCGCATCCTGCACCGCGACTGGACCTTCTACGACACGGGCCACGCCGTCTTCCAGCCGAAGCACATGAGCCCCGAAGAGCTCGAGCAGGGCTACGCCTGGATCTACCAGCGCCTTTTCTCGCACGCATCGATCTGGCGACGCCGCCCCGAAGACTGGCAGGCAATTCCGCTCTACCTTGCGATGTCGTATCTCTACAAGCGCTCGAACCGCTTCTGGCACCTGCTCATCAAGCACCATCTGGTGAACCCCGTATGGAAGCCGCTGGTTGAGATGACCCGATGGCGGCACGTTCACTATCGGCGCCGCCTGGCAGACCGAGAGATGGCGGTCGCCGCCCCGGGGCAGGTCGTCTCGGCTGGAGTCTGAAGCTGGAGCGCAGGGAAGTGCTGGTTGCGCGCCGGAGTAAGGCGGAGAAGTAATAACAAAAAACAACGGACGCTCCTGAGGGAGCGTCCGCTGTCGAACCAGCTTTTCCGCTACCGACGGTTACTTCGGAAGCACGGCCGTTCCCTCAGCCACAACGGCGCTAAGGGACGAGGGATTGAGGCCCAACGTCTGGAGGATGGTGGGTGCAACCTGGACAGTGCCGACTGAAGCGCGGATCGTCTTGGCTTGGTAGGACGGGTTCGAAAGCAGCAACACGACGTTCGTATCGTCATGGGAGAACCCGCCGTGCTCGGCCAACTTCGCCTTGCTGCCGGAGTAGGTAACTCCGACGTTCGGGGTCACGATAATGTCCGGCGTGCGCGGGTCTCTGGTCGGATCGTTGTAGTTCAGCGTCAGCGAAGGACCATAGTAGATCTGCCCAAGCGCAATTCCGGTCGTGTCCGCATTCGCCTCAAGGATGCTGACTGCGGATAATGTGTCTGAAGAGTTCGTCAGCCAGACCAGCGAGACATCATCCTCTGTCGGCCCGATACCGGTTGGGTTGTTGGTGGATTCAGAGAACGGAATGTAACCCGCATTGGACAGCAGGGTGACGGGCGAAGTGCCGCTGATGAGTTGAGATACGTAGCGGCTGGGATCGATGGGCGACTGGCCGTGCTTGGCCGTGATTACGATCAGAGTCGAATCCAGGAGATTCTGCGCCTTCAACTCGGCTACGAATTGCGCAATCGAGGCGTCGACAAACTGGAATTCGCTCAGCAGCGCCGCGCCGGGCGTGCCAGCTGCATCCAGGTATCCGCCCGTTGTGCTGTTGCTCGCTTCAATCAGCTTCTGGCCCACGCTCAGCGCCTGGAAGTTCATGCCGAAGATGGTGGGAACCTTGGTCTGCTGTTTGCCCAGATGGTCCTTGCCGTCGATCCAGTTGAGGACGGCGTTCACTTTCAAGGTGTCGTAGCACTGAATGTTCTGGAAGCTGTTGGTCCACGCCGTCAGGTCCGAACCGGGATCGCGGATTGGGTTGCAGGACGTCCCGAGAGGCGTTACTACCCTGGGAAGGGCGACCACGTTGGAGTTGATTTCAGGCGCGTAGAAGTCGTCGAGAGCAATGGGTCCAATACCAGATGCCACCGAGGAGTATGCGGGGTGCTTGTCGGACCACGCCGTGAATCCGCCAGCCTGGTGAATGACGCTGAAGATGCTGTTGGCGCGAACGAAGTTCCACGGCCAGACCGGGTTGCAGCCGTTGTTTGGATCGCGGACCAGTTTCTTCGAGTCGATCGATGCGATGCCGCCGTCGGTCAGCGAGGCGCCGGGCGCGCCGCCATTCAACTTGGTCTTGTCGATGTCGATGCCTTCTTCGTACTCCGTCGTGGTACCCGTCGGCGTCGCGAAGGGGGTGCAGGGGCCAGCGGCCAAGCCGTTGCCGGTGGTTCTTGCGGGTGCGTCGTAATTCCGCGAATACGCCACGTCATAGTAGACGCCGGTATAGGCCGGGCTTCCGCCAGTGATGATCGCGGTCAGGCCGGGAAAAGAATCCGATGTCTTTGAGGTGCTGGCGGCGGCATAGTTGAATCCGTTCTTGCCCAGGGCAGCCAGCGCCGGGCAAAAGGGTTGGCCGTTGTCGATGGCGCTCATGCCTCTGCTGCAGTTCAAGAAATCAACTGCGTGCATACCGTCTACGCTGATCAGCAGAACACGCTTGATTTTGCCTTGCAGGAAGTTATTGGTTTGGGCGATTGCGGTGCCCGTTAAGCAGGCAGCTGCGAGGGAGAGCAATGCGATTGTTTTTTTCATGGGTGACCTCGAGGGGCAATCGTAAGAAACCGCGTATGACCGGAAGGTTACGGAGAGTTGAATTCTTCGTTAAAACTTCGAGATAGCTTGTGGAAAATTATCTTCGCTTTTCTCGGAAACCTAGGTGGGACGGAGGTTTCCCGGAACAATCCCTCCTCGTTTCGTTTCGCTTAGAGACCTCTTCCCAGCCGAGATCCGGGGGGGGTCCTAAATGCAGGGCGAAGAAAATGGTTGACAAGTTATACTGTGTATCATACAGTGTGTGTCGCATACTATATGACGAATGGTACCAAGGTCGGCCCCGAAATCCTCGAAAACCTGAAGATGGAACTGCGCCGGGGATGTCTTATCGTCGCGGTTCTGGCGCAGCTTCGGACCGAGCAATACGGGTACACGTTGCGCAAGGCTCTGGCGGACGATGGCTTGGCGATCGATGAAGGCACGCTTTACCCCCTTCTGCGCCGCCTGGAAACTCAAGGCCTGCTCGTCAGTCAGTGGCGCGAAGAGGAGAAGCGCAACAAGCGCTTCTATCGCCTGTCCCCGGCGGGCCAACAGATCCTAAGTCAACTGCTCGAAGAGTGGGAGAACATCAATAGTTCCCTGAGCAAGATTCTCGAAGAGGCACCGTTATGAGCAAAACATCCAGCCACCCCCCGACGGAACTGATCGAGCGCTACCTGCAGGCTGTTGCGTTCTGGCTCTCGAAGGGCCAGCAGCAGGACATCATCGCTGAGCTGTCGGAGGACCTGCACTCGCAGATCGAAGAAAAAGAAACCGAATTCGGACGATCTTTGAACGACACGGAAATTGAGGCCGTCCTCAAACAACGCGGACGCCCGGTCTTGGTGGCTAATCGCTATCTGCCGCAATGGAACCTGATCGGTCCGGTGCTCTTTCCGATCTACTGGTTTGTGATCAAAGTTGTTGCCTTGTGCTATCTGGTGCCCTGGGTCCTGGTTTGGATTGGAATGATGTCGTTCAGTTCGTCCTACCGCGCCGAGCACACCAGTGCCGGGTGGTTCGGGGCGATCGGTTCGGCGTGGAGCGCGTGGTGGTTTACCGCCGTTGTAGCGCTGGGCACCGTGACACTCGTGTTCGCTGTCCTCGAGCAGGTACAGGCAAAGTCCAGGCTCCTGGAAAATTGGAATCCGCGTAAGCTGGCGGTACTTGTTCTGGGGTTTCCTGCTATTGGCCCTGATCAATGCTGTGGCGGCGGGTGTGAACCTCGCGCGTCCTTACTGGACAGTGGTCCGGGCGTCTATTCGGTTGACGACCAACGGCGCTGCATCGGCCCTCTTTTGTTGGATGTTGAACGCTGGGGCGCTGGCGCAGATCACTGGCGCCGGCCTTTCGGCGGCGCGAGCCCTTGACGTCACAAACGCCGTCAATGCGGGGTTGGCGAAAACACTTCCACTGGTACTCGCGACCGGAGTCGTACTCGCGATCGTGGACATCCGGCGGATTCTCCGCGCCAAGAATGCTGTTCCGGTCCCACTGAACGGCAAAGTCTCAGCCGCGGTCGTATAGAACCTTTTCGAGAGGCATCATTATGAACACCACATCCAGCCGCAACATCGATTTGATCGATCGCTACCTTCAGGCCGTCCGCTTCTGGCTGCCCAAGACGAATCGGCAGGAGGATCTGCTCGCCGAGTTAGGGGAGGACCTGCGTTCTCAGATCGACGACAAGGAATCGGAACTCGGCCATCCTCTGGGCAAGGCCGAGATGGCGGCGATCCTGAAACGCTGCGGTAGTCCAATGATGGTCGCCGGCCGCCTTGGGCCACAGCGGCACCTGATCGGACCAGCTTTGTTCCCCATTTACGAATTCGTCCTAAAGATGGTGCTCCTATGGATTCTGGTTCCGGTATTCATCTTCATCGTTGGCCCGGTGAATCTGGCGCAGGGCGGAGGTGATTGGGGATCAGCAGTGTTGAACACCTTCGGTGACCTATGGTCCGGGCTGTTCATTGCGGCTGGCATCATCACTCTAGTGTTTGCCATTGTCGAGCGCACGAGCTCGCATCTCGGAGCAGAGGTTAAGTGGGACCCGCTTAAGTTGCCCCCGGTGCGCCTGCAGGAACGCAAACCGTCGCGGCTCAAAGCAGTCCGCGAATTTGGCTTCGGATGGTTCGGACTTGTCTGGCTGTTGCTCGTACCGCACTATCCGTTCCTGATCCTCGGTCCGGCGGCGGCCCTCCTGAAAGCCGGGCCGATGGTGCACACGTTCTACCTCCCGATCGTTTTGCTCAGCATTGCCGCGTTATTGCGATCAGGCATCACTCTGGCACGGCCGCTGTGGACCTGGTTTCCTCCCTTCAGCCAACTGGTGCACTCTGTCCTCCTACTGCTCGTGCTGAATTACATGCTGCAAGCCATTAGCAGGGTGCCCAGCGCGTTTCCGTTCGTGGTCCTGCAGGATGCGGTCCGCGGCTCGCCAAAATACTTCCGTGTAGCTGCCATCGTGAATGTGTCCATCCTGTTTAGCATCGCGGGCACGTGGCTGGGGGTGTGCATCGCGGCGATTGTCCAAACTTGGCAGTTCCTGCGGTATCTGCGCAAACGGGCGACGGGCCTGCATCGCACCGCGTTCATGGGAGTGCAATAGAGCTCAGAGATTTACACAGCAGCGGCGGGCTCGCAGACACCCCCGCGCGGAACGACCGCGCCAGTTTCGCCCCCGACGCGGCGGTCTTTCCTTGCGGTAAGATCAAGAGATATGAAAACGTCCGACACCGAGGCTGAAACAGGCGCAAACGCCGCTCCTGACTCTCGCCCGTCCAACTTCATACGCGACATTATTCTCGACGACCTGAAGACCAATAAATACAACGGCCGGGTGCAGACGCGCTTTCCTCCCGAGCCCAACGGATACCTCCACATCGGCCACGCCAAGGCGATTTGCCTCGACTTCGGGCTCGCCGACGAGTTCGGCGGGCATACGAATCTGCGCTTCGACGACACGAATCCCGAGAAAGAAGAGACTGAGTACGTCGATTCCATCATGGAAGACGTGAAGTGGCTCGGCTTCCGCTGGGACGGACTTTTCTACGCGTCGGATTACTTTGACCAGCTCTACGAGTGGGCCCTGAAACTGATCCGCGATGGCAAGGCTTACGTTGACGATCTCTCAGCCGAAGAAATTCGCAAGTATCGCGGCACCCTCACCGAGTCGGGCAAGGACAGCCCGCACCGCAACCGCTCGGTGGAAGAAAATCTTGACCTGTTTCAGCGCATGAAGGCTGGAGAATTTGCCGACGGCTCGCGCGTGCTGCGCGCCAAGGTTGACATGGCCTCGCCCAACCTGAACATGCGCGATCCGGTGATGTATCGCATCCTGCATGCGGAGCATCACCGCACCGGAAACAAGTGGTGCATCTATCCGATGTACGACTACGCCCACGGCCAGTCGGACTCGCTCGAAAAGGTGACGCACTCCATGTGTACGCTGGAGTTCGAAGATCACCGCCCGCTCTACAACTGGTTCATCCAGCAGCTGGGCATCTTCCCATCACAGCAAATCGAGTTCGACCGGCTCAACTTGACGCACACGCTGTTGAGCAAGCGCAAGCTGCTGCAGTTGGTGCGCGAGGGCCGGGTGCGCGGCTGGGACGATCCGCGCATGCCGACGCTGAGCGGGATCCGCCGCCGCGGCTACACCCCGGAAGCGATCCGAAACTTCGTCGTGTCCATCGGAGTCTCGAAGACCACGGGCTCCATCGAGCTCGCCATGCTCGAACATTTCGTGCGCGAAGACTTGAACAAACGCGCGCTTCGCGTGATGGCCGTGCTGCGTCCGCTGAAAGTGGTGATCGACAACTATCCCGAAAATCAGACCGAGGAAATGGACGCGGTGAACAATCCCGAAGACGCGACCGCCGGAAGCCGCAAGGTTCCCTTCTCGCGCGTGCTCTACATCGAGCAGGACGACTTCCGCGAAGTTTCTCCGCCGAAGTATTTCCGTCTGACCCCGGGCCGCGAGGTCCGCCTGCGTTACGGCTACCTCATCACGTGCACCAGCGTCGTCAAGAACGACAAGGGTGAAGTCGTCGAAGTTCACTGCAGCTACGATCCGGCGACGCGTGGTGGAAATACTCCCGACGGCCGCAAAGTGAAAGCCACGATCCACTGGGTCTCAGCCGCGCATGCCGTTGATGCCGAAGTGCGCATCTACGAGAACCTGTTCCTGAAAGAAAATCCCAGCGACGTAGAACAGGGCCAGGACGCTCTCGACAATCTCAATCCGAACTCGCTAGAGATCATCGCCAACGCGAAAGTGGAACCGTCATTAGCCAACGCCACTGCCGGCACTCGCTATCAGTTCGAGCGCCTGGGATATTTCTCCGTCGACCCCGACTCGAGGCCGGGCAAGCCGGTGTTCAACCGCACGGTCGCGCTGAAGGACGCCTGGGCGAGGGTCGAAAAGAAACAGGCTGGAAAAGGCTAGTTGTAAGCCTTGCTTATCGGGGACTCGATAGTTTGCGAGCATTGACACTCAGCCAGAAATAGAAAAGGAGCGACGGTTGGAAGAAAAAGTGCCTTGCGTGGAATGCGGCAAACTAATTTCAGCTAGCCTTGTCAGCAAGAGAAAAGGCTTGTGCTTGCAATGCAGCCTTAAACGCAACCCGTACTTCTTGCTCTCCAACTCCCTCATTGAGCGGGTCGCTCATTCACCTGGAGGTTTTGCTGCTCTCTCAGATGTCGAACGGCTCTACCACGTCATCACGCTTTTCCAAGGTGAAGTCAACAATGGTGGGTTTCATCAGTCTTTCTTCAACAGCTCAGGCGCACGCTACGAACTAATCGAGAATGCTCTGATTACTTTCGACGAGCTTCAAGTACTTGAACTACTGCACCGGGCGAAGCAAATTGTTTTTCCCGAAATACCCGTTCCTGTAGATACGGAAATACGACGTGAGCGAATGCGCGACTGCCCACCCAGCAGCCTGGATGAACTGGATCGACATTTCTACTCAATTCCCAATACTCTCAGCCCGAAACTTAAGGTGTTCGCAAGAGAACGCGGGCTGGTTCCGCCGGAGAGTGATAATAAGTAGCCAGGCAGGAGCGGCCGCCAAACGAAACCTCGAGCGGAACTCAACTTGTGGTCAGCGGTTCCTTAAGATTCTTCATCCCACTGGGCTGCTGCGAAGCCACTTCCCGTTTTTGGTCTCTTGGGTTTGTTCGCGGTGACACTGGCTTCGTCGCCTCCGGGCCGCCACGAGGCATCTCTTCATAGCGTGCCAAGTTCGTGGAGTAGTGAGCCCGCCCTTGCGTGGTCGAACGGATATGCTGCGCATAACCGATCATGGTCGCCAGAGGCACGGTGGCGCGGATCACTCGCGATGCCCCCCCGGTGCTCCATGCCTTCAATCGATCCTCGACGGCTGCTCAAGTCGCCCAGAATCGCACCTGCGAATTCCTCGGGCGTCGTGACCTCGATCGACATTACGGGCTCTAAAACGACGGGATCCGCCTTGCGCGCAGCCTCTTTGAAAGCCATCGAACCGGCGATCTGAAACGCCATCTCGTTTGAGTCGACTTCATGGGAGCTGCCGTCATACAGCACAGCCCGCAGATCCACCATTTCGTGGCCAGCCAACACTCCGCCCTTCATGCTCTGTTGAATGCCGAGATTGACGGGCTCCACGAATTCCGCCGGAACGGCGCCGTCTTTGATCTCGTCGACGAATTCATAGCCGCTCCCCGGGTTCCGCGGTTCCAGCCTCACCTTCACGTGAGCATAGTTACCGCGGCCGCCGACCTGCCGAATGTACTTGCCCTCGGCTTCAGATTTCTTGCGGATGGTCTCCAGGTAAGTAACTTTGAACTCACCAACATCGAGCGGGATCTTCCGTTCACGAACAATGCGATCACAGATGATTTGCAGGTGCAACTCACTTATGCCACGAACGATCGTCACCCCATCCGTGGGTCCAGTCTCAACCCTCATGACGAGATCTTCCAGGGTCAGATCATTGAGAACGCGTTGGAGCTTCTCGTGGTCGGCGTTGCTCTTCGGGCGGAGGGCCACGGAGAGAACTCGACGTTGTGTGGTGGTCGATGCGGTCACGGTGCGGCCGTTGTGGGTTGCAGTTTCTCGAGCAATCTAAGGTCCGCCGAAAGCCCAAAGACCTTTGTTCAAAAACGAAACCCCGAGCGAACCTCCACTCGGGGTCTTAGCCTGTCAAGCTTCCTAACTATTATCGGAGCAGCTAAACTGCAAGTCAAGGTTACTTGAGGAGGCTCGGCCTGTCGCGAGACTCCCCGGTCAGAATCCCCTACCTGAGACAGGGAACGCTGTGGACCCGACGGGATTCGAACCCGCACCTTGAAGCTTGACAGGCTCGGATGCTTGCCATTACACCACGGGCCCCGAGATCAGAATTACGGTTCGCGATCGAGTCCTTGCGGGCTTCCGCCGCATATTTCACAGGCGTGTTCCGATTCGGGAAGTTCCTGGAAGGAGATCTCTCACTTCGCTTTCGCGGCTGCCTCCACTCCCGCCAGCATCTTGTCCAAATCCGTCCGCGAGAAATATCGCCCATTCACAATTACCGCCGCAATTCTCTGTGTGTTGCGAATGTCGTCCAGCGGGTTCGCGTCGAGCAGCACCAGATCCGCGACCTTTCCCTTCTCAATCGTTCCAAGGCGGTCGTCCATCCCGAGGAATTTCGCCGGATTCAGAGTTGCCGTCTGCAGCGCTTCCATCGGCGTGAAGCCAGCCGCCACGAATCGTTGCAATTCCTCGTGCAAGCTGAAGCCGGGGAAAATGTAGACGCCGGGAAGTGTGTCCGTTCCCGCAAGAAATGGAATCCCGGCGCGGTGCATCGCATTCACCACTTCCAGTTCCTTTTCTACGAATCGTTTGCGGGTCGCGAGGTCATCGGTGTTGAAATCATGCATGATCTCCTCGGTGAAGCTCTTCCACGTCACATCCTTCCAGTATGCGGGTGCGTACTTTGCGCGGGTATCGCTGGCGAAGTCCGTCTGGTCAATCAAGTTGCCGCCGCGCTCCCACACCAGAGTAGGACACTGCCAGGTTTGATTTTTCGCCAACAGCGCGAACAGCGCTGCCGCGCGCTTCGGGTCGTAGGTCGAAAGAAATTGACCTTCGGTCTTGATCCCTTTGATGAATTGGTCTTCTAGCGGCGAACTGCCTTCGAAGATTCCGATCAAATGCTCAAAACTCTTCTGTCCTGCATTCGAAGCCTCCGACGCTCGCACCGAGTCCGGTACATGCCCCACGAACCTGATCCCCTGCCTGTGAGCTTCTTCGGCGATCGCAAACACCGCGTCCCGCGGAATCAGAGACTGCAACTTGATGAAGTCCGCGCCCCGCCGCTTCAGATCGTCGACGGCTCGGCGGCCATCCTCTGGAGTCGTAATCGCAATCGAACTGGGAAAGCGCGGCTTCGGACCATCAAGCATCGGCCCACTGATGACCATGCGTGGCCCAATCAGAGTTCCGGCAGCGATTTCCTTGCGCCATTGCTGCAGCACTTCCAACTCGCCGCCCATGTCCCGCACGCCCGTAATGCCATTGGCGACGAACAGCGGCAGCGTGCCTTCCTTCCCAAGTGGGAACCAGTCCCCGAAGACCATGTGGACATGCATGTCCCAAAGCCCGGGGATCAGGAACTTCCCCCAGCCATCCACATGCATGCCAGATTGTTTCCCGCTCATACTGCCATCGGCACCGCGGATCTCCTCGATCCTTCCGTCCCGCACAACCACGGTGCGATGTGCCAGCAGCGGCCCGCCCGTCGTGTCAACGACGCTGACATCGTCGATGACCAGAACGGAAGGCGACGCCGACTGTCCATAACCAATCGCACACAAAGCCGCCAGAGCCAGCGTCAAGAAAAAACGTTGCTTCATAGGGATGGAATCTTAGGAGGGACTACCACGTTAGTCAAAAGACCTGTTAGTCAAAAGACCTTGCTCAAACGGCAGCGGCGAGTTAGAGTATCGCCGATTTTCACCCTGTTGCGCTGGAGGATCTAATGGCACGTCGGGCATTTCTGACACGACTGGCACAATTAGCCGCATTGCCTCTTTTCGCCGCCACTGGCCCGCTGCAGGCCCAGGTACCCCGCAAACTGAAGATTTTGATGAAGAGTGCGTGGGGCTCCGACGATCCCACCAAGGCCGCGTTTCCCTTTTCGCACGCACTGGCGCTCGCCGAAGCCGGACACGAAGTGCAGATCTATTTGCTCGGCGAGGCGGTCGTGCTGATGCGCAAAGTCGTGGCCGACGCGGTGACGCCCGTAGGCTGGCCGACCGTGGGAGACTTCCTGAATAAACTCTCCGCGAAGCATGTGCAGATCTACGCCTGCGGCGCCTGCTCGCGAGCGCGAGCCGTGACCGAATCCGACTTGGCGAACTACGGAGCGAAGTTCGGCAGCCCGCCCGTATTCGTGTCACTGGTCGAATGGGCCGATCACATCATCACGGAATAATCGGTGAACTGAGAGCTGACAGCTGAAAGCTGACCGCTAGTTATGCACGTGCGGGCTCTGCGCCGGATTCGCGTGATGCGTGGCCGGTTCCCGGATGACTTTCACTTCAAAGCTCACCGGCAGCGCTTTCGGCGGAAAACATTGCGCGTTGTCGCAGGCCTGATAGCGCAGTACGCCATGCATCACATATTTTCCCGGGGTCACAGAGAGCAAGGGATGCACCCCCACCGCGACCGTAAAATCTCCGCTGTACACATTCAACTTCTGATCGGGAGAAAAAGGAAAGGTCAAATCTTTCCCCTCGGGATACTCGATCTTCCCCAGGATGATGTCGGTGGGCAGGTCCATCTTCAAACTGGTCGGAATCAGGAACTCGTCCTTCGGAGCGTTGGAATTAATGTGAAATCCCGAAGCCACCCGAAAATTCAAATTCACCATCGTCTGTGCGGTGCGTTGCGCCGTGACCAGCGGTACCGGAGCGAACGAAACCGATGGCGCCTTTCCCCCCTGGGCAACGGCGGTGCCCGCGAGCAGGGCGAGCATCCAGATCAGTTTCGAGTTGTGACCGCGCAGTCTCATCGGGGAGACACCCAATCGTAGGCCGATCCCGACCTCGTTCCTATTGTCACTTCTGAGCCATCGAGCCATCCATGAATGTTAAAACGATCGGCGACTGGATGCGACGTTACCTCTGAACAGGCCCGTTTTCGCGCGCCGTCCGGGCCGATGCCTCATTCTTTGCGGCTTCCGTGCCCAGCGCCTTCTTGATGGAGTCCTCGATCTCACCTTTACCCTTCAACCCGATAATCTTGTCGACAATTTTTCCATCGCGGCCGATGAAAAAGCTCTCCGGCAGGGCCGGCACGCCGCCGTACGCATCGCCGACCGCCTCTTTCCCCAGCAGCACGGGATAGTTGACTCCCATATCTTTGGCGAACTTGGCGATCTCTTCTTTCCCGGAATCATCCATTGCGACCCCGATCACTTGCAGCCCTTGCGACCCGTACTGGTTCTGCAACTCCACGAGCCACGGTGTCTCGATCTTGCAGGGCCCACACCACGTGGCCCAGAAATTCAGCAGGACCGCTTTGCCGCGCAGGTCCGACAATCGCACGCTCTTCCCATCCAGCGACTCCAGCGTGAAATCGGGAGCAGGTGAGGCCTTCATGACGATTGCATTCGCTTCCGAACGCCTAGCCGCGTGAAACCCGTAGAACAGCATCACTGCGGCGATCACAGCCACAGCGAACAGAGCCATCGGATTGCGGTTTCCTCCCGCAGTCGCCTGTGCCTCCGCACCTCCCGCAAAATCCGACTGCTGGAACGTCGTGCCACAGGCCCCGCACCTGACCACTCCAGGCGCACTCACCGGAGTCGTGCCGACGCCCTGATTCAGAGCGGCTCCGCACTTTGGACAAAACTGAAATTCTTCAATCCTCAAAACCAGAACCTCCCACTACAAAGCGAAACGATTCAAAAACGACAGCCAGCTCGAGATCAGCGTAAACCGACCAATGACCAGCAACACACCCAACGCGATCATCAACCCCCCGCTGGCGACCTCCAGCAAATGCATGCGCGACCGGAAGCGGCTGTAGAACTTCAGGAAGCGCTCCATCAGCAAAGATGTCAGGATGAACGGCACGGCCAATCCCAGCGAATAGACTGCCAGCAGCGCGATGCCCTTGACCAGCGTGTCCTGCTCGCTGGCCAGCGTCAGGAGTACGGTCAGAATCGGCCCCAGGCACGGCGTCCAACCGAACGCGAAGGCGAATCCGATCACAAACGCGCCCACCGGCGTGCTACTTCCTTTCACGTTGTGCAGCCGCGCATCGGTATAAAGTGTCTTGATCTTGAAAATCCCGGTCAGGTGCAGTCCGAAGATAATAATGACCACGCCTGCCACGATCGACAGCGTGTGTTTGTAGCGTGCCGCGAGTTGTCCAATTTCGGTCGAGATCGCCCCCAGCGTCACAAACACCACGCTGAAGCCCAAGATGAACCCAATCGAGTTCACCATGACCCGGCGCATGAGCTGGCTCTGTGCCGATTTCAACTCCTCCACGCCCGCGCCCGAAATCAAGGAAACGTATCCCGGCACCAGCGGAAGCACGCACGGCGAAAGAAACGAGATCAGCCCCGCGATGAATGCGGCAAGCGGAAGCGGAAGGCCTGACAGGAAGCTGGACATTCGATTTTATTGTACCTGCTGGCTACACTCTCATTGGATATGGCGCCTATTAGATCTGACGGGCATTAGATCTGACGATCGAGTTGTCATTTAGTTGCAAAGGTTGCGCGGGCGCTCGGGCACCCTTTAGCGTGATTTGCCGGTCGTGGCCGGAGCCGCTGACGGTCCGGGTTCCGGCATCTGGTCCGCGGATTCCCCCAGTTTGCGGAAGACCCCGCCCGGCAGGATCGCTGAAAGGACTGCCCGGTTGCTCTCCTGCCGAACTCTCAGGCTGTCAAAGAAGGCCTTCACGTCGGCGTCAGTGCCCCCCGATCCGACCGAGACTTCCGCGCTGCGAAACATCGTCAGGAACGTGTTGGCCTTGTCGGTAATGTTACGGGCGTCCTCGTCGCTGCCCGTCGAGGCCTCGGCGCGCAGGTGCAGCACGCCCGCCCGCAGTGGCAGATGCAGGGGGTTATAACTCGCCGAAATGACCAAGTCGGCGGATTTGGGAAAAATCGCCGACCACGCCTCAAACCCAGGCGATGCCGGCTCTACCCGCGCCACCATCCAAATCGGACTAGCCAACTGCACCCGCTTGTAACAGCGGCGCAGAAAAGCCGGACCTCCAAACGGCGACGCCAGCCGCCGTGATCGGTCCACCATGCCGCGGATCACGGCAGGGTCGTCATGATTGGAAGCCGCAACTGTGTCCACGCCGAGAATCGCGACGCGGAACGACCGGCCATAAAGGGGAATCGTGAAGATGTCGACCGAGTTGTAATTCTCGACCGATTTAGCGGTCTTCTTCAGGTAAGCCAGGCACCGGCTGCCATCGAACCTTCCGGTGAAGACCTCCGAAAAGCGAGGCTCGGGTGCCGAGCCCCCGGTCCCGCCCCCCGGCCAGTTCTGCGGGTAGTGGACGGCAAACGCCACCGCATCCAGGTCGCGCTCGAAATCAAACCCAGTATCCTGAATGAACCGCTCATATTCCGGATCGTGGTTCACCGGGAACAGCAGCTTTCCGCCGTTTAACCGGCGGGCCCAGCCAAAATCGGCGTACACGAAGGCGTCGGCCGCGGGCAGCAACCGCGCGGGTTCGGGCGGAGCGTCCTTGCGCAGCTGGACGGCAAGCGTCACCGCCGCGGCAACCACGACGACTGCCAGAGCGATGGGGAGAGTGCGCCTTATTCGCATGAAATGCGGATCAGGGATCAAATGATAGCATCCCCGGTCATCCTGAACCGTGGCAAAGCCAAAGTGAAAGACCCTACGACCGTGTCGGTAACGACGCAGCAGAAAGGGATACCCAACCTGCCGAGCCGCAACGAATTACTCGCCTGCGCAATCGGCCCGCCTGCCGAGGTAAAGGTCCCTCATGTTGGCTTCGCCACCACTCAGGATGACATCTCCCTCAAGGTTGACTTCCCTGGATCAGTGTCATCCGGACCAGAATCGGGAGCACCAACCGGCGCTATCGGGTGGAACGGGTTGATATCATTTGGACTTTCCAGCCGTCCAAACAACCATGTTCCAGAACAGCGCAATCTGGGGAGATATCCGTTACGCAGTTCGCATCATGTACCGGGCGCCGCTCTTTACCGCCACGGTGGTTCTCACCGTCGCGATTGCAATTGCCGCCAACGCGACCATCTTCACGGTCGTGAACGCGGTCATGATCCGTTCGCTGCCCTTCGCCGAGCCCAACCGGATCGTGCAGGTGGCAGAAAAGAACGACAAACTCAACCTGCCGACCTTCGCAGCTTCCGTACTGAACTTCCTTTCCTGGCGAGAGCAGACGCAGTCGTTCGAGCAACTCGCCGGAGTGGGCTACGCCACATTCACCCTGAGTGGAAATGGGGAACCCGAGCAACTCACCGGAAACCTCATCAGTCCGGTTCTGACCCAGGTTCTCGGCACGAGGCTCATCGCCGGCCGCGAGTTCAAGGCGGACGAAGAGAAGCCGGGTGGCGCCTCAGTCGCCATCATCGGCGAAGGTTTGTGGAAGCGCCGTTTTGCGTCAGATCCGGCTCTGGTCGGCAAAACGATTTCCCTCGACGGTGTTCCAACGACGATTGTCGGTATCGCCCCGGCCAGCTTGAAGCTGATCGGTGGCGGCGATCTCTACACGCCGCTGACCATCGATCCGAGCAAAGAACTCCGCCTGAACCACGTGATCTCCGTCTTCGGCAAGCTCAAAGCTGGGGTCACGCCGCAACAGGCCCAGGCCGAGATGGATACCGTCTCGGCCCGCGTCGGCAACCAGTATCCCGAAGTGCGTTATTGGGGAATTCATCTCCTTAGCTTATTCGATACGTTCGTCGGCGCAGATCTGAAAACCGGACTGCTGGTTCTGCTGGTGGCGGTTGGGTTCGTATTGCTGATTGCCTGCGCCAACATCGCGAACCTGCTGCTGGCGCGCGCCGCCACAAGGCAGAAGGAGATGGCCGTGCGCACCGCGTTGGGCGCCACACGCGGCCGCCTGATTCGCCAGCTTCTCGTCGAGAGCGTAGTCCTTTCAACCCTCGGTGGCGGCGCCGGCTTGCTCGGAGCGGTTGCCGCCGTGCGCGTGCTGACCCGGTCCTTGCCCGATGGCACTTTGCCCTTTCCCGATGTCGGAGTCGACTCGACTGTGCTGTGGTTCTGTTTCGCGCTCACGATTGCCACGGGTCTACTCTTCGGCTTGGCGCCAGCGTGGCGCATCGCAACCGCCAAGGCCAACGACACGCTAAAAGAGGCCGGTCGCGGGTCGACCGGAGGCATCCGCAGCTGGTTACGCGACAGCCTGGCCGCAGGTGAAGTGGCACTCGCCGCGGTTCTTCTGATTGGCGCGGGCCTGCTGATGCAGAGCCTCGCCAACCTGCAACGCGTGCGCCTGGGATTCGATTCCAGCGGCCTGATGACTTTTCAACTCGCTCCTCCCGTGCCGCAATATCCGCTGGCAGACAAGGGGCCCGCTCTCTATCACTCGCTCATCGAGAACCTGCAATCGATTCCCGGCGTCCGCAGTGCCGCGGTGTGTAGCGGGATTCCTTTCGGCGCCGGGAATTATGCAAGGCATCCCATGATCACCACCGAGGCGTCCGTGCTGCCGCCGGGCACCGCCGTGCCCATCGACTGGCGGAGCGTCAGCAATGGGTACTTCGACACCATGCGCATTCCGCTGCTGCGCGGCCGCACCTTCACCGACGCCGATACCCGCACCTCTCAGCTGGTGATGGTCGTCAGCCAGTCGACCGCCCAGAAATTCTTTGGCGATGCCGACCCCATCGGCAAAGCGCTTCGCCCCAGCGCCAAGCCGGAGATCGCCTACACGATCGTCGGAGTCGTGGGTGACATTCGCGATCAGGCTCTGAACCAGCAGACCCCGACACTTTATTACGGGCTCCAACAGCGCGGTACTTGGCCGCTCATGGATGTTGTCGTTCGAAGCGACGGTGGCACCGACGCTTCCGCAGAGGCGCTGCTGCCCTCGATTCGCCAGAGAATCCACGACCTTGATGCGGGGCTCGCCCTGGCGAACGTCAACACGATGGACCAATGGTTGTCGAACAGCGCCGCCCAGCCGCGGCTCAACACCGTATTATTGTCGGCATTTGCCGGCGTGGCGCTGCTCATCGCGGCGATCGGGATCTACGGCGTGCTCGCCTACTCGGTCAACCAGCGCACTCGCGAGATCGGACTGCGCATGGCTCTGGGTGCCACGCCCCGAAGCGTGTTGCAGCTCATCGTCAGTCAGGGGATGAAGGTCGTTCTGATCGGCGTCGTCGTCGGACTGGCGGGTGGGCTCGCCCTCGGCCGCGCGGTGTCGAGTCTGGTCTTCGGCGTGCCCGTCCACGATCCAGCAACCTTCAGCTTGGTCGCCGTAGTCCTGACCGCGGTAGCTCTGGCGGCATGCATCATTCCAGCGCGACGGGCCGCGCGCGTGGATCCGATGGTGGCCTTGCGCGAGGAATAGGTGGCCGAGCTGATTGGGCACCGGTGGGCACCGGACGAGTTGTTGCGCCCCAACTTGCCCTTGTGATACCTTAAATAATTGTCCCGGACATCTGGCAGGGATCTGAGGGATAAGTTTGCGCGATAGCGCGTCTTTCCCCCTAATTTGCTGGCGTAGCTCAGTTGGTA
Organism: uncultured Acidobacteriaceae bacterium; assembly: GCA_963752175.1. Taxonomy (GTDB): domain Bacteria; phylum Acidobacteriota; class Terriglobia; order Terriglobales; family Acidobacteriaceae; genus Sulfotelmatobacter. The sequence continues at coordinate 186,081 of CAVVXZ010000003.1, forward strand.
GAGCATCTGATTTGTAATCAGAGGGTCGGGGGTTCAAATCCCTTCGCCAGCTCCAGTAAACGAACGACGAGATGGATGTTCCGGCAGGCGGCGGACTCGGTTAGCGGCGCAACAGGTTTTTCCAACGCACTCCATTCGGTACTTTTCCGGTGTGCAGTGATCAATGATCTTATGATCTAACGATCAGTGATCAGCGGTCAGTGATCTTCGCGGCGTCTTCTTGCGCGATCCTTGGTTTCCCTGTGTTGCGAAAAAAGAAAGCTGTTTTTCGTTTTGGTCTGCGGGTTTCGCGTGTGCTTTCGAGCGGCCCTAGTAGCGTAGTCTGCCGGACGGAGCGCAACAGCCGCATCGCCCGAAAGTTTTTGCACAGGTGGGTGAGTGGTTAAAGCCAACAGACTGTAAATCTGTCCCTCCTAGCGAGGTACGAAGGTTCGAATCCTTCCCTGTGCACCATAGATTGAGCCGATTAGCGGGCGTGACCCTGAGTGTAGCGAAGGGGAGAGTCCACTGGCGAAATCCCGAGCGGTCTTTGCGAGGGATCTAATTTCTGTGAACCGCTTGTCCATCGCGCTGGTCTGTTATGGAGTGCTGGGAGCGCTGGCGTGGACTACGCTTCCCGACCCTAGGTTTCGGGCTGGAACGCTGGCGATTCTGGGATTGCTGGCCGTGAAGTCGGTGTTGCGCCGGAATGAAGTGCTGCACCCGGATAAGGATGCAGAGTGGGTTGAGCCCGCTGACGAAATCCCGAGCGCAGTGTGCGAGGGATCTAGAGAGCTGAAGGCTGACAGCTGACAGCCGGTTTTTGGGCCGATGTAGCTCAGTTGGTAGAGCACTCCCTTGGTAAGGGAGAGGTCACCAGTTCAATCCTGGTCATCGGCTCCAGATGTTTTGTGGAAGGGTGCGGCTTCAGCCGTGCCGTTAGCGGTGAAAATTGAAAGCGGCTTTAGCCGCTGGATTTGGCTGAAAGCTGACGGCTGATAGCTGAGAGCTGACACAGGGCGGGAGTAACTCAGTGGTAGAGTCACAGCCTTCCAAGCTGTTGGTCGCGGGTTCGATTCCCGTCTCCCGCTCCAGAAAATTGCTTTAGGAATTGAGAGTGTTCGCCGATGACAGTGGTTTTCCAGAAGGCTGCCATCAAGATTGAGAAGGCGCAAGAGTTCGCCAGGCTGCAAAAAGCTGTAGAGCAGGCGTTCTTGCCTGAGAAGGCTCAGGGATTCCTGAAGCAGTTGGACCGCAAAGGAATTCGCGTTCGGGACTTTGACGCGGTGCTGGCACAGCGTTTGCTGGAAGGTGTTGCCGGCGATTCAGGACTCGACGCGCGGCAGTTGTATCAGTCGCTGCCCGTGTCCGATCAGGCGCAGATGCGCGAGTTCTACCTGTCGAAGCTCGAGGGCGTCGACATCGCGCTGCGGCACAAGTTTAAGAAGTTGTACCAGTACTACTGAAGTGGGAGCAGAGAAGTTTGCATAGATCCTTCGGCGCAAAATGCGCGCCTCAGGATGACAAGGGTTTTTGAGCTAGAAGGCTAAAGGCGTAGGAGCTAAGAGCTGAGTTATGGCGAAAGAAAAATTTGATCGCAATAAGCCGCACTGCAACGTAGGTACGATTGGTCACATCGATCATGGCAAGACGACGTTGACGGCGGCGATCACGAAGGTTCTGTCGAAGCACAATCCGAAGATTGTGTTCCGCTCGTTTGATTCGATCGATAACGCGCCGGAAGAGAAGGCGCGCGGAATCACGATTGCCACAGCGCACGTGGAGTATGAGACGGCGAACCGGCACTACGCGCACGTCGATTGCCCGGGCCACGCCGACTACATCAAAAACATGATCACGGGCGCGGCGCAGATGGATGGCGCGATTCTGGTGGTGGCGGCGACGGATGGTCCCATGCCGCAGACGCGGGAGCACGTGCTGCTCGCCCGCCAGGTCGGTGTGCCGTACATCGTCGTTGCGTTGAACAAGTGCGATGCCGTCGATGATCCTGAGTTGCTGGATCTGGTCGAACTCGAAGTTCGCGAGCTGCTGAAGACGTACAAGTTCCCCGGCGATGATGTTCCGGTGATCCGTTTGTCGGCCCTGGGCGCGCTGAACGGGGAAGCGAAGTGGGAGAAGCAGATTGACGAGCTGATGGAAGCGGTGGACAAGAGCGTGCCGCAGCCGGCGCGTGAACTGGACAAGCCGTTCCTGATGCCGATCGAAGATATCTTCTCGATCTCGGGACGTGGCACGGTGGTGACTGGCCGTATCGAGCGCGGCAAGGTGAAGGTGGGCGAGGAGGTAGAAATCGTCGGCTTCCGCGAGACGCGCAAGACGGTGGTCACGGGCGTCGAGATGTTCAAGAAGCAGCTGGACGAAGGCATGGCGGGCGACAACGCCGGTCTCTTGCTGCGCGGTATTGGCAAGGAAGATGTGGAGCGCGGCATGGTTCTGGCGAAGGGTGGATCGATCACGCCGCACACCAAGTTCAAGGCTGAAGTCTACATTCTGACCAAAGAAGAAGGTGGAAGACATACGCCGTTCTTCAAGGGGTACCGTCCGCAGTTTTATCTGCGAACGACGGACGTGACGGGCGTAGCGGAGTTGCCGGCGGGCACCGAGATGGTGATGCCGGGGGACAACGTGAGCCTGGTGATTGAGTTGATCACGCCGGTGGCCATGGAAAAGGGCTTGCGGTTCGCGATTCGTGAAGGCGGGCACACTGTAGGCGCCGGAACGATTGCGGAGATTATTCAGTAAGGCAAGGCAGAAGTCAGAAGGAAGAATGCAGAAGTAAGAGCAAGATCAATTCTGCATTCTGAATTCGTACTTCTGACTTGCAAAGTTTGAGTTTAGAAGCTAGGAGCTGTTTTATGCCCCGAGAAATCGTGACGTTACAGTGTGGTGACTGCAAAGAGCGGAACTACTCGACGACCAAAAATCGGAAGACGACGACCGAACGGTTGGAGTTCAAGAAGTTCTGCAACCGTTGCCGCAAGCACACGCCGCACAAAGAAGTGAAATAATTGAGCCATTGTGTGATTGGCGATCGTGCGATTGAAAATCGCTCAATGACCCAATCCCTCAATCACTCAATGAATTCAGGGGCGTAAGCTCAACGGTTAAACTGTCGGTCTCCAAAACCGAACTTGGGGGTTCGAATCCCTCCGCCCCTGCCAGAGTTTACGCACAGGCGCAAGACAGAGCGAAGAGAAGGAAGCAGAAGATGGCGACCATGACGGAACAAAACGCACTTGTCGCGACGGTCAAGTCCTGGCCCGAGCGGACCAAGACCTTCTACAACGATGTGCGCACAGAAATGCGCAAGGTGACCGCGCCCTCGTGGAAAGAAGTTCGAGCCACGACCACGGTGGTCGTGATCACGGTCTTCATTTTCGCGTTGTACTTTGCCGTAATTGACTTCGTCATTCAACACGGCGTAACCGCACTATTCAACGCGTTCAAGGTTCACTAGTCATCGATGATTTGCAGCTTCGCGCTGCTTAGAAAGTAACGGCTGGCCGAGAAGAACCACCCCTATGCAGGACGAAGAAAAAAACGAAGCAGCACCAAGTGCAACGGGCGAGGGGCAGCTCCCCGCCGCGGACGGAACCACCGCCACGGCCGAGGCGCCCAAGAACCCGAACATGAAGTGGTACATCATTCACTCTTACTCGGGCTTTGAGCGCAAGGTGAAAGAGTCTCTCGAGTCGCGAGTCGCGGCGTTCGGGCTGCAGGAGAAGATCGGCAAAGTGCTGATCCCGACCGAGTCCGTCACCGAGGTGCGCGGCGGCAAAAAGTACACCTCCGAGCGCATGTTCTATCCCGGCTACGTGCTGGTTGAAATGGACATGGACGATCACGTATGGCATGTGGTGAAGTCCACGCCGCGCGTCACCGGATTCGTTGGCACCGGCCAGCAGCCGACGCCGCTGTCCGAAGAAGAAGTGCAGCACATCGTCTACAAAGTTGCCGACAGCCGCGAGAAGCCCAAGCTGAAGGTCAAGTTCGAGAAGCAGGAATCGGTCCGCATCACCGAAGGCCCGTTCGCCAGCTTCACCGGCATCGTCGACGAAGTGAACGAAGACCGCGAAACGTTGAAAGTAATGGTCACAATTTTCGGCCGCTCCACCCCGGTAGAACTCGAGTTCAACCAGGTAGAGAAGGTCGCGTAAGTTTTTGTGGAAGGGTACGGCTTCAGCCGTATCGTTAAGAGCCCAAGCGAGACTGGGCTTTTGCCCCTGAGGGGCGTTAAGTCTCGAAGAAAAATAGTCCGCAGATCGCTGAGCCGAAAATCCTAGACTCACGCTGCCGACGGAAGAGAGATCATGGCAAAGAAAGTTACAGGTTATGTGAAGCTGCAGATCGCCGCCGGCAAGGCGACTCCGGCGCCTCCCGTGGGCCCGGCGCTGGGCCAGGCGCAGATCAACATCATGGAGTTCTGCAAGCAGTTCAACGCCAGAACCAACCAGAAAGAAATGGAAGGACTGATCATTCCGGTCGTCGTATCCGTCTACAGCGACCGCTCGTTCACCTTCATCACCAAGACGCCCCCGGCCTCGATTCTGTTGAAGCGCGCAGCGGGCATCGCCAAGGGATCCGGCGTGCCGAATAAAGACAAAGTCGGCAAAGTTACCGCCAAGCAGGTCGAAGACATCGCCAAACAAAAAATGCCCGACCTGAACGCCGCTTCCGTCGAAACCGCAATCAAAAGCATCCGCGGCACCGCCAGATCGATGGGCATTGAAGTAGTCGGCTAGGGAACGAGATTGTGTGGGGACGGGCGCCTTCGCCCGTCCAGTAAGCGCAGCGAGCGTGGTTTTTCTGGCGGCGCTACATAAGTCAAAAGCACCACGGCTCCTCGATTCAACGACGAGCGGTGGGAGACAAGGAAGAGCAATGAAAAAAGAAGGAAAGAACATCGCCAAGGCGCACTCCGCAGTCGAGAAACGCCCCTACATTCTGCAGGACGCAGTTCCTCTCCTGCAGAAAGTGAAGTTCGCAAAGTTCGACGAGACCGTCGAGGTCACGCTCCGCCTGGGAGTCGATCCCAAGCACGCCGACCAGATGGTCCGCGGCACGGTCGTTCTGCCACACGGTCTGGGCAAATCGAAGAAGGTCCTGGTCATCGCGACCGGCGACAAGATTAAGGAAGCGGAAGCGGCGGGTGCCGATTTCACCGGCGGCGAAGAGATGGTCGAGAAGATCACCAAAGAGAATTGGACTGACTTCGACGCCCTCATCGCGACGCCCGACGTGATGAAATCCGTTGGACGCCTCGGCAAGATTCTTGGTCCCAAGGGCCTGATGCCGAACCCGAAGACCGGCACCGTCACCTTCGACGTGGGCAAGGCCGTACAGGAAGTCAAAGCCGGCAAGGTTGAATTCCGCACCGACAAGACGGCGCTCGTGCACTGCCCGGTCGGCAAGATTTCCTTCTCGCCCGACAAGCTGATCGAGAACGCGACGGTGTTGATCACCAGCGTGATCAAAGCCAAGCCGTCCGTGGCCAAGGGTAAGTACATCAAGGGCTGCACCCTGAGTTCGACGATGGGTCCTGGGATTTTGCTGGACGTGACCCCGATCGAGACGGCTGCGAAGGCTTAACGCGGCGCTGAAGCGCCTGGACGGACGAATGCGTCCGTCCCCACGTAAAAACACCAGATTGAGAGGGATTTGAAAATGGCGGTTACCAAGGCAAAGAAGACAGAACAGGTCGAAAAGCTCAGCAAAGACCTGAAGAACGTTTCGAACGTGGTCGTCGCGACCTACACCAAGATGACCGTTCCCCAGGACTACGAGCTGCGCAAGGTGCTACGCGCGGCGGGCGCGAAGTATCAGGTCGTCAAGAACACCTTGGCCGAGAAGGCCGCCAAGGGCACGAAAGTCGAAGCCGCCTTGACGGGTCTGGCCGGCGTAACTTCAATCGCCTACACCACCGGGGATCCGGTCGCAATGGCGAAGGCACTGACGAAATACGCCAAAGACACGCCGGAGTTTACCTTCAAGATCGGCGTGGTCGAAGGCAAAGTCATCAACATTAAAGAAATCGAAGCACTGGCCAGCATGCCTTCGAAGGAAGAGCTGTATTCTAAGCTCCTGTTCCTGATTAATGCCCCGGCGCAGCGTTTGGTCACCGTGATGAATGCGGTAGGCCGCAACCTGGCAGTCGTGGTCGATCAAGGCGTGCAGCAGAAGAAGTTCAAAGAGGCATAACGGCTCATGTGGGGACGGTCGCCTTCGGCCGTCCAGCAAGCGCAGCGAGCGGGGTTTTAGCCGGCTGCGTAGACAACAAGTTCTGGATGGCGCGCAAGCCATCCGAAGAGATTTGGTTACCGGCAAGTCGGGGGTTGCGCGGTTCGTTCCAAGCGTTGTCTGGCGCGAGGAAATCGGACCTGGACGCACTGGAACCCCGGCCCACGGATAACGAAATTAACAAAACTGAAACAAGTGGAGAACTAATATGGCGGATCTGCAACAGTTGGAAGATTCAATCGTAGGGTTGTCGCTGCTCGACGCGGCGCAGCTCGTAAAGAAGCTCGAAGAGCGTCTCGGTGTGTCGGCGGCGGCAGCGGCCCCGGTCATGGTCGCGGGCGGCGGCGGAGCGGCAGCAGCGGCCCCGGCGGAGGAGAAGACCGAGTTCACCGTCGTCCTGAAGGAAGTGGGCGCCAACAAGATCAACGTGATCAAGGCCGTCCGCGAAGTCACCAGCCTGGGCTTGAAAGAAGCCAAGGAACTGGTCGATGGAGCCCCCAAGAACGTGAAAGAGGGCGTCTCCAAGGACGAAGCCGAGACCATTAAGAAGAAGTTCACCGAAGCCGGTGCCGTTGTCGAAGTGAAATAAGCTCGCTTGTGTGGGGACGGCCGCTTTCGGCCGTCCGGTCGAGCGCAGCTCGGCTAGGTTTACGTCGCTTCGCGACTGGACAGCCGAGGCGGCTGTCCCCACATAGCACCAAGATCGATGCAATATCGATTATGTTGCACGTTCCTACTTGTGAACCTTGGGCGGCGATGTTAGCATCTATATAACGTCGCCTCCCAGGGCTTCACTCGAGCGCGGGCTATGTCTCGCGCGGGTAGTTTTGGGCAGGCTGCTCCGCGGGCAGGCGGGGCGGAAACAGGCCGACGAACTGGCGCGAAAGATTTCAAATCTAGAATGGCGAAACGCCTTGGTTGGCGTCTGCGGGAACGACTGTCCCTGCGGGCGCCCCGCCGTCTTTTAGGTTCCTGGTTTTGAAACACAAGCTTTTCCGGTACCACACACGTACGTCCCGCGGCGCGACAACAATGACGCGCCCCACATTCCGCGGTATAAGCGTGGCCCTCGGCTGCGCGTGAGATTGGGAGTTTCTGAAGATGAAAAATGCCTTCCGTAAGCGATTCGATTTTTCCAAAATTCCGGCCACCATCCAGATCCCGAACCTGATCGAGGTTCAGAAGCGTTCTTACGACCGCTTCCTGCAGATGGACAAACTGCCCAGCGAGCGCGAAGACGGCGGCTTGCAGGCGGTGTTTCAGTCTGTCTTTCCGATCACCGACTTCCGCAACGTATCACAACTTGAGTTTGTGGATTACGCCATTGGTAACTGGGAGTGCAAGTGCGGCCACCTGAAAGGCCTGCATCACCTCCGGACCACTTGTAAGAATTGCGGATCCACCGTCATTACCGATCCGTTCCATCCTGGCGAAGTTCTGTGCGGCAAGTGCGGCACCTACAACGCCAACACGCCCGACTTCTGCAACAAGTGCGGCGACCCTGTCGGCCTGCAGTTGAAGTACGACGTGGCTGAGTGCGAAGAGCGTGGCATGACTTACTCCGCTCCGCTCAAGGTCACGATGCGTCTGACGATCTTCGACAAGGACGCCGAGACCGGCAACCGCTCCATCCGCGATATCAAAGAGCAGGAAGTATTCTTCGGCGACGTTCCGCTGATGACGCAGAACGGCACCTTCATCATCAACGGCACCGAGCGCGTCATCGTCAGCCAGTTGCACCGTTCGCCCGGCGTGTTCTTCGAGACCGCGAACAACCGCACCTACTTCCTCGGCAAGATCATTCCCTACCGCGGATCGTGGGTTGAATTCGAATACGACCAGAAGAACGTGCTCTACGTGCGCATCGATCGCAAGCGCAAGTTCCTGGGCACGATCTTCCTGCGCGCCCTCGGCTTGCGAACCGGCGAAGACATTCTGAAATCGTTCTACACCGTCGACCGTCTCGCCGTCCGCGACAAGAAGCTTTTCTGGACGCTCGATCCGACCAGCGAGAAGCCAACCAACCTTCTAGGCATGAAGCTCGCCCACAGCATCAAGAACAAGTCGGGCGATGAAATCGCGCACTCCGGCCGCAAGATCAACGCTCAGATTCTGAAGGAAATTCAGAAGGCGAAGGTCACGGAGATCGAAGTTGACATTACCGACCTCGAAGGCGCGTGGACTGCCGGCGACATCGTCGACACCACTACCGGCGAAGTCATGCTCGAAGCCAACTCCGAGCTGACGTCCGACAAGGTTTCAAAGATTCTCGATTCGGGCGTCGTGGAAATGTCGCTGTTCTTCCCTGAGCGCGACGACGTGGGGACGGTCATCAGCCAGACGCTGAAGCGCGATGCGGTGAAAACTCCGCAGGAAGCGCTGATCGAAATCTATCGCAAGCTGCGTCCCGGCGATCCGCCGACACTCGACACGGCGACCGCTCTTTTCCATGGCATGTTCTTCGACCCGCGCAAGTATGACTTCTCGCGCGTGGGCCGCTTGAAGTTCAACATCAAGCTGTTCGAGAACCAGGAAGCCACCAGTCTCGACAAGCGCACGCTCGATCCGGACGACTTCTACGCGACCATCGCGTACCTGCTGAAGCTGCGCAAGAGCATCGGCGCGGTCGACGACATCGATCACCTCGGCAACCGCCGCGTCCGCGCGGTCGGCGAGTTGATGGAGAACCAGTTCCGCATCGGCCTGGTCCGCATGGAACGCGCGATCAAAGAAAAAATGTCTGTGTACCAGGAAATGTCGACGGCCATGCCGCACGACCTGGTCAACGCCAAGCCGGTGATGGCTGCGATCCGCGAATTCTTCGGATCGTCGCAGCTGTCCCAGTTCATGGATCAGACCAACCCGCTCTCCGAGATCACGCACAAGCGGCGTCTCTCGGCCCTTGGGCCGGGCGGTCTGTCCCGTGAACGCGCCGGATTCGAAGTCCGCGACGTTCACCCCACGCACTACGGACGTATCTGCCCGATTGAGACGCCGGAAGGTCCGAACATCGGCCTGATCTCGTCGTTGAGCTGCTACGCCCGCATCAACGACTACGGCTTCATCGAGTCGCCCTACCGCAAGATCAAGGGTGGACGCGTCATCGACTACTCGACCATCGTCAACGTCGGCGATAGTGATTTCAAAGTCGGCGACCATATCGAGAAGCACGAGATCGAGAAGATCAACAACGACTTGAGAGAGAAGCGCAAGAAGCCGGCGACGATTGAGCCGTTTTCCTTCTACCTCTCCGCATGGGAAGAAGACCGTCACACGATCGCGCAGGCCAACGTGGAACTCGACGACAAGGGCAAGATCGTCGCCGAACTGGTTAACGCCCGCAAGGCCGGCAACTTCGTCCTGGTCAGTCGCGACGAAGTCGACTACGTCGATGTCAGCCCGAAGCAACTCGTTTCCGTCGCCGCCTCGCTGGTTCCGTTCCTCGAGCACGACGACGCGAACCGTGCGCTGATGGGCGCCAACATGCAACGCCAGTCCGTGCCCCTGCTTCGCGCGCAAGCGCCGATCGTGGGTACCGGAATGGAAGGCGTCACTGCTCGCGACTCGGGCGCAGTCGTTCTCGCCCGCCGCAACGGCATCATCGACTCGGTCGACTCCGAGCGCATCATCGTGCGTGTCGAAGGCGAACACCATCCCACGCAGCTGTCGCGTGAGGTGGGCAGCGACATCTACCAGCTCACGAAGTTCAAGCGTTCCAACCAGAACACTTGCATCAACCAGAAGCCGGTGGTGAAAAAAGGTCAGCGCGTCCTCAAGGGCGAGATTATCGCTGACGGTCCTTGCACCGATCACGGCGAGTTGGCGCTGGGACGAAACGTCCTGGTCGCCTTCATGCCATGGCGTGGTTACAACTTCGAAGACGCGATCCTCGTCTCCGAGAAGATGGTGAAAGAGGATTACTACACCTCGCTTCACATCGAGGAATACGAGATCGAAGCCCGCGACACCAAACTGGGTCCGGAAGAAGTTACGCGCGATATTCCCAACGTCAGCGAGTCCATGCTGCGCAATCTGGACGAAGCGGGCGTCATTCGCATCGGCGCCGGCATCAAGCAGGGCGACATCCTCGTTGGCAAAGTTACGCCGAAGGGCGAAACCCAGCTCACGCCGGAAGAGAAACTGCTCCGCGCGATCTTCGGCGAAAAGGCCGGCGACGTGCGCGACGCTTCCCTCTACTGCCCGCCGGGCATCGAGGGTGTCATTGTCGACGTGAAGATCTTCTCGCGCAAGGGTCAGGAAAAGGACGAGCGCGCCAAAGCCATCGAAGCCACGCAGATCGCGAAGTTGGAAAAGAACCTTTCGGACGAAATCCGAATTCTGACCGACGAGCGCCTGAAGCGCTTGGAAAATATTCTGGGCGGCAAGGAAGTGCAGGCCGACTTGCACGACGAGCGCACCAACAAGCGCCTTCTGACCAAGGGCAACCTGCTCACGCGTGACGAGATCGAGCGCATCTCCACCCGCAACCTGAAGCGCATTAAATATGCCGACAAGGATCCGCGAGTGAACGAGCAGATCGACGAGATCGAAGAAATGACCTCTCGCCAGATCGACGTCCTCAAGAAGATCGTCAACGAGAAAAAAGAGAAGCTGACCAAGGGCGATGAACTACCACCGGGCGTCATCAAGCTAGTCAAGGTTTACATCGCCATGAAGCGCAAGCTGAGTGTCGGTGACAAGATGGCCGGCCGCCACGGCAACAAGGGCGTCATTGCCCGCATTCTGCCGGAAGAGGATATGCCATACCTCGAAGACGGAACGCCCGTGGAAATCGTGCTCAACCCGCTCGGCGTGCCCTCCCGTATGAACGTGGGACAGATTCTCGAAACCCACCTCGGATGGGCAGGCTTCGTGCTCGGCGAGAAGATCAAGCAACTGCTCAAGGAAAACACGCGGACCGAAGCCATCCGGCGCGAGTTGAAGGCGTTGTTCAAAGACTCGCAGCTGGCCGACATCATTTCTGACATGAGCGACGAAGAACTGGAGTCCGTGGCCCCGACCCTCACTAAGGGCGTGTTCATGGGATCGCCGGTATTCGACGGATCGAAGGAAGGCGAGATCAAGGCGCTGCTCGAACACGCCGGTTTGCCGACCTCCGGGAAGACGACTCTTCACGACGGCATGACGGGCGACAAGTTCGAACAGCCCGTCACCGTCGGGTACATCTACATGCTGAAGCTGTCGCACCTGGTGGACGACAAGATTCACGCTCGCTCCATCGGACCGTACTCGCTCATCACCCAGCAGCCGCTGGGCGGCAAGGCGCAGTTCGGCGGACAGCGCTTCGGAGAAATGGAAGTCTGGGCGCTCGAAGCTTACGGTGCAGCGTTCATCCTGCAGGAGCTGTTGACGGCGAAGTCCGACGACGTATATGGCCGTACCAAGATTTATGAGGCCATCGTCAAGGGCGAAGCCGCCATGGAGCCCGGCGTACCCGAATCATTTAACGTGCTGATCCGCGAGTTGCAGTCGCTCTGCCTCGATGTGGAATTGATCAAGGCGGGCGAGAAAAAGCCCACGGCCAGCGCAGCAGCAGATTAAGTAGCGCCGCCGTCCCGGCGGCTGTCGTGGCGGCGTCTCGCCGCCACAGCCGGACGGCGAATGGCGCTACAGAGTTTCTTGAATTACGGCCACTGCGGCATCCGAGCTCAATGCCGCATGAAAGGCGAGAGTTCCACTCGGTTTTAACTGAGAACCGAGTACTGAGAACTGGTTTACGAGCTCCGTCAGCGGACGCGTCAGACCCGCAGGAAGCGGAGGACCACCTTGTTTCGTTCGAGCCCTTTCGAAATGGCAAATGTGATTGCAGACTTCGACGCCATCCGTATCAGTCTGGCGTCCCCGGAAAAAATCCGGAGCTGGTCACACGGCGAAGTCACCAAACCCGAGACCATTAACTACCGCACCTTCAAGCCGGAGCGCGACGGGTTGTTCTGCGCGCGCATCTTTGGCCCGGTCACGGACTGGGAGTGCCTCTGCGGCAAGTACAAGCGCATGAAGCACCGCGGCGTGATCTGCGACAAGTGCGGCGTGGAAGTTACGCTGTCCAAAGTTCGCCGCGAACGCCTCGGCCACATCGAGCTGGCTTCGCCATGCTCGCACGTGTGGTTCTTCAAGGGACTGCCCAGCCGCATCGGCCACCTGCTCGACATTTCCCTGCGCGACCTTGAGTCCGTGCTCTATTTCGAAGCCTACGTCGTGGTCGAACCCGGCGATGCCCCGGTGAAAGAGCGCGAGGTCATCAAAGACGAAGCCAAGTTCCGCGAACTCGACCAACAATATCGCCCTGCGGGTTTCAAAGCGATGATGGGCGCTGAGGCGATCAAGGAACTGCTCAAGCGCGTTGACACCGACGGCCTGTCCGTTGAACTGCGCGAGAAGATGAAGAACGAGAGCTCGCTGCAGAAGCGGCTCAAGTACGCCAAGCGCTTGAAAGTTGTCGAGGCCTTCCGCAAGAGCGGCAACAAGCCGCATTGGATGATCCTGGACGTGATTCCGGTCATTCCCCCGGAGCTTCGCCCCCTGGTTCCACTCGATGGTGGACGCTTCGCCACGTCTGACCTGAACGACTTGTATCGCCGCGTCATCAACCGTAACAACCGGTTGAAGAAGCTGATGGACCTGCACGCTCCTGAAGTCATCGTGCGCAACGAAAAGCGCATGCTGCAGGAAGCCGTCGACGCCCTGTTCGACAACGGACGCCGTGGCCGCGTGCTGCGTGGTGCCAACAACCGTCCGCTGAAGTCGCTCTCCGACACGCTGAAAGGCAAGCAGGGGCGCTTCCGCCAGAACCTGCTCGGCAAGCGCGTCGACTACTCCGGCCGTTCGGTCATCGTGGTCGGCCCCGAACTCAAGCTGCACCAGTGCGGCCTGCCGAAGAAAATGGCTCTGGAATTGTTCAAGCCGTTCATCTATCACCGGCTCGAGCAGACGGGCAACGTCACCACCATCAAGCAAGCCAAAGAGATGGTCGAGCAGCAGGAGCCGATCGTTTGGGACATCCTCGAAGAAGTCATCAAGGATCACCCTGTCCTGCTGAACCGCGCTCCTACGCTTCACCGCCTGGGCATTCAGGCTTTCGAGCCGGTGCTCGTGGAAGGCAAAGCAATTAAGATTCACCCGCTGGTTTGCACGGCGTTCAACGCCGACTTCGACGGCGACCAGATGGCGGTTCACATTCCGCTGTCTCCGGAAGCCCAGGTCGAAGCCAGCGTGCTAATGCTGGCCTCGCACAACATTCTTTCGCCCGCTTCCGGTCAGCCCATCACCGTGCCCACGCAGGACATGGTCCTCGGCCTCTACTACCTGACCAAAGCGAAGCCGGGTGCGAAGGGTGAAGGCCGCGCCTTTGCCAACATTGAAGAAGTGCTGATGGCACTCGATGCGGGTGCGGTCGAAACCCTAAGCCCGATCCGCCTCCGCTACTCGGGCGAACTGATCGACCTGACCACGGCGTACGACGATCAGGACATCATTCACACCGAGCCGGTACGAGTCGAGCGCGCCTTCATCAACACGACGGTCGGCCGCGCGATTCTGAACGACCAACTGCCCGAAGGCATGCCCTATATCAACGGCCTGCTCAAGAAAAAGGGCATTGGGGCTCTGGTCAACTACGGCTACCTCCGCTTCGGCCTCGAAGTGACGGTCAAGATGCTCGATGAAGTAAAGACGCTGGGTTTCAAGTTCGCGACCCGCGCTGGCCTCTCCATCGGCATCGACGATATGGTCATTCCAGACAGCAAGAAAGTTCTGGTCAAAGACGCCGAGAAGCAGGTCGTCAGCGTTCAGCAGCAGTATCTGGACGGCGCAATCACCAACGGCGAGCGCTACAACAAGGTCATCGAAATCTGGTCGGCGATCACGGAAAAAGTGGCCGACGAAATGTTCGGTGAGATGCAGCGCCGCGACAAGGAAGGCGAACTCAATCCGATTTATGTCATGGCCGACTCTGGCGCTCGAGGATCGAAACAGCAGATCCGCCAGCTCTCGGGCATGCGTGGATTGATGGCCAAGCCCTCCGGCGAAATCATCGAGTCCCCAATTACCGCCAACTTCCGTGAAGGTCTGACGGTGTTGGAGTACTTCGTCTCGACCCACGGCGCCCGCAAGGGATTGGCCGACACGGCGCTGAAGACCGCCGACTCCGGCTACCTGACTCGCCGCCTGGTCGATGTCGCGCAAGACGTCATCATCAGCGAGTACGATTGCGGAACCGTCGACGGCATCTACGTGCAAGGGATCGTGGAAGCCGGCGAGATCATCGAACCGCTGCGCGACCGCATCGTGGGCCGCGTTTCGCTCGAGAAGATCAAAGATTATGACGGCAACGTCATCGTCGACATCAACCAGGAAATCACTGAAGACCTCGCCGGAGCGATTCAGGCTGCCGGCATCGAGCGCGTGAAAATTCGCTCCGTGCTGACCTGCGAGTCCAAACGCGGTGTCTGCGTCATGTGCTATGGCCGCAACCTGGCTTCCGGACGCCTCGTCGAGCTCGGCGAAGCCACTGGCGTCATCGCGGCACAGTCCATCGGCGAACCTGGAACCCAGCTCACCATGCGTACCTTCCACATCGGTGGTACGGCATCGCGAGTGTCCGAGCAGTCGCGCCTCGATGCCAAGAACAATGGCAACGTGCGCTTCATCGGATTGCAGACCGTCAAAGCCAAGTCGGGCGATCTGGTGGTCATGAACCGCCAGGGCTCGATCGCCGTCGTCGACGAAAAGAATCGCGAACGTGAGCGTTACTCGGTCGTGTATGGCGCCAAGCTGAAAGTCAACGATGGCGATCCCGTCACGCTCGGCCAGGTCATGGTCGAGTGGGATCCTTATACCTTCGCCATCCTGACGGAAATCGGTGGCACCGTGCAGTTCAAGGACTTGCAGGAAGGTGTTACGCTCCACGAAGAAGTGGACGAAGTCACCGGCCTGTCGCGTCACGTGGTCGGCGATTCTCCCGACGAGAAGCGCCAGCCCGCGATCGTCATCAAGGGCAAGGCGAGCAAGCGCTACCTCATGCCTTCGCGAGCCCACCTGATGATTCAGGACGGCGACGTCGTTACACCGGGCGACGTACTGGCAAAGATCCCGCGCGAAACCACCAAAACGAAGGACATCACTGGTGGTCTGCCGCGCGTGGTCGAGCTGTTCGAAGCCCGCAAGCCGCATGAAACCGCGGTCATCAGCGAAATCGATGGCACGGTCAAGTTCGGTGAGGTTTCGAAGGGCCAGCGCAAAATCTACGTGGTCGCCGACAACGGCACCGAGAAGGAATACTCGGTTCCGCGTGGCGTTCACATCAACGTGCAGGAAGGCGAGCGCGTGAAAGCTGGCGAACCTTTGATGGACGGCCCGCTCAACCCGCACGACATCCTGGCCGTGCTTGGCGAGAAAGAACTGCAGGCTTACCTGGTGAACGAAATCCAGGAAGTCTACCGTCTGCAGGGCGTCAACATCAGTGACAAGCACATCGAAGTGATTGTTCGCCAGATGATGCGCTGGGTGAAGGTCGAAGACGTAGGCGACACGCGGTTCCTGCTCGAAGAGCAGACCGACAAGTTCGCCTTCCGCGAAGAGAACGAGCGCGTGATTGCGCAGGGCGGTAAGCCGGCTACAGGCCGTCCGCTGCTGCTGGGAATCACGAAAGCATCGCTCTCCACCGACTCGTTCATCTCGGCGGCGTCGTTCCAGGAGACCACGCGCGTGCTCACCGAAGCCAGCATCAACGGCAAGGTCGATCACCTGCGCGGCCTGAAAGAAAACGTCATCGTTGGACGCCTCATCCCCGCTGGCACCGGCATGGAGTACTACCGCAACGTGCGCCTCTCGCCAGAAATGGAAGAGGCTGCCGCCAAGGTACAGGCGGAAGTCTCGGCTGCGTACGAAGAAGCCGAGCGCGCTCTCGAAATGATGCGTCACGAGGGCGAAACCGACGACCTGCCCGCGGAACTCCCCGCGGCTGAGTAGTCACATATGAAGCCGGTTTCGGGGGCGAACCAGTTCGCCCCCGAACTTGCTTCTGCAGTGGTTCTAATACCCAATGCACGCCAGCCCCCAGCGATTGCACATTCAGGAACCCGGCCAACTTCCTTCTTTGCGCCCGGCCCCCGAGCAGCCTAAGCTAGATCAGCGCATGCTACGCTTCTTCCGTCTCTTGCGGCTCGCGTTCTGGCGGGCCTTTGTCCACGACGCCTTCGCCACTGCCAAGGCTTCTGCCTATTCCATGATCTTTACCTTCTTCCCAGTCCTGCTGATCATCGGTTCTTTTTTGGCGAATTGGCGAAAGGGTGGGCCCTACTTGCGCGAAATCTCCTACGCTTTAAGCAGCATTCTTCCTGCGGGCACAAATACCGCGATGGGATATCTCAAAGGAGCCGCGCAGCATCCCGTCAGTCTGCTGACCACCACTTCCATGATCACGCTATGGACCGCTTCCGGCGTCATGATCTCGTGGATGGACGGTTTTCGCCGCTGCTACGAACTGCCGAAAACCTGGGGCTTGGTGCAAGAACGTCTCATCGCATTCCTTCTGGTCATTTTCGCGCTGATCCCCATGACGTTCTCCACGCTACTGGTCGCGGTGGGCAGCAAGTTCGAGACTCGCCTTCTTCCCTACGTCGATCCCGATTTCAGCGTCTACGTTCTTCTGCTCTGGGGCGCGATCCGCTGGCTGATCGCCACCCTGACCGCCATCGCGGTGATCGCGTTAATCTACCATCACGCAGTTCCCCGCACTCAGCCCTGGCACAGCGTCATGCCCGGCGCCATCCTCGCGACTGTGCTCTGGTTCTCCACCACGGTCGGCTTCCGCGCGTACCTGCAGCATGTCGGAGACTTCGCCACCATCTACGGATCGCTCGGCGTCGCCATGGCCCTGCTGGCGTGGATGTATCTGATCTCCCTGGTCGTCCTCGTGGGCGCCGAATTCAACGCCTTGCTGTTCCCAAGAGCCATGCTGGGGAAAGAGCTGACCGCAGTCAACGGCCCCAAATTGTAGAGATGCCGCTTGTGACATCTCTTTGGATTGAAAGGGCGCGGCTTCAAGCCGCGCTATAAGACAGATTTGTGGAAGAGCGGTTTGTGGAAGGGTACGGCTGTAGCCGTACCGTTCGAAATTCTGCAGGTAGAATATCCCGAAGTCCCGCACACCCGATAGGAGACAGGTTGAAGCCCAGCAAGCCAGAACCGACCGCAGATCCCACCACTGTGAAGGCTTCTCCCCGCCGCGCCAAGATTATCTGCACCATCGGTCCTGCGTGCAGCACCGAAGCCGCCATGCGCGACCTGCTCCGCCTCGGCATGGACATCGCGCGCCTCAACTTTTCCCACGGCACCCACGAAGATCACGCCCACAACATCCACCGCTTGCGCCGCGCCGCCGAGCGCGAGGGACGCACCGTTTGCATCCTCCAAGACCTGCAAGGCCCGAAAATCCGCACCGGCCCATTGGAGCGCCACGAGCCCGTCTTACTAAAAACCGGTTCGGTGGTGACCATCACGCCGCAGGATATTCCCGGCACCGCCACCCGCATCTCCACCACGTTCCCCGATCTCGCCCGCGAACTCTCCGCCGGAGCCCGCATCCTGCTAAGTGACGGCCTGATCGAACTCCGTGTGCGCGCCGTTCCGGGAAAAGACCGCGGCAAAGACGTCGTCTGCGACGTCATCAACGGCGGCCTGCTGGGCGAGCACAAAGGCATCAATCTCCCTGGCATCGCCCTCTCCATCCCGGCGCTCACCGAAAAAGATCGTAAAGACCTCGAATTCGGCCTCCACCACGGTGTCGATGCCGTCGCGCTCTCCTTCGTCCGCACCGCCGCCGACGTCACCGCAGTCAAGAAGATCATCGCCGCGCACAACAGCGACGTCCCCGTCATCGCCAAGCTCGAAAAGCCGCAAGCCATCGATCACCTGGAAGAAATTCTCGAAGCCGCCGACGGAGTGATGGTCGCCCGGGGCGATCTCGGCGTCGAAATGGCGCCCGAAAAAGTCCCCGTCATTCAGAAGCATGTCATTCGCCGTGCCTCGGCTTGGCGCAAGCCCGTCATCACCGCCACGCAGATGCTCGAATCGATGATCGAAAACCCGCGCCCCACGCGCGCCGAAGCCAGCGACGTGGCCAATGCCGTCTTCGACGGCACCGACGCCGTCATGCTCTCCGCCGAAACCGCCAGCGGCCAGTATCCCCGCGAATCGGTCTCGATTATGTCCCGTATCGTCGTCGAAGCTGAGTCCAACAGCAACGATTTCCAGTTCCGCCGCCGTGGCGAACATCGCGGACTCTCCGTCGCCGAAACCATCTGCGAGTCGATTGCTCACTCCGCCGAAGACCTGCCTATGGGCGCCATCGCCGTCTTCACCGAGACCGGCAACACTGCCCGCATGATTTCGAAATACCGCCCACAAGTTGCCATTTACGCCTTCACCCACATGGAGCCCGTGGTGCATCGCATGAACCTCTATTGGGGAGTGCATCCCGTGCGCTGCCGCCAGGCCCGTTCCGCCGAGCAGATGGTCACGATGGCCGAGCAGGACCTCGTCCGCCGCGGCCTGCTCAAGCCCGGAGACGTCCTCGGCGTTGTCGCCGGCACGCGCCAAGCCTCCGGCTCCACCAATCTCATGCGGCTTCACGTAGTCACTAACGAAGAGGCCGACCGTATCACTCACCCGGCGGAGCCGCATCGAAAGAAGCCCAGGAAACACTAATGTGGGAACAGCCGCCAAGCCTGCCCTGAGCGGAGTCGAAGGGGCTATCAGGTCGAGCGAAGCTCGACGGCACCGCCGCAAGTTATAATCGCCCCGTATGCCACAACAGATACTATCGGTGGCCGTCTGGGAACCAGTTCCCGACATGGAAGCTGAGTCCCTCGCCACCCTGCGCGAACTCACAGCCATCGTGACTGCCAAAGGATACGGCCGCGATATGCTCTACCGTGACCGCGAAGCGCATTATGTTTTCCTGCGTTATTGGAAGTCGGAAGAAGCCCGCCAGGCTGCTCTGGAAGATCCCGATATGCAGCGCTGCTGGGCCCGCCTGGGAAACGAAATTCAAATCGTCAAGGTCTACGAAACCCTCACTGAAGTTCCTGTAGATAGCCCGAAGTAGTCTTGCTGATCATCCGCAGATCACGCGCTCCTCGCACCACTTCACTTCGAAAGACCCCTTCAGGGTTTCGGCGCCCTTGAAATTCATTTCATAGTGTCCTTTTGCGCCGGAGCGTTCCTCGTAGCTGTCGAAGACAATCGTAGCTGATTGCACAAGTTTGCAGTCGCCCTCTTTGGCGCATCGCGCCGCGGAGCCGGCATTCGAACCCGGCCCAAACTCAACGACCTGGCCGGCATGAATGGGCAGGCCTCGCCAGATCGCTAAGGATAAGTACGGCCCGGCAACTCGTTTGCACTCGGACCGCTCCGGGGTCAGCGTGATCGCGATGGCCGGCGCGTCGGTTGGTGCGCAAGATCTGCGTATGGTTCCAAAAGAGAAGGACGGCTCGGCTGGTATTGCAATTGCGGCAACCGCTATCAGGGCGACTGCGAGCAGACCGGCCTGTTTTCGAGCGAGCATGCGGCGATTCTCCTTGCACTCGTTTCTGGCCAGAACGATAACACACGCGTCGTGCACCGCGTTCGTCGTATAATTCAGCTCTTGGGGCGGCCCGGTTTTGGAGGTTATTTATGAAATACGGTCTCCTGGGGCCCTTTTCCTATCTCCTCTCTGCCGTACTCGTCTTGGCTCTTCTGGTCGCTTCTGCGCGTGCAGAAGAGCCGCGTCCGGAGGCGAAGTCAGCCCGGGTCGACGCGCCTGAGCACTGGAATATCCAGGTAGAGAATTGGACCAAGCCGCAGCCAGGCTGGCTCTACGTCCTCGATCCAAAGCCCGATGCAGGCGGCTCGGCAGGCCGCGTTTGGTTGCTGGATCCTGAATCTGGCAAGGCGATGGGGAGCATTCGCACGGGCGACCACGCGGATTTTGCACTGTCGCCCGACGGCAGCCGCCTTTACGTTGCTTCTTCGACCGAAGGTGAGTCCAGCGAACTGGCGGTAATCGACTCTGCTGCGGGTGTGATCCTCAAGAGCGGCTCCATGGGCGGGCGCGCAGTCTCCGACGGTCTTCCGCCATTTTCGACCATGGCTGTTTCCGGCGATGGACTGGCTCTGCGAATCCTGGTCGTCACCCCCAAATCCGTAGACGCAGATTCATTCCTGCTCGCCACCTTCGACACTCGTCAAGACGAGTTTCTGCCCGGCGTCGTACATCTGGGGAACTGTGGCCCGGGTCGATTCATCTCTTACTCAACCGTGGATCAATTTGATGTCCTCTGCCCACGAACGAACAGGATCCGTTTGATTCGCGTGGACTCCGACTCGCATGAGACGCAAAACACAGATGTTGTCCTCCCGTGGGAGCGTCGCGAGGGCGTAGCGCTTGCGATGGAAGTTCCGGGCTCGCGGACCATCTCGATCGTTCGAGGAGACGGCGGCATTTTCGAGATGAATAGCGCGCACGATTTCGGCGACACCTCGACCCGCCCCGGTCTACCCAACCGCGTTCCTCCTGCCGCATGGCCGGCCTCGCCCGATGGCAGCAAAGTCTTCCTGGGTTACAATCGTGATTACGACCGGTATTCCGATAACCGCTTCTATCTGGACTACGGGCGCCCTCCGAATCACCGGCCCAGCAGCGCGATGACATCCGAATTTCGTGTATTCGATACTACCAATTGGCGCAAGATCGGAACCGTCAAGACCAAAGCGCCCTTCTGGAGCGCCGCGATGGGAGGCGATGGCAAGACGCTCTACGCGCTGGCTCCCCAGAAACACCTGATCTTGGTGATCGACACCGCGAAGCTGCGCCAGGTACGCGCGATTCAAGTCGCCGGAACACCCACTCTGGCGATCGTCGCACCCTGAAGGAGAGAAGCGCTAATTGTCCGCCTCCATCCGCGAGTTCGCCGACGACGCCGTCGACCCCAAGGTCCGCGGCTACCTCCACACGCCCGCCACTCCCAACAACGACGGCTTAGTCCTGACCCACGGCGCCGGATCGAACGCGCAAGCCCCGCTGCTGATCGCGCTCGCCGGAACTTTCTGTGCTGCGGGATTCACCGTGCTGCGTTGCGATCTCCCCTACCGCCAGTCGCGCTCGTTCGGCCCGCCCGGCCCCGGTGACGCCGCCCGCGACCGCGCCGGATTGAAGAACGCCCTCGCCTCAATGAACAAGTTTTCTGCCCGGCTGTGCCTGGGTGGCCACTCCTACGGTGGACGCCAGTCCAGCATGCTCGCTGCTGACGAGCCCGGTCTGGTTGCAGCGCTCTTGCTTCTCTCTTACCCGCTGCATCCTCCGCGCAAACCCGAGCAGCAACGCACCCAGCATCTCCCGGACCTGCGCACGCCGGCTCTGTTCGTCAGTGGCACGCGCGATCCCTTCGGCTCGATCGCCGAAATTGAACAAGCTCTAAAAATGATCCCCGCAAAGACGAACTTGCTCGCCATCGAAGGTGCCGGTCACGATCTGGGATTTAAAGGGAAAGCGAAGCAGGAGGAACTGCCGAGGCGGATCTTCTCTGAATTCACCAAGTTCGTTGAACTGTCATCCTGAGCGAGGTAACTGCTTCGCGAAGCGGAGCAGTCACGCAGTCGAAGGATCCCTTTCAGTTCAACTCGGCAATCTTGAAACTCTGAAACCCGCCTCTAGTTCACCCACCCGGACTTCCCGCCGCCATTCCCCTTGCGCGTGTCGTCATCCGGGGGAATGTAGTTCCCATGCTCGTCGAAGTGGACCTGGCGGTCGTGCTTCGACATGTAGACCTCAAATTTCTTCGCCGCCCGCCGCCGCTTCCAGCGGTAGTAGGAATTGCGCAAGCCGTAATACCGCTCCGAAAACCCAACATTCACCATCGCCGCTTTGGGCCCGCGCCGCGTGTACAGGTATCCGAACAGCAATCCACCAAGATGGGCCACGTACGCAACCTGGCCCCCACCCATCATCGCAAAAGCTAGCGTAACCACGATCAAGATGCCGACGAAATACTTCGCCTTCATCGTGAAGGGAAACGGAATCAGCATGATCTCGTTATCCCCAAACAACATTCCAAACGCCATGAGAATCGCGAACACTCCTCCCGAAGCGCCAATCGTCGGACGAGTCGGATCTCCTAGCAGGTGCGAATAGGAGAGCGCCACCGTGGTCAGAGCAGCGCCCACGACACCCAGCCAGTACAACTCCAGAAAGCGGCGCGTGCCCCAAGCGCTTTCGATCGCGGAACCGAACATCCAAAGGCCGATCATATTTCCTAGCAAATGCCAGATGTTCAGGTGAAGCACACTGTAGGTGACAAGTTGCCAAATCCATCCGTGAACCACCAAGACGGGTGTCAGAGAACAGAAATAGTCGATGTAATCCCTAACGATGGCGAGTCGAAGCAGGGGGAGAAGCCCCTCAAGCAGGAAAATCGCTGTATTAATTCCCAGCAGCCAGGTCACCGCCCGCGTAAACGGGGGGAGGCTCAACGTCATGGGTTCGCCGGTTCGCCGCACAGGGTTACCTCTCGTCCAATTCTACTCGCTGACGTCCGACTTGGCTTGGGACGGTTCGGGTGCCCCATTTCTCGCGCGTTCTTTGCGCGAGAAGTGGGGAATTTGTGGGCTTGTCTCAAGCTCGCGACACAATCGGAAGTCGAAGTTCCCGTGCCGCCTCACCGCTCCGGAACCGGCACCACGGGCAGGCTGCGATGTCCCGCGCGATCAACCGCCCGTACTGCGAAGATGACGTTGTCCTTCGATAACTTCATCGTCGTACGAGTCACATTGCCCACACTCTGAACGTGCTCCCACTCCGGACTCGCCGTCGCCCGCCACACCACCTCATACCCCGTCGCCAGACCGCCGCCCGGAGAAGCTTCCCACCTCAGCGTGGAATCATTCTCCAAGTCTTTCGTCAGCACGTGCACATTCGCCGGAGGCGCGGGCGCGGACGCCAGTGACGCCAGCGTCGCTGCATTCAGCCGCGCCACGTGCGCCCCGTAGTCGAAGTCCACAAATTTCAGCGAATCGCCATATTCGATGCCGTTTTCCGTTCGCACGTTCTGGTGCTGGTGATGGAAGTCCTCACGAAACTCCGTGAAGCGCACCGCCGGGAATCCCTGCTGGTTGAACGCAAAATGATCGCCGCCCCGCAGGTAGCGATCCAGTCGGAAGACCAGCATCGGTTTCACGCCTGAGTCGTAGGCCCGCCCAACCTCGGCGATATACCGCGCCAGTTCCCGCGATCCCGAATCGCTCTCCCCGCCCAGCCCGCGAATGCGCCGCAGGTCCTGCTCGGTTGCCGCTGCGGGCACACCCTCGGAGAAGACTCGCACCACCGCATGATCCTGCTCCGCGCTCTTGTCGCCGCCGACAATGTCGTTGTTGAGCACCGCCTCCAGATCCCAGCCCTGATCCTTCGCCATCTTCGCAAAGTGACGGCTCCCGTTCAGTCCCTGCTCTTCCCCTGCGACGGTGAGAAACACGATCGTCGCGGGAAACTTCATCTGGCTGAGCACTCTCGCACATTCCAGGCTGACGGCCGTCCCGCTGCCATCGTCGTTTGCCCCTGGCGCGTCGCCATTCACGTCGAGCGTGTCGCTGTTGCGCGAATCGTAGTGCCCGGTCACTAGGACGATGCGCTTCGCGTTCGTCGCGTCGGTACCATTCAAGACCGCATAAACATTGGTGATTTCGGTAGCCTTCGGAATGCGCTCAGTAGGCTCTTCAGTGAAGCTGTCGGTCTTCACCTCAAGGCATCCGCCACAATCTTTCGAATAGCGCTCGAACTCGGCCTTGATCCACTCCCGCGCGGCGCCAATCCCGTGCCCCGTAGCGATCGATGCCGGATCCTGCGCCGACAGCGTCAGCCGCGTTCCAAAGCCGACCAGTTTTTCGATGTTTGCCTGAATTCGTTGCGCGGAAACCTGCCGCAGCGCCGCCGCGATTTGCGGATCGGCCGCCGCCCCCGGTTCACTCTGGGCAGATTGCCCTGCACATCCTATTGCCGCCAGGAAAATTCCCGCGGTCACAGCGCGCGCTATCATGCGGAAATGGAGCATGGCTTGATGGTCTCCGTCCAGACAAATCCCACTGCGGAAGCACGATTCCGGGGCCCCAGAAAATCTTGCGGACCCGGTCCATCCCCCTTGACCGAACAGCCGGGAAGAATCTAAATATTATCAGGAGGCTCTAATAGGCGAGGGAGGCTTTATGGTTCTGTGTCCCGAATGCGAAACCAATCTGGACGTTGAAGAGGAAGATGTCGACGAGGGCGAAGTCATCTCTTGCCCCGAGTGCGGCACCGACTTTGAAGTCGTCACTACCAGTCCGCTTGAATTGAAAGCCGTAGAAGAAGGATACGTCGAAGAAGACGAAGAAGAGGTGGAGGAAAGCGAAGACGGTGACTTCTCCTAACCTCCGCAAGGGCCAGGCTGTTGCCAGGTTTCCCCGGGGTCTCCTCCTGATCGTACTTCTCTTGCCGGCGTTCACTTCTCGCCAGGCTCTCTTCGCCGCCTCGAAGCCCAAAGGCAAGCCCTACGCACTAATCGCCGGCACGGTCTGGGGTCCGGATGATCGCCCCGTTTACGGTATCCCGGTAAAGATCCGTCGCGCCAAAGACAAGAAGCCCAAGTGGGAAGTCTATTCCGATCACATGGGCGAATTCGCCCAACGCGTTCCCGCCGGCGAGGCCGATTACATCCTTTCCGCCGATCTCAAAGGCGTGAAAACCGCCGACGGCCAGCCTGTGCGCCTGGTCCAGGAAGTCACCGTCCATATTTATAATGATGAACGCGAAGACACAGGATTGCATCTAACCCACTAGCTAAAGGCTGTTGTGAAACCCCGAGGTTTTGAAAATGGGTGGTTTGAGCCAGTAAATTCGGGAAAAAAGCGCGCTCGGGGTGTTGGTCGGAGTTGCTGGCGTGACCGCTTACCGGCAACTCGCCCAGGCCCGATCCGTTCCGGTGGCCCATGAAAGTCTCGCCAGCCGGGTGGACCAAGATGTCGCCGCAGTCGACGCACAGTCATGGATCAGAGATCGAAGAGGTCCAGCGCGAGGCGGATCGAAGTCGTCATGCTGGTGACAACCGAAACTGTGGGTGCGTCGGAGGCGGGTTCTCTGCCCTCGATCGAACTCTGGTCGCAAGCCGACAATTGGCAAGTCGAGGTTCAGGTCGACTGCCTGAGCAAAGCTGAGGCACAGAGCCAGCAGTATGCAGCAGACCAGGGTTAGATGGAACCATCGTTTGCAGTTCCGAATCCGCCTCGCGGGCGCGCTGCAAATTGCGTTCCTTATTCAACTCCGCCAGTTCACGCAAACATTGCTGCATTTGTTGCCAAGCGGCGACGGCCTTCTGCGCGTGGCCTCCTCGGCTCCTTTGGGAACATAGTAGCCGGTGGTCATTGCCGAGCTTCATCCCGCGCGGTAACTCACATTCAGATGCGGACCATGGCTTGGGTCCATCGCCCTGACAATGGCAGCCGGCTCGTCCACAGGTGCGATAGCAGTTTCCGACAGCGTTCCAAAGACAGTCGATCTCGGCCAACGCGTTCGGATGCTCAGCCGCAGCAGCTTGAACGTCGTTGCGGCGTGTGCCCTCAGACCGAGCTGTGGCCATGGTCCCTCCGACGCGTGTTGATAGCGAGCGTCGATGGAAAATAGATTCTTGCGTAAGTTACACACCGAAGCCCACGTAGCGGCTCGAAGCCACAGCCCTACCTTTATAGGTAGCTCGCGCCATCGAGAAGGGGTGTTTCAAGGTGCTCATGAGTGGCTTCAATCCCCGCCCGCCAGCGCAGCGCGCGGCGGAACCAGCGCTGCTTCTGCTGCTATGGCCCGCTTGGCCGAGAGCCGTCCGCGCGCCGGCAGCGCCACCTTCTTCACTCCCAGGGCTTCTGCCTCGCGCTCGTGTCATTGACGGAAAAAAATCCGCGGTCGCCGGTGGCCAGTCTGCTGAGTACTCGCCCGAAGCTAGCCTGATGTTGCTCGAGCGCCAGGCATCCAAGCGCGTGCTAGTCGGCCGGATTGCCGGTGAGAACTTGGTAACCGACTCACGATGCCGTTTTCCACGCTCATCAATCCGGCACCAGCCGATACCAAACGTCGTTGGGCTTATGCGCTTGTGCCCTTGCGGATGAGCTTCGGTGTGGGGCTCGAACAAACTCAACACTTTGTCCTCCACGTGGCTGTTCCCCTTCACTGACTCGTTCGCTTGGTTTGCCGGATCAGCCTTCTCCACCAAAGGAAGAAAGTGCCGCAGCTGGCGCAATCTGGGTTGCTACTCGGCCAGGACTAGTAGCCAAGCACCACTGGTTCAGCCGTCGCGCTTCGCCGCCGAGCGGATTGCAGCCACTTCGCTGGCCTGGCGCACGACGCCACGATGTCAGAGCCAACAACTTCTGGTAGCTGTGGCGCGATCCGCTTCTGGTTGGCTTCGGTGAGGGGACTTGGCGGCACGGCTGATTTCCAGCAGACGATGTTTCACCGCGCGTGCGTGATGGACCACTTCCACGGCTCCGGTCTTAGGGCACTCGTCGGCGATGCGTTCGAGCGCTGCGGCTGAGCACCCGGATGCCGTCGCCCAAAAGCGAACTGTCGGTCGGAGTAGTGGACGTTGCTTTCGACGACCGTGAGTGTCGGTGCGAATTTTTTCGCCCTGGGCTATGCCATGCTCGCAGGCCAGGCGGACCACGCGCTGATGAATCTCGGCGGTGACGGCCGGACTAAGTCCAAGGGCAGAAAGCTGCGGCTGAAGACCGTGAACTCGGGGGTAAGATCGGCATCGAAGTGGGTGAAGCGGCGGATACGGAACGCAGGTTGCTGCGCAGTTCCGCGTTCCAGATCGCGGAAGCTCCAGCCTTTCAGGTGCTATCATGACACAGCAGCGCAGCAGACGATCGGGGGCCAAGCCCCGGCGACCGGTACGAGTAGAACGGGGGCTACGTTTGGCCAAACATTGGCGGACCAGGTCGACTAAGGCAGGATCGTCCAAGAGTAGATCGACGGGATCGAGCAAATCGTCTTTGAGCCGGGCGGCTTGCTGGGCCAGAGGGGAGTAGAACGAGCCAGGCTTGGTGAGAGGAAGAGGCGATCATATATGTACTCGAGTATATCGAGTAAGTTTTACATTGGTCAAGAAAATAAGTGAGTGGACCATTTTTTTAGTGGGGAAATCTGGCGGGAAGAAAATAAGCAAAATCTGCAGATCCGCCACGTGGCTGCGTTAACGACCCGCATCATTCAAGGGGTTCAGAGCCCTGGGTTTCGCATCGGCCTTTAGCTAAGTACTCAATAACGTAAATACAGTGACGTATAATGTTATGGAATGTGACGCTGAACGCATCTAGACTAGCCCTCAGGGGAGGACTGTCTTGTCGCGCTCTAGCCCGTTTCGCATCGTGCTCACATCCGTAGAGCAAGAGAAACTGCAAACACGAGCCCGAAAATATACGTCACCGTATCGAGACGTTATTCGAGCTAAGATCGTCCTTTTAGCGGCCCAGGGATTGTCCAACGATGTCATTGCGACGCGCTTGGACACACCCCGGCAGGTCGTGAGCAAGTGGCGCAAACGATTTGCCTTGGCGCGTCTGCCCGGCCTGGAGGAGCAACCTCGGGGCGGGCCTCCCGCCCTCTTTTCCCCCCAGCGTCGTCGTTCAAGTAAAGGCCCTCGCCTGTGAACTGCCTCATCGTCTGGGACTCCCGCTCTCGCGACTCTCCATCGCCGATATCCAACAGGAGGTGGTGGCGCAAGGCTTGGTGGCTGAGATCAGCGGCACTACCCTGTGGCGCTGGCTGAATGCCGACGCCCTTCGGCCTTGGCAGCATCGCAGTTGGATCTTTCCCCGCGACCCAGATTTCGCAGCCAAGGCGGGACGCATCCTGGACCTCTAGGAACGCCTGTGGGAGGGAGTTCCTCTCTTCCCTACCGACTTTGTCATTTCCGCCGACGAAAAGACCAGCGTGCAAGCTCGCCGTCGCAAGCAACCCACTCTCCCTGGGGCTTCCGGCCGCCCGATGCGCGTAGAGCATGAGTACTTCCGAGAAGGCGCCTGGACCTATCTGGCGGCCTGGGACGTCCATCGTGCCAAACTCTTCGGTCGCTGTGAGAACAAAAGCGGGATCGCCCCCACCGACCGCCTCATGGCTGAGGTCATGACCCAAGAGCCTTACCGGTCTGCCCACCGCGTCTTTTGGATCATGGACAACTGCTCGGCTCACCGCGGTCAGAAGGCCGTACAGCGCATCCCCTCGCAATGGCCCAATGCCATCCTGGTCCATACCCCCATCCACGCCAGTTGGCTCAACCAAATCGAAATCTACTTCTCCATCGTCCAGAGAAAGGTGCTTACTCCCAATGACTTCCTATCCCTGGCCCAGCTCGAGAAGCGGCTAGTGGACTTCCAAAAGCATTATCAGCAAACTGCTTCCCCGTTTCAGTGGACCTTCACTCGCAAGGATCTCAACACCCTATTGACCAAGCTCTCCACAAAAGTCCTCGCCGCTGCTGCCTGAGACCGTTAGCCAAATACGTCACCGTAATTCCGAACCAGAGTACTAAGCTAGTGCTGTGCCCCTCGCGAAAGCCGTGAGACAATAGCAACAGCATGAATCGTAACCCGTCCGTAATCAAGGCTGTGACTGTAGCTTGCGCGCTGCTTCTGGCCCTGGGTGCGGTGTCCAGCGTTGCGCTCGATAAAAAGGACAAGGCTGTCGGGCGCCTGCTCTTCGGCAAAGTGCTCGACCCCCAGGATAACCCTCTCCCCGACGCCGTCGTCTACGTGACCAATACCCGCACCCGCGCGGTGAAGACCTATATCGTCGGCCCCGATGGCTCTTACCGTTTCCCCTCACTTTCCACCGCGGTCGACTACGAAGTCTACGCCCAGTACAAAGGCCGCAAGAGCGACACCAAATCCGTCAGCCAGTTCGACGACCGCTCCCAGGTCTACCTCGACCTGAAAGTCCGGTAAGTAAAGCTTGCACTTTATGCAACTTTTAGGGCTCCTCCCGGGTTCAATATGCGTAGGGATATTTGTCTGGAGGACACTGTGAACGGATTGCCTTCGTCTCGTAAGCTGAATCGCCCCCTGGCCGTGCTGGCGTGCGTGACTCTACTCTGCGCTGCGTCTGCCCTGGCCCAGGGCGGCGCCATGAGCCCCTATCAGGATGAAAAAGACGGCGTCACCGCCGGCGGCAAATGGACGATGTTCCAGTCGGAAGATAAGATGACTGGCGCGAAGAAAGTCCGCTTCGAACTTCTCGCCGATAACTACTTCCGCGAGGATCCAGAGTATAAGCCCAGAGTCGACCTGTTCTGCGAAGACGGCAAGCTCAAACTGGCCGACTTCAATCCCGGCGCCCGGCTTCCTCCTCCAAATCGTCCCGGCTTCTGGGGACAGCCTCAACTGGGAGTGAAGGTTCGCGTCGATGACGTCCACTACAACCGCGGCTGGAACTGGGAGCGCGGCCACTTCCTCTCCATGGACAAAGGAACCGCTCGTGGCCTGATCGGAGCTCAGCAATTCAAGGTGCAGCTGCCAACTCGCAGCGGGCCCCAGATCGCCGAGTTCTCCCCCGCAGGACTGATGCTCGATCAAGTCCAAAAATCCTGCGACCTGACTCCCAAGAAACCAAGCAACGACTAACAGCTCGGCATAGCTACGACACATGTGGGGACGGCCGCCTTCGGCCGTCCCCGTCAGAGCGAAGCGCGGCGGAACCGCCCCGAAGGCCTGCAGCTCATTTCGAACCACCGCCGCGGCAGTGCCATCGCAAAGGCCGTCGCTTTATTCGCCGCACCGCTTCCAACGCAACCCCCTTGCCACTTGCCTCCCTCACCCCCATGCTGGCACCTTAAAGTGTCACCGCCGAGGGCCGCCGCCGACCCATGGATAGCAGCGCAATCACCAGTCTCGCTCTCTTCCTGTTCGTAGCCGGTGTGCTCACCTACACCGTCATCCTCTACAACGGGCTGGTGCGGCTGCGCAACGAGAACGACCGCGCCTGGGCCAACGTCGACGTCCTACTCAAGCAGCGGCACGACGAGATCCCCAACCTCGTCGAGACCGTCAAGGGATACATGCTGCACGAGCAGCAAACCCTGCTCGCCGTGACGCAGGCACGCGCGGCATCCATGAACGCGGCCAGCATCGGCCAGAAAGCGCTCGCCGATTTGAGAGTAGCCAGCGCGCTGCACGGCTTGTTCGCCGTCGCCGAGAACTATCCCCAGCTCAAGGCCAACGAAAATTTCCTAAAGCTGCAGAACCGCATCAGCGAACTCGAGGAGCGCATCGCAGACCGCCGCGAGTTCTTCAACGACGACGTCAACACCTACAACACCCGCATCGCCCAGATCCCCGACGTCTTCGTCGCCAGCTTC
This sequence comes from uncultured Acidobacteriaceae bacterium, assembly GCA_963752175.1. Classification (GTDB taxonomy): domain Bacteria; phylum Acidobacteriota; class Terriglobia; order Terriglobales; family Acidobacteriaceae; genus Sulfotelmatobacter. The sequence goes on from CAVVXZ010000003.1 coordinate 216,749, forward strand.
ATGAACCTCAAGCCCCGCCAGATGTTCAAAGTTTCCGACGAAGACCGCCGCCAGGTGGAAGTGAAGTTCGCCGACAGCCAGGGCTCCGGGGCGTAGCGCACTCCTCGGGTGTGTGAGTGGGATGAATCGCGCTGCACGAGCGGCGCATTAGACCATCGCCGGGTCGCCTTGCCCATAGGTGAGGCTTTCGTACCTGCGGGCTTCGTACCAGAGCGCAAGCTCGAGTCGATTCCAGACTCCAAGTTTGTCAAAAATAGTGCGAAGGTAGTTTTTCACGACATGCTCGGTCGTGCCAATGATCTCTGCCACCTCGCAATTCTTGAGTCCTTGGGCGACGAGCTCGATGACCTGGTGCTCGCGTGGGCTGGTGACGCTGGTTCCGTAGAGAGCGGGCGTGGCTGTACTCGATTTTGAGGGCTGCACAGTGAACTCCTTAATGAAGTGGGCTTTTTTGCTCCAGCATCCAGCAGACACGATGCTGAGAAGATGCGGATCATCTACCCCGAGGGTACGAACGAATAGCAATCGCGAAAGCGTCTGCCTGGTCAAAGTTCAAAGCCGAAGTCTCTAACCGTGGCAGGGCTAATTGATGACTTAGAATGACATATTTGAGTACGACAGGTCGTTGCTCAAAAGCAATGAGCCGTTCAGTCGCAGGCGCCCATAAAACGAAGTCGGGCGTCGCACCTAACAGCCTAGCTCGCCCAGTTCTCAGTTGACGAACCATCCCATCACGCTCCGTCGAAAATCCCTCCCCAGACCTAAATAGCAGGCTTGGGCGCAAGTTGGTTTATGGAGGTGATGGTTACTTCATAGCCGAGCTTACGAAGGGCTCGCGCCAGCATCTGGGCACGTTGTTTCTTTTCCCGTGGACCCACTTCGCGGCCTTGCTCGATATATCGCACCCCTTGATCCAGGACCTTCCAAACTACGCGACAAAGCCGATGGGCAATGGCCCAGATGGCGGACTTATAGCCGAGGCGAGGCATCAGACGGCGGAACACCACTTGAAAATAACTGCCTTTCTTCGCGACCGCAGCGTGCGCGGCTTGGTTCAGAACTCGACGCTGGTATTTATTTCCTTTCGCGGAGCGACTGCTATGGTTTTGCTCCGCGCTTTCTTCCTTGCCAGGACAGGTTCCCACCCGCCGTCAACTCCGCCGCCGAAGAGAATGTACTAGCCTGCGCCCCCACCTCGGCGATGATCTGTTGCGATGCATCCACTCCCAGGCCAGGTACTTCCGCCAGTCGGATCACGGCGTCTTGATGCGACTTCATGGCCTGCGCGATCATGCTGTTGAGCTGAGCCATTTGCTGATCGATCAACTGCAGCCGCTGAAGTTGTAAGGCCAGCATTCCCGGGTGCATGGGTTGCACTCTTCCCGTCAAAGCATCCACCAGTGGTTCCTCCGTGCAGTGCAACCGTTCATCTCCCAGCTCTGCCAACCTCTTGGGGTCAGTCTTGCCTTGCGCCAAAGCCTGCAGAATGCGAAGCCCACTGGCGCCCAGTAAGTTGCTCACCACGATCGACAGCTTGATGCGCATTTCTTCTAGCAGACACTCCATCTGGTTCTGCAGTCGTACTCGGTCGCGCGTGAGCTGCACCTTCATGCGAGTGAGGCTGCGCCAAATACGCTGCTCCCCCTTGGGTACAAAACTCAAGATCAGCTCATCGGCCATCAGTCTGCTTCCTCCTGGCGTGGAAGCGGCAGAACGCACGCGTAAAAGCTTACACACCGTCACGTGCTACCACCCTTGCTACTCGGAAAGGTGGCGCGACATAGATTGGTTCAAATCGCGCGTTCCCGATCAAACTCAAAAACGGCCTCACTTCATCCAGAGCGTAAACCGATCTGTGCCGTCCACGCGCCATGAGCATACAGCACAGACTTAAACCAATTTTCATGCCAATAGGTGGGCCGCAGGCCCATGGGAACTCCAAACCCCTCAATGACCGAAATGACCTGGCTACGTCAGTTGAAATTGGCATCGTGACAGCTGACGAAACGGGAAGCACCCGGTAACGAAGATTAGAGAATCTTGAGTCGGAGTTTCGTTTGCTCTGGCTCACCGTGGGCATAGTTCGAGGCAAAGGCTCCGGCTGGTAAACCTACCTCATCAGCGGGCGAACGATTTTCAAATGGCCGTACGCCCTCCGTCGACGGCGAGTTTTGCGCCGTGTATGAAACAGGAACGATCCGTCGCCAAGAAAACGATGGCCTCGGCGATCTCGTCTGCCATAGCCGGACGGCCCTGGGCTCACAACGCGATCGTTACGCCAGTGCGGAAGAGGTGCAAAAGTACAGCGGCATTGCCCCGGTGACGGAGCGGAGTGGGAAAAAGAAATGGATACATTTTCGCTGGGCATGTCCCAAGTTTCTGCGCCAAAGTTTTCACGAATGGGCGGGACACTCGATTGCGCAGTCGGTTTGGGCGCGTGCCTATTACCAGCAACAGCGCCAGCGTGGTAAGGATCACCATGCCGCGGTGCGAGCCTTGGCTTTCAAATGGATTCGCATCGTGTTTCGCTGCTGGCAAGACGGTGCGGTGTATGACGAGAACAGATATCTGGCGACCCTGGCCAAGCGCGGCTCGCTCCTGATTTTTGTCCCGGGAGCAGCAGCCACGCGCCTGTGAAATTCATTGTGGATTCTAAGTGAACCTGAAAATGGAGCTAGTCGAAAAATGGTTGACAAAGTTACTCAGACATCTGATTACATCAGTTATCAGGGACGTCTCCTCTGATGGGAAACAACTCTTTTCGCTCGAACAAAGTTAGCCAAACACCGCAAAGCTCAGGGGCGCTCTTGAGAGGGGAAATGGCTTTGCTTTTCAAGGCGAACCAGTTCGTGAGAGGAGCGGACCGCCGCTGACACATGCGACAAAGCGCGACAAGTGGCGATTTCCGCTCCTTGTCGCTTGCGTAGCTCGAAGACACCGAGTAACGTGGCAGCGCTTAAGAGCAACACTTAGGGGAACGACTCGTGTCGTTGGCAACCCAGCGCGTGCAGTGCATAAGGAGAGTTTTATGAATATAAAGCTGGCTATTTCGATTGAGAGGGCTGTCCCGGTTCACTCCAAGGAGCATCCCATCAAATGGACATTGGCGCGCACGCTCTTGATCCCCGCCTTAGTGGTAATGTTTCTGGCGTCCTCCGCACTTGCTCAGACCGTGGCTGTAGGCAACTGCCGGCCCAATCTCAAAAGATATTCCACCATATCGCAGGCCGTTAGCAGTGTGGCCGCCGGGTCAACGATCCTGATTTGTCCTGGGACTTACCCAGAGCAGGTGACAGTCACTCAACCACTCACGTTGCAAGGAGTGCAGGATGGGAATGCAGCCGATCCGATAGTTACCGTGCCGTCAGCTGGCTTGACCAAAAGCGTAATCGCTCCTACCAACGGGGTCACCATGTTTTTCCAAATCCTTGTACAAGGTACGGAGTCCGGCATGGTCAATATCAGCAACCTCGCCGTGAATGGCAGCAGTAGCGCCAACTCTGGTTTAAACGGCTGGATCGAAGGTATCTACTATCAAAACTCGTCGGGGGTGATCAACAGTGTAACCACGCACGGACAGAGGGGAAATGGATACGGCTTTGGGATTTTTCTTGAGGGCACTACATCTACCGCGAAGACGGTCACCGCCGAAAACAGCAGTATTCACGACTTCGACTCGGAGGGCATACGAACCAATGGAAGCGGGGTTCCTCCCAGTCTGACAGTCAACATCAAATCGAACTCGCTAATCAGTTCGACCTCGTTCAGTGGGAATCCAGTATATGGTGGGATTGATGTGCAGGGAGCAGCCGGGTCGGTCTTGAACAACCGCGTGATCACACACCCGGCGAAGGTCGGAATATCCGCTGGAACAGGCATTGCCTTGCCCTCGAATTCGAAGGCGACTGGCAACACGATCGAGAATTTCTCCGTCGGCATATGGTCGCTGGGCAGCTCTAACACGATAGAGTCAAATCAAGTATTACTCGCCGGTTCTGCGGTCGTAATCAGCGCGAGCAACAATGTAGTCGAAAACAACCTCTTATTCACAACCACCAACGGCGGGGCGGGAATTAGCTTCAACTGCACGGGTACGGGCAACACCGTGATTAACAACCTCGTCAACGATTCGTATTGGGGAATCTCAGACATTAATGGCACCACTAATACGATCACTCCAAACTCGTTTTCCAACGTCAAGAATGCGATTTCTGGCCCTTGCTAAAGCAGGAGGAGAGATCCTGCTCTCGTTTTTGGGACGCGCTCTACTGCCGGTGAAATGGCGCCCCAACTGTTGAAACATCCCGATTACAGTGCGCCGGGATGAACCGGCATGAAGCAGAGAATGAAAGAGTCTCACGAGAAAGGACTAGCGATCTGCTCGGCCTCGAGTCTTGCGTTGCTACCGCGAGGGACCCAACGAAGCGTAGACAGAGGATAGGCGGGGTGGGTATCCAGCTCCGAAAAGATGAAATCCGGACGCCGACGTCTTTGTAATGCGCGGAAGGCAACATGAGTAGGAGCGCTAGCGCGAGTTCCTGCTCAGTCCGGCGTAGTCGAAGACCCCAGACACGCCTAGAAGCTTCATGCACGAGAACCGGGAGACCTCGGAGACACCTGCGGGACATCCGTCGCCAACTGGCGAAAACCAATCCCGACGTCGACCAGCCGTATGTGGCGCAGACGCTGGTACAACTTGGCGCTCCTCTACCGCGATAGCCAGCGGCTGAAGGAATCCTGAGGCCGCTTGCCAGGAAGCGCTGGAGCAGTTATCGCCAACTGACGAGAACCAATCCGGCCGCCTACCAGAGATATGTGGCCCTGGCACTGTACAACTTGGCGCTTCTCTATAGCGCTACCCAGCGGTTGAAGGAATCCGAGGCCGCCTACCAGGAGGCGCTGGATATCCGTCGGCAACTGGCGAAAACCAATCCCGCTGCTTACCAGCCGGCGGTAGCCTCGACGCTGAACCACTTGGCCGATTTGCACTTTGCAACCGGGAACCCAGGGCAAGCAGTTAAGGAAGTTGAGGAAGCTATCAGCATCAACCGGGAGCGTTGGAAAGCAAATCCAACTGTCGCGGCTGATGACCTGGCGAGAAGTTTGTGTAGCATCGGATTCAGCAGGGGCGTGGGCGAAGGAATTTTGCAAAACTGGATAAGACAGGGAGCCTGCCGATGCGAATGCTACCCCAAGAATCAAGGAACGCCGCCTCATGCAATAGAGTCTAGACCGAATGGGTTCCGCGAGCCAGATGCCGATCAAGGGCCTGGTAAGTTCTTACCGGTAACTTGAAAATCCAGGACTTTTCCGGTTACCGCGCTAGCGTAAATCAGGCTTTGACTTCCCCCTGATGCGGAGTAGCATTTCACCGAAAGGGTTAGAACACATGGACCCTGTCGGAATCTTGCCGGTTCTCGTAATTTTGGCCTGTCTAGCCTTCGTTGTTTTTCGAGTTAGAGCACTCTGGCAGTGTTGGACCGGCGTGTTGATCGTGTCAGGAGATAAATGTTTCTACGTGTGCGGCTTCTCGGCTGATGACCCTCTCGGCCTGTCGAGCCTCCACATTCTTGACAGGAAAGGGAGAGTTTTTTTGGCAGACGGAAACGAAATTCATCGCCTAAGAACCTCCGAACTCAAAGCATGCCTTCTTGAAGATGAGTTAAGAGTCACGGAAAGAAATCTCAAGACTTATAGGAAAATCTGCATAGTCCGAACGCATAACCTCATCTGCCTCCCTCGCACTGCCCGCTGAGTCGACTAACCGGACAACGGGTTTTTGGCCCAGATTCTTTTCCGATAACGGCGTTAATCGTCCAAGTGGATTCTTTCTGAGCAGGTCACGGAAGTTCGGGTCGCGATCAAAACACTCGTGCAGCCATCCGAAGATCGCCGACGATGCTTCCAATTAATTGTGCCGTGGAGTCTAATCAGATTTGATAGCGGCAGTATCGATTCCAAGTAGATGAGCGATATTCAAGGCATTTGATCGGCTTAACACTCCATTGCGGAGCTTGTAATCAAAAGACAGATTACCGAACTCACCTGAATCCTCAAAGTAGACGTTGCGACCGGGCAAGCCATTGGCTGCAATCTCAGTCAAGGCGAGGTCGTGTGTAGTAATTGCCCCAATCGCCCCTCGTAGCATCAACGCCCGGAGCACCCATTCCGTCGCGATCCTTCGGTCATGAGAATTTGTTCCACTCATAATCTCGTCAGCTAAGAACAAAAGTGGGTTTTGATCTGCCGCCTCGATCATGCGTCGTAATCTCTGCATCTCTGCCAGAAAATGTGACAGGCCGTCCACCATGGAATCCTGGATGCGGATTGCGGCACCGATTGCCAGCGGTGACAGGCGTAGCTTCGCGCATCGAACGGGCGCTCCCATCAATGCCAAACTCACGTTCAGACCTATTGCGCGAAGAAATGTACTCTTGCCCGACATGTTCGATCCACTGACGATGAGAAACCGCACCGCGTCACTCAATTGGATGTCATTCCTTACACAGGTATTTTCTTCGAGTAGTGGATGACCGAGCCCTTCGGCCTCGAATTCTGGACCTTTTTCCACCAGTTGCGGAAATGTGTCTCCGGGATGTTCATAGGAATACGTAGAAAGTGAAATCAGTGCCTCGAATTCTCCGAGCGCGGCTACCCATTCCAGCATTTGGGAGCCGTGACGGCGACGCCAGTGTTCGATAGCCATTGCGAACTGGGTCGCCCACAACAGGCAATACGATAGATACGCGAACCATTCATTCTCGCGTTCCTTGACCAAACGGATGAGTCGCTGCAAACGACGTATGTTGGTGGAAGCGGCCGACCCGTCGCACGCCAGGGAACGAGCAAGCGTATGGAGTTTCACCGAAGTGAATTGCTCTCGCTCCACAATTTGGAGGAGTTCACACACTATCGGGAGTTCGATGGAGAGTGGTCCCAGCGATTCGAGCAATAATTTGACTTGATGACGAAAGGTTCCCGCAAAGATGGCCTGAATTGAGAACAGCGCAACGAGGCAGACCCACAAGTTATGTAGACCTAAGAGACCAGACCAAAACAGAACCGGCAATGCGATTGCGACAAGCATCAAAAGGAACGCCAGTGGCCGAGCCCACGACGGAAATAGGGAAGAGGGTTCGGCGGCCCATGTTTTCAGGAATTCGGGCCGACAGTCTGAGACCACCATAGGGCCAGAGGTCGCCAGGGATTCGGGCAAATCTCGCCGTTCACGAAGTTCTGTAACTGCCGCATTTCGCGCTTGGATTTCTTCTATGCTCGCGGGAACCACCATCCAGTTGGCGACCGTATCGCGGCCTATCTGTGTTCGAGCTGAGCACAGTAATTGATAGAGTGAGCCACGACCGAAAAGATCTAAGTCCTTTGAATAGAAGTGGTCTTGATCGATGAAGCCCTCGCCTCCGTCCAGCAATTCCCATTTCCGGTCAAGTCTGGCGATTCCCTTATCGTAATAGTTGGCAAGGCTAGAGAGCTGCATAAATCTGCGCTGGTGCAGGTGACGCCGCTGCACAACAATTGCTCCAGCGGAGACCACTAGGATGGGCACCCAAATCGGCAATCTCTTGGCAACAATAGACAGATAGAAAGCGAAGCAGGCGAGCAATCCAATGAGGACCAGGCTCATTGTGTAGCGCCAGAAACGGCTCAAGTTTTCGTTGATGGCACCGCGCAATTCATCCGCCCGTCGAAGGTAGAAGGCAGACGGACCAGCAGATTTCTCATCCATAATGCTTGCCACATGGAGAAGACTACCACTAACTCAAAACGGGCGGCGGACAGTGTGAATGCCCGTGTACGCTGCTAAGTCCTGAGTAGTCGTCTTACCGGACATCATGTGATTTTTTGATCGACTTCTCCGGTAACGTTTATCAGGCACTTGAAGGTTGTCGAACCTATAAGGATTCCCGGCGTTATAATCACGAACCATGGCCCTTGCTCCAGGCACACATCTAGGCCCCTATGAAATCCTCACTTTGCTCGGCACTGGTGGCATGGGGGAAGTGTATCGCGCACGCGACACGCGACTGGATCGCGATGTCGCGATAAAAGTTCTTCCTGCAGAGCTTTCAGCTGATAGCTCACGGAAGCAACGTTTCGAGCGCGAAGCTAAGATCATCTCGTCTCTGAGCCATCCGAACATCTGCGTCTTGTACGACGTCGGCAATCAGAACGGGACCGAATACCTGGTGATGGAATGCATCGAGGGGGACACTCTTGCAAAGCGTCTTGAACGGGGCGAACTGCCGACGGAACAATTGCTCAAGATTGGCACCGAGATCGCCGGTGGGCTGGACAAAGCGCACCGAAGTGGTGTGATTCATCGTGACTTGAAGCCCGGTAACATCATGCTCACCAAGACCGGCGCGAAGCTGCTCGATTTCGGACTTGCTAAGCCCGCCGTCCCCTCACCCAATGCCATTACTTTGACGAGTGCAGCCAAAGCAACCCCCGTTACTGATCAAGGCATAGTCGTCGGCACCTTTCAATACATGTCACCCGAGCAAGTCGAGGGAAAGGAACTTGATGGCCGTAGTGACATCTTTTCCCTCGGTGCCGTGTTATACGAAATGCTCACCGGCCAACGCGCCTTCCAAGGAAAAAGCCAATTGAGTGTGGCTTCCGCGATTCTCGACAAAGAGCCGACCCCACTCAACACGTTGAAACCGCTCACGCCACCGTCATTGGATCACGTAATTCGCCGCTGTCTCGCCAAGGACCCGGATGAACGCTGGCAGACCGCACGGGACCTCGCTCTCGAATTAAAATGGATGGTGGAGTCAGTGAGTCAAGCGGAACCGCTTGCACCCACGAGGCAACCAAGGACTCGCTGGCGGCGGCTTGCTGTCGTCGCAGCGGTGTTCCTGGGTTTTGCCCTGGCTCTAAATGCATTCTTGTATTGGGGCAAGACGCCCCTCTTGGCCGCGCCAGTGCGATTCGAGATCCCGGTGCCTGCAGGCAGTCTCAACTTCGCACTTTCACCCGATGGACGCCAGCTTGCTATCCTGGCGCCCGGTCCGGACGGGCGCAGGCTCATCTGGATTCGCGCTTTAGATTCGCTTGAAACGCGCCCGCTGCCAGGCACAGAAAATGTCTATGGGCCGCACGCCTTCTGGTCCCCGGACAGCCGGTTCGTCGCATTTCAGTCGGGAAGCAAGTTGAAACGGATCGATATCTCCGGTGGCCCACCGCAGACGATCTGCGATACCTCAGCCTCCGTTCTCGGTGGCGCTTGGAACAAGGATGACATAATTATTTTTGGCACCGACGGCAAAGGAATCATGCAAGTTTCGGCCTGGGGCGGTGTTCCTACCTTTCTTACGACTACGGGCGGGCGCAACGAGATTCACGCTTTTCCTTCTTTTCTGTCGGACGGGCGACATTTTGTGTATTTGAGAGCACCTGAAAATTCTGGTATTTACATTGGGTCACTCGATGCTAAACCCGAACAACAAAGTTCCAAGCGAATTCTCGCCACCTCCCTAATGGCGGTTTATGCGCCTTCCTCCGACGCAGGATCGGGACGACTGTTTTTTATGCGCGATGGCACCCTGTTGGCTCAGATGTTCGAAGAGCGGCGACTGGAGCTAGTGGGCGAGCCAACTCCAGTTGCCGAGCAGGTTGGGACCTTCCTACTCTCCGCAGGTTTTTCCGCGTCGGCAAACGGTGTCATAGCATTCCGCGCCGGGAAGAGTGCCACCGCGCTTTCCGGGCTCAGCTGGTATGACCGCCAGGGCAAAGAGCTAGGTGATGCGGGGGAATCCGGAACATTTTCTTACGACGATCTCGCGCTGTCGCCGGATGGAACGCGAGTGGCCGCCACGCGAATCGACCCGAAGTCGTTGGGTGCCAGCCAAGTCATCTGGCTGCTTGACTTGGTTCGCGTCGTGAGCGCCCGCTTTACTTTTGATCTCTCTCCGGATCTCGCGCCGGTATGGTCCCCGGATAGCAGCCGAGTGGCCTTTACTGCTGCGCGGGCCGGCGGGACTGGGATTTATCAGAAAGCTGCGAACGGTGCTGGGAAAGAACAGGTGTTGGTCAGTCCAACAGACGATGCGAAATTCCCGAACCATTGGTCACGCGACGGCCGTTTCCTGCTGTATACCCAGCAGGATGCAAAGACGAATGCAGATTTATGGGTTCTGCCGTTGACGGGAGACGGAGTACCCTCTGGGGAGCCGATGCCGTTCGCGAATACCGAATTCAGCGAGGGCCAGGGGCAGTTCTCTCCCGATACACACTGGATAGCCTATGCTTCGGACGAGTCCGGTAGAGTAGAGGTATATGTTCAGCCATTCCCCACGCCTCCGGGTGGAGGAAGTAAGACACCGGTTTCTAGTGATGGTGGCAACCAGCCACGCTGGCGACGGGATGGTAAGGAGTTGTTCTATCTTTCTCTCGACGGGAAACTCATGGCTGTGGACGTCACGGAGGGACCGATATTCAAGGGGGGCTCCCCTAAACCCCTGTTCCAGCTGCCTGCAACCAGCGTATACAATAGCGCGGCATTGGATGTTTTCCGCTGGGATACTACGCCGGACGGCAAACGATTCCTGATCAACACGGCCAAGACATCATCTGAGCCTCTTACGGTAATTCTGAACTGGACCGCAGAGCTGAAGAAGAAATAAGTCTCTTAGCCAGGGGCAAACTACAGGGTGTGAGACTAAGTTGGCGGTGCATGTGTGAACTTGTCCGAATTCCGTTGTGCTCGAAATGCCCCTCAACATTCACAGCCGAGTGTTTTCCTGAATCGGAGCGGTCGGCGAGACTAACTTCCGATTACGGGTAACCGGACATGTTCCGATTTCAGAACTCTTTGTTCTGTTCTCGGAACGGGACTTGTCCGGTTTCGGCTGTTTACCAGGCACTTGCTGAACCTATCTTGCAAGAATATCCGCAAGCAGATAGATTGCGAATATGGCCGGGAGCCACATTGAATGCTCCGAATCCTCCTAGGACTCACTCTTGCTTTAACTTTGAATGATACCTGCCGTTCTCAAGAAACAGTGATAACACGGGACCATTCTTGCGAAGGTGAGAGCCCTTGCGGGTGGGATGTCCCAGCTTGCGAAAGCGCTTGGCGGCCCAGCATTTCCGTAGTGTTTCTGGGACGAGCTGCTGAAATACGAAAAGAGGATGTTCCAATTCTCCTAGACAATGAGAAGGCTCTCACAGAAAGGCTTTTCGTGAAATTTGAAGTTGAGGAGAGCTTTATAGGATTAATTGAAAAAGAGGTTACTGTGACCTCCGGGGGCGACCTCTGCGGTTTTCCTTTTTCCAAGGGCCATGAGTACCTTCTTTATGGGCGACGACTCAAGAGTGGCGAGATTTACGTGAGCATTTGTTCCGGCACGAAATGGAAAAAGGACGCTGGTGAAGACTTGAAATATTTACGTGGTCTTCCCAACGCTCCTCCTGGGGCAACAATCTTTGGAACCGCGTTTCGATTTACTGAGCCTGAGCAATTGTATTCCAAGGTGCGCCTCGAAGCGCCTGAGGTCGGAGATAGAGTGACGATACAGGGGACAACGCAAAGGTATGAAGTATTAGTGGACGATAGTGGCAACTTCAACATCAGCGGACTGCCTCCGGGCCGCTATCAGGTTTCCTTGACTGCCAAAGGGAGGATTTCAACCTTCCCGCATGTGAAGTTCGCGCCCGTGGATGTCGCGGAGAAAGGATGTGCACGATTCAATTTCACAGTTGACCCATTTGGGAGTCCGGAAGAACAGAAGAGTCCGAATGACGCACCGCATGCCTTGGAGAAAGGCAAAGACGGGGAGAAATCTTCGGGGAGTGCCTGGTAAGTCGTGCCGGAGATGTGAAGTAAAACTTCACTTGGACGATTACGGCGTTTGCACGTAGCCGCTGGCGCGGCGGACGCTGCGCGTGAGGTAGTGGAGCGTTGGTTGCTTGAGGGCTTGGGTGTAAGTGTGGGTCACAGGAGGTGTTCCCGTGACCCATCTTCGCAAAATGATGCTGGAAGAACTCCAGCTTCGTAATTATGCACAAAATACCAGTAGTGTCCCAACGTCGTGACTCTCGGTTCCCGTAAATTATTGATGAGAAAAGCATAACCGGCAAATTCTCTTGGTCTCGATTTGATCTGCGAATGCCGATCCTGCCACCCTGCGAAGCATAACTCCGTGGGGGGCATCGATGAACCGAGGCAAGCTGGTGTTCGCGCAACTGATGCAGCATCTTCCGTTGACCACCTTCCGCCGTTGCGTCACCCGCTATCGGGGCACGTTCAAAGTGAAGTCCTTCTCGTGTCTGGATCAATTCCTGTGCATGGCGTTCGCTCAGTTGACCTTTCGGGAGAGTCTTCGAGACATTGAAGTATGCCTGCGTGCACAGAGTTCCAAGCTCTATCATCTCGGGATTCGTTCGATGGTGGCTCGCAACACGCTGGCCAATGCCAACGCTGTGCGCGACTGGCGCATCTACGCCGATTTTGCCCAGAGCTTGATCGGCATCGCCCGGCCGTTGTATGCGCAGGAGTCCTTCGGCGTCGATCTGCGAGAAACCGTCTACGCGCTCGACACCACGACTATCGATCTGTGTCTGTCGGTATTTCCGTGGGCGGTGTTCCGCACGGCCAAGGCAGCTATCAAGCTGCATACGCTGCTCGATCTGCGCGGCAACATCCCCACTTTCATTCACATTAGTGATGGTAAGGTGCACGAGGTCAACATCCTCGACCAACTGCTGCCCGAGCCGGGCGCTTTCTACATCATGGATCGTGGCTTCCTGGACTTCGAACGCCTCTATCGCTTCCACGAGGCCGGCAGCTTCTTCGTGACCCGTGGCAAGTCGAACCTCAAGGTTCAACGGCGCTACTCGCATCCGGTCGATCGCGAGACCGGGTTGATCTGCGACCAGAGTGTCGTCCTCACTGGCTTCTACTCGCATCAAGGTTTCGAGGCACCGCTGCGGCGCATCCGCTTCAAGGATCCTGAAACCGCCAAGCCCCTCATTTTTCTAACCAACAATTTTGTCTTGCCAGCATTTACGATCACCGAGCTATACCGCTGTCGTTGGCAAGTGGAGCTGTTCTTCAAATGGATCAAGCAGCATCTGCGAATCAAAGCGTTCTTTGGAACTTCGGAAAACGCAGTCAGGTCACAAATCTGGATAGCCGTTTCCGCCTACGTTCTGGTCGCCATCGTCAAAAAGCGACTACATCTTTCGGCCAGCCTGTATGAAATCCTACAGATCCTCAGCCTGACCATGTTCGAGAAAATCCCGTTGGATCAACTACTTGCACAAACGATGACCGACGAAATTCAACGCGTTTCCGATAACCAATTGATTCTGTTCACCTAACGTTGGGACACTACTGACAAAATACCATACGCCACTACCTTCGTGCAGTAGAAGATTTTGCTCGACATTTCAACTGTTCGCCAGATCGCTTAGGTCCTCGACAGATTCGGGAATATCAAGCCGAGTTATTCCAGAAGCGCAAGTTGTCAGCAAATTCCGTAGGACAACACCTGGCGGCGCTGCGCTTCTTCTACATCAAGACTCTTCGCCGAGCCTGGAGCCTTGCCGAAACTCCCTATCCGAAAAAGACCCGTCGCCTGCCGACGATTCTGAGCCGGGAAGAAGTCGCGCAACTCCTCCATGCGGCGCGCACCCCTGGCGAACGCATCCTGCTCATGGCCCTCTACGCCAGCGGCGCCCGAAACGCCGAACTGACCCACTTGAAAGTCAGCGACATCGACAGTCAGCGCATGGTGGTGCACATCCGTGGCGGCAAGGGCCGCAAAGATCGCGATGTCATGCTCAGTCCCAAGCTACTGGTGGCACTCCGCGCCCACTGGCGTTATTACCATCGGAAATCCAGTACCTGGCTGTTTCCCAGCCACTATCGCAAGGATCGGCCCATCGATACGAAAACCGTTTGGTACGCATGTCAGAAAGCCGCCCAGCGCGCCGGTCTCCAGAAACGCGTGTATCCCCATTTGCTTCGCCACTGTTTTGCGACGCATCTATACGAGGCGGGCGCGGATCTCCGCACGATTCAGATCCTGCTCGGTCATGAAGATCTGAAAGACACCCTGATTTACGTGCACCTCGCGATACAACGCCTCAACTCCACCGCGAGTCCTTTGGACTCGCTAACACTGAACGACCAGCCGCCTGACGAGAACTAGATGAGCCGGCCGCCTCTGGAGGTGGCCGATATCATCCGCGCTGCGGGAGAGGCTTTCATCGAGCGAAATCGCCACTGGCTCCGTTGGAAGCATGTCAAAGTGCTGCGGGCCATCCAGCGGTGTCGTACTGCCGCACTCGGTGGCCATCTCGACGAGTGCACCCGCTGCGGACATCGTGCCCCCATCTCCTATAACAGTTGCCGCGATCGCCACTGCCCGAAGTGTCAGACCGCGGCTCGGGAACGCTGGATCGCTGCGCGTCGGCGAGAACTTCTACCGACGCCCTACGCCCATGTGGTCTTCACCTTGCCCAGCCGCTTGGCGCCGCTGGTCCTGCAGAACAAGAAGCTCCTCTACGATCTCCTCTTTCGTAGCAGTGCGGAAACCCTTCTCGAAGTGGCGCGCGACCCCAGACACCTCGGCGCAGAGATCGGTTTCTTCAGCGTCTTGCATAGCTGGAGCCAGCAACTTAATCTTCATCCGCATGTCCATTGTGTCGTTCCCGCCGGCGGCCTCTCGCCCGATCACGCCCGTTGGGTTCGCTCGGGAGAAAATTACTTTCTTCCGAAAAAGGTGCTGCGGAAAATCTTTCGTGGCAAGTTTGTCGACGCGCTCAAGCAAGCCTTCCAGGACGGCCAGCTGTGCTTCCCGGAAGACCTGAAACTCCTCGCTCAACCCAAGACTTTCGCTGCCTGGCTGCGACCCCTCTATCGACAATACTGGGTGGTCTACTTGAAACCTCCCTTCGGGGGCCCTGAATACGTGCTGCAATATCTCGGCCGCTACACCCATCGCGTGGCCATCTCCAACCACCGCCTGGTCTCCTTCACCGATGGTCAAGTCACCTTTCACTGGCGGGACTCCGCTGACCACAACAAACAGAAGTTGCTGCCGCTATCGGTCAACGAGTTCTTGTGTCGCTTCTTACTGCACATCCTCCCGCAAGGCTTCGTGCGCATCCGACATTTCGGCTTGCTGGCCAACCGTCGGCGCACCACGCTTCTGCCGCTTTGCTTTCAGTTGCTGAGCTCAGGACCACAGCCGCAAGCGGAACACCACGCTTCCTCCACCGAAGACGCTCCGGCTCTTTATCGCTGCCCCAAGTGTGGAGGACCCATGAAGGTTATCGAGCGGCTCACCGCTGCCGAGATTCAGCTTCGTTCTCCACCCATGGTGACTGCTGCGGCATGAAACGACTCTCTCTAACCCGAATCCTTCGCGTGCTTCGCCACGCCCCCTACCTCTGCGTCTTGCCGTTGCATCAATCTCTTGTTCCAGCTTCTTCGGGCATGGTCATCGCGATACTTTTTGTGGTAGCAAGCTTATTGGCACATGGTCTCGCCAGTTGCTCTCGGTCGCGCAGTCCCCGGCACACCTCAACACCGCTCCTTCCCGCAATTGATTTTGCATAGGGCCCGCGTCCACCGCAATCGCCAGCGGCCACGTGCAAACGGCTTAATCGAACGCGCGCAGAGAACCGTGCCTGTCTTCACGTATCCGCGAAAACGCGCGTCCGATTAAGCGCTAGCGTTTACCAGGACTTGGGGCTATCGAAGTTTGAGGTTTTGGTCGGCGGCACTCAGGTTGCCGTGGAGGGCTTCCTGAACAACCATGCGGAGACGATACGTTCCGGGGGGAACTTCCAGATTCATTGCGCCGTTGATACCGGTTTTCGAGAAACGTTGGAAACTTTCAGGTTTCAGCGCCAGCTCCATATCTGCTTGCTTGCCAGTGACAAAATTGCCCTGCAAATCAAAGAGCGCAGCCACGAAGGTAAGCTTTTGTACGTGGCGGTCTTTCTGCTGGTCGAATGGGAGCTTTTGAATGTCAATGTGGACTTGGACCGTAAGTTGCCGTTCGCCCGAGGCGGCGGTGCCGAGCTTCACGCTCATCGTGGTGTGAAGATCAGTCTTCTCGTCAGTTCCTCGCATCAAAGCATCCATCTTCTCAGCAGGGCTGGGTTGCTTGCTGGACGCTTCGGTCGGAGCAAAATAGCCCGGCCGCACCTGCATAAAGTCGTGGCTCGCACTCCTCAGTTCAACTTTAATCTTGTGGTATTTGCCGTCAGTTGACGGCGTGAATGCCAGTAGATACGTGCAGTCGGGCAGAAGGCCGATCTGATGAAAGCCTAGGTCGAGATCGTTGTTGTTGCGGAAAAGCTGGCCGCCAGTGCTTTCGGCGAATCGGGCCATAGAGGAGTCAAGTTCGTCGAGCCTGTCGCCGAGCGTCCGCATTTGGAATATGGACGCGCTGAGCGGAATGTGGGTGGATTCCACAGACTCGTCGAGCGGCGTGCCTGGAGCTTCGGCATACAATCCCTTGGCATCGAGCGAATTGATGACTATCCCGGTCCGCACGGCCTCGTTAATGATGGCGTCCATGTCCTCGTCGAGGGTAGCCGAAAGAAAGCCGGACGACGCGAGGAGTAGCATTCGTTTCCCAGAAATTCTGGCAAGTTGATTGAGGCTATTCTTAACGCCATCAAGCGTCGCTTGTGACGATATCCGTGCCTGATCCCAAGTCTGCTGCGCTTGAGCGAGAACAGTATCGATGATTTCGGTGGGAACCCCAATTGCCAAACCTGAAGACACGGTGGGTGTGAGGTTTAAAAAATTGCTATCTGGTATGCCTTCCAGCGCTTGCGGGCTGCACGCCTCTCCACTACAGCTACAGGCTTCCACGCACTTCGCTTTCATGGCGGCAGGATCGCCTTTCACGATTTGATAGGCCTCGTAAGCAGTCATTCTTGGGCACTGCGCCAAGCCACCTTTGGATATGCGTGGATGCGATTGGATTTTTGTTATCGCAGCGATGATCGCATTGGAATCACCTGTGAATTCAGGTGTGCTGCCGCCTGATGTCGTGAATATCGAGATGCGGTCACCATTACGAATAGCTTCAATGATGAAACGCGAAGCCGCGAGTTTGGCGTGCGCCAGATCGGGAGGTGCTGTGTTTATGTCATCGAAAAGAAGGCCGATCCATCTACCGTCTGGATTCTGGCTCAGCGGTTTTAAACCAGACGTCTGGGTGGCAGTCGCGTCTCTCGTCGAGGGGAATCCTGAGCTTGGGGGAGTATGCGTTGTTGCATTGAATGTATCAACGGAAAATGCGGTGAGATCACGCTTCTTACCGTCATCAAATACTGCGAAGTTGTCCTTCGTTAGACCCGGAACCGCCTGGCCGCGACTGTTGCGGACGACCACTTCAAGTTGAACAAGGCGGCTTTCAAACCGAATGCTCGCCAGTTGGTACGCATGACTGCTGAAGCGAACTTCACCGGGAGAAAGTGTCTGTGGTGCGGCAGCTATCTGCGCAAAAACGGCCCAAGACAGGGCTATTCCCCCAACAGCGAGCCCGAGAGCTATACGTAAAACACGCATGCGCTAACGCCAGTGTTCAATCTAGCGTAGACACAACCGCGATACAAGTAACGCAGCCCGTCAGTGCCCGATTAGTCGTCTAATCGGACATGTGGTTTTGGGCCGTTTCCACCGGTAACGGCGTTTAATCAGTACCTACGCCTCTTGAAGACGTTTTTCTTGGACTGTTTTGTATTGTTTTGCGAAGGCTTAGACCTACTGAGAAGTTCCAGCGGCATTCCATCGCAGCACGGGACGACGTAGACAGCAACCCCACCATGGTGGCACGGGCACTTGCAATCTTTCGTTCGCTTCATCTCACAGCTCTACCGTCACCGCCAGCCCTCTTCAAGCGAATTTCGTGGTGACCATCCGGGGGCGCGCTTCCCGAAACGGTTTGCGGCTCGAATCCCACCTTACGCACTGTGATGGTGTATTTCACCCCGCGCTCGTGGCTAATATACGTTTATCAGACTTACGCTGGGACTGGTTCTCTTGAGCTGGTAGAATCTGTCGGAGCAAGAAGCACGTGGCACACAATCACGAAAGTATTTAGCTAACAGTTCTGTTCAGTCAGATCGGTCGGTTCATTCTCTGCGAACGGGAGGGTGAGGAATGGAACAAGCGCTAACGGTGCATCGGCTCCATTTCGCATTCACCATAACTTTTCACTACATTTTCCCGCAATTGACCATGGGCCTCGCCTTGCTCTTGGTTTATCTTAAGACCAAATTCCTTCGCACCGGTGACGAACACTACAATCGCTCCGCTCGATTCTGGGCCCGCATCTTCGCGATTAATTTTGCCATCGGCGTCGTCACTGGAATCCCGATGGAATTTCAGTTTGGCACCAACTGGGCGGCGTTTTCGCGAGCTGCCGGCGGCGTCATTGGGCAAACGCTGGCGATGGAAGGCGTTTTTTCTTTTTTCCTCGAATCTAGTTTCCTCGGTCTATTTTTGTTCGGCGAGAAAAAACTCGGCCGCATCGGACATTGGCTGTCCGGCTTTCTCGTATTCGTGGGCTCGTGGCTCTCCGGCTACCTCATCGTCGCCACCGATGCATGGATGCAACACCCCACCGGCTATGTTCTCGGCCCGCACGGCGAAATCGAACTCTCCAGCTTCTGGAGCCTCGTACTCAACAAATGGGCACTCTGGCAATATGCGCACACGATGCTCGGCGCCGTTCAAACCGGTTGCTTCGTGATGGCGGGCGTCGGCGCATTTTATTTGCTAACCCACCGCGATGAAATCTACGGCCGCACCTTCGTGAAAGCTGGGGTGCTCGTCGGCGCGGTTGCCGCGCTATTGCAACTCACTCCCACTGGGGACATGCAAGGGAGACTAATTGCCGAGCATCAACCTATAACACTTGCAGCCATGGAAGGGCTTTTCCAAACGCAGAGCGGCGCGCCGCTCGCAATTCTTGGCCAGCCCGACGTCGCTCAGCGTAAGCTCGATAATCCCTTGGAAGTCCCCAGCATGCTGAGCTTTCTTACCTACCGCAAATGGAACGCCGACGTTCGTGGACTCGATGCGTTCTCTGAAAATCAATGGCCCGATGCGATTCCGCTTCTCTATTACAGCTATCATGTCATGGTCGGCCTCGGAACGATCTTCATCGCGGTGATGGTTTTGTCCGCGTTTCTGCTTTGGCGCGAAAAACTTTACAGTGCGCGCTGGATGCTCTGGATTCTGATGCTCGCCGTGCCGCTCCCATACATCGCGAACACCGCCGGCTGGATGACCGCCGAGCTTGGCCGCCAACCTTGGTTGATCTACGGTCTCATGCGTACCGCGCAGGGCATCTCGCCAAAAGTCGGCGCGGGCAATGCATGGTTCACATTGATCGGCTTTATGGGCATGTATTCTTTGCTGGCGATCCTCTGGCTCTTCCTCGTCTATCGCGAGATTGAGCTCGGCCCCGAACCGGGGGCTGGCTTGGATACGGAAACCGCCGTTATCATTGCCGCGGACTGAGACGCAGGAGGAAGTATGGGAATTATCTGGTTCTGGCTGGTGGCCATCATGCTTACGGTGTACGTCCTGCTCGATGGCTTCGATCTTGGCGCCGGCGCCATCCATCTGCTCGTCGCGAAAAGCGATGAAGAGAGGCGCCAGGTGCTCGCCAGCATCGGCCCGGTTTGGAATGGCAACGAAGTTTGGCTGATCGCCGCAGGTGGCACTCTCTATTTTGCATTTCCCGCGCTGTACGCTAGCGGCTTCAGCGGATTCTATCTGCCACTTATGATCGTGCTGTGGCTACTGATTTTGCGCGGTTCTTCGATCGAATTTCGCAATCATATCAAGAGCAAAGTGTGGGATCCGTGCTGGGATTTCGTGTTTTGCGCTTCGAGCCTGCTGTTGGCCGTTTTCTTCGGCGCGGCCCTCGCTAATGTTGTCCGCGGAGTCCCTCTCGACGCCAGCGGCTATTTCTTCGAGCCGCTCTGGACGAACTTTCGGCTCGGCGACGAAGTCGGCATTCTCGACTGGTACACCACTCTGGTCGGCGTGTTCGCCCTGGCCGTTCTTGTGATGCACGGCGCTCTGTGGGTCCGCATGAAAACCAGCGGACCTGTAAGTCAGCGTGCGGCGGCGCTGGCACGCAGAGTGTGGTTTGTTGTGCTTGCGCTGACCGTCATCGTCACTGCGGTTACGTTCAAGGTGCAGCCGCAGTTGAAAGAAAATCTCACCACATTGCCGCTGGGCTTGATCTTGCCTTTGCTCGCTGTCGTCGGACTTGCCGGCGTCCAGTTCGAATTGATCAAGCGCGACGAACGCAAAGCGTTTTTCGCATCATGCCTCTACATAACCGGCATGCTTACCAGCGTCGTCTTTGGTGTATTCCCAATGGTTCTTCCCGCACGCAATCCCATCTACTCGCTGACGGTCAACGGCGCGAAAGCCTCCGACTACGGCCTCAAGGTCGGCCTGATCTGGTGGGTCGTCGGCATGATGCTTGCCGCCAGCTACTTCATTTTTGTCTACCGCTCCTTCGCCGGCAAAGTCAGCGTTGAAAGAGACGGCCACGGGCACGGCTATTGAGGCTTACGCCGAAAGTACCCCGGGTTCGCGAATCCGAGTGTTGCCCGGACATTCCGACGATAAGAGTCACACAGTGCGAAGGAGCGAAGCTAAGTCCTGATATGTCGATTATTACCGGCCAATATTCTGGATCACACCCCTAAAAGCTGCAGACGAGAAGGGTTATTCTCTTTCAGTTGGATTTTGTTTCAGGAGGAAGGAGCTCCGCTTCCGGCTCAGATCTTGGCAGGTCAAGCCGGGGCAGAGCTCCAACGAGCTACGATTCTTTTTATCCCACTTTCCGTCTCCCCGCACAAGCTCGAAACGGATTGGGCCACGAGTTGCGCCGAGATCATTCTGCGGCGATGTCCCGCTTGTGAATGCGATTCGATCATCGGCCACGGATGCCGTCGCAAACAGGCGCACGATGAACACCACGACTGGATTGGCATCCGGCGGGGTCGCTGCCCCGGTTGCGGGAAAACCTTTACCTTCCTGCCGTTACTTTCTCTTCCTTACACACACTACAGTTTGCTGGCTCGCTGTCAGGCGCTGCGGCGGCGCTTCGCGGAGCACTGCTCCTGGGAAGAGGCCATGCCTACGCTCAAAGATCCGAATCGCGTGCCCGATCCTTGCACACTTCGCCGCTGGGCCCACGGACTGGACCGCTCTCAGCCAGCCATTTCTTTTTTTCGCCAAACGCTCGCCCGCATGACTCACTGGCTGGGGTGCGGTGATCCGACCAATCCGCAAGCTGAGCCTTTGTCTGGGCTGATTCCGGTTCTGCAAATTCTTTGGCCCTTGCGGCTCTGAGAAAATTTCTCTTCCCACCATCCTTGCCTGGGAATGCTGGCCACCTTCTCCTACGTTCGCCTCCAGAGGCAAAACTGCGCCGTGGGCGAGGATGTCGAAAAACTGAAACAGCGCTTTTCGCTGCTCGATTATCTGCGGCAGCAGCATTGGATCGCCCGACCTATCGCTCTCGGCCCCGAGTTCGTCGGACTCTGTCCCCTTCATCCGGAAACCCGCCCTTCGTTCTATGTCAACGCCAGCAAGAATCTCTTCTACTGTCACGGTTGCGGTCAGGGCGGCGATCTCCTTCGCTTTGTCCAGTTGTCCCGTCATCTTTCCTTCCGCCAAAGTCTCGCCTACCTCAAGCAGCAGAGTTCTCTTACAGCTGACCCTGCTGCCGTGCTGGAGCAAGCCGCCACTTTCTATCAACAGCAACTCGATCGCTACCCCGAAGCACGGCGCTATCTCGAGCAACGAGGACTGCGCGATCCCGTGATCAAAGAACTGCGGATCGGTTATGCTCCCGGCGGGAGCTTGCGCCGACATCTCGCGGCTCAGGGCTATTCTTGCGATCTCCTGCAACGTCTCGGTCTGCTCAACTCACAAGGCCGCGACGCTTTCTACCGGCGCGTCATCTTCCCGTGCTGCCAAGGCGGACGCGTCGTCAACCTCTACGGCCGCAGTGTCGCTGCCGCCTTCGCCCATCGATTCCTCCCCGGATCGAAGGGCGGCTTGTTCGCCTGGGAATCGGTTCGCCAGTTTCCTGCGGTGATTCTGGTGGAAGGTCTGTTCGATCTCGCGGTGTTGTGGCACGCCGGTTTTCGCCATGTCACCTGTTCGTTGGGCACCCATCTCAACGCTGACCAGTTTCAACAGCTGTGCGACCGTCCGCGCACCGTTTATCTCACCTTCGATGTCGACGCCAACGGCAGTGGACAACAAGCCTCGCAACAGTTAGCTCAGCGTCTGTGCGCGCAAGGCATCGCCACTCGCCGCGTTCTCCTGCCCGAAGGCCACGATCCGAACTCTTTCTTCGTCCAGGGCGGTGACGCAGGACAGTTTCAAACTCTTCTGGAGGCTGCTCAGCCATGAAGTTCTGTGTGCACTACCAGCAGACCTCCCACAACGCACAAAGTCCGGTTCGTGTCGTCGAGCAGACCACTGGCCGAGGAATCGGCTGGATCAATCGTTACCTGGATCGCGAATATATCCGCCGCCTGGCGAACACCACTCTGCGCATCTACGCTCACAACCTGCTGCACTTTGTTCGCTGGTGGGAGAGTGTTCATCACATCGGCGACGTTAGGGAAGATGACCTTACCGAGTCCACGCTCCTGGACTATCTGCGCTTCCAGTCCAGCCAACAACCTCGGCCTTCCCCTTCCACCATCAATGACCGCGTGGCCGTCGCCGAGCGCGCCATCCGCAACGAGTTCCCCGATGCTCCCTGCCAGATCGCCCGTGGCTTTCATCAAGCTTTTTTGCGGCGAAGGCCGATGGGTCTTGGCCGGCGGCAAGTAGCGATGAGCCGACTGCGCGTGAAGGTGTCCAAACGCAACATCGTGCCGCTCTCGGTGGATGAAGTAGCGCGCTTCTGGTCGAGTTTCCACACTTCGCGCGACTTGGCCATCGTGGGCTTGATGTTACTGCAAGGGCTGCGGTCCGCCGAAGTATTGGCTTTGAATCGCGATGACGCGTTGCTCTCCGAAGCACAGCTTCGCGTTCGTGGCAAAGGCAATAAATTTCGCTTCCTGCCGCTGGCGCCGGAAACCGTGCAACTGCTCGAACACTATCTGCGACTGGAACGGCCCAAGCCCTGTTCCGCCGCACTCTTCGTCTCGCTCAAAGGACACGCGCGCGGAACACGCATGACCGCTGCGGGATTACGGTCCTTATTCCGCTACCATCGCCAGGCCACCGGCATCCAGCTCGCCAACCCTCATCGCTTTCGACACACCTTTGCCTCCGACATGATCCGCGCCGGAATGAGTCTTCCCGCGCTCATGCAGTTGATGGGTCACGCCGATATCCAGACCACGCTGCTGTATGTGCAAGTCACCCCACAAGACGTCTATCTTCAATATGCGCGCGCCGTGGCGCAGCACATTCGTCCTCTTCCGAGGACTCCCTCATGAACCGCGCGCGACGCCCTCCGCTACAACATTCTCTGGCTCCGGTCTTCGACCGGGCAGTCGATTCCTTCAGCGTTGCACTCAGTCCCGGAACCATTCGTCAGCACCACGGGACGGCACGCAACTTCCTAAACTATCTTGGCGCTGATCATCCGGAGGTGCAGTGCCTCGACCAATTGCGTCGTGAACCCCACATCCTTGGCTGGATGTCCCGCCTGCACTCGCAAGCGCCGCTGCTGTCAACGGCGTCCTATATCAATCGGCTTATCGCTCTACGTTCTATTTTCAACGAGCTGGCTTGGACCGAACAGCTTTCTGAACTCGCTCATCTGATCCGCCGCGAGGACATTCCGCGCCTCCCGCAAAGACTTCCACGCCCACTCACGGCAGAGCAGGACGAACTGCTGCAGCAGGAGTTCCGCTTGCGCAATGATCTCGGCGGCAACGTCTTTCTGCTCATCCGCCACACCGGCATGCGCATCGGTGAGTGTGCCGATCTGTCCTTCGACTGCCTGCGCTCTACCGGCCCAGGTCAATGGGCGATTCACGTGCCGCTCGGCAAACTCAAAACGGAACGTATGGTCCCCGTAGATCCCTTTGTGTGTGAACTCGTCCAACGCCTCCGCTTCTTTCGTTCTCTTGATCCGCTGCCGGCCGATGGACGGCTCCTGGCCCGTCCGGGCGCCAAAGACACGCTCCTTCGCCACTTTCGTGATTACTTGCATCAAGTCTGCCATTCGCTCGGCCTTTCCACGCACATCGTCCCCCACCAATTTCGTCACACCTATGCCTCGGAGATGCTTCGAGCCGGCGTTGGTTTTCCCGCGGTAATGAAATTACTCGGTCACACCTCTCCCGAAATGACCATGCAATATCTTGATGTCACGTTGAATGATCTCCAGCGGGCATTTGAGCTGGCTCGCTCAAAACCTCGGCATCTGGTTCCGCAACCGAGGGTGCCGTCTGCCCCCCCTCGAACTGGCCTCGGCGGAGTGCTCGATTCTTTGCTTGCTACTCAACATGTGCTCGAAACGTTCCGCCGCTCGCTGCCAAACGGAACTTCTCGCCGTCGCCTGGACCGGCTCTCCAACCGCCTTACCAAAATCCTTAGCGAAGCTCGCAAGCTCGCGACGCCCTGAACATGGGCAGAGATTGACCGGTTATGTCACGTAATCGGAAACTAGAAATGAAGCTGTGAAGAAACCTCGATTGAGAGTTGGACCGAAAATTTAGGGTGAGCTTCCCGGATTGTGGGCCTGCTTCGAACGAGTGTCTCGGTCCTACTCGCTCTTCTCTTACTGTCTCAGGTGATCGCTGTTGTTGTGCGGAGCTTGCTCAATCGGATCCAATGCTGCAGATTGTAGGTGAGGCAAGCCCACAGCATTTCCATCTGCACTTTCTTCAAGCCCCGTACATGGAATTGCCGCAAACTCAGTTTGCTCTTGATCCAGGCGTGACAAAACTCCACGATTCTTCCCCGACGACGATATTGTTTGCGGGCTTCTTCGCTAGCCATCTTCTTGCGAAACGCTATTACCACCGGACTTTCTTCGGGGTGCGCCACCGAACGGCCGCGCTTTTGGTTGTCTGGGCAACACTCCGGTTTGCGAGGACAAGCTTGGCAATCCTCCAGCCGGGCTTCGTAGAGGTGGTAAATCACCCCTGCTCTCCTCTTGCGTTGTCCCGCCGGATGCAGGACTTTGCCCTGCGGGCAAACACAGTGGTTCTTCTCTGGCAGATAAGGAAATGCGCTCGGCGGAAACCGGTTCGGCAAGTTGACGCCCCGTGGCACATTTTCATACCGCATGGTCCCCAGAAAATCGATCTCTCGCCCGGCCATCTTCTCGATATTCTCTCGCGTGGTATAGCCGCTATCGGCCACCATCTGTTGCGGCTTTTTCTCCAGCCGCTGTTCTAGGCGATCCACCGCTGGCAATAACTGCCCGCTGTCGTTGGGCTCCTGGGTTATCGCCACTCCCACAATCAGACCCTGCGCCGCATCGGTAGAAATCTGTGCGTTGTAACTGAGCGCTAATCCGCCATTGGGCTGATGCATGGCCCTGGCTTGCGGATCGCTGGTGCTCACGCGCGTTGCCTTCTTGGCTTTTTCTCCGCTCTTGCGCGCCTGCCACTTCTGCAACTCTTCCAACGCGCTCTCTAGCCGCTCTTGTTGCTGGCGTCGTGCGCGTACTTGGGCTTGCTTGGCTTTCGGACTGCTCTCCTCGTTCCGGGGATCGCCCATCTCCGCTACACGTCGTCGCGCCCGCTCCAGATGTTCGCGAATCGTTTCCTCCTGGCAATAACTCCTGCTGCTCGCCTGCGCCTTGATCTTGGTGCCATCTTGCATCACTTGCTCCAGCGTGATCAGTCCTTCCTGGCTCAGCGCCGCTAGCACCTGCGTGAACAGTTCATCGAGTTCCTGCTGCTTCTCCACACGGAAATCCGCCAGCGTGTGATAGTTCACCTCCTCCCATCCCGTCAGCCACTGGAACGCCGGATCGTACGCACAGCGCCGGGCCACTTCTCGCGCCGAACCAATCCCCTGGCTATAGGCGTACACCCACAAACTGATCAGCAGTTGCGGATCAATCGCCGGCCGCCCCCCTTCCTCCGTGCTGCTCTCGATGGCTTGATAAAAGGCGCTCAGGTTTAGGCGCCCTACCAGTGTCCAAATGGCTTTCGCCGGATGGTCTTCGCTGATCAGGTGTTCTACATCCACGGCCCGCCAACTCATCTGCTGTCGGTTCACGTGGCGAATCAGAGGCTGCTTGCGGATCGGATTTTCTTGGCTCATGCCGCGAGCTTACGGCAGACTTCTTTTTTTGCAAGATGGAAATTCAGAGGGTTTCTTCACAGCTTCAATCCACATGGACGGTAACGGCGTTTATCGTCCAAGTGCCGCGACGGTTCGCTTCGATTGCTTCTCGAACGCGGGTGCAGGATAGCTTGCGGGTAGCCGACAATCCGGGATTTGGCCCCTTAATCGCCACAAGCGCGTTTTTCGTGATCGATTGGGATCAAGTGCAGAGTCAGAAATTCATCCAGTACGCCTACGTTGACTTGCGTTCTGTCCCCAACCTAAGATGAGCGATAGTGACTGACTTTTCCTCTCTGATCGGCCGAACTGTCTCCCACTATCGGATTGTGGCGGAGATCGGTGGCGGCGGAATGGGAGTCGTGTACAAAGCCGAGGACACGCGGCTATACCGTTCCGTCGGTTTGAAATTCCTGCCTGGTGACATCTCCGACGATTCCGCCGCTCTGGAACGATTCCGGCGCGAAGCACAAGCCGCATCGGGGTTGAATCACCCAAACATTTGCACCGTTTACGACGTCGGCGAGCAAGACGGCCGGCACTTTATCGCCATGGAGTTTCTCGACGGCCAGACGTTGAAGCAGCGGATTTCCAGAAAGCCGCTGCCGCCTGACGAAGTGGTGGAGTTTGGGATTGAGATTGCGGACGCGCTGGACGCGGCCCACGCGAAGGGGATCGTACATCGCGACATCAAGCCGGCAAATATTTTCGTGACGTGGCGCGGACATATCAAGATTCTGGATTTTGGCTTGGCAAAGTTGACACTTGGGCGTGGCGCCGTGGATTTTTCGGCGATGCCTACCGTCACCCACCTCGAACAACTCACTCATCCGGGCTCGGCGATTGGCACCTTCGCGTACATGTCGCCGGAACAGGTGCGGGGGGAGGAAGTAGACACCCGCACGGATCTGTTTTCGTTCGGTGTAGTGCTCTACGAAATGGCGACTGGAGTTCTGCCGTTTCGTGGCGAGACTACGGGCGTGATCGCGGAAGCGATTCTTAACCGCACCCCGGTTGCGCCAGTTCGGTTGAATCCCGACCTTCCGCCAAAGTTGGAAGAGATCATCAACAAAGCGTTGGAGAAGGACCGAAAGCTGCGCTACCAGAATGCCGTCGACATGCGCGCGGATTTGCAGAGGCTGAAGCGGGATTCGGATTCGGGGCATAGCGCCGACGTAACGGTCGATGCGTCCGTGAAGCTCACGACGAAAAGCACTCGAATTCGAAGAGCGATGATGAGTTTCGTAGCGATATTGATCGTAGTACTGGCGGTGGGCGGCTGGCTGTTTTTCTCCCGCAAGGCGCCTGCGCTGACAGACAAAGACGCCATCGTCCTCGCGGACTTCACCAACTCCACCGGCGATCCGGTTTTCGACGGCACACTGCGGCGGGGTTTGGCCGTGCAACTTGAACAGTCTCCTTTCTTGAGCCTTGTTCCTGAAGACCGCGTCCAACAAGCGCTGCGCATGATGAACCAGCCTGCCGATGCGCACCTGACTTCGCAACTCGCGAGAGAAGTCTGTCAGCGCACTGCCAGTGCCGCTGTCCTGCAAGGTTCAATCGCAGCGCTAGGGAACCAGTATGTCCTCGGACTACGAGCGGAAAACTGCCGCACTGGGAAAGTTCTCGATGACGAACTGCTCCAAGCCGCTAAGAAAGAAGATGTGTTGAATGCCCTGAGTAAAATGGCCCGCACCTTTAGGACGCGTGTCGGTGAATCGCTCTCTACCATTCAGCAGCATGATGTCCCCCTCGAGGAAGCCAGCACGTCTTCGCTTCAGGCTTTGCAATCCTACAGCATGGGCTGGCAACGTAATGCCTCAGCGGGCGCCGATGCCGGTCTGCCTTTTTTCAAACGCGCCGTGGAGATCGACCCGAAATTTGCGATGGGCTATGCTGCGCTCGGGCTCTACTACGGGACGACTGGTGAGTCCGACCTTGCCGCGGAGAACATTCGCAAAGCCTACGAATTGCGCGATCGTGTGAGTGACAAAGAGAAGTTTTTCATCACTGCCTACTATGATGGCCGCGCAACAGGAAACCAAGAAAAGGCACAGCAGACCTGCGACCAGTGGGCGCAAGTTTATCCCCGCGAGTGGACACCTCACACTTTCCTGTCCGGTTTCATTTATCCTGTGCTTGGCAGATATGAAAAGGCAGCAGAAGAGGGTCGTAAGGCTATCGAACTTGCTCCAGACACTTACACCGGATATTTCCTCCTTGGCTACGACTTTGTTTACCTTGACCGCCGGGCAGAGGCTGAAGACGTGCTTCGGAGGGCATCCGAGCGAAAAATGGAAGCTCCTTTCCTGTCGCTTCTGCGATTCGATCTCGACTTTTTGAAAGGCGACAGCGCAGGCAT
Organism: uncultured Acidobacteriaceae bacterium; assembly: GCA_963752175.1. Lineage (GTDB taxonomy): Bacteria > Acidobacteriota > Terriglobia > Terriglobales > Acidobacteriaceae > Sulfotelmatobacter. The sequence goes on from CAVVXZ010000003.1 coordinate 245,413, forward strand.
GCAACGGGAAGTGGCCGCGGCTCAAGATAAGCCTGGCGCCGAGGACTGGATTTCGGACCGCCAGGCTTTCGCACTGGCGTATACCGGTCACCTGCAAGAAGCTAGACGGTGGTCACAGCGAGCGAGCGATTTAGCGCGCCAGGCAGGACATCGCGAAAGAGCGGCACTATTTGGAACCAGAGCCGCATTGTGGCAAGCCTTTTTCGGGAATGCGGCTTTGGCACGGCGGACGGCCAAGGATGCACTTGAGCTTGCCAAGAACCGGGAGGTCAAGTATGGCGCAGCGCTCGTGCTGGCCATGTCCGGCGATGCTTCCCAGGCTCAGTTTCTGGCTAATGATTTGGAACGGGATTTCCCCGAGGACACTTCGGTCCGCTACAACTACCTCCCGGCTGTTTACGCCACTCTGGCGCTTGACCATGGCGATCCTTCCAAGGCGATTAAACTTCTCCAAGTTGCCATTCCTTACGAATTAAGCAGTCCGCGCAGCGCCACATTTGCGTATTTTGGAGCCCTCTATCCGGTCTACGTGCGCGGCCAAGCATACTTGGCCGCCCGCCAAGGTGCCGAAGCCGCCAGGGAATTTCAGAAAATTGTGGATCACCGCGGAATCGTGATTGGAGACGCGTTCGGCGTGCTTGCGCGTCTCGGCATGGCCCGCGCCTACGCAATGCAGGGTGACACAGCCAATGCTCGCAAGAACTACCAGGATTTCCTCACTCTTTGGAAGGACGCCGATTCCGAGATTCCCATCTTGAAAAAAGCGAAGCTGGAGAGCGCAAAACTGCAGTAGCGTATTGCTTTCGATTGGGAATGGATGACGGCAAGCCAGAAGTAATCTGGATCATAAGGCCCATTGTGCGAAATCGCGACTGCCTCAGTCCACTTGCCTGTGTAGTCGTCTTACCGGACAAATGAATTATTGGGCGACTTCACTTTTCGGGTTTCCGCCTTAATCGGGCACCTGAATTAGTCCTGAGTTTGACGTTGATTCAAATGACTTCCAGCATACTTTTCGAGCCACTTTAGTTCTTCGCGGACTTTAATTTTCCCGTGCCAGGGATTTCCTTCGAGACCGTGTCCTTCGCCAGGAAAAATGAGCAAACTGTTAGGAATCCCTCGCGCAGTGAGGGCACGTTCGAGCAGGTAGTCCTCTCCAACAAAGACGTTAGTGTCTTCAGCGCCCGCGACGATATGAGTGGGCGTAGTAACCTTATCGATTTTCCAGATGGGAGATTGAGCGTTGTAGTTGGGTTCTGCCTCCCACGGCGCTCCTCCGAGCGAGTAAGCGAACGAAAGAGGGTCTTTATTGTTGCCCCAACCAACCACAAACTCGACGTCGCCTGCGCCTGTAACTGCGGCTTTGAACCGGGTTGTCTGCGTAATAAGCCAGTTCGTCAAGAAGCCACCGAAGCTATAGCCTCCGACCGTCAGCCGCGCGGGATCGGCGATGTCGTCCTTGATTAGAGAATCGATCCCTTGCAATATATCGCTCCCCGGGCGGGAGCCTGCGTGAGGGACAAGGCCCAGGGTAAAAGCGTCTCCATAGCCCACAGAGCCGCGGTAGTTGGGCTCGAATACGAGCCAGCCTTGCGTCGCAGCCAGTGCGGACCATGTGTCCCAGTCCAGCACGAAGCGGTTGCCGTCCGCCGATGCGGGTCCGCCGTGGATCAATGTGAGCATTGGCAGATGCTTGGCACCAAATTTCCCAGGTGGGTAGATCAGCATCCCTTCGATGTCCACGCCGTCATCGGCTTTCCAACGGTAGGGTTTGCCGTTTGGCAGCTCACGCTCCGTGAACAGGCGGTTGAAAGCAGTTATGGGATGGGCGTCCCCTAGCTTATCCGGGCCGTCCGCCAAGTAAACTTCGTCAGGTCGCTGCAGCGAGGAGAAAACGAACGCCAGGCGTGGTGATCGTTGCGCAGCAGAAAAGAGTTCATACGTGCCAGCCCAACCCGACTGCCCAACAAGGTCGGACGCGGAGTCCGGGGCAACATAGGCTTTGACTGCGGTACCGACGCGTGCGGCGCAGATGACGCTGCCATCATGGGTGACCGAATAGCTTTCCAAGTCACCGCGAAATTCCGACGCCCACCGACTTGATTTCCCTCCTTTCAGGGAGATCGCGTAGAGCCTAGTCTGAGGCGTCTGAAAGGGGCCTTCGGGTGTACCGAAACCGTAAGAAAAAAGGATTTGCAGGCTGTCTGGAGACCATGCGTCGCTGGCGGCTGCCCAAGGGTCCGGAGGGCCAAGAGTATGGAGGACCAAGCGCGGTGCTCCACCATTGGGTAGATCGACCACGTAAACGCCATGAGGTTCAGACGATTCGAGACGCCCGGAACGCGAGCTAGTAGTGATAGCCAAGAAGTTCCCGTCAGGTGAGGCGGCGATCTGGTCTATGCGGTAAGGTACAGTGGCAATTTTTGAGGGCTTCGGGGATCGCGTCATTCGATTTGATTTGGCGATGTTGCGAGACGCCTTGGAAGCCACTTCGACACCAAAGACCGTGTCTCTGCGCTCCGATTCACGATATTGAATCACATCCTTCCATTCATCCAGGTACGCGGCATTTTGTTCGTTCGTCAACTCGTCCCGAGCGGCAAAATAAATCCAGTGGGAATTTGCGGACCAAGCGAAGGCATGGATTTCCAGGTCGTCGGAGGAGACGGGGAACGACTCACCACCTTGAGATGAAACCACATAGACTCGCGCGACAGCGTTCTTGGCGGTTTGGGTCGCCCCGTGCTCAGTATCTGTCGAGTCGGCAGGAGTGGACTCTCGGTCCGAGATGAACGCTACGGAGAGGCCATCCGGTGACCACTGTGGCCCGCTGTCATGCCCGGATCGTGTGAGCTGAACGAGCGAGCCTGCGCCAGAATCGCGATAAAGCCAAAGATCACTGCGGTAACGGTTATTCGGAAAGTCTCGGCGTACGGTCTCAATGACCACTTCATGGCCATCCGGAGAAATCTGGAGAGAACGGATCTCGACAGAGCTGAAGAAATCGTCGAGCGTCAGTGGCGGTTTCTGCCCCCACGCCCCGGAAAGCACGAAAAGGAAGAAAGCGATCAGAAATGTAATGAGTCTGACTGCCGACAAAGTATCCCCTTGTCCGACCCGCACGCGGTCAGCGACGCGACGCGCAAGCCAAACCGGAAAGGCATGACGCGTGGAGATTAGCACTCCTATGCCGATTTATGACGACTAGTTTCAAGTGCCCGATAAGTCGTAATCGGACATCTCTCCGAGTAGAGGAGAACCCGGCGTGCTGTAGGGCTTCCTTGGCTGTCTCCGCCGTTTCCAGCTTCGTGCCCGTTTAGGTCGACCATGGCAGCACCGACGCTCTCCCCCCTCACAGACCCCACCGTGCAGATTTCCACGCAGCGGGTTCCTCAGGTGCCACTCACCTCACAGTTCCAAGAACGTGTGATCCAAGGAAGCAACAAGGGATGGTGACGTAGGAATCGAGTAGAGGAGAACCCGGCGTGCTGTAGGGCTTCCTTGGCTGTCTCCGCCGTTTCCAGCTTCGTGCCCGTTTAGGTCGACCATGGCAGCACCGACGCTCTCCCCCCTCACAGACCCCACCGTGCAGATTTCCACGCAGCGGGTTCCTCAGGTGCCACTCACCTCACAGTTCCAAGAACGTGTGATCCAAGGAAGCAACAAGGGATGGTGACGTAGGAATTCGGTATATTGCTCCCACGCTAGTCCCTTCCCACGAGTTCGGCGACTGAGCCACTTCCGCCAGATTTTGCAGACGGCCCTATAGAACTGCCAGATGCTCCTGGAGTTCGTCGGACGTCCGTAATACTGGTAGTGGCCTCGGAGCTTGGCGTTGAGGGTATTCAACTGCTTGTCCACAGGCTCATGGCGGTGCTCCCGGCACCATTCGGCTACTGCCGTCAGGCCCCGTCGGAGACGCTTCTTCATCGTCTTCGTATTCACCATGAACTTCCCTCTCCGGCTGCGTGCACAGATGTGCGTGAAGCCGAGGAAATCGAACGTGGCTGGTTTCTTCCCCTGCCGCTTCGCATGTTCCTCCGCGTATCGCCCAAAGTCCACCAGCCGTGTCTTCTCCGGGTGGAGCGTCAGACCGTATTTTGCAAACCGCTTCGGTAAGACCTCCATCACCTTCTCGGCATCCTCCCGATACTGGAAGCACAGCACGGCATCATCGGCGAAGCGTATCTCGTGTGCTGCCCCCCGCAAGCGGGGCTTCACTTCGTTCTCGAACCATTCGTCAAGCACGTAGTGCAGGTAAACATTGGCGAGAAGCGGACTGATCGTCTGCCCTTGCCCTGTCCCTGTTTCGCTCACGAGTAATCGGCCCTCGTCGATGACTCCGATTTGAATCCACTTCCGTATCAACTGGAGAACGCTGCCATCGCTGATTCGCTTTTCGATCATCTCCATGAGCTGCCCTCTCACGATCGAATCGAAGTAGGCGGTGATATCTAATTCCAGGATCCAGCTCGTGGGTTTTGTGCAGATGACTCGTCCCACCTCGTCCAGCGCCTGGTGCGGTCCTCGTCCCGGTCGAAACCCGTACGAGCATTCGAGGAAATCCTGCTCATAGATGGCGTTTAGCACTTCGCCCGTCGCCTTCTGCACGATCTTGTCCTCCAAAGACGGTATGGAGATAGGTCGCTCCTTGCCGTTTTCCTTGGGGATATAGATCCTGCGCAGCGGTTGGGCTCGGTACTTGCCCTCTTTGAGCCGCTCATGAAGCTGTTGGATATTCCTCGCGGCATCCTTTTCATACTTTTGGTATGTGACGCCGTCCACTCCTGCGCTAGCTTTCTTTCTGAGCCCTCGGAAAGCCGCATACAACGCCTCAGGCGTGATCAGATGAGCGATCGAAAAGAAACGTCGCTTCGGATCCTCCCTGGCTAGTTCGGATATTCTGCCGATTTGTGTGGACATAGTGTGTCGAGGTCTGAGCCTCGGCTATGTTTCCTTTCGTCAGATACGTGCACCTGTTCCCCCCTTCCCTCCAGTGGGTTCTGTGGCCGCTCCTCTCGGAAGCCCTGCAGTTCCCCACCTTCATCGGTACTACGGGTTCGTAAGACTGCTCCTCCATCCATGGACAGACGCCTACGGTCTCCCTTGGCGTCCGCTTTACCGCTCTTGCGAGCGGAGATGGCGAGCTCTCCTGGGTTCATGGGGAATCCCTTTGGAAACATGCCCTGAGCTAGGGACTCCGGCGACCCCGCACGACCTCGCAATATCGGTCGTCCGGATGCTGCCTTCCGCCTTGTTAACGGCGTCGGCATCGCAACGAGCCGGATTTCGGAGCTGAATCTTCACGGCCTGCTTCCTTGCTGTGTACGCTTCGCACCCACCAGTCACCCGGTGAATGGCAACACTCGCTACCGGCCTGCGTGCTCGCTTTGGCCGTACGGGACTTGCACCCGCTGGATTCCATCAAGGGGTTTCACCGCCTCATCTTCGGTTCCTCCTCCTCCACGCTTTTCCCAGCGCGATAACAATGCCGACCCCTGTCAAGCTCTTTTCGAAGACACTTCTTTCTTTTTACCTGAAAGAGGTTTTCTCTTTCGTTTTCTTTCGTTTTCTCTCTTCTCTGCATCGACGACCACGGCTCGTTTGTAATCTAGCGGTCGGCTTCAGTCCGACCTAAACATCTCTTCGATCCGTACTTCGACCATGATTACTAGTTCAAACTCCCTTTTCAGGGAGCGGGATGCCCATTCAAGTGCGCGGCGTTCTACTTCGCGCCATGTCCGATACCGAGCTGTCCCGCGTACGAACCGAACTCTAACTTCGGTGAATACTCACAACCATTCCGCCACATCCAGTACAACCGAACCGCCAGCCGGCGCCCCATCGCTACCTTGGCAATGCTTTTGTGTCGACGCATCGCCAGGTGCATGTACCGACGTCTCCAGTCCGGATGGTTGCGCGCTGCTGCTTGGGCCGCCTCCACCAGCAAGAAACGCAACAAGGAACTGCCTTGCTTGCTGATGTGCCCTAATCGCTGCTTGCGAGCACTGGACTCCTCACACGGAATCATCCCCACGTACGTGCCGATCTGCTTGCCGCGTTCGAACCGCGTCGGTGTTCCGATGATCAACACGTAGGCGAGTGCCGTAAGCGGACCCACGCCAGGATGCGTCATCAGTCGCAGCACCTCGGGTCGCTTCTTGGCTTCCCGTTCGACGGCTGCGGTTAGTTCCGCAATCGTCGGATTCATGCGGTCCAGCAACTCCAACAACTCTTGCCGACGCCGGCTGGCCCACGGTGCCAACGAGAGTTTCTCTAACAGTGCTCGTCCTTGTTCGCTGAATAGTTTTTTCTTCCAGCGATAACCCTCGTTCATCGCCAACGCCTGCAACTGATTCATGATCCGCGTGCGCATCTGCACCAACCGATGCCGGTGCCACAGCAGTTGCCTGAGATCCCGATTCTCTGGACTCGGTACCCAAATTTGCGGAAAGTTATTTTCCAGCATCAGCCGGCGTAAGAGTCGAGCATCCTCGCGGTCGTACTTCTGCTTCTTCACTCGCTTGGCCTTGATCTCCGCGGGATCGCCCATCCATACCTCGAACCCCAGCTCTGCCAGTAGCCGCTCGAACCAGCGTGAATACCCGGTAGCCTCCATGCCTACCCGCACGCAGATTCCTCGTTGCTTCAGGTCTCGATAGAATCTCTCTGCTTGCCCGTCACTGTGGTTCAGTTCCTGTTCGCCACACTCACCAGTCTCTTCCATTAAAAATGCAACCGCCTGAAAGCTCGGGTGGTAATCTACGCCTATAATCATCATGTCTGGCTCCTTCCTCCCGGGCCTTGGTCGTCAACCAAAGTCTACTCGGGTCGGGGGAGCCAGCATTGTTATGAAATCAAGTCTGACTTCCCAGAAATCGAAGAGAAACAACTGCGAATTCAGTTGCGTTCTTTTTGCGTTGTAAGATCGGAAATGATGGGCAATGATGGGTTGTGAAGGGGAGTTAAACTCTTGAGTTTTCAGCTATCTCGTTTGTTTGACGCGTCCGGACGCAGTTTATGAGTCCGCTGCTCTAACCGCTGAGCTACGGGCCCACCGTAACGCACAGATAATACAAGACTTACTTTGATACTCTCCCGAAATCTCGGGCAAGATAGCCCCATTACAATCCGCTGTTCTTGGCCCTCGTGCTCGAGTTGTGCAATGCAATTATGCAGTATCTATTGGATTTTTTCCTAGAACTCATTTCCTCATGAGATTTTTTTGAGTCGAGTATGAGTCCAAAACCCTACTGTACCCAACTGATCGCCGCGTTTCTCAACGACTGAGGACTTCGTACATCGCAATTCAGCACCCCTCGATTTCGTGGTTTCTTCCCATTAACCAGCCGGCAACCATACTTCGCCCATTCTGGCATCTCCCATTCTGGCATCTTGGCAATCTTTGCCAATGGTGCTAGAATGGCGTTGTAACTGAACATTGCGAAAAAAGGCCGCTGCCATGCCAACTCGGAACGTCAATCTGACAGACGAGCTCGATCGCTTCGTAGCCAAGAAGATTAAAACGGGTCGTTACGAAAACGCGAGCGAAGTTGTGCGCGCCGGTTTGAGGACTTTGGAGCGTGAGGAACAGCGACACGAGGCGAAGCTCGCAGCCTTACGATCGGCCATTGATGAAGGCGACAAGAGCGGTATAGTCGAGGGCGATGTATTTGCGCGCGTTCGGAAGAGTCTTAAACTTCCCGTGTCATCCCGCTAGCCGTGGCAACGTTTCGGTTTTCGCGTCGGGCAGAAGCCGACTTACTGAGTATCGCCGAATACACGTTGCGCACCTGGGGCAATGACCAAACAGCCCTTTACCTCAACGAACTTGAGGCCTGTTGCAAAAGACTAGCCGACAGCCCGGCCTTGGGGCGGCCCTGTGATGAAATCCGACCTGGATTACATCGTCTTGAACACGGCAAGCACGTCGTATTTTACCGCCAGGAACACGGAGGCATTCTTGTCTCCCGCATCCTTCACGAGCGCATGCTCCCTGAGAGACATCCGATCGAAGACCAGGAAGACGAGCGTTCGTAAGCTGCCGCCTCACTCTTGCCTTAAAAACTTTTGTGGACGATGGGACAAAGCCGCGGGCTGTGTTAAATTATTACTCGCAACGACCCACGGAGTTTTATTAGCGGTTTATTGGCGGTTCTGGCAGGGACAGCTGCTACCGTAAGCAACGCCAGCAAAACGTGCAACGTACGCAAAACTTGCAGAGGCCTTGTCCCACAAGGCTTTAGGGCAAGTCGTAGGACCACGGTTGGGGACGTAGTTCAGTTGGTTAGAACGCTGCCCTGCCATCCTATCCGCTGAGTATCTCCCTTCTTATCAAGTATTTCTGGGAAAATGCGAATTTCCGCATTCTAACCAAGTCGCCCAGCGCGGTGTACCCGTATATATTAAGGATGGAAAGCCCGGGTGGCCCGATCAATTGCGCTTGATGATGAACACGGTCTTGTCATCAATACGGTCCTGCTCGCCGATCTGACGCAGATGATCGTCTCTCTTAACTGCGTAATCCATTACCGCATTGCAGATTTCTTTTGCAGATTGGCGATACTGCTCACGCATCACGTCTTCAAGTTTCTGCCGATCTTCTTTGTCGCTGCCGTCGTAGACCCCGTCGGTATAGAGTAAGAAAATGTCCCCGGGACTCAGCAACGTGAGCTCGGTCTCATTGGAGGAGTTCACATCGGCCTCGCGGGAGTCCAGTGAGCGATACCTGTTCCGATCGGGATCATCTTCCGGAATGTGCAAACCGAGCGGCAGAAATTGCACCATACACTTCTCATGAACCTCCATGAACTTCCGATATTCCGCGGAGAAGACCAAGGGGGGCGGATGTCCGAAATTCACGAATCGAAAGTGGCCATAAGGGCGGACCTCGCCGTAAAGCATGGTCGCGATCTCCTGGGCATTCTCTTTCTCGCTTCTGCCGAGAGCATTTCGTGCAGTGACCGATTGCGCCAATCTCAGATTGATCCTCTCGAATAACTCCGGTGTCGTCTTCCCGCGATAATCGAGTTCGGCAAGCATGAGAGCATGGAACGTGTCATGGACTGTCGACGCAATTTTCGCGGCAATGATTCCGTGTCCTTGAGCATCCACTAGTAGCACGCCTGCCGTGGTGTACAACTCACGAAGGTCTTCAGAGACGCGAACCTGTTCCGAGCTTCGCGCCTCTCTGTACGCGGATTCCATTTCGGGCTTGTAGCCCGGCCTTGATTTCAGCCATTGCACCTGATCGTCCACCGAATTGCGCGGCCCCGCGCCTACTAGGAGCGGCTCGAGATACTCCTTTGACAGCTTCAGCGTTCGCTGAATGCGAGCATCAATGTCGTAACGCTGCTGAAAGTTTATGTACTCAAACAGGTCGCCGCCGACCGTTCCGGCGGGAATCGAATTGCCGTACATCTCGATTCCTTCCACACGCGGAATCACTCCTTCCACCGGCATCAGCCGTTCTCGGAGATATTCGTCAATTGTTAGAGGCATGTAGGTGTTTGCCATAAGAGAATTCCCGGCGAAGCGATTCACTTGTTTGATGCTTGTCCTGACTCGGTCAACCACACAAAAACGACCCAGCTGATTCAGCCATCGGGGTTTATTTCGTTGGCCGCGCCCGTCTTTCATACCAAGGTATCGGCGATACCTTCGTCCAATTGTTTCGCCTTCACGCTTCTGGTGTTGTGCCTCGCCACGTTGTATGCGCGCCGAAAATAGCGCAATTCCCTGCCGCGACAGCTGTCCTGTCTAGGCTATCCTTTACCCTCGAGCGCCAAAAAACTCTCTCGAAGGAACCCGCGCGGTATACGTGTTTAATAGGATGGAGGAATACGGGCGTTTTCGCGACCCTGTCGTTCGCCACAACTCCGCGAGAGCTTAACGTCAACGCTGTAACATGTTACATGACCTCTCTGTATGTTGTTCATTCTGCATGCGCTCTTAATTTTGGCGAAGGACAGGCCTCTGTCGCTTAGTTATGCTGGCCGGGCAAGCTTCCTAGGACTACTCGGAGCCACGGGTCAAGGGATTTGGCTTAACGCAAACTCCTCTTAAGATTGGTAAACCCCTATATGAGGGTACGCGCGTCGATGCGCGTGGCTCACTTCAATGCGTCGAGGTTCCCGGGATCGCCTAGAAGGGGAAAGTGAACAACGCGACCAGCGCCACGAAGATGAGTAGTTTCTTGCTCATTGGCCAATTTCGACTCTAGGCGGATTAGACGCTTGAGTCAACGAAAGGATACAGAAGTGCTCTGCGGGTCGAGTTATTTCTGAGGACCGAATCCGCCAGGATGGCTTCGAGAGCTACGATGCATCGGACTGCCGTGAGTGCAATGAGACCCGGCTAAACGTGAAGTTGACAAACGGTTGACAAAACGGGTTTTTGAGGAAGATCCCCAAAAAGGTGAAAAGTGAGAATAGCCGCGTATTTACTGATGATTTGAATGGTGGGCCTGGGTGGACTTGAACCACCGACCTCGCCCTTATCAGGGGCTGTTGTCGTGCTATATGCATGTATTGCTCCCGCTGACGACTTACGAAAAGAAGATCAAGGTTGCGCTGCTTCGGAAGTATGAAACGAAACCACGCGCCACTGCTGCGAATCGCGGATATAAGCCTTCGTGAAGCGCCAATCGTCAGATATTTCCTGTCCGTTCATCGAGCGAGTTCTCTGCAATCGCCCGGTAACGATGGCAGCATTGTCGTAGACTCTCACGCGAATGTCGGATGTGCGATAGGTGATGAATTTCATGCGCCCAGACCGAGCAAATCTGAGCGCTTCGGATTTGGCCAGTACGGGCATTCTGGGTACCGCAATTTCCATGTCGTCTGCCCACAGTTTCTCTAGCGCATCTGCATCTCCCCGCTCGTGAGCCTCATTCCAAACGGTCTCCAGCCGCTCAAGCTCGTGAACATCGGCACCGCGCGTTGCTTGGCCAGAACTCCTAGAGCTTGCCGCGAAAACCATCGCGATCGCTGCCCAAAGAACTACACAAGAAAGAGGCTTCACCGGAAATGCCCTCCCGCGCCAGACAAGGTTAGCATTCGGAATCCGGGGAGAGCTAGTCCTCCACAAACCGCCATTATCACAGCTACGCTGCTTCTTCGCGCCAATGTTCCGCAGTCCTCAACCTCTTCCTCTTCGCGCGCTGTACCATTAATTTCGTTCATGCCAGGGAGATTATTCCTAACCTACTGATTCCGAGCGAATCACGGGCAGTTCGGAAATAACCTGTCGAGCTTAGTGCAGCAGCTTCACACACCGTTGCAGTCGATTTGCACTCATCGCGCGTGTTTCGCAGGTAGGTTGATCTCCCCAACCTCCGCTTCGGAAGCAGTAGCACGACACTAGTGCTCGCGCGGAAACTGTTTTCGAGTGGCGGTTTTCCAAACCGCCGCCGAGCAAAACGGTTCTTACCGATAAGATCTCAGTTCAACAAGCCGCTGTACCAAGGACGATCACCGCACGGCCACCATGGGCGTTGAGGTGAAACAACTGCGAGTTCAGGTTGCGTTCTTTTTGCGTTGTAAGACCGGAAATGATGGGCAGTGATGGGCTGTGACGGGGAGCTAAACTCTTGAGTTTTCAGCTATCTCGGTTGTTTGACGTGTCCGGCCGCAGTTTATGAGTCGGCCGCTCTAACCGCCAAGCTACGGGGCCTACGCACTCCACAAGATACTACAAGAGAAAGTCTTAGTGCCGCGATTCGACCTCTCGCAGCAGCCTGCGCTGACCATCTCCTAGTGTTAACAACTGTTTAGACGCTCACAAATGGACATCGCTAGGAAAAGGGAATAGCATGCGCGATGGATGAAAAGCTTACGGCGCGCGGGAGACCGACGGGGATGACGCAACGTGCGAAAACAGACGAGCTCATAACTGCTGCGTTGGACTCTTTTCAGATTGAATTACCTTCCTGGGGCTTCGCGAATACCGGAACACGATTTGGCAAATTTCTGCAGCTGGCTGCGGCTTCAACAATCGAGGAAAAATTCAGCGATGCGGGGGAAGTCCATCGCCTGACGGGCGTCTGTCCCACGATCGCATTGCATGTTCTGTGGGATTTGCCTGACGGGTTGGCAGGTGTCGCAAATATTAAAGCGCTGGCCGAAAAGCATCGAGTGCGGCCCGGTTCCATCAACCCGAACGTGTTTCAGGACCAACTCTACAAGTATGGGTCCCTGGGCAGCCCGGACGCCTCCGCGCGAACTTCTGCGATGGCCCACCTCTTGGAGAGCGCCGACTTGGCCAAGCAACTGGGCAGCCGCGACGTTTCTCTGTGGTTCGCAGACGGCTCCAACTATCCAGGAACGGCGAACATACGACAGCGGCGAAAATGGTTCGAAGAGAGCCTCGCGAAACTTCACGAGCAACTTGCTCCTGACCAACGAATGCTCATCGAATACAAACCGTTCGAGCCGGCGTTCTATCACACCGACATTGCCGACTGGGGCATGGCGTTGCTGCTCGCGAAGAGGGCTGGGCCAACGGCCAAGGTGCTCGTGGACACCGGTCACCATTACCAAGGGCAAAACATCGAGCAAATCGTCGCATGGCTGCTGGGCGACGGCATGCTCGGCGGATTTCATTTTAACGACCGCCGGTACGCAGATGACGATCTGACCCTCGGCTCCATCGACCCGTATCAAATATTCAGGATCTTCAATGAGATTTTCTATTTTGAGTGGGAGACAGGGAAGCGGGCAGATGTGGCGTACATGATCGACCAGAGCCATAACCTGAAAGGCAAGATTGAGGCGATGATTCAGACTGTGACGACCGCACAAGAACTGTACGCGAAAGCAGCGATTGTGGATCACGAGAAGCTGGCCGCCTGCCAGACCAAATGTGCGCTGGTGGATGCGGAGGTCTGCCTCAAGGAAGCCTTTTCAACCGATGTTCGGCCAGCAATCCGCGAATGGGCACGTTCCCACGGACTGCCGGAAGATCCCTTGGACGCGTTTCGGAAAAGCGGCTATCTCCAACGGATCACCGAAATACGCAGTAAGCGAAACGCCGCGTCGCTATCGAGTTATGCGTAGCGCTGCGACGCCGCGCATTCTCTCCTGAAAAACATGTCAGAGACATCGGGCGGGTCCACATACCTCGCATTCGACCTGGGCGCTGAGAGCGGCCGCGCCATCCTGGGGCGATTCCACTCCGGCCGCTTATCCATCGAGGAGATTGGCCGATTTCGAAACGAGCCCGGGATCAACAACGGCGGTCTTCGCTGGGATGTGCCGCGTTTGTGGCACGAAATGAGATCAATACTAGGTTCTATCGGCACGCGCGGCGTCAAACACATCAATGGAATCGGGGTAGATTCGTGGGGCGTGGATTACGCACTTCTGGATGAGAGCGGCACACTTTTAGAAAATCCATTTCACTATCGTGACACCCGGACGCTAGGAATGATGGAGCGCGCGCTAAAGATTTTGACGCCGGAGATGGTTTACCACGTAACTGGAATACAATTCCTGCCCTTTAATACGTTGTATCAACTGTACGCAACTCAACTCCTAACACCACACATATTGGAAAGGACCAAACATTTAGTGACCATCCCCGACTTGTTCCATTTCTGGCTGACCGGGAAGATCTTATGCGAGCGTACCAACGCATCCACCACGCAATTCCTTGACGTCCACAAACGAGAATGGTCACTGGAAATCCTGCACAAGCTGGGAATCCCCGCTCACATGCTTCCGCCTCTTGTCGACGCGGGTTTCCTAGGAACCGTTCTTCCAGAGTTGACCGGTGGCATGGATGCACTCTTGGGTACCCCGGTGATTGCTCCCGCTTGCCACGACACCGCCTCCGCTTTTGCGGCAGTGCACTCCGGCAAAAATGTGGCGCTGATAAGCTCGGGAACATGGTCGCTGCTAGGCACGGAGTTGGCTGGCCCAGTGGTTACCGACGAAGCGCGACGTCTGAATTTCACGAACGAAGGCGGCGTTGGCGGAACTGTGCGGCTGCTGAAAAACATTTGCGGGTTGTGGCTGCTGGAGCGCTGCCGCAAAGACTGGCAGAGCGAAGGCAGAGCCATCGAATACCAGGAGTTGCTGGCGCGAGCTGCCGCCGAGCCACCTTTGCAGTTCTTGGTCAATCCGGATGATAGCTCTTTCGTCTTGCCACAGCACATGCCGCAGGCGATTGCAGCGTTTTGCGCAAAGAGCGGACAATCGAAACCGCTCGGACCGGGCCCGGTGACGCGCACGATATTGGAGAGTCTGACGCTGAAATATCGCCAAGTACTCGGAGTCGCTCGAGAGCCTGGTGGAAACTAAGTTTCAGGAAATCCG
>CAVVXZ010000004.1:0-300665 GCA_963752175.1 uncultured Acidobacteriaceae bacterium
CAGTTGTAGGAGGCGTTCAGCTTCCCGCCGGCGAACCACTTCCAGAACGGAGCGTTACTTGTGTCCAGCGTCGTGTGCCACGGCGCGTCCCAGGTGAGCAGGTCCGCGTACTCCTTGAAGCAGTCGGGAAACTTGTCCTCAGCGAAACGCTCGAGGATGGCCGGGTCGTTGGCATTTGCCTGGCTCACGAAACTCTCGGGAGGGTTATAGTAGTTCTCCTCGCGCCAGTGCACGGCAATCTGTGCCTCGGAGACCTGCGCCTCTGGGGTTTCTGTCACGCTGAACCTCCTGCTGGAAGATAGCTGCTAGGGAGCGGCTTGGGGTCTGGCACAGCCCCGTGTTCGCGCACTCGGGCAGCGGTCGCCGGGACTGCCCCCGATGCGGTCGGGGAGTGGGAGATCCCTGTGGAGCCGACGGCTGCACGCCGCATGGGTGAGCCTGGTGACTCCCGTGTCATGCTGCGCCGTCCCGCCCCTCACCTGCTGGGAGAGGCTCAATCCTACCGCTGCGGGACAGCCCGGAATAGGGCCCACCACGGCCGCGGAACGCCCGGCGCATGCGCCGGGGCACCCGGCGGTTGACACCACGGACATCAGCTCCTAAGTGGCCGCCGATAAATAACACGCCGGGTTATCGGCCGCGGGCAGGGATCAGACGGTAGTTCCACTCGCCGTGAAACCGGTGGCGTCTGAGCGCTCGCCGTTCCAGGTCCTTCATCTGGCGGTCTGAGATCTTGGTGCCCTTGGGGTACTCGCCTTGGTCGAGTTCGGCGCTGACAGTCAGCCCGGTGTGGGCGGCGGTGGCCGCGATCGTCTGCACGATGACCTCGTGGCTGGTCAGCGGCCGGCGCCAGTTGATCGAGATGAGGGAGAACAGCCGGTGCTCAATCTTGTTCCACTTGCTGGTGCCCGGCGGGAGGTGGCTGACGGTGGATCGCCAGATGCCGGCTCGTCGGCGAGCGCTCTGCTAGCTCGGTCTTCCACAGCCGGGCGCGGTAGCCATTGCATCCGCCGCCGTCCGCGTGATGCAGCAGCTCGCGTGCACCGGGGTAGGCGTGGCAGGCCCGACCTTCTGCCACCAGGTGCGATCGTCTGACGGCGAAGACGCGGCGGCGTCGTGGTCGGTGCCTACGCGTCACCCACCCGTCGTTGGCGCCGACGTCGTAGACGCCGTAGGGGGTCACCTTGCCGACGGCGTCGTTGGCCTGAAGTCGTGCACGTGACCAGCTCGGGGCTGCTCTCGGCCGCCACTCCGTGCACCTGCTGTTCTTGAAGTTGCCGACGGTTCCTTCTTCTTCGTGTCCACGGTGATCACCGGCTGGCCACGCGCCAGGCAGCTCCTTGGCCTTCCGTTGATGTGCTCGAACTGGGCGTTCCGGTCCGGGTGGCGGGCTTGCCCTCGGCGGTCTTGTGCGTTGCCCTGCAGGCGTGAAGCGCGTCCTCCTTCAGCAGCTTCGCGACCGTGTCGGGCCCCGCCTGTACCCGTGCCGGGTCAGCTCGGCGGGCAGGTTGCGGGTCGGCAACGTCGCCTCCAGCCACCGCAGCGGCGACTCCGGGTCGCCGCGCGTTACCGGATCGACCAGCGCCAGCAGCGCCGGGCGCAGGCCCGGGTCGGTCCCGGCCAGCGGCTTGCGGCCAGCGCCTCGCCGTGCCCGCCCCAGCGGCTGCTCACCGGCCTCCAGTTCCGCCACCCCCGCGGTCACCGTCGGCCGGGCGACCCCCGCGGCCCGGGCCACCGCCGCCACACCGCCGTGCCCCAGCGACCGCGCCTCCGACCCCAGGTACAACCGCTGCTGCCGCTCATCCAGGTGCGGCAACAGCGCCGCGAACTTCGCCGCCAGCGACTCTTCGACCTCCACAGCAACGGCCATATCACATGATGGCCCAAGAGATCAGAGAATGTAAAGCTTATTTATCGGCTGGCACGAAGTTACTGCGAAGTCCAGCGCCGGGCGGCCGCCCGCGGGCTGGCCCGCCCTCGCGGGCTGGCCAGGAACGCACCGGCCGTCCGTCCCAGCTCCCATAGAAGGAAACATTCCATTTCAAGTTGCCGATTAGCTTGACGTAATAGGAGGCGTTCGTATTGAAGTGGACGCGGCCAGGATCGGAGATGGCAGGCAGAAGTCCGGCAGTGACGTTGAGGTTGGTTTTGCTGAACTGGAAGAATTTAGCGTTTGCGTAGAACAAACCAGCAGCGAGGTTCCGCGGGTTCGTGGAGACAGCCGACTGCTGATAACTTGTGCCTTGCCAGGCTGTACCGCCAAGAACAGAGATGCTCGTCCGGTTTGTATTCTTCAAATACCTGCCGAGGCCACCGCCCAGGCTGGTCTGAAGCGAGATTCCCTGCACCGAACTTTGCAAGAAGTCGCCCACTCCCGCGTAGAACCAATTGTTCCAGCGTAACAAGCGCTGAGCAACCGTGGTCACCTCGTTCCGGGTAGAAGCAGTGGCGCCGTTACTGGCGGAGAGGTTGGATTCGATGTTGGTTTGGGCTTGCCAGCGTTCCCGAATGTATGCCGTCTGGGATCCCAGAGAATACTGGGTGGCTTGATTGCCTTTGGAATAGTTGAGTCCGAAGCTGACCTGGCCGTTGAATCGCTGCCAGAATTTGTCGGAGGTCGCAATCATTCCTCTGATTTGCGATCGATCAATCTCGGTTTCGTGCTCCGCATTTTCTATTACTTGGATTTTCACCGGTCGTCCAGCGGGTGTTTCAGAAGTGTTGAGTGTTCCCCTATAGACTGAGCCGTCCTTCGTTTTCACCAGAAACGACTGCTTGCTTTCCAGACGAGCCACCTTCGACCAATCAACCGACGACGTGCCGTCGATGTAATCGAAGTTGACGTACAGCACTCCATTCTCTAGACCCTTGACTTCGCCGGTCATGCGGTCGCCATTCTTCATGACCAACAAGTCAGTCTTGTCCCGGGCAAAAAGAGGTGCGTTAAGAAAAAGAAGGAAAATGAAACCCAGAATTACGGTGCGGTTATTCATGCCAGGACCTCTTTTCATTGTTTTCACATTGCGCCAGGACGAATTGCATTCCGCGACTTGAAGCAACGCTCACATTACTTCGCGAATGTCTCAGGGAATTGAGCCGGATTGCAACGCGTCGCGTGACAGTCTGGGAACAAGCTCGTGGCTAGAGAGAGGACTCCAAATCGTGCTCCAGTTGATCCTATGCACAAACTGTCACTTCTGTTACTGCGGAGTGGACTCCCGCGGGTTCTTGAGAGCGGGCAGTTTGTCAGTTACCGTTGGAATCGCCAGTGGCCCGGTTAAGGACTCACAGCTACGCCGCAGTTGTGGGACGGAGTAGGATCGCTAGCAACCGCTTTTCGGGTTGAGGCATCACCCTTCGGAGAACACATAGCAAGCAGCGCCAATTCATTTTCCGGGATGGTAAACCACGAAAAGCCGCACTCCAAACAGACTAAAAGCTTCGGGAACACCAGAAGGCCGGGACTATCAATATTGCTGAGGCCGTTGAAATGGATGTTTATCTCAGCACTGAGTTCTGCCTGAGCGTCGGACGCGCAGTGTGGGCAATGCATAAACGCCTCCCGAGATTTACATCTTGCTGGCGGGATTAGTGGCGCAACTGTAGGGCAGCGCACATAACGTTGTCCAGCAAATTCTTCGCGTTCGCGTTGGAAGATGCGTCCTCGTTCCTTTGGGTGACTGTTGAAGCATCGATTCCTCAGCTTAGCTCGTGGGTGCCTCTGCACGCGCGGCTGTACCCAAATGCTTGGCAACCGCAATCTCTAGATTGAAGTGCATGGCGTCGCGTCCGAGCGCTGCTCCCAATTGCGATCTCTGCACCACGTCAAGCACGCGCGGGTTCATCGCAACCAGCCACAGTGTGATGCCACGCTCACGCTGTCGCTTCTCGCCGTCGGTCAACATCTTGAGGGCTGTGTATTCGAGATCGAAAACAGGGCTGAGATCAAAGGCAACGACCTTGGGCTGCGCTTCCTCTATCAAGAGTTTTATTTTCTGCCCGATTTGTCCAGCATTGGCGAAGAAAACCCGACCCTCCAATCTCAGCAGTAACAAGCCGGCAAATGTCTCATCTTCGGGATGTTCCTTTGAGCGGGGCCGAAACACATTCGTGCCCGGCTTGCGACGGAGAACATACACCGGCGGATCAGCCACCTGGTAAGCAAGTGCCACGAGGGAGACAATGATGGCCACGATGATCCCCTTCAGGGTTCCCACAAGCGTCACACCGGCAAATGCGATGAGAGCCCACCTGAACTCTGTGCGACGTACACTGAGAATCTCACGGAACTCCACCGGCCGTATGAGTCCGATGGAGTAGACAATGACTACCGCGGCAAGAGTGGCTTGCGGCATCAAAGCCATGAGCGGCGCCAGCAGAATCATCGTCACCAGAGTCATAGCCGCCGTTACGATTTCTGCCAGTTGTGTGCGTGCTCCGGCCAAACGATTTACCGCTGTCTGGCTGGTACCACCGCCACCGGGCATTGCGCCGAGAAACGCGCCGCTGGCATTTGCCAGTCCAGTCGCGAGTAACTCCCTGTTAGCTTTCGGCGAGGGTTCATCGTCGCGCACAAACGCACGCCCGGCTGCGATTGTCTCAGTAAAGCTCATGAGCGCGATCCCCAAGGCGCCCGGCCAGAGTCGAGCCGCGAGGGAGAAGGCCGGAGCAGTAAACCTCGGCAAGCCCTGCGGAATGTGGCCAACCAATTCAACTCCGTGTGCATGCAAGTCCAGCAGGTAAGCGCCGATAATGCCCACCGCCAGCGCAATTAGTGGAGCTGGAGCCCTCGGCATGAGTCGCTCGATGGCGACCAAGACGGCAATCATGGAGACTCCTACGGCTAGTGTTGTTAGAGATGTCCCGGGAAGGCCGTGCACCGTCGCAAGCAGGTTCTGGACGAACGAACCCTTTGCAAAATGAATGCCGAGAAGTTTGGGGACCTGATCCAGAACGATGACGAGGCCAATGCCTGCCTTGAAACCAATCAAAACCGGTTCGGAGATGAAATTGGCAACGAAGCCCAATCGCAGGAGCGAAGCGACTACGAGCATCAATCCCACCAACAGCGTCAGCATGGCGGAGGCAGTCAATAGCGATGCTGGATCTCCTGCCGGCACTACGTCGCCCAGCTCGGCGGCGGTCAATATCGCGAGCGTAGTAGTCGTGCTTACGCTAAGTACGCGCGAGGTGCCTAGCACCGCATAGATCACCATCGGCAGAAAGGCCGTGTACAGTCCCACCTGCACCGGCAGTCCGGCGATCGTTGCATACGCCATCGCTTTGGGAATGACCACCGCAGCAGTGGTCAAACCGGCGATAACATCGGGACGCAGCCATTCTTTCCGGTAAGAGACAGGCCAATTTTCCATTGGAGGTAATCTATATGCTAGGAAACTGCTGGCCCGGCGGAACACTGGCAAAAGTAGCAGGCGAGCAATTGTGATTCGGTTGCTGCTGAATCCCTACAGGCCAGTCTTTCCCATCCGATCAACTCCAGGTTTGTCGGCAAACAGGAAGTAACCCACGTCTTCCTTCACGCAGAACCGTCGGGACGGTGGTGTCTTGGCTCTTTCAGCGCTAGCTTAGCCAGCTAGTTGCGACGTCCGGGGCGGTTGGATTGACCCTGCTGGAATCTCTGCGTCTCTCTTGCACCTCGTTGCCTGTTTTGAGCTTCCTGCTGCAGACTTGGCACTGGACTGCTTCCTGCCTGCTGATTAGAGGTTTGCTGGCGCTGCATCAGATTACTCTGCGCACGTTGTTGCGCTCCAGCGCTCTGTGTAGTCAAGCTATTTGCTGGCTGGTAACCCTGCGCTCGCGGCTGGGTTTGACCCGTAGCAGGAGTCAGCTGACTGTTTGATGGCCGCTGCTGATAATTCTGGGCACGCTGTGGAGTGCCGGTTTGAGCGGTCGTGGGACTCTTTTGCCCGGAATTCTGCGTCCGCGGCTGGGTTTGAGCCGTGGGAGGAGTTATCTGATTATTTGGCGGGCGCTGCTGATAATTCTGAGCACGCTGTGGGGTGCTGGTTTGAGCGGTCGTGGGACTCTTTTTCTGGGAATTCTGTGCCCCCGGCTGAGCTGGAAGCACTGTAAGGAGAAGTTGGAGCGTTCCAACTTCCGTTATCGTATTTTTCCCACCCGCTGTCCGTGTTTCTGTAGACGTTTCCGTCCTTCCCGGCATACATGTCTCCGCTTGAGGTCTTGCCCACCGCAGCATTGCCGTAGGCGGTGGAAGCCCCGACCGCTTTTCCGCCTTGCGACCCTTGCACGGATGCTACGGTTCCTTGCGCGGTTGAGTAGTGTTGCGCGTACGCGGATTTATTTCCATTCGAAACGTAGGATTGGCCCCATTGCGCCGTGGGACTCGAACCCTGCCGCGTGGCGGCATATGTCCCAGTGTAGGGGTTGTACGCTTGCCCAGCGCTTCGACTGCCGTAATAGGTGGAGCCACTGACGGATCGCGAGGCAGTGCCAGTGTAGGGGTTATATGAAGCCGTTCGTGTCACGGATCCGTTAGGGCCGTACGCGGTCTGTGCCACTCCGTAAGCGCCCGTCCTGGTGTTGTAGTATGGAGTAGCGATCGGCGGTCCATAAGTCGGGGGGCGTGGGTAGTAAACGGGCGGGTAACCATAGCCGTACCGCGGCGGATAGTAAACGTAGGGCGGGTAGTAGTATCCCGTGCCATTGGCGACGATGGCTCCAACAGCGGCGCCCAGCACGAAGGCTCCCAAATAGCCCGCGGTATAGCTAGACTGGACGTTTCCGCTGGGAGTCGTTGTTTGGGTTACGTACGTCACGTTATATACCGGTGAACTCGGGGGAATCGTATAAATTACCTGGGGTACAGAAGACGCGGTCTGCCAAGGCCCATGGGGTGTACTCGACAGGAACCACACGCCCTGCAAGCACAAGTAATACACGTCGCCAACCTTGATTACCTTGTCCGGCGTGTTTGCTGCGTAGGACAGAGATGTTCCTTCAATGGGTTTGAATTGCGGATCTCCACTGTAGGCCACTTTTGCTTGCGCAGCGGCGGCAGTGGGGTCCACAACCATGGTGGTGGGAACCTGCGCCAACAGAACCGCATCTTTGGCTTCCCCGGTTCCTGGAACGGATGCGAGCACGTCGCCTACCGGGCTGTCCGCGGGAATGTTGGCGAAGTCTCTGGGAAGAGTGGGTGTCGCAAAGGTCCACGGCCCGTTAAGACTGCTGGCCGCGAACCATCGTCCGGCCGTCAGATAGTAGAAATGTTTTGTCGGTGCGTAGAGAAAAACATAGGTCGAGGCGTTCTCGGCATACTTCAGCTGTGTTCCTGCGATTTGCACAAAACTCGGCTGCCCATCGAAGAGAATCACCTCCGCGGGTTTTTCGCTGTAGAAGACCTGGGGAATAACAGCGTTGGGGCCCGTGGCAGCTGCGGGAATGACATCTTTTAAGTCTTCCCACTGCGCTTGTCCAGGAAGTGTGGCCATTTCTTTGGGTAGCGTTACGGCCGATGACCAAGGGCCGTGGAGGTCGTTAGAACGCAACCACTGCTGCCCTAACAAGAGAAAATAGGCGGATTGGGATTTGTCGAAAAACAGCCGCCAGTGCGTGTTCAACACGTATTCCAGCTGAGTGTTCTCGATAGGAGTGCGAACAGGCTGCCCGTCTACCTCGAGAAGAATCGCCGGCCGATAGCTAACGAAAATCTGCGGCGGATCATTCTTTAGCAACACCTCGGAAGGGGGCTTGTTTCCCGGAATGGAAGCAATCAAACGATACATCGAAATATTGACACTCGGCGGGAGAAACGTCTGAACTAGTTGGCCCATCTTGGCGGAGCTCTGCGGATCCAACGATGGAAAGCTGGTGTTCATAATCTTCAGGTTTGTCAACCACACTATCTTGTTGTCGTTATCGATGTCTGTATTGGAACGCAGAGTAGCAACGCCGACCGCCTCTTGGCCGCCCGCGGGAGTGAGAGAAAACGCCGTCCGCCAGTTGAGTTCCCGAAAGTTTTTCCAATCGTCGACTTGCGGCTGATACAAAACAAGAGTGTTGCCCTGATTGGTAATTTCCCGAGGCCAACCGGGATCTTCATCCCCCGCCGTATCGACAGGCTGTTTGGTTTCTGTCGTTGCATGCTCTTTACCCGCGCGACATCCAACGGACCAGGCGCTCAAGGCCAAAAACAGGACGAAGCCAGTGGGCTTTTTCATGTTGGTTTGCCCTGCGAAACTCGCGTCGTAGACAAGAGATGTGATGCTTTGAACGACTCTCGAATCTCGCTTCAGATATCTATTGCGCACCGCTCGGCGGTGCAAAAGCTGCCGTACTTGGCACAGATCATGCGCTTTCTCCCAAGTTGGCGATGAATTTGATGGCTGTGATGCTCGGCAGAAACAGGTACGCAGCGGCTTTGGTCGTAACGAAGCTTGAGAGACCTGTCACCTCGATCGGCGGGCCCCCATTTGCCTGCGGTATCACGAAAATGCTTTCCGCTGGGTCCTGTGTGCCAATCAGTGGATCTTTCGACTTTGGGTGAAGCCTGACGGCCCCAGCGAATTCGCTGTCATTTACCCAACGTCGCAGCACGAACTCATATTGGTTTTCGATGTTCGCGTTAATGAAATAAAAGAGAATCCCGCGCTCGATGCCATCGTAAGGTTTGCTTGGATCATAGGTCGGCCCGTAAGGCAGACCGCGACGAATCAGCCGGTGAGAATTATTGCTGCCGCCGGGTCGCCCCTGGCCCGCGACTGGCTGACCTCGTGGATTGACGCGGCGTATGTGTGCGCCGACGGGACAGCGGATCCCCTTCGGATCTCCCGAACCATCAGCATTTACATACTCGAAATTGTTCAACTGTTCGGGCGAAATCCCTCCCGCAGGGCTATCCGTGTCCGGTGACAAGGCGAGAGGAACGCCGTTGCGCCATCGCCCGCACATCTTTGCGGCGAGCAGTTCAGGATCTATTTTGTCTTTGTTCGACTGCAGAAAATTTTCAAAGCCAACGACGTCGGTCTCGATCTTTTTGAAAACTGCAAAGCTACCGTTCAGGCCAAGTTTTCGCGGCTCCGGTACCATGTAGTTCTCAGCGTCTTCCCGCAAGACGAAGAGCCATGGCTCGCAGGGCTGCTGGTGATCAGGGTGATATTTTTCCGGGCCGCCGCGAATGGTGGGCGTACTGATGCCGTCGGTATATCCGAAGTGAATTTTGCCGGTAAACACGGGTTGGCCATTTTGCATCTCCATTAACGCCATCCCGTCTTGGCGCCAGATTTCTTGAAAGGCATTTCCTTCGGCAAACCAGGCACACAACCTATCGCTGTAGCTCTTCATCGCTTCCGGGCTGATGGCGTGCAGCGTCACCAGGACGTGATCGTGCCCTTTTCCAAAACCGCCAATCCAGTTCTGGGGCGAACTTGCTCCGGTATCTCCGACTAACTCCGCTCGTTGCGCGGCTCCTTCGATGAACGCACCAAATGACTTGAAAGATAGCGTTGGGACGCGTTCTTGTATCTCCAGCGCAACCAGTCCGGGCCAGGTGATACCGATGTTGAGGCAATAGTCGGGCTTGCGACGCGGGGCATCCGTCGGGATTGTCTCCCGGTCCGGGCCCGAACCCCACGTGCCAGTCCTCGGCAGTAGTGATTTGCGGGGACGTCGGATTCGTCGCCGCATACCAGCCGTCCGAGTTGCCTGCGCGCCTGTGCAGGATTTACTACCGTCAACAAGAAATGCCGCAGCATCGGCATTCTGTAAGCGCGGAGAATGAAGCCCTGGATGTCCGCGAGGTCGAGCGCGGACTTTTCCTCGGCCCCCGAATCGCCATCCGTCTCTAGGGCATCATGCCGCCCGCGACCAAGCACTCGGCGAAGAAGCCCGAGGCCCTCCTTCGCCGGTGCCGCTTGTGGTTTGTTCTCCTTCGCCACCACGTGCCTCCTGATTGATCCTGGTTCGATGACCAAGGACAACTGCTATGCAGCGCTGTCCGCTTGTGTCCTGCGATCGACCAGCAGGGCTCGAATGTCTTGAACCCCGAGGCCAGGATAGGCACTGTAAAACCCGATGGCCGGATGGTGGTTTTCCCCTGCCCATTTAAGGAACTCCTGGGGGTTCTTTGCTACTGGGCTCGGAGGCGCGCCATTGATAAATTTGAAGCCAGCATCGAACGTGGGCCCGAGTTTATCTGCGAAGTCTTGGATGTACTGCTCGAAAGAACCGTCGTAGATTGTGAAGAAGCCCAAGTGGTGGTTCTCAAAAGGCACGTAGTAATCGAAGTGCAGCGTCCCAACAATATCCGACCCTTCCTTTCCCTTGCCCTCTATGGCCCTCAAGACCACCTGCTCCAGGATAAAGGCTTTCAGACCTGACTTGATAGGCGCGTATATCGTCCAAGGGCTCTGCTGGGTATTGCCCGTAAAGCCCGCCGCACGAGCGGCCGCCTTGATGTCCTGAACCGAAGCGTCCTCGAAAGCGCTATACGGTGTGATAGGCCGGTGGTTATGACGCTTCAGCCATTTGATGGCCGCCTCAGAGTTACTCGCCACGGGCGTAGCCGGAGGGTCTTCCACGTGTTTGAAGATGGCGTCAAACACCGGGCCAGCATTCTCCACGAGCCGTTCAATATGTGTATCGACCTCGCCGTCAATGTCCGCAAGGAAGAGAAGCTTCTCGTCTCCGTGGACCGCGAAACGGGAGAAATGCACGGTACCGAGGTTATCCTGCGTTTTCGCGAAATCGGGCATCAACGGGGGCAGCTCTTCGGTTAGTGCCTTCACGTTGGAGGGCGATTTAATCGGGAAGTCGATCGTGAGATGGTTTTGAATTTTATGTATCTTTGCTTTGCTCATATAGAGTTCTCCTTTGGGGGCAGTGTGTTCTGCGCAATTCTTGTCATCGAGTTTCTCTTTTTCATCCGCCGCGAGCTTAGCGAACCTTGGGTTGATCAAGAAACTTGATGTTTGTCTTTGACAGTTCTTCGGGTTCTTGCGCTGCTCCTCTTCGCGCCGTAGGTCAGTGATCAGGGAACCATGCCGCATTCGAACATTTTGTTGGCAATTGGCCCGGCAACCTTGTTCAGGAACTGCTGTCGCATTTTCGGATCATTCTTCAGCGCTGCGACAGCTTTCTGCTTCATCGCGGCTTGCTGAGGGTCTGGCGGTTGCTCTTTCTGGGCCTTTAAATCCGCGCAGCTGGACTTTTGGTATTTCTCGATCACTTTTTCAGCGACCTTCTCCATCATCGGGTACGCGCTTTGCTGGGCGCTTCCGCTTTGTTGGGCGCTCCCACAAGGGAATGCCGCTATCAGCATCAACCCTGCAATGAATGAATACTTCATGTTTCTCTCCTCCAAATATTTCGGCCAATTTCTCAGCTACCGGCCTTCTTATAATTAGGATTCCGGACTTTCACAGTGATTTATTTGGCGTCGCCTTGTCGTAATAGTCGAGCGATACCGGCGACCCGAGCGCGATACCGATATCAAGGCACTCGCTGGCGGTAAACGCCAGCCGCACGCTTACGGGTATGCTAGCCCGCAAGCGAAACATTCCCCAGCGGCAGGATTAGCCGGCCATTGCTCTCTTGACACGCATTTCTGCGACAGCCCTCTGTGCCTCCTCGCTGAGATTGGATTTGCCGACCTGGACGGTCACCTTGTTGATCTTGCCGGTGAACTTGTTATCACCCACCTTGTAGTCGTCGCTGACAGCGGTATAGAGGTTCTCGCCGACATCCGTTGTTTCCGCGCTAAACGCGTTCGCGTTAGTGTGCTCGATCCGCCCTGTGGCGACCTTTTCACCGTTGACGAAGAGCAAACCGTTACCTCCCGCCCCGAGACCGCCATCGTAAGCAAACTCGAAGCGTAACGTCACGCGCCCGGCCGGCAGCCGAGCAGGCCCAGCGATCTTGGTGGTCTCGCGACCCAGAAAGTTGTAGGCGAACCTAGGTGCGCCGTCTTTCACATAGAGGCTCCAGCCGCCCACTCCCCCGCCTTGGGCGATGACCACTCCTTCAGCGCCCACCTCAGGAATGTCGATTTCCGCCGTAATCACGAAGGAGTGGTTCTTGATGTTAATGAAGCCATTTTCGGGTATTCCCTTCATGCCTTCGTAGACCGTCATCTCGGTGCGACCTTCCAGCAGATCTGGACGGCCAGCCAGGGCAGGGTTGAAGCGCTCCCAGGAGCGGTCGTCAAGTGGCAGAACGTTGTACTTGACGGCTTCCTCCAGGAAAACTCCCTTTAGCTTCTCAAGCTTGTCGGGATATTTCGCGGCAAGGTCATGCGCGCAGCTGAAATCCTTCTCTACGTCGTAAAGCTCCCACTTGTCGTTAGCAAACGTGGCCCGCGGCTTGGCCTCCCACGGCGGGCGGTGAACGGTGGTGGCGAACCAGCCGTCCTGGTAGATGCCGCGGTTGCCTGCCATCTCGAAGTATTGCGTGGTATGGCGCGACTTGGCCTGGGCATTATTAAGAGTGTCGAGCATGCTC
This sequence comes from uncultured Acidobacteriaceae bacterium, assembly GCA_963752175.1. GTDB lineage: Bacteria > Acidobacteriota > Terriglobia > Terriglobales > Acidobacteriaceae > Sulfotelmatobacter. The sequence goes on from CAVVXZ010000004.1 coordinate 12,478, forward strand.
ACGCCTTCGATCGGTTTCTGCTTGACCCCATGGACGACATCCGGCTGGGGCACCCCAACCACTTCCAATACAGTTGGGACAATGTCAATCATGTGGTACCACTGCGTACGCAAGCCGCCTTTCTCGTCGATGCCCTTCGGCCAATGGATCACGATTGGTTGGCAGATGCCGCCGTAGGACGCGACCTGGTGCCCCCAACCAAAGGGCGTGGCACCTGCGAACGCCCAGCCATTGTTATATAAAATGTGGGATTTCGGCCCCCCAATTTCGTCAAAGTGCTTCAGCGCAATGTCAAGGGGTTCCGGCAGCCCGTTGTACACGGATATCACATTAAAGGCGCCGTTGAGGCCACCCTGGAAAACCGAACCGTTGTCGCCGGTGATGTAGAAGATCAACGTGTTGTCCATTTCGCCTAGGTCTTTGATCGAGTCGACGAATCGCCCGATTTCGTAATCTGTCACCTCGGCAAAGGCGGCATAGATTTCCATGTACCTGGCAAAGACCTTTTTCTCATCGGCCGTCAAATCGTCCCATTCCTGAATCCCCGGCGGCTTGGGGGCGAGTTCCGTGCCCGGTGGCACAACGCCAAGCTTGATCTGCCGGGCCAGCGTTTCCTTTCGCACCTGGTCCCACCCCTGGTCGAACTTGCCCTTGTACCGGTCGCGCCACGACTCGGGCACCTGGAACGGGCTGTGAGTGCCAATCGCGGAGTAGTAGATGAAAAATGGCTTATTGGGAGCAAGTGAGTGCTGGGATCGCACCCATTCGATGGCTTTGTCGGTGATGTCAGTGCTCGCGTAGTAGTCGGGGCCGGGGTGGATATCCACCCTGTTCATGTTGTCGTAAACGACCGGATGAAACAGGTCAGCCTCGCCGGCCATGAAGCCGTAGAACCTCTCAAAACCACTATTCATGGGCCAGCGGTCAAACGGTCCGACAACGCTGGATTCCCAAGGCCCCAGCTCGTGACACTTGCCGAACATGGCTGTGCTATAGCCGTTGAGCCGCAAAATTTCGGGCAACATCGTAACGCTGGCGGGACGCATCGCGGTGTAGCCCGGGAAAGCAGTAGCAATTTCCGAGATCACGCCGAAGTTTGCGCTATGGCTATTGCGGCCGGTAAGGCAAGCCACGCGGCTGGGCGAACACAACGGAGGGACTTTGAAATTGTTGTAGCGCAGGCCGGTCTCGGCTAATCGGTCCAGCGTTGGCATCTGGATTGGTCCTCCGAATGTCGATCCATCGCCGAAGCCAAAGTTATCGAGAAGGATGACAACCACGTTCGGCGCACCAATCGGCGCCTTCACCTGGAACCGTGGCGGGGCCTGTGCATTGTGCACATCAAGCTCGGTGATCGGCGGATACTGAGGCTCGGGGACGGGCAGCACGGTGCGGTCCACGGAGCCGGCCTCGTCGAGCCGGCTACTTTGGGCCTCTGATTTGTTTGTCATGGTCTTCTTCCTTTTGATCGCTGTCGGCCGCGATGGTACGCGACGAAGGCTCTTTGATCGCGGACGGCGCGGCTCATCGTTGGAGTGTTGATCTCGCCGCCAAACGTGGAGGGCTGGCCGGAGCCCCCGTCGTCGATGAGCACGATGAAAATGTTCCTAGCATCTCTTGCATGGTTCGGCCGGTAATACTGCCCGACGGCGTTGCCGCGAACGGAAGGGATTCCTGATTCATTCCTATGCTGTCCGCGCCCATAGCTTTTCCTCGCACCTCGAGGAAAAAAGTTGCTCGGTGTCAAACACTGGAACACTCTGTCCAACGCAGCAACTGGCAAAACTGACAGTCCGCACGGAAAATCGCCTGAGCCTCTGGCCTGATGACGTTAGTGCTTCATCGAACGCGCGCCCCAACCCCTCTGTTTCTCGCCAAGTTCTTGTCAGGGCGCGCCTCGATAGAGCACTAACGTGATCCGGGCACGATCACGCAAAGCTCGGACTATCTCTCTGCGGAGTGCCAGTTTTGCCCGTGTGTTTGTCCGCTCCACAGGCATTTCTCGCCGCCGTAGAGTATCTCTGGCGCGCGAGAGGACTTGGCCATGAAGAGCAGACGGTGATACAAGGGTCGTGTCATCGGGGAGCGGTGGTCGTGAGCGGCTGAGCCCAGACTGATCAAGCGCACGACGGAGATAGCCGCTGGAAGGAGCCTGAACTCCATGTGGAAGAAGATCGTTAGATTCAGAACTCTCCTGATCCTCTTTGTCCTTGGTTTTTATTGTGCTGTGCTTCTTCGCAACCTGAATGAGGCTGGACGACGTTCTCTGACACTGCGAGACGATACCGATGCAACCGACCACGTCGTAATCTCCGTGCTCGTCACAGGAGTCAACCCGGCGACGCAAGAATTAACAGCCCAGATAAGTCTGCGGCCTCGGGGAGCCCTGGCTAGAGACGAGGTGACTCCGGCGGTGGATTTAGAGCTGCTGACCAACAACGTAAGAAGTCAGCAAGAATTCGACTTTCCCCAGGGGAAGCGGATGAATCGTATTGAAGCGGTTTTTCCTCTGAACGGGGAGCTGAACAAGTATCCGTTCGATCGTTACGGTACAACGTTGTGGCTCCTGATGACCACGCCCGCACGAAAGGTTCAGCTACAGGCTTCGAGCGGTCCGGAAGGCACCGAAAATGAAGGGCCCCAAGGCAATCGTCTTGCGGTCGGCACAACTGCCCTGCAACAGAGCACCATTGTTCCTCTTACGATCACTTTGTCGGCATCAACTCCAGGAATCAAGTTCGAAGGCAACGTTTCTCGTGAGAGCAGCCAGAAGCTCACGGGTGTCGAACTGAAAATGAGGCGGGCAGACAGTGTGATCCTTGTTTCCATCCTTGTGATGGTGTTAATGAGTGGTCTGGCCATGAGTCTGCTGGGCATGGTGTTCAAGGCCGCGACAACCTGTCCAAAAGTCGATCTGGTTCCGCTCTATATCTCCATCTCATTGATTTTCGGCTTGCCAGCGCTTCGGAACATCCAGCCTGGTGTCCCGCCTGTGGGAGCATTTGGGGACTACGTCTCCTTCATCTGGGCGGAAGTTATCGTGGGAGTGTCGGCCATCATCATCGTGTGGATATGGCTGCTGCGCTCACCGGGCGAGCCATAACGAGCTACAAGGAAGGCCCCAGCTGTGGTGACAAAGAACCCGTACCTGCGGAAACCGGGTGGATTGGTTTTAAGAGAGCGTCTGAGCAGGCCGCCGTGATCTTCTCCGTCGGAGTTGCGCAGACCGCGCATGCGCGGACGAGCTAGACCACGCGGCCCAGAGCAAAGAACCACTTGGCATGTTCTTTGTCTCCGACACTTCCTACGAGGCGACAAGAGTCCAAGTGCCGTCTGCGCGATTACACCGGCGCGCCGTCATTGGGAAGTCTGCTCACGCCCGGGTTGGGATAGAAGTAGGGCGCGCCCCGCTGTAGGTGGAGGTTTTCCGCTCCTGCTCTTTCGATTGCAAGGCGGGTTCACAATTCCACCCTGGCGACGTTTCCCTAAGCCCCCCTATAATGCCGGACGGCCGAATTTCTCAGGTCCGGTTTCAAGCCTTGGTCATTTCGTCGATGAGCCTTCCCATTCGCCACGAAGCTCAAGCGCTGGTTCGCATACACCCCGTCTGCGAATGGTTTGCTGACCGCTTCGTCCCTATCCCTGGCTACACGGTTTGGTGTACTCGGTTTTATCAAGCCGAGCCCGCGCCTGTCGTAGGGACCACCAAGTGCCCAGAGTCTCTTTGCCTGACTTTGGCGTTACCTCCGTCAGGGAGACGTGTACCGTCTCCTCCGAGGACATTACTCCTCGTTCATCGCTCCTACAGACTCATTCGCCAATCCCATCGAGCTCTCCCCTCCTTTGGTTTGTAGCCTCGTTCGAGGAGTCTTTGCAGGTTGCTGCCAGCCTCTGCTGCTCGTGGGACCTTCCCGACGTTATTCCGCAATTCTTTCCTCAGATGCCTGGTCCTCAATCCCGACGGTCTCATCGAGTGCATTTGCCTGTTTCTTCCTCGATGTCATCGGCCTTCCCTAGGTCCTTCTTAGGTCGGCTTCCCGTTTCGTCCGCGAACACGATTTTTCCGCGGTGAAGTTTCGAGATTGTCATCGGACATTTCTTACGTTCAAGCCTCCGAGTTTGCTTGTCTCCCAGATCGCTCCCACCGCTGCAAATTTCGCAGGGCGGCCGAGACTTCTACTTCCAGGCAGAACGTGCTTCGTTGCCTCTGCACGCACTGGATATGCTATCCGTCCGTTTCAGGCAATTGACGGAGAAAGGACTTTCACCTTTCCAGATTTGCGGTCTTGTCGGCTGCTCCAAGGACCAATGTTCATGAACCGAGCGCCTGAACCTATGCACCAAGGCTTCGTTTTCGATCCAGACGATCATAAAGTCCACGGGCAAGGCAGCGTTCGTTGTGAGCCCGCGACGCGGAACAGCGAGGCTTGGGGCTTGACTTTAGCTCCTGCCCCAGTATGGCAGAGATGGCCGCCGAGGTTTGCCCTAGAGCGCGCGGAGCAAACAGCCCAAAACTCCAAGCAGCGTGCTGATAGCGTTCCGGAATGTGCTGGGCCCCAACGGTCAACTAACTCCTCCAGTAGCAGTCCACCTCAACCCGGCGATGCAGCTTTTTGTCTTTGTACCAAAACATGGTTTCCCGATCCAGATGATGCGCGGCTTCTTGATGAGCTTAAACCGTTGTTCTTCGTCGTTTATGGCTGCATTCCCGCGAATTCCAGCAATGTACACGCGCTGATTACTGAGGGATACGTCTTGGCGCCCAGACCGTAGGTCTTCTGGATTCTCGCGAGCAACGTTTCCAATACGAATTCCCCCCCCCGACAGTGTAAACTCGTTTGCAGAAACATCGGAGCCCGCCGCAGAAATGATCGATTCCGATACTGAACTGGTAGATTTGCCGGTTTCCTTCGCCGCCCCAACCCTCCAGCCTGCTGCCTTAAGGAACTCCGGAATAATGAAAATATCCGGCGCCCGAATGTGGATCCTTGTTTTTCTGGGTTTAGGTGCAGCTCTGCTCGCGGCGGGGTCCACGCAGGCACAGGACTACGTGCGGGATTCACAACCGAAACTGTTCTCCTACGACGAACTCGTACAACTCAGCCTGGACGAGGAGATGAGCCCCGAACTGGCGGAAAAGCTTCGTATTGTCACCACCACTCCCATCATTAACAACGAGGCCTATTTTCGCGGGACAAAGCCGCGGCCACTCGACGTTCACGGGCTTGGCCCCTCGCTCCGCGTTGCCTATTGGAATATTGAGCGAGGACTGGAACTCGACTACATCCTACTGTTTCTCAAAGATAAAGACGCCTTCATGGCCAAGGTCGCCGAAGAACGCAAACACGCCAAAGAAGATGGGAAGACTATCCGTAAGGTCAACATGGAGAAAATCCCGCAGGACATTGAAATCTTGAAGGCTGCGGATGTGTGGATTCTGAACGAGGTGGATTGGGGTGTGAAGCGAACCGAATACCGTGAAGTGGTCCGAGAACTGGGCGAGAGTCTGGACATGAATTGGGCCTACGGAGTGGAGTTTCTGGAAATAGCTCCCCCGCAGCTGGGGATAGACAAGTTTGACGATGGCGAGCCTGAAAAAGACCGTCAGCAACTTTTGGAGGAGTTTAAGGTCGACAAGGATCGGATCCGGGCTCTACACGGGAATGCAATCCTGTCGCGCTATCCCATCCGAGGAGCGCGGTTGGTTCCATTCACGGTTGGATACGACTGGTTCAAGGAGAGCAATATTCGTCCGCTCGAGAGCGCAAAACGAAAAGCGGCCATCTTGATCGGAGAGGATCTTGTGCGCGAGGTGCGACGCGGACAGCGAACCACATTGTTTGTGGATCTGGACGTGCCAGACGCGCCGGGCCAAATGGTGACCGTAGCGTGCACACACTTGGAGAATCGTGCGGCGCCCAAGGTCCGCCGCCAGCAGATGCAGGAGTTGTTAAATGAAATCCACGACATACACCATCCAGTCATAGTGGCAGGTGATTTGAACTCGACGGGTTCCAACGGGACCCCCACGAGCATCGAAAATATGCTCTATAAGCGCTACGGAACTCTGGATTTCTGGACAACGAAAGGCATTCAGTGGACGACGGGAGTTGGCCTAGTCTACTCAGCAGCCAAGGCCACAATGAGGCTCTCTGGAATTCAATATCGAATCGACCCGACGTCGGCGAACGTTCCCGGTGCGTCCCCCAACCTGGAGCGTGGACTCTTTAGCACAGTTGAAAAATCCCATTTTGCGGACGGGCACGTTTTCGATTTCCGGGGTGTTCCTGAAAGGACCGTCAATGGAAGATCCGGAACGCTGGCCGACTCTAACCAGCGGGGAAGCAACGGATTCGTGCCCACGTTTGTCACGGAGCTGATCTGGGGGAAGATCCGAGTCGCCAAGTTCAAGCTCGATTGGATCTTCGTGAAGTCTAACCTTGACAGTTCGCGCGATCTGAAGGGACCGTACGTGTTTGCACCTCACTTCGCGAGGACTATGAGCGATCTGAATAACTGCCTTCCTGAGCCGATCTCGGACCATAGTCCGATGACTGTGGATCTTCCGTTCCTTGAACCGCCCGAGATGCATTCCAAATCACGTCGCTGAGAGGGGCGAAATGGATAAAAACTTGGGGCCCATAAGATGAGAAGGCTGCTTGCGAAAGCCGTGTGCGCGAGCTCGTCGCCGCTGAGTTTTGCTGAAGGTCTCGCAAGACGGCTTTCCGGGCCGGCTAGCTTTCACTTCATCCTGCAGCCGCTGGTCCGACGATTGCTGGAATTGCGACGGCGTGAGCGATGCCAAGTTAGGATTACCTCCCTACGGGATCGTTTGTGCTGTTCGATTCCGACGGTAGAGGTGAACTGCTGAAAGCGGGTCTAAAACGCAATTCCATACCGCTCGTAGTGGGAATCCTCATTGACATGGTGGTGCAATGGATGCTGTTTCAAAGAGTTCTTCTTTCTGCCGCCATCTTGGTCGGCGCGCTGCTGGACGGCGTTCCTTACATAGCTGCCGCGGCTTAACCAATCGCATTCTGCGCCGGCGGTTCAAACGCGTGGTTGCACCTGGATCCGCTCCCGCCGACGCTGATTGAGAAATTTCACGCGCCAGCCGCAAACAAAACGAAAGGATCGATTGAATAGGGTGGTCGAAACAACAACAACCTCTATCGCGGTAGTCGGAAGGACTAAAATTAATGCCCCCGAAGACATTGCGGCGCATCGTCTGCGTCATTACGGTGCTGTGCAGTTGCGTCTTGGCTGTCCCGGCTAGGGCGCAGCAACAAGAGGAGCCCGAGGACCCCGAGAATGAGAAGCAGATAGGACTCTGGCTCGATCAGGGAATTTCTACTGGCCTTTCGGCGAATAAATCTCTGGATGTCGAGTTCCACGAGCGGTTCGACGAGGGAGCCTCGAATCTGTTCGAGTACTTCGTTCAAGGCGGCCTTGCCTTCCGTCTGCGGCCGTGGTTCACGTTGATACCGATTTATCGTTACCAGCGCTTTCCTGGGAATCCCACAATTGCTTACGAAAACCGGGTGCAGCTCAATCTCACCCTGAGCACATCCCGTGGCCCGTGGCAGCCGACACTCCGCACGCTCATCGAGGGACGCTTTGTTGATAACCGGCCTGCTTCCGCACGCTTTCGATTTCGCCCGGGCGTCGAATACACCTTACCGCTTCGCATGTCGCGGACGCCGGTGCTGGTCGTGAACAACGAGTTCTTTATCGTTCCCGGAAACAACCCCTTCGCCAATGGCGGCAGCAGCTACACCCAGAACCGCTTCCAGGTGGGAGTACGACTGCCCATCGCCGATTCGTTTTCTGTTCGGCCCTACTACTTATTACAGTCGGTTAACCTGCCCAGTGGTTGGGACACGAATGAGATTTTTGGTATCTCGCTCGCCTTTAGGATCCCGCGCAAAAGCAAGATTGTCCGCTCGCGACAGCCTAGCTGCGCCGTATCTTGCGAAGTTCCGAATCCAGAAGTGCCATAAGGTAGTGCGCCGGGCATCACAAGACTTCAGAATTGACAGAGATTCCCCACGCCTTGAGTAGCCACTCAGGTATGTAGCACTTATGCCAACACAATCGGCAGTCATCATTCAATTTCCTTGAGGCTGTCAGTTTTGCCAGTTATCGGAGTACCATGGCGCGCCTAGGCTATTGCAAGTGGCATTTGGGAGAACTCGATTCGGTTTCATCTATCGCGACAGGGCGGTCAGGTCCTGCTCATCAGTATCTCGCAGGAGGTGGAATCGCCAGGAAATATGTCGATGCGCGGTTCAACCGACGGTCGCTCGAAGTCGTTTTCCGCGAGGTTCCGGGCCTTTGGGGCGATGCTCTTGCTCGTCGTTGTATCGATAGCCTTCGGACAAGATACCCCTCGCCGGGAAGAACAAGAAACGGCGTCCCAGTCCTCTTCCACTCAGACACCTTCGAAACCTGCAGACGATGCCGGGCCGGCTGATAGCGAACGTGTCTTTGGCGTGGTGCGAACCTTCGGTATCACCAATGACAAGAATGCCGTTCCCCTGACGCCGCGAGGCAAGTTCCGCATATTCAGGCAGAACGTCACCGACCCGTTCACGTTTGTAGGCACGGCGCTTCAGGCTGCAATCGGGCAGGCAAGTAACGATTTTCCGTCCTATGGCCAAGGTATGGCCGGGTACGCGAAGCGCTACGGAGCAGCAGTTGCCGATTTCACCCTTGGCGAATTTATGAGCACCTACGCTTTCCCCTCGCTCCTGCACGAAGATCCTAGATATTTCCGCGAGGGCGAGGGTACAACGAAGAAGCGGCTAGGGCATGCACTCGCAAGCGCGTTCGTGACGCGCACAGATTCAGGGCGCACTTCCTTCAATTGGTCCAATTCGGTGGGGAGAGTTGCGGCCGGAGGCGTTTCTACCCTGTATTACCCTGCGGAAGATCGAAGCGTTGGATTGGTGTTTTCCCGGGCCGGTATCGGAATGATATTCGGAACAGCGGGAGCTATTTTCTCAGAATTTGGGCCTGATATCGAACGAAAGCTCTTCAAAAAGAAGAGTCAGAAACAAACTCAGATGCCCGATCCTTCCGGAAATCAGTAAGGCAGTGGTTTTCGCCAATATAAACATCGCCGCTTTCGATTTGGATGATTCAAAGAGCCGGCCACTGGTGATCGCTGGAATAGATGTGAAACGTAGACAGGCGTATTTGTGGGCAGGGCGTAGCTGTTCGGTCTTAACAATTCTGAGCCTTTCCTTCAAAATCCGAGTGTCGATGGTGCATATTATTGCGTTAAATCGTTAAGCGCGCACCCTCAACATCCTTGTTGCTCCGCTTCTTTTCCCCACTGCGCTTCTTCCGGATGGGCGCCGCTTAACAGCGCGGCTCGTACGGGGCGTTTCGGACTACGTCGGTTTCGCGCCAAACAAAACCCAACCCCGTTTGGCACTCGCCGCCCGCTCACTCTCGCCCTGCCACCCTGCCTTCAGCTCCGTTCAGTCCCCTTCGCCAGTATCGGTTTGTTTTTTCTCGCCGCCGGTTAAGTGAAAGAAAAAACAAACACCAGAGGACTGTCAGTTTTGCCAGTTCCCGGAGCGGCGTGGGTGTTAATACGCTTTCGCCACCACATTAGCTCGCGTGTAATTCGCATCTAAATCAATGTGATCGTCTCGATGAAGACAACGGTGATGATCAGACCAGAGGACATTAAGTCACTTACAGATTTCCAGCGGAATGCGCAGACTCACCTGAAAAGACTGCGGCGCACTGGTCGCCCGGAGTTACTGACTGTCAATGGGAAGGCTGCGGTGGTCGTACAGAGTGCTGCTGCGTATCGGCGATTGATCGAGTCGCTGGAAAAACTCAAACGCCACCACCACGAAGAATCCGAGTGAGTGTGGCTGCGGCAGTTACTGAAGGAACCGTGACCGGTAATGAAGACGTCAAGAAGGAGGAAAGACAGTGGCAACGCAGAAAGGAACCACGACTCGGTCGAATATTGTGTTCCTCCGGTGCGACAACTGCATTAGCGCAAACAACGTCGCGCTTCATAGAGAACTTACAAGACTCACTACGTCTTTGCCGTAAACAGGAGATGACATGAAACACCACAGCTCGAGGCTTACACTGCTGTTCACGTTGTGTGGACTGATATTGATCAGCCAGATAGCCAACGCACAGGACAAATCCGGCCCGAAGTCAGTTCCTGTTCATTTTGTAATCACGGATGCCGCTCTTCGTGAAGAGGCGGAACTTCCCCCTCTTCGACGGGAAGACGTAAAAGTGAAACAAGGAAAGAATTTCCTTCAAGTTACACAATTGATCCCCGCCCAAGGCGATAACGCCGCGTTACAGTTGATGATCTTGATTGATGATACGCTCAACACCTCCGTCGGGAACAATCTCACTGATGTCAAGGATTTCATCAGCGCCCAGCCGTCGTCGACCGTCATCGGCGTCGCTTACATGTCGAACGCCACGGTCAACGTTGTTCAGAACTTCACCTCGGATCATGACCTTGCCGTCAAGGCCGTGCGCTTGCCCCGCGGTTCGTTTGCCGCCATGGACAGCCCATACCTGTCGCTCATCAGCCTAGTCAAGAGCTGGCCCCAACAGAATGTGCGCCGCGAGGTGTTGATGGTGACCGACGGCATCGACCGGCTCCGGGGTGAACAACCTCAGGCTTCCCGTCTCGGACCCAACTTCGGTCCCGTATATCACAGTATGCCCACCATTAGTGTGGATGCGACCTCGGCCAGCGAGATCAGCCAGCGCTACAACGTCCTCGTTCACTCCATATACGCGGCCGGGGTCGGCCGGGCCGGCCGAAGCTCGTGGGACCTGCAGATCGGCCTGTCTGGACTCTCGAAGCTCGCGGAGGAAACCGGTGGAGAGTGCTACTCTCTCGGCACGTCGCCGCTAGTTAGCTTTAAGCCTTATTTGGAACGCTTGCAGAAACTGCTGTCCAATCAGTACTACGTGGTATTCCAGGCCGTGCCGGGAAAAAAAGCCGGCTTGCAGCGCGTCAGAGTCCAGACCGAACTTTCGAATTCTGAGCTTCTCGCTCCGGACAATGCCTGGGTTCCGGCGGCCAAATAAGCAAGGTCGAAGAAAAGCTCACAGGGTGTAACGCACGTTTCAGGCACGCGGGAGGAAGGTTATGAAAAGATCTCACGAGTCGGTGGACAACGGAGGTGTTGCCCGTCGCAGATTTCTCAGCACGGCCCTCGGCGCCTGCGCCTGCGGTCCTTCCCTTAGTTTTTCTTCTATGCAGCTTTCTGCCAACATGAGTGCGTCTTTGACAAAGGAAGAACGTGACAGCATGACGCCGTTGCAAGTCATCGACGAATTGAAGAAGGGGAACGAGCGATTTCGTACAGGAAAGCAGGCTCCTCGCGATTATCTAGCGGAGAAACGATCAAGTGCGACAGGGCAATACCCAGCGGCGGTGGTGCTGGGATGCGTTGATTCCCGAGTACCGGCCGAAATCGTTTTCGATGCAGGTATCGGAGACATTTTCACCGGGCGCGTTGCGGGAAACGTGGTAAACGACGACATGCTGGGCAGCATGGAGTTTGGGTGCGCGGTTTCTGGCGCAAAGTTGGTGCTGATTTTAGGACATACGGCGTGTGGGGCGGTGAAGGGCGCTATCGACGATGTCGTGCTGGGCAATCTTACAGGACTGCTGGCGCGAATCAAACCAGCGGTACCGGGGACGAAGTTCGATGGCGAGAAGTCGAGCAAGAATGCGAGTTATGTTAATGCTGTTGCGCGAACGAACGTATTGCTGGTGCTCGCCGAGATTCGCCGGCGTAGTCCAGTCCTGGAGGAATTGGAAAAGAAAGGAAGCATCAAGATCGCCGGCGCGATGTACGATCTGGCAACCGGGGCGGTGGAGTTTGTCGGCTAATAGCGGTTTCGGTTTGGATAGTGTGACAGCATTGTTTCCATCGCGAATGAAAGAAAGGTGGATCTCGTCAACTGTTAGATAAGGAGACGGACTGGGGTCTGCACGCAGCGGATTCGACAGGCAGACTGCCCGTAATATCGACGCGGACTTTAGTTCTGCGAGCTTTCGGCGCATCTGGCATTCTCTTTGATTGTCGCTGTAGCTGCGGGTGCCCGGAGGCGCTAAGAATTTTAACGTCAGCTAACCTGACGACCGCTTCAGGAAAAGCGGTCATTGGAAATTAGAACACTATGCTTCGAATGCAGAAAGCAGTTGCCGTATTGATGAGTTTTCTTCTCGTCCTGACGACGATTCCCGTTGGGGCAAGCGCGCAGAATGCGTCGCCGTCGGGAACCCAGAGTGCCTCCGCGTCCGGAACCCAAGGGGAGTATGGAACTCTTACTGCGGAGGAACTCGACGGGATTGTTGCTCCGATCGCTCTTTATCCCGACGCTTTGGTCGCGCAGATTCTTGGTGCTGCAACTTTTCCCTACGAAATAGTCGACGCCACGCTCTGGCTCAAGGACAACTCCCAGCTTAAGGACGAGGCTCTGGCCAAGGCGGTCGATCAACAATCGTGGGACCCGGCGGTGAAGGCGCTGACCCAGTTTCCGTCCGTGCTCGACAGTCTGGCGAAGAACCTCGCCTGGACCTCCGCACTCGGTGAAGCTTCAGCTACACAGCAGCCCGACGTTATGGCCGCTGTCCAGAGAATGCGCGCCAAGGCGCAAGCGGCGGGTAACCTGAAATCGAGCCCGGAAATCAAAGTCGTTCAGGAGAGCCCACAGACAATCGTCATTCAGCCGGCGAATCCACAGATTGTGTATGTGCCGGTTTACAACCCTGCGGTGATTTACGGTGTTCCCTACGTATACCCCGGCTATGTCTATGTCGCCCCGCCCCCATCGACTGCGGTGATTGCTTTCGGCGTCGGGATCGCGGTGGGAGCCATGGTGTATGGCGGATGCTGCGGGTGGGGCTGGAGTTATTGGGGCACGAGCTGGCACGGCCGCACCATAGTTTACAATCGCAACGTTTACGTCGGAAACAGCTACTGGCGTGGTGGCTATTACGGTGGGGGCTATCGTCCAGGATACCCCGCGTATCGTCCCGGCGGTCCGGGCTACCGTCCGGGTTATCCCGGGTACGGTCGTCCGCCCGGCTATCGTCCACCCGCTACAACGCTTCCAAGTGCGGGCAATCGCCCGGGCAATCGTCCTCCCGCTACAACCCTTCCAAGTGCGGGCAATCGCCCGAATGCCCCAGGTGGCGGTTCGAGGCCGGGCGGGGGGACGCCGACTACTCTGCCGGCCAATGGAGGGAACCGTCCGAACCAGACTCCGGGCACACGACCCAGCACAAATGAGGCCCGCGGTTATCAACGTCCGCAGACGTCTAACACGGGCGCCACGCAAGCGGCTCGGCCGAATGCATTTTCCGGATCCGGCGGAGGACGCGCGCAGAGCGCGCGTGGGAACCAGAGTCTTGGAGCCAAGGGTGGCAGGGGTCGCTAGTGGTGCGAAACCCCCTATCAGACCAGAGTAGGCCTATTGGTCGGGGAAGTTTTCTGGTTGGGTGCGATGAAGGAGCGGTATGACGCGTCTCAGGCTTGCCGAAATGAACATAGATTCGCGCAGTTTGCTTTTCGCGACTTTGATCGCGATTACTGCCACGTTTGTGGGTTGCAACAAATCTCAGCCGACCGCCAACGGACCGGAAACGTTCGCCTCTCCGGAAAACGCAGGTCAAGCGGTTTACACCGCCGCAAAAAACGGAGACAGCAATGCGCTCATAGCGATTTTCGGCCCCGAGGCAAAGGAATTAATCCTCTCAGGCGATCCGGTTCAGGACAAAGCCGGGCTCGATCTATTTGCGAGCCGCTACGATGAGATGCACCGCTGGGGCAAATTGGCAAACGGCGGAATGGTCCTCGACCTGGGGGCAGAGAACTATCCCTTCCCATTCGCCTTGCTGAAAAACTCAGCTGGGCAGTGGTACTTCGACGGTAGCTCGGCAAAGCAAGAGATACTGGCTCGCCGGATCGGTGGCAACGAACTGTCAACAGTCGACACCCTCAGCGCCATCGCGGATGCCCAAGCTGAATACTTCAGCCAGACCCGCGACGACAGTCGTGTGCGGCAATTTGCCCAAAAGTTCATCAGCGACGACGGAAAGCAGAACGGTCTGTACTGGAAGCCTGCTGACGAGAATCAGCCGGAGAGCCCTCTCGGACCGCTTGTTGCCCATGCAAGCGCCGAGGGCTACGCTGGCAATACGCAGCTGCCTCAACCCTTCCAGGGCTACTTTTATCGGATACTGCCAAGACAAGGCGAAAAGGCCCACGGCGGAGCGAAGGAGTACATAGTCAACGGAGCCATGACAGGTGGTTTCGCCATATTGGCGTATCCCGCCGAGTATGGTAATTCCGGGGTGATGTCGTTTCTCATCAACCAGGATGGCGTTGTATTCGAAAAAAATCTTGGGGAAAACACCACAGATGTTGCCAAGGCAGTCAGCGCATTCGATCCTGACGATACTTGGAAGCCCGTGGAGTAGGCTTTCTCATCGACCGCTCAAACCGAACAATTCACGTGCTACTAAAACTGGACATCTTCACTTGCTAAGAACATCCGCTCTTGCATTCTGTTGGCTTTTGTAACGAGGATATCTTGCTCGAAGAACACGACGCCCGATCAAACGATTTCCGTTTTCGCGGTACTCAGACTGATCGGTTCTTGAACCGAGTAGGTGGTCTGGCAGCGAAGAGAGGCCGGAGAGGACAAATAAAAGAATTAGCGCCGAGCGGGACTCCCTGCCTTTCCCATCTACACCGTCGGCGAGCATCGCGGCCGCACCATGCACGAATCGGTTTACAAACGGCACGTCGATCCGTGCCGGCTTCTCGCCGAGTCTCCGACCATCCTTAATTGCGTTTAGAAGGGTAGCAATCGCGGCCAGCCGGGCTCTGACGGCAGCACGTCAGGGTGCGGAGTGGGCAACCGGGCCAGGTGCTGACAGTTTTTGAATACCGAAATTGAGCGGTCAAAACTTGGAGGAGGAATGAACCCAAATGTCAGATACCAAGAGAACCGATTTGCATTCTCGTGCCGTCCTTCCCGTTTCATCCCAGCCGCGTACCGCCCTCACAACCTATGACGCCAAAGACCCCAATACAAAGTTTCCGCCGATCGAGTCTCTGCGCCCACCCAAAGGTGCACCCAACGTACTGATCGTCCTGCTCGACGACGTGGGCTTCGCGGCGTCCAGCGCCTTCGGCGGACCGTGTGCGACATCCAACTTTGAGAAGGTCGCCTCCAACGGTTTGAAGTTCAACCGCTTCCACACCACCGCGCTCTGCTCGCCGACGCGGCAATCGCTACTTACGGGTCGCAACCATCACTCGGTCGGGATGGGCGGCATCACCGAACTCGCCACGTCTGCACCAGGCTATTGCTCGGTTTTGCCCAAGAGCAAAGCACCGCTGGCAATGACCCTGAAGCTGAACGGTTACAGCACAGCCCAGTTCGGCAAATGCCACGAAGTTCCCGTTTGGGAGACCAGCCGATGGGTCCATTCAACAGCTGGCCCACCGGCGGTGGCGGCTTTGAGTATTTCTATGGATTTATCGGTGGGGAGACCAACCAGTGGGACCCCTCAATCTACGAGGGCACCACACCAATAGAACCGCCCAAGACCGCCGAGGAAGGTTATCACTTTACCGACGACATGACCGACAAGGCCTTTGCCTGGGTGCGACAGCAGAAGGCGCTGATGGCGGACAAACCGTTCTTCGTGTATTTCGCGCCTGGCGCTTGCCACGCGCCGCACCACGTGCCCAGGAATGGGTAGATAACTACGAGGGCAAGTTCGACCATGGGTGGGACAAATTGCGCGAGGAGATTTTGGCGCGGCAGAAGAAGCTCGGCGTGGTTCCACAAAATGCCGAGTTGACGAAGCAGCCTAAGGAGATTCCGGCCTGGGATGAAGTCGACCCGAAAATGAAACCGATTCTGGCGCGTCACATGGAAGTGTACGCCGGGTTCCTGGAGCACACCGATCATCATGTGGAGCGGCTGATCGACACTCTCAAGGACCTCAAGATTCTCGACGACACACTGATCTACGTAATCATCGGGGACAACGGAGCGTCGGCCGAAGGCAGCCTGAATGGGACGTTTAACGAGTCGATCATGCTGAATGGGATCACTGGCATCGAGGCCCCAGAGTTCCTAACGGAACGGATCGACAAGTTTGGAAGCCCGGAAGCAAACAACCACTATGCCGTGGGTTGGGCGCATGCCATGGACACACCTTATCAGTGGACCAAGCAAATTGCCTCACACTGGGGCGGAACGCGTAATTCCCCGGTTGCAGAACATCTCACAATCCTGCAACTCGTGCCGCTCTGGGGCTTTGGCCTCGTCGAACGAGTAGGCCATGCTGAGCTGCCTTTGATGACGACGTCTGGGAGGTATACGACGGCGGCGAGGACTGGACCCAGGCGCACGATCTCGCCAAGCAGAGCGCAAGGAAACTCTTTATAGGCGGCGAGCGCCCGGACGTGCACGGCATCGGCATCCGCTCCCTACGAGGTTTCGGACTGCAAAGCATAGGCACGCGCTGCCGCGCGGGCACCGTGGATGAACACACGACGCAGATAGAAACGTTGCCACGCTTCCTGACGCCGCACGGCTTCTGCTTGCGCCCGGTGGAGTATTGTCGCGGCACACCTCCCACCCAAGCTGCGAAGTCGCGTCCGCGACGAAAGGAGAGCCGTTGCCGATGGCGGCCGGTGGGTGGAGACGAGCGGGCTGAGGCCGGGGATCTGCCGGAGTTTCCGGCAGCGTGCATCTCCATTACTGAAAGCGTTCAATCTCGTCGGGGATCGCCTGGATCTCGGTCCCTATCTGCTTCCACTCCTGCCACATGCGATCCAGCAACCAAATCGTGCCTGTCACAAGTGACAGGTTCCCACTCAACCCGGCGCATGTTGCACTACCGTGTTACCACTACCTCGGAGCAATCCGCAAATGCCCTGGTTCAGAGCGCTAAAAGCGATTGCAATTACGATTGTGTGGGCTATTCTCGCGCTGCTTACTCTGTGGGCAGTGGCAGCTCTTTACGTCGATCTTCGGATTCCGGTACTGCGCATTCCGGTAACTTTGATCTACGTTCTTGGAATTACCACAATCTTATTCAAACTCAGGCGATCCTGTTGGGCTGCAGCTCCGTGTCTCGTGGGTTTCTGTTGTGTGCTTGCGTGGTGGCTCACGTTAAAGCCATCGAACGATGAGAATTGGGAGCCCGACGTTGATCGAACCGCTTGGGCTGAAATGGACGGCGATCGGGTCACAATTCACAATTTGCGTAACTGCGACTATCGGACCGAAACCGAGTACGCGAATTGCTGGGGAGACCGGACACTCTATCTTTCACAGATCCGAGCCGCCGACTTCTTCCTGACGAACTGGGGGATAAAGTTTGCGAGCCACCCAATTGTCAGCTTTCAGTTTGGAGACAACCAGCGTGTTGCATTCTCTATTGAGGCACGGTACAAGGTGGGTCAGGCGTACTCGACGATTCTTGGATGTTTTCGTCAGTACGGCCTGATTTTTGTTGCGGCAGACGAGCGCGACGTGATTCGACTGCGCACAAACTACCGCAAAGATGAAGAAGTGTACATGTACCGCCTCAAGGTGCGACCCGAAGTTGCGCGGGCCATGTTCCTCACCTATGTCACTTACTTGAACAAATTGAAAGAGCATCCCGAGTGGTATAACGAAGTGACACGGAACTGCACGACTACTATCCAGAAACCGCTTGCTGCTGACGCTGAGAACCCGCAGCCTTGGAACTACCAATTCCTACTGAACGGCACGTTGGATGAGTTGCTCTATGACCGGGGACGGCTGGTCAACGGTGGGCTCCCATTTCCAGAGTTGAAGGAACGCGAGCACATCAACGCGGCGGCCCAAGCAGCAGGCTTGTCTCCTGAGTTCTCTGCGCTCATTCGAGCGGGACGGATTGGATTCTGAGGTTATTGAAGTTGAAGAAAACTGGGGTCGCCATGAATCGCATTGTTCATTGGAAGGCAACCAGTGCCGGGAACCCCAGCTCGCGTTTAGACTTCGACGCAGAAGCTCTCCAACGTCGTTAATTCTGCCAGTGGCGAGCCCCAGTCGTTCGTCCTAGGCTACCTAATCATGCAATGCCACATTATTAAGACTGCTCTCACAACCCTCGTTGTGGCCGTCTCCTTCGCTTCCGGGTTTTCCCAGTCGGCGCCGTCACCCCGTCCCAAAGTTGGGTTGGTGCTGGAAGGTGGGGGGGCACTTGGTTTGGCGCATGTCGGAGTCCTACAGTGGCTCGAAGAACATCGGATCCCGGTGAACTACGTTGCTGGAACCAGCATGGGTGGCCTCGTCGGCGGAATCTACGCAACCGGCCACTCCGCGGCTGAGGTCAAGGAACTGGTCAAGACCATCGACTGGGACGAGGTTTTGCGGGGTCAGACTGCGTATCAAGATCTCTCTTTTCGTCGGAAGCAGGATGCCGCGGAATACCCGAGTCACATGGAGTTTGGCCTGAGAAAGGGCTTGCAGTTCCCGGAGGGATTCAATTCCGGCCAGCAAGTTGTGGCAATTCTCGACCGCGTGGCGCTTCCTTATTCAGAGGTTGAGAATTTCAACGACCTTCCGATTCCATTCGCCTGTGTCGCGACCGACTTGGTCACATCGCAGCCGTTTGTCTTTCGCCAAGGGTCGCTCTCCCTGGCACTGCGCTCCACCATGTCACTGCCGGGAATTTTTATCCCGGTGAGATGGGACGGACATATTTTCGCCGACGGTGGACTCATGGATAATCTTCCGGTCGACGTCGCCCAGAGTATGGGCGCTGAATTGACGCTTGCCGTACATCTTGAAACCGCCAAGATTGAGGCCACCGCAGAGATGTCTTCGCTCGGAGTGCTAGGTCGTTCCATCAGCGTCGTGATCGCTGCCAACGAACTGCGCAGCATTGAAAAAGCCGACATCGTGATTTCGGTTCCGCTGCAACACTTTGATTCGATGGAGTACAGCCGGGCCGAGGAGCTGATCAATGCCGGTTATCAAGCAGCCCAAGCCAAGTCTGCGATTCTCAGCACTCTTTCGGTCGACGAATCGACCTGGCAAGCTTATCTGGCTCAGCGCTCCTCGCGTCGCATGGCAACGCCCATTCCAAAATTTGTTGAAGTTACCGGGACTAGCTCGAGGTCGACAAAGGCACTCGAAAAAGATCTAACGAGCAACGTCGGAAAACCAGTGGATACCGAACTCCTGCAGAACCAGTTAATGGTGATCAAGGGGGATGGACGTTTCTCCAGTCTCAGCTATCAGATGACAAGCAAAGGCGGTGAGCCCGGCCTGCTGATCACCGCAGCTGAAAAGCCATATTCGCCGCCAATCGTGCAGCCCGTCCTCTTGCTTGATGGATCGAACCTTAGCGGCGTCGATTTCAGCATGGGCGCGCGCATTACGTTCCTGGACTTTGGCTCTTACCGAGCAGAACTTCGCAACGATGTGATCGTGGGATCACAGTATGGGATTAACAGTCAGTATTACCGACCATTCTCAGCCACGAGCAACTGGTTTATTGCGCCAGACGTTTTTGCCAACTACACGCACATTCCCCTATACGAGGGGAGCCAATTCGTCGCTGAGTACAGCAAGAGCGCTGCCGGCGGTGGCCTTGAAGCCGGTTACCAGTTCGGTCGTGTGGCGCAGCTCACTCTGGGATATACAGCCGCACACGAGCAGTACCTACCCAAGATCGGAAACGCTGCCTTATTGCCAACCGCCTCTGGCCGTTACGGCGCCACCGCATTGCGCTTTGCACTCAATGATGTCGACAATCCGGTTATCCCACGATCGGGGCGATACATGAATCTCACTGGGCAATGGCTGGACGCCAATCCCGGGGCCGCGCATGCTTTTCCCGTGGCAGAAGGTCGATTGATCAACTTCTGGAAACTGAATGAGCCGTCTTCCATTTACGTCGGTGCACGAGGAGGAACAACTTTTGGAAATCAACTAGTCGGGGTGCCGCAGTTCTTGCTAGGAGGTTCCAACGGATTCGCGGCCTATGGTCAAAACGAACTAATAACAGGGCAATATTACTCGTTTCAATCCGGCTATCTCCTGAAGTTGGTCAAGCTCCCACCGCTGCTCGGCGAAGGGATCTATTTCAATGGAACGTTCGAGGTAGGAAAGGTCTTCGCGCCGCCGTTCCGGTCGCAAGTACCCGGTGACGTCGTGGGGGCCCTTGTCGTCAACACGATATTTGGACCAATCGAATTCGGAGGCGCAGTTGGAACCGCCGGGCATGAGCGGGTGTTCTTCCAATTGGGACGAATCTTCTGAAAGGCCGAGCCCTGAGTAACCGGCAAACTGGAATCGTTGCGGGTGGCGAACTGTTATCTACTCATCATTTTCCGAAACGCTTTAGTGCGAGAGGAACGGGTCAATGCCGTCATTTGGATCTCGATCTAAGGAGGTCTTTGGACGGAGGTGAATATTTCTTTAGGAGCTGGGCCACCGGTTTCTCGAGCTTTTTTTCCTGCTCGTCGGCGTGACCGTGAGATCGATGGTCCTACTGACGACACAGCGCCGGTGCCCTGGTCTTTTGCGTTAATCGATACCTGGTACGGAGACGGAACTGCACCGGATTTTGCACCGACTGCCCGCATCCGGGGCTTACTGGCGCCTACTGGCAGTTCCGAGGGACATCGCTGGAAGTGATTGAAGCTAAAGCAAGAAGGTTTATTATCAGAAGTTTGTAGAGAATCTCTAAAGTGATACGAGCAGATGGTGTGTCTGCCAGTTCCACCACTTCCGCACGTTGATAACTAATTGTTTTTCAATTACTTAAATAAACTTCTTCAACCTTTAGCCAACTCGGCTGTATGCGTTTTTGTATGCACCTTTCGAATCCGCAGCTACGCCGACTGTGCCGGCTTCTTCTTCCGATTGATCCGACCGAACGCCCGGCTGACTGACTCCGCCCGAGGGTGCACATACCGCACCATGGTCTTGATGGTATCGTGCCCGGCGATGTA
This sequence comes from uncultured Acidobacteriaceae bacterium, assembly GCA_963752175.1. Classification (GTDB taxonomy): domain Bacteria; phylum Acidobacteriota; class Terriglobia; order Terriglobales; family Acidobacteriaceae; genus Sulfotelmatobacter. Next base: position 33,510 of record CAVVXZ010000004.1, read on the forward strand.
CTGCAGCGTAAAAGCGTCCGTATACTCCCCAGCCTCGGTCAAAAACGTGTGGCGAAGAGTGTGAAGTCCGGCATCCGGATCGGTTTTGATTTTATCACGCAGCCGTCCCATTTGGGATTCCAACACCCAAGGCTCGAGTTGTTTGTCTGGATGACGGGGCTCGCTGAATACGTGCCGGCCCTTCGATTCCAGGACCAACTGTTCGAGGACCTCTTTGGCCTCTGCATTGATCTTCAGAACGCGCTTCCTGGCCCGCCGCTTCAATCCGCGCTTGATGACCAGGTCTCCCCAGTTGCCGTCCTCATCGGGACGCTTGCGGATGAGCACGCAATCTTTTTCGAGATTCAGCATTTCGACCCGCGTAATCCCTGAGTTGCGCGCCAAGATTGATGCCGATCTCAGGGGCTCCTCTGCTTTCTCGATCCACTGCTTGTAGGAATTCGCCTCGAAGACGTATTCGACCTGACGCTCGTTCTCGTATTGCTCGATGACGGGGGCCCGGTCGATGATCTTCAACTTCCGCCACGCGTACCGCGGTGCCTTTCTTAGCAGCGGCCACCCCTTGCGGGGTGGTTGTGTGAGCCTGAAACTCGTCCAGAGTGGTCTCTGGTCAGGGCGGTATTTTGATCTCAGTTCATCCGAATTAGAATCTGCAGCACAACCTGGCTCGGCAGTTAAGGCCGTCTTTTCTATGGAGCGTTTGTGCCCGATTCTTAGCATGGCTCCGGCATTGGCGATTGTATAGATGGTGGCGGTGTTGTCCTGAAAAGGACAAATCCCGACCCCGATGGAGAGATTGAGAGTTTTCGCCGACCGGGCCGAGCCGCGTTGAATTCAACCGGGAAAGAGTAGCACATGAAAAACCAGCTACCGCAAAGCGGCAAGAAAGGCAGCCGTCAACGTACCAGCCAGAAACCTTGGAGCGAGATGAACCGTAAGCAACGGCGGGAGATGCAGCGAAAAATCCAGAGTCAAGACCTCAACTTGGAGGTGGTGCATCCCGATGCCGCCGGCATTGATATCGGTAACGAAGTCCACTATGTGGCGGTACCACCGAACCGAAGCGGCGAAGCCGTACGTCGCTTCGGATGCACCACCGCCGAACTGCGAGCCATGGCCGATTGGCTCAAGCAATGCGGGATCCGGACCGTGGCCATGCAATCAACCGGAGTTTACTGGATCGCGGTATTCGATATCTTGGAAGAATCCGGGTTGGAAGTCTATCTGGTGAATGCGCGAGAGACCAAGAATCTACCCGGGCGCAAAAGCGACGTGCAAGAGAGTCAATGGCTGATGAAGCTGCACACCTATGGACTGTTGCGGAATTCGTTTCGGCCGCCGCAAGAAATTCGCACGCTGCGGACCTACTGGCGGCAGCGCGGTGACCTGATACGGGCGGCTGGGCGGCACATCCAGCGCATGCAGAAAGCCCTTACGCAGATGAATATTCAGTTGGCCAACGTGCTGAGTGACATCAGCGGAAAAAGTGGGCAGGCCATTATCAAGGCCATTTTGCAGGGGGAGCGGGATGCTGGTGAGCTGGCAGCGCTCTGTAATGGCCGGGTGCAGGCGAGCCAGGAGGAGGTAGCCGGCAGTCTGGAGGGCAACTGGCAAGACGATCTGCTCTTTGTGCTGCAGCAGGAGCAGGACGGATACGAGTTTTGCCAGACGCAGATGACCGAGTGCGATCGCCACCTCGAGGAGTGTCTCCAGCAGAGGGCAGATCGCAGCCAAGGTGCAAGTCTGCCGGTCGAGAAGCGAAAGGAACGACGCAAGAAGAAAAAAGGCAATAAACCACAATTCGAGTTACGCGCCGCTTTGTTTCGCATGGCAGGCACAGACCTGACGCTCATTGACAGCGTCGATGTCATGACCGCGATGACGATCCTCAGCGAAGTGGGATGGGATATGAGCAAATGGAAGACCGAGGATCATTTTGTTTCCTGGCTGCGGCTGTGTCCGGACAACCGGATTAGTGGCGACAAGATTATTGGCAAAGGTCGGCTCCCGACCAACAACCGGGTGACTATCTCCCTCAAGATGGCAGCCAGCACTCTCCGAATCAGCCAGACCTATTTGGGAGCACAGTTTCGCCGCCTCAGAACCAAACTGGGGTCTCCGGTGGCCATCAAAGCCATGGCCGCCAAGCTGGCCCGATTGATATATCGCATGCTGCGCTTCGGGATGCAATACGTCGATCAGGGAGCGGAGTTCTACGAGGCCCAACACCGCAAGCTACAGATCAGCCATCTCAAGCGGAAAGCCAGCCAGCTCGGATTCCAAATCATCGAAGCTTCAGCGGCTTAAATCCGGGAGTTTCTGGAGAGGGTTGCCAGGTAGCGATTGACCGTCGTCTTTCCCACCTTGCTCAGCGCCCAGAATTTCAGGCACTCAATCACTGCCTCATCGATCCGGTCGAGGGGCAGATCCGGCATCTCCTCGAATTCCAGGATGATCTGGTAATTGCCCTTGTAGAATTTCAGCGTACCCGAATGCTCGGCGTGCTGGGTCTCAATCCAGGCGTTGAACTGGGCTTGGAACTGTTTGAACCTGGGGACAAGCGGCTTGTCCGGTTCCGCCAGACCCACCTCCCCCTTCACCAACCTCATCCGGTAGACGGCGGCATAGTCCATCGCGTCCCGTTCCTTTGGCTAAGAGCTGGGCTTCCATCACTGTAAGGTTCCTTCGTCCCATCGAGGCGCCGCTGCTCGACGAAGACGTTAGCGAAATCATGGGCAATCCAGATGCGTCTTGGTCTTGCGAGCGCGATGGAAGACTGTGCCAGGAACCGAACATTTCCTTCGACGGCGGCAGGCTGCGCACCGGCCTCGAAGTCATCGTCAACCAACTGGGCAAGAAGCTCGATGAAGACAACCCCTTGCTGGACGTGCATCTCCCGGATGGGAGCCGCCTTGCGCAGGTGATTCCGCCGGTCGTATGCCCCGCTCCGTCGCTAACGATCAGAAAGTTCAACAGCCGCCATTACACGGTCGATGACCTTATTGCTCGCGGAACATCGACGCGGCCTCTCGCGGATTTCTTAGCTGAGCAGATTCGCAGCGGGAAGACGCTGCTCATCAGCGGTGGAATGGGCACCGGGAAGACGACGCTTTTGCGGATACTTGCTAACTTCATTCCAGACCAAGAGCGCCTCGTCATCATCGAGGACACCTCCGAACTTCAGATCCAGAAGCCAAACATTGTGGCCGGCGAATGCCAGACCGATACGTTCAAGGCGAACTTATCGTTCGATAAGCTTCTAAAGTTCGCTCTATTGCCCCCGACTTCCTCAAAAGTTGTGGGCAGAAACATTGCGTGATTTCACTACCTAAAAAGGAGAACGAATATGCCACTGCTTGAGATCAAACAAATCCGCCACATCTGTGGGTCCGTTCGGCTGGATGAGGTCACCGCAGCACAGGTCGATCAGTACGCTGCTTTCATTCATGCATCCGCGGACGATGTTGTGGACAAGGCGCTGAACTATGCCTTCTCAAGAGACCGTGACTTCCAGGACTTCCTCAAGACGCCACAAGCCAAGCAGGTTGCTTCTTCTTCGCGTGTCCGTAAAGGCCCGAACAATGGTGCGGACGAGCAGCCTAAAAAGAAGCTTCTAGCCGCGGTGGAGTCCACGCCTTCTGTGCGGGCGGTGAAGGCGTGATCCTACCGTTGATTTGTTGGTGCTGCCAAAACGGTGCTTCGCACCGGAAGAATTTTGACACTCCACCCCTTCGAGGGTGCTGCAGAGCGTCCCGAGGCGCTCCAGAGCGACTCGTTCGGAATGAATAACCTGCAGTTCCGAGGGCGCTTCAGAGAGCCTCAGGTGCAAGTGTTGAAAAGAGCTAGTTATGGCCGACGAACTCACTTTTTCAAAGAAGAACGGATCCCACAATTTCCGCATTCGCACTGCAGCACCAAGGTGACTCAATCGGAGTTCGCCGAGCTCGAACGCGCGGCGGCAGAGCGTGGCTTCCGGCTCAGCGAATGGATCCGCGAAGTTCTCTTTCGAGAGCTTCGTGATGGCGACCATACGGACTCAGGTGACCACATCAACTACGGAAAGCGATTATTGACGGAGATCGTTGGTCTGCAGGTTTTCCTGACCCACGTACTTTCTACCATGTCGCGCGGGGAATGGCTGGACGCTGAACAATACGACGAAATCACGCGGCAGGTGAAGGCAAAGAAGCATCGATGGGCTCAAGAGATTTTGGCGGAGCAACCACCAGATACACGCGGACAAAACGAATCGCGGCCATTCTCTGGATAGCGCGAGTGTAGCCGAGGCGCCGTCCGTGTCAAGGCTCTGCGACCGCTCCGCGGCGGACGTCGTCCGGCCTTGACACAGACCGCCGGGACCTCGGCTCTCTATCTCCGACTATCCGGGAATGGCAGCACGAGACGAAGCTGCACGCATTCCCGGCGGTATTTCAGTATCCAACGACGTGCAGCCAACGAAATTGCCAATTGCGTGTAGCAAACGCGATCCTCTGGAAGCGAAGATTTGCTGGCTGCGATCTTGGGTGCCACCGAGGAACGAATCGGTAAGGATGGATCGGTCTTTGGCCCGCCGCTGGAGACTTTCGTTTTCGCGGAGGTCATGAAACAGGTGGAATGGCTGGCCGAGACGTGCAGGCTTTACCACTATCGAGACAAGGAGCAGGGACGAAGTAGACATCATCGTGGAAGGTGGGGGGGAGATGTAGTTGGTATTGAGATCAAAGCGGCCGCGACCGTCACTGGCGGCGATTTCAAGGGGCTTCGAAAGCTGTCGGCGGCCAGCGCGCGGAGGTCTGGGCAATGACTCTACGCTCACAACAAATTGTGACCCTAATCATAGTCCGTTGCCGGACCCGGGCATATACACAGAAGTATGGGTTGTCTCTGGCGGCCGAGACCTTCACCGTCAGGAGGTATGCCATGCCCACGCTCGCCCAGGTTACTCGCCTCTCTCTCAAGAACATTTTGTTTCCCACCGACTTTTCCCCGGCATCGAAAGCGGCCTTGCCGTTTGCAGTGGCGCTGGCACGGACCTATGGCTCAACGCTCCTGATAACGCATGCGATTCCTCCCGAGCCGCTTCTGGAGGTTGTGACTGACCGCTTGCCTGCCCAAGACGAACGTGTCCGGCAAGACGCCCGCTACAAACTGCATGAGTTTACACATAGCCAATCGCTCGCTAATACGCCGGTGAAGGCTGTGCTCGATCAGGGCGATCTGGAGGACGTGATTCCAGCAATCATTGAGGAGCAAAACATTGACTTGGTTGTCCTGGGAACTCATGGCAGGCGGGGCGTCAGCAAACTTGTTCTGGGCTCTAGCGCGGAAACGATTTACCGCTCTGCCACCTGTCCCGTGCTGACGATCGGGCCGCAAGTCCACGATGTCGCGGACTGGAAACTGCACCGCATCCTGTGTCCTGTCGATATCGCCGAAGACCCCGAGCATCTTATGCACTTCGCCCTTTCCTTGGCAGAGGAGAATCAGTCAGACCTCGTCATTTTGCAAGCAATCCCGCTCGTTCCCTGGCAGCAGCGCCCGGCGGTGGCGGAGCGATGTCGCTGCGCCCTGCACCGGTTGATTCCGGAGCAGGCGCAGGACTGGTGTACTCCGGAAATCCTCATTCGCTGGGAGTATGCGGTCGAAGCGATTCTGCAGACCGCGCACGAGCGCGAGTCGGACCTGATCATCATGAGCGTGCATAAATCGCGAGTATCCGCATTGGCGGCGCACCTGCCGTGGCCGGTCGCGTCCGAAGTTGTCAGCCGGGCTGCGTGTCCGGTGCTGACGGTTCGAGTTTAGAGTTCGAAGCGCCACCACATTCTGTGTGAGAGTTTCGGGTGGCGGCGCCAAAGTACGGAGGAATTTATGCTCATCAGCAAGCAGCAGGCCCTCGACTATCACAACGGGTCTCGCCCCGGAAAGATTGAAGTTACACCGACCAAGCCCTGCCGTACCCAGCGCGATCTTAGCCTGGCGTACACCCCGGGCGTGGCCGAGCCTTGTCTGGAAATCCAGAAGAATCCGCACGACGCTTTCAAATACACCGGTCGCGGCAATCTGGTCGCAGTCCTGAGTAATGGCACCGCGGTGCTCGGTCTGGGCGACATCGGCGCCCTCGCGGGCAAGCCGGTCATGGAAGGCAAAGCCGTGCTCTTCAAGCGCTTTGCCGATGTCGATGTCTTCGACATCGAAGTGAACAGCCACGATCCCGAAGAGATTATCAAACTCTGCCAGTTGCTCGAGCCCACCTTCGGCGGCATCAATCTCGAAGACATTAAGGCCCCCGACTGTTTCCAGATCGAAGAGACGCTGCGCAAGACGATGAAGATCCCCGTCTTCCACGACGATCAGCACGGGACCGCAATCATCTCCGGTGCGGCCTTGCTCAATGCTGTCGAAGTCGTCGGAAAAGACATCCGCGAAGTGCGCGTGGTTTTCAACGGCGCGGGAGCGGCCGGCATCGCCTGTGCCGAGCACTATGTGCGTCTCGGAGTGAAGCGCGAGAACATCATCCTGTGTGACACCAAAGGCGTTGTGTACAAAGGCCGCACCGCTGGTATGAACCCGTACAAAGAGCGCTTTGCACACGAAACGAAACTGCGCACTCTGGCCGAAGCCATCGTCGGCGCGGACGTTTTCGTCGGGCTTTCAGTCAAGGGCGCGATCAACCAGGATATGGTGCGCTCCATGGCGCCCGACCCGGTCGTGTTCGCCATGGCGAATCCCGATTCCGAGATTACTTACGAAGATGCCAAGGCCGCTCGCAGCGACGTCATCATCGCGACTGGACGCTCGGACTATCCCAACCAGGTCAACAATGTGCTCGGCTTCCCGTTTATCTTCCGCGGGGCTCTCGACGTGCGAGCCACCGCCATCAACGAAGAAATGAAGCTGGCAGCTACCCACGCTCTGGCCGACCTTGCCAAGCAAGATGTTCCCGACTCTGTCTGCCGTGCCTACGGAGTGTCGCGCCTACAGTTTGGTCGCGAATATCTCATCCCCAAGCCCTTCGATCCGCGCGTCCTGATGTGGGAAGCGTCTGCCGTGGCGGAAGCCGCCATGCACAGCGGCGTCGCGCAGGAGCCGGTGGATCTCAACACCTACCGCGCCCAACTCGAACGGCGATTAGGCAAGGCCTATGAAGTCTCACGCACCATGATTCACAAAGCCCAGGCCAATCCCAAACACGTGGTGTTCCCGGAGGGCGACAACGAAAAAATCCTGCGCGCCTGCCGTGTGCTGGTCGAAGAAAAAATTGGAAATCCCATCCTGCTCGGCGCGCCGGGCAAGATTCAGAATCGGGCTCACGAGTTCGGTGTGGATCTTGAAGGCATGCAGATGATTGATCCCGCGACTTCGGATCATCGCGTATCTTACGTACAGGAAATGTTCCGCCTGCGGCAGCGGCGCGGCGTCACTCTCCAGGAGGCCGAGTCGCTGATGAACGACCGCAACGTGTTTGGCTCCATGATGGTGCACATGGGCGATGCCGACGCGCTGGTCTCTGGCGTCACCCAGCATTTTCCCGACACCATTCGCCCGGCGCTGCAGATTGTTCGCATGCGCGAAGGCTTGCACCGCGTCTCCGGCTGTTACGCGGTGATCACGCGAAAAGGAGAAGTTTTCTTCCTGGCCGATACCAGCGTCAACATCGAAACCACAGCCGAGGATCTGGTCGAGATCGCACTCTGCACCGCCCACATGGCACGCCGCTTCGAGCTGACCCCGCGAGTTGCCATGTTGTCCTTCTCCAGTTTTGGCAGCGTCGACCATCCCATTTGCACCAAGGTGCGCAAGGCGGTGGAACTGCTACGCTACGCCGATCCAATGCTGATCGTGGACGGCGAAATTGCCGCCGACGACGCGGTCTCGCCCGAGATCATCGAGCAGCAGTATCCCTTCAGTGCGCTGAAAGGCGGGGCCAACGTGCTCATCTTCCCCGACCTGGCATCGGCCAACCTCGCCACCAAGCTGCTGGCCAAGATTGGAGGCGGCGAAGTGATCGGGCCCATTCTGATGGGGATGAGCCGTCCGGTACACGTGCTGCAGCGTACCGCTACGGTCGAGGAGATCGTCAATGTATCAGCCATCGCCGTAGTCGACGCGCAGGAGAACGATACTTACACGCGTCCCCACGTCCATGTGTCGGTTGAGCCAGAACTGGTAGGAGAAGACTGACAAGAGGAATACGGGAAACTGATAGGCGCAATCCGTCGGGCCGCCATTCTCCGCCCGCTCAAAACCCCGGTCAATGAGACCCCTGCCCCGCAGTTCCAAACTCCTAGTTCGGCCTGCGAGTGTTGTTGAAAGGATCAATCAACCAGTTCCACCGTCGGGCGTATTGAACGCCTTGTCCCAGAATGCATCGTCGCCGCCGTAGAGGCGTATCACGGGTAACGGACGTTTGCCCTGTGTCGGAATCCAGGTCGACTCCACACCCTTCGGTACTCGGCCCGATGACCAGGTCCACGCTGTCGTCCGCATTGGCCTGCATGGTTGGGCTTGTCGTAGCTGCTGAGGCCCACACGGTCCAAGGGGTTATAGATGAACGCCCAAGGTCGCGAAGTCATACACCATCATCGCCCAGAACCGCTTCACCGGAACATATTTCGGCACGTTCAGTTGCACTCTTACCGCTTCTACGAGTGGCAATCGGGTGATGAACATCACAGACAGATAGGCAGGAAGGTTCTCTAATGCTTCGCAGGAGGAGCTAAAACCGAATACCCCAAACTTCCCGGCTCCTGCAACGGGCGAGGGCATCTCGGCCAGCCGACACTCGACGGCGGAGAGTCGGGCGTCTCGGAACCAGCGGAGTGTGGAGCGTGCAGCAATAGCCATGTCAACCATTGAGGAAGTGAGAAAAGCTGAGAAGCGGGTGCAAGAGGTTCTCGAAGCCCTCAAGAAGGCCAGTGCGCAAGATCCGAACCACCTTAGCACTGAGTTAATGAACGCGACTGACGATTACGCCAGAGCAGTTCGTGAATTAAATTCAAACTAGCCCACTACCTGAAATCCACAAGGATAACAATCGGGTGGGCCACCGTGGGGAAGCTATGGGTATGTCAGAGAAGCGAACAAAATCCGACAAAGCGTCTGGTCCTCCGGACCTCCTTCAGTTGGGGACAAAGATGGCGGATGGGCAACTTGACCGACTGGAGTCCTTCCGAGTCTTCATCAAGGCGGCAGAAGAAGGGGCCATACCACCCGTCGCCGAGCAGGATCTCAAAATGCCTCCACGAGCTGTGCGTGGAAAGGGCGAAGCATTATCGCGGGAAAGACGGGGTAGTGAGCATCGAATCAATGGCCCGCGCTTGCAGTCCCGACGCGAATCTGCCCGCTTTGTGGCTGCGCCACGCTCAACCTAGATGAGTGTTCTCTAAGTAACTATACATTTGAACTCAGAAATGTTTTACGTACAGGAAATGTTCCGCCTGCGGCAACGGCGCGGCGTCACTCTTCAGGAGGCCGAGTCGCTGATGAACGACGCAACGTGTTTGGCTCCATGATGGTGCACATGGGCGATGCCGACGCGCTGGTCTCTGGCGTCACGCAGCATTTTCTCGACACCATTCGCCCGGCGCTGCAGATTGTTCGCATGCGCGAAGGCTTGCACCGCGTCTCCGGCTGTTACGCGGTGATCACGCGAAAAGGAGAAGTTTTCTTCCTGGCCGATACCAGCGTCAACATCGAAACCACAGCCGAGGATCTGGTCGAGATCGCACTCTGCACCGCCCACATGGCACGCCGCTTCGAGCTGACCCCGCGAGTTGCCATGTTGTCCTTCTCCAGTTTTGGCAGCGTCGACCATCCCATTTGCACCAAGGTGCGCAAGGCGGTGGAACTGCTACGCTACGCCGATCCAATGCTGATCGTGGACGGCGAAATTGCCGCCGACGACGCGGTCTCGCCCGAGATCATCGAGCAGCAGTATCCCTTCAGTGCGCTGAAAGGCGGGGCCAACGTGCTCATCTTCCCCGACCTGGCATCGGCCAACCTCGCCACCAAGCTGCTGGCCAAGATTGGAGGCGGCGAAGTGATCGGGCCCATTCTGATGGGGATGAGCCGTCCGGTACACGTGCTGCAGCGTACCGCTACGGTCGAGGAGATCGTCAATGTATCAGCCATCGCCGTAGTCGACGCGCAGGAGAACGATACTTACACGCGTCCCCACGTCCATGTGTCGGTTGAGCCAGAACTGGTAGGAGAAGACTGACAAGAGGAATACGGGAAACTGATAGGCGCAATCCGTCGGGCCGCCATTCTCCGCCCGCTCAAAACCCCGGTCAATGAGACCCCTGCCCCGCAGTTCCAAACTCCTAGTTCGGCCTGCGAGTGTTGTTGAAAGGATCAATCAACCAGTTCCACCGTCGGGCGTATTGAACGCCTTGTCCCAGAATGCATCGTCGCCGCCGTAGAGGCGTATCACGGGTAACGGACGTTTGCCCTGTGTCGGAATCCAGGTCGACTCCACACCCTTCGGTACTCGGCCCGATGACCAGGTCCACGCTGTCGTCCGCATTGGCCTGCATGGTTGGGCTTGTCGTAGCTGCTGAGGCCCACACGGTCCAAGGGGTTATAGATGAACGCCCAAGGTCGCGAAGTCATACACCATCATCGCCCAGAACCGCTTCACCGGAACATATTTCGGCACGTTCAGTTGCACTCTTACCGCTTCTACGAGTGGCAATCGGGTGATGAACATCACAGACAGATAGGCAGGAAGGTTCTCTAATGCTTCGCAGGAGGAGCTAAAACCGAATACCCCAAACTTCCCGGCTCCTGCAACGGGCGAGGGCATCTCGGCCAGCCGACACTCGACGGCGGAGAGTCGGGCGTCTCGGAACCAGCGGAGTGTGGAGCGTGCAGCAATAGCCATGTCAACCATTGAGGAAGTGAGAAAAGCTGAGAAGCGGGTGCAAGAGGTTCTCGAAGCCCTCAAGAAGGCCAGTGCGCAAGATCCGAACCACCTTAGCACTGAGTTAATGAACGCGACTGACGATTACGCCAGAGCAGTTCGTGAATTAAATTCGAACTAGCCCACTACCTGAAATCCACAAGGATAACAATCGGGTGGGCCACCGTGGGAAGCTATGGGTATGTCAGAGAAGCGAACAAAATCCGACAAAGCGCTGCGACAGGCCGATCAAGTTGAAAAGCGAACCGAAGAGCGGCCAGAGCAAACTCCTAAGAAGCCCAACCCCGGCGAGGACTTCAGCCAAGCCGCTGCCCGGATCGTGAGAGAAGCGACGGAAAAACTCTAATCATCTGGTCCTCCGGACCTCCTTCAGTTGGGGACAAAGATGGCGGATGGGCAACTTGACCGACTGGAGTCCTTCCGAGTCTTCATCAAGGCGGCAGAAGAAGGGGCCATACCACCCGTCGCCGAGCAGGATCTCAAAATGCCTCCACGAGCTGTGCGTGGAAAGGGCGAAGCATTATCGCGGGAAAGACGGGGTAGTGAGCATCGAATCAATGGCCCGCGCTTGCAGTCCCGACGCGAATCTGCCCGCTTTGTGGCTGCGCCACGCTCAACCTAGGTCGCTGTACAGACAGGTCTTCTTGCGGAATGGCACACGGTACAGACTTGGATGACGCTGTGTTCCGGCTGGCCGCAACCATCCCAATGAGGGGGAACTCATTTAGACCAAGAGGCCTTCGTTCGACACCTTCGCGCCCGGAGTGCAGCGTGATCCCCCTTACTCCTTATTTCAAGTCACGGTGGTGGCTGGTTTTTAAGGAGAGTTCAACCCAGTAAATGCAAAACTTCTGGCAGTGCGGCGGTGGCAATTCTCGCTCTTGGATCAAGACGCTATGGGCCACAGCCCAAGTTCCTTCTACATCCTTCCCACCACCATGGACCTCGTAGAGTTTGAACTTCAGCTCCGGGAACAGCAAGGCCATCGTAGAGGCCAAGTGGAGCGGATGAGTGCACGACTCGAACCCATGGAACTTCCTCTTGACATTGGCGAGGAACCATTCTCCGGATACTGCTTCGGGGGCGCACTGGTAAACATTCTCCATAGCATTTCTTGTTACAGGAAATCCCAAGAATTATCAGTGAGTACAAACACACTTTGAATTCTTATGGAGATCCTGCCATAAGTGATTGGGCTGACGGAATTCGAGCGTGCGTCCTGGTTCTCCTACAATCCTGTTCCGCCTGAACTCGCGGCTCGATGCCTGTCTGGTTGACAAACTTCTCCGGTGGTCTCATCGAGAGCAACCGCGGAAGGTTCGTTGATAACAATGCCGCGGCCGCGGGCATAGACACGGGTATTGACCGTGCCCAAGTCAATCGCCAGGTCCTCAGAAAACAAACTCGCGAGTGGACGCAGATTCTTGAAGGGAATTCGCGTTGTCCACTCAGGGCGCATAAAAGCAACTTCCGCGAGCCTCGAACCTGCGCCGGTTGACAAGTGGACCGACGAGGAGTGATGAGAAAACTCGATGTTTTGTCGCGGGGTGCGGTCAACGTATTCCGGGATCCGTTTTCCAGAGCAAATAGCCAACGAGGCTTGCCAGAAACGCCACTGGGAAGGTCCACAGAGCGAGAGGCAATGCTGCGTCCGGAGGGATGCCTATTTCTTCGTGAATCGTGAACAACAAATACGCCAGAACGTATATTGCCACCGAGGCGATCCCGGCCAGTGCGACCGAGAGAGAAAGACAGCGTTTGAGCGTCCGTTGCACGATTGCCCAGTCGAACAAGAATGCGCCTCCTTTCCCGAGTCTTGGTTTCAGCAATCAGGGCATTTGCCCCCTTTTCCCTCATAGCACGCGGACTCACATCCTGCCGTGACCCTGCTCACCGGCCCCTGTGAGTCAGACTGAGAAGGTCCGCGGTGCCAGCATGACCGCTCTGAGTCAGGGCCATTGCAATTCGGCTGAGAAAAGGAGCCTAATATTGAGGAGGGCATTCCGGAGCAAGGTTCGGCTTGAAAGGTATCTGCCGCCACAAGCGAGGAGGCTTTTCATGAAGACGCAGATACATCTCAAGAAGTATGGGAACAGTTTTTTTCACGTTGACCAGCAGCATGCAATCTTCTTCCTTGTCGCCGGTTTCGTATTGGCGGCGCTGGTTGTTTTGGTACTGGTTTCATCGGCGAGCTAAGCGACAGATCGCGCCACCGATGTCCCCTTCACGATGGACAGAGGAGTCATATCTCGTCGGAGTTGTACTGATGTCTGCAATCCCTCCACAGCTCCCGTGGAGGTGTTTCGTCTGCCTCCTTCGTGACCTCGGTTATCGGCCACTGAAATCGCACCGGGGAACACTCAGGCAGTTCTTCTGTCTTACACGCAGCCCAAACCTAGTCTCATTTCACGAGCCCCATTCGGGCGACACACTGCATAAGGGAAGCTTGAACGATTGTCTGCGCAAACTCCGGCTCAGTCCGGATGGATTTGGTCAATTGCTCGGGAGGCGTTGAGCCAATTTGGAGCACTACGATCAAACTGCACTCCTGCGATTGGATTGTTGGTACACAAAAACATCCGATCGCTTGGCAGAAGAGTCACGACAAAAGAGGGAACGAGATACTGACAAGAACTTGTCCATTTCGGAAAGCTGTTGCACGAATATGGGTGCGTCGTAGCCCAGCTCTCTTCTTCTTAGCCTCGAATAGTCGTCTACGCTGCTACCACCGCAGGCCGGTAAGTCAGGTTAGCGACTAGCAGGTTCACCAGTCGCACCATGTCGAACCAGTTCATGCGAACCAGTTCCCGATACGTGCCCGCGCTAAAGGTGATCTCCTCATTCTCTGCGAGGCTCGCGTCCGCATACACTGCCATGTCGTAAAGATTTCCAAACGGCGGCATGGCGCCCGTCTCGCAATCAGGGAAGGCGTCTTTGAACTCCTTCTCCGAAGCGATTTCGACCGTCCGCGCGCCTGTCAGACTTCTCAGCCGATCGAGGTCCACGTGCAGCGATGCCGGGACGACCGCGATCGTCAATTTTGACGATCACCGTCTTTGCTAGCTTCTTGCCTGACACATGCGTCAGCGCGGCGATCCCCTGCGCGGTATAGGCAAGCGAATGGGAAATGATCAGGTATTTGATATGGTGAGAGTCGAGAAACTTCCGAAGCTTGGACAGCGGAATAAGACCTCAATAGGGAAGGAGCAACGTTGAGGGGCCAACTGCATGGCTCACTGATCAAATCTCATCCCATTTGCCCAGGTTCGCGGTGACGGGAATCACTGCGCTGCTCGTCGAGATCGTGTTGCGGGATTGCGGCGGCTCAAGTAACCGTGAATCACCGGCAAATCATAGGAACAGCGAGGAGAATTCAAGGTGCGGAAGTAGAGGCCGCCGGAAGCGCCGCCAAGGTTGACTGCCGAAAACAAGGCGTTATCACGAGTGAGCACGAGGAAAACTATTTGACGCGCGGTTGATGAGTGATAAGGATTTCCCAACAGGCGTCATGGGCCTCCCGCGCATCACGTAGCATGAAAATAGCGAGCGCTCATAAGTCATTGATTTCTCGTGTACAGCCCCGCCATTTTCATGGCAGTTACGATTTGGCCTGCCCTGATGCAGCGCCGAGACAGACGGAAAGAGAGGCGACCGACATCGCATTGGGGACAAAAGACCGCCAAAATATCCGTGGCGCGTGGGCTGGCCGCGTCGGCTGTCCTAAATCCCGTCGAGGTGAGCCGCTGCCGAATCGTCGATACAAGTCCTAAGGGCGTCTACCGGCAGCAGTCCTGTGTTGGAGAGACATTCAAATGCTCATCAAAATCGTGAATGCGAGGTCCCACTAATGGACCGTCAAGACGTGTGTAACTTCGGCCTTTCGAGTGCTCTCGTATCCAACGGTCGCATAATATAAGGCGGAGTCGAAGAACTGCGCCACCGCGTGCACTAATTCCATTCCGCCCCAAAAGTCGACGGGGTCCTCGAACATAGCTTGCCGCTGCAGGTACTCCCACAGTTGTTCTTTGGTCGCACATATTGCCCAAAAGAACTCACTGAAGGGCACGCCCTGCCTCGCTCGCCGCATTCCCAAACCGATGTATCCTTCCTCGATCTCTGATTCTGTTCTGGTCATCAACCAATCAGTCAGATTCGCGTAGACTTCGCGAGTGCGTCTTTTCAACTCGTCCGGAGGTACTTTGTTAATCAACTCGCTGCACCGTCCCGAAGTCATCAGCTTCTGCATCAGACGCTCAGATAGTTCGTCGGCGTGGTTCTCGATAAGCCGAGCCAGTTTGAGGGCGAACATGACTGCCTCCCGTTCCAATTCATTCGGAGTACAAAATACGGACATTCGCAATTATGCGCCGTTTTGCACCTGCGAACTGTGACGGTGGGCACACAATTTGGGGTGACCCAATTCCGGAACGCGGATGCAAAATCCGCCGGGCGGTACGTCGGGGGCTTGTATCGCAGCCTACAATTCTCATCTCGGCCTCCTTCGTCTCGAGCCTTTTGGTTGGATACCGCAAACTCGCAGTGTTCCTGCCGTCGTAATTGTTGGCAAGCTCGCATCGTGCTGCGCTGGTCGTGGGAGAGGCTCGGGGCGAAATTCCCCGGGCCTACTCGGCAACAGGAAACAGAACCAAGCCAAACCGGACTGAGGTGACGACGCGAAAGCCCCGTCAAATATCCACCGGGAGACTACAGTCACTGCGCCGGTTCTCGACTCTACTCGCCACTCATCCCTGCAGCGGGGGTTTGAGTGTACCGGCTTGCTAGAATGGCCCATACTCCGCGTAGCCACGCGCGAACCCCAACAGATTCCACACCTCCCACCAATAGGCAGACATGATGACCCCGACTACGATTCCTGCGATTCGAAGTTTGCCCCGGCTGAAAGGCGATGCCAACAGTGCGATCCCAGACACTCCCATGCCCGCAAAGCTGATCCATAGATCAATAGTCCAATCTGTTCCCCCTGCGACCCAACGCTCGACTCCCAACAGAAAGAACCCAAACAGAACCATCGAAGCCGTCCCCGCCACCAGAGACGTGAACTCGATGCCCCTGCGTACGTGCGACGGCGAACGTTCTCGGCGGAGTTTCAGCCACACAACCCATTCCCAAACGTCGCACGCAGCGGACAGGGTCAGGAGAAAGATTGCAAAGACAATAACAGCAGTTTCGCCGGCCCAATTCTCGATCCAGTCAAGCATAAGCCAACCCCGGATCACACAGCGACAACCACTTTCAATGTGTAGCTTCGCCGCTTAATCGCAAGGATGGGCTTGGCCGCACTGTTTGTCAGTGCTACTGATCACAGCATATTGTTCTCACTCATTTGCCGTTTTTCTTTCCATTCTCTCGCCGACTTGGCGTCGGAATCCCACGCTCATCGTCATAGTCGGAATCCCTGACCTTTTGCCTCCCTCGTTGCATTGGGCCTCGCTCTCGGACGGCCTCCTCCGCCTACGCAATGACCCTTACTGCTGAACTGGCGTAATATCGCCTGAGCATTGACCGGAGACCGGGGGTCGTGAGCGCAGCGAAACCAATACCCTCGGCAGGACGGTCTGGTTTGTGGGGTTGATTGGCTAGGGCTTAATGTTTCTCAGCAGCCTCTTCAACGATCCGCACAGGGGCTTGGTTGAAGTACTCGCGTGGTTTTTTCCCCTGGTTCTGTGGTGGACGGTGGGACGACTTCTTGTCGAGCAGATCAGCTTTTCGCTGTGCTTTATCGGCTTTTGTTCGTTTCTCTGACATACGGATAGCCTCCCACGGGGCGCACCCGATTGCTACCCTTGTGGATTTCAGGTAGTGGGCTAGTTTGAATTTAATTCACGAACTGCTCTGGCGTAATCGTCAGTCGCGTTCTTTAACTCAGTGCTAAGGTGGTTCGGATCTTGCGCACTGGACTTCTTGAGGGCGTTCAGAACCTCTTGCACCTTTTTCTCGGCTGCTCTTACTTCCTCAATGGTTGACAAGGTTATGTCGCTCTTTCCCCTAGGCTGTTCGATCAAGATTGCAGGCTACCTATTTTTGCTGAATTGATTCCATGTGTTTGGTGATTGCATCCAACCTCACTTCCCCCCAGTCTTGGTCCGATTCGACCTCATGGAAGATTGGCCCCCAAATTGGCATCTCTCGATCGTCTTGGGCGAGCAGTCCAAGGTTTTTTCCTTCAACGATTTGCTTCACACGCTGGTACGGGAACTTTCCGCCACTTCTTTGCGAGATTAGGGTCAAGTCGGGAACCGGGTGCTTAAGGACAACTGAGTCTGGTCCGTGCCCTCGTCCATCAACTCCATGACACACGGCGCAGTGATATTGAAAGATCTTCGCTCCCTCAACTGTGTTACGCGCCGACGAGGTCGCCCTATCCTGTTTCTGAGCTGCCGGTAAGAGAACCGCCGCCGGTAGAAGGACCAGACACAGCACGAACAGCATTGACCATCGTTCTTGCCGGTACATGCTCACCTCCGCCACAACTGCTTTTCGCTTAAGGACTGTTGAGAGGCACTCCTAAGTCGCCTACGGGGGTGCTGCATCTCAATAGTTGGAACTGCTCTTCGGGCAGGCGAGATTTATCCGAGACGTATTAATGCTGCGCGGATGACCACGTCATGTCAGTGACGTCCGTCACATCTGATTCGCGGCGAGCGCCACGAGCCCACAACTATTTCAACTTCGACTATTACTCTCATTGGCCGGATTGTGACTGCTGCTCGGCTGATAATACTCTGCTACCCGTTGCGGCGGCGCTCGATAGGCACAATTGCGGCGGGAAAATTCGCATGGTCGCCAAGGGCGGCAGAAACTTCGCGCAGTACTGACTCAATGCGAACAACCTCAGCGTTGACTTGTTGAATCGCTCGCTCGTTCCGCTCAGGTACGTTGTGGTAGGCGATGACCTGGAGGGCATTACGAATGTTGTGGTTCAACTCTGCAATCCGCCGCAGCCGACTCCGCATTGCTTGGTAGCGTTCCTGGATGTCAGTCAGAATCTGGAACACCAACAGGCCGACGGCCAAGGCCACTGCGGCGCCAGCCAACATCAATGACGTTCGGGGAAGATATTGACGTGTCACGAACCAATCGAGCACACCGCCGCTCAAGAATATGAACGCTCCGACGGCGAAGCCGACTAGTGCCCTCTGTACTCGGGATATGATCGCAAACCAGGGCTGGTGGATGGAAATCTGGAGCCGAGGTTGCCCGGAGTCGGAAGACATGCGGAGAACCTACTTGTAAACATGTTAGGCAACCAGATAAGTGCTGGCTATGACTTCAATCACACCGCGCAGAACGGTCCGAGGCTTCAACTCAACGCGGTAAATCAGCGACCGTCGCCACATGATTTGAGCGTTCGCCCACAGGGTAACGCTGACGTGATTCTGCGATGGAACCGATGCGTCCGCCTGTTGCACGGCCTGTCTCGCACGGAACAGGAGAAGGAAGCGGTCGGACTTTGCGTGGCCGATGGCGCACCGGTTGCCTGACAACTCGCCTGCGAGCAAGGGAATGCGGTCTCCAGCTCTCATCGGTAACTGCCATGAAAATGGCGGGGATGTACACGAGAAATCAATGACTTATGAGCGCTCGCTATCTTCATGCTACGTGATGCGCCGGAGGCCCGTGACGCCTGTTGAGAACCAGCGACTGCCCTCATTCGGTAGAGTTCCAAGCGGATCTAAGCGAGCGTGCTTACTCGGGTTTCTTTCCGCTTGGCGGAATAGGAGGCGGACCGCCCATGCCTGGCCCGTGCATCATGCCGGGTTCCATCGACTCCATGTTCTTTTGCATTCGGTCCATGTGGGTAACCACCGTTTCCCACATATCCACGTTTGTCTGCCAGCGTGTTTTCTCTGCAGCGTCCTTGATCGCGGCCACATTTGTTTTCATTTGAGCGAGAGAGGACTTCATCTTCTCCACATCGGCCTTCATGGCGTCCATCTCTTGTTTATGCATCTCCATCATTTGTTTGCGATGCTCGGCTCGCACTTGGTTTCCACCGCCGGGGCCGGCAGGTGCTTGTGCGGGCGCGTCCTGTGCCCACATTAGGGGCGTCAGGGCGAATATCAGGACGAGTAACAAGCTCTTGAGCTTCATAGCAACTCTCCTTTCCAAAATCTGACAGGATGAGTATATAGACCCGGGGGATGGGGTTGAACGTTCATGAGGAGGTGGGTTGTCTGGAGGACAAGATGAAAGGGCTGCGATATTGGTTACGCTCTAGCCACGAACTCTTGCGAGGGAGTTGGTGGCGTGGCGCGTGCACCGTCGCAGCCCTTGATGCGATCACCGCTTTTACGGTTCCAAACCCCGGCTGCTCCTCGCGAGGCAGTCGGTTTTTTCGGGTTTGGTGGCTCGGCCAGTTACCTGGCCAAGCGGATCACCCGGCCTACTTCGGATCTGGTCAATATTACTTTGACCAATCCTTTCAACCGTCGACAACTCCACGCTACTCCTGCCACATCGAGGAATGCAAGTGACGTGGATCACAACTCTCATTTAGGGCGGTGCAAAACGCATAATTTCTGTGCAAAAACGCTTTCGACAAGGGCGGGGTCGTCAACGAAGCAGCAGGCAAAGATTTTCACGGGAGCAGTACGCTAATAAAGTGTTTGATAGGGATCCACATTGTCAGAGATTGGTTAGAACAGTAAGGCAGGCACCGGCTAGGTAATGCTTTACACTTGCAGCGACGATGGACTGTCTTCGCAATCGCTGGGCTGATGCGACGTGGCCTACTGCCGCGATCGCCGGAATCATCGGAACTGTTTCGCTCGCCTTGCTTTTCTTGACCGGCCCGCGACTGTTCTTCGACTACGTGCTGTCGCCGATGGTCAATGACGCGTTATGACGCGTACATCTTGCCCGAATGGCAGTATAGGATTTTCGACACTGTGCTCGTCGCTTGGTGTATTGATGGCTCATTGCGGCGGCTTTATTCTTCCGCCGCACCGCTATTCGACCGCGCCTCAGGCCGTGGGCACGTCGCACAATGTTCTTGTACCTTGTCGGTCTAGCCATTCTGATAGTTGGCGTAGTGTCGGGAACGTGGCTCCGCAGCCATGGCGTCTGAGCACAACTGTTGAAACATCCATTTCACTCATCCACGAGATGAAAGAGATCTCAAGGGAGCAGCCGGCAGGAATAGACCTTCTTCTGCACGTGCGCCCGGCTGACTGGTAAAGCGTCATAGGCTCATCCAATGTGCCGCAATCCATCCACGATATCTACCTGCGATGCGTGATAAGAAGGAAAAGCTGCGCTCAGCAGGCCCACGATCGCTGAAGTGAGCAGGGCTAGCTAAAGGCCGATGCGAAACCCAGGGCTCAACCCCTTGAATGATGCGGGTCGTTAACGCAGCCACGTGGCGGATCTGCAGATTTTGCTTATTTTCTTCCCGCCAGATTTCCCCACTAAAAAAATGGTCCACTCACTTATTTTCTTGACAATGTAAAACTTACTCGATATACTCGAGTACATATATGATCGCCTCTTCCTCTCACCAAGCCTGGCTCTTCTACTCCCCTCTGGCCCAGCAAGCCGCCCGGCTCAAAGACGATTTGCTCGATCCCGTCGATCTACTCTTGGACGATCCTGCCTTAGTCGACCTGGTCCGCCAATGTTTGGCCAAACGTAGCCCCCGTTCTACTCGTACCGGTCGCCGGGGCTTGGCCCCCGATCGTCTGCTGCGCTGCTGTGTCATGAAGCACCTGAAAGGCTGGAGCTTCCGCGATCTGGAACGGGAACTGCGCAGCAACCTGGTGTACCGCCGCTTCACCCACTTCGATGCCGATCTTACCCCCGAGTTCACGGTCTTCAGCCGCAGCTTTGCCCTGCTTAGTCCGGCCGTCACCGCCGAGATTCATCAGCGCGTGGTCCGCCTGGCCTGCGAGCATGGCATAGCCCAGGGCGAAAAAATTCGCACCGACACTACGGTCGTCGAAAGCAACGTCCACTACCCGACCGACAGTTCGCTTTTGGGCGACGGCATCCGGGTGCTCAGCCGCAGCCTCGAACGCATCGCCGACGAGTGTAAGACCGGAGCCGTGGAAGTGGTCCATCACGCACGCGCGGTGAAACATCGTCTGCTGGAAATCAGCCGTGCCGCCAAGTCCCTCACCGAAGCCAACCAGAAGCGGATGCGCCACAGCTACCAGAAGTTGTTGGCTCTGACTCGAGGCGTCGTGCGCCAGGCCAGCGAAGTGGTGCAACGCTGGGGGAAGGGACGGCTGAAAGTGGTGGGCACAGTCCTGGGAGTAGCAACCCAGATTGGCCAGCTGCGGCACTTTCTTCCTTTGGTGGAGAAGGTGATCCGGCAAACCAAGGAACGAGTAGTGAAGGGGAACAGCCACGTGGAGGACAAAGTGTTGAGTTTGTTCGAGCCCCACACCGAAGTCATCCGCAAGGGCAAAGCGCATAAGCCCAACGAGTTTGGTAGGCTGGTGCGGATTGATGAGGTGGAAAACGGCATCGTGAGTGGTTACCAAGTTCTCACCGGCAATCCGGCCGATAGCACGGCTTGGATGCCGGCGCTCGAGCAACATCAGGCTAGCTTCGGGCGAGTACCAGAGATGGCCACCGGCGACCGCGGATTTTTTTCCGCAATGAACGAGCGCGAGGCAGAAGCCCTGGGAGTGAAGAAGGTGGCGCTGCCGGCGCGCGGACGGCTCTCGGCCAAGCGGGCCAAGCAGCAGAAGCAGCGCTGGTTCCGCCGCGCGCTGCGCTGGCGGGCGGGGATTGAAGCCACCATGAGCACCTTGAAACACCCCTTCTCGATGGCGCGAGCTACCTATAAAGGAGGGCGTGGCTTCGAGCGCTACGTGGGCTGGTGTGTAATTACCAAGAATCTATTTTCCATCGCTCGCTATCAACAGCGTCGGAGGGACCATGGCCAAGTCGGTTGAGGGCACAGCCCAACGACGCAAGCTGCTGGGCGAGATCGAACGGTTGGCCGAGATCGCTGTCTTTGGAACGCTGTCGGAAACCTATCGCACCTGTGGACGAGCCGGCTGCCATTGTCAGGGCGATGGACCCAAGCATGGTCCGCATCTGAATGTGAGTTACCGCGGGGAGAAGGGCAAGACCACCGGCTACTATGTTCCCAAAGGAGCCGAGGAGGCCACGCGAGAAGGCGTCGCCGCTTGGCAACAAATGCAGCAATGTTTGCGTGAACTGGCGGAGTTGAATAAGGAACGCAATTTGCAGCGCGCCCGCGAGGCGGATTCGGAATGAAACGATGGTTCCATCTAACCCTGGTCTGCTGCATACTGCTGGCTCTGTGCCTCAGCTTTGCTCAGGCAGTCGACCTGAACCTCGACTTGCCAATTGTCGGCTTGCGACCAGAGTTCGATCGAGGGAGAGAACCCGCCTCCGACGCACCCACAGTTTCGGTTGTCACCAGCATGAGATTCGATCCGCCTCGCGCTGGACCTCTTCGATCTCTGATCCATGACTGTGCGTCGACTGCGGGACATCTTGGTCCACCCGGCTGGGAGACTCATGGGCCACCGGAACGGATCGGGCCTGGGCGAGTTGCCGGTAAGCGGTCACGCCAGCAACTCCGACCAACACCCCGAGCGCGCTTTTTTCCCGAATTTACTGGCTCAAACCACCCATTTTCAAAACCTCGGGGTTTCACAACAGCCTTTAGCTAGGGCCCAGATCTCAAGCGTCATTCTCAATGGGAAGAAAGTTATCTGCGCCACACGGCCGAAGCCGTAGACCAGCAGTTCGCCCAGGCAGGCGCCGATCATTCCCCCAGCAACGGACAGCCCCACAGCTTCACTTTCAAATAGACTCAAGACGCGACTACTGTGAAGCCCAGAGCCTTAAGTACGGCCACTTCACTGGTCCGCTCGCGGATAGACATGGCCATGGTGTTGGCCGATACCAGCAGAATTGCAAAAACGACCGCCGAACAAATCACGAGAATGAACGCTTTCACGTTGCCCAGCATGGTCACGAAGTCCAACATGAACGCCTTATCGGTTTGTGTTTCGGTGGGCTGGGTTGAGTTGTGGAACATTTCATCCACGGCAATGGCGACTTTGCTCACGTCCGCTGGAGAATCCGCCAAGATGCCAAACGTCTCCGCCTGCCCCTTAAACGAAGAAAGGCCCTCTTCCAGATATTTACTGTTGAAGTAAACCGATTTGTTGTCGGGATTGGAGTGAAAAAGTCCGCGCACATTCAGTTCGAGGTTCACGGGATAGAAGTCACCCTGAATGAAGATGCGGTCGCCCAGTTTCCACCCATAATTCTTGGCCAGGGTGTCATCCACGATCACTCCCTGCCGGTCGCGCTGCCAGGCTTGAACCAGGTCGTCCGGTATCTGCATGTCACGATAGACCTTCAGGAGTTCGTCCGGGTCAGTTGCGAAGCGCGCAAAGAAATTTCCTGCGTTCTGGTCTTTGTAAATCCCTTGGAACCAGGAGAGCGGCACCACCGCGACCACCCCCGGAATCGCTCGCATCTTTTCCCGGTAGTAGCTGGGCAGGGTAAACATGAGGGAGGCCCGGTGCCGCACCACCAGTCTCTGCGCCGACTCCGTGCTGCCTCGTCGAGCGCGAACGCGTGCCACGAAGTCATCATGAACGTCAGCAAAAGCAGCGAGAATGCGATGCTCAACACCGTCAGGATGCTGCGCCGCTTGTTACGGAATGCGTTCTTGGTGACGAACCGGGCCAGCGTCATGATCGAACTCCAGAGCGCAGGGTCCCCAGGACGGCTCCTCCCAGCTCTTCTGCTAGTGAAACAATCTCCCAGTCCATCGTCAGCGTAGAGGCTTCCGCAGGTCAGTGACGTCCGTCACAAACCTCGTTCGCGTTCGCAGTTGACGTAAAATCCGTATAGCACGCATTGACGGGGGTTTTAGTGTGCCGACTCTGTCGTGCTTTTCTGATTTTCGGTGGAGCACGCGGTGTAGACTTGCCGGCGTTTTCAGGGGGCGTCAATGAGAATCGTCGAAATCTCGCACGATGAATGCAAAGAGCTTTTGAACCGCGTATCAGTCGGACGTCTGGCGTGTTCCCTAGAAAACCAACCCTACGTCATTCCTGTCTGCTTCGCCTATGAACCTGAGTACCTCTATGTCTTCTCCACACTAGGACAAAAGATTAAATGGATGCGCGAAAACCCCAAGGTCTGTTTGCAGGTCGACGAAATAGGGAACCCTTTCAATTGGACCAGTGTGGTCGTAAATGGGACATATGTCGAATTGCGCGAACCGCTGTACACAGCCGAAAAGGAACATGCGCGAGAGCGACTCGCGGAATATTCAGAGTGGTGGCGCACGCCGCTAGCAGAGCGGCGTGAACGGACTAGCGATCTGTCGATAGAGCCTGTCTTCTTTCGCATCGACATTGCATCGATGAGCGGTTTGCGCAGCATCCCGGAAGCTGGATCTGGATAAGGATAAAAGTGACACTCTGCCCGGCAATTTTCATGCTGGCTATCCTGACCACTAGCTTAGCTAGACGCCAGTCAGTTGGCGATAAAGTGCGCCGTGAAAGGCGCTGGACTTCAGCGGGTGTAACTCCCGCCCGGGGACTGGTTCGCTCCACCCGGTAAGAAATCGAAGCGGCAGTGGACGCAACGAAGCTGTCGGAGCCTTCGGTGTAGAGGGTCGTAGGCGACTCGGCGAGCGTGCAGGCCGTAACGTGTCATCTGGGGCCTAAGAGGCCCGCGAAAACTCATGAAAATCTTACGAGCATTGGGCAGAATAATGGCCGGTAGGAGTGGTAAGGTCGATCACTCACTGGATAAGCCGAAGCTGTTAACGTGTCTGACCCGGAGGGTGCGTGGTGGAGCGAATAAATGGGCGTTGCACTCCTCCTAGTGGGGAGCAGCGATAGCCCGCGACCGTGGTTGACGTAAGTTAGAGGTGTTTGCACCCTGGGCAAATGTGAAACGCTGGAGCACCTCAACGAGCTGTTCTCGCGGCTGCGCTGCGCGCACAAGGTAGCCGCGAGTCACTATGCTGCGCTTTAACAAACCGCGATCCCTGCTCAACAAGGTCCGTTGCTCACCCGCCGAGATATGTGCGAGTTCTTCAGTTCTTCAAGTCCGCGTTACCGTCTGAACGTCGGAAGGAGCGGGTCCCAATAAGTGACGACCGTGACAGTAGCAACGGCCTTTGTCTGAGGTCTGGCTCTGCTGGTTGCGGTTATGTGATATACGCCCTGGATTTTTGGTGCGGTATATCGACCCGAATCTGTAATCGTCCCGCTGTTTTCATCCTCCACGGTCCAATTCACGGTTTGGTCGTCGATCCCGACAACCGTTGCGACAAAAGGCAGCACTTCCCCTGCAAAGAGCGTCGCTTTCGCAGGAGTGATCGTCACTGTAATATTCGCCAACGGCCGAGGGCTTGCTTGGCCCAGCAGTAAGTCAGCGCAGGCGAGCACTATGCCAGCGAACAGTAGGGGAAGCATCTTCACACCTGACGACCTGGCTTTCGTCAATCTCTATCGTCCACAAAATGCACGCGCCTGTCTGTGATCGCCATTACCAGTTCTCACAATCTCCCATCAAGTAAGCACAGCGGGATCGCGAACGATGACCATACCTCCTCCTTGTTTTCGAATGCAGTGCTGGACTCGTTGAATGTGGATCAGCATGCGCTCGCCAACCGTCACCTCTGGTATGGCCTCAAACTCTTGGACCGCGCTTTGTGCACGATTGAGCGCCGGCTTGAACGGAGGCGTAGAATAGTAGTGACTGTAAAGAGCACGTTGGCTGGCTGAATCTCGCCCTTGAGATTCGAGCCCGAGTGGTTCCAAGTTGTTCCAGTTCTGGACCTCGTTCTTCACGAAGACCCACTTTGGCCTCCCCTGGTCCACAAGGAGGTGCACGTTATGCTGGGAATGACATTTCTTTCCTTCCTGGTTCTCACCGTCATCGGGGCAGTTGTTGCTGTTGCCTACCACAACGTTATTCGCTATCGGTTTCTCGAGGGCAATGATGCTCTGTTCGGGAAGCTGATTGTCGGTTGGCTGGGGGCGTGGCTTGGCTCGCCCGTATTCGGACACTGGTTCTGGAAGATTGAAAACGTGTACGTCGTGCCCGCCATCTTGGGTGCGATCGCTGCTGTTGAGTTGATTGTTCTCACGGGGAAGGCGCTGGCAAAGCTCGCAAGCATGCGGCCTGCTGTGATCGAAGAGAGGAAAGAGGAACTCCGTCCTGGCAGGCCAGCAGTCGCAGCCTGACAAGCAGCTTCGCGACTGCGGCGCTGACCTTGTGTGAAGAAGAACCGGCCAGGGTGCCGAGGAGGTGTCTGTATGCCTAAGCGGAGAATTCTATGCGTGTCATTCGACAGAATAGTTTCACAAAACCGGTGCGATGCTTTAAAGAAGCGGGATATGACGTGACAGCAACCAGCGATGTCAAGGTGGCGTTAGAGTTGCTGAGTCCGGGGAGTTTCGATGCCGTAATTGTGGGTCATCGATTTTCGCCGGAGGAAAAATATCTGCTGGCGGTTGAGGCCGAGGAGAAGTCGAACACTCGGGTCATCTTGGTGTGTGGCAGCGCCACTCGAGACTCGGAGATTCCTGCGACAAGCCGGGTGTACGCGTTAGAAGGCAGTGAGGGGCTTTTGTCCGCGTTGTCGGCGTTGTTGTCCGCTAACGCCGAATCTCGGTCGCAGGTTGCAGCCTGAGGCGGGAAGGCCTTCGGGGCTGCGCCAACTGGATAGCTTGAGGGCGTAGTGCGCATATAGAGAGCGAGGTGTTTCATGTTGTTCCAAGACGAGGACGAAGATTTTGAAGTGCTGCCCTTCGCAAATCGATCCGAAGCCGGGCGTGTGCTGGCGAGCAAACTCTCGGCCTACGCCAGCCGCGATGACGTGATTGTTCTGGGACTTCCTCGGGGGGGTGTGCCCGTAGCCTGGGAGGTAGCTAGCACGCTGCACGTCCCGCTCGATCTCTTGGTGGTCAGTAAACTCGGCACTCCGTGGAACAGGGAACTTGCAATGGGGGCGGTTGCTGAGGGCGGCGTGCAGGTACTCGATCTCTCCATCGTCAAGGCATTGTGCGTGTCGGATCGGGACATCCAAGAGGTGGTGGCGGCCGCCCGGAAAGAACTGGAATGCCGTGAAGAGTCATATCGCGGCCGTTGCCCACCGCTGGAGCTGACCGGGAAAACCGTCATTGTTGTGGATGATGGCATCGCGACCGGATGCAGCATCCTGGCAGCGATCGCCACTATTCGTCGGCGAAATGCCAGGAGAGTTGTGGTGGCTGTTCCGGTCGCTCCCCCCAGCGGTTGCAGTGCGATCAGAATGGAAGCCGACGAACTTGTCAGCGTGGCAGAGCCCGCGATGTTCTTGGCTGTTTCGCAGTGGTATGAGGACTTCCCTCAGATCAGCGATGAAGACGTGCAACGTTTGCTGGAGAGCGCCGCCGGTTCGCTGTCGCATTCTGCTTGATATTTTCGTGCTGTGTCAGAAAGGAGAGCACTATGCAGAGGCATTTTTCAAATCGGGGGGAGGCTCTGGCGGAGGTGACTGCTGCCAGAGTGTTGGCTCGCCGAAAAGCGCCGGTAAACGCGGCATTTACTGCCCGGACGGGTGGGCGCTTTCCTTCCGAGCAATGGTTCATGAAGCCAGCGGTAACGACTCAGCGGCCGAAGACAAAACAACAACCAAAACACGATGAAGACGTCACACCGCTTCTGTAGCTGTTCTAAGGGAGGGTTTGATATGAGACCGACTGCGAAGAAGCGTTCCGCAAGCACCAGAGGTAGAGTACAGCGCAACGTTCGGAGGAACAGGAAGATTACTGCCGCTGCCACGATCCGACGGATTGGCGATGATTGGGCTCGACATTGGAATGCGGGAGAACTGGACGAAGTGGTTGCGGCATACGCTGAAGACGCAGTTTATCTCCCGCCGCACCACGAAGCCGTTCATGGGAGCGATGCCATTCGAGACTATCTAAAGGCGCCGCTCGGTCATGGCGTGTCCGACCTGGCATTCGAAGTTGCTTATATTAAGCAACAAGGATCCATCGCCTGGGACGTGGGGACGTACCGCATGACCATTCCTCAGAATGACGGTACTAAGAAGGAGGATCACGGCAAATACCTCAGTGTTTGGAGACGCGTCGGAAAGAACTGGTTGCTTGCTGCCGACGCCTGGTCGAGCGATTTGCCGCTTTCACCATGATACCTGGTCTTGGTGCGGTCTTGTCATCTGCCTGCTGAGGGCGTGGAAGGTCTTGATCACAGAGCATCGGAGGCTGAGGGGTTCGTTCGCGGGGAGGAATTATGGAGTTGACAGTAACTGCCTCCCATCAAGCACAACAAAGGCAAGGTTGTCTGTCCACGCTGTGGCAGTGAGGAAGGGGAGCGGAAATGGTTCTACCTGGCCGCCGCCAAGCAGGGCGCAAACAACTCGACAGGTCCCGGCCGGTATTGATGTGCGCTACTTTTCTCAAAAGGAGAGCCGCGGCGGATGCTCTAGGAAGAAGATGCTACTGAGCCTTCCGCACAGCGCCACAACGAGGCGAGGGCACTTGAGAAGAACATAAGCTCCGCGTGCCACTGCCTCCCCGGCGGCCTGCGAGATGGAGGTCCTATGCCAGCAAAGAAATTACGAGAATTTCTCAACAGTCAAAATATCCCTTATATGACCATCTCGCACGCGGTTGCCTACGCTGCGAAGGAAATCGCCGCGCTTACACATATCTCAAACAAAGAGCTCGCGAAGACGGTCATTGTAAAGATCGACAGCACACTGGCCATGGCGGTCCTTCCCGCTTCTTACGACGTTGATCTTTCCTCGTTGCGGGTTGCAACCGGCGCGAGAAGCGTGAGTCTCGCCAAAGAATCAGAATTCAAGGACCGGTTCCCGGAGTGCGAGATCGGTGCCATGCCGCCGTTTGGGAATCTCTATGGGATGGCTGTCTATGTCGATGAAAGCCTTACCAAAGATAAAGATATTGCATTCAATGCCGGCTCCCACAACGAGTTGCTCCAAGTCTGCTACGCGGACTTCGAACGGCTGGTCAAGCCGACGGTCCTGAAGTTTTCAGAACTGCCGGACATGGAGTTGATGGGAGCGTGGCACCTTTGATGTATGAAAAACTTCTGGCTGTGTCGAAGCTTTGGCGGCCAGTACGAGTTCGTGATCTCCAACGCTGGAGCCTGCGCCAGGAGCGCTTTTCAATTCCGCGTCGCTGGAGGGTCGCAAATGATTCCCATTCCTGCTGTTGTTGCAATCATAGTCGTTTTGTATGTTCTCAGCGCGATTAAGATCCTGCGCGAATACGAGCGTGGCGTGATCTTCCGACTGGGGCGGTTGCTGCCCTATGCCAAGGGACCGGGAATCATCCTGGTGTTTGCCCCGGTCGATCGCATGGTACGGATTTCACTGCGCCAGGAGGCGCTCGAGGTAAAACCGCAGGACATCATCACACGTGATAATGTCACCTTGAAAGTCAATGCCGTTATCTTCCTGCGTGTAATAGATCCGCGGCAGGCGGTAGTCGAGGTCTCCGATTACATCAACCAGACTTCGCAATTTGCCCAGACAACGCTGCGCTCAGTTCTCGGCGAGGCTGAACTGGACGAATTGCTGGCCCACCGGGAAAAGATCAACATGCGCCTGCAGAGCATTCTGGATGCGCACACGGCCCCGTGGGGCGTGAAAGTGGTGAATGTGGAGGTGAAGCAGGTCGATTTGCCGGAGTCGATGCTCCGTGCCATGGCCAAGCAGGCAGAGGCAGAGCGCGAAAAGCGGTCGAAGATCATCCATGCTGAGGGCGAGTTTTCGGCGGCACAGCGACTGGTGGATGCCGCTCATTTGTTGGCCGAGGAACCGGTCAGCATCCAACTCCGCTATCTCCAGACATTGACTGAAATCGGGGTCGAAAAGAACACAACCCTGGTTTTCCCCGTGCCGGTGGACATATTCTCGCGCATTACCAATCTCTTGGAAAAGGTCTAAGGCCCAGCGCCCTGGCGCACCCGTACTTTGTTAGCAGGAGACATGTGACATGCGAGCCAAATCTAGGACTGCTTCCGTACCTCTTGATCCAGTTTTTTCATCAGGCTTTCTCTTAGTTCCTGACCTACCGACATTCTTTTATCAAGCTCCGCTTTCGTTACGATGCCTTTCTCTATTAACAACTCAGCTAAGGCAGCGGCCTCAGCAAGAGCCTGTGTCGCAAACTTCATCGTATCGGCCAGCATAGGGATCAGCGCGGCGAACTCGCCGCTGATAGGCTTGTTCACGTCCATTGCTACATTCTCCTTCGCTGGTGCGGGCGGATGGCTTGGGCAGTCAGCTTGGCCTCTCGCTCCCCACAGAGTTGACAAAAAAACGACCAGGAGTCGTCCTGTTGTAGAAGGTCGTCCAGGAATTGGCGCCAGTCAGGGCTCAGATCGGGAGAAAAGCCTATCCGCTCTGGGAGGGGTCTATTAATGCCGCTTGTAGCAAATGCGAACTGTTTGACCCTTTCCCTGATAATGCGCATCACTGGAGCTGCGAGAATGAAGCCGCGCCGCACGATGCTGACGTCTATCTTTCCACCGGAAACACCGATCCAAAGTTCCACAACATCAGGTGGCAGGTCTTCTGCACAGCGTCGCAGGCGTTGCACGTACTGGCTCTTGAGCTTGCCCATGGCCTTGGCTCCGCTATGGCCCAACGCTTTTCCCCATCGAACATCCGCGGCAGCGACTTTGCGCGCAACTGGGAGATCTGATGCGGGGAATGTGCTTGGCGGTCGATCAGTGCTGCCCGCACGCATCACTTTTCTACCAGACAGTATTCGCCAACTTTCATATCTTTATCTGACGTGACAACGGACTCGGGATAAATCTCGACGTCCTTGCACTCGTACATTCCGAAATTCTTGGGAAGTTCAACCATTTGGTATTTGCCGTCCTTCAGTGTCGTACAGGTCGGCTCCGCCTGGTTGCACTGTAGTTGGTAAGCCTTGCCTACTTTCAGGATGTCCAGGATCACTACCCCATTGTTCAGTTGGCTGCCTCTTACCGCGATGTAGGACTTTTCCTGCGCAGAAACATGCACTGCACCTAACAAGAGGAAGAGGGCCAGCAGGAGGAAGAGAATGGTTCCTTTGTTCATACACACCCCCTCGGGCCGATGCCGGCCTCGCCGGCATTGCTTCTCTTGACTACATGTTTACGCGCTCGGCAGACTCGTGTCTGTGACACGAGGCACAGAGGGCGCGATCACTATCAATGGGGTGTTGCGGATGCTCTGGAACATGGGAGGCGAGTCCAAGAACTTCTCCCCGCTACAAAACGGTTGCAACTGAAAACGTGCCTGTTCTGGGGCAGTACCTTCGTGCGCGAGCGATTGAAGGATAGCTTCAGCGAGGCATGGCTGACAGTCGATCGGCCGGAGGTTCTCCCGCTCGACGGTTGTGTAGTGACGGACGTCACAAGGAAGTGCCACAGTTGGAAGCCCTGCCGAACCCTATCGCTTGTACCCAATCTTGCGCAGAAGGTCATGGCGCCACGTAATATCGGCTTGTTCCTCGACGCCTTTTGGCGAACTCCCGTCAATCACACCCAAAAACCCCCCGGCCTTGCTCACTGTGGGCAACAATGATTTGGGCCGGGTTGGCGGTTGCGCAGAAGATGGAATAAACCTCGGGGATATTGCGAATCACGTGCAAGACATTAATGGGATATGCGTTCTGCATCACCAAGACAAACACATGGCCTGCGCCCAGGGCCTGGGCGTTGCGCACCGCGCAATCCCGAAGGCTCTGGTTGTTGCCGTCCGAGCGAGTCAGACACGCGCCTGAGCTTTCATTGAAGGCGAGGCCAAACCGAGCCTGCGGCGCCGTCGTGCTCATCGCTTAGTAAAGGTCCTCGACTGTCTTGATAAAGTGCGCTTGACCCACAATGATGTTGGCGTCCGCCGGGAACTCCATCGGAACCGTTTTGATCTCCAGCATGGTCAGCCTCCGCGTGGCGCACAAAATCTGCCTCTCACGCGATTCGCCTACGATCAATGTGTACGCGTTCGAGATAGCGACCCGTCCGGAGATCGACGCGCACCCATTCCTCCGGTGCAATGAACAAGGGAACGCGAATCGAAATGCTGTTCTCGAGCGTCGCCTCTTTCCAGGCACTGTCTTGCTGGGAGTGCGTGGGTGGCGCGGTATGAACTACTCGAGCTTCCACGATATCGGGCAACACGGCACTGATGGGTTTCCCTTCAAAGAATTCTAGGGGTACCGTCGCTTCCTGACTGTAAGAAGTTGACCGCGAGCCCAAGAAGTTCGCCGGATACTTCGACCTGTTCGAAAGTTCCCGGGTCCATGAAAGTGGTGGTGTCGCCTTTACGGAAAAGGAATTCCATATTCCGTCGTTCGACTTGCAGTGCTTCTATATGTTCCTGGGGCCGGAAGCGAGCCTCCTACAGGCAACCCGTAACCACGTTGCTTAACTCAGCCTTGACGACGCCGCCCAGTTTCGCAGCCGCGGCTTTGGATTCGACCTTCAAGACTCTATAGATCTGTCCTTCGGCTCGGATGACCATTCCGTCCGTTAGTTCTGAAGCAGTCGCCATATCGGTCTCTTGTAAGGCAACAGTGTTTCCACGTTTCGAGTTCTCCGGTCGTGGGAGAAAAATGCCGCCGGGAAGAAGTTACTCCGGGCAGGGGTGCACAAGTCACCCATGGCTCGACATCACGCTGCTGCACGACGTGCCTTATCTTCCGGCGTTTCGATATCCTCCAGTTCCTGCTTGCGATGAAGGAATACATAGGCCGCGAGAAGTGACAGTATTAACAGTGACAGGATCATCACCAGCAGAGCGAAAGCGGTCATGTTGCGAACCGGACCGGTGACCTCTCGGGCCTCTTGGCTGGCCAGCACGGTCCAAGGCAGACTCGGGTAGGACTCCTTCAAACCTGTATCGGCGAACCCGATGAGGTAAGACTCGCCATTCGATAGCGTGGCGAAGATGTAACCGGCTTCGCGGCCGCGCAAGCTTCCGAGGGCGTCACGGATGGCCGCGTACTCTTCCGACTTGACCTTCATGGAAGGAGTGACACCCGGGGCCTCAATTACGGTCCCGTCATCCCGCACCAGGAACAATCGACCGGTGCGGCCGATCTGCCGGCGGTTGAGTTGAGCAAACAACGGTGAGACGTCAACTGTAACCGTTACGGCACCGACAAATCTCCCGGTTCCCTCTTGCAGGAGGGGATAGGCGATGCTGACGTAGTAAAGACGGCTCTGATCGTCATAGCGCAGATCCGACACACTGATTGCGCCACGCCCCCCGGAGGAGAGCATGCGCCAGAATTCCCGGTCCGTTTGAGAGTAATGTGCCGGTCGATCAGTCGCAGCGACGGGCGCTCCCGCGACATCAGCGATCGTGATCTTCAGCAGCGTGGGATTGAGCTCACGCATGCGCCGTAACTGGTGGGCCAAGTCAGAGGTGAGGATCTTCGCAGACAATCCATCCGTCTGCGAACTTTCCCAAGTTTGGTCAATGGCATCGATCTTAGCGCCAACTGCGTCCTCCGAAAGGTGCTCATATTGGCGGTTCGCGACAGTAACTGCCTCTACGGGCCCCGGGGCGTTAGCAATCACACTGACATCCCTCACACATCTGGCAACGAACTCAGCCGTAGATTCTGCCGCGGTTCGTGTGAGCGAGCGAAAGTTCTCACCGCTCGCCTGCCGTATTTGGCTGTCTCCTTGCATGGCCACATAGAAGCCAATAACAGTGAGAGGAACAAGAATCAAAATGAGCCCGACGAGCAACTTCTGAAGAGATGTACTAAATTCCAGGCTATCGAGGGGCATGGGATTACCTCCTCTTCTTGCCGTGAACGAAGATCATGGCAAGACGGCGCCCAGGGAGGGAGCCAGTGCACAAGCAGAAGAATATTCCAGCAGGATAAAGCTACTTCTGCAGGATCTGTGCGTCTGTGACTTGCCGCACAGCGCTCCGTGCGTCTGTCCCTTGTCCCTGGTGAAATCCGCCTGAGCCGCCGGCGACGGTTCGGCAGACTGGGTCGAGCCATGTTCTTTCGATGATGCGCTGGGAACTAGTCCGCTTCATGCCTCGCCAACGTCGGTTAGTTCCATGTGTGAAGTGCAGGGGCGGCCAAAAACCTGGTCACGCACCGGAGGAACACTCGTCCCGAAGGGCGGGATGATGAAATCTGAAAACAAATGGAAGACCCCAGCGCCGTTCTGCGTTCTCTCCACACCTTCTGCCATACCGCGCCCGGGTTAAACTGCCACACATTCGTAAACGCGCGTGGGAAGTGCGCTACTTCTTCGGATACCCAACAGACTGCGCCAGCAGAATTTTCTGGTTTGACCCCAACTTCATGATTTTGGCTAGCGCGGCGCGATCGACAGAGCCTCGGACGACTGTTGCCAATCCCTCAGAGGTGCAAAATAGATAGACATTCTCACTGATGAAACCTACATCAGCGGCAGTGAAGAATTCTGCCTCACTTCCCGATTGTCCCGTCTTGCTGACATCTGCGACGTAGACGAGATTTAAAGGTGCTCCGGCGACAAAGGCCTGCATTCCAGTGGCGGCGCGCACATCTTGCGCCAGGATCGGCTCAAGACGGTTTGCTTTGGCATTGTAAAGAAATAGGCCATCGTCCATAGCGACGTAGATGTCAATTTCTTGCCAGTTCATCGCCGAGGGTGCCGTACGGCCGCCATCCGGACGGTTAATGCCGAATGCAGCCCAAAGGAGATTGGCTAGCACCTGCATGGGCAGCTTCTCCGGGCTAAACTCCCGTCGAGTTTTTCGTTCCTTAAGCACCTGCATGAGTGGACGGCCACCCTCGGTCTGTGCCGTTGGCAGTTGGATCGGTTTCAGATCCTGGGCTTGGATGGCGATGCTGACAACAAGAGTGAGTAGTAAAGCCGATTTGCGCGTGAAGATCCTCACTAAGAGACGCTATCAGGCTAGGCTGGAGGTCGTCGCCGAGGGGAAGTGTGCCATGCCGAGGCGCCGTCCGTGTCAAGGCTCTGCGATCGCTCCGCGGCGGACGTTGTCTGGCCTTGACACAGACCGCTGGGACCTCGGCTTTCTATCTCCGACTATCCGGGAATGGCAGCACGAGACGAAGCTGCACGCACCCCGGCGGCATTTCAGTATCCAACGACGTGCAGCCAACGAAATTGCCAATTGCGTGTTGCGAACGCGATCCTCTGGAAGCGAAGATTTGCTGGCTGGGATCTTGGGTACCACCGAGGAACGCATCGGTAAGGATCGAAGACTTTCGCTTTCGCGGAGGTCATGAAACAGGTGGATTGGCTGGCCGAGACGTGCAGGCTTTACCACTACCGAGATAAGGATCAGGACGAAGTAGACATCATGGTGGAAGGTGACGGTGGGGATGTAGTTGGTATTGAGGTCAAAGCGGCCGCGACCTTCACTGCCGGCGATTTCAAGGGGCTTCGAAAGCTGTCCACGGCCAGCGGCAAGGATTTCAAACTCGGTGTCGTTCTCTACGAGGCTGAGCAGACGGTGCTTTCGGCGAGCGCATGTTCGCGGTACCTATCTCCCGCCTGTGGGCGTAAATGGCACATCTAACTTGAGACGCGCCCATCGGAGCAGGACGGCACAAAGGGTAAGGGAAGGAAGCAGCGAATCACATGGAGTCATCAAGCGGGAGCGTAGGTTCAGCCGGTTGGAACGCTGCCTTCTAACCGCCGCCCCCAGGCGTTACCAGATGCTGAGTTTGACAGCGCATTCGGAGACGGTTAATTATGGACCATTGAAATTGACGGTCGGCGATGCAAGAGATCGGAATTCGCTTCGAGAACGAACGCGGCGGTGGACGAAATCTTTGCGGATCGAATATGTTGCTCAATCGTCGAGTCGCAATCTTCACCTCATCGTGGTGATCGTTTCGTCCTCTGGTTGTGATGGCGACACTTGGAAGTCACCGAAGGGTGCTTCGGCTGTACGCTCAATGTTGCCCTGAGGCCCAAAGTCGACCCGCGAGTGGGCAGTAGTGACTGATAGTGTGTTGAGCCACGAATCAACCGACGAGTTGCTGACCGAAAGATTCCGGGAAAAGCTTGGTACGGAACTGCGCATTTTTCGCGCGCCGGGCCGCGTCAATCTGATCGGCGAGCACACCGACTACAACGACGGGTTCGTAATGCCGGCGGCCATTGGGTTTTACACCTGGGTTGCTGCCGCAAAGCGCGAAGATCGGGTTCTGGAAGCGTATTCCGACCACTTCGATGAGAAGATCATCCTTTCTCTCGATGCGCTGGATGGTCCACCAACCAGACACTGGAGTGATTTCATTCGGGGTGTCGCGGCCACTCTGCAGCGCGCGGGACACAGCCTTTCCGGGGCTAATCTCGCCATTCACGGAGAGGTCCCTCTTGGTGCCGGGCTTAGCTCATCGGCCTCTCTGGAAGTCGCCACTGCCTTGGCTTTGGCGCAAGCCGCCGGGATCAGTTTGCCACGACTGGAGTTGGCCAAACTCTGCCAGACGGCTGAGCATGAATACGTGGGAACACGCTGTGGGATCATGGATCAGTTCATTGCGACCTTCGGCGCCTCCGGACGGGCGTTGATGCTGGACTGCCGTTCCCTCGAGTACAAGTTGCTGCCGGTACCGAACGATCTTTGCCTGGTTGTGTGCAACAGCATGGTGAGTCATGAACACGCGTCGGGGGAGTACAACCGTCGCCGGATGGATTGCGAAGCCGGGGTTAAGCTGCTGGCGTCGTATCTGCCGTCGGTGCGCGCTCTGCGGGACGTTCAGATGGCGGACCTCGAGAAACTCAAAGACGCGATGCCGGAGATAATCTACCGGCGCTGCCGCCATGTTGTCATGGAGAACCAAAGAGTATTAGGTGCGGCAAAGGCACTTCAGTCGCAGGATGCGGAGCGGCTTGGTTGTCTGATGTACGAATCGCATGCCAGCCTGCGCGATGACTACGAGGTGAGTTGCAAGGAACTCGATCTGTTGGTTGAACTGGCGATCTCGGTTCCGGGAATTTATGGCGCGCGCATGACGGGTGGCGGGTTCGGCGGATGCACGGTGAATCTGGTCCGCGCCGACTGCGCAGATGCGTTCAAAGCCCAAATCGCGCGGAAGTACAAAGCGGCAACAGGTATTGTGCCCGATCTTTACGTTTGCAAGCCTGCTCAGGGAGCGCAAGCCTGGCCCGTTGAGAGGAGCGTTGCCGGTTGAAATACCCAGATGTCGCACGCTCTCGGCGCGCATCGCTCACCTCGAAAATCATCCGCAGCTGCAGCAGTCTGTTCTTGCTGTTGGCCGCGCCGTTGAGCCCGACGCTGCTGCCAGCGATGGCCCTGCGCGCTCTCCATCGGCAGGAGGCTCGGGTCGAGGGCATCGTGCGTGATTCGCAAGGAAAGGCGGTTGCTGGGGCGTCAGTACTTCTGAAAGGAGACAGTCAATCAAGTTCAGGTCGGACCCAAACCGATACTGACGGGACGTTTGTGTTCTTGTCCATTCGCGCCGGTACGTATACGGTGAAGGTGGAAAAATCAGGTTTCCGTGATGCAGTCGAAAATTCGATAAAGCTTCTGGCTGAGACGAAACATTGCGAATTTGTCCTGCGAACGCTGGCAGAAGCTTCTCCTCCGCCGATAGGAGCGGGGAACTCGTCAACCCGGATCGAACTCGACGACAGGCCTGACTTCACCGTGGCGGGTATTGCCGACTCGACCGGTTCGGGCGGGCATGGATCAGAGTCTCGCATGCGAACCGGCGAAGGGCTGGCCAGAGAGACTTTGAACCTTGAGTCTGGTAAGTCCAGGAAGCCCCGGCCGCGGTGGCTATTACGGCAGAAAACAATTCGGAGACGCGAGCGTTTGAAGATGCACTACGCGCTGCAGTGCGCCAAAGTCCGCGAAGTTTTGAATCCAATCACCGGCTCGGCGAGTTTTACTTTCACTTGCAACGGTATCGCGAATCGATTTCTCCCTTGGTAGCCGCATATCAACTCAATCCCCGAGATCGTCAGAGCGCGTTTGATCTGGCGCTAGCCGACAAGTTTGGCGGAGAGTTCCTTCGGGCACGAGAACAGGTGGAGCAGATGCTGAAGGAAGGAGATCTGAGCAAACAAGATGAAGCGAACCTGCGTCGACTGCTCGGTGATCTCGACGAAACGTTGGGGGATCCTTTGGGGGGTGGTGAGAGAGGACGAACGCGCTGCCAGCCTGGATGGAAGTGAAGAGAATGACTTTGCTTGGGGAGCGGAACTGCGGTTGCACAGGGCTGCTGTTCCCGCAATCGAAGTATTTAGCAAGGTTTCAAAATAGCATGCCCTCCAGGGTGCTTTAGTACAGGCTGCAAATCCGCATCCATTCCACGCGATTTGTATTGCTGCCGCAGCCGCGAGTAAGATGCTTTTCCCGTACCGACTCATGCATAGTCCGAGAAAGGTGACTCCATGAAAATACTTGCTCCGCTGCTTTTATCACTCCTGTTGATCGCCGTCTTTCGTGAAAATGGAACTGCACAAGCGAGCTACGATCTGCATTCGCCAGATGGGCGTATCGAAATCAGGATTCGAACGGCGGGGCAGATCCAGTACGACGTTGTGCTCAAGGGCCGAGCGGTGCTTGAGAATTGCACTCTCGCTCTTGACGTGGAGCATGCGAAGCTTGGCGTGCAGCCGAAGGTGATGGATGCGAAGCCGCGTTCTTTCGATCAGGTTTTGGAGCCCGTTGTCCGGCAGAAATTCGCCAAACTTCGCGACCACTACAACGAATTGCGCCTGAGCATGGATGGCGGATATGCAGTCGTGTTCCGTGCTTATAACGAGGGCGCAGCTTACCGCTTCGAAACCTCGATGGCAAAGGAGAAGATGAAGATCTATGGGGAAGAATCGAGCTTTAATTTCGCCTCGAATTTCATGGTGTACTATCCGCAGGAAGACAGCTTCTTCTCGCACAATGAAAGAAAATATCTTCCCCAGCATTTGAGCGAGATAGCCCCAGAATTCCTCGCGACGCTGCCTGCAGTGGTTGATGTAGGAGAGGGCG
Source organism: uncultured Acidobacteriaceae bacterium (assembly GCA_963752175.1). GTDB lineage: Bacteria > Acidobacteriota > Terriglobia > Terriglobales > Acidobacteriaceae > Sulfotelmatobacter. Next base: position 72,446 of record CAVVXZ010000004.1, read on the forward strand.
CTAAGGTAGCAATCGCGGAATCGGATGTTGACTCCTATCCCGGCCTTTGGCTGAAGGGGACCAGCGGAAATGCCCTGGCGGCAACTTTCCCACCGTATCCGTTGAAGGAAAGTCTGACCCGTGATCGCGACTACAGGGTGGTCGAGAGCGCGGACTACATAGCAGTTACTGCGGGCACCCGCATTTTTCCCTGGCGCGTGATTGGCATCGCCGACCGGGATGGGGACCTGCTCACGAATCAAATCGTCTATCTGCTCGAAAAGCCCTCGCAAGTGCAGGACGCGTCATGGATCAAACCAGGGAAAGTGGCTTGGGACTGGTGGAACTTCAACAATGTTTACGGCGTGGACTTCAAGGCTGGAGTCAACACGGAGACGTATAAGTATTACATCGACTTTGCCGCGAAATACGGTCTGCCTTACATCATTCTCGATGAAGGCTGGTACAAGTTGGGTAACGTGCTGGAAGTGGTTCCGGAAATCAGCATGGAGGAACTGACGGCCTATGCCAAGCAGAAGAACGTTGGGATCATTCTCTGGGTAGTATGGAAGACTTTGGACGACCAACTGATTCCGGCGCTCGATCAGTTTCAAAAGTGGGGCGTGAAAGGAATCAAAGTCGATTTCATGCAGCGCAGCGATCAGATCTTGATCGACTACTACTACAGAGTCAGCCGGGAATGCGCCAAGCGCAAGATGTTGGTGGATTTCCACGGCGACCAAAAACCTGCGTCGATGACTCGCACATGGCCCAACCTGATCAGCACGGAAGGGGTGCGCGGGATGGAGTGGAGTAAATGGAGCGCAGATTCTGAGCCGAAGCACAATGTCACGCTCCCATTCACGCGGATGTTTCTCGGTCCGATGGATTACACGCCGGGTGCAATGCGGAATGCGACCAAGTCGACGTTCGCGCCGATCTTTGGGCAGCCCATGGCACTGGGAACACGCTGTCACCAACTGGCCATGTATGTGGTCTTCGAGAGTCCACTACAGATGCTGTCTGACAGCCCCTCAAACTATCTGCGCGAACCAGAAGCCATGGAATTTCTCAGTGCGGTACCAACCGAGTGGGACGAGACCCGAGTGCTCGACGCGCGAATCGCAGAATATGTAGTGGTTGCTCGTAGGAACGGCAAGGACTGGTACGTGGGGGCGATGACGGATTGGACCCCCCGGAATCTGGGAATCGATCTGTCGTTTTTGCCGGAAGGGAATTTCACGATGGAGGTCTACCAGGACGGCGTCAATGCCAATCGGTATGCGAGCGACTACAAGAAGACAACTGTTCCGGTAAACAAGAACACTAAGTTGATGCTTCCGCTGGCGAGCGGGGGCGGATGGGCGGCACGAATCCATCAGTAGTCAGCGGGGTTTCGGCAACGCACGCACGGCGCCCGTGGAAATTCCACCATCCACGAGCAGAGTCTGTCCAGTCACGTAACGGCTTGATTCTGCCGCAAGGAATACAACTGCGGTGTCCAGATCATCCGGTCGGCCAGGTCGCTTGACGGGGATTCGGTCGCATAGATATTCAACCCACTCCTTGTCTTCATAGAGAACCTTGTTCTGGTCGGTGCGAAACCAGCCGGGAGCGAGACAGTTGACAGTGATTCCGTACGCTCCCCAGTCGTCCGCTAGACTCATCGTGAGCTGGCGAATGCCGCCGCGGCTTGCTCCATACGGAGCGAGGCCCGCGTAACCGGCGACACTGGTAACCGAGCCGATATTGATGATGCGTCCGTAATGCCGGGGGATCATGCGGCGCGCGACAGACTGAGCGACAAAGAAACTTCCGCGCAGGTTCGTCTCGAGGATCAAGTTCCAGTCGTCCCAGGTCACTTCAAGCGCAGGCTTGCGGACGTTACATCCCGCGTTGTTCACAAGAATGTCGAGATGGCCAAACTCAGCTTCGACCGCAGACGCCAATCGCTCAATGCTTTCCTGACTTCGCACATCGAGTTCGAGCGAGATCGCTCGGCGGCCCATTGCCCTGATTTCCGCCTCAAATGCCTGGAGTGAATCGCGGGTGCGGCTGGTCAGAACCAGATCGGCGCCGGCCCTCGCGAGGGCGCGGGCGAATCCTTGGCCGAGTCCGCGGCTCGTCCCAGTAACGATCGCCACGCGTCCGCCGAGATCGAAGAGCGGCTGGCTGGCAGAGGTTTCGTTCACAAGCCTGCTCCGGGAGTCAGAATAACTTTCATCAGGTTCGGCTCGCGTCCATACAAGCGTTCAAACCATAGCGGACCCTGGTCGAGCGGTGCCATGGCAGTGATGAGCGGCTTGACTCGAATCGCTCTGCTGGATAGAAGTTGGATCGCTTTGGGATATTCCCCAGCGGATGCGCACGATCCCTGCAATCGAATCTGTCGCGTGACCACTCTTTGAAGGGGGAGCGTAACTTCCGGCGAAATATTGCCGACGAGGACGACGCTTCCGCCTTTGCGAACGCTATCGATGGCAAGATTCACCGTTTCTGTTTTGCCTACGGCTTCCACAGCCACGTCGACGCCGGTCCCGTTTGTGAGTCGGGATATTTCATTAGCGAATTCCGATCCGGAATGCAATGTGGCAGTGGCTCCAAGTTCCCGGCTGAGTTGGAGACGCGTAGGATCAACGTCGGTTACGAAAACACGCTGACATCCCGCCACGCGAAGGGCTTGCTGCAGCAATAGCCCGATCGTTCCCGCCCCGGCCACAAGCGCTGTGCTGCCGGGAACGATGGAGACCAGAGAGACGGCATGAAGTGCGACCGCCACGGCTTCCAGTAGCGCGGCCTGCTCGAATGCAACCGCCTTCGGGAGTTGATAAACGATGCGCGCCGGAACGACGACAAACTCGGCAAACGCACCTGGGCGGCGGTAGTCTCCGCACGAAACGCCCAAAACCTCGCGGTGATCGCAGAGATTAACTTCTCGGCGCCGGCAGGGCGAGCATTGGCCGCAATAAATCGTCGAATCAAAGGTCACTCGATCGCCTTTCGACAATCCGGTCACGGCCGCGCCAACCGCTGCGATTGTGCCGGCGGCTTCGTGTCCCATCACAATCGGCGGGATGCGGCGTCCCGAAGAGCCATCGTAGCCGTGCACATCGCTGCCGCAGATTCCGCACGCTGCGACGCGAATCAAGACTTCGTCCGGCCCGGGTTCAGGAACGGGGAGTTCGGTCAATTCCAGATTTCGATATTGTGACAGCAGCAGAGCTTTCATCTTGCCTATTTCTTGGGCGATGGGACTGACTCGACAATCCCGCTCCCCTCACGGATAGTAAGGATCTGGTTCGCCTTGACCTGTGTGAACCGTTCGATCTTTTGGGTGGTCGGCCATTTTATTTCGATGAGGTCAGCTGTTTGTGCTGGGCCTAGACCGAAGTGCAGGCGTAGATCGCTTTGCGACATGACGCTGGATCCGCTGCGGACTTCGTCCATCTGGGTGTGATTGGCGGTGACGACGCGTACCCGGGCGCCGATTGCGGTGCGATTGCACTTGGTCCCGATCAATTTGATTTTGATCCAGTTCTGCTTATTGCCGCCGTCATTGCGCAGCAGCGACGGCAAATCGTTCATGTTTAAAATCAAAACGTCGATATCGCCATCGTTATCGTAATCTCCAAAGGCAGCGCCTCGGCTGGAAAAACGTTCCGTGACGCCTGTCCCCATCGAGGGAGAGACGTCTTTGAACTGCCCATTACCGAGATTCTTGTACACGAGGCGTGGATTCTTGAAGCTCTGGCCAATTTCGTGGCCGCCAATCTCGGGATAAACATGCCCGTTTACCTGGAAGATATCAGGCCAGCCGTCGTTGTCATAATCGATGAAGCCGCAACCCCACGCGACGTACTGGTTGTTGATTCCGATTCCGGAAGCAAAGGTCACATCACTGAAGGTGCCATCACCGTTGTTGTGATACAAGTTGCAGGTATCGTCGGCAAAATTTGTCTTGAAGATATCGAACCAGCCGTCGCAGTCATAGTCACCGACCCCCACCCCCATTCCGGCCTGCTCGTGTCCATTCTCGCTATAGGCGCAGCCAGCCATCACGGCCACGTCCGTGAAGGTACCGTCGTGATTGTTGTGAAACAGGATACTGGGCTCGGAGTCGACAGCGACATAAATGTCGGGCCAGCCGTCGTTATCGAAATCGCAAGATACCGCGGTGATGGAGTATCGCGGCCCAGGTTTGAGGATGCCGGCCTTTTGCGAGGCATCGGTGAATGTGCCGTCGCCATTGTTGTGGTAAAGCATGTTGGTATCTCCGGTGAGGCCGCGTGGGCCGCACATTACGGGGATGCCTTTCCACTGGCACGCCGCGGGATCGGGCGACAAAGTCTTCGCCGGGTCCAACTGGATGTAGTTACAGACAAAGAGGTCGAGATGCCCGTCGCGATCATAATCAAGAAAAGTGCAGCCCGCTCCCCAGCGGTGGCGTTCATCGTAGAGGCCGACTTTGCGAGTGATGTCGGTGAACGTGCCGTCGCCATTATTGTGAAACAGAATGTTGTGTCCCCAGAAGCAGCAGAACAGGTCGTCCCAGCCATCGTTGTCGTAATCGCCGACGCAGACGCCCGTTTGCCAGCCGGTCCGAGCCAGACCGGATCTCTCAGTGACGTCTGTGAATGTTCCGTCGCGGTTGTTCTTGTAGAGATGCGAAGTGGGCGCTTGTCCGACCGGCCAGTTTTCGCCGAGGCGCGTTCCGTTCGTCAGATAGATATCGAGCCAACCGTCATGATCGAAGTCGAAGAAGGCGGTCCCACTGCCTTTGGCTTCGATGATGTAGCGCTTGTGATCGGCGGCTCCCCAGACATTGCGAACGCTGAGTCCGGCTTCATGAGCTACGTCAACGAATTGTACTGGGGAGGCCGAAGGTGCAGCGGGCGCCGACTGCAGAAGCAAGCAGTTCTGCCATTTCCATAGTGGTGTCGTTAGAGCGTCGAGCAGCGTGCTGCCCAGAACGACGAGAGAAGAACCGAGAAAGCGCCGCCGGGGGAAATTCATTTCGGGCTCGGAATCTTTGGAAACGGGCGCGGGATCACTCCCGTGCCCTCTTTCACTGCGATGATCTGGTCGATTGCCAGGTTTGTCAATCGATCGACCTGTCCACTGGACCAAGTGATTTCCAGGAAATCGATCTTGGTTCTCTTACCCAATCCGAAATGAATTCGAGGGTCGCTGGCCGACATGTAGCTCATGCCGCCCTTGGCCTGTTCGATGTGCACAGATCCCTCCGAACTTAGTTTGAGCGATGCCCCAATGCCGTCGCGATTCGATTTGGTCCCGATCAACTGCACAGTCAGCCAGTGATTGGCGTTGCCGCCATCGTTGCGTAAGAGGGAAGGGAAATCGCCCCGATTGTTCGTGACGATGTCGATATCGCCGTCGTTATCGTAGTCAGCCGTTGCAAGCCCACGCCCGACGATCGGACGCATGAAATCGGAGCCAAGCGACTCGCTGGCCTTCTCGAATTGGCCTTTGCCCAAATTGCGGAACATCAGCAACGGCTCTTTATAGGAAACCTCGGCGTGATAGAGGGCAACATTGTCGAGCATGGAACCGTTCAGCTGAAGGATATCGTTCCATCCGTCATTGTCGTAATCCAGAAATTTCATGGCCACGCCGCTCATCAGAACCGCTTTGTTGCCAAGACCCGAGCGGAAGGTTTCATCGGTAAAGGTTCCATCCTGGCTGTTGTGATATAGGCGATTCAATTCAAAGTCGAGGTGGGTGATGTAGATATCCTGCCATCCGTCGCCGTCTACATCGGCAGCGTCGATGCCCATGCCTGCTTCGTAGCGCCCGTCTTCGCTGGCGGCCAAGCCGGAGATCAGCGAAACGTCTTCGAATGTTCCGTTGTGCTTGTTGATAAACAGGAAGTTGGGCCACGAATCGTTGGCGATGGCGATATCAGGCCAGCCGTCGTTGTTGAAGTCCGCCAGAACCACGCCCATGCCTTTGGCTTCGGGCTTTCCAACTCCAGAGGCTTCGCTCACATCGGTGAAAGTTCCATCGTGATTGTTGTGGTAGAGTTTGATGCGCTGGCCTTTGTAGTTGCCAGGATGGCAATAGGAGCGGTACCCCGGCCGGCGTTCGCCGCACCAGATATTGTTCTTCGGAGTCCACTCGATGTAGTTGGTGACGACGAGGTCGAGCCAGCCGTCCTTGTCGTAGTCGAACCATCCGGCACTGGTCGACCATCCACCCTCGTCAGAGACGCCTGCTTTGGCGGTGATATCGGTAAACGTGCCATTGCCATTATTGTGGTAAAGGATGGCGCGGCCATAGCCGGTCACATACAAGTCGGGGTAGCCATCATTGTCAAAGTCACCGACGGCAACGCCTTGGCCATAGTGGCCCTCCCCGCCAACGCCAGCCTTCTCAGTGACGTCCGTAAACGTTCCGTCGCCGTTGTTATGGTAAAGCGCGCAGCGCAGAGGACGCGGCGGTTTGTAGATGTCCGTCGCTGCCGACTGAACAAAAAATAAATCCATCAGGCCATCCTGGTCGTAGTCAATCCAACCCACACCAGTGCCCATGGTTTCGAGATAGTATTTTTCCTCGGTTTGAGTGGAGTCTTGCTGAAAAGTAATTTTGGCGCCCTCGCGGACGTCGGTGTATCGGACGGGAATGGTCGATTCCGGTGCTGTCGGAGTCTTGTCGGCGAGGGCCTTGGTGTGAATGGCTGCACTGATCGCCGCGCCGAGCAGCAGGATGGCGCCACATTGGATCACGAGAACAACGCTTTTCGTATTCTTGCTCGTTTTCTCCTCCGTCGCGAATCAGCGCAGAGTGCCAGTGAGTAGAACCGCCAGGAATACGACTGGCCTCAGAATCTTAGCACTGCAGTAAAGATATCGACTGGTCACAGACTGCGATCCGCAATCAGGAGCGCTAGCTGAAGCAGTTGTTGGCGAGCGACCATCGGGATGGGCTGGCCTGGGAGGGCGGTGTTCGCCGGTGAGTTGGATAGGGTTTCTTCGATGCGGTCAACGTTCAAACCGCCAGCATTACTTCCCTTGAAGCGGTTGAGCACTTCCCGCGCCTTCTCAATCTGTCCCGTTTGGTAATAGAAAACGCCCAGGGTGGAATAACTGCCAACCCACTCCGGGAGCAACTCCACGGCTCGCTCCAAGCGCTCAGCGGCTTGGACTGCATTGCCTCGTTCTACAAAGATCAGCCCCTGTCCCCACACAAGTTTCCCCGATCCAGGAATTCGCCCGAGACCTTTTTGCAGTGTTTGCTCAGCGCCGCTGAGATCGTTCGCGCGGAGTTGAAGCAGGGCAAGCGAAAGATAGTACTGGTCGTTGTCTGGATTGCGGCTGATGGCGTTGCGGAAAACATCCATGGCACTGGCGGTTTCGCCCACGTGAGCGTCAATGTCTCCCAGCAATGCGAGATACGCATCGTCCTGGCCGGTCGGCGAGACCTTCTGTGCGGCGGTGAGCGCTTCCGCGTAACGGCCCTTGCGGAAATATGCATCCGCTAAATCAAATTTGACGTCGTCGGAATCAGGATCGATGCGCAGCGCAGCCTGGAAATGCTGAATCGCATCATCGTACAAATGGTAACGAGCGAACAATACGCCGGTGCCAGTCTGGGTGCGAAAGTCATCCGCGCTCAATTGATCAAGCTGCGCGACGGTTTCCCGGGCCGTGTCCGGCTTGCCGAGCTTCAGATAAGTCTCGGCGAGCAGGTATAGGTCTTGTGTCTGGCCGGGATGCTTTCGGATTTGCTCGGTCAGTTCGGTGACGTCGAGTTCAGTGCGCTCCTTGGAAGAGAGCGTGGAACGGTTGTCCAGGTAGTCAAAGAGATGTTGATAAGGATACGGACCGGTTGCGGCATTCTTCGAGAGCGTCTGGAAGACATTCAAATCTCGCTGCGCGGCCGCAGTCTGATGGAGACTTCGCTCCGCCATCGCAAGTTTGTAGTAACCGTCGGCAGGATTGCGGCTCACCTTGACGAATCTCCGAAGAAGTTCGGCAGCCTCAGCGAATTTCTTATCCTTCGAACGAAGATTCGCCAACTCGAGGAGCGCCTCGGGGAAATCCGGGTTGGAACGGAGTGCTTGTTGAAACAATTCTTCTGCGCGCGCGTAGTTGCCCTGGCGTTCGGCGATATATCCAACATTGAACAGGCACGATGTGTTGTGAGGATCCTGCTTTAGCCCTTCCTCGAAATACTTCAGGGCCTCATCGAACCGTCCCAGATGCCGGTACGAGAGTCCCATGAAAGCGTAGGAGCGTGCTGACGGATCCAGCTCAATGAGCTTTTGGAACTCTTCGATGGCCTTTTCCGTCTTGCCGGCCATGAAGTAGCTTTCACCTAGAGCGGCGTGGAGGTCGGCTCGCCGGGGTGCGATCTTTAGCCCCGATTCGAGCAACGGGATCGCGTCTTCGAAGTAGTTCTGGGTCATGCTGACGCGAGCCATGAGAAAGATTACATCCGTGTTCTGCGGTGCCAACCTATGGGCGCGCACCAGCAGATCGAGAGCGTCCACGGGTCGCGCCTGTTCGGAATACACTTGCGCGAGAAGATAGAGGGTCTCGGCAGACTCGGGCTTCAATTTCAGCGCGCGATTGAGGGCGAGCTCGGCTTTCGTATAATCGCGTCCCCGGAGATATGCCTGTCCGAGGTTATGGAGAATCTCAAACGTTTCAGGCTGCAAAGCGTTTGCCTGTTCAAGTTCGAGTTGCGCAGCCTTGTATTGTTTCGCGGTGGCGAGCAGTACGCCGAGTGTGAAGTGGAGCTGTACGTCTTGCTTATGCGTGGCCGAGAGGTCGCGCGAAGTCTGCAGGGCTTCGGCAGTCTTGCCCGTTTGAAAGTATGCGCGAACCAGGTTAAATCGGGTCTCAATCGTCGCAGGATGAACGCGCTGAAAGTGCTGAATCGCTGCGACGGGCTCGCCTTTCGCGAGGAGCAGAAGACCCAGGTTGTAGTTGGCATCGCGATTCGCGGGAGCTATGTCAAGCACTTTCTTGAATTCTTCTTCGGCGAGATCGAGCTTCTGTTGGGTGACATAGAGGTTGCCGAGGGTGTTATGTGTCTTCGTGGAGTTGGGAGCTAGTTTCAAAGCCTTCTGGAAGGCGTCGATGGCGCGGACGTAGTCCTTTTCATCGGTGTAGATGATTCCCTCGAGGTTATAAGCTTCCACGCTGGAGGGATTCAAGTGGAGTTGTTCCTCGATGAGTTTCTTCGCCTCATCGAAGCGGCCCTGCTGAATCAGTTCCTCGGCTTGTTGAAGCGGCGAAGCGACCGTAGCAGGTGGCCGGGTCGTGTCGCCGTTGAGGGAAGAATGCGGTTGAGTTTGCCCGAAGCTGGAAATCGCAGGCGCAGCTAGAACGAGAAGAGCGAGGAAGCCCGCACCGCGATTGGCTTTCCGGGCTTGAATCGAGGCGCCACCAGACATCTGCACATGCGTCTCCGAAGGCCCTCACTATAGCATCTGGAGCATCTGCTGGGCCATCTTGTGCTGCGGTTGCCGTTGCAGCAATGCCTGCAAAACCGATCGAGCCTTCTCTTTTTCGTTCAGAAGGAGGTACAAACGCGCAAGATTAAGATACGCCTGATCGAAGTCCGGGGCTTCCCGGATGCACGTCCTGAACTTCTCTTCGGCTTCCGGATAGCGCTGATTTTGAACAAGCAGCACGCCCAGATTGTTGAGAGCGTCGGAGTAATCACGGCGAAGGTTGATCGCCTCCTGCAAGTACTGAACCGCCCGGTCGGTTTGATTCCGGCGGGCATAGAGCATTCCAACGCTGTAGTTAATCTCCGGATTCTTTGGTTCGGCTTCGAGAGCCCGATTCAGAAGTCTTTCCGCTTCCTCGAGGTTGCCCTGCCGACGGTAGACATTCCCGAGATTCAGAAGCGCGGTCGCGTAGGCAGGTCGCCACTGCAGAGACTCTTGGAAGTTACGAATGGCGTCTGCGGTATCGCCTTGCTGTGCAGCGATCATGCCCAGATTGTTCCAGGCCTCAGGGTAGTTGGGACGGAAGGTGACCGTTTGCCTGAGATGTTTTTTCGCCTCTTCAAGAGAGTTGCGCCGAAGATAGAGGGTCCCAAGATTGTAATAAGCGTCAGGATCATCGGGTTTTGCGGCAATGGCTTGTTGGAACGACTGCGCGGCTTGATCGAGAAAGCCTTGTTGAAAAAATGCAACACCATAAGTAAAAGCGTTGCGTTGAAATGTGTCCTGATACAGAGTGCCGGGGAAGGGAAGAGCCTTGCGGACACGGTCCGATGCAGTCTCAGGAGCGGATGCGAGATCCTGCAACAGGTCCCCGGGAGTCAAAGCTCCCTGATACAGCTTGACAATGTTTCCATGTGTGTCAATGAGGAAAGAAGTTGGAAGTGGCAGATCTTTGTGACGGTCGAGCATGTAGCGATACACGATGTTGTATATGCCAGCCACATCTTGGGTTGCGAACAGGACAGGAAACCTCAGACCCTCCTTGGTTGCGAACGCTTGTACCGTCTGACGGTTGGGCGGATCATCGATGTTGACGGCAAGGATGTGAATACCACTGGACGCGAGGGCTGACTGGGATTTTGCGAGGTGCCGCAACTGATCGCGGCAGCCGGGCAAGTCTGTTGTCCAGAAGTTGAGCAGGAGGATATCGCCTTGGAACGAGCGAAGACCTCGCAGGTTGCCGGCGAGGTCAGGCAACGAGAAATCCGGTGCGCTTACTGGTTCGATGAGCCACGTTCCCACGGACGACGGCGGAATCTCGCCGCTCACAGAATTACTTGCTTGTAACCATGACACCGGAGAGGCCGCGTACGGCTTGGTTTGGAAGTCACGCGTGCCTTCCTGGATTTCAATGCGGTGGTTGATTGGCAAAACGTCGAAAACTTGCGTTAGGCCGCTGGGCCATCGGACTGTCGCCTGGACGGGTTTTTGATTTGTTCCGACGCCAAAGAACAGCTCCTTGGTGTGTTGGGACAAGAAACCAGAGCCGGCCTGGAGGTACTTTGTCTGGCGAAGCGATCCGGCAACCACGGTTACGGCGGCGCCGATTGCGTCGCGGTTACTCTTTTCTCCGCGCAGACGAAAAACGATGGAATTGCCGACGCCATCCATCGCGAGCCGCAGGATACGGATCTGGGGTGCGTTTCGATTCTTGAGTACGACTTCGAGCCTGCCGTCGCCATCGAGATCGGCGAGCGCAAATGCCCGGCTGTCGTCGCGAAAATCCATGCCAACCACGCCGGAGACGTCGGAAAATGTGCCGTCGCGATTGTTCGCAAAGAAAACATTTCGCTCGTGACCATTCCAGGTTGAATCGGAACGAATGAGCTCATTGATGGCGCTCCAGCCGCGCTCGTACTCTGACGAGGGACTGGAATCCTGCGGAGACTTGGCGACGACTTGACGCCAGAAAAAGCTCGAGACATCGCGCTTCGCCACGCCGGAAATATAGCCATTCGCGACGTACAGGTCCGGGTAGCCGTCATGGTCAAAGTCCCAGGCATCGGTGGACCACGACCAACGACCCATTTCAACGCCTGCTTTCGCAGCCACATTTTGAAATGTGTTTCCCTGGTTCCGGTACAACGAATTGCCGGCCATGTGCCGACGATAGATGGAGCGAATCTTCTCGGGGTCTTCACCGTGAAAATGAGGGTCTTCAAAAACTCGCATGCCCGCCGCGACCCACATGCCGGCGGCGTAGATGTCCTGCTTTCCATCGTTTTCGAAGTCGAGCCAGCACGCACTCATTCCGGCTCCGGCCTCATCCACTTGAGCCTCGGTGGAAGCAGCGGCAAAAGTTCCGTCACCCTGGTTGCGATAGAGATTGTTGCGGCCAAAGTCATTGACCACGTACAAGTCCGGCCAGCCGTCCCCGTTGCAGTCTCCCCAAGAGCAGGCGAAACTGTATCGATCATTCTCCACGTTCAGGCCGGAAGCCTCGGTTCGGTTCTGGAACACTCCGTTACCCTCATTGTGAAAGAGATAGTTTGGAGGGCCATTTCGCGCGTCGAAATAAGGGACAGGGTAGCGATACTGATCCAGGCCCTGATAGTAGCTGTAGAGGCAGAAATAAACGTCTAGCCTCCCGTCGCGATCATAATCGGCAGCTGCGGCATGCGTAAATGCTCCTTGTGGAGGGCGTGCAAAATGGAATGCGTCCCGCTGCAGGGAAAAGGTTCCGGTGCCGTTGTTTGAGAAAAGCAAAGGGCCTGTCGCTCCGACAACCAGTAAATCCTGCAAACCACGGTTCTGGAAATCCGCGAACAGGGCGCACGCCGTGAAATCCAGCGCCCCAACGCCCGCTTTCTCCGTCACATCCTCAAATGTCCCATCGCCACGATTACGATAGAGCCGGTTGGGAAGGCCCGCGGGTTGACAGACGTACAAGTCATCCAAGCCATCGTTGTCGAAATCTCCAACTGCCAGCCCGTTGTTTCCGTAAATGTCGACGCCCACCGCGCCGTCAAGAACACTGCGCCAATAGTCAGCTCCTCGCAGCAGTTGCTCTTTGTAAGAGTTCGTCTCCCCCAGAATATGGGAAGTGATGTCAGTGAAGATCGGGCTAGCGGCACGGCTGACGGTTTCAGCACCGGCACTCCACTTCACAATTCGCCACGCACCGGAATCATTCCGCGACCACTGAGCATTCCAGGAGCCGATTCGCTCTTCCCGCACCCGGTCGCGTCGCGTCCCCACCAAGTCGTAACGAATCGTCGCTGCAAGTGATAGGGGTGAGCCGTTTAACTGCTTGCACGCGCTAATTTCGAAATCGGCAACCTCCAGTCGCTGGAACGCGGCTAGATAGTTATTCAGTTGCTCCAGGAAATTTCCCCGCCCGGGAAGCAAGCCGGACGCAAATTCCCTGCGGACTACTTCGATAGGATGGCCGCTTCGCAACGGTGACTCGTGAATTGGAGTGAGAGTCGTCGATTGGACCGAGAGGTCAACGAATCCGCTTATAGTCGTTGATCCCGGACATTCGATTCGCAGCTGTTGACTCCACTTCTCGAGCAGAGCCATGAGTTCGGATGCGTAACCTTCGACGACATATTCATCCGTGCCCGGAGCGGCCAATCGAAGAATGTCGTCCAGCGGAGATTTCGCCGGATAGTGTGGCGTAAAGCGAAGATCTGCGAAAGGGAGCGGAGAAGCGTCAACAGTTGCGATTCGCTGCGGTCCTGAACGAAAGAGTGGGTTCATGAACGGTGCAGGAAGGAAAAGCGCTGGCGCCCACCGCATTCGTTCCAGGAAGACTCGCCGGGAAATAGTCTGTTCTTCGTTGGGTCGATGCGGCATGTCAGGAGTAGCGTCGTCTGGCCTCAGCCAGTCTACCAATTTAAGACCGCGCACTCACCGAGACGGGCCCGGAAGAATCACCGAGAACAAGCTCGGCGCCAATCTGATACTCGCGGCCATGAGGGCTCTCCGAAGTCGACAGTTCATGGAGCGCGTCTGCCGCCATTTGTCCCAGCGTTTCGCGATGCACGTCTACTGTGGTGATGGATGGATTGCAGTATTCCGCTAAACGCGTTTTGTCGAAGCCGGTGACCGAAATATCCTGCGGAACACGGTAGCCAGAATGCAAGAGTCCTTTGACCACGCCAACCGCTGTTAGGTCGTTGACTGCCATCACTGCTGTAGGCCTTGAGGAGAGTTTAGCGATAGTCATGCCCGCCGCCAATCCACCTTCGAAACGGAGATCACCTGCCAGCACGGGTCCGGATTCGAGCCCTAAATCGCGCATGCTCTTTTCGTACGCTTCCAGACGGACAACGTTGGATTTGAGTCCCGGCCTGCCGGCGACGAATGCGATCCGCCGATGTCCCTTCTCGTGCAGATGGTGAACGAGTTGCCTCACGCCGGAGGAGTAATCTATGCGCAGATTGCTCATGTATTTTCGAACCGGCGCGAGATCGAGGAAGGTGACGGCGATTCTCCTACGGGCAAGTTGATGGATCAGCTTGAGGCTGATCTCAGAAGTCATGACGGCCACACCGAGGACTTTGTGCTCCATCATTCGTTCCGCGGCTTCGCGCGTCCTTCGCGGATCGTAGTTGGTATCGCTGACTAAGATGTCATAACCCAGTTGACGGGCGCGAGTCTCGAAGCCCTTGACGATTTCCGGGAAGAATGGGTTCTCGATGTCAGAAATGATGATTCCGAGAGTGCGGTGATCGCCCGAGGCGAGATGACGCGCATGAACATTGGGGATATATCCCATGCGCTTGACGGCTCCGAGAACAATGCGACGAGTGTTGCGGCCAACTTTACCGGTTTTGTTCAGGACGTTCGATACCGTTGCGGTAGAAACACCCGCTGCTTTCGCGACATCGCGAATGGTTACGGTCATGGTTTCGCGGCACCAATCCGGCGTAAGACGCCAGGTGTTTCTGGTTGGGCGGGATCAGCCGCACCGTGGAGCAGGGGGACAGCGCGGAGTGTAAATCAAAAGAAAAATCTTGACAATGCGCCGCGCACCGTGATATTCCCACCCCACTAGTACTTTTAGGTTAAGCGGTTAATCTCCTGTTCCTGAATCGGCGCTTGGGGCAGTGTTTAGGCGCTGGCAGGGTCTGAACAGTCTGGGGTAGTAGAAAACTTGGTGACGCAAGGCCTGCCGAGACGCAGGCCAGCGAGGCTCAAAGGAGAGCTCATGAATCGGCACGCGTTTGCCTGGATGCTGCGCACCTTCTTGGCAGTTGCACTCATCACCACCCTTGGCATCAGGTCCCTACAAGCTCAAGTGGACACCGGTTCGATATCCGGCACCATCACAGACGCCTCTGGTGCAGTTGTCAGCGGAGCCAAGGTCACGCTCATCAACGAAGGCACAGCGGCCAATCTCTCGGTCACGACCGGTTCCGACGGAGGTTACCGGTTCAGCCCAGTCCGAATTGGCAGTTACAAAATCGAAGTTGCCGGACAAGGTTTTAAGACGTCAACGGAGACTCACATTGCGGTCGACGTGAGTTCTAACGTTTTGCGCAACTTCAGGCTCCAGACCGGGAGTGTGAGTGAGACCATCGAGGTCACAGCTGCAGCTCCGCTGCTTCAGTCGCAGGATGCTTCTGTCGGTCAAGTCGTCAACCAGCAGAGCGTAAATAATCTGCCTTTGAACGGACGCAATTTTACTTTCCTGGCTCAGCTTGCTGCTGGCGTCAACACACCTCAAGCGGATACGCGAGGCAACGCTGCCAGCGGCGCGTTTTCGGCGAACGGTCTTCGCCCCGCCCAAAACAACTACATGCTGGACGGAATCGACAATAACTCCGATACAGTAGATTTCCTGAACGGCACAAACTACGTCGTGCTTCCCCCCGTGGACGCCGTCCAGGAATTCAAAGTTCAGACTGCGGATTTCAGCGCTGAGCTTGGCCGTTCAGCGGGTGCCGTTCTCAACGCAACCATCAAGTCAGGCACAAACCAGTTCCACGGAGCTGCCTGGGAATTTTTCCGCAACGATAAGCTGGATGCTGCCGACTACTTCGAGGATGCGAACAACGTCCCCAAAGGAGAGTTACGCCAAAACCAATTCGGCGTTACGTTTGGTGGACCGGTCATCAAAAATAGAATCTTCTTCTTTGGCGATTATGAAGGATTTCGGCGCGTGCAGGGCACGATTCAGACCGGTACTGTGCCGACTGCAGCGGATAACGTCAGCGGCTTCACGAACCTTTCCGACCTGATTACGCAGACCGGCTCAATCGCCAATTGCGCGGCGAGCGGTGCTCGCTGCGACGCTCTCGGCCGTGTGATTCCGGGTGGCACTATTCTTGACCCCGCTACAACTCGTGCGGTTACAGCGGGCGTTGCAGATTCCGTAACCGGCATTCCCGCGCTTTCGACCGGATTCGTTCGCGATCCTTTTAGTTTCAATTCAACTTCGGGCACGAGCGCTTTTGGCACGTCCGCCTGCCCGCTTAATACGACCAACTTTTCGGGCCAACTCAGCAACTGTTTCCTGAACCACTTGGATCCCACGCGTCTGGACTCGAATGCCATAGCCTTATTGAAGTTGTTCCCGGCGCCAACCCTTGGCGGTGCTTCGAACAACTTCGGCAGCAGCAACGGCCTCTATGAGCATCGCAACGCATTCGATACCCGGCTGGACGTTAATTTCACCCAGAAGAATCAACTGTTCTTCCGCTTCAGCTATGTAGATGATCCGCAGTACATCCCCGGAATTTTTGGCGGCATCGCGGATGGCGGCGCCTTCCAGCAGGGAATCCAGACAGCGTTGGCTCAGCAGAGTGCGCTTGTCTACACCCATATCTTTTCGCCGACCATGGTGAACGTGGCTCGCGTGGGATTGAATTACTTGCACACCACGCGTACGGGGCCGGAGGGAGCCAGCACGACTGACATTCCTGCGCAATACGGCATTCCCAATATCCCGCAAGGGAACTTGAACGGCGGCCTTCCCGCCATTGCATTCGGTGGACTGTCGACTCTGGGCAGCAACTCATTTCTGCCTTCGGATGAAGTTAGCCAGACCCTGCAATTTACCGACGACTTCACCAAAATTTACGGCAAACATAGCTTCAAGATGGGTGTTGAGTACCAGCACATCCGGTTCTCGACGCTGCAGCCCGCTTGGTCGAGAGGTCAATTCGACTACAACGGTTCATACACCGATATTTCCCAAAACAATGGCAGCAATACAGGCATTGCTCAATTTCTGTTGACGCCCACGGCTTCGAGCGTTGGAGGAGTGGACTGGGTCGGAGGCAGCGACAACGTATACGCCTCTAACATTTCCACGACGGATGACGGGAAAAATTACTTCGCCACATACTTCCAGGACGACTGGAAAGTGAACCAGAAACTGACGCTGAATCTCGGCTTGCGCTGGGATTATTTTGGGCTGATCTATGAGCTATATGGCAGGCAGGCCAATTGGGTGCCATACGGGCCGCCAAACCACTCCCCGATGTTCTTGATCCCCAGCGGCGTCAACGAGAGTGAATTGTCGACGAGCTTTACCGATCAACTGGCCGCAGACGGGATCGCATTGAAGATCGGCGGATACGGCAAGGGACTCGGTACTGCGCAAAAGACTAACTTTGCGCCGCGCGTTGGATTCGCCTACCAAGTCACTCCAAAGCTGGTGGCTCGCGGAGGGATGGGAATTTTCTACAACGCATTCGAGAATCAGGGATACGGACCCAACGATGGCGAGAATTACCCCTTTGTGTACAACTTCAATTGGTCGAGCGTGAACGACTGGACCGGCATCGGCGCTCCCGGCTCAAACCCCAATCCTTGGGGTACATGCTCTGCGGCAGCACCGAGTCATGTTGCGACGCTGTCGTCTGGATTTTCGTGTATTACGTTTACTCCTTCCGCCGTTAACGCCGCTGGCCTAGGATTGCAAGGGCTCCAGTTTGCCTTTCAGACCCCATACACGATCAGTGCAAACTTTACCCTGCAATATCAAATCCAACCGACGTTATCGGTGCAGGCGGCTTACGTCACGACTCAAGGCCGTCATCTTCAGACAGGAATTGGCGCTAACACTGTACAGCAGATCCTTCCATCCGGCACGGCTACGGACGCCAGTGCGACTCAGCACTTTATTCCTTTCCACGGCTTTGGCGGAGGCAGCTACCAGGCCACGGTCGGAAGCAGTAGTTACAACGGCCTGCAGACCAAAATCGAAAAGCAGTACTCGGGAGGATTGAATTTCCTTGCTGCGTACACCTGGTCCAAGACCTTTTCGGATGCAGGTGATTTGCTGAACGGCGGAAACGTTGCGGGGTATCGCGCGCCGAATGTTCCTGGATTTGGTATAGGAAAAGACCGCGGGTTGGCTGATTTCAATATCACGAACGTGTTCCACTTTAGCGGCGGGTATGCTTTGCCATTCGGCAAGGGCCAGCGCTACATGAATAGTGGAGGCAAGCTTGTTAATGCTGTGCTGGGAGGGTGGAGTCTGAACGCGATCGCCACGATCGAGGGCGGCCAACCGATCACTCTCACTTGCCCGGCGGGAACAACTGCTGGAACCAGTTGCTACGATCTGAATGTCCCGGGCCAGAGCCAGAAACTTGGCTTACACATCGACTCGAACGGAAAACTCAGCTGGTTTGGGAACCCGGCGGCATTCGCACAGCCTTGTGTGTTGGGAGGCGTGCCCGGGGCAACGGTGCCGACAGCCAGTCCAGCGGGGTGCGTTCCTCTGAACGGGGTTGGCGCTTTGGGCGGCGGCCCGTCGACTACGACAGCACCGGGTTTCCGTCGGCTCGACTTCTCAACATTCAAGGACTTCCGGCTCACCGAGCGCTTCACGATGCAATTCCGAGCCGAGTTCTTCAACATTTTCAACCATCCGAACTTCAACGCTCCGAATTTTGGCGGCAACGGTGTTGTCGCAGTACCCAACTCAGGCAACTTCACGAATTCAAACTTCGGAGAAATTGGATCGACTCGCGATGCTCCCTACGATCCGAGACAAATCCAGTTCGCGTTGAAGTTGTACTACTAACGATGACATCCTGGCACGGGGGGCGGCGCTTCGCACAAGCGCCTTCCTTCCCGCAGCCTTCATTTCCATGCGTCCGTCTGCCACACGGCAAGTGATAGCATGCAACCGTGAGTATTCGACATCGGCCCTTGGTAGTTGCGAGTTTGGCGGTGCTCGCCAGCGCGCTGGCGCTGGCTGCAGGCGACGAGCAGACCGATCGACTGAACCGCGAGTTCCAGAAGGCAGTAGCGCAATATGACGCGGGCCACTTCGCGGAGGCCGCAGCCCAGTTGGAGAATCTGCTGCCCAATGCACCCGAAAGCTTTGAGGTTCACGAACTCCTGGGATTGGTGTACACGGGCGAGTCGCAGGACGGACTGGCCAATCCTCACCTTGAGAAAGCTGTGCACTTGAACCCAGCCTCGGCGGCAGCCAGAACCAACCTGGCCACCAACCTCATTCACCTGGGGAAGCTGCAAGAGGCGCTGGAGCACCTTCAGAAAGCGGTCAGGCTCGAGCCGCAGAGCTATGATGCTAATCATGACCTGGGCGAACTCTATCTCCGCATGGGAAGACTTCCGGATGCGATACCTTTTCTGAAACGTGCCCAAGAGATCAGTCCATCCTCTTACGACAATGGGTATGATCTGGCGCTCGCTGACCTGTTAACTGGGCGGACAGTACCGGCGCGGGAGTTGGTCCACCGCCTTTTGCAAATCAAAGACACTGCGGAACTGCACAACCTGTTGGGGCAGATCGAAGAAAAGGACGGAAAGTTCGTCGCTGCAGTGAACGAATTCGAAATCGCGGCGCACCAGGACCCGAGCGAGAGCAATCTCTTTGACTGGGCCAGTGAACTTCTTCTCCATCGGACCCTGGAGCCAGCGATCGAAGTCTTCCGGCAATCCGCGCAACGATACCCAACGTCGCCGCGGATCGCGATCGGTCTGGGCATCGCTCTATACTCGCGCGGAAACTATGACGATGCGGTCAAGTCCCTCCTTCGGGCTGCGGATCTGAGCCCATCCGACCCGCGTTGCTATTTCTTTCTGTCCAAGGCTTACGACAGTTCGCCGAGTCATGCCGATGAAGTCATACAACGATTCGCGCGTTTTTCGGAACTGCAGCCTAGCAATGCGCATGCCTTTTATTACTATGCGATGAGTTTGTGGAAGGGAAAAAGAGCGCAGGACCCGGGCCTCGATCTTCATCAGATCGAATCCCTGCTCAAGAAGGCGATTATGCTCGATCCCCAGCTCGCAGAGGCGCATTTGCAGTTAGGGAATCTTTACTCCGACCAGGCTGAATATGCGGAATCGATTCCTGAATATGGGAAAGCGTTGGACGTCAATCCCGATCTTGCCGGTGCTCACTACCGGCTCGGGCAGGCTTACGTACACACGAGCGCCAAGGATAAAGCCCAGGAACAATTTCAGGTGTACCAGCAACTGCGTGCGAAGCAGATGGCGGATCTCGACAAGCAAATCGCCGACATTCGGCAGTTCGTGTACTCCGAGAGAGAGGATGCGCCTACGAAGCCGTGAGTCATGCCGCCGTCGGCTCGCGCAACAGAAAAGCGATGAAAGAGGCACCGCAAAACCGAGAAGGCCGGGTCGGGGCGTTCTGCGCATCAGGTCCTGGAGACCTTAGCCGCCAGCTCGCGCGAACACGCCGGGATTTCCTGCGCAGCGCGGCGGGAGTGACCCTGGGCAGCACGCTCCTGCGCTCTTCGTGGGCCCGCGCTGTCGCTTCTCCCGTAAAGCGCAAAGTTGTGGTCGTGACGTTTGGCGGCGGTGCACGGGATCAGGAAACATTTGCGCCGGAAGGGCAGGAGAACATTCCGCACCTGATGCGCGAGCTTATTCCCCAGGCATGTTTTTTTACGCAGGTGGTGAACCGCGGCATCCTGGGCCATTACGTTGCCACGGCAAGCCTCGCGACTGGCGTGTATGAGACGATCAACAACTTTGCCTCGCTCCCGCCGCAGTCCCCAACGGTATTTGAATATTTTCGCAAAGACCTGAAGCGTCCATCTTCGGACGCGTGGGTCGTCGCACCCAGCAACGGTTTCAATCGAATCGGCGAAAGTAGTCATCGGTCGTACGGCCCCGGGCTGGGCGCACGCGTGATCCTGCCGAAGCATCTGCTGACGGCCGCCACCTCCGGCCGGAGCAGCGACTATCAACATTTGTTGCGCGATAACTACGAAACGCCATTCTTTGCGCCAGAACTGGCAGGCCGCGAGTTCGAACTGCAGCAACTGGAGATGATCCTCAAGCTTTCGGTGGATGACTTCAAGAGTCATGCGCAAACATTGTCGAGCCCGGATGAGCTCTCCGTCTATATTGCGCGGCAGTTGATGCGTCAAGTCGCGCCCAGTCTGTTGTGGATCACCATGCACGACATCGACATCGCCCACGCTGGCGCTTATTCCCTCTACATCGAAGGAATCCGCCGCACCGATCGCCTCTGCTCAGATTTGTGGAAGGCGATCCAGAATGAGCCGGAATATGCCGGCAAGACAACGCTTTTCATTCTGCCAGACTTCGGTCGGGATTCCGATAACGATGCGGGAGGAAATGGCTTCCAGCATCATCGCACGGGCGATGCGCTTTCCCGGACAACCTGGTTGCTGACGGCGGGTCCGGGCATTCGCGAGGGTGTCGTTTTCGACCGGGCGATGGAATCCACTGACTTGGCCCCTACGCTTGGGTCGATGCTAGGATTTTCTCCATCATTCTCTCAGGGCAAGCCAATCGCCGAATTGCTGTAGGTACCCATGCTTCCTGGAGAACTCAGATCGGAGCAGTTCGCCGGCTATCCCCCAGAAGGGCGCAAACTCGTCACCAATTATCTAGCGGTCCTGCGGCAATTGCCTCTGAGTTTCTTACCAGGTCTGCTGCGGGAAATCATTGATTACGATTTCAAGTTTTCCGCGGAGCGCACCGCGCGCGAAAAAGAATTGGCCTATCTCAGCTCGCTCTCTGTTATCCAGCTGAAGGAATGGTTTCTGGAGTTTGCACAAATCCATCTCTCGTCAAAGCTTGAGGAGTTCGATTGGGCAAAAGCGCCCGCGCGATTTGTCGAACAGTTGTCTGCCCACCTCTGGAGTACCCATCAACTGGACGCATTCCGCAAGGCCTCGAACGACTACGCCGATCGGCTTCGCCTGGCGGTGCCACCGGAACGACCCCCGATCCCCAGGCTTGGGATCACGGTCATCGGCCAGGGAGTCGCCTCGTATGACGAAACTCTCTTTCGGAAGTTGCGAGCGCATGGGGCCTATTTCAGCCACATCCGGCCGGAAAACGGTTTGCCGCAACTGCTGGACGCGGTGGCCGCACGAGCGAAGGAGCATCCTGCTCCCTACGGACACTGGTATATCGAGGGCGGGGAAGCGGCCGAGCATGATCCGGCCTTGACGTGCGTCTCGTATAAGGCTCTGGAACCCGTTCGTGCCGCGTTGCTGCGCCGCATGCAAGCCGAACTGGAGCGCCCCGGCATGGGTCCCGAAGCGCTTCGTACTCTTCTGGCGCAGTTGCGTCCGGCAGATCTCGGCATGGACAAGGTGAGCACTGACAAGCCGAAGGACCAGGTGCTGGAACGCTTTGAAGTCAGCCTGCTGACTGAAGGTTCAGGGACACAGGTCTTCGGTACAAGTTTCACGCAGTGGGCGGCGCGCGAGGCTTTGCGACGGGCACAGCCCCTCACCCTTCTGGTCCGATTTGCGCCTCGGCAGCGCCAGAAGCCAATGAATGAACTGCTTTCCTCCGTCTCGGCGACTCCGGAATTCGATCTTGTCGGTTCACTCGTCGATGCCGATCTAGGCGCGTATTACAACTGGCTGAATCAGCAGCGGCTGCCTGGAGCCGAGCAGTCGTCCTTCCTGGTTTGGTTTGAAGGGCACGGTCAAGCTCTGGCAATTGGTCCGTCCACGCCGCGCGGCACCGAGTCTACGTCGGCGGTTGATCTGGGACAGTTACTAAGGTGGACCGTGTAGCAGGAAATCATATTGGCAGGACGCGCCGTCTATCAGATGTGCAATCGAGAGGTACAGGAGAGAGTAGACAACATGGATCGACGCAAGTTTCTGAAACAAACGGGAACCCTCATCGCGGGAGCCGCTCTTGCCCCCTATGCGCTTCCCGAAGGTGCCGCGCCGTCCAGCCCTTCCGCGGTTGCCGGACGGCTAACCCTCCCGATGAATCGAGGCTGGCGTTACAGTCGACGCTTTGTCGAAGGCGGCCACTCGAAAGAGTTCGACGATTCCGGGTTGGATCGAGTCGTGATTCCGCACACCAATGTCCCGCTTCCCTGGCACGGTTTTGATGAAAAAAATTATGAGTTTGTCTCGCTTTACCGCCGCCGCTTCAAGCTTCCGCCGGAAGCGCGGGGAAAGCGAGTCTTTGTTGACTTTGACGGTGTCATGACCGCGTCGACCGTTTGGCTCAATGGAGTGCGGCTCGGAGAATACAAAGGGGGATACACACCTTTCTCATTTGAGCTGACATCCCACCTCGATTTCGACGGTGAAAACCTACTTGCTGTCGATGTGGATTCCACCGAACGTCCCGACATTCCGCCCTTCGGATACGAAATCGACTATCTGACGTTCGGTGGGATTTATCGCGAGGTTGCTCTGCGTGTCGTGCCGGCGACGTTTATCGAGAATATCTTCGTGCAGCCGAAAAATGTGCTGATGGCGCGCCCAACGGTCGATGTTGACTGTTTCATTCAGCACCTGGAAGCATCGCAAGATGGGCTTACGATCGACGTCGAGTTGCTCGATGGTGATCATGTTGTCGCAAAAGGTTCGCAACCGTTGCCGCCCTCGGGCCCGACCAGCGAACCGGTTGCCCATGCGGTGCGCTTTGAAAGCCTCAGCGGAATCAAGCTATGGCGCATGGAGGACCGGAGCCTATACTCCGCGCGAGTGCGCTTACGCCGAGGGACGCAACTGGTGGATGAAGACTCGCACCGTTTCGGTTTCCGCGAGGCCCAGTTTACCGATCACGGCTTCGAGTTGAATGGCAAGATCATCAAATTGCGCGGGCTCGACCGTCATCAGACATTCCCCTGGGTGGGGCAAGCCATGCCTGGCCGGGTTCAGCGGCGTGATGCGCAGATCCTTCGCAACAAGCTCAAGTGCAACATCGTCCGCACCTCGCACTATCCGCAGTCGCGCCACTTTCTTGACGCCTGTGACGAAGTCGGCCTTCTCGTTCTCGAAGAGATCCCAGGCTGGCAGCACATCGGAGACGAGGCGTGGAAGCAGATTTCAATCGACAATGTTCGGCGAATGATCCGGCGCGACTGGAACCACCCCTCCATCATCCTGTGGGGTGTGCGCATCAACGAATCAAGGGATGACCATGATTTCTATACACGCACAAACGCGCTGGCCCGTCAGCTCGACCCGACCCGCCAGACGGGCGGCATTCGTTATTTCCAGGAATCAGAATTTCTGGAAGACGTTTTCACCATGAACGATTTCGGCTTTCCTCTAAAGCCACCAAATCATTCAAGGTATTTAAATACGGAATTTGTCGGACACACCTATCCGACGAAGACAATCGACCAGGTGGAACGTCTGACCGAGCATACGATCCGTCACGCCCGCATCCACGACCAGCTTGCTTCCAACCCGCAATATGCCGGAGGTATTGGCTGGTGCGCCTTCGATTACAACACGCATGGCAATTTCGGTTCCGGCGACCGCATTTGCTATCACGGCGTCACCGACATGTTCCGGGAACCCAAGCCAGCCGCTGGATTTTACAAATCTCAGTGTGACCCGGCGGAGGAGATTGTGCTCGAGCCCGCGTTCCATTGGGCGCGGGGCGACGCATCGATCGGCTTTTCGAAGGCCGTGGTTTGCTCCAATTGCGACCACATCAAGTTCTACATTGACGACAAGCTGATCGCGGAAGTCGATCCAGACCGGAAACAGTTTGCGCATCTCCGCTACGCGCCCTTCGTCCTTGAAATGGGGGAATTGTTCCACAAATGGGGGGACCTCCGCCTCGATGGGTTCATCCAGGGAAAGCAGGTGGTTTCGAAGCGGCTCTCTGGGACGGGTGTTGATGTCAAGTTCATGGTCCTTCCTGACGATGCCGAATTGATTGCCGACGGCGCCGACTCTACTCGGGTCGTTCTGCGCGTCACGGACGAATTCGGAGCGGTTCGCCCTTTTGCAAACGACGCAATCAAGTTTGAGCTGGAAGGTCCAGCCGAGATCATCGGCGACAATCCATTTTCGCTCATCGGCGGAACCGGAGCTGTTTGGATCCGCGCTCGGGAGAAACCCGGAAAAGTGACGCTAAAAGCAGTCCATCCGCAATTAGGAACGCAGCAGGCCGAAATCCAGATCGCCGCGTGCCTTGAGGAATCCGTCTAACGCGCGTGGATCGAGAGGCGCAATTTGTGTGAGAACCGCTGCTGGAGTTCGACATGTTTTGCTGCGCCGCAGACAATTAAGTGCACGCTTCTGCAGAAAGCAAACGACTACTATTTCCTCGCAATATGGAACGACGACTCGGAATGCTCATGCGATTGCAGAGGCTGATCAGGGAAACCTGGAGGAAATCGACTGATGACTTAAAAACTGAGCATGTAGAACGGCATTTTCCTCATGGGCCGACGCTTAGGCGAACATCGGCGGTTGGTCCAGAATGGTCACAATAAAGCGGCCGCCTCGACCAATTAAGTTGGTGACTGAAAAAGCGTCTAGGCCAAGGAATCCAGCCCTGAAAAAGCGGCACTCAACACGTTGCGAAGGCTCACCCGCCGGACTGTGGTTCGCGATGGTCCAATAGCGGAGCTCTGGAGTCTTTCCAAATGACTCTGTGTCGTACTCGGCGACGTCAAGCCGGTCAGAGAGTTCCCTTAAAGGAATTAAGAGCGGGCTGTCAGTACCGTTGAGTTCCAATAAGTTACATCGGCCAGCGACTCTATCACAGCAGAAGTCAGAGTCGCTCGATCGGATCGGTACCAATAAACGTGGTGGTTAATCTCCCGAATTGGCGGCTACACGGAGCGATCGCCAACCTATGACCCTTTGACCTCGCACGCTGCCTACGCTGCGAGTCGGATCAGTTCCAACCTATAAAAGCAGCACTAAACAAATTCGGATGGTTGCAGGCCCCCCCCCGACGACGCAGATCGACCGAATGCAGAGCAAGGCGAGAAACAGAAACCGATTTGCGGAATATAAAGGATTTTTCACGTTGAAACAAATGATTTGGATCTGGATGCGTTTTTGTACGCGCTCGCTGCACACCGGGCTTGTTCTCGATGAACCGCCGTGAGTCAGGCCAATGCGCAAGTGAATTAATTAAGAGGTATTTGCTTCGTTTTCAGTGGGTCGGCGAGAATGTCTAAATTAGCGGTTGTAGATGGTCTGTCTGCCAGTTCCACCACTTCCGCACGTTGATAACTAATTGTTTTTCAATTACTTAAATAAACTTCTTCAACCTTTAGCCAACTCGGCTGTATGCGTTTTTGTATGCACCTTTCGAATCCGCAGCTACGCCGACTGTGCCGGCTTCTTCTTCCGATTGATCCGACCGAACGCCCGGCTGACTGACTCCGCCCGAGGGTGCACATACCGCACCATGGTCTTGATGGTATCGTGCCCGGCGATGTACTGCAGCGTAAAAGCGTCCGTATACTCCCCAGCCTCGGTCAAAAACGTGTGGCGAAGAGTGTGAAGTCCGGCATCCGGATCGGTTTTGATTTTATCACGCAGCCGTCCCATTTGGGATTCCAACACCCAAGGCTCGAGTTGTTTGTCTGGATGACGGGGCTCGCTGAATACGTGCCGGCCCTTCGATTCCAGGACCAACTGTTCGAGGACCTCTTTGGCCTCTGCATTGATCTTCAGAACGCGCTTCCTGGCCCGCCGCTTCAATCCGCGCTTGATGACCAGGTCTCCCCAGTTGCCGTCCTCATCGGGACGCTTGCGGATGAGCACGCAATCTTTTTCGAGATTCAGCATTTCGACCCGCGTGATCCCCGAGTTGCGCGCCAAGATTGATGCTGATCTCAGGGGTTCCTCTGCTTTCTCGATCCACTGCTGGTAGGATTTCGCGTCGAAGACGTATTCGACCTGCCGCTCATTCTCGTATTGCTCGATGACGGAGGACCGGTCGATGATCTTTAACTTCCGCCACGCGTACCGCAGTGCCTTTCGTAGTGTTGCCAGGTAGCGATTGACCGTCGTCTTTCCCACCTTGCTCAGCGCCCAGAATTTCAGGCGCTCAATCACTGCCTCGTCGATCCGGTCGAGGGGCAGATCCCGCATCTCCTCGAACTCCAGCATGATCTGGTAATTGCCCTTTTAGAATTTCAGCGTGCCAGGATGGTCGGCGTGCTGGATCTCAATCCAGGCATCGAACTGGGCTTGGAACTGCTTGAACGTGGGCACGAGCGGCTTGTCCGGTTCCGCCAGGCCCACCTCCCCCTTCACCAACCTCAGCCGGTAGGCAGCGGCATAGTCCATCGCGTCCCGTTCCTTCTTGAGACGCGTCGACTTGACATGGGTCTTGCCGTCCAGATCGAAATCGAAGTAGTAGTAAGAGCTGCCGGGACGCTTGAAGACACGCATGAGTTTCAGTCGGAACCTGGATAGGTGTTGCGGACTATAAACCTCCGGATCGTATCAGGACGAAACATCACACGTCCACCGACCTTGACGCGGGATATTTTCTTGCGCTGGACCCAATTCCTTAGCGTGCATTGGGAAATGCCAAGGATTTTCGACGCCTGTTTAATGTTGAGAAGTGGCTCTAGGAGTTCGAGCAATGGCGATGGAGCCGGCTCGGCTGGTCTCGGTAGAGTGGCCATGGGGTAGTCTTCCTTGCGGATCCTCAAGTTCGACCTGAGCGGCTTGTCGCGTGCGTTTTGTCACGCCGATCACAGTCGCCAGCGCCCTCAGGTTAGTTATCATCGGAACCCTCCGTTTTCCCATTGCCAACATGTCGAAGCGGAACGAGAGGTCCGCCATCATTCCGTTAACCGCAGGTCTGGCAGAAACAATATGCCCGATGACTTTGGCGCCAGCATGAATCTTGCGCTCTCCTGGCAATGGCACATCCTGCATAACTCGGGCATTGATTTGCTGCCCCACTCGCGCCTTATTCGAGCGCAGTGAAGAATTCAACTGAACCGGCAGGATGGTTCCGACGGGAATCTTGTCTTCTGCAGACAATTGCGTCGATAACACGATTAGAGTGACAAACAAAAACTGTTTCATACTGAATACCTCCTGGCTTACGTCATCATCGGCGCCTCAATTCTGTCGTCGCTTGGCATCGGTTGGAGGTTTCCACCCGCATCTTCAGAAGAGCCTCACGATGTCGCGGGAAGAAGCAGGACCGGAACTGAATTCTGCATTGTTGTTTATGAGATACAGTCGCATCTCCGGCCGAACAAAGAAATTTCCGTACGGGTAGAATCGAACGCCTCCGCCAAAGTCACCCATGAAGTGGTTGCTGCTCACGTAATTGGTGCAGTTGCCATAAAAGTCGCAGTTGCTGTAACTGTTCGAGTAGAAGCGAATGCTTTCCCCTCCGATACCAGCCAGCGCCTCAACCCCAAAGTACTTAGTGAAACGCCGCGCGTACATGGCGTTAAAGTCATAGAACAGCGGCGGTAGGGGACTTGGCCGCCATATAAGCCCTGGCTGCCTTTCCAGTTCACCTCAGCTTGCACTCCAACATTTCCCTTGAGGAGCGGCTTGAACAGAACATCTCCGTTGAAGCCCACAAACGCCCCACCGCCCTCAGCCGGCAGAAAAGTACTGCCACTGAAACTGTTGCCAGGGGAGACAAGAGATCCTCCTGCAAAAACAACATCGACCTGTTGAGCATGGGCCATCGCGCCGAAAGAACAAATCCAACAGCTAACTGCAACTACAACCAGCCTTCTCATGTGTCCTCCATCAGTGATCATTAGTCCAGAGGAATTGCGCTCCACTCGGCCATACATCCACCTCTAATTTTCGTTTGTTGTGCACCACGTCATGCGGATAAATAAGCCCCTCGGTCGTTGAATTGATCTCGCTGGCCTTTGGGCCACGAGTAGAGATGACCAACGTCTACGACGATCTGGCCATCTGGAGCCACTTCCACCTGGGCACGGTCCATCGGCCTCGGAGCGGGACCTTCGAAGTTAATTCCCTCGCTGTCGTAGCCGCTGCCGTGGCAGGGGCACTTGAATTTGTTCTCGGCTGGCTTCCAATCAGGAGTGCATCCTAGATGTGTGCAGCGCGCGTAAATGACAAAAAGCCGATCAGGTGTTCGGTCGACCCAAATCCGGTACTTCTGCAGATATTTTTCGTCGATACCGAGTGCATACTCGGCTGGGTACCCAATCTTGAAGACGGTAGCCGGTTCAAAGAGCACACGCGGCAGGAAGAAACGAAAGAACGCGATGAACCATGCCGCAAGAAAAGCAGCCACGCAGCTCCAAACAAATCTGCGGCGCCGCCGATCCGTGACGGTGTTCGGCGGCCCGACGGAATGCACGCCGGCTGCAGCTGCCGCTTTCGAAGTCCCAACTGCCGGGGTGCCGACGTATTGGGTGGCGTTGGGCCTGGAGGCCGATTGATCTGTGGTCGCCACGAGCGCCTGTTGTCTCGATTGGCTTTCTCCTTGCACGTCTTCCACCGCTGTTTTGTCGGGCACCCTATTACCCTTTTCTACGTTCGGTCCGAACAACCTCAACGTGTCGACTACAAGACTCGCTACCCCGCACGCCGCGACGTAGCGGTTGCCGGTATCGAAGTCTTCGTCGATAAGCTGCCGCCAATTTTCTCTTCGAGCTGGCCTTGACATCGAAGGCAGAATTGCGTCCACGGCAATGCTTGCAACCTCTGATCTTGAATTTCGTCAGCGCACCCCACGCATATTCCGAAGGAGCCATCAGCGATTCTCTTGAGAGCCGCTTCAATCAAGCGCAAAACCGTTCTTCGCTGGCTGATTCGCTCGTACAAAGACTCCCTTGACAGACTGATGACGCACCGGTCCGCGCTGTCTTGAGTTGCTTCGACATCGAGAGACTTCGCTTCACGCTCCAGGTGACGTAAGACTTGCCGAGTCTCATGAAGCTGGAATTCAAGCTTCTGTCTCAGCCGTTCAACCTCTCCCTGCTCCATTGGTTTTCCTCACTTTACGAATCTTTCTCCTCGTACTTTCCTGTCCAAGCAGGGAAGAATCATGGCTGTGGATGATTGAGCCAACATCGGTACCCCACGGATCGCATCGATTCAGCAAGTGCACCTACGCATCGAGATCTTGAAAGGCCCACTCCGGCCTTTCAACGTTTCGGAGATAGGCATCGAAGAATCGAAGCAGGAAAGGCGTCTGACTCCCTACTCCTGCAAACAGAAGAACCGGAACTTCAGGCTTGATACGTTTCATTTCGGCGCGAACCGAGCTACCAGTCGCATCCGGCAGGTCGTACTCCAGGAGCACGCCATTGATCGGTTGTTTCATCAGCATTGAGAGACCTTGGCTTCCGGTGGTTGCGGACACGACTTCATACCCGGCTGTCTCCAGCATGTACCTCAGGGCATCCAGATACTCTTTGTGATTTTCCACACAAAGCACTCTGACGTTATTCATTGGTCTTCTCCTCGCCTGCATAGGTTCTCGGGTGCGCGTCTTTCGTTGCGGCGTATCTCAGCCGATCAATTTCGTTCTCTGAAATCGGCTTCCTTCGTAGCAGTACTTCTCGAAGCGTCCATTCGATGCGATCGACACTGTCGGAAATGACTCGAACGCAATCGTGGTTTTGGATCGAATCTGTTGTTAGAGAAATGGCGCCTAGAGCATTCCGAATGTGGTGATTCATTTCAGAGATCACTTGCATCCTGAGCAGTGCGGCTTGCTGTCGCTGGTTCGCCAGATCCAGAAGTCCGGCGGTCAACCCCGCAACAACGACAGCCGAAACGCCCTCGGCCAGCAGCCGTTCCCAGTGGCGTCCAAGATCTGCAACCAGAAGGCGATGCATGAGTTCGGTCACAAGAAAGGACACGAGCCCGACCGCCACGGACACCACAATCACACGAGGGGTCATTCCCCAAGCGACAACAGTTTGGGTTTGAGATCGGTCCAAACGAGCCACCTGAACCTCCACTTGTCGGCACAGCCATGTGTGCCGAAGCTCGATCAGTGTTGCTGCGTGCTGCACACGGACAACGCGATCCGAATCAAAGCGAATAATCCCTGCGCTGTTTTATCCCAACACATGACACCATTAAGGAATCCTGAAGTATTTCTGAACTTTTCATTTCGGCGGGCTGCACTGCTAGCGACCTGCTGTAAAGTGTGAGCCATGCTTGGCCCAGACAATATTCGCGCAAAAGGAGCGCTCGACATTCTGGTTGTCGAAGACGAGCACAAACTGGCAAACGCAATTGCCGAGGGCCTCCTTCGCAACGGCTATCAAGTCAGAGTCGCCTATTCTGGCGAGTCGGCGCTCGAGCAATTACGTGATCACAACTTCGACCTGATTCTGTTGGACATCATGCTGCCGCGGATGGGTGGTCTTGAAACTCTGCGTGAACTGCGTCGCGACGGATTCAAAATGCCGGTATTGGCCCTCACATCTAAGGGCTCTGTTGACGACCGTGTACGGGGTCTAGATGCTGGCGCAGACGATTATCTCGTCAAACCTTTTGCTTTCCCCGAGCTGCTTGCTCGCGTGCGCGCACTTCATCGGAGAGCCATTCCCGCGGCTGCCTCGGTGTTGCAATTGGAGGATCTAAGGATGGACGTCAGCGGGCGAATAGCGACGCGGGGCGATCAGGTAATCGAGCTCACGGGACGGGAATTCGATTTGCTCGAATATCTCCTGCTCAATAGCGGATCAGTTGTTTCTCGGGAGATGGTCGCCCGTGACGTATGGAAGACAACCCTGCGCTACACTTCGATTGACAACGTGATTGACGTGCACATCGCCCGCATCCGCCGGAAGATTGATGATCCGTGGCCGGTCAAGCTCCTGCACACGGTTCGCGGCGTAGGCTTTGTTATGCGGATGGAGGACACGAAGAAGTGACCATCCGCATCAGTCATATCAGAAGCCGCCTCACGCTCTGGTATGTTGCCATTTTCGGTCTCTTGTTTGCAGCCTACATTTGCACTGCGTGTTTTCTCCAGTATTGGCAGCTGAAGCAGCAGCTTTACCATGCCGAAGTGCAGGACATGGAGACTGTACAGGGTCTCCTTTACTTCACCGCCGACAAGCAAGTCTCGTTGCATGAGGAGTACTTCAATCGGCCTGAATCAAGACTTTTGCTCGACCGGCTGTTGGAAGTACTTGATTCAAATGGGCACGTACTTTTCCGCAATCGCAAGCTCGATGGAAATACACTGGGCGACCGGCTTTTACCCGATGAAGGAGTTAATGGCTTTTCTCGGCGGAGCCTTCGCCTCGCTGACGGGACACCGGTTTTAGTTATCAGTCATGTTCATGTTCTCCAGGAAACCCCAGTTCTCATCCGCTTGGCGTACAGCACGGAGCCACTGAGACTCGAATCGCTTCAGTTGCTTGGCCTACTTACTCTTGTTCTGCCAGTCGCGCTGATTGCTGCCGGTTTTGCGGGCTACCGGTTCGCCATCAAGGTTCTTGACCCACTCGAACAGATGGCCGGGCTCACCGAGCGCATCACTGCGCGCCGCCTCAATGAACGCATCCCGGTCAAGAATCCCGAGGACGAACTCGGTCACATGGCGCTTGTCCTCAACGGACTCCTTGAGCGCCTGCAGGAATCCTTTGAAAAGCTGCAGCGTTTCACGTCTGACGTCTCCCACGAACTCAGGACGCCGTTGGCTGCCGTGCGCAGTGTTGGAGAGGTCGGCCTGCAGGAGGAGCACGACGCCGAGAAATATCGCGACATCATCGGAAGCATGCTGGAGGAAGTCGCCAAACTCACTGCCATGATCGACACGCTGCTCACCATCGCACACGCCGATTCAGGAGCGATCGAGCTGCAACAAACTACTTTCGCTCTTATGGACCTCGTGCAAGAGGGAGTCGCGGTCGTGGGTGTCCTGGCAGAAGATAAGAAACAAACCCTTTCAGTGACGGGCGAGCAAAGAGCCCTAGTCCACGCCGATCGCGCCTTTCTCCGCATGGCCCTTGTCAACCTCCTCGACAACGCTGTGAAGTATTCCCCAGATGGCAGTAGCATTCATGTTTCTTTGCATATTGTTGGATCGGACACCGGGCCTGCGCAGTTTGTTGAACTCGCCATCCAGGATGAAGGGCCCGGGATTCCCGAGGATGCCCAACAGCGAGTGTTTGACCGCTTCTACCGGCTGGACGAGGCCCGTTCGCGCGACTCAGGCGGCTTCGGGCTCGGATTGCCCATCGCCAAATGGGCAGTGGAAGCCCATGGAGGCACCATTACTGTGAAAACGTCTTTTCCCACTGGAGCGATCTTTCTTATCAAGCTACCGGTCGCTCCAGGGATAAGCGCTTAATCACCGCAATTCAGCATCCTAGGCCTCATTTCTTTCAGGAATCTGAGATCTGGCGCGGGACTTAAGGAATCCTGAAGTTTTTCTGAACTTTCTGGTTTTTGCGAGGAGAGTGCTCTCGCCAGCTCATCTAATCGACTAAGAAGTCTTATGGAGGTGAGATATGAAAGCGCCAATGTTGGGGGCAAGAGCGCCGAAAGTGTGGCTCCTCGGCTTCTTCCTGGCTGCGATTCTATCTACGCCCGCATGGGCTGACGTTACGAGCGCAAAAACAGCGGTACCAGGAACGCTCAATTATGTTGAAGGCCAAGCCTC
Source organism: uncultured Acidobacteriaceae bacterium (assembly GCA_963752175.1). Classification (GTDB taxonomy): domain Bacteria; phylum Acidobacteriota; class Terriglobia; order Terriglobales; family Acidobacteriaceae; genus Sulfotelmatobacter. The sequence continues at coordinate 105,669 of CAVVXZ010000004.1, forward strand.
GATCGGCGATCAGGCTCTCAACTCGAAGTCAATCGGTACGGCGGAGTTGCAGCCGGGCCAATCGCTGGTTACGGAGAAGGGCAAAGCCGAGGTTTTGCTAACACCCGGCGTCTTCTTGCGAATCGGCAATAACAGTTCCGTAAAAATGATTTCGCCCAGCCTCACGGACACGGAGGTCGAGGTTGACCGCGGACATGCGATGGTCGAAGTCGCCGAAATCCATCCGGAAAACAGTATTCGCGTGGACGATGCTGGTACAACCACGCAACTGTTGAAGACCGGATTATATGACTTCAATCAGAATCAGAGAGAGATGCGCGTGTTCGACGGCAAAGTATCCGTAGAGAGTGGCCGTGAACATGTCGATGTGAAAGGCGGCCGCGAAGTTACACTCGCCAGCAACGATCTGTCGAAAGCGCGAAAATTCGACAAGAAGTCGTATGAGGAAGGCGATCTGTTCCGCTGGAGCAGTCTGCGGTCGGGTTACCTGGCAGAAGCCAACGTCGATGCGGCTGGCATGTACGCCCAGAATGGATGGGGCGGCCCAGACTGGTGGGGAGCCGATTGGTATTGGGACCCTTGGTTTGACGCCTTCACTTTCATTCCCGGCGATGGGGTTTTCTATAGCCCGTTTGGCTGGGGTTTCTATTCTCCGTGGTGGGTATATCAGGCTCCGTTCTTCGGGTACGGATATGGGTACGGCGGATACGGACGCGGATACGGTCACTATTACCATCACTTCAGTAAAGACGCTCGTAACTGGGGACCCGGCTCTCACTATGTTGGAGGACGCAGTTATGCCCACGGCGTCTATCGTGGACCGGGATCGACAGGTACGGGTTTCCATTCCGGCCCCATGGTGGGTAGCACTGGACGCGGCTTCGGAAGATTTGGTGGCGGTGGATTCCACGGTGGAGGAGGCGGATTCCATGGTGGTGGTGGGTTCCACGGTGGAGGGGGAGGTGGAGGTTTTCATGGAGGTGGTGGCGGGTCTCACGGTCGGTGACCGGTAGCGACCGGCACCTGTAAGTTGACTTGCAGGCAATCGCGGTGGGAGGCTCGCGCGAGTTCGCTTCAGTGCATCGGCAGACACTGACGCGGATTGGCGAGCCTGTCCACTGCGACGTAGACCCACATCCCCTGCTGTTCTACGGCGGAGGATCTAGATCAGTGGCGCTGCTTCTTAAGGTTCTACAGGAGGAAACACAAAATGAAACATCTGAACTTGCTGACACTTTTCTCGACGTTAGCCCTGCTATGGCCTCTCTCCGCGCTCGCACGGGACAAGAATCAACACTCGGTAGACTTTGATGATACTTCGCGAGTGGGCAGCACGCAATTGAAACCCGGCAGCTACACGATCGAATGGCAAGGAACCGGCCCGACAGTGCAAGTCCACTTTCTGAAAGACGGTAAGACAGTCGCCACTGCTCCCGCGACGCTACAGACTAACAAGCAAGTAACCCAGGATGACGTCGTAGTTGGTAAAAGCAGTGCTAACACGAAGGCGCTCGAAGAGATCGATTTCTCTCGTCAGAAAGAAGCGCTAGTGTTTGCAGAGGGTGGTATGTGATCGGTTAAAACGCTGGGGGCGGATTCCGCGCACGAGACCGTTCGTGCTGCTTCATAAGAGTCTCAAGGAGGAAAATAAATGAAGACGCCGCCCCCTGCCGGACGAGAGCCACCCTCTTTTGGAATTGGACAGCTCGTGTTTGTACTCGTTTTGCTGGTCATGCTCCTTCTGCTTGGCCAAAGCATGGTGCGTCACCGCTTCTTTCAAGGTGGCCGGGAACACCGAAACGGCTCCATCGGATAATAGGCACTAAAAAGAGCCTTGATCGTCGCTCGAATGATGCGAAGCTACACGCCTCTTGACGTGAAGGACTCATGCCGGCCGAGTCATCTTCGTCAGGTTGCCGAAATGTGCTGCAGGGGCTTCGTGGATAGGTCGATTTCGCGTGGAATGTCAGTGCACGTGCGCCCTCCGCCCGACGGTGTGCAATAAGACACAGTTTTCCTGACATCACGGTGTCACAGTTCCGGTTGAGAGTTAGCTTGGTCGGAGAAATAACGGCAAATCGCCGAGGAGACGAGGAAAATGTCGAGAGAGAATTCAGTTGTCGCGGTGTATCACACTCATACGGAAGCGGATCAGGCAGTGAAGGAGCTTCAACGCGGCGGGGTTGACCTGCACAAACTGTCGATCGTTGGCAAAGGCTATCACACGGATGAGCAGGTGGTGGGCTACTACAATACGGGCGATCGAATGAAGTACTGGGGCAAAGTTGGGGCGTTCTGGGGAGGTTTCTGGGGACTCTTATTCGGCTCTGCTCTTTTCATTATTCCAGGGCTCGGCCCAATCCTAGCGGCGGGACCGGTGGTGGCGTGGATCGTGGCGGGGCTGGAAGGTGCGGTGGAGGTAGGAGCGCTGGGTGCCCTTGGGGCTGGCCTCTTCAGCATAGGAATTCCCAAGGATAGCATCGTGAAGTACGAAACCGCACTCAAGACAGATCAGTTTTTACTGATCGTCCACGGGACGGCTGCGGAGGTAGCACAAGCAAAGGACATCATCCAAACTACGCATCCCATCGACTTCTCGCAGCACTCAGGGGATGAGGTGGCGGTAGCCGCTTAGTATTCCTGAAGACTGGCGTGGGCAAGGCCGTCGAGAGATCCTTGCCCAATTAACCTTGGTTAGTGATAGGTCCGTTTGTTCCTGAGGATTCGACCGTGTGCGCAGCGCTGCCATTCTTCTGAGCACTCTCGCCCGCCCATGGGATGTACTCTCCGAAGGGGAGCTATATAAATGGATCCCTCCAAGCCCGCAAACGCCAAGCCTCCTGACATTGCCTCCGCACCTATTCCCGACACGCTCGCGATACTCCACGTCAACCCCGACACCGGACTTACGCAAGCGGAGGTGGACGTCAGCCGGAGGGAACACGGCTACAACGAAGTCGCCGAAACAAAGGGCCACCCGGTCTTAAAATTCCTCGGGAAATTTTGGGGAATCTCAGCGTGGATGCTTGAACTGATCATGGTGCTGTCGGCGGTTCTCAGGAGATTCTCCGACCTCGCTGTGGTGGGCGCGCTGCTGGCTGTTAATGCCGTGTTGAGCTTTATGCAGGAGCATCGGGCCGCCGGTGTCGTTGAAGCGTTGCGGAAGCGTTTGCAGGTCAGTGCGCGCGTCCGGCGCGAGTCAAGCTGGCAGGTCATTCCGGCACGGGAACTGGTTCCGGGCGACATTGTCCGCGTGCGCCCCGGCGATATCGTCCCGGCTGACGTGAAACTACTGACGGGAACCCTGAGCATTGATGAGTCGGCGCTCACCGGCGAGTCGAAAGCCTCAGACAAAGCGCCCGGTGGCGTGCTCTCGTCGGGGTCTGTCGTGCGGCGGGGCGAAGGCAACGGCGTGGTGATGCTGACTGGGGCGAAGACCTACTTTGGCCGCACCACGGAACTTGTGCAGGAGGCGCGTCCGAAACTTCACATCGAAGCGGTCGTCGCTAAGGTGGTCCGCTGGCTCTTCGTCATAGTCGGCCTGCTGATAAGCGTCGTAGTCGTGCTGTCGCTGATCCGTGGCGCACCGCTTGTCGAAATGGTTCCGCTCATGCTCGTTCTGCTAATGAGCGCGGTACCGGTAGCTCTCCCAGTCATGTTCACGGTCACCATGGCCCTTGGGTCAAAGGAACTGGCGAAGCGCGGTGTGCTGGTCACCCGCCTTAGCGCCTCGGAGGATGCGGCGACGATGAATGTGCTCTGCGTGGACAAGACAGGCACGATCACGATGAACCAGCTCGCCATCACCGGCGTCATGCCTCTGGAGCGCGCGACAGAAGCCAATGTGCTGTTCGCCGGCGCTCTCGCATCGCAGGCAGCCAACCAGGATCCGATTGACCTCGCCTTCCTAGCGGCGGCAAAGGAGCGGCACGTCTTCGAAAATCTCCCCAAGGTCACGCCTGTCTCTTTCGCACCATTCGATGCGAAGAATCGACGGACCGAGGCGGTCGTCGAGCAGAACGGACAGCGGCTACACGTGATGAAGGGTGCCGTTCGCACCGTCGCCGAAGCCTGCGGACTCCAACCCCAGGCGATCGAGGCGTTAGAGGCACGCGTCAACGAATCGGCCGCGAAGGGCTATAGGACTCTGGCGGTAGCACGCGGCCCCGAGACAGCTACTCCCGCATTGCTTGGGCTAGTGTCACTGTATGATCCGCCCCGTCCGGATGCAAAGCAGCTGATAGCGGAACTAGAGGATTTGGGCGTTCCGGTAAAGATGCTCACCGGCGACGCACTGCCGGTGGCCCGTGAGATCGGCAAAGGAGTCGGTCTGCCTAACATCCAGCGCGTTGCCGACCTGAAGGCCGCGGGCGCTCAAGCCGGCAACAACGCAGTGGACTTGTTCGCCGGCGCCGACGGTTTCGCCGAGGTGTATCCGGAGGATAAATACATCGTTGTACAGCACCTCCAGGCCTCAGGGCATGTGACCGGCATGACTGGCGATGGCGTCAACGATGCGCCCGCCCTGCGTCAGGCCGAAGTGGGAATCGCCGTTAGCACCGCAACCGACGTGGCCAAGGGCGCCGCGAGCGTCGTCCTGACCGAACCGGGGTTAACGAATATTGTGGCGCTGGTCGAACAGGGACGGACAATTTACCAACGCATTCTGACCTGGATTATCAACAAAATTAGCCGGACTATCCTAAAGGCCGCCTTCGTGGCCATCGCGTTCGTGGTGACCGGCAAGTTCGTTGTCTCCGCTTTTGCGATGCTGCTGCTGGTCTTCATGACGGACTTCGCGAAGATCTCCCTTGCCACCGACAATGTTCGGCCATCTAAAAAACCGGAAACGTGGAATATTGGAGGTTTCATCGCCGTCTCGGTGGTGCTTGGTATCGCGATGGTTGCTGAGACGCTCCTCGTATTGTGGGTGGGTTGGTCAGATTTTGACTTAGGAACCGACGACAATGCCCTCTATACCTTCAGCTTTCTCCTGCTGCTTTACTTTGCTGTATTCTCCGTCGTATCCGCGCGGGAGCGCAGTTGGTTCTGGGCGACACTGCCCAGCAAGACCTTCCTGGTAGCCGTTGCAGTCGATGCGCTCACGGGCACCGTCCTTACGTTCGTGGGTCTCCCTGGACTCAAGCCCTTGCCTTGGTGGCAGACGCTCGCGGTCTTTGTTTATGCCATGGTCGCCTGCCTCGGCTTGAACGACGCCGTCAAGGTCGCGATGATCAAGTGGCGCGTTCCTGACGCTGTGGCCAAAAGGACGGTTGATGTGACCCCACAGATCGCCAAGCGCGCCTATGAACTGTACGAGAAGCGAGGCCGCCAGGAGGGTCGAGCAGTTCAGGACTGGGAGCAGGCAGACCACGAGATTCGGAAAGAGTAGGCTAGTGCAATTCGAAGATGCAGGCAGATTCGCATGGCGGAGAATCCGGCAAATATACTGCAAAATGGTACAACCAACCTTCACGACGTGGCGATCTAAATGCTGTGTTCCGCTGTGATTACTGTCGTCATGTCTATCCTCTTGCTTGCGGCGGCTTGGTTCTATATGTTAGAAACAACGAAGGGTTCGAACCGCTCCTGAAATGCCACTGCTAAGCCATTTCGAAGGTCAACAGCGCAAGCATTGGTGTGCTGCGGTCGTTTTGGTGGCTGTATGCTCATTGATTGTGAGCTTGGCGACGCGCTATTCTTCGTCGGCCAGTGCTTCGTCCACCACGGTAAAGGCCGTCCAGAGCCACGCATCCCCTGAAGCGAAACGGCAGCGTCTCGCCAAGGATGCAGCCGACTGGATGCCTCCAGCGATCTGCGTGAGCCTTTTGCTGGCTCCCAGTAGTTATCCGCGAATTGCACCGGTCGGCCCCCCGATGCCAGGACTTCGTTTTGAAGAAAGCCTCTATAATCGGCCCCCTCCATCCTCTGAATCCCTCTCGTAGGTACCTTCGCAGCTAGCATTCGTCCTTGCTAACCGAATCTTGTTGAGCGGGTGTTTCCGCTTTTCAGTCTTTGCCGCCGGCGGAGCAGGTTCGAATTAGAACTCTCGATTCCAGTGCAGCGGCTTGGCAGGCGAAACCTGCAAACCAAAGGCCACCATCTGTGAGTGTGACAAAGTATGTGGTTTCTGGAAGTAAAGACGAGTCCGAAAGGATATAGGCATGCCCGTCGCACCTTTGTTGACCGAAGAAGAGCTTGATGCTCTTCGCCAGTTCGACACGTGCATGGTTGCAAACGCGATCGAATCGTTTAATGTCAGGCTGCGGAACACTGGGTTCTCCGATGCCAGCGTTCGGTGTATGTTCGAGGACGCTCCTCCGATGGTGGGCTATGCGGCCACAGCCCGCCTTCGCAGCGGGGAACCACCTATTGGCGGCGGCAACTTCCACGACCGCGCGGATTTCTGGAACACTCTTCTCACCGTTCCCACGCCACGCATTCTCGTGCTAGAGGACATGGACGACCCACCGGGCCGGGGAGCCTTTGTTGGGGACATGCACGCCGCAATTCTGAAGGCTTTGGGATGTGTCGGCTACATAACGAACGGCGCCGTGCGTGAATTGCCGTCCGTGCGCAAGATGGGCATTCAGTTGTTTGCCGGAAGTGTCGCGGTTTCCCATGCCTATGCCCACATTTTCGAGATCGCAACCGTTATCAGCGTGGGTGGGATGGAAGTGCGACCTGGAGACTTGCTGCACGGGGATCGCCACGGTGTCCTGACGGTTCCAGCAGCGATTGCGGCGGACGTTCCCGCCGTTGCGGACCGATTGCAACGGGCGGAGCAAAGGGTCATTGATTTTTGTCGATCAAAGGATTTCTCAGTGCCGAAGCTGCGTGAGGTTATGAAGACGCTGAGTTAGGAAGTCGCCAGGGAATGCTGGTCAAGGGAAACACGATGACTCAAAGGTGCAATGGATGCCGCAATATGCGAGAACGCCCATCGAATACGCTGATCTCTTATTTGCTCACGACCGTTGTGCTCACGATGGCGCTCGCCTCGTCGTCTTGTTCGGGGAAAGGGAGCGACCGGGTTCAAGCGAGCGGCCCGATGATCACTGTCGGTGTAACGAAGGTGGTAAACAAATCGCTCGGGAGGCAAATCACCTTGTCTTCTGAACTGGTGCCCTTCCAGGAGATCGACGTTTACGCGAAGGAATCCGGATACGTCAAGAAACTGCTGGTTGACTACGGCACACACGTGAAGGCTGGTCAGATAATGGCCGTTCTGGAGATTCCTGAGTTGGAGGCGCAGCTTCAGGAAGATCAGGCGGAAATCAAGAATGCGACGAACCAGGTGAGCCGCGCCCAACACGAGTTGTACCGCTATCAGGCACAGTACAAGGCGCTTCACCTGCAATATACGCGGCTCAATGGAGTTTTTGAAAGTCAGCCGGGAATTGTAGCCCAGCAGGAAGTAGACGACGCACAAGGGAAGGACCTGGCGGCCTCCTCTCAAGTAGACGCCGGCCAAGCGGCGCTAGAGGCGTCCCAGAGCCAGCTGTCGGTGGCGAGAGCGAAGCTGTCTCACGATCAGAGCCTGTTTGACTATGCCAAGATCACGGCTCCGTTTGCAGGTGTCGTAACGGAGCGCTACGCGAACCTGGGCACTCTGGTGCAGGCTGGCACAGGCTCCAGCACGCAGGCCATTCCGATCGTCAGACTGTCCCAAGACGATCTTTTCCGGCTGGTGATTCCAGTCCCAGAATCTTACGTGCGATACATCCGCGTTGGTGATCATGTAGACGTTCGGGTGCCATCGCTCAACCGCACTTTCCCCGGAAAGGTGGCGCGGTTTTCCGTGGATGTACGTGAGGACACTCGGACCATGCACACCGAAGTGGATGTCCAGAACCGAGATCGGGTGCTGATTTCGGGGATTTATGCCGAAGCTGCCCTGACGTTGGAGCATAAGGAAGATATCCCGTCTGTACCCTTGCAGGCCGTGAACCATGAAGCCGATAAGACAACGGTTTTTGTGGTGAACGCACACGACCAAATCGAGGACCGCCCCGTGAGTCTTGGACTGCAAACTGCCAGTGACGCCGAAGTAGTTTCCGGTTTGAGCGCTGGCGAACAGGTTGTCATCAGCGACCGCAGCGGATTGAAACCCGGGGAGAAGGTGAACCCCCAAGTGGTGCAGATCATGCAGTACCACGAGAGCAGCCAGGAGTAGCCCGCAGTTGATAGCGGGTTCGGAAAAGAAAAATGTCAAGTTTCTCAATACGTAATCCGTACTTCATCGTCGTGATCTGTCTGGCGTTGATGGTGATCGGCGTAACCAGTCTGGTGCGCATGCCGATCGACCTGTTTCCGTCAATTAACCTGCCGGAAGTCGTAGTCGCTACGTTCTACTCCGGCATGCCGCCGCAGGACATCGAGACCGACATCACCGACCCTCTGGAACGCTTCTTTACTCTGGCCAGCGGTATCGACCACATGGAGTCACGTTCACTCCTCGGTGTGAGCATCATCAAGGTCTACTTCCAGCCAGGAACAAATGCCGACGCCGATGTGACAGAGTTATCGAATCTTGCGTTAGCTGATTTGAAACGGCTTCCCCCCGGAACTTTGCCACCGGTCGTGCTCAAGTTCGATGCCTCCAGCTTGCCGGTTTGTCTGGTCACGCTCAAGGGCGAGGGTCTGAATCAGACTCAGCTCCACGATATCGGACAGTTCACCATTCGCAATCAGATCGCGGTGGTAAAGGGGGCAGAGATTCCCCCGCCCTTTGGCGGCAAGTATCGCCAGATCATGGTGTACGTCGATCCCTACAAGCTTGCCTCTAGGCAGCTGAGCCCAATGGACGTGGTTGGCGCCGTCAACAACTCCAACTTGATCCTGCCTGCCGGCGACGTGAAAATGGGCCCCTTTGACTACTACGTTTACTCGAACAGCCTGGTCGACAGTATGGAGGAGTTGGGCAAGGTCCCGGTCAAAACCGTGGGAAGTTCCTGGGTTTCGGTAAACGATCTCGGCAAGGCAGAAGACGCCAACCAGATTCAATACAGCGTGGTGCGGGTCGATGGGCAGAGGTCTGTCTATCTGCCCATCATGAAGCAGGGCGGCGACACCAACACCATTCAGGTGGTCGATGGTATTCGCGACATGATCGGGCATCTCTACGACATTCCCAAAGAGCTCAGGGCCACTGTCGTTTTTGACCAGTCTGCTTTTGTAAAGGAAGCGATCAAGACTCTGCTTCATGAAGGCCTGATCGGGTTGATTCTGACCAGCCTGATGATCCTGGTTTTCCTGGGTAGCGTCCGGGCGACGTCGGCGGTCTTCCTGTCGATTCCTCTCTCCGCCCTGGCTACGTTTGTTGTGCTCTACATGATGGACAGCACCATCAATACGATGATTCTGGGGGGGCTGGCGCTGGCGTTTTCGCGGGTGATCGACAACTCCGTCATCTCCCTCGAAAACATCTACCGCCATCTGGAGATGGGCGCGGCGCCGGAAGCTGCCGCGGAGGCCGGAGGCACCGAAGTCAGTCTCGCTGTGCTGGCCGCGACTCTCACGACGGTCGTCGTGTTTTTCCCGGTGACCTTTCTCTACGGTGTTAGCAAGTTTCTATTCTCGGCCCTCGCGCTGGCGGTCGTGATCTCGCTGTTCGCATCGTATCTCGTCGCGATGACAGTGATTCCGTTGTTCTGTTCGCGTTTCCTGAAAGCGGTGCCGCACAGCGGTGGACACGGGAACAAGGAGGGCGAGTACGAAGTCGAACCGATGGCTGCGGCCACCCATTCCTGGTGGGACCGGTTCAATGCCGGGTTCAACCGGATGTTCAACAAGCTCCTCGACTTCTACGAGTACTGGGTGCGGCGGGCGGTGCAGCGTCCCGGCCTCACCGTTGCCGTCTTGAGCGGGGTGTTCTTGGCCAGTCTGGCCATCTACCCGCTGCTGGGATTAGCCTTCTTCCCCCAAACCGACGCCGGCCAGTTCACCATCAACCTGAAAGTTCCCACCGGCACGCGCATCGAAGTGACCGAACAATATGTGGCCAAGGTGGAAGACCTGATCCGCCACACCGTCGACGCCAAGGACTTGAAGATGGTGGTGTCGAACATCGGCGTGGTGCCGGATTTCTCTTCGCTCTATACCACCAATGCCGGGCCCTACACGGCGACGATCCAAGTCGCTCTGCAGGACGGGCACAGTCAGAGTAGCTTCACCTACATGGACCGGGTCCAAAAGGAGATGGGAACGCAGTTTCCGGACATCCGGACATTTTTTTCCAGCGGATCGATGGTGGATGCGGTACTGAACATGGGCATGCCCGCGCCGATCGATGTGCAGGTGAGCAGTCCGGATCTGCACCAAATCTATGGCGTCGCGCAGGACTTGGCCAGCCGGATACGAAGTTTGCCAGGAGTGGGAGAGGTCTACATTCCGCAGGACTTGAACTACCCGGCCCTGCGACTAGATGTGGACCGGGTGCATGCGGGGGAGTTGGGGCTGACGCAGAAGGACGTAGTGGACAACGTAATCACTGCCCTGAACTCGAACTACATGATTGCACCCAACTACTGGGTGGACCACAAGAGCGGCAACGACTACTACCTCACCGTTCAGTACTTCGAAAAGGGCCGGTCGTCCATTCAGAATTTCACGGACCTGACCAACATTCCAATTCACGCTCCCAACTTGCGACAGCCGACAACATTGGACGCGGTCGTGAAACTGAACAGCATTCAGACTCCGACGGAAGTGGACCACTACCAGATTCAGCGAGTCGTAGACATCTATGTAACGCCGGCCACGGAAGATCTCGGCAAGGTGTCGAACGAGGTTGCCCGCGTAATCCCGCAGCTTAAGGTTCCGGAAAACGTGCGCATCAACATGCGTGGGATGGTGCAGGGGATGAACGCCTCGTTCCGCAGCTTCGCTATCGGGCTTTCTCTCTCGGTGGTCCTGCTCTACCTGATTCTGGTCGCGCAGTTCAAGTCGTTCAAAGATCCGTTCCTGATCATGCTCGCGATCCCCATGGGCTTTATCGGTGTGCTGATTGTATTGCCCTTGACTGGCACGACGCTCAATGTGATGTCGCTGATGGGCGTCCTGATGCTGGTTGGGATCTCCGCATCGAACAGCATTTTGATCGTCGAATTCACGCACCGCCTCGAGCAACAGGGAAAGAGCATCGAAGAGGCCGTAATTAATTCTTGCAGAGTGCGCCTGCGCCCCATCCTGATGACGTCCTTGGCAACGATTATCGGGATGGTCCCGATGGCGCTGAAACTCGGGACCGGAAGCGAACAGTATGCTCCTCTGGCGCGCGCCATTATTGGCGGCTTGACCGTTTCGGTGGTACTGACAGTTTTCATTGTGCCGGCCGCTTACTTGCTTGCCTATCGTAATCGGGAAACGGCGACGCTGCCATGACGAGAATGATTCGGAACGACGACTGGGTTCCAGGGGATCGCATCTGCGATAAGAGCTAAATGCCTGGTTTTTCAATTCGCAATCCGTTTTTCATCATAGTCGTTTGCCTGGTGCTGCTGGTCATTGGCGTGACCAGCCTGGCGCGCATGCCGATCGATCTATTTCCGTCCATCAATCTGCCGGAAGTCGTCGTGGCGACGTTTTATTCCGGGATGCCGCCGCAGGATATCGAGACCGATATCACCGACCCGCTGGAGCGTTTCTTCACGCTGGCCAGCGGTATCGACCATATGGAATCGCGTTCGCTGCTGGGCGTGAGCATCATCCGCGTGTACTTCCAGCCCGGAACCAACGCCGATGCCGATGTCACCGAGCTGTCAAACCTGGCTTTGGCTGACCTGAAGCGCCTTCCTCCCGGAACCTTGCCACCGGTCGTACTCAAGTTTGACGCCTCTAGCCTGCCGGTGGCTTTAGTGACCGTCAAAGGGGAAGGGCTTAATGAGACGCAACTTCACGACTACGCGCAGTTTCAAATTCGTAATCAAATTGCCGTGGTGCCGGGAGCAGAGATTCCTCCGCCCTTTGGCGGCAAATACCGCCAGATCATGGTGTACGTCGATCCTTACAAACTCACGTCACGTCAGCTGAGCCCGATGGACGTAGTTGGCGCCGTGAACAACTCCAACCTGATCCTGCCTGCCGGGGACGTCAAGATCGGCTCCAACGACTACTACGTTTATTCGAACAGCCTGGTCGACAACATGAAGCAGTTAGGAGACGTTCCGGTCAGGACCGCAGGAACCTCCTGGGTTTCGGTGAACGACTTGGGCAGCGCGCAGGACGCGAACCAAATCCAGTACAACGTCGTGCGGGTCGATGGCCAGAGGTCCTGTTACGTCCCGATCATGAAACAGGGTGGGGATACGAACACTATCGACGTGGTGAATGGCGTCCGCAGCCTGGTTGGACATCTTTACGACATCCCGAAGCAGATGACCGCGAGTGTGGTCTTTGACCAATCGGTTTACGTGAAGGAGGCGCTGAAGACTGTTTTGCACGAAGGCATCATCGGTTTGGTTCTGACCAGCCTGATGATCCTCATTTTCCTGGGTAGTTTTCGAGCCACGACGGCCGTGCTGCTCTCCATCCCTCTTTCTGCTCTAACCACATTCGTGGTCTTGAGCATGATGGGAAGCACCATCAACACAATGATCCTCGGGGGCCTGGCGCTGGCGTTTTCGCGCGTGATCGACAACTCCGTGATCTCGCTGGAAAACATTTATCGCCATTTGGAGATGGGCGCCGCGCCAATGGTCGCCGCCGAGGTTGGAGGGAGGGAAGTCAATCTAGCCGTGCTGGCCGCAACTCTCGTAGACGTAGTGGACTTCTTCCCGGTGACATTTCTGTACGGCGTCAGCAAGTTTCTCTTCTCGGCTCTCGCACTGGCGTTTTGTCTTTCCTTGTTGGCTTCGTTTGTGGTGGCGATGACAGTGATTCCGTTGTTCTGCTCGCGCTTTCTCAAAGCGGTGCCGCACAGCAGTGGACACGGGAACAAGGAGGGCGAGTACGAAGTCGAACCGACGGCTGCGACTACCCATTCCTGGTGGGACCGGTTCAATGCCGGGTTCAACCGGATGTTCAACAAGCTCCTCGACTTCTACGAGTACTGGGTGCGGCGGGCGGTGCAGCGTCCCGGCCTCACCGTTGCCGTCTTGAGCGGGGTGTTCTTGGCCAGTCTGGCCATCTACCCGCTGCTGGGATTGGCCTTCTTCCCCCAAACCGACGCCGGCCAGTTCACCATCAACCTGAAAGTTCCCACCGGCACGCGCATCGAAGTGACCGAACAATATGTGGCCAAGGTGGAAGACCTGATCCGCCACACCGTCGACGCGAAGGACTTGAAGATGGTGGTCTCGAATATCGGCGTCGTGCCTGACTTTTCCTCGCTCTATACGACCAATGCCGGGCCCTACACGGCGACCATCCAGGTGGCGCTGCAGGAGTCGCACCGGCAGAGCAGCTTCGTCTACATGGACCGGGTGCAGAAGGAGATGGCGACGCAGTTTCCGGATATACGGACGTTTTTCTCCAGTGGATCGATGGTGGATGCGGTGCTGAACATGGGGATGCCAGCGCCGATCGATGTGCAGGTGAGCAGTCCGGATCTGCACCAGATCTATGGGGTGGCGCAGGACTTGGCCAGCAAGATCCGGAGTTTGCCAGGAGTGGGAGAGGTCTACATTCCGCAGGACTTGAACTACCCGGCATTGCGGTTAGACGTAGACCGGGTGCATGCGGGGGAGTTGGGGCTGACGCAGAAGGACGTGGTGGACAACGTCATCACGGCGCTGAACTCGAACTACATGATAGCGCCCAACTACTGGGTGGATCACAAGAGCGGCAACGACTACTACCTCACCGTTCAGTACTTCGAAAAAGGTCGAGCCGCAATCCACAACATGATTGACCTGGGGCAAATCCCGTTAAGAGCTCAAGACAATTCCAAAGCCGATATTAGCTGCGGTCCCGCCCAGGTCAATCCCGCCTCGTTCAAGGCTATGCCTCGAACGGAGTTCGCCAAGCCGGCTTGGGACTGTGGCGTAAAGATGCCTGACCCAAGACGTGATCAACCTCCTACGATCGCTCAGAGGGCCAGATCGATTACGGTTCTCGATAACGTTGTAAAGGTGAAGTTCGTACAAACGCCCACTGAAGTCGATCACTATCAGATTCAGCGCGTGGTTGATCTCTACGTAACTCCCGCTGGGGAAGACCTTGGGCGCGTCACCCGCGACATCAGCCGCATCGTGGGCCAGGCGAATATCCCGGCGAATGTCCGCGTGAATCTGCGCGGGATGGTCGAGGGTATGCAAGCTTCGTTCCATAGCTTCGGGCTGGGCTTCCTGCTCTCCTTCGCGTTGCTTTTTCTGATCCTCACGGCGCAGTTCAAATCTTTCATTGATCCATTGCTGATCATGCTTGCCATACCGATGGGATTCGTCGGGGTATTGGTGATTCTTCCGCTCACGCACAGCACCTTGAATGTTATGTCTCTGATGGGAGTTCTTATGCTGGTGGGCATTGCCGACTCCAACAGCATTCTGATCGTGGATTTCGCACACAAACTGGAGGCCCAAGGGCTAACGCCGACCGATGCGGTCATCACCGCTTGCCGAGTTCGACTGCGGCCGATCCTGATGACCTCTCTGGCAACGATTATCGGAATGATACCGATGGCGATGAAACTGGGGACCGGCGCTGAACAATACGCACCTATGGCTCAAGCGATCATCGGTGGATTGACCTCTTCGGTGGTATTGACCATCTTCATCGTGCCGGCTGCATATCTGCTCGTATACGGCAAGCGTGGCGGAAAGAACGCCCCCAGCCAGTCTCCGGCGTTGGAAGCATGAGTCATGGAGAGTAGTCAGCTAAGGGATTTTCGAAAAATGAACAAACTCCGATCAATTTGTCTTTTTCTGACTCTGCCGGTATGCGGCTTCGCGCAGGTGACGCTCAGTCCAACCCGCGTGTCAAATCTGCCTTCTGCTCCGGCTCCACAGGCCCCGTCCAAGCCAATTGGGACCACCGCAACTCCCATGGGGCCGCAAGCCACCTTGCCGCAAAATCCTCCTGGCACGCCTACGACGCTGTCGTTGAAGGACGCCCAGGCGCTAGCGTTAAAAAACAACCCGCAGATCTCCGTGGCGCGACTTACCGCGTTAGCCTCGCTACAGGTCACGCGAGAAGTTCGCTCAAGTCTGTGGCCGACTGCGACGGTGGATCTGACTGCGGTCGACGCCAATCCCGGCACGCGCCTAACAGCCGGGGCACTGAACAACCCGATCCTCTACCAGCGCGCTGCCGCGGGAGCCATGGTCAGCCAACTGCTTACCGACTTCGGACGCACCACGAACCTGATTTCGAGCGCCAACTTGGCGGCCAAAGCGGAAAACCAGAACGCGCTGGCCACGAAGGAACAGATCCTGCTCGCGGTAGACCAAGCCTTCTACAACTCCCTTCAGGCTCATGCGGTCTTGACCGTCGCCCTGCAAACGGTGCAAGAACGCCAAACGGTTTCAAACCAGGTGGACGCTTTATTCCAGAGCAAGCTCAAGTCTCAACTGGATCTCAGCTTCGCTAACGTGAATCTGGCGCAAGCTAAACTGCTCCTTCTGGATGCGCAGAACAACGAAAATGCGGCTCTGGCCGGTCTTTCCGCAGTGCTCGGATTCCCCAATCTGCGGAGCTACCAGCTCGTCGAGGACTCCACTCCCAATGCTCCGCCTCCTGGAAACGTCGACGATCTGATCACTACCGCGTTTTCCGTGAGGCCGGAAATCCTGGCCCTCGAGTTCCAGTCGGAATCCGCCAAGAAATTTCAGACAGCGGAACGAGACTTGCTGTTTCCCGACGTCCGCGCCCTTGGAGTCGTTGGTGACACTCCAGTACGCAATCCCATCATTTCCAGCTGGTATGGAGCGGTGGGCGTGAACGTGAATATTCCGGTGTTCAACGGTTTCCTTTACCCCGCGAGGTCACGAGAAGCCTCGCTTCGGGCCCAGGCCGCGCAGGAGAGACTGCGTGATCTGCGTGATCGAATTTCGCGCGATGTACGTACCAGTTGGTTGAACGCTACGACCGCTTATGACCGGCTCGCAGTGACTCAACAGCTTCTGGACCAGGCCAACCTTGCCTTGAACCTTGCTCAGTCACGATACAACCTGGGTTTAGGTTCGATCGTGGAACTGAGTCAGGCGCAGCTTCAGCTGACGCAGGCCCAAATTAGTAATGCGCAGGCCGGCTACGACTGTCGGCTCTCACTGGCTGTCTTGCAGTACCAGACCAGCGGAATCTGAGAAAAGCCTCCTTCGTTGGAAGCACTTCACTCTTTTTTCTGTGCGACCTCGCTTGAGACGATAAACGTCGAAGCAGAGCTTTATATGACCACATCCATAAAGGTAAAGAAAAAAAAGAAGAAGCAATCATCATTCACAACCCTGCACGGCATTCTGCTTTCGCTGGCGATTGCAGCAGTCGTTGGTCTTATCTTTATTTTGGTGGTGGTCTACTATCACCCACCACCCGACTGATTTAAAAGGCCGAGGAGGCCCGATAAACGTGATACTGGGCCGTCGGGCAGCTTTGCGGTGGCATTATGAAGCGAATAGGGAAAAGATCTGCTTTGGCAGGCGGTATTATTGCCGACATGTTCCCCTTTTGCCTCTATTTCGTCGCGAGTGTGATCACCGGATTCCATGTCTACGCGTTGCTGGCCCCTGCGGTTTATGGAGCTCCGTGGAATCCATTGGAACTTGTTTCCTTACTAGGATCGTTGTGTCTCATGATTGCCGCTTATGTCAGTCTCTTCAAACCATATGCTGCCGCAAGACTGGCACTGATCGCTTGCCTGGCGATTTGGTGTTTCTACGGTCCAGCAATCGCGAAATCCATCCGGCCAAAACTCGGTGGGCAGAGTTCCGTTCTTGAATCCAAATGAAGTTGCCATATGCAGCCACCGTCTTTTTGGTAGTCGCCACGCTATATTCCGCAATCGTTAGCTTCAGACGAGCAGAGGCCGGCAACCGGACCTGGATTTTCCCGGAGGCTACAAACCGGTCCGCGCGAATCGTCGTGGGTGCGTTTACCCTTGCGCTGTTGACTGGCCTCGCGTTGTGGCTGAGCGTGAGTGCCAGGAATTCGACTCGTCCCGCATCGCGGTTTCTGATTCCCGAAGGATACACAGGCTGGGTGCGAATCGAGTTTGAGGTGCAAGACGCACCGCCTCTAGCTAAGGAAGACGGCGAATATATTGTCAAGATTCCTCCAGGCGGAGTGCTCCGAACCTCTTCCGCTGAGGAGTATGGATGGGCCAGAGATCACTACTATTACTATTCTGCTCAGGGTATGCACCCACTCGGAGATTCAGGACCGGGTGCACTTATTTGGGGCAAGATCAACGGGGAAGGATTTGGGGCCTCCGGCAAGCGAAAATACGAGGAGTTGTTTGTGGGAACTGCGCAGCAGTTCAAGAACCAAGTGCCAATGAATTAAAGCATTTGCTCCTGTTGAAACTCCGTGCCATAAGCTGGACATCGCTCATCCGCTCACGCATCGGTAGATTACTGGAGGACGACGGGCAACCCTGAAGTTTAATCGTCCTGACCGAAGCAGGGCTAACGAACATTGTGGCCCTGGTCGAACAGGGACGAACAATCCACCAACGCATTCTGACCTGTATTATCAGCAAAATCAGTCGCACGATCCTGAAGGCAGCCTTCGTCGCCGTCGCGTTCGTTGGCCCGGCAAGGTCGTTGTCTCCGCTTTTGCGATGCTGCTGCTGGTCTTCAATGAAAGACTTCGCGAAGATATCCCTTGCGACCGACATTGTTCGCCCATCCCAGCGGGTTGCGCGACTTTCTCGATCTCGTCTTCATTTCCGGGCGCAATGCCCCAGACCTCGCCTCGCGGGCGGAGATTTTCAAGCTTATCGCACGCCAGAAAGGCCTTAACAACGTTCCCGGTGCCGAGTGGGTCTACAGAAACTCCAATTACTTCCTGCTCGACGAAATTGGCAGCGGTGAAAACATCTCCGATTGCCCACACTACTCCCCTCTTTTGTCCCATGCATGAGCGGTCAGATTCTCCCATCAAAAGATTGGAATAAAACAGGAAGAAGATAAAACGACTTCAATCACCGCTCTCCAGACATTTTTCTTCGTGGCAAACCATCCCCTTGGTCGCTCGTTGATTAGGCGCGAGAACCTCTCCTGGGTAAACGTGGCTGGACAAAACGGCACTGCTGTCCGTTCCAGTCGTGAGAATACTAGCCCATAGCGACGCCTACCAACAGAAATACAAATTTCGCTTCGGACTTCCCACCTGGCGACACCTCTGCCGGAGGCTGCAAAGAACTTTTCTATTCGGACGAAACGGAGGAAACTGAATGAAGAACTTGTCTTTGTGGCCTTTCTTGGCATTCCGGACTATCGTCGAATCAATACGTTCCGAAGAAATCAATTGGCGACTGGGGAACAAATCCAACCCCCGCAACGACGCAGGTTGACCGAATTCGGAGCAAGACGAGAAACAGAAACTGATTTGCCGAATATGAAGGATTCACGTCGAAACAGATGATTCCGACTGTATGCGTTTTTGTACGCGCTAGCCGCACATTAGGATTGCTCTGGACTAACCACGATTAGTCAGGCCGATTCGTAAGTGAATAAAGTGTAAGCTATTTGCTTCTCTATCAGGAGGTTGCAGGGAAGGTCTAAATTCGTGGTTGTAGATGGTCTGTCTGCCAGTTCCACCACTTCTGCACAGGGTTAAGCCGCAACGGCCAGGCAGCGTTTAATTATAGCAAAGCGACAAGGGCGCTCACTTAAACGCTTGCGTAGAGGCGGACGCAGCAGCCGGCCCTGAGCACAGCCGAAGGGTCCGCCCTACGATGCGAAGCGAGCCCGGACGAATGCGTCCCAGAGATACGTGACCACAGATTATTCCTTGACACGAGTGCCTGCGAACCCTATCGTTGAAGGCGTTCCGGCATTCGTGCCGGAATGAAGCCGTAGTCTCATGCAGAGTGGCTGAGGGTAACGGGCCCGCAGACGCCACGACAACCGGATCAGGAACCAGCCTGATCATATGGTGTCAATTCCCGCCCGGTTTGCGGGGGACATGAGATCTCGGTAAGCATTTGCCTCGTCCCACAATCCCGGATGAGGCATTCGTGTTTTCAGGGCGCGCAGGGCCCAGCGCAGCCAAGGCTGGAGAAGCATTCATGAATCCGCGCATTTATTTTGATCATTCCGCCACTACCCCACTCGATCCCCGGGTGCTCACAGCGATGGGCCCATATCTTGGCGGCGCGTTTGGAAACCCATCAAGTTTGCACCACGAAGGTCGCATGGCGCGCGAAGCGGTCGAGACCGCGCGGGCGCAAGTGGCCTCGCTGATCGGCGCCGAGCCGGACGAAATCATTTTCACGGCCAGCGGCACCGAGGCCGACAACCTCGCGCTGATCGGCGCCGTGCGCGCCAGCGGCCGTCCCGGCCACGTGGTAACAACCTCGATCGAGCACGCCGCGATTCTTGAGGCTTGTCGTTTCCTGGCCGAGTCGGGGACAAAAATCACGCATCTTCCGGTCGATGCCGATGGACTTGTGGGTCCAGAGAGCCTGCTGCGCGCGCTCCAGTCGAACGTGACGGTCGTCTCCGTCATGGCGGCGAACAATGTAGTAGGGACGGTGCAGCCCATCGAGGAACTCGCGCACCTCACGAAACTGCACGGCGTGCGGTTTCACACCGACGCGGTTCAGGCAGCGGGAAAAATTCCGCTCGACGTGAATCGCCTGCATGTCGACCTGCTCTCGCTCTCAGCCCACAAATTGCATGGGCCGAAGGGTATCGGCGCACTCTACATCCGCAAGGGCACGCGGCTGTCGCCCATCGTCTTCGGAGGCGGACAGGAGCGCGGTTTGCGCTCAGCTACGGAAAACGTTGCTGGAATTGTCGGCTTTGGCGCGGCAGCAGTTATCGCGCACGAAGAGTTAGCACGAGAAGCAACTCGCCTGGCGCGGTTCCGCGAACTCATCGCGAGAGAACTCAGCCGCGTCCTTCCTCAGTCTTATCTCTTTGGACATCCGGTACATCGCTTGCCCGGACATCTGAGCTTTGGGCTCCGCGGCCACGAGCGTGAGACGGGCAGACTTCTTGCGGCCTTCGATGCTGCTGGCGTTGCGGTCTCAGCCGGCAGCGCTTGTAGCGCGAATCATTCTGGGGAACCCTCTGGCGTTCTCTTGGCCATGGGATATGACGACGAGCGGGGCCGTGGATTGCTTCGCCTTAGCCTGGGCCGATTCAACACCGAGCAAGAGGTCAATTGTTTCCTTGAAATCCTGCCTCGCGTGCTCACCCAGTTGACAGGTGCGGCGGTCTGCGTCGATCAGTCTGTTCCAGACCGTCGTGCTGTGGCACTCG
The DNA here is from genome assembly GCA_963752175.1 of uncultured Acidobacteriaceae bacterium. GTDB lineage: Bacteria > Acidobacteriota > Terriglobia > Terriglobales > Acidobacteriaceae > Sulfotelmatobacter. The sequence continues at coordinate 126,035 of CAVVXZ010000004.1, forward strand.
CATGATAAAGGGCCGGTCTGCCCCCCAGCAGACCGGCCCTTTATGCTGTTTCACCGTTCTAACAGCGACCGTTTAGTCCCCCGACGGCAACAGCATCTCTTCCGGACCCAGATCAATGTTCACCGGCGTGTGCGGACAGTCTCCGAGAACAGGCTGGCATCCCGCGTCTGGCCCGCGTTCCGGCCGCGTCAGTGCTTTTTTCTCCATGAACTGTTCCGTCTCGGTCGATCCGGCTAGCGCCGTGGTCGATGCCAGGCCGCCGCTGATCACCTGCTGTACCTGATCGAAGTAACCCGTGCCCACGAATCGTTGATGTTTCACGGCCTCGTAGCCGTACTGCGTCTCGCGGCTGAATTCTTTTTCCTGCAGCCTGGAATAGGCAGTCATCCCGTTGAGCTTGTATCCGCGCGCCAACTCGAACATGCTGAGGTTCAGCGCGTGGAAGCCCGCGAGGGTCACGAATTGGAACTTGTATCCCATGCGCGCCAGTTCGGGCTGGAAGCGTGCGATGATTGCTTCGTCCAGATTCTTGCGCCAGTTAAAGCTCGGCGAACAGTTGTAGGCCAGCGCCTTGCCCGGATACTGCGAGTGAATCGCCTCGGCGAAGCGCCGTGCCTCTTCTAAGCCAGGATGCGAAGTCTCGCACCAGATCAGGTCGGCATACGGAGCGTACGCAAGTCCACGTGCGATGGCTGAATCGATCCCGCCGCGAATGCGGAAGAAACCTTCCGACGTGCGCTCCCCGGTGCAGAACTCCCGGTCGCGCGCGTCGATGTCGCTGGTCAGAAGGTGAGCGCTATCGGCGTCAGTGCGGGCCATGATCAGCGTGGGCACGCCCATCACATCGGCCGCCAGCCGCGCCGCCACCAGCTTCTGAATGGCCTCGGTCGTGGAGACGAGAACTTTGCCGCCAAGATGCCCGCACTTCTTCGCGGACGACAACTGATCCTCGAAGTGCACGCACGCGGCACCAGCCTCAATCATGCCCTTCATCAGTTCGAAGGCGTTCAGCGTGCCGCCGAATCCCGCCTCGGCGTCGGCGACCAGAGGCGCAAACCAAGTCTGCCCTGGCGCCACTTTTCCCTCTGCGTGATGCACCTGGTCCGCGCGCTGCAGCGCATTGTTGATGCGCCGGCAAAGATTCGGAACACTGTCGGCGGGATACAAGCTCTGGTCCGGATACATCGTGCCCGCGTTGTTGGCGTCGGCCGCAACCTGCCATCCGCTGACGTAGATTGCCTTCAGCCCCGCCTGAACCTGCTGTACCGCCTGGTTGCCGGTCATAGCACCGAGGGCGTTGATGTAAGGATCGGTCTGCAGCAATTCCCACAGCCGTTCGGCGCCCATGCGAGCCAGCGTGTGCTCAATGTGGATCGAGCCCCGGAGCCGCAACACGGCTTCTGCCGTGTAGGGACGCTCAACGCCCTTCCACCGCGGATTGGAGCCCCAATCCTCGTTCATCGCCGCCTGGGCAAGGGCATACTGGGCGACGCGTTCCTGGTCGCTCAATGAATGCTCCATCTGGTGGTGGGTTGAAGGTTGCGCGTTGTGTCCGTTTCCTTTGGCCGACATGTACATTCTCCTGAAATATTTTCTCTTTTACCTTTAGCTCTTAGGGTGAGTAGCTGGTTAAGCCGGGTTGAATTCTCCGTTCACGATCATGGCTTCACCGATTTCGCGAGCGCGGCGGAAGCGGTCCGCATCGTCTGGATCTGCGTTGGTTGGAAGTCCGGACAGCAAGCGCTCCAGTTCTTCGTCGAACAATTGCGTGATGAACTCCGGCGTGTGTTTCACGGTCTGGCCCTGCTCGTCCTGCACCGGAACCAGATCCCGATGCAGCACGCGCTGCGCAATCATCAGGCGATAGATGCGGTCGGTGGCCAGGTCCTCCATATAGCCATCGAGCAAACTGGCGCCGCGTCCGCTGAGCACGCCGTGCCGATAGCGGATCACCGTGCGCACTGCTGCACGCGTGCCATTCACCGTACGCGCACCGACTCCATTTGGAACTGGCCGCAAGTCGGGATAGCGGCTCGCCGTCTTAGGCCGCGCCTGAAGTTGGTTTGGGTAGGGGAACTGCGCCACCGCGATCGCGTTCTGATCGGGATGCCCCGTCCACGCGCCGTCCATCAGGCAGTCGGCTTCGTTCTTCTTGTCCTTCTCGAGAATCGCGAGCGCCCGCGCGTTCAACTCTGCGTCCTCGCGACTCGGATAAAGCGCCGTCATGCCGCCGATGGCAAGAATCCCGCGATGATGACAAATCTCCGGCATGAGTTCGCGCAAGTTCTGAAAGAAAGCAACGTTGTACGGAATCGTGTTGCGGTCCGGCAGAACCCAGTCAGGATTGTCGAGATTGAAGTGAATCAGGCTGGCCATGTAATCCCAGCGGCCCAGGTTCAGTCCGATAATGTGGTCGCGCAGGTTGTACGTGAATTCTTCCATCTGAAATGCCAGCGGGTGTGACTCCACCAGCGCCATGCACTTGATGTAGTTGTGCGGCAGACCGCGCCACTGTGCCAGCACCCGGAACAGATCGCGCCACCACAGCGCTTCCTCGGCCGACTCCGACTTTGGAATGTAGATGCAAAGCGGATGTTTTAACTTGTCAGGGTCGATGGAATAAAAGATTCGCGCCACGTCGATCAGGGACGCCGAAACCAGCTCGCCCGGAATCAACCCAGCCTGATTCAGATGAAGTCCTCGCGGCCGCGTGAAGATCACCGTGCCATTCTGCTGAATGGTCACGCTTCGGTTGCGCTTTTTGTCGAAGTAGGTAAGTTCACCGCGGAGACAAGCCAGAATGTTCGACACGCCGGTTTCGTGATGCGTCCACTCGTTGACGCAGGAGTCTTCCAGATCAAGCATCACGCCCGGGGCGCCCGAGTTCAACATCTTGACGCACAGTTCGGCATCGTCCGCGGGTCCGGTCATCTGGTTTCGCTGGTCGCGGCACCACTCCGGCAGAGTAATCCGCCAACCGTTGCGAACCGTGTCGGAAGGGAATTGGTGTGCCGGTTTGTCGCCTTCCAGCGATCGTTGCAGCACTTCGACGCGCTTAAGAGCCAGTTCCTGTTGGCGCGGGGTAAATTCCCGGTGCAGCGGGAGGAAGAATTCCATGAAGCCGTCGGGAAGATCGTGGTAGGGGTCGAATCGCTGCGGCGTGCTGTTGATGGGATTGAGTACTGCTCCGGTTTCCGTGGTCGTTACTGCAGTTGGCGTCATATTTGCGGGTCCGTGTGATTCCTTTGTGTGTTCAGAATAGTGAACACCACTTCGTAATACTGGCGGATCGTACGACGCGTGAAGAGCCCGGTCAAGGCCGTTGTTCAATATCCCGAACATACATTCATTTTGTTGTCCATGCAGGGTTTTGCTACCATAACGATTTGGCGATGACCTCCAAAGACGAATCTCCCTCGGTTGCCGTCGAACGCGCTCTCACCATGCTGGAAGCGGTGGCCCAAGAGCCCGAAGGCCTGAGCAACGCCGAGATCAGCCGCAAACTCCAGATTCCAAAGAGCTCGGCAAGCTACATCCTGCGCACCCTGGAAACCCAGGGATACCTGAATCGCGATGCGAGCAGCGGCAAATACCGCGTCGGACTGAAGATCCTGAGCCTCAGCCGGGGAGCGCTCAGCGGCATCGATGTGCGGGAAGTTGCGTTGCCCATCATGCGGCACCTGGTCGAGAAAACCAGCCTCACCTGCCATCTGGCGATTCTCGACGGGCCCGAAGCGGTCTACATCGAGAAGGTGGAGCCCCCGGGATTCATCCGCATGGACACATGGGTTGGCCGCCGCATGCGCGTTCACGCCACCAGCGTGGGCAAAGCGCTCGTCGCGTACATTGCGCAAGAGCGACTGGAGAAGATTGTCGGCGAGCGGGCGATGGAAAAACGCACTCCGAAAACCATCACCAGCCTGCCGCGTCTCCTGAAGGAACTGGAGAAGGTGCGCACCCAGGGTTACGCCGTCGACGACGAAGAGAATAATTTAGGAGCCCGTTGCGTGGGCGCTCCCGTCTTCAACCAGCAAGGTGCGATCGAGGCCAGCGTCGGTCTGAGTGGGACCACGAATCAGGTGAACTCGCAGACGATGCCACGCATTCTGGAAGCATTGAAGGACGCGGCGCGGCACATCTCCATGCAGTTGGGCTACCGCGCCCCGCACCGCCGGGCGAGCGGGGATTGAACAGAGCAGCCGGCACAAGGGGGCATCCTCCTACTTCCTACTCTCTGATGACAGCTTATAATCTTGCCTCGTGAATCAGACCTCCACGCCAAACCTCAGAGAGCGGCTGCGACGACTGCTCGTGAGCGTCGTTCTGGCCGTGCTCGGCGTAGCCGCTCTGGTATATGGAATCGACTTCGCCGTGTTCCGAATCCGAGCGGCGACGAACCGGAACGCCTACGGTTCCGTGACCGTGAATCACTACTACGCGATATTGCAGAAGAATGGTAAGACTCAGTTGATCTTCGACCCGCCACAGGCTCAAACTTGCGTGCACGCACTATTCCCGCATGGCGGATGGATGCCTTGCTGGTACCTGAGCCGGCATCCCGACCAGCGAACCGATATTTAGAGTGAAGAGACAGGCTAGAATGTTGCGGCAGTCGTTCAAGACCGAAGTTCCCGGGGGACTCATGTTGAAGAATTTCGTTCGCGGTACGTGCTGGTTCGGAATCGCAGTGAGCCTATGTTGTGTTGCCTTGGCGGCGACTCCAAGTTCGTCTGACGCAAGATTGCAGAAGGCCTACCGCTTCCAGCAGGGGGGCTGGACGTACGTGCACCTCGAAGGATCTCCGTCGGACATGGGATTCCAGCACGGCTATCTTCTCGCGCCCGAAATCGCCGACGCCTTTGAAGCCATCAAGCTGTTTGACACGCACCAGACGCAGCGCGATTGGGAATTCTTCCGCACGACGGCGCGCCAATTGCTCTGGCCACACATCGACGCAGAGTATCAGCAGGAACTGCAGGGAATCGCTGACGGCGTGAAAGCACATGGAGTCGACCTCGATGTGTACGACATCGTGGCGCTCAACGCTTTTGAGGAAGTGCCGGATTATTATGTGCCCTGGTTGAACAAACAAACGATGAACAAGCAGCAGAAATCGGCGAAAGCACCAAAGCTCGCGGCACCGGGAAACTGCAGCGCGTTCATCGCCACCGGCAGCATGACCAAAGATCACCAGATCGTGATCGCTCACAATAATTGGACGAGCTATCTTGCCGGCGAGCGCTGGGTCGTGATCTTCGACATCCGGCCCGAACACGGCAACCGTATTTTGATGGACGGGTTCCCCGGAGTTATCGTCAGCGACGACGATTTCGGCGTCAACTCCGCTGGGATTATGATCACCGAGACCACGATCACCCAGTTTGAGGGATGGGATCCGAACGGCAAGCCCGAGTTCATGCGGGCCCGCAAGGCGTTGCAGTACGCCAACAGCATCGATGACTATGTGCGCATCATCAAGGAAGGCAACAACGGCGGATATGCCAATGACTGGCTCATCGGTGATCGCAAGACCGGCGAGGTCGCTTATCTGGAACTAGGCCTGAAGAATACGCCGCTGTGGCGCACCAAAGATGGATATTTTGTCAGCTCGAATTTCGCGCGCGATCCCAAAGTGATTCGGGAAGAGACCAGCGGTTTCAATCCGAACGATATGTCTTCCTCTATGAATGCGCGCCATGCCCGATGGGAAGAAGTGATGCAGCAAGCTAAAGGAAAGGTCGACCTCACGATGGCACAGCAATTCCTTTCCGATCACGTCGACAGCTTCGAGAAAAAGGACCAGCCGAACGAGCGCGCACTGTGCGGCCATGTGGATGCCTCGTCGCGCGGAGTAAAGGAGTGGGGCTGGGACGCTTACAATCCCGGCGGCGCTGTGCAGGGCAAGGCTGCCGACAGCTCGATGGCCGCGAAGATGAGCTTCGTGGCCCGGGCAGGGCATCCGTGTGGAGCAGACTTTCTAGCGGAACGTTTTCTTGAGCGTCACCCCGAGTTTTCGTGGCAGAAGCCACTATTGCGAGACATGAAAGCAGGCCCGTGGACGGTGTTCAGCTCCGGGCAGAAGGCTCAATAGCGATAACGCGAGTAGCGCCGCCGTCTCGGCGGCTGTCGTGGCGGCGTCTCGTCGCCACCGCCTGCAGCGATTCGACACCGTCGGTCTTTCCCGTACTGATCTACTGCGCGGGCGAGGGTGCCACCGCCACAGCCGGCGAGGCGCCGCGCTACTTGACCCCTGAAAACTCAATCCCTTCCATAAACAATTTTGATTGGACTCGCCGCAGAACGCCCCCTAGAGTCCTATGAGTGCAGCCTAGCCGTACGCGAACCCGCGGACTTGTGCGCCGGATGAATCCTCCGGAGCCGCTTACTCTATTTCGTCCTCCGTTTCGCAACTACCAGTTCGACAGCGCTTACGATGAGATGTTCGACTCGCCAGGCGTTCCGCGCGAGCACTATAGGGCCCTGTTCCAGACGCTGCTCGATCTTCCTTCCGAGGAACTTCGCAAGAGCCAGCAAGCCGCTGACCTCTCATTTCTGCATCAGGGAATCACGTTCACGGTCTATGGCAATGACGAGGGCACCGAGCGCGTATTTCCCAACGACCTGCTGCCGCGAATCATTCCACACGCAGAATGGCGCAAGATCGAGAACGGCCTCACCCAGCGCATCGCCGCTCTGAATCTTTTCCTCGAAGACATTTATCACCACGGAAGGATCCTGGCGGATGGGGTCGTCCCCCGCGAACTAGTGTACAGTTGCCGTCACTTCCGCCGCGAAATGCGCGGGCTCACCGTTCCCCGCGGAATCTACGTCAGCATCTGCGGCACCGACCTGGTGCGTCTGCCCGACGGCAGTTTCGCCGTGCTCGAAGACAACCTGCGCGTGCCCAGCGGCGTCTCGTACATGCTGGCGAACCGGAAAGTCCTGAAGAAGGTTTTCCCGACTCTCTTTCGCGACTACGGAGTGTCCCCGGTCGATCACTACGCGCAGGCCTTGCTGGCCACGCTGCGCGCGCTGGCTCCGGCCAGTTCTTCGACGCGGCACGAACCGAAGGTTGTCCTTCTCACACCCGGAGTTTTCAACTCAGCCTATTTCGAGCACACATTCCTCGCGCAGCAGATGGGCATCGAACTAGTCGAAGGCCGCGATCTCCTGGTGCACGACAACATGGTCTACATGCGCACCACCGCCGGCTTGCAGCGCGTAGACGTGATCTACCGCCGGGTCGACGACGACTTTCTCGACCCACTCTGTTTCCGCCAGGACTCGAGCCTCGGCGTGCCCGCGCTCTTCAATGCCTATCGCGCAGGAAATGTAGTGCTGGCAAACGCTATCGGCACCGGCGTGGCCGACGACAAAGCGCTCTACGCATACGTTCCAGCGATCATCCGCTACTACCTGGGCGAAGATCCGATCCTTGCCAACGTACACACTTATCTTCTCAGTGACCGTTCGCAGAGAAGTCACGTGCTTGAGCATCTCGACGAACTCGTGGTGAAGGCCGTCGGCGAATCGGGTGGGTATGGCATGTTGATCGGCCCGCACAGTACCGAGGTCGAGAGGGAAGAATTCCGGCGCAGGATCGAAGCCGAGCCGCGCAACTATATCGCCCAGCCCACGCTGAGTCTCTCGCGGGCTGCGTGCTTCCTGGATGGCGAAGTGCAGGCGCGGCACGTCGATCTTCGCCCCTACATTTTGTATGGAGAGAACGTAACACTCGTGCCCGGCGGCCTGACCCGCGTGGCGTTGCGGCGGGGATCGCTGGTCGTGAACTCGTCGCAAGGCGGCGGCAGTAAAGACACGTGGGTGCTTCGTGCATGATAGCTCACGCATGAAGACCAAGGCATGAACGACAGGAGGCGAACAGCCATGCTCTCGCGGGTCGCGGACAGCTTGTACTGGATGAGCCGCTACCTGGAGCGCGCCGAACATACGGCCCGTCTGATCGACGTCGACCTGCAGCTTCGCCTCGACCAGTCTCCCGAAGCCGGCGCCGGACGATGGCTGCGGCTGCTGGAGGCCTCGCAGGTTGCCGCTCCGGAAGATGGCAAGATCGACGCGGCATCACTCACGCACGTCCTGACACTGGACCGCACGAATGCATCTTCCATCCTGTCGTGCGTAGCCGCCGCACGCGAAAACCTGCGCCAGGTGCGCGAGCAATGCAGCACGGAAATGTGGGAGCAGCTAAACCGCCTGTATTTGCAGGTCAACAGCACCACGGCGAGCGAGGTGTGGCTGCTGAATACGCACGTATTCTTTCGCGCCGTGCAGGAAGGCGCGCATTTGTTTCAAGGCGTCACCGACTCAACGATGTCGCACGGTGAGGGGTGGCAGTATATCCAGCTCGGCCGCTTCGTCGAGCGCACGGACGAACTGGCGCGCTTGATCGGCACACACTTCGGACGGTTGCCGCATCCACTCGATCAGGCGGTGGAGAGCGAAGAGTATCTCGAGTGGGTCGGCCTGCTGAAATCGTGCGCGGCCTTTGAGGCGTACTGCAAAACGTATACGGCGGAAATTCGTCCGCTACGGGTGGGGGAGTTCTTGTTGTTGAACCCTGAATTTCCGCATTCCGTGCGCTTCTCCGTCGACCGCGTGCATGCGGCACTGGTCGCGATCGGAGAATTAACCGAACGAAAAGCCGAGCAACCAGTGCGCCTGGCCGGACGCCTCTGCGCAACTCTGAGCTTCAGCCAGATCGAGGAAATCATGGCCCAGGGCGCGAACGCCTACGTCGATAGCGTTCGCTGGCAATGCGCGCAGGCCCACACCGCAATCCAGCAAGTTTATTTCGATTATGCGGTAGAGTCGGCGCTGGTTTCTTGAGCTTTAGAAGGTCGCGCCCGGTCCGGCTGTCACGAGGGCGTCTTGCCCTTACACTCGTGAATTAGGAAGAGGAATCCGTGATCTACTCCGTCCGCCACACCACAACCTTCCGCTACGAGCCCGCTGTCCGCGAGAGCGTGATGGAGGTTCGCCTGCAACCGCGCAGCGACGGCGAGCAGCGCTGCCTGAGCTTCACTCTCGATGTCGAGCCGGCGGCGAACGTCATGCAGTACCGTGATTTCACCGGAAACACGGTTCATCATTTCGATATCGCCGGAACCCACAAGGTGGTGAAAGTCACCGCGCAGTCGGCTGTGGAAGTGCAATCCGTTCCCCCGCCGCGGACCGCCAGTGCCGGCGACTGGGCCGATCTCGATGCCCTGATTACCGGCAACGATCACTGGGAGATGCTCCTGCCCAGCCACTACGCGCACTCCAATGCGGAACTGGAGAGTCTCGCGAAAGACCTCAACTGCGAGCGCCGCGGTAATCCGCTGACGCTGCTTACGGAGCTGAACGAGGCGATCTACAAGTTATTCGCCTACGTGCCGAACAGCACGAAAGTCGATTCGCCGATCGAAGAAGCTCTGCGCACGCGGCAGGGAGTCTGCCAGGATTTCGCGCACATCATGATCGCGTTGGTGCGCCGCCTGCGCATTCCATCCCGCTATGTCAGCGGCTACATGTTCCATCGCGACGAAGAAGAAAAAGACCGTTCGCTCGAAGGCGCGTCGCATGCCTGGGTGGAAGCGCTCGTGCCTGGGCTGGGTTGGGTGGCATTTGATCCCACGAATAATCTGGTCGGAGGGGACCGCCACATCCGCGTGGCCATCGGCCGCGACTACGCCGACGTCCCACCCACGCGCGGAGTATACAAAGGCGAGGCACAAAGCGAACTAAGCGTGGCCGTCACTGTTAGCCCTGCAGACGCCGCGCCTCCTGAACCGGTAATGCCGAGTTTCGTGATTCGATCCCGACCAGTGCTAATGCGGGCGCCCACGCGCTCCGAGCAGGAACAACAGCAGCAGTGAGGTCAACCTGTTATCGTTGATTAGCATTTCATGAGATCAGTGCTGTAAAGTGCTACTTCCACGACTGGTTGCCCAGACCTTACAACGAGATCGACTAGATGCTGTCAACAGCCTACCCTTTCTCTATCTTTTTCTTCCGGTAACGTACCTGGTTTTTTGGCGGCTGCATACGCGATTTCAGCGTTACGTTTGGCTCACGATCACGGGCTATGTCTTCTATTCCTTCTGGAACCCAAAATTTTGCGTCCTGATGGCCTTGTCCACCGCGGTTAGTTATGGTGCGGGGCTCGGCTTTCTCCGTTGGACCGATGCTCGCCGCCGGCGGGGGGAATGGAAGACTTGTCGCAACCTGATGATCACGATGTTGCTTGGAGAGCTTTGGCACGGCGCCAACTGGACATTCGTGGCGTGGGGGCATATCACGGATTATTGCTGGTCGCTACGCGATACGGCGAAGCAATATTGAACTTGTGGCCGGTCGCTCTTCGAAAGTTGACCACCTTCAAACTCGTAGTCATCGGGTGGGTTCTATTTCGATCGGCGAATTTCTCGATGGCCTCCGGGCTGCTCACGGCTATGTTCTCCTGGAAACCTGGTATCCACCTGAATACTGGGAAATCCCTTGTCGGGCTCTTGGTGATTGCGGGTAGCTTGGCTCATTTTTGGCCTAACACTTTTGAATTGCGACACCGATGGAGTCCAGTTCAAGCGCTCGGGCTTGGTGTGCTGCTGCTGGTGTGCATCGTGTTTATCTACGGTGGCCAGGAATCGCCATTTCTCTACTTCCAGTTCTAAAGGTGTACAAGGTGACATGATCGATGGCACAAGATTCGACTAACTCACAACAGCGAGTTCTGCTCGGGCGAATTGCGCCTGCGGTGATCCTCATCTGCCTTGTGCTCGATATTTCGCTCCGCCTCTTGCCGCCTGCACTCTTCACGTTCCGTGCATGGGAAGCCGTCACCCTATTTGCAACCGGAAACGGGCCGTTTGTCCCGAATGCGACATATCGGAACACGCGGTCCTACGGTGATCTCGCGAATCTTGCAAACCTGCCGCAACTGCGGCAATACCACGAAGAAGCGTTCAGCACCGATGCTGCGGGCTATAGGAATCGAGGTGAGACTGCGAAACTGTTCACGGGAATTCTGCTGCTTGGCGATTCGTTTACGGCCGGTTCCGGAGTATCTGACAACTAGACGCTAAATGAGCAACTCAGTGACATCTCTGGCCTTCGCGTATACAACGGAGCACTGACTCCGAACTTGTGGGGCCTGCTCCAGCAGCTTCAAATGACTCGCGGCTTGGTAGTCTTTGAGCAGTCAGAACGCGAAGGGCTTCCATCGTCCGCTCTTCGAGCAGGATTGGAAGCGTCAGTTTGTGCGTAGAGTATTCGGCGATCAACGCGCCGAAACGATGCGTGAAATCTCTAAATACGCCGTGGCATTGAGGTCCTATTCACCTCTGGAGATTCTGTGCAGCCGCGCTGTAAAACGCTTGCAGAACGACAAGATTTTCCCGAATCCGTATCGCGGTCAGGTGATAGAAGCCAAGTTGCGCAATGGGCGGGAAACCCTATTTTTGCCGTCGGACATAGCAAAGTATGAGAGGGATCGCCGAACGGATCCGGAGTTTTTTGTCCAGCTGAAGATGCAACTCCAACAGAAGGGAATCGGGCTGCTGGTCGTGCTGGTTCCAGATAAATATGTCGTCTACCATGATCTACTCTCGTCGGCAGCGCCTCGGACAGAGCGTCCACGGTTTCTTGATGTTGTCGAACAACGTCTTGCTGCCGCAGACGTTCCGGTGCTGAATCTGACACCGCTTTTCCGCAAGCAGGCTGCATCGTTGCTGGCTCGTGACGAGTATATCTACTGGTTGGACGACACGCACTGGAACGGCGGAGGGATCCGTGAGGCGGCACAGGCGATAACAAATTCGAAAGCCGTTTCAGAATGTCCGTGCCGATAGAGTAATGCAGCGCCAACTCGGACCGAGATCTACACCCAGATTACAGACCGGGGAGTGGCAAAGATCGTGAACCAAGTGACCAAACCGGATCCTGGTTGCATGAGGAGGGTGAGCCGGGCTCAGTTCAGTGAGATGGGCGGGGAAATCCGAAGTCAACGACTTCCCTGATAAAATGAAAATCAGACTAGTGGGCGCGGAGAGATGGCCGAGTGGCTGAAGGCGCGCGCCTCGAAAGCGTGTATACCTTTACGGGTATCGGGGGTTCGAATCCCTCTCTCTCCGCCAGTTCCTTATTATCTCGCACTTGCAATCCGATGATACCTTACTGATTCCATAATCAGGAGGAAGTCATCGATGGCCAACCGCGAAGTTAATCTCACCAAAAGGGTTCTAACCCCGCAGGGATGGCGGTATTGCCGCGTCCTACTGTCCGCCAACGGGCGCGTGAAGCCCGACGCAGTCATGGTAAGCGGCAGTCAGGAACGGCATCCCGAAGGTGCGTATTACTTGGAATGGCACGAAGGGCCTAAGCGAGTACGTCTGTCTATGGGAAAAGACCCAGCCGACGCGAGTACTCGACGCCAACGCAAGGAATCCGAGTTGAACGCCCTCAGCAACGGCGTCATCGTGGTCCCAGAGAGCGGTGACGACGGCCACCGATCATTGGCGGCAGGAGTCAGTGGATACCTGGAAGAGACGAAGCTCACGAAGAAGCCGAAGACGCTGGCCGCGTACACGACCGCGGTGAACTACTTTATTGAATCCTGCCCCAGGCTGTTTCTCGAAGACATCGAGCGCAAAGACCTGCTCAAGTTCTGCGCATTTCTCCGAGACGACAAGAATCAGGCACCGCGTAGCTGCTGGAACAAGTTTGCTAATGTGATGTCCTTCCTTAAGGCGAATGGCATTCGTGGCCTTGTGAAGAAGAACGATTGGCCGCGGTACACGGAAGAGGAACCAGAGATCTACGAGCAGGATGAACTCGACGAGCTCTTCAAGGCCTGCGACGCCGAAGAGCGGCTCTGGTACGAGCTCTTTTTGATGACGGGCATGCGAGAACAGGAAGTCATGTACACGTACTGGTCGGATGTGAACTTCGCGGCCGCGACGGTTCGGGTGAGCCACAAGCCTGATCGTGGATGGACACCGAAGGCGTACAAAGAGCGCGAGATCCCAATTCCTGTAAAGTTGGTGAAGAGTCTGAAGGCGTGGAAGACGAAGGCTGGCAAAACTTGCGGACTGGTATTCCCAACCGCAGGATGCAATCCGAAGCTGGATTTTCTCGCTTGCCTGAAAGCCGTCGCCGAACGGGTGAAGCTCGACGAAGACAACTTCTGGTTGCACAAGTTCCGTGCGACTGGTCAACTTTGCATGGTTGCCGTCGCCATTACCCCGGCAGGTCTGATGGAACTCGTTCGCTCCTACCGTCCCATCAGCGGCGGCCATCCCGATTACACGGCGGGCTGGCTCCTGCGTTAATCGTTTCGAGGCCTGCTCAGCGTTCACTGCACGTTACGGCCTACATGCTCGCCAAGTCACCTAAGTGACCCTCTACACCAGAGGCTCCGACGGCTTCGTTTCCTCCGCCGCCGCTCTGATTGCTTCCGGGTGGAGCGAACCCAGTTCCCGGGGTCGGGATAGAGCCGAGGCGCGCGCACGTCGTCATGAAAGACAAAGTCACGTTTCCTCGGGCCCCCCTGCAATCCCGGAAGGTCGGATTTCCCGATTCCGGTTTTGGCCCTGGCTTTCCCTGAGAGGCCTTTCCGAGACAGGTGAAGCTTAAGTGCTCGCTCACATGCACCCCAACCCATTCCGGTTTACCTCACAGCTCGTCCTTAAAATCATGGCTCCTCCGACTTGCGTCGTTGACCATACTAGGACCGCCAAGTGCCCAGAGCTCCTTTGCCCGTCACAAGCGTTACTCATGACAGGGTGGCGTCCAGCACCACCTCGAAGGGCATTACCCCTTCTGCATCGCTCCTACGAGCTCATGCGCCAAACCAGTTCCCTCCTCCGGAATTTGTGTATCCACACTTATCTCCCGAGGTCCTTGCAGGTTGCTGCGAACCCCTGCTGGAAACCGGTTCTTCCCGACGTTATCTCTGCCAGTCTTTCCCAGGATGCTTGAGCCATTGATCCCGTCGGGTGGCAGGGTGCATATGCCTGTTACTTCCCCTGCCCCGTCGGCCTTCCCCAAGTCCCGCCAATGGGTCGGCTTCCCCGAATCGCCCCGCAAAGAGACTTCGTGCGGCGGGTGTTTCGAGATCGTCGCTATTCCTTGCGTTCAGGCCTCCTGGTTTGCTCGCCACCCAGGTCTCCCCTACCGCTGCACAGCTTCTCACCGCACAGGGCAGCCGTGACTTTTACCCCCGAGCAACAACCCGCACCGTTACCAGTACAGGCATCGGGATGCTAGCCGTCCGAATCAGGCAACTGACGGCGAAGGATTTTCACCTCCTAGACTTGCAGCCTTGTCGGCCGCTACCCGGGACTTTCACCCGCAGTCGTCCAGCACCTTTCCACGGCGCACGTGTAATCGAGATGTTTCGCTAGTTTTCGAAACGCGGATAGCGCGGGACGAAGGCTGGCTCTGGCAAACCGCACCAGAGTTTTGCCATCCACAGTGCTCGGGCCGCAGTGCTGCGCGTCAAAAGCGAGGGATTGTGTCCGGACAGCGGATGAGCAGTCTGGAAACGAGAGCAGCTCGCAATGTCGCGAATCGTGTCGACCGCCACCAAGCTGGCTGGGATCTACTGGGCTGCGGCAGCCTATACGACATCGCCAAAGATCAGGTTACGCACGGTGACCGCCGCGCAGATGATAGCGGGCAGAAGAAGGTACAGACCGCAGATGGTTGACATGGTTCCTCCTTGGGGAAAGAAAATACATTACATGTCTGGAATACACACGAATGTAACAGCTGTATAGTTACCTTCGGGACAAGCCCGGTACAGTTACCTTCGGGATAAGCCCCAAAACAGGGAATGCTCCCTTTATGCCTATCGATACCGTCTGCGGTTCATTGGAGGAAAAAAGGAGCGAGATGGCCTGGATACGTGAACTACGGTGGCTGAGAATCTAAGCTCCTCGGCATTGGTGAGGGATTCACACACCTATTTCACCCAACACGTGGAGAGCGGCTGACGTGGGAGCGGTTTAAGGAAATCCTGCGCCAGTTTCCGCTGCTGTCACCGCGGATCACACATCCTTGGGCGAGTGCAGGGAGTCGCGCCTGAAGAACCCACTGCGGGAAATCTGCACGGTGGGGTCCGTGAGGGGGGAGAATCCCGGCGAGCCATGGTGGACTTAAGCGGGCACGAAGCTGGAAACGGCGGATACAGCCAAAGGAAGCCTACAGCTCACCGGGTCTCCTCTACTCGGAAGAACCGGTTTCCAGCAGGGGTTCGCAGCAACCTGCAAGGACCTCGGGAGATAAGTGTGGATACACAAATTCCGGAGGAGGGAACTGGTTTGGCGCATGAGCTCGTAGGAGCGATGCAGAAGGGGTAATGCCCTTCGAGGTGGTGCTGGACGCCACCCTGTCATGAGTAACGCTTGTGACGGGCAAAGGAGCTCTGGGCACTTGGCGGTCCTAGTATGGTCAACGACGCAAGTCGGAGGAGCCATGATTTTAAGGACGAGCTGTGAGGTAAACCGGAATGGGTTGGGGTGCATGTGAGCGAGCACTTAAGCTTCACCTGTCTCGGAAAGGCCTCTCAGGGAAAGCCAGGGCCAAAACCGGAATCGGGAAATCCGACCTTCCGGGATTGCAGGGGGGCCCGAGGAAACGTGACTTTGTCTTTCATGACGACGTGCGCGCGCCTCGGCTCTATCCCGACCCTGATCAAAGTCGAGCAGACAGGTCAGTAGTGAGTCTTGCCATTCACCGGGCGACCGGTGGGTGCGAAGCGTAGACAACAAGGTAGCAGGCCGTGAGGATTCAGCCCCGAAATCATGTATCGTCGCGAGGCCAACGTGTTTGCGCCAGCGGAAGGCAGTATCAGGCGACGACCGTTATAGCGAGGTCGCGCCGGCTCGTCGGGGTCTCTAGCCCAGGGCAGGCTCCACAGGGATGGCCCAGGAACCGAAGAGAGCTCCCCATCTCCTCTCACACCAGGAGGACCGCCCTCTGGAAATGGGTCGAGAGGTACGTGCAACCAAGGGTCGACCGGAGGAAGCACGGACGGATGCTGGAGCAGTCTTACAACCCTACAGTACCGACGAAGGTGGGGAACCGCAGGGCTCCGGAAACGGGCGGCCACGGAACCCACTGGAGGGAAGGGGGAAGCAAGCGTACGAATCTGCTGAAAGGAAACATAACGAGACGCGGAGCTCGAGACGATATGTTCACAGACATCAACAGAATAGCTGAACTCGCCAAGGAAGATCCGAAGCGGCAGTTCTCCTCTATTGCTCACCTGATCACAGGCGAGAAGTTGTATGAGGCATTCCGGAGTCTGCGAAAGAATGCCAGTGCCGGGATCGACGGCGTCAGGTACCAACAATACGAGACGAACGCGGAAGAGAATATCCGACAGCTCCACCAGCGGCTCAAAGAAGGCAAGTATCGGGCACCACCATTGCGACGTGTCTATATTCCGAAAGAAGACGGGAAACAGAGGCCGATCTCGATTCCCTGGCGGCAACAAAGTTGGATCATCGCCTCCGCGTCTCCTGCGATGGCAGGCCGCTAAGCGCCGAAGAAGCTCGGTTGGGTGGGGGAGGCAGATAGTCTTCGAACGCGAATGGGTAAACCATGTCAATCCCGGCACCTCCGCCGTCTGGAGTGGTCCAGAATGTCACGGAGTGAAGACGTGTACTGCTTGCAGCTTCTGAGGCGAAGGCCTGACCAAATTGGAGCAGTTGGGTAGCGTCCTGGTAATAGAACGTTTCCGCCGCAGCATACGACTGGGCGGCCCCCAGCGAAGGCAGCGTGGCGTCGGCATCGTCAAGCACACGGCTCAAAAGCTCCGGGTACGTAGCACCGGTCGAAGGTACATAGTAAGAAAAATCGATGCGCGATGGGATCGGAAGTCCCTGATCGTACATAAACACCATGGTGCGGTAGACCCAGTACATGGAGCGATGGTTATTCAGAATGGGATAGTCCACATCCACGTAATCGTTCTGAAGCACGTCATCCTGCGTATCGGCAACAATGAAATAAACGGCTGGTGTGAAACCAGCCTGCTTCACCACCGAAACGAAGCGCGGATAGTGCGTATTCATGAACCAGTCTTCGTTCGCCTTCGCGCCGATCATGACTTCGCCGTTCAAGTAAATGATGTCGACCACGGGCACGCCGTCCGTGCGGTTCACTCCGCTGACCGCGGCCAGCACCTTGTCAGTCGTCGTTTGAACGCGGGAAGTGTATACGGCCGCGCTGACGGGTGTGAATCCCAAACCAGTGGAAGGCGTTCCCATCGTGTAGTCCGCGGCGCCGAGCCAGAGCAAACACAGATCAAGCCGCAGCCGGTTTCCGCCCGAGCCCTGCACGGCAGCCACGTCCTGAACATAAGTGTGAAGATTGGCCTGTTCCTGATCGGTCAGAGGAAATGTTGCCCGCCAGGTCTCGCCGAAATTAGACGTGCCCGGTTCGGTCACCAGCCAGATGCGCGTCGAAATCACGGTCGCGCCGCGGTCGGCCATGCCCTGCAGTTGCGAGCGGACTGAGTCACGCACGCCAGGTTGATCGTAGATTGTGATGAATGCAGTGTGCAGGAAGTCGGCGCCGGTCGCGTGGTAATCCACGCCGACGTCATAGCCTGCAACATGCCCTTCCGCAATGACGACGGGCGCTGGTGCCGTGCCGGAGGCGCTGGAGTCGGCCATAGCGGTCGCTCTTACCGTGTACGTCCCCGGTGTGGCGGGAGCAGTGTAGACTCCGCTCTGTGTAATCGACCCGCCGCCCGCTTCCACAACCGACCAGGTCACTCCTTGATTGGAGGAGTTTTTCACCGACGCGGTGAACGTGTGGGAAGTACCCGTATTCATGGGCGCGGACACCCCAGCCACGCTGACCGTCACCTGAGGCGCGGGAGTCGTGGTATTGCCGCCACCACCGCCACAACCGACCATCAGAGCGATACAGAGCAAAACTCCGATGGTCCATTTCTTGGTCGTCTTGAGAGCACTGCAGTTCTGCGACTGACTTTCGTTGATCTCAATGTGCAAGTTTCTCATTGTTGGCACACACCGTATTCCTTCTTAAACTTCGCGACTCGGAAATTGATTTTGCCTTGTTTGTCCTTTTTTTTGCCATGTAGTTTGACCCGCTCTCCCGCCTTGAGTTGGGACCCCTCAGTGCCTACCCGTCCTTCGGTCTTTGCTGGACGCGACTAAGTAGCGCGAGACACGAGACCTAAAGATGCTAACCAGGCATTTCAAGTGAAAACGTTTTTCGCAGCTTCACTTCGGAGTTGCGATATATGCCTGCGTCGTGGCTCCCGGCAAGGAGATGAACCACCCGCCCATCGCGCCTCGATCGTTGACGGCACGCAAGCCCGACGAGTCCGAGTCAGGATGATCCAAGGACAGGAAACCGCTGCAGGTTGCGAGAAACCCCTGCTCAAAGTTGATCCGATATTCGCCCGCGATTGTCCCCAGATTATTGACTTGTCCGGCAAAACTGAAGGCGCCGGCAGAGGGAAATGTGACGGTGCGGAAACTATTGCGAACTGAATCGTGGACAAACGCCAGGGTGTTACCGGAAGGATCGTTGTAGAAGCCGGCAATTTGGCCAAGGTCGTTGATCGACGAAGCGAAGGTCTGTGCGGAACCAGCATTGGGATCCTCAAAAGCGCTGAATCCCCCCGACTCGGCCAAGAAGCTGACCGCCTGACAGTCGGGTCCGGGGCAGAGTGTGCTACCTCCACCCCCGAAATCATAAACGCCGCTGCTTTGCCCTAGATCATTGATGCCGGTCAGCTGAGAATCCCCTGCACCAGGAAAGTCCACGGTCGTATACGAGCCTGCAGGACTACGCCTAAATCCGTGGAGGACTCCGCTCACGTCTCGATAGGCGCCAACCACGAGGCCGTAGTTGTTTATGCCGAATGCGGACGTGGCTTGGGCACCAGGAGGATCGATCGTTATGAAACGTCCAGAATGCGTCCTGAGAAACCCGTGATATTCCACCCAATTCTGGTCGGCATAGTCCCCTACGGCATCGCCGTTGTCGTTCAGCGCACGAACCAGGGAATACGGGGAGCTCAGGGGGGCGATCGAGGTGAAAGTGTAGCCGAGGACCAGTGGCCGAGAACGCCGTGAGATGGTGACATCCTCCGGATTACCGCGCGACGGCAGAGTCGCAGTCACAGTGTTCGTACTACTTTCGATGACGGATATAGTATTGCTCCCGAAATTAGCGACGTATGCCACGCCGTCTGAAGACATCGCGATTCCCCAGGGGCTGTTGCCCACGATGATGAAGCCCGTCAGGGATCGAGTGGGCACATCGATCACGGCCACAGTGTTTGAGGCAAAGTCAGCCACATATGCCAGCATGCCGTTCGGAGAGAAAGCAATACCGCGAGGGTTGGGGCCCGCAGGAATGGAATTCACAACGGTGTTGCTCTTGACGTCGACAATCTTGATGGCGCCTTCCCCTTGCGCGCTTACCCAGAGAAAGCGGCTATTGGGTGAAAGCGCAGATTGAAAAGGAAGGGAGCCGACCGAGATAGTGCCAATCACGGCACTAGTAGCGGTCGAGACAATGCTTAAAGTGTCGCTTGCCTGGTTCGAGATGTATGCAAGTGATCCATCATGGGAGAACGTGACCCAGATAGGCTCCGAGCCGGTGGGGACGGTAGCGACAACCTTATTCGTTGCGGTCGAAATCACCGAAACCGTATTGTCGAACTGATTGGTGCTATAGACCAGCGAGCCGTCCGGAGTAATCGCGAGTCCGAGCGGCCCGTTTCCCACAGGAATTTCGGCGATGGAAACATTCCGGGCCGCGTCGAATACGATCACTTTCGGCTGATCGCGATCAGTGGCGTAGATGCGTTTACCATCGGGGGTGACGACAACCCCGTTCGCGTTGTCCGGGAAAGGCGCCGTTGCGATGATAGAATTGTTTGCCGCGTTCACTTCCGTTATCCCTCCTCCGCCATTGCTCACGTAAACGATGCTCGGGTGATTCTGCTGAGCCGAGACCGTTGCGGCCACGAAGGTGATGGCAAATACCACCAGCAAGAGTTCTCGTGCCGCTGTTTTATTCCTCACGTTTTTTCTCCTTGATCTGAAATGTTGAAACAGAAATCTAATACGCGCCAACATCACTCTGTCCTGGCGACAAAATCAAACTTCTCTTTGGCTGCTTCGAGGCCAGCATGATTAAACGGAGGCTGAACCGCAGCCATGGTGCCGAACAGCCAGTCGAAGAAAGCGAGGCCGATGCCAAAGTTCTTGTCCATGAGTCCCTTATCGTTCAGGACTCGGTGATGAATGTCATGGAGATTGCGCGCCCAGCAGAACCAGTGTCGGAGGATGGGCGCGCGTTCCATCCAAAAACCCTGGATGTGCATGCGGTCGTGGAGATAGCTGAAGACCCAAAAGCTCCAGGCCAGGACAATCCCGAAAAAAAGCGTTTGGTACCCCAGAGGCGCCCTGAGGAACCGGAACAGACCAGCCAGGCCAATGAATGAAATGGCGGCGGGAAGCAGCCATTCAACACCGATATTCCCAATCGCAAGCTTGCCCGTGGTTGCGTCAAAGTACTCCGGGCTAGGCCGTTGCTTTTGCAGGGGACCGTACAGGAGCAAATGATGTCTCATGTGGCCCGTGCTGAGAAAAGGAATCCACCCACTATGCAGAAGCCGGTGTAACAGGTAGCCGAGGAATTCCGAAGTCAAGACCGCGGTCAGCGCCCAGGTTGCGGTTGCGATCGTTTTCATCATGGGCGGCACGCTAGCCGCGAGCCGGCCCATGCGCAAGCGGCAAAGAGCGACACCGGGCAATGTCGCACTACGACATGCGCGAGACGAGCAACATGGTCCGCGGCAGGACCTGCGAGAGTGGTTGTCTTCAACGGTTTCCTTTCAGCGACCGGTTGCCGAGCGGAGTGATTCGTCCCGGTAGCACGCTCTGGGCTTGCACTGAATCGGTAGCCACCCTATGCAACAAGGAACCACCCGTCAATCTTCGGTTGGTAAAGATTTGCTGAAGGTTTGCTGACCTTGTAAGTACCTGAAACTTCAGGATTGACGACCTGTTTCTTGTCCTACATACTGGCTGCCTAAACTTGGGGAGAGGTCCGGAGTGCCTTCCGAGATCATCCAGTTCGATGAATTCCATTTGGACTTGGCTCGCTATCAACTGCGACGCGGGGATCGTGTGATTAAGCTGGAGAAAAATCCCATGGAACTCCTGATCCTTCTCGCTCAGAATCAAGGACGGCTCGTCACGCGGGAAGAAATTATTCAGCGGCTGTGGGGCGATAGCGTATTTGTGGATACGAGGCATGGGATTAACACGGCGGTTCATAAACTTCGCACTGGATTGAAGGACGACGCGGAACGGCCAAAGATCCTGGAGACAGTCTTCGGAAAGGGATACCGGCTCGTATCGCAAGGTGCTACGCAAACTACCCAGCTTAACCGCGACGTTCGATACAACAGAGACATGAGCACAAGTAGTGTAGGATGCGCCGGGCTGATCGACTCCCTGGCCATCCTGCCATTCGTTAACATGACCGGACTGGAAGAAACGGAGTATTTTGCGGATGGTTTGACGGAGCTGATTATTGGGAGCCCTTCCCAATTGCTCCAGGTTCGCGTCATGGCTCGTAGCACCGTGTTTCGGTACCCTCTCTGCCATTATTTTTGTCGTCCTACACCTGTAGGCCGGTGATACCAACGTCACCGATGGCCGACCGAGAAGTCAAGATCACCAAAACAGTCCAAACCCCGCAGGAATGGCGGTGCCGAAGCATGCTGCTCTCTGAGCCCATGCCGCTCTCTTCGTGACCGGCAGAGTGGTCATATCGTCGTGCCATACGGCTTCACGCGGATCTCTCCGCCCGCTCACAACCGGACTCGAGTTGGTTGCGAGCAATCGCGGCCGTCGCATTCATCCACGGACTATCTTGGCGGATTCACTACGACGTAGGTCGTCGTCCCGGAGAATTGAGGCTGGTACCTGGAAGGACTGCAGGGTGCGAAGGTAGATGCCCATCTTAATTGAGTGCGTCCATAGCATCGGGATCGATTGCGGAGGTTTCCTTGGCATCGGCCTGATGTCCGCTCTTCGCAAGGAGAGGGGAAGAGATGGGGATGCAAAGGATAACTCCTGCCATCACAACCGGCAGCGCGACACGCAGGATGCGCCCCGCAGACCTCCATGTTGCCACTGATTCATTTTGACGGCTGGAGCGACTATGAAGATCGAGATGACTTGAAAGGTCTCGGATCGGTTCATCTTTCTGCCCTTGCGAAGCTGCCGCTGCCTTGGCTTGTGAAAAGCGCGTGGCCTTCGTTGTCGAAATACTTAGACCTGCGGAACGATGCTCGCGGGTGCAGCCAAGCTATACCGGACGGAGGAACGATATCTGAGAGGCGGCGAGGAGGATAACTGTCAAAACTAATAGGTGCTTCGAGCCCGCAAATCCATTCATAAGTAGCGCTCCAAAAGGGGGCAGAAGCAAAATGCAAGAGCATGAAGCGTGCAAGAAGTGCTGAGCAGGCGGCGGCATCGAGCGGCACAAAAAGGATTGAGGACGGAGCAGCGGATTATGAGAAATCGCATCGGCACTGTCTCGCTGACTCTCGTGGGTATTATGGTCACGCTTTGCTGGTCAGCCTATTGTCGTAATGCAGCGTTCCGCACTTCCGTTTCACGGCATCAGAATGTCGCGCCGCAACGGCGAAATTTCTCGGTCGACGGACTCCGAGCAAAGTGGCCTCGCCAAGATTTTCTCACAGAGCCCCGTAGTCAAGTTGAAGCTCTCCACTATATGTTCTGACAGTTTCCGCCGCGGGAGTTTCTGACTACAGGTAAACAGGGGGACGACCTCGGATGGGCAACAAGGAACACCTTAAAGGAAGGGAGAAGAGCCATGCTACGAACTGCTTCTGAAAGAACGAATGCGCGGATTGCCAGGAAGGCTTTGTCTTGCGTCGTCACTACCATCGTGATGATGCTACTGATTTTCCCTGGGTTTGCTGCTGACAAGCAGAAGGACGAAGATACCCTACGTCAGGCCAACCTCGTGTTACAGGGGCTGATCGACAGCAAGAGCATCCCGACCGACTTGTTGTCGAAGGCTGATTGCGTCCTCATCCTGCCCAACGTGAAGAAGTTTGGCTTCGGTGTAGGGGGCAGCGGCGGGCGTGGTCCCTTGCTCTGCCGCGGTGGCCAGGAGTTCAAGGGCAAATGGTCCACGCCTGCGATGTTTTCCGTCGGCGGCGCTAGCGTTGGTCTGCAAGTAGGCGGCTCGTCCACCGATTTCGTTCTCCTGCTAATGAATCCCAAAGTCGTGAATCAGATTCTGAACGGTAAGACCAAGATGGGCACGGATGCTACGGCGGCGGCGGGCCCTGGCGCCACCGCGGCTAGTGCGTCTGACGCCGACATTCTGACCTACGGGCGGGCCAAGGGAGTCTTCGCTGGCGTATCCCTGGGAGGCGCAACGGTGGAACCCGATAACGACGCGAACTACCGCCTGTACGGCAAGACGCTGACCGGAACCGAAATTGTGCGCGGAACCGGTGTCAAGCCATCGACTGAGGGTCAGTCGCTGGTGACAGTGCTTAACAGCAAGATCTAAAAGCAGACAGTAAGTTTTTTGAGAGTAGCGGGAGATCACTATGGCAACCGCACCGAAGACGCCGCCGGAGAGGCAACCGGTGATACCCATTTCTGTGGCGAAGACTGTGCCCGTCAGTGCGGATAATTTCGTCCGCGCCGAGTCGGATCTGTATTTCAGCAACATCGTGAAGGACGGGGCCTTTGGTAGATTTGTGCACAATCGGCTGCCGACGCCCATCGAGAAGCAGACCGTGATTCGCATGAATCGCGATACGGTCTATTCGGCGGCAGTGTTCGATCTAGATGCAGGTCCCGCCACGATCACGCTTCCCGACGCGGGAGCGCGTTTCATGTCGATGCAGGTGATCACAGAGGATCACTCTTGCCCGGAGGTTATCTACAAGCCGGGCAGCTACACCTTCATGAAGGAACGGGTTGGTACACGTTATGTCTGCACGGCGGTTCGGACGCTGGTCGATCCATCCAATTCCAAGGATCTCGATCAGGTGCACGCTCTTCAGGACGAAATCAAGGTCAGCCAATCGAGCAGTGGTCGCTTCGAAGTGCCCGAATGGGACGCTACGAGCCAAAAGAAAATTCGGGATGCCCTGATCGTTCTTGGCTCGACGGTGCCCGATTCCAAGAACATGTTCGGGACGAAGGAGCAGGTCGAACCCGTGAGGCACTTGATCGGATCGGCGATCGCATGGGGTGGCAATCCCACGAGTGAGGCGACCTATCTGAACGTCACGCCCAGACAAAACGACAGCAGGACCATTCATCGGCTCACCGTCAAGGACGTCCCGGTGGATGGATTCTGGTCGATTAACGTCTACAACGCGGAAGGCTACTTCGAGCCGAACCCACAAAATGCGTACTCTCTCAACAACCTCACAGCGGCTCAAGGTGCAGACGGCTCCGTGACTGTCCAATTCGGTGGCTGCGACGGCAAAATACCCAATTGCTTGCCGATCATGCCGGGGTGGAACTACATTGTGCGTCTTTATCGCCCGCGTCCCGAAATATTGAACAGTACGTGGGCCTTCCCCGAGGCACGCCCGGTTCGATGATCGTGGCGTCTCGACGTGGCTGTCTTGGTGAAGCAGATCGCATTCCTATTCCAACGCAATCGCTGGAGGAGATCATGAGTTCTGCAAAGCAACCGATCATACCGGGGACGGTAGTGCGGTCTTCAACTTCTGAGGAAATCGGTCCCCGCCTCGAACTTGCTGGAGGCCGCGACGTAGCTTCCGCAGGAGAGCTGCGCCAGATCGCCAGGGAGGCCTACCTGTATGGCTTTCCGCTGGTCGTAAATTACCGGACCATGTACAAGCAAGCCGTGGACAAGACCGAGCCACAATTACAAGGCCCCGTTCAACGTCTTTGGACATTCGGCGACGGTGGCTACGCCAGAAGACACATTTGTGGTTACCCCCAATTCGGACACTCCATATTCCTATCTCTGGTTGGATTTGCGTGCCGAACCGATCGTCATCACCATGCCGAAGATAGAGAAAGAGCGTTATTACACCGGCCAACTCATCGACCTCTATACCTTCAACTTTGCATACCTCGGGACGCGCAGTTACGGCAACGATGGCGGGAGCTTTCTGGTCGCCGGTCCAGGCTGGAGGGGAGAGACCGCGAAGGGAGTGAAGGCAGTCTTCCGCTCTGAAACCGACTTTGCCTATGCCCTGTTTCGAACCCAGCTTTTCAATCCCGATGACCTGCAGAACGTCAAGAAGATCCAGTCAGCCTATGGTGCCCGGCCGTTGAGCAAGTTTCTTAACGCTGGCTCTCCGCCGCCGGCTCCGACGATCAACTGGCCAAAAGCCTCACAGGACATGGCCACTGCGCCCGCGATGTTCGGTTATCTCAACTTCCTACTTCAGTTTTGTCCTACGCATCCATCGGAGAAAGACCTGATGGCGCGCTTTACGAAGCTCAACATTGGTGCCGGCAGGGACTTCGCGGTCGACAAGCTCTCTGCTGACGCGAAAAGAGCCATTGGAGGCGGACTCACTGATGCGGGAAACGATTTCGCGATGCTCCAAAAAAGCATTAATGCGGAGGAAGTCTCCAGTGCCGAACTCTTTGGAACACGCGACTTCCTCAAGAACAATTACTTGTACCGGTTCTGCGGCGCCAAGCTAGGTCTCTACGGTAACTCAGGCGCGGAAGCGATCTATCTGGCCTACTTTGTCGACGCCAACAACCGGCCTTGCGACGCGTCAAAGAATAACTACACTGTGCGTTTCCCAAAGGGCCAGCTTCCGCCCGCAGGAGCGTTCTGGTCGCTTACGATGTACGATGGCAAGTCGCAATTTCTGGTGGCCAATCCCTTGAAGAGATACCTGCTGAATTCCACGATGTTAGAGACGTTCAAATATGGGGATGACGGGTCGCTGACGTTCTATATCCAGAAAGACTCTCCCGGGGCAGAGCACGAGTCCAACTGGCTGCCAGCGCCGTACGGCCCGTTTTACGGGATATTGCGCATCTACATGCCTGCTTCCGAGGTGATCAACGGCACCTGGAAGAGACCTCGGCTGCAACCGACATCCTGAGCGGGGACGCCGGATCGGTGCACCGGGCAAATTGGGAACAATTAGCTCTCGGGTTTTCTCGCAAATCCGTCGTCGCTCCACTCTTCCGAGCCCACGCCGTTATGCACAAAAAACAATCCTGTCGGATCGTATTTCTTTTTCACCGACCTCAGCCGTGCGTAATTGCTTCCCCAGTACACTTGCTGCCAATGCTCCTGAAAGTAATTGCTCTCCGAAACATACGCTCCGTCATCCGGCACGATCGCGCGCAACTCATTTACGCACTCGTGGATCGCCTGCCGGGATTTTCGTCCGGCCTCAACATCCGGCTCATGGCCGCGCACGCCAGGATATCCGCCGCCTGCGTCGCCTACGATGGCCAGCGCAAACGCATTCAGCACTGCGGGGTTCGTCGCTGTGTCGCGTGTCGCCTCTATGGCCTCGCGCGGCCCTCCCGCTAGCCCTTTGTTGAAATGCAACTCGATGTCTTTGTGGCGAGACCCGGCAAACAGCGCGTGCGCGAGCCGCTCCCCCGACTCATCTTCGAGCAGAGACGCCGGCATCCACAACGATTCGTATCCGTAAAGGAACCATGCCACCTGCCCCGCGTCTCCCGTCCACCACGCGTTGCTTGAACTCGCTCCCGGCCGCTGGTCCAAATTAAAAACTGCTTGATGGTTCTGCTTCCTCCACTCCACGTCCCACCAATGCCGTGCCGGCATGCTGCCCAGAATCGGTTGTCCTTCGATTGTGTAAGCGGCCGGCGAGCGCGCCACCCAATCTAGAAAGGGTTGCCATATCTTTCTTACTTCTTCCGTGCTCAAATCGTGGCATACCATCAACAAATCGAGCATATTGCCGCTCGCAACGCGGGCATGCTCGCCCCAGTGATCGTTGAAAAGATGTTCCCGATAGAACCCGATGAAGTAGCGCAACAAACGCCGAAACGCGTCATCGGATGCGGCTTTCACCGTAAGAATCGCCGCACCCCAGAATTCCGGCAGGTCCCGCACCCGCAGCGTTACTTTGCTGATTGCGCCGAATGTTCCTCCTCCGCCGCCCTTCAGCGCCCAAAACAAATCTGGGTTTGTACATGCATTCGCTACGCGCACCTTCCCATCTGCGGTGACGACTTCCGCCTCCAACAATCCCGCCGCCGCGGTTCCATAATGCTTCGAAAAGCTTCCGAAGCCTCCGCTCTGAACCAGGCCCGCCACTCCCACGGTCGTGCAGCCGCCGCCTTGCACATACGCGCCGCCTTTTGTTGTCACCGCGTCGTACGCCTGCATCCAAATCGCACCGGAGCCGAGCGTCACCGCGCGTTGTGGGGTATGCCTGCCCTTGCATCCTTGTGGAAGAAATGTTTCATGCATGGTGATGTCGTGCATGCGCCGCGTCCAAACGAGCAGTGAATCTGCTGCGTTCGAGGTGCCCTGATAACTGTGCCCGCCGCCCTTCACCACGAGCCGCAACTCATTTTCCCGTGCGAAGTTCACCGCCGCCGCGATTTGATCCGCATTGCTTGCCGCCACGACGTAAACGCTGGGTTTGCTTACCCACGCGTCCACCCATCCCAAGGTTTGCGTCAAGCCTGGCTGGTCTCCGATGTAATAGGGATTGTGAATATTGTCGAGCAGAATCTGGCAGCCCGCACTTCCCGTATCTTTGACGCAAGCTTCGATCGGAAATTCCACCGGAATTAAATTTCCGTCGACGTCGTCATGCAGGCGCCTCCACGCCGCCTGCGAAGGCCAATTCGCATCCGACGGACGCCGCCGCCGAATCCCCGCAGCCGCCCGCGTCGCATTCGGTACGTCGGTGGTTCCCGCATCGCGAGCAAGATTCTTTGTGGCTCCCCCTAGCTCGCGTGCCCACAGCGGCCCCATTGCCGCCATTCCCCATCGTTTTAAGAATGTTCTTCTGTCCATTGAATTAGGAATTCTGCGACAGCTTCCAGCTACGCCGTTGAACCGTTATCGGAGGGCTCTCATATTAAAGGAATTCCTCTCGCCGGGCTATCTCCGGCTTCTATCGGCACTCGGGCCTCGTCTCAGGTTGAGTTTTAAATCACGCCCTCAGGCGCTTCCTAGCGGATCATGGGCTGCTCACGCCATAAAACATGGCGCTTCCGTCGGCGCAACACTTGGTCCATATGAAATTC
Source organism: uncultured Acidobacteriaceae bacterium (assembly GCA_963752175.1). GTDB lineage: Bacteria > Acidobacteriota > Terriglobia > Terriglobales > Acidobacteriaceae > Sulfotelmatobacter. Next base: position 154,339 of record CAVVXZ010000004.1, read on the forward strand.
AATTTCCGCTGGGCGCCGGCCCCCAAGGTAAGCTTGCCGACCAAGCCGAATTAGAACGACATCAGGGGGGTACAAGATGCTTACATATCTTCTTTGAATTGGCTCTTTCTTGAAGTGCGATCGACTGAAGCAGCACCGTTCGATGGATAGGGAAGAGTTCCCCGCATCTCGGCGATGCGGGCAGATGCGAAGTCTGGAAACGGATTCTGATTCCCATCTCGCCATCCCTGCACGGTTCGTTCCGCCTCGGCGGCCTTCTCTTCATTTACCAGTTGCTTTGTCGAAGCGAAGTTCACCTGTGCCGAAACCGCCCACGGTGCGCCGGCCAATTCTGCGATCGTGGCGATTCGGAAGAAAATGTCCTCCTGGATCGCCGCAAATTCAGCTCCATTGTTGCTCCGAACATAAGCGAAAAGTTCAATCTCATAAGCTGGTCCACGAATTCCTGCCAGCCGAAATCTGGCCGACTCCTGCTCCACTCGAGTGTGGGAGTACAACATCTCGCGTACCTTTACGATCACGCATTGCACCTGTTCCACAGAACACTGTGAACTCAAGGACAGGGTGGTGAAGATCAGGAACTTGTTACGTCGAGACAAGTTCTCGATGTTGCTTTGCACCAGCACCCCATTGGGAAACCAGATGTCCGTGCCTTCGCGCGTGGTCGCCGATGTCGAGCGCAAGCCAATATTTCGGACAGTCACGTAGCGGCCGGAAATGACGCAATCGTCGCCGATGTAGATCGCGTTATCGGTTACAAGCGTGATGCCACCCAAAAGATTTTCGAGGGTTTTTTGGGCGGCCAGAGCAATCGCGATACCGCCGATTCCCAGTCCGGCGAGCACGGTCTTGGTATCGAAGCCGAGGATCGCCAGAATGCACAAGGCAGCACCGATTACTAAGCCGACCTTTAGGAGTTGATAGCCGAGTTGGAGGAACGATTGGGCCTCTTTTCCGCCGATGTGAATCACGTACCCTTCATGCGCTCGGTTCAGGAGCCCGACGGCGAACCAGGTCACGCACAGCATCAGCAGTACCGCTAACATGCGGAAGTAATACACCCTATAAAAGAGAGGTATGCCGACGAAGTAGATGAAAACGGCATGAAGTAAAGTGGCCATTATCATGGCACTTGGTTTACCGACGCCGTGCCATCGCAATCCGTTGGCCGGGTTCATGATCAGGTAGAGCCTTCGAATGAGCCAGACCATCGCTCCACCGAGCGCGAGGGACAAGGGGATGGAAAGAAGCCAGGCGATCCATCTCCCGGCTGAAATTCCCAGGAGACTGTGGTCGGCAAGAAACGCCGGGAAGTACTGATCCAGAACAGGCGCACCCGCCAACTCGAAGAGGGCGGGAACTTGTTCCAGAGTTTGCCAGGACACAAGCCAAACCGGGCCAACGTCCTTTTCAGTAATCCGCACCAGTAGGAACTGCACTGACCTGTCCTGAACTACGAGCCGGCCGACCACTTCGGTATTCGGATCAGGAGAATCGTCGAGAAAGCCCGTCGGCGATTGACTGAGCGTGGCCACAGATCCGACCAAGCTTGTATCCATCAAGGTGAGAAGCTTTCGCGCGAGTTCCGGTCCCTCTTGCCTCTGCGAGAGGGTTGGCAGTTCGAGATACCTGGCCGCAGTGGCATAGTCCCCGCGGTGTGCGACCCTGACAAATCGCAATATGGCGCTCTGAGGAGTTTCTCTTCCCAGGGGGTCCTTCGGTTGGGAGGTGGGAACTGGAGAAGGTAGGGAACTGCCGGGCATCGCAGGCAACTGCGAAAGGCCAAGGTTGGACCATAGGAGGACGGAGAGCAACATTGCCCAACAACGGTAACGCCTCAGGCCCTGCATTGTTGTCCGCTAACTAGAGTCACTCGCGAAGCGCCTTCGAGGTAGAAATGCGCTCGATCGTAAGCGAGTTATCGAATTCGTGAGCACTACTGCGAAGGAGGCGCTTGGCTTGAATCCGCAGCACTATCCCGCTACTCGCGGCCACTATTGGCGTCGCCCAAAGAGTAAGGCGAGAAGCGACCGCTAGCCACAGAACTACCCCGACTACCTCAGGCTAGGTGTCTAGTGGGCATACGCAAACTGTCAAATCTGACAGTGAGAAGGGTCAGGTTGGACGGGGTCAGCCCGCTTTGGCAACCTTGACGTTTTCCATTAAAGGTATCTCGGCTGTAATTTCTGCACCGTGCCCGGGAAGGGAGTTAACCAGAAGGACTCCTCCGACAATACGGAGTCTCTCACGCATGCTAGCCAACCCCACTCCAGTGGTCGCTACGGACGCATCGAACCCGACTCCAGCGTCTGTAATTTGAAGCCGTACAAGACGGTCATCTTGACCCAAGCGTACCGTCACCCGACCACTGCCGCTGTGCTTCAGGACGTTGCTCAATGCCTCTTGCGCAACTCGATAGAGACACAATTGCACGTCAGGATCCAGCAGAACGGGCTCACGCGCCTCCAAATCGATACCGATCGATCGTTGTGCGGAAATCTTGTGGCACAATTCATGCAATGCCGACTTCAAACCCAGGTGCTGAAGCTTGGTGGAATGGAGCTCATGAGAGAGTTCGTGAATGTCGTTGGTGATTTCCTCTGCCTGGTCCCGCAGCTCCGTTAGTTCCGACTGCTGGGTAAAGGAGCCGGGCAGGGTATCTCTGAGGCGCTCGAGACCAAACACTAACAGCGAGAGACGTTGCCCTATGTCATCATGCAATTCGCCGCTGATGCGTTGCCGTTCTTCTTCCTGTGCTTGCATCAAGCGCGCTGTGAGTCGCTGTAGTTCAAGTTGGATATTTTGTAATCGAACATTGGACGCTTTGCGTTCGGTGACATCCTCGACCATGGCAATCACGCGGGAGGGCTCGCCGGGTAGCGTCCGCAGCTTCGAGACATGAAGATTGCCCCAAATCTCTGCCCCGTTCGGTCTCACGTAACGTTTCTCGATTCGATAACCGTCAATCAACCCCGCGCGCAGTTTTTGAAAGAGGCTCCAGTCCTCGCGCGAGTCTTCGTCCCTGGCGAACTGGTCGCACGTCATCCTCTGCATTTCCCCTTGTTCATAACCCAACATGGCGCAAAGGGCCGGATTGGCGAATAAAATACGACCATCCATGTCCTCCAGCGCGATTCCCAGAGAGGCTTGTTCGAAAATAGCTTCGAAGCGCTGTTCGCTTGCCTGTTGGGCGGCCTGTGCCCACTTGCGAGAAAGGGCGGTGCCAAAGAGATTGCCCAACACACCCAACCTGCTGATCACGGCGCCTGGCCACTCCCGCTTGCGAGAAAGGTGAACAAGGATGAGCAATCCTTTCGCAGCGGTGCCTGAGCTCGAGGGTACCAACGCAATGGATTTGACACCGAGTTGGTCAATATATTCCCGGTCCACAGCGGCCTCCGGAGGAAAGTCGCTGGTGTCGCTAATGGCAACCGGTTCTGGGCGCGACAGACGCTCGGCAATCCAGGGCACATCCTGCACGTGGAATCGCGCGGGCCCTGGCGGGACATCCGGTCGATGAGCGGAACTGATCTTCTCAACGGTCGAGCCGCCCTCGGGAATCGCAAACCAGCAAACACGATCCGCCGCTTCCGCTTCGAGAATCAGATTCAGTCCTTTTTCGAGCTCGCCATCAATATTTTCAGGTGGGCAGTCTGCGAGGGTGGTCGAAAGAGCAGATACCACACGCTCAAGCTCGAAGCGCCGCGTGATCGACGCCTGCGCCAGCTTGCGTCTTTTCCTTTCGATAAGTAGCACACCGATTAGCGTCGCCTCCGTCAGAAAAAAAAGGATTAGCGCGATCGTATAGTTCGGATGAAGTTTCCAGACGGATGGTTCGAGAAATAAGGCGATGTTTGGAGCGTGGAGTCGGAAGGCGTGGGTGTCACGCTCGATATCTAGTGACGTGTGCACGCAGGAGAGTTTCGCAAAGAGGTAATTCGAAACATGCGAGGCCATCGCGCTCAGGGAAAGCACAGAAAACACAACTAGTGCAGCGCAATACAAAATACTCATCGCTTAAATTGAAATCTACTGCTCAGCGACCCCTGATACTGACCTCCTCGGAGAAGAAGATCGGTCAGCCTGTCCCAACCGCCTTGCGGCACAGTGTACAACTACTGATTGCCGGTTTCCAGCAATGAATTCAGTGCGTTGGAAAAAATATCCCACCAGGCGGCTCACGTGGGGCCCGGGGCGCCTCAAGTTGACTTTGGAGATCCGTGTGAATGCAGCGGCTTGGAGAAGAATAGCCGTCCCGCCAGAGCTTCTTCGATAGCCGTCGACAGGTCTGAATACATCCGAGCCTTCAAAACATAGCATGCGCCCATGGCACAAGCAGCTTCGACAGTGTCGGCATCCAGTTGTACCGTAAGAAACACCAGCTTTGGAGTAACCCCGAGAGCCTTGAGTCGGAGCGCGGCCTGAATCCCATCTGTACCTGGCATTCCGATATCGAGAACCACCACGTCCGGCCTCAGTTCGGTGACGGCCTGGACCGCCTTCGCGCCGTCGCCAACGGTCGCGACGACCTCGAACTCATCGCGTAACAGCATGGTGGCCTCAGACAACACTCTGCCGTGATCATCGGCTAGTACTACAGTTGGTTTGCGCCTGGAAGATGCCATGGCGGCGGTGGACCTCGTCTCTACGAACGGTATAACAGGCATCCTACGATCTGACTCCATTTCACGAAACGTTGCTACTAGCAAAAGGCCGAGGCGCTACCCTGTCAGAACTTGCAGGGACAGAAAGGCAGACCGTTTCCAATGTTTGCTGCTCTGCCGGCTGGAACATGAGACGACGGTTGAGAAGGCAGAGGCCAATTCAATCGATCGAACTGGAACCTCAGCAGTGATTTACATCCTCGTAGTTCTTCGGGGGCCTCGATTAGTAGTTCTACGAGTATCTTGTCAGAAACCGAGACGCTATGCTCCGAGACAATGAGAAAGCTCACGCGGAGACGGGCGCACCCAACGCGCTCCCACCTAGTATGCAAGAGCAGTACGTTACACGTCGTTCGCCACTTTCGACCGGAGTCGTCGAAGACCGCCAGGGCCTTTAAAGGCCAGACCAATCCGACAGCGCTCTGAGAAAGCTGGTGGAACTGCGGTGGCAACGGGAAGTAGTTGAGCGATGGGCGGATTGCTCAGAAATCACAGCTGAGTCGAAAGTGCAACTCCAGGAGATGTTATCGGAAGTGAATCGTGAACTGCGAGCTCTCGAAGCTGCGCGTCAGTTAGATAGGACGAACGCAAACCTCTGAAAGCGAACGGACTGACACCATTGGAAGGTGAGATGACCGGACAACAGGAATCGAGTGGCTGGCCGATTGGAAGTTCTTCCGAGCCGTGCTATTAGTTTTGCCAGTACATTGTGGAAAGCGCAGAGCCTAACATGCGGGAAACAGGCGACGCTGTGGGACCTGGCCTCTCCGCCGGTGGGGATCCGTAGTTTGGGGACAAGTGAAATTACGAAGGAGGTCACTATGCCAGATCTTTTCGAACAACTGAAACAGAAATACCAGCCTGTTTTGGACACGATACAAAAAGAGGGCGCCCAACTGCAAAATTTAAACCTTGATGGCAACCAGCTTTTCTTGAAAGTGACGGCTGTATCAGAGGCAAGCAAGAATCGGATCTGGGATGCAATCAAGGCAGTCGATCCCAACTTTACGGACCTGAAGCACGACATCGAGTTCCGTCAAGACAATCAAACCTATACGGTACAGCCTGGCGATAACCTGTCCAAGATCAGCAAGCGCTTCTACGGAGACGCGAACAAGTATCTTCAGATTGTCAAGGCAAACAACATCGAGGATCCAGACAAGATCAAAGTGGGACAACAACTCGTAATTCCAGCGGCCTAGACAGATTCTGGACGACGGCTCGCTCTACCGATCTGTTGTTGCAAGCATCGCATTCAGGAACGGCACCGGCGACAGGTCCGAGTCCGCGTCGAGAAATCCAACCTCAAGCGAAACTAGCCGGCAGCGAACCTGCCTCCCGGAGGTCACAATGAGCTTAATCGATCAGGTCAGCAATGTTTTGAAGCAGTACGCGGGCAACGCGACCCCAAACACCGCGAACGCGACCGAGCACTTCGATCAAGTCGCACAATCCGCTCCGCAAAGTGCGATTGCAGAAGGCATCTCGGCTGCGTTCCACTCCGACCAGACGCCGGCTTTCGGTAATTTAGTCAGCACCCTGTTCAGCCAGTCCAGTGGCGATCAAAAGGCCGGAATCCTAAATCATCTGGTCGCTGCCGTAGGACCCGGCACTCTGGCGCAGTTAGCAGGCGGCGGAGCACTTGCGAGTTTACTAGGTGGAGGATCCGCGCAAGTTACTCCCCAGCAAGCTCAGAGCGTTTCTCCAGAACTCGTGCAGCAGATCGCTGCTCACGCGGAGAAGGCAGATCCTTCGATTGTCGATAAGGCGAGCGCATTCTATGCGCAACACACGACATTGGTGAAGACCCTAGGGGGTGCTGCGTTGTCTATTGCGTTGGCCAAGGTCGCCGAGCGGCAAAAAGCTGCTTGATGCTCGCAACTACAATGCGACTCCGAGGGCGCCGAATGTGTCGGTTTCACCGGCGCCCCGGACTTCAGGCTGCATGGAAATGACAGAAGGAGAAGAGTCTATGTTCGCGCTGATATGGGAAATACTGATCGGGCTCGTAGTTGGAGCGTTAGCGAAGCTGGTCATGCCGGGCAAAGATCCGGGCGGCATTCTGGTAACCATCATTATCGGTATCGCTGGGTCAATCGGAGCCACCTTTCTAGGGCAGCTGATCGGCTGGTACAAGCCGGGACAGTCTGCCGGGTTCATCATGTCCGTCGTCGGCGCTGTATTGATTCTCGGGATTTACCGCTTGTTCAAAGGAAGGGCTACTGCGTGAAGACTGGGAAGGTCGTGTCGGCGAATCTGCCGATTCGGCAATTTCAGAAAGGGGAAACCGATATGGGGTCGAAAACTTACTTATCCTGGCTGACTGCATCTACCGTTTTGCTCGGCCTGTTAGGCGGAGCCTTAGCGGCCGCACAGGATGGAAAACTCGACATTCATGTGACCCCTAAACAGGCGTACGTCTTTGTTGACGACCGAGCGGTCAGCGAAGCCAGCAAACACCACTCTTTGAAACTCAACGCCGGCGACCACAAAATCGAATTGGTCAACTATGGCTATCGACCGGTTACACGTCATGTCACGGTAACGGCGGGAAAGACCACTGACCTCGAGGTCACCCTGGAGTCGGCGGGCGCGAACGTGTCGGGACCTTTCGGCGCCATAACGATCGAGGGAGTGCCACGAGAGGCCGTACTACTGAACGGGAAGACGCCCGAGTTTTTCGTTGGCCATGGCGATGAATTTGACCACGAATTGTGGTGGAAGCAAGAACTCGTCGTGCCACCCGGGACATACGAAGTGACAATCCTAGGCGGTGACCAGACTGTCTGGTCAGGTTCGGTCGATGTTCCGGCCAACCAACGCGTGGTCATTGGTTATCCAAAGGGCATCCGCAAGACTGTGCCATGGCCAAGGGGCGAAAAATTGAGCGCGATTCCGCGCTTCAAAGTCGGAGACGCCAGTGCAACCGTGGCCGTTGCCAAACCTGCCGCGGATCTGTCGGCCACAGTGACGCAACTTAGCTGCGGGGATGCGTCACAACTCAAGTGGACGACCTCTGACGCACCTCAGGTCGAAGTCAGCCCGGTTGGTCCGGTGGCGACCTCCGGGGAACAGACAATCCAACCCAAGCAGACTACGACCTATAACCTAACGGCGCTGGGGCCTGGTGGCACGGCGACTTCCAGGGTGACGGTCAACCTGAACACGGCTGTCCAAGCCAATCTGGGGCTTTCCTCGCCCGAGGTCAGATACAAAAGAGTCGGAGACAAGGTCGTCGAAGACAGCAGTACGGCGCTGAATTGGACCGCCACCAACGCCTCCGCAGTAACGATTGATCCTTTGGGCACCGTTGATTCCACTGGCAGCCGCACATTGCAGATCGCACCACAAAAAACCGACCCAGGACCTGTGGACGAAACTGTAAACTACACGCTGAAGGCAACGAATGACTGTGGTGGAGCCGAAACCAAGACGGTTGCCCTGCACATTGTGGGCTCGATTGAGCAGCCCGAGATCAAGCTTTCGATGCGCAGCGTCTACTTCCCGACGGACCGGCCAAGATCCACGAAGTCGGAAGCGGCCCTGCTCCCCAGCGAAATGGACACGCTGAAGAGCATTGCGGACACGTTCACGAAATACCTTGCCGTTAAGCCGGATGCTCACCTTGTTCTCTCCGGGCACGCGGATCGCCGCGGGCCAGAGGCATACAACAAGCCTCTGTCGGAGCGGCGAGCGGAATTGGCCAAACGTTACCTGATCGAACAAGGAGTTCCAGAGGCAAATATCGAGACTCAAGCCTACGGCGAAGAGCAGAATCTCACCGCGGACCAAGTCAAAGAACTGTTGCAGCAGGACGCCAGCCTGACAGATGAGGACCGCCAGAAAGCCCTTCAGAAGCTACCCACCATCGTTTTCGCATACAACCGCCGAGTGGACCTTACGTTGAGTCCTGCAGGCCAACGGTCGGATCGCGTATATCCGTTCAATACGAACGATTTCGCGAGGCTGATTGACCGAAACGGCCCGAACAAGGAAGGTGGACTGGAACTGGCGGCGGAGAAGAAAAAGATCGAGAACTAGCAGACAGCTGAGTCAGCCTGTCCCTCGAATTGATCAAGCTACCTGCTTTTTGAGCGACGGCGGCTTTTGTTGGAACGCACCCACTTTGCCACCTACAAGGAACTGCTCCGCGCTGATCCGGCCAAAGACCTCAATCAGCTTCGCAATACCGCCCGTCCAACCGGTCTGATGACTGGCTCCAAGGCCGGCGCCATTGTCTCCGTGGAAGTATTCATAGAATTAAGATGTAATCCTTCCAGCGAGGATCAGTCTGAAACTTCTCGGTTCCTCCGTAGGCCGGACGCCGGCCAGATCGATCGCGTAGGAATATTCGGGTTAGTCGATTGGAAATTTCCCGAGCCACCTCAAAGAGGTTCATCAGTTTGCCCGAGCCGGTTGGGCACTCAATCTTGAAGTCGTCGCCGTAATAGACGTAAAACGACATCAGTGCGCGGATCAGCAACGAATTCACCGGCAACCAGACCGGACCACGCCAGTTGGAATTTCCACCGAACATGCCCGTGTCGGATTCCGCGGGAAGATAGTTCACCCGATAGTCCTGGCCTTTCACGTTGAATACATACGGATGCTCGGCATGGTAGCGGGATAACGCGCGTATGCCGTAAGGGCTGAAGAATTCGTTCTCATCGAGCATGCGGGATAAAATTCTGCGTAGCCTTTGAGGATTCACCAACGCAATGATGCCGCGCCCTCCGTATCCCAGGTGGTCGACCCCGGTTGGATGAATGCTTCCGCGTAGCTCGGGCATCCGCTTCAATCGTTCTCTCAGGACATTCGTGACTCGCGGTACCAGGTCACGTTGCCAGGGCTCGATGACGGTAGTCGCACAGAGGGGCAATAAGCCCACCATAGAGCGCACTTTGAGCCGTGAGGCGCTACCATCCGGGAGGCGCAAAACATCGTAGTAGAAGCCCTCCTCTTCGTTCCACATGCCGTCCCCCCATTCGATTCATGGCGTGAGCAATCAAAAGAAAATGGTCTGCAAACTTGATCGCCATGTCCTCGAAGAACGAGTCTTGTGCGGCCAGTTCGACGCTGATCTCGAGCATGTTCTGGCAAAATAGCGATACCCACGACGTTCCGTCCGCCTGCTCGAGGTGCCCGCCCGTGGGCAGCGGGGCGCTGCGGTCGAACACGCCAATGTTATCCAGTCCCAGGAAGCCGCCTTCGAATACGTTCTTGCCGAAGCGGTCTTTGCGGTTCACCCACCAACTGAAGTTCAGCATGAGTTTCGCAAAGGAACGCTTGAGGAATTCCAGATCACCTTCGCCTTTGAGGCCCTGTTCGGTGCGGTATAAGAAGAGGGTCGCCCAGGCGTGCACCGGCGGGTTGACGTCGCTGAAGTTCCATTCGTAAGCCGGAATCTGACCGGTGGGATGCAGGAAGAATTCCTGAAGCATGAGGTCGAGTTGTTCCTTGGCGAAGTCTACATCTACAGTGGAGAGCGCGATCGTGTGGAAAGCTAAATCCCAGGCGGCATACCAGGGGTACTCCCACTTATCCGGCATGGAGATGACGTGCTCGTTGACCATGTGAAACCATTCGCTGTTTCGCATTGACCGGCTGCTCGGCCGCGTCGGATCCACTTCATGCTCCTTGAGCCACAAGTTCAGGTCGAAGCCGAAATACTGCTTACTCCACAGCATTCCCGCGAGCGCCTGTCGCATAACTCGAGCTTCATCTTCGGTAACGCTTTCCGGCGTGATGCTTTGATAAAAGATGATAAAAGATATCTGCTTCGCTTTTTCGAGCCTGCATAACTGTATCGAAACCCCTGAAACGATCTCCGATGCCTGGAATCGGGCGATGACGCTAAGGTCGCAACAAGCTTCGTCTCGGGGGTTTGGCAGATTTCATAGAATCGAGTAACACGACGCCAATAACTTCGTCATTGAGTGAAATCAGTGACAGGCCCACACACTGACGCAGTAACTCGATGCTTATGCCATTCTGCGAGCGTCGATTCTGTTGGAAAACTGTCAACTCTGATAGTGGACGGAGTTCTGGGAGGCAGGCGAGCTTGGTCTTGGGCCCGCCAGCATGAACGGCTATGTTGGACCAGAGGTTGGCAAGGCGACCAACCAAGAGACAGTCGTATTCCTGCCCAGTGAAAAAGTCAGCGGACTCACCGTACCGAATGTCCTGCGAAGATTAACGACAATCACCCCCGAGGCTGCAGACTTCTATGGTGGTGCAATCACCCGCTCGCGGATGGCAAATCTCACTAAGTCGGAGTTCGTTTTGAGTCCGAACTCTTCCATGATCTTGTACTTATGGAAGGCAACCGTCCTGGGAGAAAGATGGAGAACATCGGCCGTCTCCGTCATGGTACGGCCTTCGGCAAGCAGCTGCAGGACTTGACGCTGGCGCGGCGTCAGCCCCTTTTCACTATCGTCTCTTGGGTCCCGAACAAACCGATCAAGCAGTTGTTGAGCGATTTTGGGAGTTACGTAGGATCTGCCTCTCAACGCTCCCCAAACTGCCTTCACCAATTCTGATGCCGCGGATTTCTTCAGCAGATATCCGGATGCCCAAGATCGAAGAGCCTCGGCCGCAAGCTCAGTATCTTCGTTCATGGTAAGAACGATCAGTTTGGTGCGCGGTATAAGCTCTTTCAACTTACGCCCCGCATCCATTCCGCTGAGGAACGGCATTCCGATGTCCACGATAATGACGTCCGGGTTCAACTCGGGTGCGACTCTTACGAGCGTTTGGCCATCGGACACGGTGCCGACAATTTCGAACTCAGGTTCCAGGAGCTTCCTGAAAGCTTCCACAACCATCGTGTGATCGTCAGCCAAGAGGATTCGCGGCCGCCCCATTCTTGACGCCTCCACGAGGGGTCTCCTGCTTTTTGGAATCAACGTCTACCTGCAAAGGTCGAAGCCGAGCCTCGAAGCCGTTGGCCCCGCCGTTTCACTTTTATCCCAACAGACTACGATTCTTTCGTCGCCTTGAAAACTGGTAACAATCACAGTAATTACGAGGTGAGTTCGCCCCGAACAGGTTAGTTTTTGTGCGCTCCAGATTCTTTCTGCGAGGCACGCTCGCTACAGAAGAAATTTAAGCACTTCCTTGACGATGAGATCGAAGGGCAACACGACCAGAGCAAGAGGTATTGCGGGAGCAAGCGCCGCGCCCGCCAAACGACCTATGCTGCGCATTCCGATGGGAACGGTTTTTGTTTGCTGCACGTTGGCCACAATAGAATAAAGGTCAATTGTCGCCGAGAAGTCCGGCATTTTGAGTGCATCGCGCGGATTGCTCGGGGTCGTCAACCACTGTTGCTCAAATTGACGGCCCATGCTGGTCGCCAGGGCGCCATATTGAAAGATGCCGCGACGGCGAGTCTGCCGCAAAGTGCGCCAAAAAACGCACAACGGACCTGCGCACAAGATCACAACGATCGCGATCACTGCCAGGGGAACGTATCGGAACGATGCCACCGATTGACGTAAATACAGCACTCGGTTAGCAGCTCCACCGCCGACAATGGTACCAGTGGCAAAGCTGAAGGGCATGTATAGCCACATGCACTGCTCTACGAAAATGAGCCCACCTGCACGGTCGGGATGAGCTGGGATCAATTGCAGATCCAGTCCGGAAACAATGATCAAAAACCAAAGCCAGAGCATCTGCCGCCAAACCCACCGAAGTAAGACGAAGAGGATCATGGGAAAGCCGACCAAGGCATACCATGAACCGGCCGGAGAAAGGGTAAGAACGCCATGCGGACCAAAACACCAGGGCATGAGTGGGCTTGCCGCGATGATAGAAATCGTGGAAGCCACGAATGAGTACACCAGAACCAGCATCATGACCTGAGCGATAATTGTGCCTCCCCCTCCCTCAAACGAGCGGATCGCCTTGTCGAAGCGTGGCCAGTCCTCTTCCTTGACCAGTCCCTCATCTCGGAACTTGTGGGCTATGGTCATGAGCCTCGCCTCGAGAAGCGGCTCGGTAATGATCAGGAGAGGAATTACGACCAAGAGTCGCGATTGTGCAGCGCTATCAGTCAAGAAGCTTCGCATGGCATCGAATCCATGCAAAGCTGCGAGGATTGCTGTCGGCATCCACACAACAGCAACGGCAAAGACTGCGATGCGGATTGTTCGAGTCTGAGTAAAGGCGAGTGGCGCTACGGCTTCGTGAGGAGGCGGGGTCGACTCCCCGGGTGATGGGACTTCGCTCAGACCACCCGTTCCTATCATGATCTACCTTGTAAATCGTATGTCACGATTGCCAGTGCGCCAGGGGCCACCCCAGAGTAGCTAGATTTTGGTCCGGGCCAGAAGCGCCTGAAACTGTCAGATCTGATAGGCGGCAGGACCGCGAGACGGTGCCTTCTTCACGGCATATGGCTGCGATATACGAGCGACTGCCTCTAGACCTGAGGCGAAGCGAAGGCGAAATGGCTTCCTTGGGAACCGCCGGACTTCCAGAATCGGACTAGTAAAACTACCAGTGCGACCGCCTGATCGACAGCAGTAGGATGAATTCAAAGGGCGGAGGATTCCCGCTCACCCCAAACCAGGTCAAGCAGCATCACAGTGTTCAGTTGTTGTGAGGTGTCTATGCTTGCAGCCAGCCGCCCCCGCATTCTGATCGCGGACGATCACATCCTTGTAGCCGAAGCATTCAAAACGTTTCTGGCGACAGATTTCGACGTGATTGCAACCGTGCATGACGGACGCAGCCTCATCGCATCAGCAATGGCTCTTCGACCCGATGTCATTGTCGCCGACATTGCCATGCCACTGCTCAACGGATTGGACGCCGCGGACCGCATCAAACGATCTTTGCCTGATGTGAAATTAGTGTTTGTAACTCTTCATCGCGAGCCCAGCCTGATTGCAGAGGCCTTTCGGCACCGTGCGTCCGCCTACCTGTTGAAAACCTCAGCCGCTTCCGAACTGGTAACTGCGATTGGTCAGGCGTTGAAGGGAAAAACATATTTGTCAGTGGCCCTCGCCGCCCTGTTACCGGAACTACTGGTATTGCTGGGCGGGGTGCCGTCGACACGTAACAAGCTTACCGACAGACAACTGGAAGTCCTGCAACTCCTCGCTGAGGGGCGATCCATGAAGGAGGTCGGAGCTGTTCTCAATCTTAAAACTGAAACGGTGGCTTTTCACAAGTATCGGATTATGAACTGCTTGAATCTTCAAAACGATGCCGAAATTGTTCAATGTGCTGTGCGCGAACACATCGTATTTGGCTGACTTTTCTGGCGCAGGAGGCCCAAGCTGATCGGCATCACTCCTTCTTAGACTCTGCCATTCCACTCGCCCAATACTGCGGCTGATCCGAGCACCGCTTTCTGCTCAAGATTAAAAGGTCCAACCAATGCTGTTACTGATCCCCAAGTCGTTCCTTTTGGAATTGTTGGGCGGCCTGCTGTCAAAGTTGTCCCAGAAGGAAAAGTCGGTATGAAAATTATTGACCAGCTTGACGCTGAACGTGGTTTTGGTTGTCGATCGGATGCGGCCAGCATCGGACAACCCGGGATAAACGAGTAATTGCGATTGCATGCTGTAACGGTCAAACCGGAAAAGTTGGTACTGAAGTCCCAGCAGCGCTTCCAGGTTTTGGTCTGAAGGTTGGCCTGTCTGAAAGTTCTCATGGGTATATACGGAGCCTGCCAGCCAAACCAGGGTGTTGTGGTTGGTGCGCAGAAAGAAGCGGCCATACCCGCCGCCGAGCGTAGTGCGAAGAGCCAGGTTTTGTTGCGAGCTATGCAAGAAATCACCCAGCCCGGCGATGAAGGAATTTCGACTCATGAAAAGTCCGTCGAGGGTCTGGAACTCCACAAGATTGCTTTGAGAACCTCCCGACTGTCCGCTGAACGACGAAGTGAAGCTGACGCTATCCATCCATCTCGTGGTCAGATAATTTGCACTGGCGTCCGAAGTGAGAGCAGTCTGGTTGTTGCCGCTGGTAAAATCGACTCCGAAATCGAGCGCGCCGGTGAGCTGCCTCCAGAAATTCTTCTTCTGTGATTCGATAGAGACGACATCCGGGGAGGAGGCATGCACTTCACCCGATGTGGCGTGGATTTCGAAGTCCTTTCCGGGCGCTTCTTCCTCAGAAACTTTCTCGATGGTGCCAGCCGTACGCTTGCCATCTTTCGTTACGATTTGAAACCCACCGGTGCTCTCCACCTTCGCAACTTGCAACCAATCCAGACCGATCGATCCAGAGAAATAATCAGTTGCAATGTAGAGCACACCGTTCTCCAACTTCTTCACCTCTCCCGTCATGTGGTCGCCATTTTTCATAATGATGACATCGTGGCGCGTTACCTTGGCTGAGGCGGGAAAGCCGGCAAGAACTACGAGGCCTGCCAGAGCAAACGATCGCGCAAATGGAATACAGCGAGCATAGTGCGGCATTTTTAAACTCCGGGTTGCAAAATCGACCTCGTACGGAAAGAGACCGCTGTGGCGGCGTTCAGGATGAAAAAAAGGTCAGACCGAAGCGGGATTCCAGAGCCACGTGGAGCAGTATTGTCCAAGCGGCATACAGTCGGGCGACGCCCTTTGTCTCTGTTCGGGCCGCCGCGCTGCTACAACCCAAGGTGAGACTTTGGAGAGTGATCGTTGATTCTTCTTCACAAGATCGAAACGGAGTCCAAGATCGTCCACGATCAAGCCTCAGGATCAAGGTCAGTGTACCGAACTGTGAACTGGCAGATCTAATAGGAGTCGGATTCAGCCACGCCTGAAGGCACGGCACGCCGCACAGGATTGACGTTTGGGGCCTGCTCGGCAGTAAAGCTCGGCGCAATCCGAATCCCCCGAAACGCCTGATGTGGGCGCGGCGTGTATCTCGGAGCGTTTCAACCAACCACAAGCGACTGAACCCGAAGTCTTCCGCCCTACCAGAGTTGACAGTTGCCGCAAGATTTACGTGTTTGTCTAATGCCTAGTCATGCGGGACGCTTGCCTTCGAGTTGATGGGAGACTTCCGGCGGTGCCAAACAAAGATCGTGACGACAGCGCCAATCTGCTGACCTCGAGACAGGTTGCCCGGCCGGGAACGTCGCCGTACGCGGACATGGTCTGGATTCCTGGCGACACCTTCACAATGGGCTCCGACAAACATTATGCGGAGGAAGCTCCCGTTCATCGGGTGATGGTGAAAGGGTTCTGGATCAACAAATTCGCGGTGACCAACCAGCAATTCGCGCAGTTTGTCGAAGAAACCGGGCATGTCACAAGCGCCGAGCGCCCCCCGAATCCCGACGACTATCCCGGAGCCAAGCCTGAGATGCTTCAGCCTGCTTCCGTTGTGTTTCTGAAGCCCGCCGCGCGCGTCGATCTACGGAATCAGTACAACTGGTGGTTCTACATAGCGGGTGCCGATTGGCGCCATCCCGAAGGGCCAGAGAGTTCGATCGTCGGCCGCGAACAGCATCCTGCGGTGCACGTCGCCTATGAAGATGCCGAAGCCTATGCCAGGTGGGCCGGAAAAAAGTTGCCCACTGAGGCCGAATGGGAGTTTGCGGCGCGCGGCGGCCTGGACGCCGCAACGTATGCGTGGGGCGAAGATTTCACGCCTGGCGGAAAACAGATGGCCAATACCTGGCAAGGAGAATTCCCGTGGCAGAACTTGCTCAGCGATGGATATGAGCGAACAGCGCCCGTCGCACAGTATCCCCCCAACGGTTATGGCCTCTTCGACATGATCGGCAATGTGTGGGAGTGGACCACCGACTGGTATAGCTCTCATCATCCCGCCATCGAGGCCTATTGTGCTGGCGCAATCCACAAAGGCGGGGAACGTGATCAGAGCCACGATCCGCAAACCCCTAACCTACGAATTCCGCGCAAGGTGATCAAAGGTGGGTCTTTCTTGTGTGCGCCGAATTACTGTCGCCGTTACCGCCCCGCCGCGCGCATGGCCCAGCCAATTGATACCTCTGCATGCCACGTTGGACTTCGGTTGATCGTCAGGGTGAAGCTCGATGCGGAAGAGGCTGAATGTCATCGTGCTGCCAGAGCAAAGGACTAATCGACCAGATCGATTCAGGAGGGAAAACAATGACCCTTGGTCGCCCTACAACAGCAGAATTCTTCGGAACATTTTGGTTGGTATTTGGCGGTTGCGGCAGCGCCGTGCTCGCCGCATCGTTTCCCAATTTCGGCATCGGCTTCGTCGGAGTTGCCCTGGCATTTGGACTCACGGTTCTCGCCATGGCGTATGCGATTGGGCATATCTCCGGTTGCCATCTGAATCCCGCAGTTACCGCCGGCTTGGTGGCGGGTGGGCGATTTCCCGCGACGGAATGCATCGCTTATATGGCTGCCCAAGTCGCGGGCGGCATCCTGGGCTCAGCGTTCTTGTATGTCATCGCCAGCGGAAAGGCAGGCTTCGATGTGAGTAACGGTTTTGCCGCGAACGGCTATGGCGCACATTCTCCCGGAGAGTATTCGCTCATCGCCTGCTTTGTAGCGGAGGTTCTGCTCACCCTGTTCTTCCTCTTCATCATTATGGGCGCCACAGATAAACGGGCTCCTCAGGGATTTGCTCCCATCGCAATCGGCCTGGGACTGACGCTCATTCATCTAATCGGTATTCCGGTGACCAATCTTTCTGTGAACCCGGCGCGCAGCACAGGGCCGGCACTGTTCGTACGTGGGTGGGCGCTGACTCAGCTATGGCTTTTCTGGGTCGCGCCCCTCATCGGCGGAATTGTCGGCGGCTCCATATACCGCGCCGTATTTGGAGAGGCAATCACGACGCCACTGGAAATCACGCAGACCAGGGATCGGATCAGGGCAGGCGCATAAGCCAGGAGTCGGGAATGAATTCAAGAACCAAAATCAAATCACGGAGGCCACGCTCAATGCCGCAAAAAGTACGGGAAATGCCAAAGAAGCCGAACATCCTTGTCATTTGGGGAGACGACATCGGCATCAACAACCTCAGCTGCTACAGCCACGGAATGATGGGATACCGAACACCCAATATTGATCGACTTGCCAAGGAAGGCATGATGTTCACCGACTCTTATGGCGAACAGTCTTGCACGGCAGGCCGCGCGTCATTCATTACTGGGCAAAGCGGCTATCGCACCGGCCTCACGAAGGTGGGTATTCCCGGAGCCCCGGTAGGTCTGCAAGCCGAAGATCCCACCATCGCCGAACTGCTCAAGCCCTTGGGATATGCGACAGGCCAGTTCGGCAAGAACCACCTCGGCGACCAGAACAAGTTTCTGCCGACGGTTCACGGTTTCGACGAGTTCCTCGGCAACTTGTATCACCTCAATGCCGAAGAGGATCCAGAAGATCCCGACTATCCGAAGGACCCGAAGTTCAAGGAATAATTCGGACCGCGCGGAGTGCTGCACTGCTTCGCGACCGACAAGGACGATCGGACGGAGCAGCCACGTTGGGGCAGGGTAGGCAAGCAGACGATCAAGGATACGGGCCCCTGACTCGAAAACGAATGGAGACCTGCGACGATGACTTCGCTGCCGCCGCCATCGATTTCATTACGAGGCAACACAAAGCCGGCACACCATTTTTCTGCTGGGTCAACTTCACCCATATGCACTGCCGGACCCACACCAAGCCCAGCAGCCTGGGACAGGCCGGAGAAAACCAATCTCCTTACCATGACACAATGGTCGATCACGACAAGAATGTGGGACAGGTTTTGGATGTCTTGGACAAGCTGGGCATTGAGGAAGATACCCTTGTCGTATACAGCACCGATAACGGACCGCATATGAACACTTGGCCCGACGGAGCTATGACCCCCTTCCGGAGTGAGAAAGACACGAATTGGGAAGGCGCTTTTCGCGTTCCGGAGTTGGTACGCTGGACCGGCAAGATTCCGGCTGGGGTAGTTTCAAACGAGATCATCCAGCACCATGACTGGCTACCTACATTCCTAGCCATGGCGGGAGAGCCAGATATCGTAGAAAAACTCAAGAAGGGTCACAAGGCCGGCGATAAAACCTTTAAGGTGCATATCGACGGCTACAACCTGTTGCCATACCTCAAAGGCAAAGAGAAGAGCAGCCCGCGCAAGGGGCTGATCTACTTTGACGACGACGGCAACCTGGTTGCCTTACGCTTTGGAAACTGGAAGACCGTCTTCATGGAGCAACGTTGTGAAGGAACTCTTAGGATTTGGATGGACCCATTCACACCGTTGCGGTGTCCGAAGCTGTTCAACCTTCGGACGGATCCATATGAACGCGCCGATGTCACATCGAACACCTACTACGACTGGTATTTGTCCAAAGCTTACCTGATCATGGCCGCGCAGGCCATCGTGACCCCATTCCTCGCAACCTTCAAGGATTTCCCGCCGCGTCAGAAGGCAGCGTCGTTCACGATTGATCAGGCACTCGAAAAGATGGCCTCTGCCGCAACCGGTGGCAAAGCCGCCAAAAGTGCCGCCTGACAAACCACAAACCCCGCCGCGCCTGGATCCTTCCCAGACGCGGCGGTAAAACTTTGCAAAACTTCGGTCGGAACTCCCCGGTTAGCAGAGCTGAGAGCTACTAACGACGGCTTCGAAAAAACGATTGCAGCACTTCCGCGCTGCGCCCGGCCAGCACTCCGCTTCGAACTTCGATCTTATGGTTCAGTTGCGGATGATTCAGGACTTGCATGACCGACTGTACGGCCCCGGCCTTGAGGTCGTGCGCGCCATAGACCAGTCGCCGAATCCGGGCGTGCAGCATCGCTCCGGCGCACATGGCGCACGGTTCAATGGTGACAAACAGTTCGCAGTCTTCCAGACGATGGTTACCAACGGCAGCACCCGCCTCGCGCAGAGCGATCACCTCCGCGTGCGCTGTCGGATCAGAAACGGTGATGTTGCGATTCCAGCCGCGCCCCACGATCCGCCCCTCGCGTACCACGATCGCGCCCACCGGAACTTCTCCCGCTTCGAGCGCGCGCTGGGCACAGCGCAATGCCTCTTCCATCCATAGCTCGTCCGCCTTGGGCTCGTCGCTGGGCTCACCCCGACGAGACTCGCCCGAAGCGGTCTCTGGTGTCAGGTTTATACTCTTGGGACTTTTGTTGGATGTTGTTTTGTGAAGAGGCACAAGGGGTTGATGCTCCCGCAGTATTCTAGCGGGTTTAGCGTAGGATTTCAGGGATCAACAGGCAGGTCAATGCGGACCACCGCGCGGACGATCGCACCGAGCCGAACTCAGATCATGCTCAGCACTGTACGCACGACTTCCGGCACTACAGCGTGGAGCACAGCGGGCACCACAATCCGGCCCACCGGGTAGGCCAGCATGACCGCCGGCAGCACCACCAACATCCAGGTTCTGGTCGGCAGGTTTGTGAAATAGGCCTTCATAGCATCCTCTACCTTCAAGTACGGACTGGCCACGAGAAAAGTTCCCGTCGGCCCACTCCTCACCGAAGTCCGCTCCCTTCAACGACTAAGACCGGGTTAAGGGGTTAGACGTTCGGGAAAAAGAAGGGTCTGGAACTATTTTTTGGAGGAACAAGAGGGAGGCGCCTGGTTTGGGCGATTCGCCGGATAATGGTATGCTAACGGCGATATGGGTATGCCGAATTTGCTCCGCAAAGTCTTCCTCGTCGACCTGCTGCAGGGACTAAAGGTCACGTTCCGCTACCAGGATCCCAAGGAAATCTATACCGAGCAGTATCCGCTGGAGCGGCCGCAGGTGGCCGAGCGCTACCGCGGGGCGCCGCGGCTGAACGTCAACCCAGATACCGACGAGACCATGTGCATCGCCTGCGACCTGTGCGCGCTGGCTTGTCCTGAACACCTAATTGTGGTCTCGAGCGAACGCAACGAGAAGACCCGTCGCAAAGAGCTCACGAACTTCACCTACGACCTAAGCCGCTGCATGTTCTGCGGCCTCTGCGAAGATGCCTGTCCGACCGACGCTCTCGAACTGACACAGGATTTCGAACTCGCCAGCTACGACCGCGTAGGGTGGATCTGGGACCGCGAAACGTTGGAAAAAGGCCCGAAACCAACGCAGTATCGGAAATAACTTTCAGCCGTCAGCTCTCGCAGAATCCAATTGTGAGCAGCCCTACCGCGGGTGCCTCCCGTTACAACCTTCCAACTTCGGTTATTCCTGTTTCGCGAGGCGCTTTTCTGGCAGGAAATACATGGCGGGAATCAGCGCGAAGATGAAGAACGAAGCGTAGACCGACACGTAGGCCAGCGGCACGGAGGTAAGATAGAGCGCCCCTGAGAAGGCGTTCTTTCTCTGGATGGCACGGTGATAGTCGGCTAGCGTGCCATCCAGTTGATCCTGCTCGATCAGAATCAGTCGCAGCAGGTAAAACGCCGAAGAGCACAACACCAGATCCAAGCCGTACAGCGCCACCGCCAGCGGTTCGTGATAGTTCTTGCCCAGATAGTCGGTGACAAACGGCACGAGCGACATCCAAAACAGCAGGTACAGATTCGACCACAGCAATCGCGCTGTGACTTCGCGAATCGCATGGATCAGATGATGGTGGTTCACCCACATGATGGCCACCACCAGAAAGCTGAGTCCGTAGCTCAGGAATACCGGAGCGACCTTCCATAATCCCGCAAGCGTGGGCTGCGAAGGCGCATGCAACTCCAGCACCATGATCGTCACAATGATGGCGATCACGCCGTCGCTGAAGGCTTCCAGACGGCCCGTTGTCATTTCGCTGTGAGCCATGCGGAGAATCTACCACGGAGGGACGGAGTCACGGAGTAAACTGAACTCACACACAGCTGACATCGCCAAAGCGATAAGGACACCATCGAGAGTAGCTCTTCTGTCCTTTCTTTTTCTCCGTGCCTCCGTGGTGAACGGATTCAAGCGGGCTGCTGCTGCGTCATGCAGTGCATCGCTCCCAGTCCCCAAATGAAGTCGCCGGAATAGATGGGCACGATCTCACGCGTAGGGAACAGCTCAGCCAGCGTGTTGAGCGCGATCCTGTCGTTAGGGCGGTTGAACACCGGCGCCAGCACGACTCCGTTCGCGATGTAGAAGTTGGCGTAGCTAGCTGGCAGGCGCCGCCCTTCGAAGATGACTGGCTGCGGCATGGGTAATTCCACAACGGTCAACTGTCTCCCGTCCTGGTCACGGGCAGCTTGCAACCGGTGCAAGTTGGTGAGCAGAGGAGCGTGGTTTACGTCCTTCGAGTCCCGCTCAACCATGGTAACGACGGTGTTTTTGGAGACGAAGCGAGTCAGGTCGTCGACATGCCCGTGGGTGTCGTCGCCGAAAATCCCGCGTCCCAGCCAGATCGTATTCGGAGCACCCAGGTAGTCGGCGAATGCCTTCTCGTAGTTCACCCGCGCCATGTGCGGATTGCGTTCCTGCACTTTGCTCAGCAAGCATTCTTCCGTGGTCAGAATCGTGCCCGCGCCGTTTACGTCGATCGATCCTCCTTCGAGCACCATCCGTTCGCCCTTGGACATCGCTCGAACTTCGTCCGCGTGTGCGGCTTTTGCCATCAGGCTGGCAATCTTTTCGTCATGACGCCAGTTCGAGTATTTAGACCACGCGTTAAAGCGAAACTTGAGGGCTGGGGGAGCGCCCTCGGGGGCTGAAGCCCTGTTCTTTCTCTGGTGCTGATTGGCACGAGTGAACTCGTGCCCTTCCCGGTTTTCATGTGGGGACAGCCGCCCCCGGCTGTCCGACCGGGCAACGCCCGGCTGGGGAGTGAGGAAAATGCATCCCGAATCCCTTAGCCAGATGCGGTTCGTAGCCCAGCGATGGAAACGGATGTTCGACGAAAACGCGCCGCCCCGTTCGAGAACTCTCCGCGCCTGTCTCGCGGCGGCAGCATCGTTGACGATCAACTCGACCCTCTCATGTTTCGCCAGATTGCGGATGATCTCGGCATACACCCATGGAATGGGCTCGAATTTGCCCGGCCAGTCGCCGTGGTAGTGCGGCCAGGCGAGCCATGTAGCGGTGTGAGGCTCCCATTCCGCGGGCATGCGATACGCGAGCGACGCCGGAGTCGCTGCTTCAACCGGTGAGGTTTTACTGGAGGATCTGCGCAGGGCTTTGGCCACAGTGAATTCTCTGGTCCTAGTCGATCAAGCGGTTGGTGATGGGAGCATACGCATCAATTCGACGGTCGCGTAGGAACGGCCAGTTACGGCGGATATCCTCAAGGGTCTTCAGGTCGACATCCCCGATCAGAATTTCCTCCCGATCGTGCGATCCTTCCGCTAGCACACGCCCGAATGGATCGCAGAAGAACGAACCGCCCCAGAACTCGAGCCCCTGCCCAGGCGCCGACTTGCCGCGAACGTTCCCGGTTTCAAAACCGACGCGGTTCACAACCGCCACATACACTCCGTTCGCAATCGCGTGCGCCCGCTGGATCGTCCGCCAGGCATCGTGCTGCGCCACTCCGAACTCCGCCTTCTCCGCAGGATGCCACCCGATTGCAGTTGGATAGAATAGTATTTGCGCGCCCTGCAATGCCGTCAGCCTAGCTCCCTCGGGATACCACTGATCCCAGCAGACGAGCGTACCGAGGCGTCCCGCGGTCGTGTCGAGCGCGCGGAATCCCAAATCCCCGGGGGTGAAGTAGAACTTCTCGTAATAGAGCGGATCATCCGGAATGTGCATCTTGCGGTAAAGCCCGCGCAAGGAACCGTCGCTGTCGAAGATTGCCGCAGTGTTGTGGTAAACGCCAGGGGCCCGTTTCTCGAACAGTGAGGCGATCAGGACCACCCCATGGTTCCGCGCTGCGGCCGCCAACCGCTCGGTAGTCGGGCCAGGAATGGGTTCGGCCAAATCAAACAGCGCATGATCTTCGCGTTGGCAGAAATACTGTGTCTGGAAAAGTTCGGGCAGGCAGACGACCTGCGCCCCACGCCCGGCGGCGTCCGCAACGCGGCTCATGGCCTTCTCAAGGTTCTGTTCCGGCTCCGGGCCACACGACATCTGCATGAGCGCCACACGAAATTTCTCAGGGGGCACGCGTTTCCGACCTCCGCGAACAATATAGCATTCGGCCCCGGGCCGGGACCCTGTGCTTCTGACTTCGCTCCTCGATCGGCGAGTAACGCCTCCAGTCCTGCCCATGGTGGAAGCGGTACGAATGATGCCAGAGATTCCCCTACTAAGCCTGATGGACGAGGATTCCCACTGTGGTTCGCGGATCCGGACAAAAATCTTTTCTCAGCGAGGAGCAACCAAGATGGGCTACAATCGCTGCCGCCTTGAATGCACCGGCCACTTCCTGAGCAACAGAATCGACGCTGAAAACGCAAGCTTCACAGAGCAGACAACTAGGAGAAACCATGCTTCGAAGATTCGCTACATTCCTTATAACCATCCTCGCAGTCGTGTCGGTCGTGAATATCGTTTGCCAGGCTCAGTCCCGGCGCCCGCTGACGGCTCATGCCCGTGAAGTGGTTCTCAGTGGGCGTGCACCTTTGGTCGGGCGCGTTCCGACTTCGCAGTCTCTTCGTCTGGTCCTGGTTTTGCCGCTTCGCAACCAGGATGCCTTGGATCGCCTATTGGAAGATCTCTACAATCCTTCCAGCCCGTCTTACCGCCAGTTCCTGACGGTGGAGGAGTTCACAGAAAAGTTTGGACCCAGCCAGCAGGACTACGACGCCGTTGTTGCTTTCGCGGAAGCACATGGCTTGACTGTGGTGGGCACATCACGAAATCGAGTGAATGTCGATGTCCGTGGATCGGTAGCCACCATTGAGGAAGCCTTTCATTTGACCATGGGCCTCTACCAGCATCCCACAGACAACCGGATCTTCTACGCTCCGGACCGGGAGCCCACGCCAGATTTGACGATTCAGCTGTGGCATATCTCCGGCCTGGACAACTATTCGATCCCGCGTCCCGCCGTACATCGAAATCAGAGTGCGAGGTCCAACGCCACCACGGGCTCCGGCCCAAGTGCTTCGTTCTTAGGCAGCGATATGCGGGCGGCATACTATGGTGGAAGTCTGACGGGCAGCGGTCAGTCGTTGGGGCTGCTCGAGTATTACGGCACTGATCTGTCTGACCTGACTACCTACTTCAAGAACGCGGGTCAAACGAACAATGTCCCGGTCACTCTCAAGTCCACAGACGGGACCAGCACCAGCTGCGTCTATCCGAGCTGTGACGACACCGAACAGACCTTGGATATGACCCAAGCGATCGGCATGGCTCCGGGCTTGTCCAGCTTGGTAATGTATGTGGGATCTACCGATTCCGCCATCTTCAACGCTATGGCTACGGCCAGTCCGCTCAACGCGCAATTGAGTTCCTCGTGGACGTGGTATCCGGCCGACCCCAGCACCGATAACCCGTACTTCCAGGAGTTCGCGGCGCAAGGTCAGAATCTGTTTCAAGCAGCCGGGGACAGTGGGAAGTGGACCACGTCGGGTACTGCCTCCGAGATTTTTCCCGCGGATGATGTGTACGTTACCTCGGTCGGCGGGACGGACTTGAATACAAGCGGCGCATCCGGCCCCTGGAGTTCGGAAACAACCTGGGTCGACGGTGGCGGCGGAATTTCGCCCGACAAGTATGCGATTCCTTCTTGGCAAACCGCCGCGGCCAGCGGTTGCTCTTCCTGTTCCAAAACCTATCGCAATGGCCCGGACATCTCGGCCAATGCGAATTTCACCTTCTACGTTTGTGCCGACCAGACAACTTGCACTGCCAATGAGTACGGCGGCACCAGCTTCGCTGCACCCATGTGGGCCGGCTACCTGGCTCTCGTCAACGAACAGGCAGTCGCTAACGGCAATCACACGGTCGGTTTCATCAATCCGAGTCTCTACACGATCGGTGCGGGCTCCAGCTATGGCAGCGACTTCCACGACATCACCAGCGGCAGCAATGGCTATTCGGCAACCACGGGCTACGATTTGGCGACCGGATGGGGCAGTCCCAACGGAACCGGTTTGATCAGCGCACTTGCCGGAAGCTCATCCGGTTCCGGCTTTAGCCTTTCCGCCTCTCCGGCTTCGGTTACAGTGGCGCAGGGCGCCAAGGGAACTTCCACGATTACCAGCACGGTGACGGGCGGTTTTGACTCAGCGATTTCCTTGTCCGCGACTGGCCAGCCAACCGGCGTGACGGTGGGCTTCAGCCCGACCTCGATCACCGGGGCCGGAACCTCGACCATGACGCTGACCGTGGCTTCATCTACCGCTCCCGGCACTTATCACATCACCGTCACAGGAACGTCCGGCAGCACCGTCGAAACCACCATGGTCTCCCTGACGGTCACCGGAACCAATCCGAACTTCGCCATCAGCACGTCGCCTACAACGATTAGCGTGGCCAGGAGCAGTTCCGGCACCGCTACCATCACCACGACGGTTTCTGGCGGTTTCAACTCGGCGATTAGCCTGTCTGCTTCGGGACAGGGAACCGCCCAGACCGTGACCCTCAGCCCCAGCTCCATCGCGGCGCCGGGCTCCGGAACCTCAACCATGTCCGTCAATGTGGGCAAGAGTGCCAGACTCGGGAATCACACCATCACGATTCGGGGCACAGGAGGAGGCGTAACGCATACGACTACTGTCACTCTCAATGTCCTGCAATAGGGATAACGTAAAGTCTCTGGCTCAGTGCCTCGGCAAATGAGCATGCAAAGCCCGGACCTGCGCGGTCCGGGCTTTTTCTCTGCCATATCAATCCAGGTAGAAACGCAAGAAGGACCAAGCACGACGTGGCACCCGCTCGCGATGTTCCTGTAGAGTATCTTGTCGGGTAGAACACAACCGGCTTGGAGGCTGGCAGTGAAGCACAACAATCACGGACACTCGAAGGACCACGCTCATCCGGCGCCGGGACACGCCGCCGGCGGTGAGGGTAAAGACCGAAATCTACACAATCCCATCGAAGACCGCCTGATTCCGCTCGAGCCTCTCGATCTAGCGAAGATCCACTCGATCGACGGCCTGGTCCGCGCGATGTCCAAGACTGCCTTCACCGGACGCCAACTCGGCGAGGCCGCCGACGTCCTCGAAGCGATGGCGCTCGACGAAGACGCTTTCATCGTGATGACCCTTGCCGGGGCCATGACCGTCGCCAAGCAGGGATTGATCGTCACCGAGTTAATCGACCGCGGCATTGTGAACGCGATCGTCTCTACCGGTGCCCTCATGGCTCACGGACTGGTCGAGGCCACTGGCCGAGCCCACTTCCGCGCCAATCCAGAAGTCTCCGACGAGGAACTCTACGAGCAGGGCTACAACCGGGTATACGATACGCTTGAGCCCGAGCAGAACCTCGACGACGTGGAAGAAGTCATGGCGGCCGTTCTCGAGGCTTGGGACCACAACGAGATCATGTGCTCTTACAAGCTGAATCACGCCATCGGTGCCTATCTCGCGAAGCGCGATCAGAACCAGCGTGGAATTCTGAAATCAGCCTACGAACAGGGCGTACCGGTATTCGTGCCGGCCTTCAGCGACTCCGAACTCGGTCTCGACACCGCCCTGAACAACCGGCTGCGCGAGTCCACGGGAAGACACAAAATTCGCTTTGATCCGTTCGAAGATCTTGAGCACTTTGCCGCAACCCTCTTGCGCCAGAAGAAACTCGGAATCTTCACCATTGGCGGCGGCGTTCCGCGTAACTGGTCACAGCAATTCGGACCCTTCATCGAACTCCGCCACCGGCGCCTCGGCGAGAACGTACCTCTAAAGCGTTACCACTATGGCTTAAGGATTTGCCCCGAACCCGTGCACTGGGGTGGATTGTCGGGCAGTCCCTATAGTGAAGCGATCTCCTGGGGCAAGTTTGTGCCACCGTCCGAAGGAGGAAAATTCGGCGAGGTCTTCGTCGACGCGACCGTTGGCCTGCCGATTATCGTGGCAGCAGTGCTGGAGCGACTGGGCAAGAATCACAAGGGCGCGAAAAAAGGGAAAAAGGAAGTCGCCAAACGGAAGTAGGACGCTGCCCAGGCAAAGCGGGCAAAAGAAACTCTGCCGATTTCCGTCGTCGTGCAACGGCAGAGTGCGCTTTCCGCTCAACCACAATAGTCGGGGTAAAAGGTCTGAGAAAAGGGATTACGCGTTGCTCTCGCTGGCGGCTGAATCCTGAGCGATAAACTCCGGGGTGGAGTCGCCCTCTTGGACGTCATGGCTGCCCGTCTGAAGCCTCCGGTAAAGCGGAGCAAGGATACTATTCTCAAGGACTTCTGTCTCAGCTTGAAACCAATCCTGCAAGGCCCGGCCTTCCTCCTGTCCACGGGTTTCGTACAACTGCTTCGCCCGGGAGCGTACCTTGCGCTCCACTAACTGCACCATCAGGGTCTGTTGCTTCTTTCTGCGTGTTTCGATATCCACGTCTGTTTCGTCCTCGATTTTTTGTCTTTTTCCAGCACTTCAATCATAGCTGATTAGTGTTAACTGAGTGTTACATTCGGAAGAGGTACCAGGTTACCAAAGTTCTACTCTCATGAGATGGCATCTCGGGCCTGAAAGACTCATTTAGTTTATCTATTTTCAATAACTTAGGACCAACCAGAAACACCCACATGCGCACGCGGGGCTACGTCAGCGCCCTCCGTCAAGAGTGGAATTCGAGTCGATCCCGAAGGCATGGACGGCACACGTCGTCGCCATCGTACCTGCATGGCGCGGTTTCACTTAGGAGGGGATAACCGACGGCCTAGTCGAAAATCAACACCGCCGAGGCAATCACGGTGGTCCAGAGGGCGCGCTTGTCGCCCACCGCCGACTGCGTCACGTTGGCCGTGCGCACGATCTTGTTCGACAGCCGGTAGATCTGCTTTTTCTCGTCCCACGATCGGTCAGGATCGAATTCTACGTTGAGGGTGGTAGCGAGCATTTCGGCGGCGAGTTCCTCGGCGTACTCCCCGGCGGCGTCTTCCGTCTCGCCAAAGGAGTGATGCTCGCTAAGATAACCGTAGGTATTCCGGTCCGCGGGGATAGCCACGCCAATCGACGAAGCCAGCAGCCGGTGCGGCTCACGTGTGGAGTTTTCAGCCACTACGGCGAAAACGACTTCTCCCGGATGCAGATACTTCACGCCTTCCTTACGGGCCAGTAGTTTGCAGTTGGGCGGAAAGATGGACGAAACCCGCACCAGGTTCTGGGCAGCAATACCGGCGTCACGCAACGCCAATTCGAATGAAGTTAGCCGCTCGCGGTGTTTTCCCACGCCTTTGGTAAAGAAAATCCGCTTCGGAACCATGTCTTTGCCCAATTCCGTCATCCTCCCAAAAAAATATTTGAGTGTTGAGAATGCACAATCTAACACATTGCTTTGTAAAGGAAATATGAATTTACAGCCGAGGCGCAAAAAAAAATGCGGGGAGCGCTGGCGCGCGCCCCGCCTTAATGCCCGGATTGTGTAGGGGGAGGGCCCGGGCAAAACCTTTCAAGTCCTAACTCACTTGGCCGCGACTGCTTTGCTCACATCAATCTCGGTGCCATTGATTGTGCCGGTAACCGTCGCTTTCTTCCCGGCTTGCTGATCGAGCAGCACCAGCACCGTCTTGTCACTGGTATTCAAAGCGTAAATCTTGTCGCCCACAACCAGAGCGTACTTCGAACCGTGCGAGACGCAGGTGCGCGTGCACTCTGCTGGCGTGCCCTCCATGTGCTTTGTGCCGCACATGGCGTCGCCCACTTCGCCCGTCAGCGTTTGCCTGCCGGCCGCCATTGCCGCGTCGCGTACGCACACTATCGCCGCCCCCACCAATGCCACAATCAAGATCGAGCGTTGCCAAACACCCTTCATTCTGTTTCTCCTTCAGATCCGAAGCTGCTTGCGGTCGTGATCCGCGCCACGACTTGCGGGCCAGTGTACCAACTTGTTCCGATTTCAGAAATGCTCTCTGGTCGCAAAAAAAAATGCTCCGGCTCTTGCAGAAGCGGAGCCAGAGTACTCGCTCGGAGAACAAATCAGAAAGTGCTGCGTGTTTTGTTCCGAAAACCGAACAAACCGGCTCGGCGTGCTCGGCGCCTATTTCGGCGCCTTCACCGAATAGATCAGATCGACATCCACCGACTTGTCCCGGATATTGGCGGTCACATGCGGGGTGACGTCCCAATCCAGGTTCGACGGGAGCAACTTTTGGGCCGCCGGCAGATACTCGCTCAGGTACGTCGCGTCGTACACCTCTCCCTGTCGAATCTTCCAGGCAGTGCGCAGCTTCGCCATCAGGCTGTTATCCAAGCCTCGGAATTCCAGTTCACCCATGTGATAGACGGGGCCTTCCTTCACTTCGAGGCGGATCACTACGGTCCCAGCTCCCTCGTCAAACACCGCTTCAGGCGTGATCGCGGCCGTGATAAATCCGCGGGAACCGTAAAGCTTCTGAACATCCTTCAGGTTATCCCCCAAACGGACCGTGTTGGCCGGCTGCCCCGTCTCGGCCCGAACCATCTTCTGCAACGTCTCGGTAGGGAACTCCTTGTTCCCCGACCACTCCAGACTCGTCAGCTTGTACTGTTGACCCGGCGTCACCGCGAACGTCACATCGACGACGGTCTGATTGCGTGGTCCGTCCTCGTTTTCGGCGGAAGGCTGCTTTACGACTTTCGACTGCGGCTCGCCGAACTGCGCCTTCAAATACCCTCGCGCGTAGTAGACGGGAAGAAGCTGACGCTGCACGAGCTGGTTCAGACGGCTGCGGGAGTACTCGTGATTGGGCAGTCTTTCGCCTGCAGCTTCCAGCACTGGCACGTCGGCCTCGGCGGCGCCCGAAAATTCGATGTGGCGAACCTGAATCAGAACGTCGTTTACGTGGTAATTGATCGACTCCACCGGGCCGTCCGGCTTGCCTGTGCGCACATACTCAACGTGCCCGGGGATCGCGTTCTCCACCAGCATGGCCTGTAGCACGTCGGAGACTTCGTCGGCCAGGCGGCCGAACAGCGGCAGTTCGCCATCGAACAGCGGAGCGTGCTCCTTGATCCGCTTCATGAGCACATCATCCGGGAACCAGACGAAATCCTCGAAGCGCGCGGGAACAAACTTGTCGGCGTCGGTCACATGCAGTTCGAGCTTCGTTCCGGCCGAAGAAAACGAGTAGTTGTAGCCGATGTCGGTGAAGACGCCCATGTCGCCCAGCCGCCGCGCGGCTTTCTTGAAGTCGTCGTCATTGACGGGCGCGCCCATTTGCAAGCCAGTCGCGGCGGCGACGGCGGCTTCGGGGAAGCGCTTGCTGCCCGTAACCTTGATGGCAATCAGCTGTCGTGCGGAGGCAGGCATTTGCGCCAGCGCCTTCTGGGAAGTCGTTCCTTGCCCCATACCCGAAAGGCAGAGTCCTGCCTGAAGAATGAAGAGTAGGAGAAGAGGTCTGGGGCTCGCCTTCATCATCGGCTTGGAATCTGTGCTAACTCGTCCGCGGGTTTGTGCTTCACCGCGATATCAATGAAGGCCAGTGCTGCCCGGCTTAGTGCCTTGTCTTTGCGGAAGACCAGCGCCAGATCGCGGCGCACCTGCGCATCGGCGAGGGGAATCGCTGCCAGAACTTTGGCGCGAACGTCTTCCTCCACGTTCGAGCGCGCGATGAATCCCACGCCTACGTCGGCAGCCACAAATCTCTTCAGCAGTTCGCTGGAATCCAGTTCCATGCTGAAATTCGGTTTCAGCCGCCGCTCGTGGAACAATTGCTCAATAGCATCCCGCGTGTGCCCGGCCTTGGGCACCACGAGCGGAAATTTGGAGACGTCGGCGATCGTTGCCGACTTCAGTTTCCCCAGCGGATGCTGAGGCGGCGCAATCAAAATCAACTCATCCCGATGGATCAGGACAACCGTCAGCCGTGCGTCGGTCACAGGAAGAGAGATGACGCCGAAGTCGACCGAGTTGTCGACGATCGATTCGAGAATCTTTCCATAGTCTGCGCGTTTAATGTTTACCGATACATCGGGATACTGCTTCTTGAAATCGGCGAACACATAGGGCAGGATGTGGAGGCAGGTGCCTTCGTTGGCGCCGACAATCAGTTCGCCGCGAGGCACACGTTCCATCTCGGCGATCGCCACCAGCATCGCCTTACGCGCGTCCAACGTTTCCTCCACGTATTTCTGAAAAGCCTTGCCGGCAGCCGTGAGCGACACTTTCCCGCCCGACCGGTCGAACAGCTTCGCCCCGACTTCTTCCTCCAGTCCGCGGATCTGCGATGAAATCGCCGGCTGCGTCCGGAAACGCTTCTCCGCCGCTCGTGAAAATGAGGCGTGCCGCGCCACTTCGAGAAACGTTTCGAGCTGATCAAAATCCATAAGAGCAATTGCCAGCTGTCAATAGCCGGCTGCCAGCGGAACCGTTTTCACGCACGATCCTTCGAGGTGGAGCTGCTTTGACGACGGCTTTGGGAAGGCACGGCTTCAGCCGTGCCGCTAAGAGTCGCCGTGCCGTGCGGCTTTAGCCCCTGAGGCCCGCCTTTTGAAATCGTCCAGAGCATTCTTTGCAACCTCTTCGCCAAAGCCTCGCTTACTGATCGCTGACAGCTTCAGTATAAAGTCGCGTTATCCCCGCCATAAAAACATTCGAATTGCCAGCACCCGCCACTGCCTTTAGACTCTCTCGGTCCCGCTCAACGCGACCGATTGTAGCAGCCGGGTGCCCCATCCTAGCCGCGTTCTTTGCGGCTAGAAGCTTGCCCTGAGCGGAGTCGAAGGGTGGGTGTCTTGAAGGCGCTCCCCACCGTTCGCCCGATCTCTGTTGAGTTTTCCATCCCGGCAAGGAGTTTTTGATGGCTGACGCCAAGAAAGTTCTCGAGTTCGCCCGGCACCATGATGCGAAGATCCTCGATCTGCGCTTTACCGACATTCCCGGGCTGTGGCACCACGTCTCGTATCCGATCGCGCAGCTGACCGAGTCCTCGTTCGAGGACGGCTTCGGCATCGACGGATCTTCCATCCGCGGCTGGGCCGGCATCCACGAAAGCGACATGCTGCTCAAGCCGGATGCAAACTTCCATTTGCTCGATCCTTTCACTGAGGTGCCTACGCTCGTCCTCGTCTGCGACGTCGTCGATCCGGTCACCAAACAGCGTTATGAGCGCGATCCCCGCTACATCGCCCGCAAAGCCGAACTCTACCTCGCCTCGACCGGCATCGCCGACACCGCCTACTTCGGCGCCGAAGCCGAGTTCTTCATCTTCGACAACGTGCGCTTCGACCAGCGCGAGCAATACGGCTTTTATTTCATCGACGCCGAAGAAGGCCGCTGGAACTCGGGCAGGGAAGAGAACAATCTCGGATACCGCCCGCGCTACCGCGAAGGTTACTTTCCTGTTGCGCCCACCGACCACTATCAGGACCTGCGCAGCGAAATGGTCCTCACCATGCAAAGCTGCGGCATCGACGTCGAGTGCCACCATCATGAGGTAGCTTCAGGAGGCCAGACTGAAATCGACCTGAAGTTCGACTCGCTGGTCCGTTCCGCTGACAAGATGCTGCTCTACAAATACATCGTGAAGAATGTGGCAAATCTCCAGGGCAAGACGGTCACGTTCATGCCCAAGCCGATCTTTGGCGATAACGGAAGCGGCATGTACACGCACCAGTCGCTGTGGAAGGGGGATGCACCGTTGTTCGCCGGCGACGGATACGCCGGCCTCTCACAACTCGCACTCTGGTACGTTGGCGGACTCATCAAACACGGCCCCGCGCTGTCCGCCATCATCGCCCCCACCACCAATTCCTACAAACGCCTTGTGCCCGGATTCGAAGCCCCTGTAAACCTCGCCTACTCTCGCCGCAATCGCTCGGCAGCCTGCCGCATTCCCATGTATTCCATCGCCCCCAAGGCCAAGCGCGTCGAGTTCCGCCCTCCCGACCCAAGCTGCAACCCCTACCTGGCCTTCGCCGCTATGCTCATGGCGGGCCTCGACGGCATCGAGAACAAAATGGATCCCGGGCAGCCGCTCGATAAAGACCTCTACGAACTCGATCCCGAGCAATTGTCGAATATCCCCTCGATGCCCGGTTCGCTCGAAGACGCCCTCGACGCCCTGGAACGCGACCACGCCTTCCTGCTGAAGGGCGACGTCTTCACCGAAGAGTTGCTGCGGACCTACGTCGATTACAAGCGCACGAAAGAAGTCGATGCCATCCGCCAGCGCCCGCACCCGTATGAGTTTGCGCTGTACTACGACATCTAGGACCAGAAGGAAGCAGTTAAGGCTCCTCAATGAGGGCCGATCCGCCCTGTTAGCGACAACTGGCGAGTAGATCAGGTTTCACGGCCGAAGCTGATAGTTGACCTGAATCTGCGTATCGACAGTGACAGGTTGTCCCATTAGCAGGTAAGGCTTGTACTTCCACTGACGCACAGCGGCCACCGCAGAACCCGCCAATTCGATTGGGCCTTCGACCAGCTCGAGATCCGTGATGTCACCGGCCTTGCTGATCTCGGCTCGCAACACGACCGTGCCCTGGATGTATGCGGCTCGCGCGTCTGGCGGGTATATAGGATTGACCTTCTTAATCAAGAGGCCTGTGGTAACCCCGCTCGAGACCTTGACTCTCTCTGGCTGGGTGAAACCTGACAACGGCCTTACTGCCTCCGGCCTTGAGGGTGCCACTTCCGTTGCGCCGTCTTTCGGCCCGGCCAAATTCGCGGATTCTGCCGCACTTCGCTGAGGCAAAACGGCGATCGAGTCGAGAGTAGCCACAATCGCGTCCACTCCTTTCTCGTTAGACGCACCCGCGCTCCAAACCAACAAATGGCCGTTGGCTGTAGTGCAGATAACGCACTGACGACGGCCTCCTGCATCGCGAGCCAAATTGACACGGAAGTAGTCGCGACCCCCTGCCGAGAACTCTTCGACACCGCCCTCAGGCTGGTCTTTCTTATCCTGAATGCCGGCAATCATAGCTTCGAGGTTCTTTTTGCAATCGGTGGCGGGCTGCCTGTACGCGCGGAGCGAAAAGAAGGGACTGGTCGCCGACAGATTCGATTTTGGAACATACACTGCAGCCAGCAGAACGTCGAAATTTGGAGCGGGGATGGAGGAGGACTCAACCTTCCTACGTAACATCTCCGTGGCTCGGACCCAATCGTTCGAAAGCGGATAGACGAGTCCGAAATCGGCGATTGAGAGGTGCGACTGCGATGCCTCGACCGGCTTGAGGGTGGTCTGGGAGTGAGCCCACGACGCAACCGAAATGAGCAGGTAGGCCCAGAAGGCCTTCATGACGTGAATGTCCTTCGTAGGAAAATGGCGAGCAACGAGATCATGATTTCCGCCGCCTACTGTCGATAATCGCCTTATCATTATTGACCGCCGGTCTGGTCTTCGTCATTCCGTGCTTGCACCTTACTTCAACAGCTTCTCAATCGCCGCAGTCATCTTCTTCGAATCCGGTGTCACCGCCGGCTCGAACCGCTGCACTACTTTCCCGTCGCGATCCACCAGGAACTTGGTGAAGTTCCACTTGATGTCTCCCGCCATTCCAGCGCCCGTCTCTTTCGTCAGATAGCCATACAGCGGTGCCTGATCCGCACCTTTCACCGAGATCTTTGAGTACATCGGAAACGTCACGCTGTACTTGCGCGTGCAGAATGTCTTGATCTCCTCATTCGTCCCGGG
Source organism: uncultured Acidobacteriaceae bacterium (assembly GCA_963752175.1). Lineage (GTDB taxonomy): Bacteria > Acidobacteriota > Terriglobia > Terriglobales > Acidobacteriaceae > Sulfotelmatobacter. The sequence continues at coordinate 189,548 of CAVVXZ010000004.1, forward strand.
TTCCTGCGCTCCAAAATTGTTGGCAGGGAAGCCCAGAATTACGAATCCCTGATCCTTGTACTTCTCGTAGATGGCCTCCAGCGCGGTGTATTGCGGAGTGTACCCGCACTGGCTCGCCACATTCACCAGCAGCACGACCTTGCCCTTGTACTCAGCCAGTGGCGCCGGCTTGCCGTCGATGGAATTCAGCGTGAAGGTGTAGACGCCCGAACCTGCAAATAGCGATGTGGCCATAATCAGCAATGCCCCGAAAGAAAGAATCATTCCGAGTTTGCCTGACGAGGTGGATTGGCGTGAAGACGATGATGTCATTCCAGTCTCCTGTGTTGCGGATTTCGATTGTGCGATGGTATCCCGAAAGAAACGTGATTGAAGATACGGGCAGAGTGATGCGAAACGCAACGGTAGAAATGTAAATTCTGTGTCTTGCGGTTGGATCGCCGATTAGACCGCGGTTCGAACGGAGCTTTCCTTGACCATCCGCTCCAGCAGTCGCACGCGCTTCCCGGGAAGTGGAATGTCCGTCATCTGTGGCCTTGCAACTTCACAACTGCTGACCGACAGGAATGCGTCTCCCATGTTGTCGAGCGCGGACGCCGAGCGCCCCAGCACCATCAAAAGATACTTCTGGGCGATCGGACGGTCGGCCGGATGGATCAGCGCCCACCACCGCCGCACCGACTCTTGCACTTCTGCCTCGCTCTTTTCGCCCACCACGAGGGAGTCGATCAGCCGGTAAACCTTGCTCTTTATCGCTTGGTACGAGACGGAAATCTCTTGTGGCATAGGGTTCCTGGGTTGTGCTGTACTTCCGTATAGTGCAATCCTCCCACCAAACCCCTAATCCCCTGTTTTGGCGTGGTTTACAGTGATTTGCACTAACATGAACGTACTATGAATGGAATAAATCCGGTACGGGATATGAATTCTGGAAGGAATCCGTCTTCAGCCCGGTCGCCAGCTAGGCCACTGCAGATCTTTTCACTCGAGAGCGGGTGGAATTCCAATGCGAGACCACCGAATCAAGTTCGATCGAAGTGGGACACCGTGTGTGCCGTCTTAAGCGCGTGACCGTCTGGTCCACAATCCGATCGCGGCGAAGATTGCCAGTATCAGAAGGGTCCTCACAGCTTGGCCCAACATGTACGGTAGCTGCGAAGTGGCGAGCATCCCCAACATTGCGACGATGAGGAGCCACAGGACCGCGGGAACCATCACCACGGACGTCTTGGCAGCGCTAAGCAGGAGCCTGGTTTTTGGCCTGCACGCAATGACAAGCAACAGAAGGATCACGAGAATGTCTGTGGCGAATGTCATCTGCGAGATTGTATCTCACCACACAGGTTGCCGCGATCACAACGCATCCGATGAGTGTTGGCACGCTGACCGATTTCACCGCTTGATACAATGTGGCGCTCTACTCAACCGGATGTTTGTCGAATTCTGACTTTCCGAACCCTGGACGTAGGCCGAACCAGAATCCGGCATCTCCATCACAAACTGAACTCGTCTCGGAGGCGAAATGAAGCGATGGGCGTGGCTGTTGGCTGTTCCCGTTTTGATATCTCTCGCAGGAGCTCAGGTTACGTCGTCGCTCAATTCGCAGACGGGGCCTTCCCAGACCACCAGTTCACAGGGCACTTGGCACGACGCAACCAGCGGCGACCGTATGTTCTTCCCTAAGGACATGCTTTGGGGATGGGTGCAGGTTGACTTGGCGCCACCACATAACGAGGTCGATCCCAACCAATGCGCCGGAAACGCCGGGCAGTATGGCGGAGTCAACGCCCCCTGTAGTCTGTTCGCCCGCTACATCATTGGAGGGATCCTGGAAGTTCGTCCTTTTGGCCGAGGCCCGCTACGCCGCTTCATGGTATACGGAGCACCCACGTTCCTCTTCGGCAAGACCGTCCCCAAGACGCTCTACACCTGGTCTCCCGACGCGATTGGAGTCGAGCACTCCTGGGGAGTCGGCATCTACATGAACAAGGGATTCGAATTCCGCGTCACCCAGCACTTCCTCTTTGACCGTCTGGGAGCGCGTGACACCTATCTCGGGCCGGCCGATCTCGGGACGAACGGCCCCTGGGGCCGCTTCGTGACGTTGGGCGTCCGCAAGACCTTCGGCACGCGCCGCTGGTAGAAATTTGGGTAGCGCCAGCCGACGGATGACCAAGGGACGTCACGGCCGCGGACTCGCAACGTCGCAGTGCTCGGTTCAGTGGCTTTTTGGGTGGCGCAGCACTTTCAGCGCTGTGATAAGAGTCTGCTTATCGTTGAGGGCTTTAGGCCGGTGAGGCGTCGAACTCTAAGCCGCCATCGGCATCGCCGGCCGCCGCATCAACCGCCGAACCAGCCAGAAAATTAATGCCAGAAAAGCTCCCAGCAGAATCAACGGAAGCCCAAAGATCAGAACCAGCCATCCCCTCCCGCTGAAATTGGTGACATCGCCGCTCACCGTTGCCGTGGCATCACGTTGCAGCCGGCCTCCGAATACGGTGATATCGCCGGCTATCTTCACGCCTTTGTCGAGACGCACGTCGCCAGCAAACGAAGTCGTATCGCCGGCGATCTGCCCGTCATCCTCAACCACAATGCTTCCACCGAAGGTCGTCACGTCTCCAGCGACGTGCCCGCGCACTCGCACGCTGCAGGCGAAGCACGTCACGTCTGCCACCTCTTCCCCAGGCGCGATGCTGATATTGTGGCCAAACTGTGTGCGGTCGTGAGAGCCGTCAGCGAATGCCGCTCTCGAAAACGCTCCGACAAAAAGAAAACAAGCAAGGATCAACCAGCTAAGGCGAGACGTAGATTTCATAGGAACCCCAACAGCCGACAGATGGCGAACGTAACACAGAATATGGCACAAACAGGGCGAAACCAAGAATAATCTGCCCTTTCCGCGCCAGTTCTTTATAATTGTGAGTTTTCCAAATCAGGGCGCAAAACATTCATAGCGGAGGCTTGTGCATGGCAGGCTCTTATAACGGCGTAGCTGCACCCGCGGACGGCAAGAAAATCGGTTATGCGAACGGAAAGTACGACGTTCCCCATAATCCCATCATCCCCTTCATCGAAGGCGACGGCACGGGCCGCGACATCTGGAAGGCTTCTCTCCGCGTGTTCAATGCCGCAGTGGAAAAAGCTTACAGGGGCAAGCGCCGCGTCGCTTGGTACGAAGTCTTCGCCGGAGAAAAAGCTAAAGCCAAATTCGACACCTGGCTGCCCGATGATACCGTCGACGCCGTTCGCGAATTTCGTGTCGCCATCAAGGGCCCTTTGACCACGCCTGTGGGCGGCGGCATCCGTTCGCTCAACGTCGCACTGCGCCAGATCCTCGACCTCTACTGCTGCGTGCGTCCCGTGAAATATTACAAAGGCGTGCCTTCGCCCGTGAAGCATCCCGAGCGCATGGACGTCGTCATCTTCCGCGAGAACACCGAAGACGTCTACGCCGGCGTCGAGTGGGAGCAGGGAACTGCCGACTGCGCCCGCCTCATCGAGTTCCTCAACAAAGACATGCTCAAGGGCGGCAAGAAGCAGATCCGCCTCGACTCCGGCATCGGCATCAAGCCCATCTCGATTACGGGAACCAAGCGCCTGGTCCGCATGGCAATCCAGCACGCGATTACCAACGGCCTCAAAAGCGTCACTCTCGTGCATAAAGGCAACATCCAGAAATTTACCGAAGGCGCCTTCCGCCAGTGGGGATACGAGGTCGCCACCGAAGAATTCCGCGACAAGATCATTACCGAACGCGAAAGCTGGATCGTCGGTAACAAAGACAAGGATCCCAACCTGACCGTCGCGCAGAATGCTGAAGCGGTCGAGCCCGGCATGGAGTTCGCTCCTCCGGCTTTCCGCCAGGCTGTCGAAAAAGAAGTGAAAGCCGTCCTAGACGCCATCTACGCAACCCACGGAAACGGGACGTGGAAAAAGAAGATCATGATCAACGATCGCATCGCCGACTCGATCTTCCAGCAAGTCGTGACCCGCGCCGACGAATACTCGGTCCTGGCCTGCCCTAATCTGAACGGCGACTACATCTCCGACGCCTGCGCCGCGCAGGTAGGCGGCCTCGGAATCGCTCCCGGTGCCAACATCGGCGATGGTTACGCCATCTTCGAGGCCACGCATGGCACAGCCCCGAAGTACGCCGACAAAGATGTCATCAATCCCGGCTCGGTGATTCTCTCTGGCGTCATGATGTTCCGCCACCTCGGCTGGAACGAGGCCGCCGACCTCATCGAGCAGAGTATGGAGCGCACCATCGAGCAGAAGAAGGTCACCTACGACTTCGAGCGCCTGATGCCCGGCTCCACGAAGGTGAAAACCAGCGAGTTCGCCGGAGCCATGATCGAGAACATGGACGCAGTCGTGCTGGTCTAGTACCCCTCTTCTGTGGAAGAGCGGCGCTTTAACGCCGCGTTAGCAGCCAAAGATTATTTGGGCTTTAAGCCCCCGGGTTCTAATAGAAAGGAATCATATGCGCAAGAAAGTCACCATCGTAGGCTCAGGCAACGTAGGCGCAACGGCCGCCCACTGGATCGCCTCCAAGGAACTCGCCGACGTCGTTCTTATCGACATCATCGAAGGCGTTCCCCAGGGCAAAGGACTCGACCTGCTCGAAGCCATGCCGATCGAAAAGCGCGACTCCCACGTCACCGGTACCAACGACTACAAAGACACCGCGAACTCAGACATCGTCGTCATCACCGCCGGCATCCCTCGCAAGCCCGGCATGAGCCGCGATGACTTGCTCAACACGAATTACAACATCATGAAAGCGGTCGTCGGCGAGGTGGTCAAGCATTCGCCCAACTGCATTCTGATCATCGTCTCGAACCCGCTCGATGCCATGGCCCAAGCTGCCTACAAGCTCAGCGGATTCCCCCGTGAGCGCGTCATCGGTATGGCCGGAGTCCTCGACTCCGCCCGCTTCCGCGCCTTCATCGCCGACGAACTCAAAGTCAGCGTCGAAAACGTAACCGCCTTCGTGCTCGGAGGCCACGGCGATACCATGGTCCCGCTGCCGCGCTATTCCACGGTGGCTGGAATCCCGATCACTGAATTGATCGAAAAGTCTCGCCTCGAAGCGCTGGTGCAGCGCACCCGCGACGGCGGCGCCGAAATCGTCAAGCATCTCAAGACCGGCTCGGCCTACTACGCTCCCTCGGCCGCAGCCACCGAAATGGTCGAGGCGATCCTGAAAGACAAAAAGAAAATCCTCCCCTGCGCCGCGTATCTGCAAGGCGAATACGGCATCACCGGCCTCTATGTAGGAGTTCCGGTGAAGTTAGGTGAAAAGGGAGTCGAGCAGATCATCGAAATCAAACTGACCGGGGAAGAGAAGGCAGGATTAGACAAGAGCGCTGCAGCAGTGAAGGAGTTGTGCGGAGTGATCGGAGTCTAATTCTTGTCATCCTGAGCAGAGTTGGCGTCGGCGAAGCCGGCGCCAACGCAGTCGAAGGACCTCGTGTTCGCCCGCTACTTGCACGGGCTCTGATGGGAGTTCGCTAACTCTCTTCGAATCGAAATCGCGGGCGCCAAATCAGCGGGGTGCCTGCGTCCTCTGCGCCAGAAAGTCTTCCTGACACTTCTTCGCCGCAGCCAGCAGTTCGGGAAACTCAGGCAAGCTCCTAAGTGGAGCCCATATTGAATCATTCCGCAGCCCTTCATACGGACAATAGTGCCCTTCGATCGAACTCTTGATCATCCGCAGCGCGAGTGCTTTCTGCCCGCAGAACAACGCGTCACTCGCTACGACATAATGCACTTCGGGGTCAGGATCGGCAAAAACCTGGTCTGCTTCTTGCTGTGCGAGCTTCGCTGCATTCTCTGATCCGGGGTGATCGACGCAGGCCAGCATTTCGGGGCTCCACTGCTGGTCCTTGAATTTTTCGGCAAGGTCCCGGATGGGGCCCAGCTTTCCGTCGCGAATGTAAAGCCGGATCATATTGCTCGCGGCCCAGGCTGATCCGGAATCCAGATTGAGAAACTCCTTCGCCCGCGCGTAGTTACCCAGTTGCTCGAACGAGAACACACAGGATCGAAAAACATAATTCCCCGGATCCAGCGCCAACGCGGTGTCACACTCGCGTGCGGATTCTTCGATTGCCCCGCCATAGCGAAGCACATAGGACAACGAGAAGTGTACGTGGGCGTTTTCCGGATGGCGATCCACCAGCGCTTTCGCCTCCTGATACGCCTTAATCAGCTGCCCTCGTTCGACCTCTGCTCCGGTCAACTCTCCCGCCGGATCAGTGAAGTTTGGATCAAGGGCCAAGGCTCGCTCAAACGCGGCATTCGCGCGCTGAAAGGCCGCCTCTCCTCCGTTGGAATATGCGGAATCGTAGTGGTATCTGCGGCCCAGAGCATTCCATGCCGGCGCATACGAGGGATCCAAACCCACCGCACGCTCCAGCATGGCAATGGCATCTTTATTCGGAGCCGGATCATGCGGCACCGCAATGCTGCGCAGGTATAAATCGTAAGCCTCTTCGTTCTTGGGACGCGTGGCCCCCTCCGCCGAATCCGTTCCCGCGCCCAGCGCCGGAACCAGTCCCTGACGCACCTTCGTCGTGATCTGCCCCCGCATCGCAATCATGTCCGGCGCAGCCACCGTCATGGTGTCGCGCCACTCGGTACGATTGTTCTCGACATCAATTGCTTCCAGCGTGATCTGCAGCTGCGAACCTTCCTTCAGAAAGTGCCCCGTCACCACGTCGGTCACGTGCATCGCGCGCCCCGCCTCCTGCACATCGAGCGTGGGTGAGTCATATTTGCTGGTCGTCGCAAACGGACGAATCGTCAGCGAGCGAACATAGCTGAGCGATGTCGCTATCTCGTCAGCCAGTCCAAGCCGCAGAAAATCCAGATCCTTCTCCGCGCCCAGGTTCTGAAGCGGCAAGACAGCAACCGTTCGCGGGCCCACAGAACTTCCCAGAGGCTTAGTTGGCTTCCGTGTTTGCCAATAGAGTGCGGCCAATACGATCGCCGCTACCGCCGCAAGGCCCACCCCGACCTTAACGTAGTAACTCTTCCCACTCGTAGCCGCACTGCCCTCGGCAACCGCGCTACGCTGTCCCGAACTCGCCTGACCCGCTCCGCTCTCCGTTCTCGCCGACGATTCCAACAGTTGGCTCCGTCCCGACTCCGTATCCCTCTTCAGACGCTGCAGATCGCTGCGCAGCTCCGAAGCGTGCTGGTAGCGCAGGTTGATATCTTTCTCCAGCGCCTTGTTGATGATGTCTTCCAGCCGCGCTGGGACATCGTGATTCAGTCGCACTGCAGGCACCGGCGCGCGATTCATAATCGCTTCACAGATCACAGCCGAACTTTCGCCATGGAAAGGAACATCGCCGGTCGCCATCTCATACAGCACCGCGCCAAACGAAAATAGGTCGCTGCGCGCATCTAGTTCGCGCCCGCGCACCTGCTCCGGCGACATATACGCCACCGTGCCTACCATCGTTCCCGGACTGGTCAAGTGTGCTTCGTCCAGCGTTTGCGTCTTGTCGAGCGACTCTTCCGTGCCTCGCCCTGCGGCCACCTTCGCCAGCCCAAAGTCGAGGATCTTCGCATGCCCGCGCTTGGTAATGAAAATGTTCGCCGGCTTGATGTCGCGGTGCACAATACCTTCCGCGTGCGCCGCGTCCAGTGCGTCGGCGATCTCAATCGCCAAAGCAACCAGTTTCTCGTTGTCCATGGGCTTCGCGCCGATGGCGTGCTTGAGCGTGATGCCATCGAGAAACTCCATGGCAATAAACGCCTGGCCTTGGTACTCATCAATCTCGTAGATCGTGCAGATGTTGGGATGGTTCAATGCCGACGCCGCCTGAGCCTCGCGTTGGAAGCGGGCCAGCGCCTGCGGATCTTTGGCAACATCGTCAGGAAGGAATTTGAGCGCCACAAAGCGGCGGAGTTTGAGGTCCTCCGCCTTGTACACCACGCCCATGCCGCCGCCGCCCAGTTTCTCGACGAGACGGTAGTGAGAGATAGTTTGCCCGATCACTGCCGCAGAATCCTACTTGGGCAGCTTGGGCAAGTCAACGAAACGGCCGATTGGGCCTCGATCATACGCGATCGATCGTTACCTTCTTGAGCACAACATCTTTGTTCGGACGATTCTGCCGGTTCTGGGGAACCCCCGTGATCTTCACCGCGATGTCTTGCCCCTCCACAACCTCGCCGAAAATCGTGTGCTTGCCCGTCAGCCAATCGGTCGGTACAGTCGTAATAAAGAACTGCGATCCATTCGTGTTCGGTCCGGCATTCGCCATGGCCAGTTTGCCCGGCTTGTCGAACTTGTGCGGCGATCCCTTGGTCTCATCCTCGAATTGATACCCCGGCCCGCCCATGCCCGTGCCCTGCGGATCTCCACCCTGAATCATGAAGTCGGGAATCACGCGATGGAAAATCGTCCCATCGTACAACCGGTCCTTCGATTTCTTGCGCGTCGAGGGATGCGTCCACTCCCGCTTGCCTTCCGCGAGTTCCATAAAGTTGGCAACCGTCTTCGGCGCATCTTTTTCAAATAGCCGGCAGACAATCGTTCCTTCCGAAGTTTCAAACGTCGCATAAAGTCCAGGTTGTCGAGTCATAAAATTCCTTTCGAAATCGATCGTTGGTCGTGAGCAGGATGATGTGGAGACAGCCGCGTCGGTTGTCCCGCTTGGACGAAGCCCGGCGGACTTAGTTGGAACTTGCCGGTGGCTTCGCCGCCGAAGCCGCAGGCTTCTTTCCCGTCGTCCCGGCACCGGGCTTCGGAGCCGTCCCCGTCCCGCGGACAATCGTGATGTGAATGATCTTGATCGGACGATAGGGTCGATCATTCGAATCCCGACTCATGGCCGCGATCTGTTTCACCAGAGCAACGGAAGCATCATCACACTGCCCGAAGATCGTGTAGTGTCCGTTGAGCATCTGACCCTGTTGCCCAGTGAATGCTACTTCAGTGATGAAAAACTGCGAGCTATTGGTGTCTGGACCAGCATTGGCATAAGCAAGGCGTCCGGGCTTGTCGAACAATAGGTCGGGCGAGACCTCATTTTTGAACGCTTTCACCGGATCGGCGCCAGAGCCGGTGCCCGCAGGATCTCCTCCCTGGATCATGAATTCCGGAATAACTCGATGAAAAATCAAGCCGTCATATAGGGGCACGCCGTGCTTGGTCGCCCCAGTGACCGGATTCTTCCAGTCCTTGGTTCCGCTGGCCAGCCCGGTAAAATTCGCCACCCCGATTGGCGCTTTGTCTGGGAACAACGTGCAGGTCATCTTGCCCGCCGTCGTGTTGATGATGGCCGTCGGCTTGGTTTCAGCATGAGTGGTAGCCGTCCCGCCAGGTTTCGCCGCCCCCTCCGTCTTAGGCGCAGTCTGAGTGGCCGGAGCCGCCTGTCCCCATGCGGCCGCTGCCCCAATCGTCATCATCAATATCGCTAATGTCTTACGCATAGAGCTCCTTGCAAATTTAAAGGTCTTGCTGCAACCGGCGCAACGTTGCATTGTACGACAGCCGCGCCCACAGTTTCCGCAGAGGGGATTGGCAACTCTCAGTGCCGACACACCGTATCCGTTGTCATCCTGAGCAGAGCCGCTCGGCAGGCGTAGCGAAGATCTCAAGCTGAGCTACACCCGGTCCCGTGCCAGTACGCCCCCAGGAACCTATTTTGCTGCCGCCTGCATCTCGTGACTCAAGCCCTCTACTTCCCGAAACACCCGCATCAGATTGCCGCCCAGAATCTTCTTGATGTCCTCCGCGCTATACCCGCGGTCGAGCAGCGCCTGCGTAATCTTCGGCAAGTCAGCAGCCGAGTCGATGCCCTGCGGCGTCGCCCCGCTCACGCCGTCAAAGTCGGACCCCAGCCCCACATGGTCAATCCCGGCGACCTTAGCGATGTGATCGATGTGATCGATCAGCGATTTCAGCGGCGGACGCGGAATCTTTGCCATCCACTCGCGCTCGATCCGGTCGATGTCCACATAGTTCACGGGCTTGCCCTCAGCTTTGAGTTGGTCCGTGTACTTCTGAACTGCGGCAGCAGTATCTTTTTGCTGAGCGATCATGGCCTTGCGAAAGTCCTCATCGATAAAACCGTTGTAGAAGTTTACCTGCACTACGCCATCATTCTTCGCCACCGCCCGCAGCATATCGTCCGTCATATTGCGTGGAGCATCCGTCAGCGCCCGCGCCGACGAGTGCGACGCGATCACCGGCGCCTTGGTCGTCGCAATCGCATCCCAGAATGTCTTATCGGCCACGTGCGAAATGTCGACCATCATGCCCAACCGGTTCATCTCCAGCACGACCTGCTTGCCAAAATCCGTCAGTCCGTTGTGATGCTGCACCTTCGGATCGTCAATATCCCCCGAAGAGTCCGCCCACTCGTTGGTGTTCGACCACGAAAGCGTCATATAGCGGACCCCCAACCGGTAGTAGTCGCGCAGCAGGTGGATGTCGTTCTCGATGGAGTGCCCGCCCTCAATCCCCATAAGCGCGGCGAGTTTGCGTTCCTTGTGCGCCCGGTCGATATCGTTCGGCGAGTATGCCATCATCATCTGGTCTGGATGCCGCGCAGCCTGCAGATACACCGAATCAATCAAGTCGAATGTATGCCGCGCAAACCGCCCCTGATTGGTCTCCGGATCCACCCAGATCGAGAAAAACTCCGCTCCCAGATTCCCGCGCCTAGCCTTGTCGAGGCTGATGTGGCCGGCGTCTTTGGGATCGGTCGACCCGATATCGAACCCTTCGTCCAGAAACCGCTGCGGCGTATCCGCATGAGTGTCCACAACCAAAGCCGAATCGTGAAGTTTCTGAGCCCGCACGCTGACCACGATGTCACCCGTAGTCACCGTCTTCGTCGGCGCCTGCGCTACAGCAAGAGAAGAGATCAACGCAAAAATGAGAAACAACCTGTTTGTCATAAGGGAAGCCCGCGATCCTGAGGTCGCAGGGCAGTCCCCGATTGTATAGGGACATCGGCCGCGCGACAAAACCGCCAGCGAGGAAGCCAAGCCAGGTAGTACAGAAGGGCAGTCCCTTCCAGCCGCGGAGCGGCGCGAGAATGCAGCCCACAGCGCAAGCTCTGGGTGGGGCGAGTGAAGAAATAAAAGGCCCCGAAGGGGCGAAAGAAAAATCGCGAAACGAACAGGCGTCACTCCGACCGGAGCCGTTCTTCAGGCGGAGGGAGGGATCTCGCGTGTGGCGCTAACGCCACCTGGCTGTAGAGTATCCAGCGCCTCGTGCACACCAGTCTCCAGTGGCCGCTCTGTATCGATCACAGTCTTAGGATGGACAATCGCCTCGAACCGCGCCTTCACCTCAAGATAAAGCTGGAAGTCCCGATTCCCCGCAAGATGCTCGTCCGCATCCGCCGCCAGCCTCTTCCGAGCAGTCTCCTCCGAACAAACACACTCCAGAATCCGCCAAGCCTGTCCCAAGCACTCCGCCGCCCCTACAACATTCTCGATCTGATACCGCCGCGAAAACGGACGCCCATCCAGGAAAATCACCCTCCGCGGATCCCGCCCCAACAAATAACCGGCGGTGTCAACCATAACTCGCAAACAGTAGTCATCCTGCCGCGAAGAGTATTCAATCTCCCCAGGCAAGAAAATCGCATGCCGGATCTCATCTTTGCTCAAGACGCGTCCGGCCGTGCGCTCAGCCAACGCACGCGCCAGCGTGCTCTTACCCGAGCCGGGAAGTCCAGCCATCAACACAATCATAAGAAGAGAATCGTAAAGGAAGTTCCGCGGAAGGTGTTATCTAGATGGGAAACTCTGAAACCTTGAAACGTTGAAACCTGTTCTACTTCGTCCCGCTGCCCAGCGCCACCTGCGTCTCCGGCTTCTCGGTCTCTGGCCGCTCCACCGGAATAATAGTCTGTGTCTCGCGCCAGTCGGAGTACAGCCCGCTCACCATAATGTGGAACACCCATTGGTGCCGTTCTTCTTCCGGTTCCACCAAGCCGAGCGCCTTCATGTAGAACAGGTAGTGTTCCATCCACTTCACTTGATCCTTGCTCATACCGCGCCGCTGCAGGTCGACCGTCACGCCCGCCAGATGCGATGAAGCCGTATCTCCGTCCGCCGGAGCCGCGTTGCGATTATGCCGTCGAAGCTTCTTCTGAACCTTTACCGTCCGCACCGCCGAGTTCACCTGAATCTGATCGTGAAAGCGGTTGTAGTAAGCCTGGCTGAGATCATTCACAAAATCGAGAGTCCATGGACGGCAATATCTCCGCGAAGGATCCAGCCGCGGATCGAAGCGCAGCGTTTCTCCCGCCCGAATCTCCAGCAGGGAACCGTCTGCCTTTAAAGCTTCCAATTCGGTTTCATTCTGAATGCGCGGCAGGTCGAGCCGGTTGATCTCCGCATTCTGGATCAGCAACGATTCGTGCGAAGGCCGGAACATCGGATTCCAACGTAGCCACCGGAAATGACGGTGATGCACATTCGCGCGGTGCACGGCGAAGGCGCTGCCAGACATCCCCCCGCACACCATGGCCAGGAGGACTACCGCCGCGAAATGAAATTGAACAAACTTTCTCAAGGTTCCCGTGTGGGGCGGGCACTCTGCCCGCCAAACCGCCAATACCGCCTCACGACTCGTCTTTGTGAGTGCGGCTATTCTAAGCCATGCTGTCAAGCGGCCAAACCCAAACCGCCACCAAGGCCGTTACTTGCGTACCCAAAACACCACTTCCGCGTGGTTACTTACCCTCCACGAAGGAAGACGCTCAATAGTTTTATCGGCAAATCACGGGCCATTCTTGAGATTTTGCGCGAACCTTGCGTATCTGCCCAGCTAGCCGCCACTTGGCGCGATTTGGATGTCGCCTGATCCCGCCCGGTTGGGCAGGTTTCTAGACAAGAGTGACAAATTTCAGCGCCGCAAAAGGTCACCCAGCGCCTGTTTCATGACCTGCCCGCCCACCTCAGAGATGGACTTGGTCAGTGGAATGTCCTTGGGGCATACCTCCACGCAGTTCTGCGCATAGCCGCATTCCTGTATGCCGCCATCGCCCATCAACGCCGCCAGCCGCTCCCGCTCCAGCGCCTTGCCTGTGGGATGCGTATTAAACAGCCGCACCTGCGCGATCGTCGCCGCCCCCACGAATCCCGTCTCCTCATTGAACTGCGGACAAGCCTCCATACAGCAGCAACACGAAATGCACCGTGAAATGGGATACGCAGCTTCCTGTTCTTCAGCCGACATGCGCGGCCCGGCGCCCAGGTCGTAGGTCCCGTCAATCGGCACCCATGCCTTCACCGCCTTCAGGTTCTCAAAAATCACGCTACGGTCCACGGCCAGATCACGCACCACCGGGAACTTCGAAAACGGCTCCAGCCGGATCGGCTGTTCCAGGTTGTCAATCAGCGCCGAGCACGCCATGCGCGCCTTGCCGTTGATGAGCATAGCGCACGACCCGCACACTTCCTCGAGACAATTCGAGTCGTAGGTGATGGGCGTGGTCGCCTTGCCCTCGCGCGTCGACGGTTCTGCCGCAATATCCATCAGCGCCGAAATGACGTTCATGTTCGGCCGGTAGGGAACTGAGAACTCCTCCCAGTAGGCCTTGGAAGTAGGAGTGTTCTGCCGCTTGATCTTGATGATGACGGATTTATCAGCCATTAGCTCTTAGCCTTTAGTCAAACTTCTTTGTCATCCTGAGCGAAGCGAGGGATCTATGCACTCTGCCGACGCCAGCAAACGCTAAGGTCCTTCGCCGCGCCCAAGATGACAACAAGAAATAAGAATCCTCAAAAACCACGCGAATCGGCACGAGTAGAGCTCGTGCCCTTTGCGACGCTAGCCTGTCTTCTTGAGCCTCGATTTCTGAGACACCCAACGCGAATGCATACTTCATCCCACCGATGATGCTGACCCGAAGGAACCACTCGGTTGCCATTGAAGACCCGATCAAGTATCTTGCAGCCTTCCATACCTTCCACATCGATCAGACGCTATCCCGTTCTGAACTCCATAATCATGAGGCTCGGCAACTCGCTTTTTGCCCTTATAGCCGAACCGGATCAACCGCTTGTTCTCAATTGCGGTGTAAAGCAGATGGTCCAATTCCTGATCGACTGCCATAGGCTCACTTCATCAGCTAGCTATCTCAGTACTTCCTCGCTCGCGGCGGAATCAACGACGTATCCACCGCCTCAAACTCAAACTTCGGCTCATCGGCATCCGGCGCAAAATACGCCTTCGTCGTCTTCAGCCAATTCTTGTCATCGCGCTCCGGGAAGTCCGGCTTGTAATGCGCCCCGCGCGATTCATCCCTCATTTCGGCGCCCTGGGCGATAACCCGAGCCAGTTGCAGCATGTTGTAAAGCTGCCTCGCAAACGCCACAGTCGTATTCGCCCACTGCGTGCGATCGCTCAGGTTGATCTTGCCGTAGCGCTCCAGCATCTCGACCAGGGTGGCATCGGTCTGCTTCAACGCCTTGTTGTAGCGGATGACTGTGCAATCCTTCGTCATCAACTCGCCCAACTCGCGCCACAACTTGAAAGGATTCTCCGCTCCATCCGCCTTCATCAGGTGGGCATTGATGTCTTCCTGCCGCTTCTGCTCCGCCGCGAAACATCCATTCCCGTCGGAGGTGCTCTGCAATCCGCGCGCATACTTCACCGCATTCGGCCCGGCAATCCCCCCACCGTAGATGCACGACATCAGCGAATTCGCGCCCAGCCGGTTCGCCCCGTGATATTGGTACTCACACTCGCCCGCTGCGTATATCCCGGGAATGTTCGTGGCCTGCTTGAAGTCTACCCACAGCCCGCCCATGGTGTAATGCATGCCGGGGAAGATCTTCATCGGCGTGTCGCGCGGATCATCGCCCACAAACTTCTCGTAAATCTCCAGAATCCCTTCCAGCTTGCGGTCGAGAATCTTGCGGTCGATGTGCGTCAGGTCGAGATACACCATCGGCTTGCCATCAATCCCCAGGTTGTATTCATACACGACCTTGAAGATAGCCCGCGTCGCTATGTCGCGCGGCACCAGGTTGCCGTACTTCGGATACCACTCCTCGAGGAAGTACCACCGCTCATTTTGCGGAATGGATTTCGGATCGCGATTGTCGCCGGGTTTCTTCGGCACCCACACGCGCCCGCCCTCGCCACGCGCCGACTCCGACATCAACCGCAATTTATCTTCGCCCGGAATGCAGGTGGGATGTACCTGAATAAATTCTCCGTTGGCGTAGTAGCAGCCCTGCTGGTAGAGCGCCGACTGCGCCGACCCAGTACACACCACGGAATTGGTGGACTTGCCGAAGATCGCCCCGTTCCCGCCTGTGCAGATGATGATCGCGTCCGCCGGGAACGTCCGCACTTCCATCGACCGCAAATCCATCGCGCAGATGCCGCGGCACACCCGGTTCTCATCGAGCACCGCCGACAGAAACTCCCAGTGCTCGAACTTCTTCACCTTGCCTTCGGATTCATACCGCCGCACCTGCTCGTCGAGGGCGTACAGCAATTGCTGTCCGGTCGTCGCTCCGGCGAACGCCGTGCGGTTGAACAGCGTCCCGCCAAACCTGCGGAAATCGAGCAGTCCTTCCGGCGTCCGGTTAAACGGCACGCCCATGCGATCGAGCAGGTCGATGATGCCCGGCGCCGCTTCGCACATGTCCTTCACCGGCGGCTGATTCGCCAGGAAGTCGCCGCCAAAAACCGTGTCGTCAAAATGATTCCAGGTCGAGTCGCCTTCGCCCTTCAGGTTCTTCGCCGCGTTGATCCCGCCCTGCGCGCAGACTGAATGCGACCGCTTCACCGGAACAATCGAAAACAAATCGACGTTCGCGCCCATCTCCGCGATCTTGATCACCGCCGAAAGCCCGGCGAGTCCACCGCCGATCACAATGATTCTGGGAGTCGCCATCTTATTGCACCGGCTTTCCGTTGCTTGCAGTCTGCGCGCCCGCCTTGTGAGGGGAATGAATCGGGGGATGAATCATGGTGCGGTTCTGATCATCGTCCGCCAGCGGACGCGAGCGAAACGAATACAGACTCGCAAGCCCCGCCGCGCACAATACCAGGAACAATGCTAGGCATACGCGCAGCAGCCTCTTCTGCGCCTTATCCCCCGACACGATCCCCCACTTCGCCGAGAACAGCCAGATGCCATACGCCAAGTGCCACGAAGCCGCCACCAGTCCCACCACATAGAACAGGAACAGTCCCGTGTGCATCACCTCATGTTGGACTTTCGCGAATGACTCGTGCGGAAAGTCGTGCAGGTCGACCCCAGTAAACCGCATCGTGTAGGTGTGCCACAGGATATAGACGAACGCGATCCCGCCCGTCCAGCGTTGCGCCGTATACATCCAGTTCCCACTCCACGGATACGCCGCCGTGTTCCCGTCGCCGCGGTACCAAATATAGAAGCCGTAAAGCGCGTGGAACAAAATCGGCAGCCAGATCCCGAACAGCTCAAGGAAAAATACCAGCGGCAGGTTCGCCAGGAAGCTCACCTGGCGCGCATAGGCATCCGGCCCGGTGATGGCCGTCGAGTTCGAAATCAGAATATGTTCAAACAGGAATGCGCCCACCGGAACGATCCCCGAAAGGGAGTGCAGCCGGCGCAATAAGAATGAATACCCCTGACCAGCGCGCAACGGAGCCACTCCATGCGCTACCACGGGAGCAGTAGAACTGGCTGACGCCACGAATCGCTCCTTATGAGTTCGGTGATGAGAAAATAACTTTTTATTATCCGGTGCCAGAAGAAGTGAAGTCAAGGAAGGATGGCAGGATGCTTCAACTTAGCGGCGTTTACCATGAAGGAGACGAAGCCGCACGAAGGAACCGCTGCGACCTAAATCCTTCGTGATACTTCGTGTCCTTCGTGGTAAAGGTTTTGTCTTATAGCGACTCCAGTACTCGCCGCAGTTCCGCAAGCGATTCGATGACTACATCAGCGCCCGCAGCCGCAAGCTTCTCAGCATCAAACGTCGTCGTAATCCCGATGGTGACGCACCCCGCGGCCTTCCCAGCTATAATTCCGTTCAGCGAATCTTCCACGATCCAGCAATCCACGGCGCCTATTCCAAGCTCCCGCATCGCCATAAAAAACACTTCCGGATCAGGCTTTGGCCGCGGACGCCGGCCATGATCCACAATCACCTCAAATGCATCGCCGATGCCCAGCCTCTCCAGAGCAGCCCCACGATTCCGCGGCGTGGCCGACGTAGCCAGCGCAATCCGGTACCGCGATTTCGCCCACACCACAAACTCAACTGCCCCCGGAACCGCCTGCTGCTCATGCTCGATGCTCTCGTAGAACTCCCGCTTCAGTCGCGATAACTCCGCCAACCGCTCCATGCCGCCGTGGACGCGCAAAATCTCCGGCAGCATGGTCTCGTCCGGACGCCCCTTGTAACTGTCGTACACCTCTTCCGACAACTCGATCCCCAACTTCCCAAAGGCCAACTCCTTCGCCCGCTTATGCAAGGGTTCGGAATCAACCAGCACCCCGTCCATGTCGAAGATGAGCGCAGATGGCGCCTTGACGCTCGGAGATGTCACGCCCGCTCCGGCGCCCCCGCGTCGCACCACTCCAGAAACTGCCGGAACGCCGCTCCCCGATGGCTATACAGAGCCTTCTCCTCCGCGCTGAGTTCGGCAAACGTCTTCTGAATCTGAGGAAAATAAAACAGCGGATCATATCCAAACCCGCCGGCCCCACGCGGCGAATCCAGAATCACGCCCTCGGCGGTTCCGCGAAACGTAGCCAACGTGTGCCCATCGCGCGCCGCCGCCAGCACACACACGAACCGTCCTGTCCGCTTCTCCGCAGGAACGTGCCGCAGTTCCCGCAACACGCGCGCATTGTTAGCCTCATCATCGGTATTCTCGTCGGCCAAATGCGGCTGATCGGCTGCATATCGCGCCGAGTGCACTCCCGGAGCCCCACGCAGCGCATCCACCTCCAGCCCCGAGTCATCCGCCACAACAATCTCTCCCGCTGCATGACGGCTATATTCTTCCGCCTTCTTGCGGGCATTGTCCTCAAACGTAAGCCCATCCTCGACCACAGCGGGCAGGGAAGCGAACCCGGGAATGCTCCCGATTTCAATCCCATGCGGCCTGGCCGCCCCGGCAAAATCCCGCACCTTCCCCGGATTTGAAGTAGCAATCAAAATTCGTCGCATGATGTGACACTAATAACGAGAATCACCTTATTGTCATCCTGAGCGAAGCGAAGGACCTGTGCAATTTGCTCGTGCCGAGACGACACACGCAATCTAGGCAGTCGAGGTTCGAGGTCCGACGCCCGCAGTCCTGCCGCGGCCCATCACCATCCAAGCCATCACAGAAATCGCGGTGACAAGAGAAACCCATCCCGCCGCCGCCCGATCCCATGTCCGCACAAATCGAACCTCCACCCGATTCATCCCCGCCCCCACCGGAACCAACATCTGCCCCGTCTCCGCCCGCGCCGCCGTTTCCACGATGCGCCCATTCACTTCCACTCGCCACGCCGGATATCGAAACAACCGCAGCGCCACCAGATCCGCGGCGGACATCTCCGCCGTAAATATCTTCGACTCAGCATCCCACTGCTGCACATGAATCGCTGCGTGCGAGGGCCCATCCACGGTCACGTTGCGCGCCTCTTTGTCGATGGCCCCTGGCTCCGCCCCCAGCGGTGTATATTCATCCGTCCCTTCATATCCAATGCCGGTCGCCATGTTGTCCTGCATCTCGCGCAGATCAGCGGCGGTGTCCCACCACGGGGCCTGCGCATAGCGCCACGCCCCCACAACCACCAGAATCGACGCAGCAACAATCGCCGCGCGCCCCCACCACCGCCGCACGCCCACCGTCACTAGCAGGGAGAAGATCATGCTCAAACACAATAGCCAGCGCCACGGAAATTGCATGAACTGCATCTTCGGCAAAAACTTCCACAGCACCGCCGCCACTGGAAACATCAGCAGGCTGCAGGCAACCGCCCATGCAACCAGCACATTCCAGAGTTCGCGTTGCATTTCCTGACACTGTCGTGCAGCCCACGCCGCCACCACAATTACCACCATCTCCAGAACCGCCAACCAAGTGACAATGCGGTTGAATGCGTCGTGATCCGCATCAGCCGTATGGATAAACAAAAAATTATCCGCCGGGCGCGATCCCGCCGAAACCGCTTGCGCAATATCAATCCAGCGCTGTTCGTAAATCGCGGGCAGCAGATAGAACGCCGCCAGGCATGCGCCCATCGCCACCGCCTCCGCTCCCACAAGAAGCAGCCGTGGGGCTCGCCGCTGCCATGCAATCCACAGCAGCAGCAGCGCCAGCGAATAGTGAATCATCACCGCCGCAGGAGCGTTCGTCAGCCACGCCGCCGCCAGCACCAGTGCCAGCGGCACCATCGCCCGCCGGCCATGCTCTACAGCCTTCAACACACACAGCAGCAACAGCGGCACCAGGCAACTCGCCAGCAATTCAGCAAACGCGCTGCGCCAGTAAACAATCACCAGATGATAAGGATTCGCGGCATACAGCACCGCCACAAAGATGGCATCGCGACGCGTCAACCATCGCCGGACCAGAACGAACATTGCGACGCCCGCGGCGACCAACGCGATCCACAGGTAAATGCAGGATGCCACGGTCCACGGAAAGATAGCGCTCAAGAGAGCTCCGAGCGTCCACGACGCCGGAGGATAAAACACGAACCGCGGCTCCCCATAAGCGAAATGCGCCAGCGCCGCCCACCGCGGATAAATAATGCCGTGCTTCCACTGCGCTAGCACTTCGAGCCACGAATACAAATGAAACTCCACATCGTGTCCCGACGGCGTTCCAAGAAAAAAGAAGGGAATTTCCACAGCGAAAGCGGCGCCAGCAATCGCCAGCAACGGAGCCCACAGCAGCCCCGCGCCGTCGCGTCGTCTCAACCAAGTTTCCGCCCCGCTGGTCTTTCCCAGACTCATTCCCCTCGATGCCAAACCTTAAATGCGCTTAAACGGAAAAATACAGTCTACTTTAACGAAGATTTAACATGGCTGAAATCATCTCGCAATGCGCATCCGCTACCGTACTCGCAATGGGGTGGAACAAACCACTGAGAGTTGAGGGGCCTGCGCCAAAGACGGGGCTCAGGTCCCTCGGTTCTCGATAGGCCGCCGCCGAAGCTTCCCGATCCCGCGCACTCTCACCTGCTGTTCTGCTCACCTGAAATCTCTCGCAAAAGATCACCTGCCACTGACCTGCCAGGGGAGGCTTTTTGCTCGCAGCCAAACAGCCGCGCAGGGAAACGCGCGTGAGCGCGTCCACAGTGGAATAGAAAGGAATCGAAGCAAAAACTCAGGACAGAGTTTCTTCTTAGCCGCGCTGGAGCTGCAGTTCAGACAGGAAATCATCCTGCTGCAGCGATGCGCCGCGCCGCAGCAATTCGAGTAGCGGATCCTCCAGCTCTTCGCCGGGCTCTTCCGCCTTCTGCTCACCCGGCTCGAACTGTGTGAGATCCGCGACCAGTGCTCGCGGAGAAATAATCAATTCCAACATGGTTGCAGGACAGTTACGCAGGAAATCGATCAGATTGGCAACCTGCGCGCGCTGCTCCGGCGTGCGGGAAGGGAACTCCACTCCCATGCCCTGCCCAGGGTGCGCCACTCGGACCATGCCTTCGGTATGAACTTCATGCTCCTGTACTTTAAGACAGAGATCGACTAACGCGCGCTCAGGGAAGGGCGCATCAGTTTGCACGTAGCACCCGCCCAAACTTAAGTCGGTCAATTTGCAATGCGGTACGGTTTCATCGACCTCCGCGCCCACTGCTGCAGCCGCGGCTTGCAGCCACCCCTTCAGTTCTGCCTTGGCGGCTTCTGAAACGTCCAGAAAATGAACGCCCGTCTGCCCGTTGGAATTCGCCCAGGCCACTTGCCCATGCGCTTCGATTTCCGCAGTCGTGTCGGGCAGCTGGAAGCGGAATGCCAGCAGCGATCCCGATACCTGAGACTCCGCCGTCAGCACCTCCATACCGGTTTCAGACAGATCCAGAAGAATGCCATCCGTCTTGCGCGTGTCCGGCAGCGTGATCTCCACCGGCGCCTGCACCGGAATGCGGACCGCCCGGCGCCGCTCCCGGCTCAACAGAGCCGCAGCTGCGCGCAGTCCGGCTTTCGCCGCATCCTCAGAGATCGGTTTGTACAACACAAAGTGCGCCCCGCCGCTCAGAATTCCTCGTACTTTCGCCGTGTCGGCCACCAGGGCAACGCTCAACGGGCTCGTGCCCAATTGCTGCGCCTGCCTCAGTACGCTTTCCGCCAGTTCCGGGTTGTCAAAATCGACAATGAGCGCGTCGAACTTCTGCTGCTGAATTCGGGCAAGAGTGGTCTCCGGATCGCTGGAGCGGTCCATCGCAATGCCGAAGGTGGGCAACACTCTGCCCAGCACATCAGACGCGGAATCGTCGGTCGAAACCAATAATGCCTGAAGAGTCATAAGTACTTGGTCTCAGCGCCAGCCTGATCTACGGCCAGCGAGGAGCGGTTGGACGGGCGGCCTTGGAAGACGAAGCGCTGTTCGAACTCGCGCCCGCCTTTGCCGCCATCGAATCTCCCTGGAGGGCGGCGTCGTCTACTTCTGCCAGCACTCCATTGTCGTCATCATCGTTCTCGGCCAGCAAGGGTGCTACTTCTCGCAGCTTTTCCGCTGCCTGCTGGAGCATCTCGATCTGTTTGCCAAGTTGGGCGTATTTCGCCTGCTTCTGCCGCAGGACCTCATGAATATCTTTCATACAACCCCCTGTTGGCAATCTAAGGAGCCCATGCCCGATGGGTCAACGGTAATCCCCCCGCTCAGATTACCGGGGTAATGGAAGCCGCAGCCGGTCTGCCATTGGGACAATAAAAAGCCCCGCCATCGCCCGGCGGGGCCTTTGATTCAGGAGATTGTTAAGGATGCTCTAGGCTTTCAGCTTCTTTCGCAGTATTCCGGCAAGGCCAACCAGGCCCGTGCCCAGAAGCGTCAGGCTCCCCGGCTCGGGAACCACAAGATTCGTGTCGCCGCTGCTGATCGTCGTCGAGCCGTTGAAAAAGCCCTTACCGGTATTGATCGTCAGCTGAACGACTCGCGCCGTTCACCGTGCCACCGCCCATCCAGCTCCCGGAAATCGAACCCGTCAGCGTGTAGTTGTGAGTTCCATTGGCGAGGGTCACGAGAGTCCAGGTCACCGGGCCGAGAAGGTTCCGTTGAACAGAGTCCCGTTCGGAATGCCATTCGTCCCGTTACCCGTGACTACGAAACCGGACCCGCCCGCGCCAAAGCTTCCACCCATCTGGAGACTCCCAGACGTCAGCGCCCCAGTCGAAAGTTGACAGGCTGCCCAAGTTGCCCGTGACCAGACCCATGACCGTTCAGGCCGTTCACGGCAATCAATTCCGAACCGCTCAGACCCAAGTCATCCTGCACTGCTTCCCGACAAAGTGCCGCCGCTATTGGTGAAATCAATTGAGCTGCTGGCAAATGCTGCCATCGGCAAAGCTAGGGCGAGCAGAACCATCCACAAAATGCGCTTCATAAAGATATCCCCTCCTGAATCTTACTCGGGAAAACTACCCAGAGATAGAATCCCCATGAACGTCATGCACTCACAGTACCAAAGTCGAATCCGTATCAATACATTGCAAATAAATAAGTTACCCTAGCTTTGGTCGAAACCCTAAAGTCCCCAAGTGCAAACGCATGCACACTTGAAACATCCTTTTGCTACCTAAAGGGGCCCTCGTACCCGTCTCGACCCGCACTAAAGTAACCTCGTTGCCCGTCCGATTTCAAGAGGCCCACTTGTGCCCTCCCCTGGCCCGAAAGTGTCATTTTCAAGCCCGGACGAAGCAGGTAGCCTGTGCGGTGAGCAGTTCTGGGGGAGGGCTGTTCGGGCGTCCTGCGGCTCAAACGAGCCGCAGGACGCTTCTTACTTTTGGGCAAAGTTCGAGGCCGTACCGATTATCCCGTAAGGGAAGGCAACTTCCATGCCGATCCCAGCAGAAATATGGTTCCCACCACAATGCTGTAGGCCGACGTCACGAGGGTCAGCGCTCGGAGCGCGTTGGGACGTGCGAGCGTCGCCGAGAATAATCCCGCCGCCGAAGCGCACATCAGCGTGTTCATCGCCAGGAGCCCGACGATGAACATTAGCAACCCCAGCAGTCCCGCACCCGTCCCGCCCAGGTTTGCCGCCATCAGAAACAACAGAATCTGCGTTGGAGTCTCCGCCCCCAGCCCGTGAATCACTCCCACAAGAAACGTTGAGGTCGTTCCGTATCCGTCCTTAAAGACCTGCGGAGCTTCCACCCGCGTCCCGCCAAAAATCCGGCTCAGTCTCCAGTAGATCCACAACGCCCCATTGATCAGTAGTGTGATTCGCGTCCGCGGAGCATGGCTGTGCGCCGATGGACGAAAAAAAGTCCCCAGCACGTAGACCCCCAGCACCAGCAAGGTGATACCTACCAACCGCTCCGCCCAGCGATCGCTGGCCGCCGGCAGCGCGATGCGAAACACCACCGCCGCGGACCCAAGTATCGCTACCGTGGTCGCGTGCCCCGCCACATACAGCAACCCGTAGCGCATGGCATCGCGCGCTTTCGACTGCACGCTGCTGATGTCGGTGATCGCCGCGATGTGGTCGTAATCCAGTCCGTGCCGGAAGCCCAGCACCGCGGCCGAGAGCAGGGCAAGTCGTAGGTTGACGGGATCCATCAAAGAAGAATTCCGCGCAGCCGATTCACACATCCGCAAGACACGCAAGCCGCACTGGTCTTGTAGGCTAGCACACTCCAGACCAAGGGCCCGATCTGATGCCGGGGAAGCATTGCGAATCAGCCGCAAAGTGCAGCGTCAGCGGAATCTGCTCGGGGCGAAGTCGCGGGGATCGCGCGCAGCCCAGACCAGCTTACTGCCCGCCCGATCCCGGTTTCGCTGCCGTTCCCTTGACCACCTCTCCCGGACCAATCAGTTCCCGCAGCCGCCGCGACAGAATCGCCGCCAACGATCGGTAGAACCGCGAACCCAGATGCGGATAAAGCTCGAACATCGACTGCAGCGTCGGCCGGTCCAGATAGTAAGTCTCGACTTCCTCTTTGGCCACCACATTCGCCGACGCCGGCAACTCATCTAGAAACGAAATCTCCCCGCACGGCTCTCCCGGATTAACTCCCAGCGCCGTCCCTTGCAGCGGAATCTGCACCGAGGCGGTACCCTTGAGAAGCACGAACACCCCGTAGGTGCGCTTGCCTTTCAACACGATCGGTTCGCCCGCTTTGAACTCTCTGCGAACTGCCTTATCCGCGATCAGGGCCCAGTCGTTGGGCGTCAGATACACCAATCCATTCTTGGCGCTCGATAAGATGGAAACATCTTGCTGCTGAGTGGCTTTCGTCATGGCGCGCTAACCCGATTTCCGGAGCGACCCGCCCGGGGGTATTTTGACTGACACAGATGTGTAGCAATGAACAAAAGAAGCAACAGGGCTGAAACAAGATTAGCAGAAAGCCCGCTACAACGGCTGCGCGCCGAACCTTCCGAGTTAAGTGCTTCGCGCAAAAGAAACTACTAAGGAATGGTGCGCCCTGAGAGATTCGAACTCCCGACCTACTGGTTCGTAGCCAGTTCCGGGAAAAACTATCTCGTTGACCTGAAATCGCTTAGAACCTCTCAGGGCGCATTTTGTAGTCCCCCAACGTGTCCCCCGCCGTCCTACAGCCCGCAAATCATCACCATGAGCGATGTAAGCGCCGCGGCAGAACGAGGCCGGAAGTTTCAATTCAGATCATTTGAACTTCCCGTCAGTTAGCGGCGAAGATGACGGAAGAGTCAATAACCAAAGTTCATGCGACCAAAGTCACACCGGTGAAGTCGAGTGTTCTCGAAACCTGGTCAGATCCGCGCGAGTGATGTGGGACTCGTTCAATCTCTCGACAACCTGGGCGCGCGTGAGACGCCCAGCCTTGTAGAGCAATCCGAGGCAGGCAATGAAGCCGAACTTCTCCGCACACTCGGCGCGTTCGCTGAGTCGAGCCCACGCGCGCTTCGCGGAGAGTCGTCGGTTCATGCTGTGGCGCCGCACCTATATTAGTGCAAGTGTTTCAGTTACTCTTACAAATGATTGATAACGCGCCAGATACCAAGACAGCGACACGACGGATGCGGCTTGGTTTTTAAAAGGCACTCACTTCTTGAAGGGGGGCGGGGATATGGGGGTCTGATTTGCGGGATCGTGCCGACGCGGACCGCCTGCCGGGTCCGCGCGCGCGTCTGATTAAATGCCTTTGCTGAAAAAATCACCATGAAAAAGCCAAAGAAAACGATGAAGAAAGTCGCCAGGAAAGCTAATGAAAGCCCAAGGAAAGTCACCCGAAAACCCCGGAAACGCACCAAGAAGCGCGGCCGTCCGCGCAACACACTCGCTCAACTCAATGTAAGCGGCGGATACGATCGCAATCCGGGCCGATTACTCAAACGTTTGGGCATCGGTGAGCGCGCGAAGAGCCCGGCGGAGCTGGCCGCCAAAGCAGAAGAGGTGCGGCGATGGGATGACTACTTTCGGCGCTTCTATACGGCGGAGGAGCGCGCGTTCTATGGAGTCGTTTTGCCAGAGGAGCAGCGGCAGTCTCCACGAAGGTAACCTGGCAGTCCTGTTGCGCTGATTGCAGATCGATGCCCGTCGATGTATGCTCCGAACATCGATGCGCGTCGATGTACGAGCGGGACGGGAGACTCTTCATGCGCTGCACGAACTGCGGAAGCCATCATGCGATCCAGAATGCTACTGAAGTCGACGTCGCGCTGAATGGTGCGCCGACGGTCCTGCGATGCAAGCTTTGCTCAACGGAGCGCCGCGCAAAGCCGGAACACCGCGCGCATGTCGACGTCGACCACGAACCGATCAGCATCGAAGCAGCGCGCGCGCGGACAGCACTAGCAGAGCAATCGCTGAACTGAAATCTACAATTCGCGAAAGCCATTGCAGTGACTCCACGAGAGAGAAGGAGTTCAACAGTGAGCACCAGAGAGCAGCAACCCACTTACCTAACCAATCCCCCAACCGCCCTAACTTCCGAGCAGTGGCTCGCCAAGGCGCAAGAGCTCACGGGCCGCAGCAGCTTCACAAAAGAAGACTCAGCGAAATTCGAAGCGTACATGGCGCTGCATACGGCGTCGCGCCAGTCTTGGTTTGATCGAGAGGCTTACAACAGCGCACGCCAACGGCGGGATTTCGCCATGAACTTCGATGCCGCCACTCTGCAGTTCTTCTCCGGCCGGAAAGTGCGCGAGGCAGTGACGAGCGAAAGCGGATCAGTGCTCGAGACGCGCAACGATACGAATGGCCGGAGCGGATCGGTTACAGAATTGCGGTCCTACGTCGCGCTAAACACCGCCACATCTGGCGATGCGGCTGGCTATACGATCCCTATCGGCTTCGTTGCCGAAGTCCTTCAGCAGATGAAGCAGCACGACCAATTGCTGGAGGCATCCCGCTGGATCTTTACCCCTGGCGGAGGGACCTTAAATTTCCCAGCCGTCGACGACACAACCACCAACGTCGACGCGGTCACGCTGGCGGAGCTGGGGCTGATCACACAAGGCCCGAACCCAAGCTTCAGCAACCTAGGTTTTCCTCAGGCCTCGACGTGGGTGACTCCGCAATTCTTGTACAGTTTGCAACTCGAACAAGACTCTCCGATTTTGGCGATGTACTTCGCGGAACTTTTCGCCAAGAGTTTCGCCCGCGGCATGGGCAAAAGCTTCCTGACGACGCTGCTATCGAATCTTTCCTCAGGCGAGACCACGGCGTCTCCAACGGCCGTCACGGTGTCTGAACTGTTCGCATTGATGGGAAGTGTTGATACCTCCTACGCCATGAGCCCTAGCGCCGGGTTTCTCATGCAATGGTCGACGTATTTGACGATTCGGGCTGCCGCGACTGTTGGCGGTCAGCTCGCACCGTACACGATGCCCGATGGATCGCCCGCCCTTCTGGGCAAGAAGGTGTTCTTCTGCCCGAACATGGATGCAATCGGAGCATCCAAAGTCCCGATCATCTTCGGCGATCTGAGTCGGCATGCGATCAGACAAGTCACTGACTCGTTCTCCAGCTTTCGCTACGACGAAAAGTACATGGTCAATCACCAGAAGGCAATTCAGGCTTTCGTAAGGGCAGACAGCCTGCTGCTTCAGGGGAGCAACAGCGACGCGCCGATGAAGACGCTGGCGTGCCACAGTTGATGAGAGAGGGGATGCGCAAGATGACCGCTTATAAATTTCGGCTGCTCGATTCCAATAATGTTTTGTTCGAAGAAGTCACGCTCAAGGTTGCCGATCCTGAGGCGATCATTCTCGGAGAGCGCGTCTATCTGCCGGTTCGGAAGCAGCCGGGCGTGTATCGAGAGGCGCGTTGCGCCGTAGCGCCCATGCCAGAACTGGCTTCGTTTCAGGGACGCTGACGAGGTTTCCATGAGCCCGAATGCGGTCGACGACTCACGACGCGCATTGCTGTAAATGGGTCATGAGGGGCGGCTCTAATCTGCGTGGCCGCCCCAGTTTTGAAAGGCCGGAGGAAGTATGCCAGGGATTGCAAAACCGGTTGGCTTGCGCGCGCGAGGCGAGCTCGGGAAGGTTGCGGCGAAAGGCACGACCAATGCCTGATCCCGCGGTCAGCATCGCAGGGATTGCCCGGCCGGGCGCGCCGGAGCCGGTCTGGATCGCCCGCTCCAAGACCCACGTTGCCGAATTGTCGCTGCTCTGCGCCGATCCGGCCGGGCGCGCCAAGGTTGCGATTTACGCGGGCGGCGAGCATCGAAAGTGGTACATGCCGGCTGGCGCGGCATATCAGTTCTTCGTCGACGAAGGAGTCGAGATCTATCCGCGTGGCCTGAATGGCGGAAAGCAGCTGGGCTTCTCCATCGCTAAGGAAATTTACGACGGCTTCCCCGAGCACTGCGGCGTCAGGCCAAGCGAGTTTCAGATCGTCCAGTGTGGCTATGATCCCGAGTCTGAACGGCGTGGCCACCCGCTACCACTGCACTTTCATTGGATTTTTATGAGCGACGATCCGAAAGTGCCATCCGCCGTGCATTGCTCGCAAGCAGCGTACAGCCCAACAACCACAGTCGTCCGCATCGATGTGTTTCTAGTGGATCCGAAGCGGGCAATCCCTCGGGCGGACTGGAGGCAATTTTGCTCAACGTAGGAGACACGTCCCAGCTCGATCAGGTCTTCGCCCGCATTCCCGCCCAAGCGGCAGAATCCATGGGCGCTTGACGACGGCATGACACCGGTCAACAACAACCAGAATCTTCTGAGTTGCTTTGAACACACGGAGGTAATAGGTGCTAACCCCGGAAAGGGGTTTTGAGCGTAATGGCTTCGCCAGTCACTGCGATGCAAAAGAAAAGCCGCCCAAGCTACTGAGCGGCCTTTATCGTTGAGTCTTGTCTGCTAGCAGGATTCGAGGAACGTGAATTGTTTAGGCGGCCTTCGTCGTCCCTGTGTCCGCTATTGCCTTGACGAGCTTTATCGCCGAAGGATTCCAACGGCCATCTAACGCTTCGGGCTTCGGTGCATAGAGCCGCATCGTGACACCCAGTGTGCCCTTGGCAGGAGACGGTAGCCAGTTGGACTCCTTATCGGAGCCGGGGCTTTCGTTTTGGATGTAGAGGTCCAGCGAGCCGTCCGCGTTGTACTTCAGGTTGTCGCGGTCGCCGATGGCGAAGCGGTTGAGCGGATTTGCGACCTGAAAACCGGCCTCGTCGTACATTGTGACCGACCAGAATGCGTTGACGGGCGGCAGCTGTTCCTTGGCGAAGTGCAGGACGTAGTTGTGCTCCCCGACGAGAGGCTTCCCGTCCGCATCAGCAAAATTCAGGGGGTAGATGGCGTCCTCCGGTTGATTCGCACCCAAGCCAGCCATGGCGACGGCGGCACGCTTCAAATAGTAGATGCCGTAAACGCCCATCGTATCGGTATTCATCTGCCACCCGTTGACGACGCGGGCAAATGTCGGCAACTTTGCATACATCTCTTTTAAGCCATCTGTGGCGGCTTTGGACAAAACCTGCTGGACACTGGGGCTTAGTTTTTCGTAGTCAAAACTCTTTCCCGGTTCAACGCCGATTCGCTTTAGCCGAGCAACTATCGACCAATCGGTAACATGAGGCGGATGCAGTTTCATTAGTTCCGCAGCGTACTTGAAGTAAGCGGCGGCAGGCATCTTGTTCACTTGGTCTAACGGCGGAGTCTTCATGTCCACGGACGGGTCGATCACTGCCGCAACAGGTTGCGGAGTTTTGCCCCACTGCGAGAGTGGAGTGATTGTGTAGCCATCCTGGACTTTGTTCACGGCCGCATAGTCCTTAGGACCGTTGGTTTGGGTCCGACCGATGACCCACACGTAAGGAGTTGGTGCTTGAATCTTATCTACTCCTGACGGTAGCTGTCCTTGCCATCCCGGAGGCACAACCGCAAAGTTTCCGGCCTTTGTGCCCGATGTGCGCTTTCCTGGAGAGGCGAAGACATCACTCCACATGTCGAGCATAGGCAGCAAATAGTAGCGCTCCCCGGTGTCGGGTGCGGAGACGACCATCGGTTCCTTGGTCAGGTCCAGCCAAGCGGAGGAATACAGCGTGTCGAAGTTGGGTCGCACCACTGCTCTGAAGTCCGCAGTAGGGAAGGCTCGCCCGTGGCTGAAAGCATTCTTTGGGCCGAACATCGGTATTTTCCCAGCTTCAACGTTCGTCGCTATCCGCCGGGTCACGTCTATCGACACAAGGGGGTAAAAGTAGACATAAGCCTCGACACCGATTTCATGCGCTTCTTGCTCGGTTGGCTGCTGCATAACGGAATCTCCTTAGTGGGAAGGTTGCCCTCAGGATCCTCTGGGTAGGCGAACCAGAGCATATCAACACAAGAGTGCGTATGGGGACTGGCACTTCTTACAGTCGATGCTTGCGATTGTTGGCGTTAATCGCCATTTGCGCTCAAAACCCCTCAATAAGCGGACTGGCCTGTTTTCGTCACTGTACCTTTTGACAGTGTCCCAAGTTTCTGTTGCCTCCTATCCTCAGTGGAAAGTCCCTTGAACCGTTTCTCCTCTTGCATGTCTGTGAACAACGTCGGATACCCGGACCGTCAAACGAGGTCGAAAAAGGAGAAATAACTTCATGTATTTCACCGATGATTCGCTGCTGCCCGAAAATCAGGCACCACTGATGATTACCGCCGCCCCCTATGGTCCCGTTTGGTTGCCGGGGGACTGCACTCCTGAACAAAAACTTCCAGTCACTTGGGACGAACAGGTGCAGGCAGCGGTGGACTGTTACAACGCCGGAGCAACACTCCTGCACATCCATGTGCGCGACCCGAAGAGCGGTCACATCTCGAAGAACTTCAACCAATACAACGATCAGGTGGGGCGTCTGCGCAATGCGGTTCCGAAAATGATCCTCCAACTCGGCGGTTCCATCTCGTTTGCCCCGGAACCGGGTGAGGAAGCGAAGTTCCAAAGCTACGATTCTCGCCATAAGCTTGCCGAGATCGTTCCCAAGCCGGATCAAGTTACGGTGACCTGTGGCACCAGCCTCTACGATCTGACGGCGCTCCATCCCGTGGAGGAATTTCGGGGAACTCGCTTAGAGAACCCGGCGATGCTCCACGCAATGGCCAACCTTGTTGCCGACTCCACGCCAGATTTCTATCTCGAAAACATCAAGCGCTTGGTGGCCCACGGCATTCAGCCCTACTTCGCGCTGCCCCACGTGCATGGTCTCGAACTTGTGGAGCGTCTCATTCGCAAGGGCTATTACATGGGGCCGATGAACGGCTTCTTCAGCATTGGCGGAGGAGGCGTCTGCGGAGCAAATCCATTTGACCTGATGGAACTGATCCGCCGCACACCACACGGCTCGTTCTTTACCTACCAGACCACACTCCGTCTGTCGCACCCAGTTGCTGCGATCTGCATCGCTCTCGGGCAACATACCCGCGCGGGAATTGAAGACAATCTATGGGACACCACGAAGGGCAAGCGCATGTCGACGATCCAGATGATCGAGCGGCATGTGCGCATGGCACAAGAGCTGGGCCGTCCGATCGCTACCGCCGAACAGGCCCGCCAGATGCTGAAGATCGGCGTCACCTATAAATCCACCGAGGAAACGCTGGCCAACCTCGGTCTACCACCCAACCGGCACCCCGGCAACATGGGCTTTCTGGTGCATGAAACGGACGGGATGTACCATCCCGCGGCGCAGGGCGGATGCGGGCACATCCATGCAGGAGAATGGGAGCAAAAATTGGAGGTTCCGATCACCGTGAAGGTTGCCTAAGAAGGCCGGGTCCTCCCCCGGCGATCAAGGGCAGGACTCAACCTTTCTCACCCGAGCCTTGCCACGCTGTCAGCTCGGAGGTCCACGTGAAGCTCCAAGAGATCCCGCCTTCGTGTGCGGTGGGGCCATCGTGAACAAAATTTTGTGAACCGTGCGCTGCGGCGCAGGAGAACGTCATGAGCGAAACGACGGGATATAAGCAAAGCGCGGATGCTGTGACTGATCCGCCCACGGGTCCGTGGGATTCGGCTTTGGACACGCTGCGCGAATGGGATCCGATATTTGCCGAACTCTGCTTCAGGATGAACACTAATCCGTGGACCCACTCCGTTCTGCCTCGCAAGTTTATCGAACTGGTCAGCGTCAGCTTGAATACCGCCTGTACGAATCTCAACTCGGACGGAACTCGGCACCACATTCGGGCCGCGCTCGAAGCGGGCGCGACTCGCGAGGAGATCCTGTTCGCCCTCAAGTGCGGGTCGATCCTGTCCATTCATTCCTGCAGCCTGGCTGCGCCCATTGTCTTTGAAGAAGCCAAAGCGGCCAACGTGCAGTTGACACCGCGCGCCAACACCGAGCCGACTCCGGCCTGCGATGCGATGCGGAAGATAGGGCAATGGAACACTGCGTGGGATCCGTTCTTCGCACTCGATCCGGTATTCACCGACGAGTTCATGGCGATGGGCGCCAGCCTGTACAAGAGCGGAGTTATGTCACCCAAGGAGGCCGAACTCCTCAGTATCGCCCTTGATGCATCCGTCACACACATGTATGCGCCGGGCACGCGCCGCCACATCCAAAACGCGCTGAAGGCGGGCGCGACCATGGAGGAGATCATGGAAGTGCTGAAGCTCTGCGTCGTTCAAGGGGTACAGACTTTCAATGTGGGTCTGCCAATCCTCGCTGAGGAACTGGAACGCCACTCGTCAAACCAGAATGCGGCGTGAAATATGGCGAACTACATCGAGGTCGCGAATCTGGAGCAACTTCCTCCCGGAAGGAATCGATCGGTTTCGGTGGAAGGCAAGGAGATCGCCCTCTTCAACGTGGAAGGAACCGTCTATGCGACGGATGACGCTTGCCTTCACCACGGAGTGTCGCTCGGAATCTCGAAGCTCGATGGCAAGATCGTCACCTGTCGAGGACACGGCTGGAAATATGACGTCACCACCGGAAGCACCTACCCCGCGCCCGGGATCGGGGTCGCCGCCTACCCTGTGAAAGTTGTCGACGGAAAAATTATGGTGGCCATCGACGAAACCTTGAACCCGGCTGCTTGACGACATGCCGTGCTTAACTGGCGAAAAAATCCCCATTACACTCATCTGGCATTACGCGGGGCACTTGAGTGTAATGCTTTCGTCGACCAGACTGCCGTATCATAGCCCGCAACGAGGAAGCAGGCCCCCATGGGTATTGCAATCCGTAACGCGGAAAGCGTGGCCCACGGAAGCCCGTTTCCGCTTTGGCGTTTGATTCGATTTCTCGGCGGCGAGTTCCGCCTTAATCTTGTCGTGCGGAACAGATAACAGCCTATCCAAGAGATTCGTAAATTTAGAAAACTCGCCGGGTTTATCGCTCTTGTTTGCTTGGCGGCTCACTAGCGTATGCCCGTCCTTCTGGCATCAGATTAACGCGATGCCGGAAAAGACGGAAGTGTGCAAACCAAGAAAGGCCGTTTACGAAACCCTAAGCGTGACATCATTGTTGAAGCGGTAGATGAAATGCTGGATCATATCGTCACCGATATATTCCGGCGGCGGCCACGAAAGGAAGCTCCCACCATGCGGCCAAAAGAGAATCCCGGCATGATCCCAACCAGCGTTAGGGGTGAGCGAAATCAAAGGTCTGCCCCTGTGTTCTATGCGCTTCCATCGTGGCGCAAGAAGCTGAAGGGCCAGCTTCCCGACAACATAAGAGAAGCTACAAAACTCCATTCCGTAAAGCGGACCCGGCTCGCTTGTGCTAATAGTGCTGAGATTATTGCGGGTGCTCATGAACGCCTCCCCTTGGTAGGCAGCGAACCAGCACTTAACCAACGGCGGAAGGGAGAGAGAGGTTCTGAATCGCTGCCTGGCCGCTCTCGTAAAAAAAGGCTCGGCACCGTCAATAGAGTCTACGAGATGATTTGTGACGACCGCCTTCATGAAAGTAAAAGCAGCAAGAATGGCGGCGTCTCTCGCTCCAAGAGAAAAAGGCTCAGCGTCTAACATGGCTCGCTTAAAACGATCCTTAACCTTTTCGCTGAGCACACTCATCCAGCCGTTATTGCATTCTTTGCATGTAACTGGAAGTTTTTCCTTCAAGCTGTCAGTGTCGGCTTCGATGACTGGAGAATTTATCGTGTAGCGCTTGCGGGCTCGATACCGCAATGGTGGCAAAGCATCATTAATCCAAGTGTCCCAAATATGCTCCCCGCCACGCTCAACTGCATCCTGCTGACAAAAGGCGCATTTCTTGCGCGTAAGAACCTTCATCGCGCCAAGCAGTATAATCCATGGCGCTCTGTGGCCTTGGCAGGTTTTCGAAGGGCACGTGCAGTACAAGTTGGTCGAGGTCGATCTATTCAAGTGTCAGCAGCTCGATATCACCTCGAACGGTGAGGCGGATTACACTTCCGCCAGCTCCGGCGATAAGCGCGGCGCCCTGATGTCCATGTGCAACGATCTCGATCAATACTCGAATGGTGATCCGGCCAACACGCTTGCCTAGATTCCACCGAGGTGACCCAATGGCACGTGGGTAACCTTCCTTATATCGACATCCGTCGATATACAATGGCCGCATCCGAATGCAAACCTGGGACGAACTTGCTCGTGAACTGCTGGCAGCCGGATACCGCCTGGTCGCATGGGTCGAAATTGAATGCGGCGAACATGGCGCCTTTCGGGGAACTGTCGCATGCGACGGGCAGACCTTGTGCTGTCCGCGATGTCAGGGAGCCGCAGAAGCGTCATTTCTCGCTAGAGGCCTTACCCGAGATCCGGAATTTCCGTGGCGGTGCGTCAGTCCCGCTCTGCCGCAGGCGTGGAAGAAGGCGGACGATCGCCCGCAAGCGGCGATGCCGAGGGGCGCTCGGGTCATGTCGCGAAAACGCTGTGAGCGATTCTTTGAGCGTGCGCGCCAGGAGTTGGCCGGGATCAGGTAAAGCATGCCGTGTCCGCTTGTTTGCTCCAGCCATGAGGCAGTTACCATGCGAGCACTTGACGACGTTTAGTTTGTCGTTGACGATGCGGTTATCCAGCCTAGGAAGTTCCCGCCAAAAAAAGTAAACCCCTCGCGCCGTCGAAGCTGAGAGGGGTCTAAGGAGATTTCTTTCGATGGAAACTCAAGATAGCACGCTCCCAACCGAGCCGCAAACGCCATCTGAGCTGAGGGGGGCGCACTACGCGGGAGACAGGCCCACCCCGGAACAATTAGCCCAGCTTTACAAGGAGCAATCAGAGGGCAAGATTGCACGCCTGTACGGCGTCGCGAAGGGAACGGTGGCGAACTGGCTTGAGGACGCAGGCATCGAGCGGCGCACAGCTAAAGAAGCGGCCATGCTTCACTTCGCGACTCAAGCCGAGTTTGTTCCATCGGCGGAGCGAGAGGACTGCGAACTTGACCGGGCATGGGAGGCGCGACCTGAGCGGCGCATTCGGGACAAAGTCATTTGCCGCCTGTGCTTTCGGCAAGTTTCACGCTTGACTGGCAAGAGCGCTCACTTAGCGACGTGCGAGGACGGTATGACCGGAGACGAATATGCGCGCTTGATGCCTGGCCATCGCCATGACTGCTTCCAGCACAGTGCGGATGCTAATGGGCTGGAGGTTGAGAAGTTGATGTACGAATGGTGTACCAAGTGGGCCACAGCGGACGAGATTCGCAGCTGGCGGCGGGATCCGAAACTAGCCCAAGGCAACGAATATGTTGGCTGCTTGGAGTGTGGTCGAAAGCTTTTCAGCGGGGCGGAGATTCAGAGGCATCTTAGGAAGATACACAACTGGAGCCTAGAGCAGTATCAAGAATGCTATCCAGGCGCACCCACTGGCTCCCTGGACCGCAGAGCGATGCAAGCGGAGAAAAGCAACAATCGTTGGAAGGAATTGAAGGCCTTGCGCGCCCAACGCGAAGCAGACAGCCGGGAATTGGCTGACGCGGTGGCAAAAGCAGCGGGTCAGCCCGCGATTATCCGGCGCGCAGTTGATGAAGTCATTGAGACGATGGGAAAGCTGTTTGCGTTACCCGAAATCCAGCAAAATCACCATCTCGTCTTC
Source organism: uncultured Acidobacteriaceae bacterium (assembly GCA_963752175.1). Taxonomy (GTDB): domain Bacteria; phylum Acidobacteriota; class Terriglobia; order Terriglobales; family Acidobacteriaceae; genus Sulfotelmatobacter. Next base: position 225,151 of record CAVVXZ010000004.1, read on the forward strand.
GACGACCGATGGACGCCCGCAGGGTTCTCTAAGCAAGAGATCGAGGCGGCCCGGCAGGCAATTCTTGAGAATACGCGGCGATCTAACAGAGCAAAGACTGCGGCTATGCACCTAGTTGCGAGTATCCACGACATCAGCTTTGAGACCGTCCGCGACTACTGCAAATCGAAGCAACCCACGCCAAATCAGGCACATTAGTTGGTGAGTTTTCCCCCCAACTAAGTTGGTGAACTCCTTCCCCAACTAAGTTGGTGAATTTTCTTATCTATCTCGCCTCAAAATCCTGCCGTACAAATAATCAGCCGCCGGGCCCGGAGCCCAAGCGGCTGGAGGTTTCTACGTGCATCCACCATATCGCCCGCTGCCTAATCGGTCAACTGCGGCCGCGACAGAGATCCACAAGGCGGCACGCTCCTTTCGGAGTGCGAGCCGACATCTCCAACAAGCTTTCCTCCACAGTGCCGGAAATCCTGAGTCTCAACGATTGTTGAGTTTCGTCAGATCCCTGGACGCGCTAGTCGGCCCGCTGGCGACGATTGAAAGGTCGCTGGCCAGATGACCATCGGGCAGGATGACAACCTCGAGCGCGTGCTGGAGCGGATCGATGACGCGGTCCTTGAGTTCTGCCATCCCGGCCGCCAATTCCATATGACTGAACTCAATGACTACTGTGGGGAGCGCGTGGCAAACCTCGCTCCAGATTCGGCCGGTAGAATTCTTCGCCTGCTTCGTCAAGCCGGGAAGGTCAACTACCGCGTAATCGACCGGCGACGCTCCGAATATCTCGTTGAAGCGAAATCGACGGCGGCGCCGACTGCGCCCAAGCCCGCGGACACACTCTTCGGCGACATCTCACCCGACCGGAGTTATCGCGAATGACTCCGCCTTTTCGCGCGAGATTACACTGGTACAAAATAAGCCCCTCGGAATTGTGCCTGCTCACGGCAATGCTTGAACACAACTCCGACGGATCAGAGGTCCGGCCTAGCGTCACCCGCCTGGCGGCTTATTCCAAACTAGACGAGCGCACAGTACAGCGCCTTATCCGGGAACTATGCGGCCGGGGCATTCTCAGCCAACTTGCCAAGGGAAATGCAGCGAGGCGCCGGCCGTCAATTTACAGAATCAACGAGCAGGCATTCGAGGAAGACCCGAAGATGCTCAAGTATCGCAGAACAGGGCAAGAGCAACTCCCGGGGATCCCGGCCGCGGCAGATGCCGTGGAAAACAGCCCCGACCTGGTGGCGTGGTGCCACCAGTCTGGTGGCGTGGTGTCACCCGATTCAAAAGCTATATATTCTCCCCCTTTTAAAAACAAACCTTACCAGGAGCAAGGAAAAGCTCTTAGACCTACCGTGCCTGTGGAAATTGGCGACCGCATTGACTACCGACGGCTCGCCAAGAAACGTGAGGAGCTGACGTTGAAGCTCAACAATGGTTGGGGCCAGAACCTAACTGACGATCAAATTGAGCAGATCGTGTGCGCCAGGGCTGGACTGTTCGTGAGCGACGCACGCGAGCTAGAAGCGAGGGCGCTGCAGTTGCCAGCGCCCGAGAAGGAATCAGCATGACTTACTCCCTTAAGGCTAAGCGGAACTTCGCAGCAGATATGCGTCGCGCGCCGACTCCGGCCGAAGCGGCGCTCTGGGAACGACTGCGAAAAAAGCAGCTCGGCGTCGTGTTTCACCGTCAAGCCTTAGTCTGCGGATTCGTCTTGGATTTTTATGCGGGGGCGCTCAAGTTAGCCATCGAAATCGACGGCAGTGTACACAGCCTTCAGTGCTTGGCGGACGCGCGAAGGGAACGAGTACTACATCAGCGAGGGATCACGGTTTTGCGCTTCACTAATTTCGAGGTGCTCAATTTCGGCGCGGGGGTGGTGAGGCAGCAGATCTTGACGGTGATTCGCTCACTCAATTCTGAAAACGGCGATAGGGTGCGCCATCCGATCAAGCGAGCGGAGGAACATCCCGCGTCTTCGAAGATTGGCAGCAACACTTCGTGCTGTAGTTGATCCATCGTGAACCAAGAATGACATACCTCGGGAAAAAATCGACAGGGGAATTTTGTGATCCCGGGGGTAGTGTCTTCCCAGCGAGTTCAGGTCGACGATTCAGGAGGTCAATGAGTCGACGATCGGGGCAGAGCGGTTCTGTAGAGAAGAAACGTGGCTATTACGTAGTCAGATTCTGGGAAGACAAAGCCGGGCAGGACAAGCGAGTCCATCGCAGCGTCCGCATTTGCCCAGCCAGTGGTCCCGGAAGTATGACGAAGCCCGAGCGTGAGCATCGCGCCCGGGAAATCATTCAACAGAGCGGAGCCGACACCGCAGAACACTTCCACGAAGTTCAGGCAGTGAATCTCGGAACGACTTTCCGCCAACAGTCAGAATGGTGGTTACGACACGTGCAAGACCGCAAACGCAAACCCGTGAAGCCGCACACCGTCGCATCGTGGAGATCGCATCTTAACTGGATCAATCCGCGCCTGGGAGATGTGCCGCTTTCAAACGTCAACAACCTCGCCGTGAAAAATCTGGTCTCAGAGATGTCAAAGGCGGGGTATCTGCCCAAGACAATTTGGAACTATGTTCAAGTCATTAAGATGGTCGTCGGATCGGCCCTCGGCGACGACGGCGAGGAAGTTTACCCGCGCAAGTGGAATCATGAGTTCATTGACCTTCCCGAAGTGGACCGTCAGCGAACGCCAACCTTCACGCCTGAAGAGATCCAGCAAATCATCAGCAAGGCTGATGGCCAGCTCGCCGTGCTCTATGCACTGCTCGCGGCCAGCGGCCTTCGAATCGGAGAAGCGCTCGCGCTGGAAGTTAATCACTTCTCGGGGCGGACGCTCAGCATCCGGCAAAGCATCTGGAACGGACTTCTGCAGTCTCCGAAAACAAGGGCTGGCATCAGGGAGGTTGACCTGGCGCCCACTATCGCGAGAATGCTGGGCGACCTGATCGGCGAGCGGACGACAGGATTCCTGTTCCGCGCGGCGAACGGGAACGCTCTGGGGCAGTCGAACGTGCTCCGGCGCAGCCTACACCCAATATTGGCGGAGATGAAGCGCGAGAAATGCGGCTTTCACTCGTTCCGCAGATTCCGCGTCACGCATCTGCGAAAGCAGGGAGCACCGGAGGACCTGCTTCGCTTCTGGATCGGACACGGCGACAAGACCGTGACCGACCGCTACGCCAAACTCTGCGAGGATGTAAGTTTTCGTCAGTCTGTCGCAGAGCAGGTAGGAATCGGCTTCCAACTCGAAGTTGTCCCCCAGTGTCCCCCGAACTTCGAGCCGGAGCCAAGCCCGCAAGTTGTAGTGATGTAAGGGGAAAAGATGGTGCGCCCTGAGAGATTCGAACTCCCGACCTACTGGTTCGTAGCCAGTCGCTCTATCCAACTGAGCTAAGGGCGCATATCTGTCTGGATGGAAGAACCGCCAGTTGATTATAGCGAAGATTTCTTTGTGTGAAAAACGAAACACCAGCTCCAACATAAACGATTTTCAACACCCCCTTCTTGGCCGCTCCGTTGCCTCGATCCCCGTCGAAGTAATTCTTTCCCGGCTCCGCGCAATTCCTACCGGGGTGAATCCCTGACTCGCGCTGATTCTGAACGGTTTACTGATGGCATACAGCTTGCACTAGTAAAGAACAGACGAAGTGGCGCGCAACGGGGTGCTTCAGAGAATAACTTCGGCCAGAGGTTTTCTGTGAGCACCCCTTGCTTTTTCTCCAAGTGCACACCACCCCCCCCAATTCAAAACCTAGACTCCCAGTTCGTGGGGAGCGTAGCTCCGTACAGACTTCGATCCCTCCAGGTTTTGACTTTCGATTTTGACGTATGTGGCGCGGGCGCCCCCGCCCGCGTCTAGCCAAGGCCACGCAAGCAAAAGGCGAGCAAGACTCAAAATCCGGAGAATAATCTGGCTGAACACACAAAAGGGCGGAATTGAAAAAGCGAAGGGCTCGAGTTCATTCGTGCCGTTAAGCACCAGAAAATCTCAGGCTTTCGCCTCTGAGGTTCGCACTTCCTGCACGAAAATGGAATCGCTCGTGCGGACCGGACACTCCTATCCGTCGAGGTTTTGACTTTGACTCGCCCTTGCAGCCCCTAGAAATCCATCCGAGAACTGGTGTTTTTCCGTGAAAGGGCAGTGCGGGTGACGTGATGGTCGGTTGTGCGCCTCGCATCCATTACACTGCGCCTAACACTGTGCCCAAGTCGGGTTTGGATTCCGGCGAAAAAATCGGGCCCAAAAAGCCGCAAGGGCCGCCAGAAAAACGTTGGTGGGCTGTACCGCGGCCTGGGCTGCGGTGGCGGCGTCGGGGTTCTGACCTCGCCGCTGGCAGTACCCGACCACCAAACTCAGGTTCGCCACTACCGCCGCCATCACCACCTGCCAGCGGGTCTTCTTTTTCCCGAAGTAGCGACTTTGGCGAATCCCTAATCCCACCAGGCGCGCAATCCGATGTTCCACCACCACCCGCTCGCGCAAGCTCTGCCGCCCCGCCTCGGTTTGGTTATGGGCGCGGGCCTGTTGCTGCAGTCGTTCTTCGGCTTGGATGCTGATACTCCGCGGCCCTTGCCCACGGACGCATTGCGAGCGCAGGGGACAGGCCTGACAACTGGCCTGGGAAAAAAGAAATTGGCCCCCTCGACCTTCTCCGGCGGAGCGATAGTCGCGCGTACTCTGGCCTGCCGGGCAACGCACTTCCATCTGATCCAAATCGATCTCAAACTCACTCTTGGAAAAACAATTGCGGTTGTGACTGGCCGGCACCTTGGCCGTCAGGATTCGTTCTTCCTCCGCAAAGACTCGCCGCGTCGGGCCGCCTCCGTAGGCACAATCGCCCACGGTTTCTTCTACCTTCGCCTCCAGCACTCGTTCGCTTTGCTGCACCAACTCCAGAGCTTTCTCCTGATCCCCAGCATTGCCCGCCAGCACCTCCACCCCCGTGATCAACTGACTCTCCATCTCCACCGCCACCGCTGCCTTGTGTCCGTTGAAGCGCTTGCTGGCGCTCTTGCGTCCATGCCGCATCTCCGGATCGTGAACACTGAGAACCCGATCCTTGGCGGTACCCGACTTTACTTGAAAGCCGCCTCCCGGCTTTTCTTCCACATCCTGCGCGATCAGCCGCAGCAGCAAAGCGGCGGCGGCGGCAATGGCTTCCGTCTGCGCGGGATGCTGCTTTCGGATCTCCTCCGCCAGGCTCAGCAGGCGCCGCCCGTCCTGCACGATCTCGGTTAACAACTGCTCCCGTTGCCCTTTGTCGTCCCAGTCAATCCCGGCTTCTCCCTTCAGGCTGCTACCCAAATAGCGACTCAGCCCCTGCTTCTCGGCCCACGCCGTAATCTCTTCTTTTTCCTTCTCTACCTCCGCCAACCGCCGCCCCAACATCTCGATCCCTTCTCCCAGCAGATTGTAGGTGTCCTGCACCGCTCCCTTGCCCAAAATCGGCGTCGTATCCAGGGCCACTCGAATCTTGCGATTCTGCAAATATCCGGCGCGCCGGGCCTCTGCGATCGACTTCTGCAAGATCGGCTCTTCCATTTCGTGCAGCACCAGCTTGGCCTCAAACTCCTGCAGCGCGCTCTTCTGCATCGGTACCTCTTCCAGCTCCAGTCCCAAGGCTACCTTCCAGCGCAGATCGTACTTGGTCCGCTCCACCGCCTCGGCAAAACTCACCCCCTCGTAGGCCCGTAAGAACAGCACACTCACCGCCACACTGGGAGGCACGGATTGGCGTCCATTGTCCGGGCAGTACATAGCGGCAAAGTCTTCATCGCGAAACATCTGCTCCCGGTTCTGCGCCAGATACCCGTACAGGGTGTCCCGGCCCACAAAGTCAAGATAGACATGATGGGCGGCAAACAGCTTGTCTTGCGCAGAACGCTTGCCCATCATGGCCGCTGCTCCCGGGCCCGCCGCGCCCTTTTCCGGGAGGAGGGCTGGGGCACAGCCTCGCCCTGGAGTTGCTTCCGTTCCGGCAAACGCACCAACAGCAAATGGGTGCGGTCGAGCACTTTCCAGGTACACTTCTATTCAGCCGCTGCGAACTTTGATCTTGAACTTGCCCGGGCTCCGCTCAGGCCAGCGCCACAGGTTCCCGCACATCCACTCCCGCATTCCGCAATAACTTCGCCACCGCGTCCTGCTTCATCCGCGACGCGTCAAACTCCACCCGCACCGTCCTCTCCTTCGCATTGAACTGCACTTGCCGGATGCCATACACCTCCCGCATCGTGTCGATCGCCCGCAGTTCGTTCTCGCCCGGAATCGCTCCGTAATTGAAAACCACCTCCAGATAAGTCATGTGCTCAACCCTTCGGTATGATGATTCGGAAGTCCCGGCCGTTCCGCCGGATGAATCCAATATAGAGCATCCACGATCCAACATACAGGACCATAACAAAAGGCACAACCGCGGAGCGGCGCAAGAATGCAGCCCAAAGCGCAAGCCGTGGGTAAGTAAACAAAAAATAATCCAGCCCCGGAAGGGCGAAAGAAAGACATCTCGGGACGCATGACCGTCCGACACCGATGACAACCTTCACCCCAACGACCGAGCGCGACCCCGTCTGCGGAATGAAGGTTAATCCCGCGACTGCCAAGCATGTCCACGAACACGCCGGAAAGAACTTCTACTTCTGCTGCGCCGGGTGCGCTGAAAAATTCAAAGCCAATCCGCAAACGTATTTGAACAAACCCTCCGCGTCGGGCCTGGTAATGCTGGGAATGCCCCCGGCCGCAGCTGCGAAATCTGCCGCCGAGATCCGAAAGCCGGAAGCCGGAAGCCCGCCCTCCTACGTCTGCCCCATGTGCCCCGAAGTTCACGAGTCCAAGCCCGGAGCCTGCCCCTCCTGCGGCATGGCCCTCGAATCGGAGCTCCCCATCGCCTCCACGCGCACCGAATACACCTGCCCCATGCATCCCCAAATTGTGCGCCCCGCCCCCGGATCGTGCCCCATCTGCGGCATGGCGCTCGAACCGCGCACGGTCACCGCGACGCAAGAAGAGAATCCCGAACTCCTCGACATGAGCACGCGCTTTTGGGTCGCTGCAATCCTCACCACGCCACTCCTGATCTTCGCGATGGGCAGCATGTTTTCGTTCTTTCACCGCGAATTAGAACAGATCGTTCTGGTCTGGCTCGAATTCGCTCTTGCCACGCCCGTCGTCCTCTGGTGCGGCCTCCCATTCTTCCAGCGCTTCTGGACATCGCTGGTCAACCGCAGCCCCAACATGTTCACCCTGATCGGGCTCGGTACCGGCGTCGCGTACCTCTACAGCGTAGTTGCCACTGTCGCCCCGGAGATTTTCCCCGTCTCTTTGCGCTTGCACGGCATGGCCGGACACCCCGACGTCTACTTCGAAGCCGCCGCCGCCATCACCACACTCGTATTGCTCGGCCAGGTCATGGAACTCCGCGCCCGTAGCCGCACCAGCGCCGCCATCCGCGCGCTTCTCGATCTCAGTCCAAAAACCGCGCGCCTCATTACGGACGGAGCCGCCGGCGAGGCTACAGAGAAAGACATCCCGCTCGACCATGTGAAACCCGGAGATCGACTCCGCGTCCGCCCCGGAGAAAAGGTTCCCGTCGACGGCGTCGTCCTCGAAGGCCGCAGCTCCGTCGACGAATCAATGATCACCGGCGAATCCATCCCGGTCGAAAAAGAACCTAACAGCAAAGTCATCGGGGCCACGATCAATGCCACCGGATCATTCATCATGCGCGCCGAGCGCGTCGGCTCCGAAACTCTGCTCGCCCGCATCGTTCAGCTCGTCGGACAAGCCCAGCGCAGCCGCGCCCCAATTCAGCGCCTGGCCGATCGCGTCGCCGCGTGGTTCGTCCCCGCCGTCGTTGCCGTCGCCGCCATCACGTTCGTCGCCTGGTTCCTCTTCGGTCCGCAGCCGCGCCTCGCGCACGCGCTCGTCAACGCGGTAGCGGTCCTCATCATCGCCTGCCCCTGCGCCCTTGGACTCGCCACTCCCATGGCCATCATGGTCGGCACCGGCCGCGGCGCCCATGCCGGAGTCTTAATCAAAAACGCCGAAGCCCTCGAAACCCTGGAAAAAGTCGACACGTTAGTCGTCGACAAAACCGGTACTCTCACCGAAGGCAAGCCCCAACTGCTGAGAGTGTCAATCAATGACCGCGGCGAAACTCTTCGCGTCGCCGCAAGTCTCGAACAAGCGAGCGAACATCCCCTGGCAGGGGCCATCGTTCAAGCGGCACACCGTCAGGGATTAGCACTATCGCAGCCGCGCGAATTTTCCAGCGTCCCAGGGAAGGGAATCACTGGCATTGTCGATGGCAAACGCATCGCCGTCGGCAGCCCCGCCTTCATGACCGAACTCGGCGCCTTTGCAGCCGCCCACACCGCTTTTCACGAAAACCCCAGCACGCCCAGCACTAGCCTCTGTGTCGCCATCGACGGCAAGTTCGTCGGAACGTTCTCCGTGGTCGATCCCCTGAAGCCCTCCACTCCCGACGCCATCCGAGGACTCAAGTCGCAGGGACTTCGCATCGTCATGATCACGGGAGACAATCGCACCGTTGCAGCGGGAATCGCGCAAGCCACCGGCATCGACGAGTTCGAGGCCGAAGTCCTCCCCGAAGGCAAACTAGAAGTCATCCGCAAACTCCAGCAGCAGGGAAGAGTCGTCGCCATGGCCGGCGACGGCATCAACGACGCCCCCGCCCTCGCGCAAGCCGACGTCGGCATCGCCATGGGCACTGGAACCGACGTTGCCATGGAAAGCGGCGGCATCACCCTGGTCAAAGGAGATCTCACCGGCATCCTCCGCGCCCGCAGACTCAGCCAGGCCACCATGCGCAACATCCGCGAACTAAGCGCAGGACTTCGCATGTATGATCACGGAGACAATCGCACCGTTGCAGCGAATCGCCAAGCCGCAGCATCGACGAGTTCGAGGCGAAGTCCTCCCCGAAGGCAAACTCGAAGTCATCCGCAAACTCCAGCAGCAGGGAAGAGTCGTCGCCATGGCCGGCGACGGCATCAACGACGCCCCCGCCCTCGCGCAAGCCGACGTCGGCATCGCCATGGGCACTGGAACCGACGTCGCCATGGAAAGCGGCGGCATCACCCTGGTCAAAGGAGATCTCACCGGCATCCTCCGCGCCCGCAGACTCAGCCAGGCCACCATGCGCAACATCCGCGAGAATCTTTTCTTCGCCTTCATCTATAACGCCGTCGGCGTGCCCATCGCCGCTGGCGTGCTCTATCCATTCTTCGGCATTCTTCTCAGCCCCATCTTCGCCGCCGCAGCTATGAGCTTCAGTTCGGTGTCAGTCATCACTAACGCGCTGCGCCTCCGCCACACCAAGCTGTAATGTCATTCAGACTTCAATCTTTGTCATGCTGAGCGGAGAGTGAGCTTCGCAGTTCGAAGCTCACTCAGAGCGAAGCATCCCTACCCCTCCAAGACCGTGCAGGACGAACATTCCCGTCCGTCCAGGTCTTGATTTCGTTTTGAAGTGTTGTGGCGCGGCGCCCCGCCCGCATCTCCTGACGATGCTCTTGAGAAATCGAGAGAAACGAGAAGGGCCCGACTTCAGTCGGGCCATAAAGTTGCACGACTCTCGCTGGCTTCAGCCGCTGACGATCGCTCTTGGGCATACCCCTGGGAAGGTGGCCCTGCCTCTGTGACTCGAATCACTGACACGCCTCCCCCCGCAGGCGAACGTATCCGGAAGGCCAGACAACGGAGGGCAAATGAAAATCCTACTGGCGGGACCCGACTTCGAAGAAAATCTTTCCATCCGCTATCTATCGTCATCTCTCCTCGCCGTTGGACACGACACAACCCTCGCCCCCTTCAACTCGGCCGCGGAGATCACGACCGTCGCCGACGCCGCCCAACACGCGGACATCGTCGGCTTGTCGATGTGTTTTCAATCCCGCGCGAAGGAATTTCTCAATCTCGCGCAACTGCTGAAGCAACGCAATCCCAACCAGCTCGTCGTGGCCGGCGGCCACTACGCCTCATGCGCAGCCGAACCTCTCCTTGCCCACCATCCGGAAATCGACATCATCGTGATTCACGAAGGCGAACGAACGCTGGTGGAAATCGCCGACGACGACATGCAGCGTTTGGAGGAACGCCTGCCCCAAATCCCAGGCATCGCCTATCGCGACGGCCCGCACGTCCGCTTCACCATTCCGAGTCGAACGCTCGACAACCTCGACGCCCTGCCATTCCCAGACCGCCGCGGCCCCATCCACACCCTTGCCGGCGTGCCTACCAGTTACATGATGGGCAGTCGCGGATGCTATGGCAGTTGCGCCTACTGCTGCATCACCACACTTCATCAACTGGCTCTGGGCAAGCGCTTTCGTCAACGCAACGTGGAAGGAATCGCCGATGAAATGGCCGTCCTCTACCACGAACGAGGCACCCGCCAATTCGTTTTTCACGATGACAATTTCCTCGTCCCCTCCGATTCGTTCAATCATGCCCGGCTGTCCGCCTTCGAGAAGGCGCTCAAGAAACGAGGCATCAGAGACATTGCGTTAGTTATCAAGTGCCGTCCCGCCGACGCGAATAAAAAGGTCCTTCGCCGCCTGAAAGATCTAGGCCTCGTCCGCGTTTTCCTCGGCGTCGAGTCCGCCTCGTCCGAGGGACTCTCTGACCTCGCGCGTACTCAGAGCGTCGCCGATTCCGAACGCGCACTCGAGACCTGTGCCGAACTCGACATCTCCGCGCAATTTACCCTGATGATCTTCCATCCCGACGCGACCCTCGCCACGCTGCGTTCCGACGTAGCTTTCATGCGGCGCTTCTCCGGGAATCCCCTGAACTTCTGTCGCGCCGAAATCTACGCCGGCACTCCGCTCGAGAAGCGCATGATCGCCCTCGGGCGCGCGCGCGGCGACTATCTCGCCCGTGTCTACAGCCTCTCCGACCCTATTGCCGCTCTCGCCTGCAACACCTCGCTGGATCTGTTCGAATCCCGGTGCTGGAGCAGCGGCAGCTTGATGCAAAATGCCATCGGACTCGACCATCTGGCCGCAACGCTGAAGCGATTCAATCGCAAGCGTCTGGCAAGCGCATTGTGCCGGCGCGTCGGCAACTGGTTGCGCTCCGTCAACCTCGATACCACCGATCTACTCGAGGAAGCGATCAACCTCGGCGCCTCCGCCCGCGGCTACAGTAGCAGCGGGTTTCATCGCGCCATCCTCGCCCTCGGAGAGCGTGAGACGGCGACGCGCCTCAAATTCCTCTCCGCCGGTTCAGCTCTTCGGGCAGAACTGGAAACATTCCCCCTCGCTGCCCGGCCCCCTGAACTGCAACTGCTCTCGGGACCGCGCCTCCGCTTGGCGAGACAAGCTGCAGTGGCCGTCCTTGCTCTCGGAATGCCTGCGTTATCCGGATGCCAATCTGGTGTAAGCGAAATGGCTCCCCCTCCGCTCAAGGACACTCAGACTCCACCGCAGAAGCCTGGTGCAGATCAGGAGGGTCGATGCTCGCTCGTGGGAGACGTCACCGATCCTTCAGGCGCTGTAGTCGCGAATGCGACCGTTACCATCGCTAATCTCGACACAGGCCTGACTCACACCGTCAAGACCAACGAACTAGGCCATTATGTGGCCGGAGGCCTGGTGCTCGGTCGCTATTCGGTCAAGGCCGAGTCTCCCGGTTTCAAGGCCGTTGAAAAGACCGGCATCGTACTCGAGGCTGGGGCCGATGGCCGCGCCGATGTCGCTCTTGAAATTCGCGCTGACATTAAGTTAGACGTCGTTGCCCACCCATCTTTTGACGGCGGATGCTGCGAGTATGCCGCTACCCCGTTGAAGGTCGAACCCGAGGACTGGGGCACGAAGAAAAAACCCTTCAACTACATCGTCGGGGACGCCGACGACCACGGTACCTTCAAAGGAATCGCAGAACTGGTCTATGGGGACCCCGGAATGTGGGTGCAGATCTTTGAAACCAATCGAGGCGTGGTGCCGAAACCCGGATCCATTCCCGCTGGAACATCGATCGTAATCCCAAAAAGAAAACGCGCTGTTCCGCAACTGATTTCAAAAGTCCTGCCAGCCTATCCTCCCGAGGCAAAGCAGCAGAAGGTTCGTGGAGAGGTCGTACTGGATGTCACACTCAAGGAAGACGGCACCGTTGACGCAATCAACCTCATCGACGGAAACCCGTTGCTCGCCGAAGCCGCCACCACCGCCGTCAAGCAATGGCGCTACCAGCCCCTGCTGCTGCAAGGCAAACCGGTCACCAACTTCGTCGTCGTAGTTTCCTTCGGAAGAGGAGGCAGGGTCCACTAGACCACATCCGAGCCGAAAGGGAAGGGCCCGACTTTCAGTCCGGCCGTAAGACCGCACTAATCGCGCCGGCTTCAGCGGCTGAGGAACGCTCTGGAATTGCAATCGCCCCGCACTTCCGGAAACCGAACATCGGAAGGCTGAGGCCGAAACCGCGCCCTACAATTTGCCTAAGAAATCCGTAATCTCCGGCTCCGTCCAATCCACCGCCCCAATAAACTTCCGCTGCATCACCCCATTGCGGTCGATGATGTACGTCTCCGGAAACTTGAACGTCCCGTAAAGCGTATTGCTCTTCTGATCCGGATCGCGCACCGTCAGCAAGTTCACGTTGTGATCTTTTACGAACTGCTTGTATGCGCCCTCATCCACGTCCATGCTCACCGCTAGCACGGTCACGCCCTTCGCCTTCATCCTCCGCTGCATCTCCACCAGCGATGGCATCTCCTCCACGCACGGCGGACACCACGTCGCCCAGAAATTCAGTACCACCACCTGTCCGCGATACTGGCTCAGCGTGACCTTGTTCTGCCCATCCTGTACGGTAAAATCTGGCGCATTCGACCCAATCCGTGGCGGCCGTGTCCCGCTGTAACAAGCCGAAAGCCCGACCAGCAGAAGCCCAGAGATGAGAAAAGCAGTAAGCTGAAGCGCGCGTCGCACATAGCTATAATAGTAGATCGGCTGTTCGAAGGGGGATTCAAGAGGAGTCTGAGGACCGTTAGAGCACGGCTTTTTCCATGCCAAGACTCCGCCCACAATGCGCGCTTTACTCTTTGCTGAAAAATGGTTTTTGGGTATCGCAGCGCTTTCAGCGCTGCGATAAAGCTCCTCTTTTCGGTCAGAGTTTTAGCCCCTGAGGTTCTTTTTGTCCGCTTCTTCTATGGTCACAAAGGAAACACTGCCTGCGCAGCCGCTAGTCTCCGTCATCGTCCCCGCGCGCAACGAAGAAGCCAACCTCGCCGACTGCCTTCAGTCGCTCGTCTCCCAGACGGGCGTCCTGTTCGAAATCATTGTCGTCAACGACCACTCTACCGACCGCACCCGCGAAATCGCCGCATCATTTCCGGGAGTTAAAGTCATCGAAGCCGGCCCCCTCCCCGCGGGTTGGACCGGCAAAAACAATGCCGTCACCGCCGGAGCCCAAGCCGCTCGCGGCGCCTGGCTCCTGTTCACGGACGCCGACACCGTCCATTGCCCCGGATCTTTGGCTGCTGCGTTGAAAGAATCCCAGGAAAACGGTGCGAAACTGCTTTCCTATTCTCCCGAGCAGATCGCCGTCACCTTCTGGGAAATGGCGACGCTTCCCGTTGTCTTCGCAGAACTGGCACGACAATATTCTCCGTCAAAGGTCAGTGATTCGGCTTCCACTCTCGCCGCAGCCAACGGCCAGTACATCCTCATCCGCCGCGACACGTATGAAGCCGTCGGCGGTCATGCCGCAATTGCCGGCGACATCCTCGAAGATGTCGCACTCGCCCGCGCCGTGAAGAGTTCAGGCCGAAGGATTCGCTTTCGTTACGGCGCCGGCGCGGTTCGCACCCGCATGTACCGCAACTACCGCCAGCTTCGCGACGGCTGGACCAAGAACCTCGCGTTGCTGTTTCCAAAGCCAGGCTGGCTGGCCGTGAAGACGGCAGCGTTGTGGATATTATTTTTTCTCCTGCTATTTCTTGCGTACGCCGGGCCAGCAAATCGATGGCTGGACGGAATCGACTTCGTTTTCCTTATCTATTTGGTGCTGCGATTGATGCCGGGGAAGTTTGCGAACGATAGAAATCTCCTCGGCGCTCTGTTCGGCATGCCCATGTTCGCCTATTTACTGCTACGCTCGAAGCAAGCCCATGCCAACGGTAGGGTCTCCTGGAAAGGCCGAATCTACGATCCGAAAGAACCCGTGAACGATTTCTCCCATCACGCACCCACTACTGCAGGACGACTCTCATGAAACTGATTCTCGCCCTAATCATCCCGACCATCCTCTCGCTGGAATTATCCAGCCCTGCCACTCCGCCCGGCATTCGCGGGGTGCGTCCCGTGGCCGCGATCACGTCGCAGGACAGCGGCGCACCGCTGCTCTCCACTCAGACGTTGATCGAGCCCGGCGCACGCATCGGCCCCCTCAAACTTGGCGACTCTCGCGATCGTGCGATCGAACTGTTCCCCAAGAAAAGTGAGGATCAGGAATGGACCGATCCATGCGGAACCACCCTTGATTGGGTCGATTCCCAAAATCCCACCGGTCACGGCGACCTCTTCATCCGCCTCAACAAGAAAGGAAAGATCTTCCAAATTGAATCCGCCACCACCCGCTTTCGCACTGCCGAAGACATCACTACCTTCGATCACGCCGACAAAGTGGCCCAGAACTACAAAGACCTCCGCGCCTACACGTTGCTAACACCACCGGTCCCTGCTCTCGGCGACCGCCCGCTCGTCTACTGGATCGACAAGAAGAACGGCATCGCCTTCGTCTTCGCGTACTATCCCAAGGAGCGCAAGCGTTACGTCTATAAAATCATTGTGTTCGAGCCCAACAAAACCTTCTGCCCGGAAGAGGAGACCACCAGTTCTCCCAAGTGGCAGGCGATTCCTTCGTATGCATTAGAGCCACCCGCAGAATTGGCTCCAAATCTGAACTGAACGTGATTTTTCTTACTGGCAACTGACCACCGGCAACTGGCAACTGTTTTCTATGGTCTATCTCACACGCAAAGCCGAATTTTCCGCTTCGCACTATTACCACAATCCCGACTTCACGCCGGAAGAGAACCGCCGCATCTTCGGCAAGTGCAACAATCCCCACGGACACGGACACAACTACACCCTCGAAGTCACCGTAAAGGGAGAAGTCGATCCCCGCTCCGGCTTCGTCGTCGATCTCAAGCAACTCAAAGAGATCATGCACCGCGAAGTCCTCGACGCCATGGACCACCGTTTCCTTAACAAGGAAGTCCCAGAATTCTTCACCCAGATTCCGACCACCGAGAATCTCGCCATCGCCTGCTGGCAGCGCCTGGAATCAAAGCTCCAGACGGCGAGACTACACCGCGTGCGCGTCTACGAAACCCCCGACCTCTTCGTCGATTTCTACGGAGAAGAATCGTGACGAATCCTCAGGAGCGCCGCGGAAGTGCCGCCCTGTGTGGAACGGCTGCACTCCGAAGAAGATCGGATTTTCGTGTAGGGGCGGGTTTTCGTTCATGGGTGGATCTTCGTGAAAGCGACCGTGGAAGGGCGGCCCCTCAGGGCCGCGTTAACCACGCTCAAGCGAATTGGGCTTTAGCCCCAGTGTTCATCTCGGAGCCCCGATGAGAGCTCACCTCACCCGCCGCTACCGATTCTCGTCCTCACACCGCTTGCACAGCGCCGACATGTCTGCCGAAGAAAACATCAACACTTACGGCAAATGCAACAACCCTCACGGACACGGCCACAACTACACTCTTGAAGTTACCGTCAGTGGCTCCGTCGATCCCGCCACCGGCATGGTATGCAACCTCGTCGATCTCGACGGATTCGTCGAAAGGGAAGTGCTCTCCCGCTACGATTTGCAGAATTTGAATACCCTGCAAGAATTCGCCCAAAACGTGCCTACCACGGAAAATCTCTCGGTCGAGATCTACGAAATATTGCAGCGTGGCTTTCAAAAGGCGCATCTTGAAAGGGTAAGACTCGAAGAAACCATGATGAACTCCTTCGAGTACGCCGGCGCCAATGAATTTCGACGCTAGCTTCCGTGTAGTGTCATCCTGAGGCGCGTTGTTTGCGCCGAAGGATCTATGCAACTTGCCGCCGCCGCAAGCAGCTTGTGTAATAGAGGGAGGCCGCACAAGTCGACTTATGAAACCAGCCCCGACCGAACAAGCAAAGGAACCAACCACTCTCACCAGCGCCACCTACGAAGACCTCGTCCGGGAAACGCTGGTCCGCCTCGGCGAAGACCCCAACCGCGAAGGCCTCGCCTCGACTCCCGAACGCGTCCACAAAGCCATGCAGTTCCTCACCAAGGGATATCAGGAAGACCCCGAAGCCCTCCTCAAAGGCGCGCTCTTCACCGTGAACTATGACGAAATGGTCATCGTCAAAGACGTCGAGATGTTCAGCCTCTGCGAGCATCACTTGCTGCCATTCTTCGGCAAAGTCCACGTCGCTTACATCCCGAACGGACGCGTCATCGGCCTTAGCAAAATCCCGCGTCTCATCGAACTCTTCTCGCGCCGCCTGCAAATTCAAGAACGCCTTACCACGCAGATCGCCGAAACGATTCAGAAAGTCATCGAGCCTCAGGGCGTCGGCGTCGTCATCGAAGCCCGTCACCTCTGCATGATGATGCGCGGAGTAGAAAAACAACACTCCGCCGCCGTGACTTCCTCGATGCTAGGCTGCTTCCGCCAGGAAGAAGAAACCCGCTCCGAATTCCTCTCCCTGATCCGCCAACGCCCCAACGGCGTGTAAGAACGTGAGGGTACCCCACCCTTGTCGCGCCTTTTCGACAGGGTGGGGATTTTGATCTTGATGATCTTTATTCGGGATCTGACGACGACTCGGCCCCGTGTGGCACGGATACTCCTGTCCGTCCACTCGGGAAGAAACCTCAAACGTATTCGCGCCGTAGAAGAGCGGCTCTTTGAGGCCCGCGTAAAGCGGCGTTGACGCAGCGCGGGCTTCAGCCCAGTGGTTTGCTCCTCTCGTCCTGGGACTACCGAAGCAAGACGATGATGTAAGATCATGGGCGCACGACCCCGACGATTGCCGTGAGAAGCCAACCTTCAAGTGACACTTTAACCGGCCAAGTCGCCCTCATCACCGGAGCCACTCGCGGCATCGGCCTGGCCTTGGCGCGCGCTCTCGCCGCCAACTCTTGCAACTTAATCCTTACCGCGCGCGACCCGTCAGCCTTAACCCGCGTCAGCAGGGAACTGTCCTCCCGAAAAATCAAAGTCCTCACTCACCCCGCCGACATCCGCAACCCTCACGACGTCGATGCCCTCTTCCGTGCCGCGCGCCGCCAATTCAAGCGCCTCGACATACTCATCAACAACGCCGGCATCGCCCACGCCAACCTGCCCATAGAAAAACTTCCATTTCCTGTCTGGAAGGATGTGCTCGAAACCAACCTCACCGGAACATTCCTCGTCACGCAGGCCGCGCTCGCCATCATGAAACGCGGCGGCACCATCGTGAACAATCTCTCCGTCGCCGCCACCCGCGTCTTCGCCGGATCCGCCGCCTACAACGCCAGCAAGCATGGAGCCCTCGGCCTCACCAACACTCTCCGCGAAGAACTTCGCCCCCGTAGCATCCGCGTCATCGCGCTGCTGCCCGGCGCCACCGACACCGACATCTGGACCATTCTCTGGCCCCATGCTCCTCGCAAGAAAATGATGTCCCCCGAAACGGTCGCCGCCGCAATCCTGCAAGCGATCCTCCTGCCCCACAACGCCACCGTAGAGTCCCTCGAGATCCGCCCCACAATCGGCACCCTGTAGCCGTCCGCCAAACTCGTACGGCAAAAGACCTCCGCGGAAAACTACAAATGCGTGCGCACGATCGAGCTACGGGATTGTCGAGCACGGGACTATCGAGGGTGGGATTATCCCTGAAACGAGCGGTTGGGCCCGACAGCTCTTCATTTCAGAGAGCCTGAGTTGAGGTTCGTTTACCGAAGACCAACCATGCGTATCCCAGAGTGAGTCCGAGTGACCCGTACACCGCACCGTTCAGCGGCGCCAGCAGTAAGCAAACGGTCAGCGGCGAGGGATCGAACGTCATCCTCACGAAATACATCGGACACAGCGAAAGCATGAGTTGGGGGTTAAGATTCCAGCGGTGCGGAGCCAGATAGGCGACCACGGCCACGGGATAGGAAATCGCGGCGAAGCCACCGAGCAGTTTGAGGAGGACTGAAAATAACTGTTCGTCGTCCCCATGTTTCCTGCAGGCTTTCGCGATCCACGAGCGGGGCAGCAGCCCGAGCACTATGCTGAAAACGCCCACCAGCGCTAGCGCAAACACAAATATTACCCATTCGCTCTGAACCGGCAAGTCGATGCCCCGCAGCATCACGTAAGGAACCGACGTGAAGAGCGAAATCAGTCCGCAAAGAAGAAACGCGATGCGAGATGTAGTGCTGATCACGCGTCCGGGCATGCGCCGGATTCTAACATTGAGCCGGGGGCTGGCCGGCAATGCGAAATCCGGCAGCGAAATTTATGCCTGCGAGCTATCTGGACTGAACTTCGACTCCTTCGGCAATCTTCATGGTCCGGCCAACCTGAGGGCCCACCTGTATCGCCTGCCCATGGCTCAAGTAGGGACCGATCGCAGCAGGTTGCGACCAATCCAGATCCCATCCGTTTTCAATGGCCAGCAAGATGTAGGAACCCGGAACCACATTCCGCAAGCTGAAAGTCCCGTCGAGGTCACTCTGGTCGCGGCGGAACAGATCGCGACTCGTTTCCGGATCTTGTCCGACGCCCTTGGCGACCTCGGTTGGAACCAGCACTACCATCGCTCCGGCGAAAGGCTTCCCCGCGTGCTTCGCAGTGCCTTCAATGTTCGAACTGCCAGCCACTAAGGTCAGAGATATGGTGGCGGAAGCGCCTGGAGGCAGAATCACCGCGTGGCCCGAGACCGTAGCGCCCTCCGCCGACATTTGTTGGATCGAGTAGGGCTGCGGTGGACCCCACACCATGACTTCATAGCGTCCGGGGGCCATTTGCGGGAGTTCTACTTCTCCTTTGGCGTCAACTGGCTTCCCTCCCGAAAAGTTCCTGGCGGACGAGCGCAACCCAATCGAAAGCCTGTCTGGAAGCGTAGTGGCGCCGGGCACCTTCACCGACACTTTGACGCTGCTCACGGCCTCGGCGCTATTGCTGTTGATCTCCTGGTGGTCCCTAGCGACGTCAACTCCGTTCATTCGTACCGAGACTCCTGGCTGTCCAGGCTCGCGGATGAGAACGTTGTAGCGGCCGGCGGGGACGCCCGAGATTTCGACTAACCCGGGCGAAATCACGCGAGTGCTGTCGGCTTGGACAAACGTGGCCCCATCGAAGGCGGGTTGCTCGAGTTGAGGAATCGTATAGCCGTGATCGGCAGGCGCCGGCACATGAAAAAGCAGATGAAGGGATGGAACCGGATTCAAATGAATGTCTAGCTGCAAGTGCTCACCACCGCGGATGGGAATCGCGGTCGCACTGTCCGTTTCGGTGACGTCGGAGTAATAGGTAACAGGATAGGCAACATCGAGCAACCGGTCGAAGTTTTCGGTGGGATCGGGTTGGCTTTTCCGCCGTGAGCGGGCCCCCGGCTGCTCGGACTGCGGATGGAGTGCGTACCATGGCTTGGCGCTCGCGGACAAAAAATAGGTGCCGGGCATTAGGGAAGGAATCTCGTACTCTCCCTGGTCGTCAGTTTGTCCGCCGTGGGACTGATGAATCTCGTCGACGCCGCTGCTGTGATCCCGGTAATACAACGTTACCGAGGCGTGACGAACCGGCTCACCGGATTCGTCGAGGATCTTCCCGCTGATCATCGCCGCAGGCGCAAGGCGAAGCACGAGAGCGTCGGTGTCGATCCCCGCGCCGGTGACGATCGCAGTGGAGAATTGATCGTGCTGATCATAGGCGGCGGTGATGAATCCGCGCTTCGCGCCGGTGAGCGAGTACTTGCCTGGTGGCACGCCGTGGAAGTCAAACTTGCCATCTTCCGCGGTCACCTGCGACTCGAACTTCCGTGAGTCCTTCGTGTCGCGCAGGGTTACACGAGCACGGGCGAGAGGATGGCCGTCGGTCTTACTGACAACCGTTCCGGCGACTCTGTCGGCATTCGGGAGAGTTGCCTGTGGAGCCGTCGTGGTCTGCGCGGCGGCAAACGGCACCATGGCCAGCAGGCCAACCACTGCGAAAATTACGAACGCTCGGGACGAAGCTGAGAAAGTGACCATGAATTACTCGCTGCTCGAAACAATTTGTACCTGCACGGTGGTTTTCTGGCTGGGCGACAAATGAACGACCGGGCCGAGAGACTCGTAAGCCTTCATCGCCTCCGCGTCCCGGTAGGGAAGATGCGGTTGAGAATTTCGGAAGGCCAGCACGCGATACGAGCCAGGAGTCATCCGGTCCGACATAAACTTGCCGTCGGCCGTCGACGCCCCGAGTTGCTGGAATTGGCCGGCGCCGTCCGACACAGGGACGCAATACAAGAAGATCGGCGACTCGGGAGTTCCCGGAGCTAGCATCGACTCCGTTGTAATACCAGTCACCGTTCCGTCGATCTCTGCGAAGTCGTCGCGCATCTTGATATCGATGGCGGTCGATGCTCCCGCAGCGACTATCAGGGGCTCGTGGAGCAGATCAACCGCGCCCATGGTCGCGGAGGCCACATACCCACGATTCGAATTTGCCCGCAGCCAATATTTTCCGGGCAAGAGATTATCAAAAACCAGGGAATCGTCATTGGAGCCGGTGGGGGTACGAGGAAAGGCGGTTGGCTGCCGCGCGAAATCGTCATCTCCCATAAGTTGAGGCTGCAGATAGCGACGAGGGCCGTGCACCTCGAAGCTGCGTCCTGCGACGCTCCATGTCATCGAGCCATTCGCCTCATCGTTGGATGTGAACTCTTCGCTGACCCGAACTTCGACGGAACTGCTTCGAATCAGGGTCATAGCGGAACCTTGAGCGGGTGCTCCTGCGACCGTGAGATGCACGGCGCCGGTGGACGAAGGCTGGCCGTACGTGGTCGCCTCCACGAGATAGTTGCCATTGGGCAAGCTTCCCTCAATGCTCTGTTTGCCTGCGTTGTAGCCGAGCGAATAGCCAGGCCCGCGATGTCCCTGCACCGATACGGTAATGTTCATGCCGCCGTTCTGGTCCGGGTTGGCGATTGGAATGGATACGGGATAGTAGGGCTGGCGGGTCAAGGGCAGATCGACCTGTACAGTCTGGCCTGCGGTGAGCGTAATCGTGCCGGCCGAAGCGAAATCCGAGACGCCGGGATAATAAACCGGAGGATAGCCGTAGAGTTGACCGCCGGGGACCTGGGTGACGGGATCGTTGTCCATCCACTCGTTGGTCAGCACTTTGTAAGTCCCGGGGTGAAGATCGGCAAAGCGGAACTCGCCTTCGGAGTTTGCCCGCACACTGCTGGCGTGCACCCACCGGGGCATGCCGTCCTGCACTTGCCGGGAGTAGAGTTGCACGTTGACGCCCGAAGGAGGATCGGCTTCGGAAACCACAACTCGTCCCTTGATCAGGCTTTCGGGCATGAGCGAGATCGTGTTGTCCCCGTTAAGAGAAGCGTCCGCATGCCGTCCGAAGTCGGGTTCATCCAGATAGCCCGGCTTGCGGGCCATCAACCAAACGGGGCTGGCTGCGTTGCCGACTAGCCACATCTGGTGAGGTTGACCGCTCAAGATGGTGCCGCCGCTTTCACTCTCGGTTTTGGGCAAAGTGAACTCGAAATGGCCCTCACCATCGGTGAGCATTGCGAAGCGATTGTCGGCCGAGTAGACCAGGGCCCGGCTGATGGGAGCATGAGTGACCGAGTCGACGACCGTGCCGTGAATTGTCGTTGGTTGTGCGTCAGGAAGCAGGCCTTGACCGGAAGCTTGTCCCCACGCCAAGCAGCGGGCGGCAAGGACGATCGCGAGAAGACGCATCGCCCCTTGAATCTCTCTGCGCGTGCGGGTCCGCGGGGAGTTTGGCGGGATCGAGGTGTCGGCGCTCGGCAAGAACTTCACTCCTAATCTGAGATGCGCTTAGGGCCGTATCGAAGGCGATCCGTTGCACTACTTTGACTGGTTCCGGTCCGTGGCGTCAATCGGAGCGAATCCCGCGCGCGGTTAGTGAATCGAATCCCGCAACTGCCGCAGAGCTTGATCGGCCGCATCCAGGTGGATCAACCCAAACCTGGGATATTCGAGATCGAGCACGGCATAGACCGTAATCGCGATGACCCCGGCGTACAGCAGAAGATGGAGCCAACTCCGGCGCCCGCGCTTAGCCATGGCATAGCCCGCAAGCAAGCCGCTGACCAGCGCCACAACCGTCAGCAGAATAAAGATCAGCGGCGGCAATTGTGTGTGCATGGCGATGGTGCGAGTCGTCGAAATGTCGATCATCTCGTTGATGGCCGGCAATAACAGCCGAGCGGAATTTTGCGTAGGATCGCCGCGGCTCGCACTCACTGCGCGCGACCATATTTCATGTTGCAGTTCGGTAGCCTGCGCTAGTTCCTGGTCCACCGCTTTCAAGTCCGGAAGTTTCTCATATACGCTCAGTCGCGCGTCCAGGTATTGCCGGAATAAGCGGCGCATTTCCGGCTGCTCGCTCGCCGGAAGTTGGTCCAGGCGGAGATAAGCGGTGCTGATCGCGTTAGCTTCCTGAACGATGAGTTGGCGCTTCGTATCCATACGCGAGGTGCCGCCGGAAAAGGAGAAACCGAGCAGAAGTCCCAGTAACGCAAACACGGCAGCTTCGATTACGCCGATGCCCTCATGCGCCGCCTCCGTGTATTTTTCAGAACTGCGGCCGACCCGGAACCCGGCTTCCAGGCAGGCCAGGATCCCAAGGAAGAGACCAATCGAAGCTAAAATTGCGAAAATCGTTGGAGTCATAAATTTCGCCCGCCTCATTTGACTGGTTTCGCATCATGGCGTCAATCGCCTCGACCCGGAAAAGAGTGCAAGAACTTTCATCCCGGAGTGCTCGACCCAGACAAGATGAATCGTCTACGGTTTCTGCCAACATCTTCCCCAGAATTCAACGTCGGGGCCCTCGGTTCGGCGTTGTTATTGCTGCGCGCGCACCTCTCACCCGGTATATACTTCAGAGACTTCTGCAGTATCTGTGCGGCGTATTTTGGGGGCTCTTCTGTCTGGACCCAGCCAGGCGAATCATGCAAAACCGCAATCCGCGACGTGATCGTCAAGATCGAGACGACGCGACTAATTCGCCCAGTGTGAGTGTCCCCGCCAAAGGGGATAGTGCCGGTTCGAGCGTTCCTTCTGAACCTGACGCGACGCTGGTTGACTTCTCCAATTCTTACGCGGATCCCGAGGCGACCATGGTGGATGTCAATGCCTCGTACGTCAGAAAGGGCCCGCCGGTTCGTCCCACCAGTCCCGGACCCGTACGGAGCCAGACCGACACTCCTGTCCTACAGACCGGTGACGTGCTCGGTGGTCGCTACGAGATTCTGCAACTCCTGGGCGAAGGTGGCATGGGCGCGGTGTACAAGGCGATGGACCGCGAGTTGAGCCGTCCGGTCGCGCTGAAGCTGATTCGCCCGCAACTGGCCGCGAATCCGTCGATCCTGGCGCGATTCAAGCAGGAACTCCTGCTGGCCCACCAGGTCACTCATAAGAATGTGATCCGCATCTACGATCTGGGCGACGCCGATGGCGTGAAGTTCATCACGATGGAGTACGTCGAGGGCGTCGACCTCCGCGCCCTGATCCAGGAGAAAAGGAAATTTTCTCCGGAGGAAGCGGTGCAGATCACAGAACAGATCTGCCTCGCTCTGCAAGCGACGCACAACGTGGGAGTGATCCATCGCGATCTGAAGCCGCAGAACATCATGCGCGATCAGTCCGGACGGATCCTGCTGATGGATTTTGGCCTGGCCCGCACCGTCGAAGGCGACGGCATGACGCAGACCGGGGCACTGGTCGGGACAATGGAGTATATGTCGCCCGAGCAGGCGCTGGCGAAGGAACTGGATCAGCGCTCCGATTTGTTCACGCTGGGGTTGATTTTTTACGAACTGCTGACAGGCAAAGCGCCGTACGGGGCCGAAAGCGCCGTCGCCAGTTTGATCAAGCGCACCCAGGAACGTGCCATCCCGGTGTCCGATCACGATGGGACGATTCCGAAGCCGCTCAGCAACATCGTCAGCAAATGCCTGGAGCGCGATCCCAAAATGCGCTACCAGAATGCCGCGGAGTTGCTCCACGATCTGGATGCCTATTCCGGCAAGGGCGCGGCGGCAAACTTGCGCTTTCAGCCTGCGGTCGAGCCCTGGGGACGCACCATTCACTGGCCTCTGTGGGCCGGCATTGTCACAGTGGTCGTGCTCGCCATTGTGGGATATGTCTTCCGAAAACCGCTCTTCGCGCCGTCAGCCAAGAAAACCGCTCCTGCGCAGGCTCTGTCTCTGGCAGTAATTCCGTTTCAAAACAAATCCGGGGACGCATCCTGGGACTGGCTGGGGCCGAGCCTCGCCGACATGTTAAGCACGGACGTAGGCCAATCCGCGCACCTGCGCGCCGTTTCGTCCGACCGCGTGCAGCAAGTCTTCCACGATCTGCGAATCGCTCCCAACTCCATCGTCGATTCATCGACCCTGGGCCGGGTTGCGGAATTCACCAATGCCGACACCCTGGTTTGGGGGCAATATGCGAGATTCGGCGGGCAGATACGCATCGACGCCACATTGCGGGACCTCAAGCATGATCGCAACGTTCCGCTCAGAATTGAAGCGGTCGATGAAAAGGATATTCCTGGCGCGGTAGACCGCTTGGCCACCGCGATCCGCAACAATCTGGCTTTCTCCCCGGACGTGATAAATGAGCTCAAGGCCAGCTCCTTCCAGCCAAGTTCGCGTTCGGCGTCAGCGCTGCGAGATTACAACCAGGGTGTTCAGCTTGTGCGAGATGGCAAGAACCTGGATGCGGTCAACGCTTTCCAGTCCGCCATTAAAGAGGACGCTGAATTTGCCCTCGCTTATTCCCGTTTAGCCGACGCGGACTCCGCGCTCGGATACGATGGCGATGCCGAACAGGCTTCCCGCAAGGCGGTCGAACTGAGCGAACCGTTGCCCTTGGCCGAAAAGTACCTCATCCAGGCAACGCATGAGCGCGTCATCAAAGACAACAAGAAAGCCATCGAAGCCTACGAGAACCTGGCGAAGAGCATGCCAGACAGCTCCGATGTGGAGTCGGCCCTGGGAAGCCTTTATACCGAGACCGGCGCGTATGAGAAGGCTCGTGGCCAGTTGTCCAAACTCTTGCAATCGGATCCGAAGAACATCAAAGCTCTGTGGCAGCTGGGTGTAGTCGAAATCGTGAATGGCAATCCGCAAGCCGCCCTCGACCCCCTGAACAAGGGGCTGTCTCTGGCAGTCGAGATGGATGCCCAGGAATTGAAGGCGCTGATTCTGCAGTCGACGGGAATCTCCTATCGCCTTATGAACAAGCCTGATGACGCCATGCGGAGCTACCAGGACGCCATGGCCATTAACCGTCGCCTTGGCTTGAAACGAAATTTGGCCGGCAACTTGGTCGAAATGGCGATAGTTCAGAACACCCAGGGAAAAGTCGATGCCGCGCTCGCCGACTACAACGACGCCCTCCGGCTTCAGCGCGAAATTGGCATGAAGAAAGAGGTCGGTGACACGCTGATTGACATGGGTGTGGTTTACGAATCCAGAGGCGACTATGACAAGGCCTTGCAAAACTACAAGGAATCCCTGCAGATTCAGCGCGACATGGGCGACCAAAACTACGAGTCTTTGTGCCTGAATAATATCGGCGGCGTCTATCTCGGCAAAGGTGACGCCGATAACGCTTTGACTTACCTCCAACAGGCGCTACAGTTGCGCGAAAAGCTCAACCTTCCAGCAGCGATCGCAGAGACCTTAACAGCTCTGGGCCAGGTTTACAGCACTACTGGACAATACGATCAAGCGCTGGCTACCTCGATGCGTGCACTGGATTTGTGGCGCAAGGCTGGTAATGCTCGAGGCGCAGCCTATGAATCTCATGACATTGGGATGGTATTACAAGCTCAAGGACGCTTCGGTGCGGCCGTCAATGCCATGCAAGACGCAGTGAATGGCTACCGCGCTCTGGGCGACCGCAGTGACGACATGGCGGAGCTTCTCATCGATCTTGCCGACGCCCTCGCCCAGGCGGGACGAGGCTCGGAGTCAGGGGCCCTGTTGCAGGAAGCTCAAACTATAGCCCACGACCTACGGAACGCGAACCTGCAGACCGAATTACTCACCACTCAAGGAGATGTTGAGTTCTACCGCGGCGACCGCAAACTAGCCGGGGCGTTTTATGATCGAGCCGTACGTGCTGCAGCGCACGCGACGGATCCCGGCGAGGTCCTGATAGCTAAATTGCATCTCGCGGAAGCGGCCATGAGCGGAGGAAATCCTTCCTCGGTCCCCCGCGCGTTACGCGATCTGACGCAACAGGCCGACAGCCGCAACCTGAAGTATTTGTCCCTCGAAAGCTCTGCCGATACGGCGGAAGCCCTGATCCGCGGCAAGGACTACTCCCACGCCCAGCAGGAACTACGCACAGACTTGAGCAAGAGCGAGAAACTCGGCGCGCGTTATCAAACCGTGCGCATTCACTATCTGCTCGGCAATGCGCTCCGCCTGGGCGGAAACAGTGATGAGGCTCGCGGCCACTATCGGCAAGCCATGAGCTTCATCGACGACATGCGTAAAGAGCCCGGAGCAGAGAAACTGCTCGAGCGCTCCGACCTGAAGTTCATGTTTACTGAAGCCTCGCGCTTCTCGGCTGCTGGCAATTAGCCGCTTCAATCATTTTTTCAAAACGAAAGGCCGGGCGTATTCCGCCCGGCCCTGCTATTGCCAGCAATCCAGCCTTGCCTATTTCGTGACCCCCGTATACCACGATGACGTCGTGTAAAGCGTATCAGAATTAGAATTTGCACTGCTCACCGCAGCCGTATTCTTGATTGCGGTATTCGCCTTAGCACTTACGTTTACCGTGATCTGGACGACCGCGCCAACTGGATTCTTGCTCGTCCATGCTGGTAACGTGCCGATGCTGCAGGAACCTGGAGCAACGTTCCCGCAGGAATTTGTCGGATGCATAATCGAGCAGCTCGGCGGCTGACCCTTGCTGAAACTGCAAGAGTCAATGGCGTAGCCCGAACTGACCAGACTCGTGCCGGCCGGAAGAACGTCTGTGATTGTAGTCAACGCGGCCGCATTTGGCCCGCCGTTCACCACAAAAATGTCGTACGTCAGGTTCGTTCCGGTCTTCACCAGCAAGTTGCCGATCATTGCGATTGCAACGTTGTCCGTCCCGACCACCTGGTAGGAAACGGTCGCGGTCGAAGTGTTCCCGGCGACGTCTTTCGCGATCGCCGTGAATGTGTTTGTTCCCAGCGTTGAGGTGCTCAATGGTATCGGGCTGAGGGTTTCAGTTTGCTGCCCGCTAAACATCTGAGGCGCGCTTTGCGATCCGCACTGGCTTAGCCCCGAGAACAAACCCGAGACAGTAGCACTGTAAGGGTCGGAACACATAACCATGGCGGTCAACGGCGCATTCTGGGCTATATAGCCGCTAGACGGGTTCAGTGTCACCGTCACGGTCGGCGCAGTCGTATCTACGCTGAACGGCGCGGTTTTGAACGTCGCCAGGTTTTTTGTACTCGCGGCGTTTATGTTACTGGGAAACATCAGCTCTTCCTGATTGTCGCAACCGGTCGAGAAGTAATGCACCTCATAATTTCCTTCCCCGGAAACGGTCACATTCCCGCTGCCCGTGAAAGACGGCGGTACGGTGCCAGATGCCGGCCAGGCACTAGGGCAGGCAACCGGGTTCGTAAATATTTGATCGCCAGCCACCGGGAACGTAGTGTCGGGCGTTGCGCCGAGGTTCTCCGCCCCCAGGGTAACGCTCTTGTTCGGCGCTGCGACCCAACCGTTGGTTGGCTTGGCAGGGCTCGGCGGATTGGTTGTAAATGACACCGGAATCGTCGTGCTATGCGACCACACCGGAACATTCGCTACCGTATTCCATTCCGGCGCGCAGCAACCCGCGACGAAAGAGGAGTTCGTCGTCGTACCAGTTCCTCCCGACCTTGGTCCGTTGTCCAGTGACAGTAATTCAAACTGCGTCAATGTGCTCTGCGGGCACAAGTTCCCCGTCTCTGGTCCCTCGAATACGCAGCTGCCAGGCGCCGGCGACCAGTTGTCGCTGCCCTCAGGAATCACAGGCGCGGTACCAGCGGGAATCGTCATTCCGGTTCCGGGAGTGTTCAATTGTAGAGCCCAATACAGATTTCGCTCCGTCGACTGCGGGCAGTTATCGCCGGCAGGAGCCTTCGAGTCGGTGTTCGTGCACGTAATCGTCATCTGGGCGCATAGGGGATTACCGTTGGCGTCCGTGCCCTCGCCGGGTGCAGTGAAACAGTTGGTCATGGCAAGGGACGTCCCCGCCACCATGGCCTGGTAGGCGACCTGCGTAAGCCCTTGGTCGGCGACCGTTGGAATGGTGTTGCTGACTACATTGAGGTCGGGGTCCCCGCTGTTGAAAGCGGTGGTGTAATCGAAATCAATCTCCACATGCTGGTCCGGAGTGTTGTTGAACACGAAGAGCTGAGACAGGTTCGCAGCGTTGTTCGGGTTGATCGGTTGTCCGGTCTGCGTAACCTCCGTGACGGACTGAGGCAGACCTTCCAAGGCGAACCACGTGCTTCCCCCAACTGGAATCGCGCTGAGGAAATTCACCGTTCCAGTCGTATAGCATGTGCCAAAACTCATGCAAGAAGTTCCCACAAGGTTCGTGAATGTGTTGTTCGGACCCTGATAATCGCCTGGGTCTACGCGCGCCTCGGCCCCGAAGCAGTTGACGGTCAGGCCTCCGTAGCCGCAGGGTCCATCGTGGTCGAAACCGAAGATCCCTCCGAACGACGTGTCGGTCGAGTTGAGCGTGATCGAAGTCAGCGTTCCGCCAGAACTGTTTACGATCCCCACCAAGGTGTCATCGTCGCCATCGTAGGGGTTCCCATTACCGGGACCGTTGCCGTTGTTTGGGATGGTTACAGTGAAGGCGATCGCCTTCCCGTTCCCATCGACCGCAGTTACGGTGATCAACGCGCCGCACCCAGTGGCGGATCCAACCGGCAGAGCCGGGGTGCACGGATCAACGGAGGCCGCTGCCCACAGATTGGCGCCAGATCCCATGCCTGCCAGAACTAGGAATAAAGCGAGTCGAGCGCCCGGGCATAGCATGGACTTGAGAATCTTCATGGTGTTCTCCTTAACAGGTGTTCCGGACGGCTGCAAAACATACCCAAGCGACTGCAGTCCATCCTCGTTGCGAAACCTTAATCGAGCAGGCGCAGCGCCTCACGGTGCTGAGGCGGCAGTCAAGCTGCTCTTCTTTTCTTGCACCGCACCTAGACGGCTGGCGAGATTCCGCACACTCCAATCCGTATCGAGCAAGATTAATTGTCCAAATAGGCTGAGAGGGTTCGGTCTGGATTCGTATCCGGCTTGGGGGGGCCGGCAAACCGTGGCCAATTGTCCGCCTGAGCCTGCGGATAGTCAAGGGGGAACCTCGTCGGGGACTTCTGGCGCAGGGCTCCAGTTTCAGGGCCCTCGGCGGGCGCGCCAGGAGAAGCGTAAAACTACTAACGACCAAGGGTCACCTAAACTAGCCTCTACTCCGGAGGAGATTTTGTGACCCGGCGAAGCAGACCGAGTCGTATCTCCCAAGCACGAGCGCCGTCTCCAACCTCCCCGGATAACCCCCAAGCATCCCAGAGCGTCTAAGCTAAAGGACCAAGATTGGCCTTGGTGTCTTCCGGACCGAGCGTATAATCAGCTCAAGGAGTACCCCTATGAAACTCAGATGGCTGGCAACGGCGACGGCATTAGCGGCGTTCAGTGTGGGACCCTGGACCTTCGCTCAAGTTTCAGATCAAGACAAGGATCAGCCGAAATCCGGCGATGTGCAGAATGCGCCCAAACAGGCGCCGGCTGCGTTGCCGACGCAAGATGACAGCCAGATCAAGCACGACGGCGGCAAGACCGACGTGGATGCCGTAGGGAACCGCAATGTGGGCTGCGGTCGCGGTGTGGGCAACTGGTACACCGTGGAAGGGCAGGTCGCGCGTGGACGGCAGTACGCTCAGCAGATCGAATCGCAAATCAAACTGGTCACCGATCCTGTCATCACCGAATACGTGAACCGGGTCGGGCAGAACCTGGTGCGCAATTCCGACGCGCAGGTTCCGTTCACCATCAAGGTCATCGACTCCGACGTGGTTAACGCCATGGCCCTGCCTGGCGGGTTTTTCTATGTGAATTCCGGCCTCATTCTAGCGGCTGATGAAGAAGCCGAAATGGCGGGCGTGATGGCGCACGAGATCGCCCACGTGGCCGCGTGCCACTACGGACGCGAAATGACGCGCCTCAACCTGATGCAGATGGCTTCGCTTCCGGCCATTTTCATGGGTGGCGCGCTGGGTTACGGCATTTATGAAGGCTTGGGCCTCGGCATTCCGCTGACTTTCCTGCACTTCTCGCGTGGCTTTGAGGCCGAGGCGGATTACTTGGGCATCGAGTACATGTACCGCGCCGGATATGATCCGTCGGCCTTCGTTTCGTTCTTCGAAAAAATTCAGGCGATGGAGAAGAAGAAGCCCGGCACGCTCTCGAAAGCTTTCGACACTCATCCGCAGACTCCTGACCGTATCGAAAAATCGCAGGAAGAGATCCGCAAGATTCTTCCGGCCAAGCAGCAATACGTTGTAACCACATCGGAATTTGACCAGGTCAAGGCGCGGCTGGCGGCGATCGAGAACAAGCACAAGGTGCTCGACGATAAAGATTCCAACAAGCCCAGCTTGCGGCGGACTTCGAACCCGACCGACAGTACTGGCGACTCCACCAAGAGTGACGACGATCGCCCGACACTGAAACGCCGCGACGATTCTTCGAACTAGGGTGATCGGGTGATGTGGCGACAGCCGCCTCGGCTGTCAGGTTTTGATTTAGCCTTCCACCGGCGGCCGCGGCCGCCGGTTTTGTTTTGGGGGGAACATCGAAGCCATTTCCTGTGTCTGTCGGCACCTGTATCATTGTTTGGTCCAAGTAGCCTGATCCATGCGGGGTTTCCTGTCACCAACGTTGCTTCCTATCGTTTTTCTCTTGTGCCTCCCCA
Organism: uncultured Acidobacteriaceae bacterium; assembly: GCA_963752175.1. Lineage (GTDB taxonomy): Bacteria > Acidobacteriota > Terriglobia > Terriglobales > Acidobacteriaceae > Sulfotelmatobacter. The sequence continues at coordinate 256,393 of CAVVXZ010000004.1, forward strand.
CATTCGCGCAGGATAGAGATGTGGTCCGCATTGGAGTCGCCGTTCTACGCAGCGGCACCGACAAAGTCTCGGTCACGGAAGCGCGCGATCGTCTGGTGAAGGCGCTCAACCAGCAGAAGCCCGATAAGAAACTCAATCTGCGCACGCAGGCCGTCGGCCTGGAATCGTCTCAGGGAAGTGCTGCCCTCGCCGAGGCGAGAGAGAAGAACTGTCAGTTCATTGTTTTCAGCCGCCTGACCGATCTGCTGACCTCAGAAAAATCCGTGCCTTCGTCCATGACGGGCACAATCGACACTTTTCCGGTATTTGCTGCCAAGGTGGAGTACCAACTCGAGCGCGTCGTGGATAACGCGGAATATGCCGTCGGTTCGGCGAAGTCGGAAAATGCGTCTTCGATGAAGGACTCAGTGATGGACGCAATGTCGCAACTGGCCGGCGCGGTGTTCGCGGAACTAATAAAAGGCGGAAATGTTCCGCATCGCGAACCCACTCCTCAGGACACCATCGCCACCCAGAAGGCTCCCCCGAAGATAGAGGTCGTAATGATTGCCTCCGACTTCTGCAGGTGGCTACCCACCGACGTTCCCCACTCGGATGCCTTGCACGGGGTATGCGAATACGCCATGAGCCTGCCGCAACGAATGCCGAATTTCATCTGCGACCAGCAGACCTCCCGCTATCGCGGCGACAGCAAAGTGCCCCGTGATCTGATTACTGCGCTGGTCCGCTACGAAGACGGCAACGAGTCTTATACTGAGATCAAATTGAACGGCAAAGACGCTCCGAGCGCGATCACTAATTCGCCCGGCCAGTGGTCTACCGGGGAATTCGGCAGCAATCTACGTGCAATTTTCGATCTGCACAATCAGGCTGTATTCGAGTTTTCTGGAGTGAACACCTTGAACGGACACGCAGCCTGGGTGTTCACATACCGGATCGTGAAACAGAACGATCCCTTGTGGCGCTTGCACACCGACGATCGGGTCATTGCGCCGCCCTACGGCGGAGAGCTTTGGGTCGACCAGAAGACCGGCGACTTGCTCCGCTTTCGCTCGGTCGCAACGGATATCCCAAAAGATTTTCCCACGCAAAGCGCCGATCTTCAGACCGACTACGAGAACGTTTCCTTTGCGGACGGCTCATTCTTCCCGCTGCCCGTGGCCGCATCCATCGCGACCCGGCAACAAGGGGAAGAGTTAAGGCGCAACGTCCTGCAATTCCGAAACTGTCACAAATTCCGGGCCAAGACCCACATGCTCCTCGATGCCCCAGCGAGTCTCTCCGCAGGAGCCGCTGCTGGCGGAGCCACGACTCCGGAAGAACTGCAGCGACAGTTGGAGGAGGACAACCAAATCTACGCCATCCTGCGCGAGGATGCGGTGCGCCAGGATGCAGCCCGCTTGCAAGCCGAGCAGGCGCAGGATCTCAATGCCTTCGCAGGAGCAGTGCGCCAGAGAATGGTCGCACTCGAAGCAGCGCGGCAGAAGAATCAGGAGGCGCTCGAAGCCAGCGCCAAAGTCGACGCTGCGAAAGAAGCGAGCGCGCCTCCAACCAAGGAAGGTCTCACGACACTCAAGGTGAGCGTGAAGTTGGTGCAAGTCAGCGTCGTACTGCGCGACCCAAAGGGCCGTGCGGTGGGCAGTTTCAAGAAAGAAGATTTCCAGTTGTTCGATAATGGCAAGCCGCAAGTGATCTCCAGTTTCTCCGCGGAGAAAGCCGCGACCCCTACCGGTCCCGAGAAGCAGTCTGCGCCGCTGTCTGCGAGCGCAGTCCTGAGCGATAACCATGCGCCGGCGGCCGCCGGACGCGACGTTGCTTACGTGTTCGACGATATCCACACGACATTCACCGATCTGTCGAGCGCAACCGCAGCTGCCGCGCGCCACCTGGCCGCTCTGCACCCCGAAGATCGCGCGGCGATCTTCGTCACTTCGGGACAGAGCGGCATTAACTTTACGGCCGACCGCCAACGACTGCAGGATGTGCTGAAGAGCCTGAGACCCCATCCCCTGACGTCCGGTCCTCATTGTCCTCCAATGAGTTCTTACATGGCGGACTTGATCGTGAATCAGAATGATCGGGGGACCTTGGGCCTCGCCACTGAGGACGCTGTGAATTGCACCTCTGGCGGGATGGCAAAGACACCTGCCGAGTTAGAGCGAGCAGAGCAGGTAGCGAGGGCGACGGCACATGAGGTACTGAACGCGAGCAGCGCCGAGATTCAGAGCACACTCGGCATCTTGCGGGAGGTCGTCCAGAGAATCGCGGCCATGCCCGGCAGCCGCAGCATCGTTCTAGTCTCTCCCGGGTTCCTGACGCAAACCGTCGACACACGCCAGGCCCTCGCTGAACTGACAGACCGCGCTTTGCGCTCCGACATCGTCGTCAACACTCTGGATGTCCGCGGCCTGTCCACTCCAACTCCGGCGCCCAATGCCAGCCATCCAGCCAACCCCGTGGAGAGAGCCCGGCTTGACCGGGAAGAGGCAGCGGAACGCAGTGATGTGCTGGCGAACTTGGCCTACAGTACTGGAGGAACGTTCTTCCATAACAACAATGATCTCGACGAGGGCTTCCGGCGTACCGCCGATACCCCCGAGTACATCTACGTCCTCGGATTCTCGCCCCAGAAACTCGACGACAAGTTCCACAAGCTGAAAGTGACCCTGAACGGTCCCGAAAAGCTCACCGTACAGGCACGCCAGGGCTACTACGCCTTAAAGCCCGCAGCGACCCCTTGAGAGCGGGGAAGAATCGCGCCTGACACTCGGTTTGAACGGCAGGGCAAGATGTTGAACCCGAGGTTGCATCCGCGTGCAAGCGCGATTTGGCATAGAATTACTCTTTGAACAGTGTCACAAGTGGCTGTGATTCCAATCACAGATCGGACTTGGGATCAGCCTTAGGCTCGACTATGCTTGATCTCAGGGCGCGCGGATAAAGGCGGACTATTTCCATGGCAGAGAACACAATCACCATCACCGACAATCGCACCAACAAGACCTACACCATCCCAGTCGAGAACGGCACCATCCGGGCCATGGACTTGCGGCAAATCAAGACTGGCTCCGACGATTTCGGGCTGATGACCTACGACCCGGCGTTCATGAACACGGCGTCGTGCCGAAGCAACATCACCTTCATTGACGGAGATAAGGGAATCCTGCGCTATCGCGGATATCCCATTGAAGTTCTCGCCGAGCGCTGCACCTTCCTGGAAGTCGCCTACCTGTTGCTGTTCGGCGAACTCCCCACCGAGAAAGAACTGAATACCTGGGTCCACGACATCACCCATCACACCATGCTGCACGAAACCACCAAGAAGTTCATGGAGGGTTTCCGCTACTCCTCGCATCCCATGGCGATGTTCGTGAGCACCATTGCGGCCCTGTCGAGCGTGTATCCCGACGCCAAGCACGTGCACGATCCCGCCAACCGCATGCACCAGATCCAGCGCCTCATCGGCAAAGTGCCTTCCATCGCGGCCATGTCGTACCGGCACAACGTCGGATTCCCCTACGTGTATCCCGACAACGATCTGAGCTACACCGAAAATTTCATGAACATGTTGTGGAAGATGGTCGAGCCGAAATACGTGGCCAATCCCGCGATTGCGCGAGCGCTCGACATTCTCTTCATTCTGCACGCCGACCACGAGCAGAACTGCAGCACCAACGCCATGCGCTCGGTGAGTAGCTCGCAGGCGGATCCGTATCTGTCGGTTGCGTCTGCGGCCTCGGCGCTGGCTGGACCTTTGCACGGCGGCGCCAACGAAGAAGTCCTGAAGATGCTCGACGAGATCGGCTCCAAGGATCACGTTCCGGCCTACATCAAGCGGGTCAAGGAAGGCGAGATAAAGCTGATGGGCTTCGGCCACCGCATCTACAAGAACTATGATCCGCGCGCCAAAATCATCCGCTGGAGCGCCGAACAAGTCTTCCAGGTTACGGGACGCAGTCCGAAACTCGACATCGCGCTCGAACTGGAACGCATCGCGCTCGAAGACGACTATTTTGTGAAGCGCAAACTCTATCCCAACGTCGATTTCTATTCCGGCATCATGTACCAGGCGATGGGATTCCGCCCCGAAATGTTCACCGTGCTGTTTGCGATTCCACGAACCGCAGGCTGGCTGGCGCAGTGGCAGGAACTCATCACCGACCCCGAGCAGAAGATCGCGCGCCCGCGCCAGGTTTATACCGGACCCGGCGAGCGCGAATTTCTGCCTCTCGACAAGCGGGTTCCGGTGCCGGTTCCGGCCGACTACCCAGCGCACTGATACTCCCTGTCGAGCATTTGATGAAGAACTGCCCTGCCACGCGGTGGGGCAGTTTTCATTGGAGGCCAGAAAAGCGACGAGCCGCAAGCGGTTCGCCTGCGGCTCCGGGGTGGGGGATCGTACCCCTGATTGCTGATGCTGTGGTCTTGGTCTTCTCGCCTTACGCGGCGTGTTTCGCCAGCGCGGCCCGATGCTCGCGATGACGCTCGGGCGAAGTGATGACTTTCATCTCCTGCCAGTCATAAGCAAGTTCTCTGCCGCAATCGAGACAAGCAACATAAGTTCCCGTCAAAGCGGCTGCTTGCGGGCGTCGCTTCGCGCCCCGGATCGTGACTGGAAAGCTGTAATGAGCGTGTCTGCATCCAAAAACCGCGTCGATCAGTTTAAAAACTGCATCAATCAATTTTGCAATCATGACCCCACCTTCCATACCTGAGCGTGTATGCCGAGTCCTGTTTGTACTGAGAGTGCGCGCCCCCTCCACGGTGTCTGTGGAACGCTTTCACTCAAATACTTAGATTCATGGATTGCTAAAAGGGTTGAGGATTTCGTAAAAGAGGGCTCTCCCAGCGGCAAGAAAGGGCAGAAGCCATTTCCCTAGATACAGTTACGGGATGGGGAAGAACGTTTCAGACGGTCTTTATAAGCTCTGGGGACCGCGCTTTTTGTGCTGCTGGCACTTGATCATGATGGCCGAGCGCAGCCGGCTGCGCAGATCTTCCGGCAACTCGTAGAGTTGGGAGTCGCGGTAAATCTCAATGGTTTTCTTGGTTGTGTCGCAGACGACATAGCAGTTGTGGCACCAGGAAAGATGGTTCTCCAACTCAGCTTTGGTTTTTTCGTCGAGGACGCCGTCCAAATAATTGGTCAGCTCGGTCAAAAATTCAGAGCATTTCACTGGTTGCCATCTCCACTCGGAGCATCGCCCGTTTTAACTTCACCGCTTTTGCCATCGCCATTCTCTCTTCGCTGGAAGTATCGTCCCAGCCGCTCCCGAAGTTGTAATCGAGCCCGCAGCAGCCGCGACTTCACCGCCGGTACGCTCAGTTCAAGCGCGGCAGCGGTTTCTTCCGTCGAAAGCCCTTCTACGTCCCTCAGCACAAACACCGTCCGGAAGCCCGGGGGAAGCCCCTGGATGGTTTTACTCAAAATCTCTCGCAATTCCGCCTGCGTGTATTGCTGCTCCGGATTCGGGCTCCAGTCCGCGATCTCACGGGGCAGAGAGTCGTCTTCCGTCTTAATGTCTTCGTCGAGCGAGACCGTGCGCTCTGGCTTACGCCGGCGCAACTTCATCAGCGCTTCGTTGACCGCAATCCGCACCAGCCAGGTATAAAACTTCGACTGCTCCTGAAACTGCTTCAGATTGCCGTACGCTTTCAGGAACGCCTCCTGCACCACATCTTCCGCGTCTTCGCGGTTTTGTGTGATGTGCTGTGCGATCCGAAATACGTTGCGGTCGTAGCGCCGGACCAATTCCTCGAACGCCGAGTCGTCTCCTCGCTTCGCCGCCTGTACGAGGGTCAACTCTTCGCTAACTGGTCCTACTACTTTGTTTTGGATGGCTCCCATTCGCTGATCGATGCAGTATTTTCGGGTAAATCAAAACACTCAAAACGAAACCATTATTCTACTTGGTAACCGTCTATTTGCCCAATCGCCAAATCGCAGCCATGGACCTCGCATTGGCCGATGTGTGCTCCGCACGACGCAAAATGAAATCCTGTACCCAGTGCCAAGATGAATAATCCTGCAGCCCACTCCGCCCTTGGCTCGGCTGAAGATTGCTATAGAATCGAAAGCGAAGCTGGTACGCGGACGAACAGGTACCGAAGTACTCTAATGCCTCCCTACAAGTGCCGTATAATCAGCACTTAAGGCAGTGCCGTTTTGGGTGGGGGCGGTGGCAGGCAAGACTCGGGTATTGGGATCGGTTTCGAGCATGGCGGATAGCAAGGAACTCCAGCAAATCGTCGAGCGTGCGGTGGCGCAGGTTCTTGACCGCGCGCTTCCAAAGTTGCAGGCGGAGTTGGTCGAACGCGTTCTGGCCGAACTGCCCGCAGCACCGGCGCAAACGGGCGCGGGAAGCCCGATTCCGGATGGTACCGCGCACGGCAGTAACTTGGTGCAAGCCGTCGCCAGCATTCACACCGGCACCACGCAAAAAGAAATTCTGCGCGCCTTGCTCGACGCAGGCAGCGCCTACGGTTCTCGCATCGCTCTATTCGTCGTGAAAGCTGGATCGGCCACGGGATGGCAAGGCCGCGGCTTGGGCGACGACGATGCCGTCAAAGATTTCCCACTCGACATGACTTCCGGTCCCGCGGCCCACGCCTATCAGAACCGCATCGTGGCTCCGGCCAACATCGCCGAAATGGACCGGCGTTTCGTGAAACAGTTTGGTGGACCCGAGAATGAGCAGATCATGGTTCTGCCGCTGGTCCTGAAAGATAAAGTTGCGGCTCTGCTCTATGCCGACGGCGGCACCGAGGGCGTTCTCGACGGCCCCGCACTCGAAGTTTTGGTGATGGCCACCAGCGCATGGCTGGAAGTGACCTCGCTCCGCAAGCAAGCGCAGAGAGATATTAGCAATGCCGGACCCAGCATGGAGCGTCCACCCATTGCCGCACCCGCGCAGACCGTTAGTTCTTTTTCCGATCCTTTCGCCTCCGCTCCTCCGAAACATGTCGCGGCGAAAGCTGCGCCTGAGCCTGAGCCTGCCGCGGAAGTAGTCGAAGTCGCCGCGCATGCCGCGTCCGCGAGTGCAGCAGCATCCGCACCGGCCGCCGCCGCCGATCCCTTTGCTGGGATGTCCGCCGAAGACGCCGACACCCACCGCAAAGCGCAGCGCTTCGCCCGCCTGCTCGTCGACGAGATCAAGCTGTACAACCAGGCGAAGGTGGCTGAAGGCCGCCGCAATAAAGATCTCTACGATCGCCTGAAAGAAGACATTGAGAAGAGCCGCTCCACGTTTCAGAAGCGCTATGGCACTACCGCTGCGGCCAGTGGCGACTACTTCCAAAAGGAAGTCGTACGCAGCCTGGCGGAGGACGACTATTCCGTCATGGGCGCCAACTTCCGCAAATAGTGGCCCCTGAGGGCTGCGTAGGGCATGGGGAAGAGCGGCCCTTTGGGGCCGCGTGGTGCGGTGTTAGAGAAGAACTCGGGCTTTTAGCCCTCGAAGACTCCCAAGTTCGCAGTTGCATCTATTAACAGTTGGCCTTTCGCGCTTCCGCGCGAAGAATACTAAGGTGGTTCCATTGGGTCTCAAGTGGTCGGGGGTGCTGGCGCTCGCTGTTTTGTGCGGGCTTCCGAGCGGTGCGCGCTCGGCCGCATCGCCGCTCCCCCAGCAAGCTTCTACTCCAGGGGCTCCCGGTGCATCCGACAAGCCCCTCCCGGCCACGCCGACACCCGCCCAGGATCAGCCTGCCCCACAGCTCGCGCCGCACAAATCTTCGCCAACAAAATCTGCCACTGCGCCGAGCACCCATCCGCCTGCCAAGAAGGCGGTGCCCGCCCATGCGACCGCGAAGAAGCACAGGCCAATGTCCCCACGAGTACGCCGCATCCGTGAAGCCTTCGTTGCCTCCACGACCTTGCGTCCCATGGCACAGCAGTTAATTCTCGATCGCTCGCCGGCGGGATACGCCGGTGTCGAAGCCTACGCGCGAGTCCACTCTCAAGAAGATGCTGGAGCGCTGGCCTGGCTCGTCCTTGGATATGCCCACGTCCTCGATCACGATTGGGCCAAGGCCATCGATCCTCTTAACCGCGCCAAGCCTCGGGCCGGAGACCTGGGCGATTACGTCGCCTACTATCTCGGAACCTGCTACCTGCAAACCGGCCATCAGGCCGAGGGACTTGCTTCGCTCGCCAACTTCCACACTACGTATCCGGATTCGCTGCTGGTTCGCGATGCCCATTTGAGTTACGCCACCGCGCTGCTGACCGAAGGACGCGCCGCTGAAGCCGTCGAACTGCTGGAGAAAGATCGCCTGCCTGCGAGATCGGACTACGAGTTTGCACTGGGCCGCGCCTATGCCGCGCTCGGCCAGAAAGAAAAAGCCGCCGAAGCGCTCGCGAATGTCTACTACAACATGCCGACTGCGGCCGAAGCCGATGCGGCGAATGCCGAGCTGAAAACACTTCCGGGCGCCCTTCAGCCCACGCCGGCGCAACTCAAAACTCGCGCCGACCTGCTGATGAAGGCCAAGCGCTACAACGATGCAGTCGACGAATATCGCGAACTCGCCATTCACGCCACTGCCGAATCGCGTCCGGCGGCCGAACTCGCGCTGGCTGACGCGCTCCACCGCAGCGGCCGCAATCGCGAGGCTAAGTCTGAACTGACCGCACTTGTGGGCGCAACTCCCGAGCAGAGCGCGCAACGCCTATACATTCTCGGCGAGGTCGCTTGGGCCTCGGACGAGAATGCATTGTTCTACAGTACGGTAGACCAACTTCGGCAAGCCGCCCCCACCAGTCCATGGTTCGAGGCGGCGCTACTTTCCGTGGCGAATCTTCACCTGGTGCATCACGAGTATGATCAGGCGCTCGACGCCTTTCGCGAACTGCAGCAGCGTTTCCCCAACGGGTCCCGCGCCTCTTACGCGCACTGGAAAGCCGCTTGGCTGACCCTGCGCTTCGGCCGCAACGACGAGGCGAAGAAATTATTCGACGAGCAGATTGGAATGTACCCCGGAGGCAACGAAACCTCTGCGGCGTTGTACTGGCGTGCGCGCCTGGCGGAAGAGGACAACCAGCCCGCGATGGCCCGTGCCTATTACCAGAAATTATCGGATCGCTACCGCAATTATTACTACGCGGAACTTGGCCGGCAGCGCCTGCAAAAGCTGCCAGCGGGGACGGATCCGCCGGAACAGTACGCGCTGCTCGATCATATTCCGCCCCTTGAACATGGCGAGAAAGTGACGCTGCAAGATCCGCCGGCCGACGATCTCCATCTGCAAAAAGCGCAGTTGCTCGGCAACGGCGGTCTGGTCGACTTTGCCGTCCGCGAATTGCAAGCCGCCGCCAGTGCCGACGGCGGCAACTGGGGTCCGGCCGAGACCGCGCAACTCTACATCGATACCGGCCACTACGATCGCGCTATCGAAGTGATGAAGCGTTCCGTCCCCAGCTATTTCGCCGTCGACATTCCCACGTTGCCGCGCGTGTATTGGGAGGCCCTATTCCCGCGCCCGTACTGGACTGACCTGAAACGATTCTCGGTGGCCAATGACCTCGACCCGTATCTGGTGGCGTCGCTCATCCGTCAGGAATCAGAGTTCAACCCGTTGGCGGTTTCGCGCGCCAACGCGGTCGGCCTCATGCAGTTGCTGCCTAAGACCGGCAAAGTCGTGGCCCACCAGGTCGACCTGAAGCGCTACGCCCCAACCCAACTGTTTACCCCCACCGTCAACCTACAGCTCGGTACACACTACTTCCGCGGCATGGTCGATAAGTTTGGCGGATCGTTCGAAAACGCCCTAGCCGCATACAACGCGGGCTCGGATCGCGTCGAGGAATGGATGGGGCAGGGCAAGTATCGCGATTCGGCGGAATTCGTGGAATCGATCCCATTCACCGAAACCCGCGAGTACGTCCAGGCCATCATGCGCAACGCCAGCGTCTACAAACAACTCTACGGCACGCCGTAAGAACCTCCTGGCCACGGATTCACCCGAATCAACACAGATAAATCACCCCGATCGATGAGCCCATAGAGCACGGTCGGCCTCGACCCGAGTTGCGCATGGCTTGGATTGTTTCGAGGGAGCGGTGGTGGAGGGGTGAGGGTGCTTGTCGACGGGCGAGGGGTCTCGTGGAACGGCGGGTGGTCTTGTGAAGGGGAGGGATCTTGTGGAAGGGCACGGCTTCAGCCGTGCCGTTATGGGGCAGGAAAGATGCGGGCTTTAGCCCCCGGGTTTCGCTCTTGGGTGGCGCAGCGCTTCCAGCGCTGCGATGAGGGTTCCAAACAATGTTGGGCTTCAGCCCCTGAGGGACTTCGGCGCTCTCAAACTGCAGGCGTCTCGTCTGCCGCCTTGTGAAACAGAATCTCAATCACTAGCAAGGATGCCCCCACCACGATCGCGCTGTCGGCCAGATTAAACACCGGCCACTGGTACGACTTCACGTAGAACAGCAGAAAGTCGACCACGCGCCCGCTGGCCACGCGATCCCACAGGTTGCCCACTGCGCCACCCAGAATCAGCGAAAGCGCAATCCCCGTCAGCGTGAGTGCGCGCGCCTGCCTCCACAAAAGCACCGACACGATCACCATCGCAATCAGCGAGAACCCGATCAGCAGCGCGGTCTTCCAGTGCGACGGGGAATCCGCAAACAGGCTGAACGCCGCGCCCGTATTCTCGGTATGTGTGATCCGAAAAAATCCTGGAACAATCTGGATGTGCGTGTACATCGCAATGTGGGTGGCCACGAGCCGCTTCGACCACCGGTCGAGCAGCACAACAAGCAGAGCCAGCAGAAAATTTAGGGTACGCGCTGAAGAAGGTTTCATCAGTGAGCGTGCGCTTCCAGTTCTTTCAGCACCGCGCTGCAGCGCTCGCAAACTGTTGGATAAGTTTTGTCTTCGCCCACGCGCGTGGAGTAGTTCCAGCAGCGGTCGCACTTGACCCCATCGGCCTTCTTCACTTCAATGTGCACCCCTCCGGTCCCATTGCCCGAGCCCTGCGTGAGCGTCACTACGGACACAATGAACAGATACCGGAGCTGCTCGGCATGGCGCTGCAGCAGCGAATAGAAAGGATCGGATGCCGTAATTGCCACTTGAGCTTCGAGTGCGGTGCCGATCAGCTTATTGTTCCGTGCCTCCTCCAGCGCCTTGAGCACTTCATCGCGCACACCGCGCAGGCTCGTCCATTCCTCATCTGACCTCGAACCCCCTGCTGGCAGAGCCGCATCGCCCATAATCTCGGCGGTCGTCGGAAACTGTGCCAGGTGCACGCTCTCTTCGCGCGAAGACACTTTAGGCAGATAAGGCCAGATCTCTTCACAAGTGAAGCTCATGATGGGCGCGAGCATCCGCACCAGTGCCTCACCAATGAGCCACACAGCGGTCTGCGCCGAGCGCCGCGCCTGCGATTTCGGCGGCGAGATGTACAGCCGGTCCTTGAGCACGTCGAAGTAAAACGCACTCAGGTCAACGATGCAGAAGTGGTTCACACGGTGGTAAATCTTGTGAAACGCGTACTCTTCGTACGCACTCCGCACATCCGCCACGAACCCGCAGGTCTGGCGCAGCATGTACTGATCGAGGGGATCCATCTGGTCGAACGGAACAGCATCCGTCTGCGGATCGAAGTCCCCCACATTGCCCAGAACATAGCGAAACGTGTTGCGGATCTTGCGATAGTTCTCCGCCACTCGGAGCATCAGTGCTTCCGACCCCACCACGTCTTCGCGAAAGTCGACCGACGCCACCCACAGCCGCACAACTTCACCACCGAGCCGGCTCGAGATGTCGACGGGATCCACGTCATTCCCCCGCGACTTCGACATAGCCTGGCCCTTCTCGTCGAGCGTCCAGCCGGGTGTGACTACGCCTTTGTACGGCGGACTGGCATGCGTCCCCATGGCGCAGAGCAGGGAAGACTGAAACCATCCGCGGTACTGATCTCCGCCCTCGAGATAAAGATCCGAAGGCCAAGGATAATGATAATCCGGCTCATCATCGACTAGTGCCAGGTAACTCGCACCCGATTCCAGCCACACGTCAAAGATGTCGGTTTCCTTCTCGAACTTCGTCCCCCCGCAATGCGGACACTTCGTTCCCGCGGGTAGAATCGTGTCCGACTCCGGCGTGAACCACGCATCGGCCCCCGATTTCTTAAACAGTTCCACGACCTTCTGATTGACCGCGTGATCGTTGAGCGGCTTGCCGCACGCTTCGCACAGAAACACAGCAATCGGCACACCCCACACGCGCTGCCGCGAGATGCACCAGTCCGGCCGCGTCTGGATCATGTTCGACAGCCGCTCCTCGCCCCACGCCGGATCCCACTTCACCTTCTTGATTTCTTCCAGCGTCCGCGTACGCAGCGTGTCATTCTTACCGGCCCCGCCCGGCATGGGTGTTTCCATCGAAATAAACCACTGTTCAGTCGCGCGAAAAATCACCGGATTATGGCAGCGCCAGCAATGCGGATATGAGTGCTCGGTCTTTTCCGTATGCAGCAACGCTCCGCGGCTGCGCACCAGATCGACGATCGGCTGGTTGGCCTCCCACACGCGCTTGCCCGTATATTCCGGCAGCCCGTTCCGCAGGATGCCCTGCTCGTCGACATTACTGGTGGCATCGAGGCCATATTTCATGCCGGTGATAAAGTCCTCGGCGCCGTGCGACGGTGCTGTGTGTACCACGCCGGTCCCGGTGTCCATGGTGACGTAATCCGCCAGCACACCCAGAATCTTGCGATCGAGAAACGGATGCTGAAAGTTCAGCCCCTCCAGCTTGCGCCCGGGGAGATGCGCCAGCGGCTTCGGATCGGCCAGATTGCACTTCGCCGCCGCGTCCGCCGCCAAGCGCGACGCCACAATGTAAACTTCGCCGCCCGACTCCAGAGCAACGTATTCTTCATCCGGATGAAACGCCACCGCCATCGAAGCTGGCAGCGTCCACGGAGTGGTCGTCCAGATAATCGTCGAAACTTTCTTGCCCGCGAGCGCCGGATCGATCTTCGCGGGATCGTCAAGCAGCCCGTACTTCACCCACACGGTGATGCTGGTGTGGTTCTCATACTCGACTTCGGCCTCAGCCAGCGCGGTCTCGTCATGCATGCACCAGTACACGGCGCGCAGCCCTTTGTATACGAATCCGTTTTCGTAAAACGAAAAAAATGTCGACAGCACGACCGACTCATATTGCGGAGTCATCGTGGCATAGGGCCGGTCGAATCGTCCGAACACACCGATGCGCTTGAACTGCGTCCGCTGGAGATCGAGATACTTCTGCGCGTACTTGCGGCACTCGGCGCGCACGTCGGTGGCCTTCATTTGCAGTTTCTTGCCGCCCAGTTCCTTGTCGACCTTGATCTCGATGGGCAGCCCGTGGCAGTCCCACCCGGGCACATAAGGCGCGTCGAATCCGGCCATGGTCTTCGACTTGACGATGAAATCCTTCAGGCACTTATTCATCGCCGTGCCCATGTGGATGGGGCCGCTGGTGTACGGAGGTCCGTCGTGCAGAATGAAGCGGGGCGCGCCTTTTCGAACCTTCCGGATGCGCTCGTAGATGCCCGTCTGCTCCCAGCGTTCGAGCATTTTGGGCTCGTTCTGGGGCAGGTTGGCCTTCATCGGAAAGTCCGTTTTCGGCAGATTGATGGTCTTTTTGAGCTCGAAGGGCACTCGGTTCGCGTCTCCCAAATGATTGAATCTTTTCATTATAGGGAGCGCGGCAGGGAACGTCCATGCAGCGGCAGGGTGACGACAATCTTAACCGCGAAGGACACGAAGTCGCACGAAGGAAACTCAGGGAAACGGGGCCTTCTTGAGACTTCGTGTCCTTCGTGGATTACGGTTATTTCCTGAGTGTGATTGATGCCCGGAGCCTGCCTTTCGGACATTTGCCAATCCTCAAGGAATGCACTGTCGGAATGAGGCGACTAGAGGTACAATTTCAAGAAGCAGGCAGTCAGGTCGTTGTCCGTGGGGACATCCGGCCGGTAACCTGATTGACAAAAAACGGACAGAAGTCCATGCAACTTGTGGTGAGTGGCGCTCATCTGTGTACAGAGGGCGTGACCGGGCAGAGAAACTAGCAGGCTGGTCCACGCAGACCGGCGAGGGGTGTCCAGACCAGAATTATGGGATCCGAACCGACCAATCAGAACGGCCCCAGCAACGAGCCAGAACTGCACCTCCTGCTGGCGAACACGACTTTCGAAGAACCCCTCTACAAATCCCTGTTCCGCGAACTGGATGACTTTTTCTTTCCCAAGAAACTTCCGCCCCTCAAGCTCGAATCGAAGCCGGAACCGGTCAAAGATATCTGGGGCTTCTACAACAATTGGAGAAACGGCGCCCTTGGTTCGACGGGTGTCCACTTCCTGATCGTAGGAGTTGTAATCGCGGGCTATATGCTCGGACGCCATGTGGTGAATGCGGCCCCGGCGACGAAGGTTACCGTTACGTTGGTTGACCCTGGCGATATCCCGGCCTTGAAGCCCTCGAAGACTCAAGTCGGCGGCGGTGGCGGCGGCGGCGATCGCGATGTCTTGCAGGCTAGCAAAGGCAAGCTTCCTAAGTTTGCCATGACGCAGATCACGCCGCCCGTCGTGGTCATCCGCAATGATCATCCGAAGCTGGCGGTAGAACCGACCATCGTGATTCCTCCGCAAGTGCAACTGGCTTCCAACAACATGCCGAATCTGGGCGATCCCATGTCCCACGCCGTGCTGCCCTCCAATGGCACCGGCTCTGGCAGCGGTATCGGTTCAGGGAGCGGTGGCGGCGTTGGATCGGGCAAGGGACCAGGCTTCGGCCCGGGTGAAGGCGGCGGCACCGGTGGAGGCATCTTCCACGTCGGCGGCGGGGTTTCTCCGCCACGTCAGATTTATGCCCCCGAACCAGAATTCTCCGAAGAAGCTCGCAAAGCGAAATATCAGGGCGTCTGCACCCTGGGCTTGATCGTTGGAACCGACGGCCGCCCCAGCAACATCCGCGTGCTGAGCAGTCTGGGCATGGGGCTCGACGAGAAGGCCATCGAAGCCGTGAAGAACTGGAAGTTTGAACCAGCCATGAAAGACGGCCACCCCGTGCGGGTAGAGATCGCCGTCGAAGTGGACTTCCACCTGTACTGAGTTTTCGGCGTCCCGGGGGCTTTCGTGGCGGAGTTTCGCCGCCACCCCCCGACACTGGGCCGAGCCCTCAAGCTTTCCGCAACACCGCGAAGTGCCCCAGCTTCCTCTCGCGAAATCCCAACCTGTTGTAAATCTCAATCGCCCGCCCGTTATCTGCTCGAACGTGCAGAAACGGCGTCTCCCCGCGCTCCCGAATCCGCTTCATCACTTCCACCATGAGAATCGCGGCGTAGCCTTTGCCCGTGTGCTCCGGATGCGTGCACACGGCACTAACCTCAGTATGCCCCGGAACTTTCAATCGCTCGCCCGCCATCGCAACCAGCTTCCCCTGCGTTCGAATGCCCAGGTACGTACCCAGTTCATGCGTGCGAGAGCCAAACGGTCCAGGCTTGGTCATGGCAGTCAGTTCAATCATTTCCGCGGAATCTGGCGTGCCCAGTTCTACGAGCTCAGGGGCCTCCTTGCTCGAGTTCAGCTGGACAGGCTTAGAGCCGTCGTCGCACACCATCTGCAGCAAAGGCGCACCGACCACAAAGCTCCACCCGAGTCGTGCTTCGTACGGATCATCGAGGAATAGCCCAACGGTGCCGCCAGGTTCCACCAGCCTGGCCAGAGACGCGTAGCCCTGCGTCCCGTACTCACGGAATGCGCCCAATGGACCTACTTCGCGAACAAATCGCCGAGCCTCCTCGAAGCTCTCCGCAAACTGAGCATCCCGAGTGGTCAGTGCCTGCCAGATCACATTGTCGAGGACGTGCATAAGGTGTGTAGTGTTTCTCTGGCGCGGACCTGTGCCCTGTGCGCAGCCGAAGGGGCACCAGCCCGCGTTCTCGCCGGCGAAATCGGATGCCGCAAGGAGTTCGTCTCTCTATTGGATTGGCTCTTGCCGCCGGATGACAGATTAATTCTCAGATCTCGCGAGGGCTATCCGATTCTTGTGCCAAAATCATTCCTTCAAATCCACATGCTGCACATCTTCAATCGGGTGCGCCAGAAACCGCTCCCCCAGCCGCCGGAACTTCTCCACCGAATCGGTAGCGAAGAACCTCAGACGCGGAAGCCCGCGCCGCTCCTCGCCGTCAACACCAGCGACCAACTCCTGCAACCGCGAGGCCACCGCACGAGCGGTCGACTCCGCCGAGTCGACAATGCTCACATGCCCGGGTGTAACGCGATGCAGCAAAGGCTTCAGCAGAGGATAGTGCGTGCAGCCCAATACCAACGTATCCGCGTCGTGAAATCCGTCCGCAAAAGCCTCCGCCAGATAAATCCGCGCCACCTGCTCGGTCACTGTATGTTCCACCCATCCCTCCTCAACCAGCGGAACTAGCAAAGGGCAAGCCTTCTCCCGCGCACTCAACCCGAGAGCCTCCAGAGCTTTGCGGTAAGCATGGCTGCTAACGGTCGCCTCCGTCCCGATCACAACGATTTTCTGATTCTTCGAAGCCGAAGCTGCGGCCGAAGCCCCCGGCTCAATGACGCCGACGACCGGCACATGCGCTCCGGCAGTGATGCGGTCGAGAGCCAGCGCCGTCGCCGTGTTGCAGGCGATGACCAGCATCTGTGCCCCATGCGATTCAAGATAATGCGCCGCTTCCACCGCATAGCGGGCCACCGTCTCGACCGACTTCGACCCGTAGGGCAGCCGCGCCGTATCCCCAAAATAGGCATAATCGGCGTCGGGGATGAGTTCAAGTAAAGCTTTAAGGACGGTCAGCCCACCAAACCCAGAGTCAAATACACCAATCGTAGGGCGTCGCATAATCTTGATCGATGATAAGGCCTGATGCGCTTCTAGGCCGGGTAATCAACGAGATGCCGGGAGGAGGTTTCTTCCTGGATCTTCGTGTCCTTTGGTGGTTGAAGCCTTTTCGCAGCCCGAAGAGTTACTTGGACCGGACTGCTTCTCGAACGGATGTACCTGCAAAGCCAGCCACATTTCCGCAGCAAGGCCCCGGCGGAATCGGCGCCCCATGCGGGCAAGTTCGCGGATGTCCGAGGAACGTGCAGATCTTGTCGGTCGCTTCCGGCGAGAGGATGTGCTCGAACTTGCAGGCCTGCTGTTCGATCTCCGATTCGCTGTCCATCGCCAGGCTGTCGGTGAACAGCCGTTCCGCCAGACGGTGCCGGCGAATAATGCTTCCCGCTCGCTCCCGTCCCCGCGGCGTCAGTTCGACAATCAGCGTCCCGTCGCCAACCGACGTAGCCACCGGCTTCAGTGCATCGTGGCAAGGATTCACAAACGGCTTGTGATCATGCGCCTGTGGTGGATGCGGCATCGAAACCACCATCCCCATCTCGATCATCTTCTCAATCGCCAGGCTCACCGGCAGCGCTCCGTGCACTTCCATGCGCTCGACTTCTGCGATCTCTCCGTGTTCCGCCAGCACCCAGAGTTCTTCCAGAACTTCATCGAGCTGTTCTTCATCAGCCAGCGAGAAAATCTCCTGCGACGCAATCTTGCCGTGATGCAACTCGATCCTCCGGTCGGCCAACCGCGCCATTACCGGATCGTGCGTCACCATCACAATAGTCCGTCCCTGCTGGTGAAACTCGCGCAGCAGGCGCAGCACTATCTCTTCATTCACCGCATCGAGATTCCCCGTAGGCTCGTCCGCCAGAATGATTCGCGGATCATTGATCAACGCCCGCGCAATGCACACCCGCTGCTGCTCGCCGCCTGACAACTGCGAAGGCAAGTGATGCGCACGGTCGCCCAATCCCACCCGCTCCAGCGCCTCGACCGCTTCTTTCTCGTCGGTCATGCTGTGAAAGTATTGCGCCAGCATGACGTTCTCCACCGCAGTGAGGAAGGGAATCAGGTGAAACTGCTGGAAGATGAAGCCTATCTTTTCCGCGCGCACGCGGTTCAAATCTACGGCCGAAATCCCTGCGACATTAACCCCATCGAGCCAGATCTCCCCCGACGTCGGCCGGTCGAGACAGCCAATCAGATTGACCAGGGTTGATTTACCCGATCCTGAGGGCCCCATGATCGACAGCCACTCTCCCTGCGTGACGTGCAGCGAGATGTGGTCCAGGGCATGGATGTTGTCCTTGCCCGATCCATTCCCCGTTTCCTTGGCGGGGTAGAGCTTCGTCACATCTTTGATCTGAATCATTTCACTCTCCCCTCAGAATCACCGCCGGCTGCACCCGGCGCAGCAGCGCGATTGGGAGGATCGCCGACAACAACGTCACCGCCATGCTACCAGCCAGCACCACCGGCAGCACACTCAAACGCGGCACCACGGGAGCGTGAAAGTTAACCCGCCCGATCCACGCCGCAATGCCGATCCCAACCAGAAATCCGATCACCGCGCCCGTCGCCCCGAGGATCGCCGCCTCCGCCGCGAAGAAACCACTTAGCAGTCGCCCCGACGCACCCAGAGCCTTCATGATGGCAAAGTCGCGCCGCCGGTCAAAGACCCATCCCATCAATGTAGAAAGCACGCAGAGCGCCGCAGTCAGAATAATCAGCGCGGCCGCAGCCAGCAGTGTCGCGCGAGTCTTGCCCAGTACTCGCGCCTCGCCTTCCATGATCTGCCGCACGGGACGCACGTCGCCCGCCGGAATCGCGTGAGCCAGTTGGTTCATGATCCCGGCAATTTCCTCAGGAGATCCGCTGGCCGCAACTTCGATCGTTGACGGCTGAACCCCCGTCCAAGCCACGAAATCACTCAAAGAAACATAAATGCGGCTGTCCTCGGCCGCCCCCGTCTGCACCGTACCCGCAGGAGTAACGTGCAAAGTTCGTCCCTGGAACGTGAGGTCAAACGACTGGTTCTTGGGCGCAACTGTCGACAACGCGCGAACACCAATCAGCGCGGGTGAAAGCGACTGAGGGTGCCCCACCCTTGTCGCGTCTTGTGCGACAGGGTGGTGGTCTTGACTTTGAGAAGGAATCGAACCTCCGGATTGATTTGCCGGGTGCCCCATTTCTCGCGCGTCTTCGACACGAGAAGTGGGAATTTCCGTCGGCCACGCACTGACCTTCCACCACTTATTCAACTGCTTCACCCGTTCAAAGTCCGTACCCGCCACCACAATCGCCGGTCCATCGCCCGTACGCGCAACGACCAGCCCAAACGGCGCCGCAATCCCGCGTCCCGCGAGAACGGAATCCACGTGCGCCAGCGAATCCGCGGGAAGGGAAGCGCCGTCCTTGCCGACCAGAATAATGTTGGCCCCGTAGTTGCGAAATTCCCGCCGCAGTTTCGCCTGCACATCCACATAAAGGTTCAGCATGGCCGTCGTCACCGCTGCCGCCACGACCATGGCGAACAGCGCTGAAACTGCTCTCCCGCGCCGCAGCACCGCCGCCCGCACCAGCATGCGCAGAAACATCGAAGTATTCGGACCATGAGCCCGGCTCGTCGCCAGATCCTGCGCGGATTGTGACATCGGGGCGCTCACAATTCCCCGCGTAGCGCAAACACCGGGTCCATCCCCACTGCGCGCCGGATCGCCGCCGCGCTCCCCGCAAACGTCACCATCACTGCAATCGCCAGGATCACCGGCAACAGCACCGGCGGAATCGAAATATCCGAATTAAAGATCGAGTGCCCGATCTGATGTGCCAGACCAGAGCCCACAACAAATCCCGCTAGGCCGCCAATCAACGCCAGCAGGGTAGCCTCTGCAAAGAAGATCGATGCCACCGTCAGCTTGCCTGCGCCCAGAGCCTTCATCAGCCCAACCTCGGCCCGCCGCTCGAAGATCGTGGTGGCCATCGCCGCCGATACCGCGAGCGCCGAGGCCAACAAAGCCGCCAGTGTGACCAGGAAGATGAGCCCTTCAATCCGTGTGAGCACCGCGCCCTCGTTCTGCGAAATCTGCCGGATCTGTTCCGCATGCGAGTGCTTCATCGCCTCGGTTAACTGCAGGGCAATCGCTTGCGGATAAGGCGTGCAATACCACCGGTCGTAAATGGCCCCCGACAAGCTTTTCGGATCGCGCCGGGCAAAAGCGTCTTCCGGCTTGGTCAGTGCGCTGACATAGACCCGCTTCACCGCGCCTGGCCTGCCCAGAATCTCCTGCGCCACAGCAAGCGGCGCCACGACTTCGTCGTCTTCGGTCCCACCCGTAGAAAGAGTCCCGCTCACCCGCAACTGCCGGTTCGCAACCTTAATCTCATCCCCGGCCCTCTCTCCCAAACGCGAAGCTAGCCGTTCCCCCAGCAAAACATCTTGTGAAGAATCCTCCGGCCATGCCCCGGAAACCTTCCACCAGGGGTAGGTCGAGCGCACGCCGGTAGTGAACTGGTCCGTTCCGAACGAAATCTGCTTCGCAAAATACGTTCCCAACAGCGTCACGTCCTGCCGCTTCCCGTTTTGTTCGAGTGCAGTATTGACGGGAAGCATCGGCGCAAACGCTGTGATGTTGTTGTGCCAAAAAATCCCTTTGATTTTGGGCAGGTCGGCTTCGTCGAGAAAAGCGCCATCCGTGGGAGGCTTGAGATTGACTCCGCCAATTTCCACGTCGAGCGAATCTTCCTGCGGGGTCACAACCAGGTTGGCGCCGATGGTGCGGAGTTCGCGATTGATCTTGTCGCCGATGTCAGTCGCCACGGCGATCATCGCCGTCGCCACAGTCACGCCCAGCGTAATGGCTGCGCCCGCCAGCAACTTGCGCCGCTTCTGGCGCCGGAAGGATTCGTATACGAGCCGGACGAACATCGCTTACTGTTGCGCGAACATGCGACCGCCAGTCGCAACGTCCGCCTCCTCGATAATGACCGCCTCCGCTGTCTGCGTGGCCTTCAGCGGCACCGGATTGCACCCGCCCGCTGTCCCTACCGACTGTGGATTAATCGGCGCCGCGCAATTCTTGCAGACGACTCCGTTGCCGCTCTTGTAAAACCCGACCGACCCGCAAATCTCGCAAGCGTCGAACACGGTTGCGATCTTTCCATCTGGCTTCTGATACAGCCAGAAGCGGATTGCTGTTCCGTTCTCGTGCGCCTGAAAGCGGTGCAGGTCTCCGTCCGAAATCTGCGCCAGCGGAATACTCACGCGCCCGTTGGTGAAGGTAACTTCGGTTCCGGCGGGAATGTTGCTGACGCTCTTGGCGTACACAAATTCCGCCGTGATCAGTGCGATGAACACAAATGAAAACGTCAGCACCGAGATCATCCACATGCGCTCGCGCCGCGCGCTCCACGCGGCCTTGCGGCGCTCCGCGGGGGAAGCGGTTGCAGCCAAGACCGGTTCACGCCGCTTGGCCTCAAACAGGATCATCAGAGCGGCCAGCGCAAAGACAGTCACAAAGAAAAACCAGTCATTGCTGACGATCGGCCCAATCAGCGCCATCTCGCGCTTGGACGAAGGAATCACCCCGCTCTCGGAAAGTTCGTGCAGCCCGGAAATCAGCAACTGCGCCGCCACCAGGAACATGATGGCCGTCGTCACCTTGAAGAACTTCTGCAGGTTGATGCGGACGCTGCCCTTGACGAACATAACGCCAAACGCAATCGCGGCCAGCAGGCCCAGCAGTGTTCCTAGAAAACTCATTAGCTCGGTCGAGTTCAGCGATACCGCGGAGAGAATCAGTACCGTCTCCGCGCCCTCGCGCAGCACCATCAGAAAGATGAATATAAACAGCCCGACCCACGCGTCGTTGCCCGCCAGCAGCCCGACCTTGCCCTCGATCTCGCCCTTCAATTTGCGCCCCGTCTTCATCATGAAAATCACCATGGTGACGACGAAGAAGGCGGCCACCAGCATGATCCAGCCTTCAAAAACATCTTCGTTCAAATGCGTACGGGAGATGACCACGGCCACGCCAATACTGCCCAGAAACGCCGCGGCCAGCGCCGCATACACCGTCTTGCGCAGTTCCTGCCGCCCGATCTTGGTCAGGTAAGCCAGGGTGATGCCGACAATCAGCGCCGCCTCCACCCCTTCGCGAAGCGTAATAATGAATGCCTGAAGCATTTAGTCGATGCCTGCCATTTTGAAAATGAATTTCAATTTCAACTTCAAGGATAGTCTCCCCCCGCCGCGACAGTCAATCCGCCGCCTCACAACCGCCTGTGATGGGGATCACATGGTCAGAATAAAGCCTTGAACGGCTACTCGTTGCAGGGAAGGAATCAGGCGCAAATCGCTCCAAGAAAGCCTCCTTCGTGCCCTTTGTGGTTAAAGCCTCATTCCGCCCCGTCCGCCCCGTCGAGAAACTTGACCCAAGCCAGCCCCAAGGCTAGCCTGATGAAACGATTCTCTGATGGGAAGGATTCGCCCATGCTTTTTCCCTCGCTCTTCTTGCTCGCCCTGCCGCTCCCGTTCCTGCAGTCCCCGGACCGCTCGGGAACCACAATCACTGTGCAGTCGAGTGTGAGAGGAAATCAGGCCCAGAGGACGACCTACAACCAGCCAGACCGGAAGCGCATGGAATATCGGAATTCCCTCGGAACAAGGCACGGAACGGAACCGGTGTACGGTCCGCATCTCGCGGCGATCGTGCGGTGCGACCTCGGACAGTCCTTCGAGTTGAATCTTGACACGCAGGAATACACCTCCACGCCGTATCCGCCCAGATCGCTTACAGTCGACGAACTGAAGCCCATGCCGATTATCCAGGAGCCCGCAACGCCGACAATCCGCATAGAAACCAAGACCGCCGACACCGGCGAGCGGAAAGAAATCTTCGGGCGCACGGCCCGTCACGTTATTACGACCACTACCCAAACTCCACTCGCAGGCTCGCACTCCTCGCCGCAAGAATCGGTAACCGACGGCTGGTATATCGATTTCGACCAGCGACTCTCGTGCGACCCAACACGTCTCAGGACCTCTCACGGTCACACGTACGGGTACTTGAGTGCAGGGAATGGGAAGCAACGGATCGAGAAGCCGGAATTCGTCGATATCGGAGAGCCGGAGAGGGGATTTCCCGTGTCTTCAACCGTGACTTCAAAAAGCCCGCCCAATCTCGCCGACGGGACCATTACAACTTTTGAAACCCGCGTGACCCATTTCGAGGAAGGGCCGCTCGATCCAGCCCTCTTCGAGATTCCTCCGGGCTTCAAACATGTAGATCGTATCGAGCGCAACCCGCCGCCGGCATCGGCCAGAAAACCTTAGGAGCGCGTTTTCTGAAAACCTGGCGCCCCTCAAATTCCCATGAGTTTATTCAAGTCCGCCGTCGCCACGCTCCGGTCGACAAAAGCGAACCGGCCCTCGTCTTTCACTTCGCGTGCAGCGTCGAGCAAACCGGTCATTGCAGCGCGATACAGAGAAGTTGCAAGGCTGATGCGTCGGACTCCAGCGGCGGCGAGTTCCTCCACGGAAAATGATTTGCCTTTGATTCCAACCATGAAATTGACCGGCTTCGATACCGCTGCACAGACGCGTCGCACGGCGGCAAGGTCAGGCAGACCGGGAGCAAAGAGCACATCGGCTCCGGCTTTTTCGAAGGCCTGAAGGCGGCTGATCGTCTCGTCCAGACTAGGATCGGCGTAGAGGAGATTGTGCGCTCGCGCCGTCACGATGAAAGGAAACGGCAGTGAGCGAGCTGCTTCCGCGGCCGCAGCAGTCCTTTCGACGGCCAGGCCAAAATCGTAAAGAGGACTGTCCGGGTCGCCCGTTGCGTCCTCAATTGTGCACCCGACGAGTCCCACCACAGCTGCCAGCCGGATCGTTTCCGCCACGGCTTCCGGTGAGTCGCCAAACCCTTTTTCCAGATCCGCGGATACCGGCAAATCCGTCGCATCGACAATCGATTGGGCGTGTCGCAGCGCCTCGTCCCGGCTCAGTCGACCGTCTCGTTTTCCGACGACCGACGCGGAGGCAGCGCTGGAGGTGGCTAATGCCTGGAAGCCAAGGCCGGCTAGAATGCGGGCGGACCCCACATCCCATGGATTCGGAGTGACGAAGATGCCCGGGCCGGCGTGGAGCGCCCGAAAGCGTATTGCCTTTTCGCCCTGTTTGACGCCCATGGAGTTATCTCACGCTCAGGCACAAACACTTGCCTCAGTCACGTCGCACTGCTATTCGAATCCCTCACCAGATCCGCACTCGGTCCCCAGGGGCGAGGTAGAGTTTCTCGCCCGCCTTCACGTCGAACGCCGCATACCAACCATCGATGTTGCGCACCGTAGCAGCCCGGTACTCTCCGGGAGCGTGCGGATCTGTCATGACCTGTTGCCGCAGCGCGGCGTCCCGCGTCTTCTCTCCCCAGTTCTGAGCGAACGCAATAAAGAACTGCTGATCGCCCGAGAATCCGTCTTCGATAGGCGCCGTCTTGCCCGAGAGCGCAGCCCGATACCCGTCATACGCTGCCGCAATTCCAGCTACGTCGGCGATGTTTTCCGAAAGCGTCTGCTTGCCGTTGATCGCCAGATCAGGAAACGGCTTGTAGGTGTCATACTGCGCCGCGAGTTGAGCCGTGGCGGCCTCGAAATGCTTCAGGTCCTCAGGAGTCCACCAGTTTCGCACGCGCCCTTTCGAATCGAAGGCCGCGCCCTCCGAGTCGAACGTGTGACTGATCTCGTGTCCAATGACCGTTCCGATCGCGCCGTAATTATCGGCCGCCGGCGCCTGCGGATCGAAGAAGGGCGGCTGCAAAATTGCCGCCGGGAAATTCAGCGCGTTCTGCAGCGGCAGATTCACTGCATTCACCGTCTGTGGTGTCATCGACCATTCGTGACGATCCACCGCCTTGCCCAGACGCGCAATCTGGCGCTGGTAGTCTGCCAAATCCCCGCGCCATAGGTTCCCGAAAATGTCATCCGCCTTGACTTCGAAGTTCGAATAATCGTGCCAGGTCTCTGGATAGCCCACTCCCACATACAGCGTCGAGAGCTTTGCCTCCGCTTCGGTCTTGGTACTCGCGTCCATCCACGAGAGCGCCTCAATGCGCTTGCGGTATGCCGCAATCAGGTTGGCCACCATCGCTTCGACCTGCGCCTTCGCTTCCGGCGAGAAATAACGTTGTGCGTAGATCTGGCCGATCACGTCGCCCAGCAGGCCATCCACCACAAACACGCCGCGCTGCCACCGCGGGCGCTGCTGTTGCGCGCCCGAAAGCGTCTTGCCAAAAAATGCAAAGCGCTCCTGCGCGACCGCTTTAGGGAGCACCCCTCCATAGGCCTCGATCACGTGATACGCCAGCCAATCCTTCCAGGTATCGAGAGAAGTAGACGCGACCAGGGCTGACTCACCCGTGAAAGCTTCAGGCTGCCACACAATGAAGCTCTTCTGCTGGCTGAGCCCCGTTCCGCGAAAATATTCCGTCCAGTCCAACCCGGGAGCCTTCGCCGGAAAGTCGGCCTGCGTCCATGGGTTGTTCGCGTTGTGGATGTTCTCGTTATCCGCCAGAGTGCGATGGGTCTGCGCAATAGCGTGTTCGAGCTCCACGATCCGCGCCGCACGCGCATTCGCGTCCGAAAACCCCGTCAGCTTCAGCATGGCGGCGACGTGCGTCTGATACTGCGTGCGAACTTTCGCCATCTCCTCGCTGTCGGAAAGGTAATACTCACGGTCCGGGAGTTGCAGCCCGCCCTGCATCAGATAGCCCGTATAGTGATCCGAATCGTTGAAGCCCGGAGCGACCCACAGGCCAAAAAGATTGGGCGTGTGATAGTTCGTGTTGTTGAGCGCGTCCACGTCCGCGCGCAGGCTTTCCCCCAGAGCGTGCGCCAACTCGCGCTTGTCTTTGATGGCAGCGATCGTGTCAAGGTGAGGCCGAAGCGGCGTCAATCCTTTCGCCTCAATCGTGGCCTCATCCATGTACGAGTTGTAAAGGTCAGCGACCTTGCGCGTCGGCGATCCAGCGGCTGGATTAGATTTCGCGATCTCCGCAATCAGGTCGGCCATGCGCTTGTTGCCCACGTCGGAGAGTTTCGTCCAGACGTCCATCCCCACGCGGTCCGGCGGAATCTCCGTGCGCTTGATCCATGCGCCATTGGCGTAATGGTAAAAATCGTCGCCCGGCTTTACCGAGCGATCGATGTTGTCGACGGAAATGCCATGCGTCTCTTGCGCGAACAAACTCTGTGGACACATAGCGGCCAGAAACAGAACCGCACTCGCTGCGGTCAATCTCAAGACTCCAAGCATCACTTTCATGAATGACCCCGATCTAATGAAACGTATTGGTCCTACTCTTGAGTGGACTGCCCCCACCACCCAGCGAGGGACAGCCGTACTCCGTCCGCCACCTCTCAGAACAAACTTCATCAGAGTGTTGATTGTTTCCTCGGGTGCCCAGGTGATCAGGCAGCCATACTCTTATAGACGTTTCAGAAACGCGTTCGCTTCGGCCGCATGGGGAAACAACTTCTCCTCCGCTTGAAACTCCGCCGAGTGCACGCACCGCCGGCTCCCCCGCAGCTTCACCGGATGCTTCAGATGCAGCATCTCGTGATAGACGATATATTCCAGCACATAGGCGGGCACGGCGAGGTGATCGAACACACGGCTGATGATGATCGCATTGTGCGCCGGATCGTAATGCCCCAGAATGCGCCGGGTCTTCGCCTGGCTCCAACTCATGCGCGGCCGCGCCATCAGCCCGTGAAAGAAGCGCGTATTCAGCTTCTCAAACACTTCGTCCAGATCATAAAAATGCCCGCGCGCCGGACGCAGTCGCTTGCGCCCCCGCATTTGCCGGACGAGATGCGTCTTGCGCACGATCTCATGGCTCGCCACATATCTGCGATAGCGCGCCGCCTGCCCGCGGTCGATCGGCTGCCGGTACATCTTGGCTAGTAGAATATGCGCGATTGCCCGCAGCACGGAATCCGGTGCGCCTTCCAGAAGATCCGAAAGCCGCACCAGCAATCGCCCGTCGCGCAGCCGGATCGTGTTATTTACGTTGGCGAACGCAAAGAATTCAATCTTCAATTCTGGGACGGAAGCTGCAGGACGCAACTCCCGATAAGTGTCCTGGAAGATTTCGATCAGGCCTTCACGCACGGTAAGCCTAGGTTAGCACGAGATGGACTTCGGTCCTCAGCGACAGCCAAGTCCATCGGAACGCCCGGAGGCGTGCACGATGTGGAAGAGTGGCCCTTCAAGGGCCGCTCAAAAGCGTTCCAGATCCTGCAGGCTTCAAGCCCCTGATCCGCGCGCTGGTTTGCCTCGGTCCGAGGTCTGAGGTCGGAAGTCGGGTTCCAACTCACTCCGGCTTCCCATTCCTCGCGCTCGCATTCGAATTCAGTTTCTTATGCTTCGCAGCATCTTCCTGGTCCGCCAGCAGCGTGCGATGGTCCACCGCCGACGTGTCTACAGTATCGAGAACGTTGTTCAGGACGAACTCGTATTCCTGCGTCTCCGCGGCCGGTACATCGGCCGCATCCTTCAGGGCGCGCAACTTCGCCTGGAACTCCGTGTCGGCCTCAATAATCATCTTCAGCGGCTTCCGAATGTCGTCCTTGCGGTCAACGTAGGTCTCAATGTTGTCGTTCAACTCGTCGTAGAGCAACTGAATATCGTCGAGCATGTCGTGCGTCCGCTGCGGACGATTCTTGGTCTTGGGATCGCTCCTCATCTCTTCCAGTTTCACCAGCCGATCCCGGGTGAACTGAACGTAGAGCGCAAGCCGCTGTTTCGGCTCCCAACTGGCATCTCGAATCTGGTCGATCTCTGCCTGCGTCAGCGGTTCGCGATGCCGCTGCGCCTGCACGAAGGACGTACTCGCTACCAGCACCACACACATCCACAATCGAAGCAGGGAAGCAGTCATTTTGCTCCTTTCGGAAACATGGCCATCAGCAGATCATCCCGCACCCGTTGCAGCCGGCTAAGGGCCTCTTGCACCGGCGCCTGGTCGTCATGACCCAGCGAGTGCATTAGTTCAGTCAGCTTGCGCGCCATCGCACGCACCGCGATCTCGGACTGTTTTTGATACTTGTGCGATTGAATCGCGTAATCCCGTGCCAGTTCTGAATACGACACTACATCCGTCAGGGCCGCCTGGCCCTTCTCGAAATCGCTGGCCGCGTACTCTTTGTCGGCTTCCACCAGTTGCTTCTGCGCAATCTGCACGCACAGGTGAGGCCGGTCGCCCGTGCTCGTCGACGAAAGTTTGGCCTTCAACTGGTCGACCGTGAGATCGTTGCTGGGCAAGGCTTCCGCCGTGATCGCAGCCAGCACCGCGATCAGCGTCACCGCTCCCCACCTTCGCAATCGATACCGCACCCCAAGCATCATCTACGCCCCGTGGCCCACTATTTCTTTGGCTCCAGCGTAATCAGCCGGTGCTTCGCCTGCCACTCCTGTTCAGGATACTTCCCGTTGGCCACCTTGAGGAAGAGATGATAATTCAACGACGCCTTCTTGACGTCTCTCAGATGGTCGTACGCCGACGCCCGCAGAAAGTACGTGACCGGCTCCTCCGGCAGATACTTCACCCGCATGTCCAGCGCCTTCAGCGTCAACGGATAGTCTTTGTTCGCGCTGGCGGCGAAGGCCAGATCCCCGTACGCGGCCCCCATGTCGGGCTTGAGCTGTACCACCCTCTCGAATTCCTTTTGCGCCTCCGCGAATTTCTTCTGTTCGACGAGCGCCTTACCCAAACTTAGATGGAGGGCGGCGTCGTTCGGGCTGCCCGCCAGCAGCCCCCGATAAGCCGCCTCGGCCTGGTCGTACTTCTTAGCCAGGACATACAGGTCAGCCAAATCGCGCTGCAGCGAGGCATCCGCCGGAGCCAACTTCTCGCCCGCTTGCAATTCGGCAATCGCCTCGTCGTACTTGCCGTCCGCCGCCAGCACGCGTCCCAATTGAATTCGCGCATCCGCCTGCTCGGGATGCGCCGCCACCAGTTTCTTTAACTCCACTTCCGCCTCAGGCAAACGGTTTCCCCGCATATAAATATTTGCCAGCCCCGTCACTGCATCGGGAGATGGGCCCAAGGCGAGCGCCTGCTTGTATTCGCTCTCCGCATCGGCAAACTTGCCCTGCTTTTCGAACAGAAGCCCCGCAGCCAGATGAGGCTCCGGATCCTTCGGCTGCAACGCTGCCGCCTTTCCATAGTCCGCAATGGCCTCATCCGGCTTCGTCGCTTCGAGTACATGCGCCAGAGAAATCCAGGCCCGGGCATGACCCTCCGCGGCGTGACTGGTGGGCTTGAGCTGCGTGGCGGCGAGCAGAAATTGCGCGGCATCGGGCTGACCAGCTTTTGCGAGTTGTAGGCCCAGGTTCAGGTTCGACTCGAATACGTCCGGTTTCGCCGCCACCGATTTGCGATACGCTGCAATCGATTCGTCCCGCTTGTCGAGGCCATTCTCTACAAACCCTAGTTCAAACCATGCGACATAATTCGCGGGATCGTTCCCAGCATCCCCTTCGAGAAGCTTGCGCAGCAATGGCTCGGCTCCCGCATAGTCCTGTTTCTGAATCAACGCCTCAGCCTTCGCCAGCTCGGGAGGCGGCGCGTCTTCCTCGGCAACGGTCGTGTGATGTGCTTTCTGGCCGGAGTTTGTGCCCGGTTTGTGACGCACGCTGGAAGAGGAGCCCTCGTCCTGGGATGACGAGTCGGTTTGGGTGGGCGGCGGAATCGCCGCCTGCCCCCCAGCGAGCGCGGGCAAGCACGCTGCGAGAAGCGTGGCCGCGAGTCTACGAGCGACCCCATATTTACGCGCCATATTTACGAACCATATTTACGAGCTATGGGACCGCGGGTTTCCATTTCCGTTCAGCGCACGCGCCAAATATTTTCCCGTGTACGACCCCGCCAGCTTCGCAATCGCCTCCGGCGGTCCAGCGCCTACCACCTTGCCGCCCCGGCTGCCGCCTTCGGGCCCCAGATCGATCACCCAATCCGAAGTCTTGATGACTTCCAGATTGTGCTCGATGACGACGATCGATCCCCCTGCTTCAATCAGACGCCGAAACGCCGCCAGAAGTTTGCTGACGTCGTCAAAATGCAGCCCCGTTGTAGGCTCGTCGAAGATGTACAACAGCCGCCGCTTCAGACGCCCCTCGCTCCCGTTGCCCCGGCTGGCCTCCTTCGATGCTGGCTGCAGATGCGCCGCCAGCTTCATGCGCTGCGCCTCGCCACCCGAAAGCGTGGTCGCCGACTGTCCCAACCGCAAGTATCCTAGCCCAACTTCTTCCAGCGACCGTAGCTTCTCCGTGATCTTGGGAGCCTCGGCAAAGAACTTCAGCGCCTCCTTCACCGTCAGATTCAGGACTTCGTGAATGTTCTTCCCGCGATACCGCACGTCGAGCACGGTCGGCTTGTAGCGTGTGCCCTTACACTCTTCGCAAATCAACTCTACATCGGCCAGAAACTGCATCTCCACCGTCACTGTGCCATCGCCCTGGCACGTCTCGCAGCGCCCGCCGGGAATGTTGAACGAAAAATGTCCCGCGCCGAACCCGCGTTTCTTCGCCTCGGGCAGGGAAGCGAACAGTTCGCGGATCGCATCAAAGGCCTTGATGTACGTCACCGGATTCGATCGCGGTGTCCGCCCGATCGGCGACTGATCGACCAGCACCACTTCCTCAATAAACTGATCACCCTCCAAACTCTCCCAGCTCGCGGTCGGCCCCGTCGGTGCGTTGCCGGATTGCTGCTTAGCCTGCGCCAGCGCCCGGTATAGTACCTGATGCAGCAGCGTCGACTTTCCCGAGCCCGAAACACCGGTAATTGCCACGATCATCCCAAGCGGAATGCTGATGTCGACGCCCTTCAAATTATTCGCGCGTACGCCGCGAATCTCGATCTGCTGCGCCCCGGGCTTCCGCCGCACCACGGGCGCTTGAATCCGCAAATCCTCCGACAGATACCGCCCAGTCAGTGAAACCGGATTATGCAGAATCTCCTCATAAGTCCCCTCGGCCACCAGCTTGCCGCCGTTCTCTCCGGCCCCCGGCCCCAAGTCGAGAATCCGGTCCGCCGCCCGCATGATGTCTGGATCATGTTCCACCACCAGAATCGTGTTCCCCAGATTCCGCAGGTCGTGCAGAATCTTGATCAGTCGGTGCGTGTCCCGCGGATGCAGCCCGATCGACGGCTCGTCTAGCACATACAGCGTACCCACCAGTCGCGATCCCAGCGAGGTCGCCAGCTGAATCCGCTGCGCCTCTCCGCCCGACAGCGTGGAAGAGAGCCGGTCGAGCGTCAGATATTCCAGCCCCACATCGTTCAAGAATCGCAGCCGCTCCCGAATCTCCTCGAGTAGCTTCTCCGCAATCTCCGCTTCCTCTGGACTCAGCTCCACCTTCTCGAAGAACCGCAGCGCATCTTCCACCGTAAGCGCCGTAACCTCGCAGATGTTCTTCCCGTTGACCCTGACCTGCCGGGCCTCCAGCCGCAACCGCGACCCATTGCACTCCGGGCACAGCGAATACCCCCGATACCGGCTGAGAAACACGCGCACATGCAGCTTGTATTTCTTGCGCTCAAGATGGTTGAAAAAACCGCGCACTCCCAGAAACTTCCCCTCACCATTGAGGATCAGGTTCTTGTGCTCGTCCTCGAGATCGGCCCAAGGCACATCGAGTGGAATCCCCGCCGACTTCGCAAACCGTTTCAGATCGGTAAACAGCGGACGATACTTCGGCTTCGTCCACGGCTCAATCGGACACTCCCCAATCGTCTTCAGCTTGTCAGGAATCACCAGATCGAGATCGAAGTCGATCGTGTTGCCAAACCCTTGGCACCGGGGACAAGCCCCATAAGGATTGTTAAACGAAAACAGCCGCGGCTCCGGCTCTTCATACCGCAAGTTGCAGTCCTTACACTCAAACCTCTGCGCAAACCGCAGCATCCTCGCCTCTGGGGGCTGAGCCTGTGTGGCGCGGACCTGCCCTGAGCGCAAGTCGAAGGGGCCCCCGCCCGCGGCTGCGGATAGCTCCTCGCTCTTCGGAATCTCAAAAATAACCTCACCCGCTTCCCGATAAGCAGTCTCAATCGCATCCACAATCCGTGACCGAGCCTCAACAGACACAACGAGCCGATCGACGAGCACAAACACCGGCTCCGCGAAATCGATATCCAGCAAAGACTCCGGCGTGGAGAACTCATAGACTTCCCCCGCCTGATAAAGCCGGTTAAACCCCGCCTTCCGCA
This sequence comes from uncultured Acidobacteriaceae bacterium, assembly GCA_963752175.1. Classification (GTDB taxonomy): domain Bacteria; phylum Acidobacteriota; class Terriglobia; order Terriglobales; family Acidobacteriaceae; genus Sulfotelmatobacter. The sequence continues at coordinate 288,508 of CAVVXZ010000004.1, forward strand.
AATCAAACAGCCGAGTCTTCAACGCATCCGTCAACGCGGGTGCCCCACCCTTCTCGCGCTTTTCGCGAGAGGGTGGGGATTTTGACCCACTTTTTCTGATCTTCGAAGCCCCCGCACCCGTTTCCGCAACCCGATCCGTCTCCGCTCTCTGCAGCGGAAACAACACTTGCAACCGCGTCTCCGGATCCAGTGCCAGAATCGCGTCCGCCACTTCGTCGACGGTATCCTTCTTCACCTCGCGCCCGCACTTCGCACAGTAGGTCCGTCCCACCCGCGCAAACAGCAGCCGCAAGTAGTCATAAATCTCTGTCGCCGTCGCCACCGTCGATCGCGGATTCCGAGTCGTATTCTTCTGCCGGATTGCCACCGCCGGCGCGATCCCATCAATCGTGTCCGCATCCGGCTTCTCAATCCTCTCCAGAAACTGCCGCGCATATGCCGACAGCGACTCCACATATCGCCGCTGCCCCTCGGCATAAATCGTGTCAAAGGCGAGCGACGACTTGCCGGACCCGGATACCCCGGTCACCACCGTCAATGAATTGTGCGGGACCTCAAAATCGATATTCTTGAGGTTATGGACGCGCGCGCCGCGCACCACAATGTTTTCCGTAGGATTGGACACAGTCTGCGTAGGGTCAGAAGACATCGGATCAGGGCCCCGATAGCCTTACGCCGCCCCGAGCGCACCCGCTCAGACCGGTCCGTGAAGGCCACCGAATCTTTCTATTATAATCGACCCGGCCTACTAGTTTTCAGCAAGTTACTGATTCCACGAACCGCAAGAACCGCCAGAATCGCAACTTTTGCACCTGTTTTAGATATGGATTAGATATGGGAATCTTGACGCCTCGCAATCAGGAGGGGGCATGAGAGCACCGAAGTAATTCGCAGCCGACGCTACTCGCGCGTGGAGAAGGCAGCGAGAACGATCACCCGCCAAAACTTCGAGACGCTTAGGGCTGAGGTTCGCCATTTTGACGCGAGACTCAGAAAAGTTGAAAAGAAGCTGAAGACAAAGACCCACTAGCAGATGCCGCGAAGCCGGAAGATCGACATGGCGAAGGTTCTCGCCTGCATGGACACGGTCTGCCCGAAGTGCGGGAATGAGATCATGCCCGCCGAGGTCCAGCGGACAGACTTCGAGCGCATGAAATGTCCCGCGTGCGGCGAGGCTTTCGTCCCGAGCAGGCGTTAAAAGCCGACGTGTCACGGCTTCAGTAGCCACTGCGAATCGCAGTCGCAGTTCGCCGAAAACCAATCAGCGATTCCGTAAGGTGGGGGTAAGGTCCGGGGGCCAGTCCGCGTATTTGCAGGGTTTCACCTGCGCTCGCAGATTGACGTCATTCTTGCGAATCTAGGAAGGTACTTGATTTTATGCATTTCTGACACTATTGTGAATGTCATATGAAGTCACCCGGCGAACCCGACCTGGAACTGCGCGGCAAGCTCATCCGCAGCCTCGGTTTGTTCCGGGAAATGTTGCCCGGGTCGTTTGTCGAACGCCAACGGGCCTGTGGTCGGCCCACCTGTCATTGCGCCGACGGCAAACGCCTGCACGTGCAATATCAGATCTCCCTACTGGTGGACGGCAAGCCGAAGACTCTCAACATTCCCACGCCGTGGGTGGAGACGGTGCGCAAAAAGATCGAGATGCGCCAACGCTTTGAGGCTGCCGCCGCGACCATCTGCAGCGTGAACCTGAAACGATTTCTTAAGGAAAAACTCAGGGAAAAGGAAGATCGCCAAGTTTGAGCCGGCACCGGCACCGGTTCGAGGCTTATCTCGACAAGGTGTTTGGCTTTTCGGATTTGGTGAGCGCTCTGCCCGAAGGACGGCAGTTTCCCCAGCACGCATGGAAAAAAGTGTTTGACGCCGTTTTCTTGGGGGCGGCGATGCAGATTCCCAGTCTGCTGCAGATCGAGGCCGAGTGTCGCGATGGAGCGCTGGCCACACGCATCGGACCGATCAGCGACGACACCCTGGGTTATTCGCTCGAAAGACAATCTCCCGAACCTGTGTTCGCGCTCAGTTGTGAAATTGCCCGCCGCCTGAAACGCAACGGAGTTCTCCGTTCCGATTGGTCCCGAGGGTTGGTGGTAGGGGCGGTCGATGGCATTGAAATCTGCAGTTCCTTTGCCCGCTGTTGCGATGCCTGTATGGAGCGCGAGGTGCAACACAAGGTGAACGGTGAGATGAAAACCGAGATCCAGTACTATCACCGCATCGTGGTCGTAGTCCTGGTAAGCACGTCGTTTCCCATCCCCCTGGGTGTCCGCTTTCAGAAGAAGGGCGAAGGCGAGGTCGCCTGCGCCTTGGCTCTGCTCCAGGATCTGGTCGGGCAGTTGGGCCGCCGCTTCCTGGATGTGCTGGTGGGAGACGCTCTCTATCTGCAAGCCCCCTTCGTCCAAGAAGTGGAACGTCTCGGTCTGGTTTGGGCCTTCACCTTGAAAGAGAACCAGCCCGAGTTATTGCGCGAGGCGGAGCGTCTGACCCAGGAATCTCCCATCTGCGTTCAGGAGGAACCGGACCGCGAGATTCGATACTGGCACTTGCCGGAGGTCGATTGGCCGGTTGCCGATCGCCAGATACGGGTGGTCAAAACGGTTCGCATCGAACAGCAGCGTCGGGTCACGGTCCGCACAAAAGACGCTGCTCGAATTAAAAGCAAGATGGCGATGTCGCAACCGAGCACCAACTTCTACGCCACCAATTTCGAGCTGGGCTCGATCTCGCCTCTGTTCCTTCATCAGTTGAGTCGCAGCCGTTGGCGAATCGATACCGAAGTCTTTCAGACCATCACCACCGACTGTCATCTCAAACACCCCGCGGTCCACCAAACCACCGCCCTGGTGGTGCTGACCATGATCCGGTTTCTGGCCTATACCCTGTCCCTGGTCTTCTACCACCGCCAAGTCCGCAGCCATGCCCGCCGAAAATGCGACACCTTTCATGCGCTGGCCCAGCGCTTCGCCTACTGGTTCCTCGCTGTTTCGCCCAACACCAGTTGATCGAGCCCGCCGTGCCTGGCCTGGGTCGTGTCCGGCAATCTTTCCGGGTGTCCGTCCTGACGCCCTGACGCTGTATTCCTTCCCGCTCGAAGACTCAAGCGCATTCTCCAGTTTCCAACGGTTTTAGCCGCCCTTCGAGCATTTCCAACTCGCCCCCAGCTCTTCAACTGCTACAACTGCCGCCAAATCAGCTGCCTGCCCATCGCTAGATGGCGCCTTACGGAATCACTGCCCACTCGCATTCCCCCCTTGCTAATCCAGCCCAATCCGCGTACTATAAATGAGTACGTTGTCCGAATCGGACGTGAGCAAGTTCTCGCCTCAACAGCCAGTAACCTCTCGCAGTACCTCCGAATCTCTCCAGCGTAAAATCGATTCACATTAAAGGAACACCTAACACCATGGCAGAACAAGGAACAGTAAAGTGGTTTAACGACGCCAAGGGCTACGGCTTTATCAGCCGTCAGTCAGGCGAAGACGTTTTCGTGCATTTCTCGGCGATTCAAGCAGGCGGCTTCCGCAGCCTGCAAGAGGGCCAAACCGTGCAGTTCGACGTGACCAAGGGCCCCAAAGGCTGGCAAGCTGAGAACGTCCAGCCGCTGTAGACCATCCCCTTATTGCAAAAAGGCGATCTCTAAAGAGATCGCCTTTTTCACGTTTGAACCTCTTCCCTTTTTAAGCGTCACAACCGGCCAAAGAACCGTGCCCCCGTCGTGTCTTCTCTTTGGACACACGCCTCAGAAATTTCTTCGTGCCGGCAAACTCCTCGGTCAGGCCTGAAGCCGCCGGCATTCGCTCCAGGTTTGCGACTAGGACCGTCGCTGCTCTTGGACGGCAGACTCGATCTTGACCTGGAGCGGCGCCTCGAACGAAATCTGGACGATCAGTAATATCTGTCTGATTTCATCCCTGCTAAGATCCTTCCCCGCAGTCTGTTTTGACACAGCCAGGGCAGAAGCATCGCCGTATCTGGGCCAACTCTTTTTCATCCCATCCCGAGACCAGAAACACGTCCGCCTGGGCCGGGGTCAACATTCGCCGAACGGCGCTCTCAGCAGACGGCTCCTCGGGAGTCGTCTGGCAAGAAGCGACCGAAAGGCCGATCAGGAGCAAGACCGTCAGAGCGCGCATATGCGCCTCTTAATTGATATTAGAAATCAATGGTGCCATCGAAGGGACTCGAACCCCCACACCCTTGCGAGTACATGGACCTGAACCATGCGCGTCTGCCAATTCCGCCACGATGGCAAATGAACTTACTCAGCAGCGGCGACCTCATCGTCGCCGTGTCAGGAAGAACTACAACTCTATTCTACAGACACTAAGCGGCGTGTCAAACCACCCGACAAGGTCTCCTTCGTGATCCTTCGTGTCCTTAGTAGGCGATGCTTTTGCAGTCCGGTGCCCGAAGCCGATTACTCCAACTTCGCCGTCATCGTAATCTTCGCATTCAGCACCTTCGACACCGGACATCCCTTCTCCGCCGCCTCCGCATACTTCTGAAACGTGGCCGCGTCCGCGCCTGGAACTTTCCCCACCACATCAATGTGGCTCGCCGTAATCGTCCAACCAGAATCCAGCTTATCCAGCGAAAGTGTGACCGAAGTCGAAATGCTCTCCGGAGTCAAATTCGCCCCACCCAACTGCGCCGACAACGCCATCGAAAAACATCCCGCATGCGCCGCCGCAATCAGTTCTTCGGGATTCGTCCCCGGAGCATTCTCAAACCGTGTCGTAAACGAATACGGAGTACTGTTCAGCACCCCGCCCGGCGCCGAAATCGAGCCCTTCCCATCCTTCAACCCACCCTTCCAAACCGCACTAGCCTTCCGTTGCATGATCGTCTCCTGATTATGATGTCTAAAACTCGCCCCCAATTGTAGACGCAACCCAGCAACCCTGTCAGGACATGAAAGGTTTTTTGGGAAGCACGCTTCCTGAAGCCTTAGCGTCAGCGCTCCCGGAGAATTTGTTCCTTGGAGATAGTTTGGGGAGGCCGTTTGGAAAAGTGATTTGGGAAGGTGGGTTAGGAAGTGGTTTGGAAAGGTGGTTCGTGGAAGGGCACGGCTTCAGCCGCGCCGTCAAAGTCGAAGGAAGAATTTGGGCGCCCCTGAGGTTTGCCTCTTCGCGCGACGTCCAGCGCAGCGAATTGATCACCTTACAGGTCTCTTCAATAAAAATCCGAGCAGCTCAAATAAAACCCGCACTGCGGACACTTCATCTTGCACCGGTTCTCTCGCAACTTGGACGAGCAGTTCGGACAATACTGCCCTGGATCGGCCGTCTTCGCTCCCGCCCCATGCTCGCTCTCACGTGCTGTCGGCACTGTCTGTTCCTGGCTCATACCCACCGACCGTATCCTGCGCTCCCGCCTCCCGCAAGTGCGGATGTCGATTCCGCGGCGGACAAAAACCCGCCAACTCCCGCCCCAACTCTACGCCGCGCGTTCACTTGCTACGAGCGGACTGCGACTCCAACAATCAGCCGCCAGTCGCCACACTCCCAACCTGCGCCACACTTTCACATACTTCCCGCGCTCGGGCGCCATGGTGCCGTCTGCTTTGCGCAGCACGACCGAGAAGCGCCCAATCTCCATCGCTATATCGCCGGAATATTCCACGCGCACCGTTTCCATCCGCAGACCGCTGTACCCCAATTCGCCCAACTGGCGCAGCAATCGCTCCACGGCCTTTTGCCCGCAGCCTCCTTCAAGGTATGGGGCGATGAACTCGCCGTCGCTTGCGAATAGCGCCGCGGCTTGATCATAGTTTCCGGTATTGAATGACATCGCGAAGTCTTGCGTTAAATCGCGCAACTGGGACTCAACATCACGGAAGGGACGAGAGACCCCTAGGGGACTCGGATACTGCGGGCACATCTACTACCTCCTGGGGGAAGGCAAGCGGCTGACTCTACGGGACCGCACCCAAGTCAACCGAAAAGCTTGTTCATTCTAGCGCAAAACCATCGTGTCGAAGGAGAAAAGTTTTCCTCGCCGCGGACATTCAAAATCTGCATGGAGAAAAACGTTCAGGCAGTTACCTTTCAAACGGAGCGGAACGGCTGGGCAGCCGCAACAAACTGGAATCAGTGCTCGACGGTTCCCCGACTCGTCCGGGGTTCTCGCGATCCGCGATCTGCCGCTTCACGCGCTCCATCAGCACCACCAGTTTTTTCGACTCGTGGTCTCTCTCAGCCTGCTTGCACATCTTCTGGAAATCTTGCGGGGCGTAGCTCACACGATTGGTCATGGGGGAGTTCCTCGTTCCAGGAGAAGGCATAGCCTACCCTATCCCCCGACACTTGCCAAGCCCCCGTATCGAGCCATGCTAAATGTAACCCGAGGGGAGGCCGTCGAGACACGTAGGATGTAACCCGACTCAAAAGAGAATTTGAGGAGGGGTGGGATTGGGACACAAAACGAAGTGGGAATATTTCCGGGCAGTGTATGAGTGCTATCACAAGGCGGGGCGGGAAGCGAAGCACATGATGCTGAACGAATTTTGTCTGAACACCGGCTACCACCGGAAATACGCGATTCGTCTTCTGAACGGAGCGCCTCCCGGAAAGCAACCGGAGCGACGGCGGGGGGAACGCCGACCGCGCTATGGACCGCAGGTGCTCTCGGTGCTGGCGGCGATTTGGGAAGCTGCGGGATATCCCTGGTCGGTGCGGCTGAAGGCCTTGCTACCGAGTTGGATGCCATGGATTCGCAAGCGCTACCGGATGAGCCCGGCGATGGAGAAACAACTCCTGGGCATCAGTGCTCGGCAAATCGATCGGCGCTTGCGGGCGAGGAAGAGTGAGCGGAAACGGCGTGTCTACGGACGCACCAAGCCGGGTTCGCTGTTGAAGCATCCCATTCCGGTAAAGACCGATAGTTGGGACGTGACTTCGCCCGGGTTCAGCGAGATCGACCTGGTGGCGCATTGTGGCAACTCAGGAGACGGAGAGTTTGCCCATACTCTGAACCTGACCGACATCCATAGCGGCTGGACGGAGTCGCGCGCCCTGCTGGGGAAGAGTCAAGTGGCGGTGCAGCAAGCGCTAGATGAGATCGAAGGGGTGTTGCCCTTCCGTCTTCTGGGGGTGGATTCGGACAACGGATCGGAGTTTATCAACTGGCATCTGAAGCGGTGGTGTGAGCAGAAGCAGATCCAGCTCACGCGCGGACGGCCCTACAAGAAGGATGACAATGCACACGTAGAGCAGAAGAACTGGACGCACGTGCGCAAGCTGCTGGGGTGGGAACGCTACGACTCGGCGGCGGTGGTGGAGGCGATCAACGATCTCTATCGTCACGAGCTGCGTTTGTGGATGAACCTGTATCTGCCCTCGGTGAAGCTGGTGAAAAAAGTTCGAGTGGGATCGAAAGTTCGGCGCGTCTATGATGCCGCACAAACGCCCTTGCAGCGGGTGCTGGCTGGGGCACAAGCCAAACCGGAGCGGGTGGCGGAACTCAAAAAACTGCGTCAGAGTTTGGACCCGTTTCAACTGGGGAAGTTGATCGATCAGAAACTGCAACGCATCTACGACATGGCGAATCGGCGGCTCAGTCCGAAAAATGACCGCGGAGAACCATGCTGGGCAAGAAACACAACGCGGCCGGCGAAACGGCTGTGGAAAAGCCGCTCCGTGGAAAAGTCCAAAACCAGACTTTTCCACCGAGCTTGGAAATCGCGCAAAGAACGCGCGATTCCCACTTTCCCACAGCCGCGGCGACGGCGGGTCTTCGGTTACATTTCCAATGTCTCGACGATCGACCCCAGGGTTACATCTTTAAATGGCTTGACACGGCCCCTACAAGCCCCTACAAGTACCTTCATCCTGAGCGGCGCCATTGTTCAGGCGAAGCGAAGGATCTCGGACTCAACCACACCCGCCCACCGAAACCGTCCACCCCGGCCCACTCCCTACTCCGCCCCTGCTAGGCACCGGTACTCATCCGCACCCTCATCCCCCAGCAGCACCCACAACGAATACACCCCCAACGCTGTCCCAAAGGACGGATGAAACAACGCCAACACTCCCAATACGATCGCCGCCGTTCGCTCCCAGGGAGCCCGCTGCATCAGTCCCAATCCCACGCACACTCCCCCCGCAGCCAGTATCAACAACGTACCGCTGGCCGTAATAAGCAGAACCTGCCACAATCCCGGCCACGGCTCCTGCTCATGCATCATGAAATGCAAGCTTTGGCCGAACGTCATCAGCCCCACCGCTGAGATCAAAAACAGCCCCCCGATCGCCATCCACAAGGTTGCCAGTGTGCGCAAATGCCGCTCCAGCCGCGAGTGTGCCACCCCGCCGACTGGGTCTCCAATTTGGCGCCCGCACTTCGGGCACACAAACCCAAACTGCCAGTCTGTTCCGCACCGGTTGCAGACATACACCCTCCCCTGAACTCGACTCTCAGGAACGCAAAACCACTGCTCGCAGTTTCCTCAAAAGCCTCCTCCACCCCATCCCCTACCCTCTAGAGGCACATGACCTTAGTTACGTTGAGCCAGTGACCTCTTTGCGTGAAAATCACAGCAAGGCCGATTCCGCCTTGCGGGAGAAAGCGCGTGTTCCACCGAAAAACTCTAAGCGTCGTATTATTTCTCGCCGCCAGCGTCTCGCTGGCAGCCGCGCGCGATCTCGCGCTGGTCTCCAATAAAGCCAACTCCCTCTCCGTCATCACACTGCCGGACCTTGTGAAAGTCTGCAAAGGCCAGACCAATCGCTGGCCCGATGGTAAATCGGTCACGTTCATCATGCGGAGCCCTTCGGTACCAGAGATGAAGTTCTTTCTGGAAAAAATTTATGAACTCCCGGAATCGCAAGTGAAGGAACTCATTGCCACCGCCAATCACGGACGCATGGGTCATCCCGCAGTCATGGTCGTCGATTCCGATGAAGATCTGGTCAACAAGGTCGCATCCATCCCCGGTGCCGTTGGCGTCGTGGACGTATACGCCATTAACAGCAGCGTCGCGGTCGTCAAGGTCGCCGGAAAACTGCCGCTCGAACCCGGCTATCTGCTCCACGGCAACTAGAGCACCTCACCGCGGCTGACGATCGCCGCACTGATTTGCACGAATGAAGAGTTGGACGGGTAGAGTTGGACGGGTAAAGACGGTGTATGAGTAAAGAAGAAAAAGCCAAAGCCGCCGCTGCTGCCGCCGACACCGGAAGCGGCACGCGTATTCCCGCCAACGCGCCTGCTGGCAAGGTCGCCTTCACTCGCCGCTTCCCCCGCTTCGTCATCGACGTACGCCTGCAGGTCAAAATGTTTCAAGCCGGAGAATTCCGCACGTGCTGGGGACGCTCCACTGAAATGGGCCAGGACGGCATCGGCGCCACCCTCACCGGCAGCCTCGAAACCGGCGAGATCGTCACTCTGGAAATTCCCCTGCCCCTCACGCCCTATCCCATCAAGGTCCGCGCCATCGTCCGCTACCGCCAGGGCCTGCGCTACGGATTCGAATTCCTCACCCTCAATGACGGCCAGCGCGACACCATCCAGCGCGTCTGCCAATACCTCGCTACCAAGGCATAGAGTTTAGGCCAACTTCAAAGGGCCGCCATCGAGGGATAATGCCTGCGACGGCGAAGATACTTCTATCTTGTAAGGGCATTGACATTTTCTAACTTCACTCTGGAATCGCGAAATCCCAAACCCTCCCGGAGGCCGATCCTCCCGACCTGTTCCCTCCGTGTGCTCCGGCCATTGTATTGCTCTGACCCGTGCCCATGAAGAACGCGTATTCCCCTGGCTTCAAGGCTTCGCTCAACGTGATTTTGTAGACCCTGATCCCGAGGTGTTCGGCATGGAATTGGACTTCTTTGTCCTTCTGCACGCCCGACTTGCCGCCCGTAATGCCTCCGAAGGACCCGATCTGGAATTCCCTGTGATCGCTCTTCTTGTTTAGCTTGATCAACAGGTAGTCGGACGAGTCGTCTCCATCGGGAACATACAGATAGAAAATCGGCTGGCGGTCCCGCACCACATTCTTCGACGTGTTCCCTTCGATGGTCGCATCCCAGTGCTGATTCCTCAGCCCGTTGGTAAAAAAACTGCCAGCCTTGCCGCCCGTCTTTGTGTTTGTCACCGCCTGGCCCATCACCAGCACAAATTTGCCTTGGTCCCGCCAGTAAACGCCCACCTCCGGCGGAGGCAGATTCGGATCAACCGTGATCGGACTCGTACCCGCTACTACGGTTGCTGGCGGAGGAGCGGGGTTGATCATGACTTTAATGACCGGGTCGGGAACGTTTGCGGCTTTGAGTGCCTTCAATCCATCGATGCTGGTATCGAAGCTGACCGTATCGGTCCCAGCCTCGTAAGCCTGACGAATCTTTGTGATGATCACATCGTCGGATAGTCCCACTTTAGCCATCTCGATGACATCCTGGTTGCTGAACCGCTTGCGCAATGTCGCGCCATCCTGGCCGCCCGCAGCGCACACTGCAACGAACACAAAAACAATCGCGAACAGATCGGCCTTCGGACTCCAATGGGTTCTCATTGCTGATCGCCCTCCAATCGAGGTTCTGCCCGGCTGTCTAGCCAGGAACGGCAGGGATTATACCCCACGCTTCCCTCTGGTGGCGTATTTGCTCAGCAGGTCGCCGAACTAGGCAGACTCATCGATTTGTGTAGACCGCCACTCTACTCACGCGGAGGCGCTACGGCGGGAGGCGGGCCCTCAGGGTGGTCCCGCAAATACTGCTCGAACGGTTCGTTGCGCAACATAACGCGGAAGCCTCTCCGCGTGTTTACATCCACGGTCGTTTGCAAATCCAGTGCATCAAAAGGGATCACGTGTTCCGCTGGCTTCGTCTGATTCTCCTCCGTCATCGTGAAATGAAGCTGGTCGTCGACGAGCCAGTAATCGCTCACGTTGAGAACCGTGCCATCTTTCAAGAAGAGCTGCGGCAGCTCCGGTCCCTCCTCCCCGTAGACATACACCGGAGTCTCGTACACCTGCGAAATATAGTTTGTTGGACCAGATGAGTAGACAGTCGTGGTACCGAGTATCCCGGGCCAGAACAGGTCACAGTTCGCCCACCAACAGGAGTTCCATCCCCAGAATGGTCCACCCATAAACGGAAATCCGTAAACCACGAACACCGGCGGAAATGGCCGAACCGGGCGCCAGGGACGGCGCAGAGCAGCCGTCCCGAGTGCGCCCCCAACAGGAGCTACCGAAATTCGAGGAGCGGAAATCGGTGCGTGCATAATCGGGGGATGCATCATCGGCTCTGAAGAAATCGGAACGCGAGAAATCGGAGGAGCCGATACATGAGTTTCTCCCCCACCCGTGCGGACAGCTGGATGCTGTGCCGAAGCCACCGTGGTGAGCACGAAAACGAGGAGCGCGAAGCAAACTACGATGAGGAATTCCTTGAGGATCGGACGGCGAACCAGGGGCGACATATTCTCACCCTCCCAACAGTCTGCGCGGGTAGCGCTGACTCACTACTGACAAGTGTAATCCCTTCATCGCCGTCTTTCTATCTTTGGCGAGGGTTGGCGAGAAATCGGTACATCCGCACAGGAGGCTAGCTAGAGGGGAGACGAAGACCGCGCCACGAGAAATCAATCGCCGTCGTTCCTCGGACCGGTCACTTCTTCGAAATCGCCTTGACACTCACCGAACAAAAACCTGTAATCGCCCGTTGTTAGCGATCATCGGGCTACTATAACGGGCCGGTCTCGTTCAATTTTTGATCATCTCCAACATCACGTGGCCGAATTTCTCATGCGGAAATTCGCGGTTAATTCTCCATCCCCGGCTTTGGTAAAAGTGGACAGCCCGAGTGTTGGACTTGACCACCCGAAGGTGGATAACGTCATGGCCACGGCTGCGTATTTCACGTTCCGCGTGGGCCAGTAGCTTTGCGCCGATTCCGGTCCTTCGGTTGTCACCTCGAACCCACAAGTCACTAACCCATTCATCCCGCGTCATGGTTACGCCCACAATTTCTTCGCCTAAGATCGCCAGCCAAGCCGAAACCCAATCCGCTTCACCGATTGGTACTGGCAATGTCGCAAACAAATACGCAAAGGTCTCATCCGCAATGGCCTGTACTAACTGGTGCACCGAACTGTGCTCATCTGGCCGCACGCGACGGATGACTATTTCTGCGGACATCCAGGCC